>NZ_BDQX01000048.1 GCF_003112455.1 Paenibacillus agaridevorans
TCGAACAATCATTATTGTTCGACATTTGTAGTGTTGCCGGATTTCCGCTATTCCATAATTCCTTGATAATACGTAATTCTATAGCATGAAACTGAACATTTTATGAACAAAGCTATATCGAATTCGAGCTTACAGACACCTGAGTTGTTAAACGGAGCAGCAAGCCATATTGTTAGGCTATCCATAAATAAATACATACAAAAGGACTCTCCTCGGAGAGTCCTTTTGCATGTATTTATTTTTTGACGAAGCGTACCAGCGCCTTCTTGCAAACGTTTTTCGCTTGCTCATCCAGCAGCCCAGTATTCCCCACTTGTCCGAACTCCAAATCAACTTATTTTTTCTGCTTTAAATAGTCCGCAAACACTTCTGCAAACGCTTCGGCCGTGCTCAAATTTTCCTGAAGCGTATTATTGACGCCTCCGAATTCAAGAAGCAGGCTGCCGCTCGATACCGACTGGTTGTATTCGCCATTGCCGTTGCTCGAGCCTTTGAGCAACACTCCCCTGGACAGGCCGGGATATTTTTTATTCAGCAATGTGTGTAAAGCATCCGCAAGCTTTTTGTTTTCCTTGTAGTTGGGATTGGCCATGCCAATCACAAACATAACGCGAGCGTATGTCTTCTTACCGATCGTTACGGCTGTTGTACTGCGAGGCAAATCCGCATCCCGATGGATATCCAGAAAATAAGACAAGGAAGCATGGGAGCTGATCGCATTAGCTACAGCTTTGCCTGATTCCGCGTATGATTGCGAATAGTTCAGCTTTTGCTCCGTTAACCTTGCGGCAATATCCGCATTCTCCGAGATGGTTGGAATGCCTCTCTGCTTCAGGGTGGAAGCCATATGTTTGCCGACCAGCGTAATATTTACTTCTTTGTCATCGTACGCGCCGCCGGCGGTGCTGCGTGCAACGTTTTTCCATGATTCGCGATTATGAGTATGGTAGATATATACCCTGCTGTCGCTATCCGGCACTTCCTCCGTTTGAACTACCCACTTGGCAACATACGCTTGTCTGCCGTTCGTCAAAACGATGCGATACCATTCGCCTTCCGAGCCATCGATTCGGAACGTTTCGCCGCTTTGCGCTTTGGCGACGACGCTGTAATCCATCCCGGGCCCGCTTCGCAAATTGGTGACTCCCAGGATTTGAATCACAGTCGCCTTCGGACCATTGTCGGTTTGTTGCCCTTCACCGGGTCCCTCGATTGCGACTTGCTCCTCCGCATCCGTCTCCACGACCCAATTCGCGATGTAGGCTTTGCCTCCTCCGGGAAGTCCCACCTTATACCAGTCGCCATCGCTGCCTTCTATGGCAAAGCTGTCTCCAGGCTGCGCCTTAGCCACGATCTTGTAATCCATTCCCGGCCCCTTGCGCAGGTTTGTTACAGCGATGATATGTGCAACCTTAGCCTGTTTCCCGCCAACCTGACTTGCATTGAGTGTTGAACCAGCCTTGACAGTAGAGGCAAATGCGACATTTTCCGCACCAGACAACAACAGAATGGCTGCAGCGCCACCCAATAATGCATTTCTCAGTTTCAACGCTCAATCTCCCCCGTTTTCGCAAATATGTCTCTGCAAGTTTCGACGGTAAGCGAGGAAAATCCTGCTAATCTCGTTTTTTTCTATTCGAAATGCTAGTTTTATAGTCAGAAATAAGTACTTGCTTAACTTTGCATAACGCCCAAGCCGTCCGTCATATAGTTGGGCAAGGAACGATTTGGAAAGGAGCATAGCTATGAATGCGAGCGATCAATTCCGAACCTATCGCCCATTTGTCGGACCACATGATCCCTGTCCTCCAATCAGAGAAAAGAGCTACAATGTGCCGCCGCAATTATTTATTACTATTCAGCCCCCCAATCTGCCCCAATTCTCCGCCTACGATGCTTTGAAGTACGGGACGTTATGGCCGGCCTTATTTGCCCCATATCCAGATCCTTCTTCTCCTACGCGGGTAACGGGAGGCGATATGTAAATGGCTGAGACAATGCTTGATGAAGCCTATTACAAGCTGTTGCACGATCTGCAGGCGGTCGACTTCGTATTGGTCGAATTAAATCTGTACCTTGATACGCATCCCGGGGACGAAGCTGCAATTGCCCAATTCAACCAATATGCGGAGCTTCGCAAACGAATAGCCGCACAATACGAAGCGGCATACGGACCGCTCATGAACTTCGGTCACAGCATGTCCAAAACCCCGTGGCAATGGAAAGAGGCTCCATGGCCTTGGCAAGTGTAGAGCCGCGCGGAGCATGGACGAGGATAGTCTGATAGCAGGGAAATGCCCGAACTCGCATGCCGGCTGCAAACGAGTGAGAAGTCCAATGGGAAAGCGAGGAGAAGTCAACCGATGTGGGCCTATGAGAAGAAACTTCAATATCCCGTAAGAGTGAGCAAATGCGATCCGCTTATGGCCAAATTTCTGATGGAGCAATATGGCGGTGCCGATGGCGAGCTTGCTGCAGCGTTGCGTTACTTGAACCAGCGTTACACGATACCTGACAAAGTGATTGGACTTCTGACGGATATCGGGACAGAAGAATTGGTACATCATAGTTAGATGTTAAAAAACGTTTCTCTGCAATTAGTTAAATCAAGGATTCTCGGGGGAGTTTTCGAGTTGAAATTACACCGCTACATGATTTTCAGTCCTTAGCCCTCATGTTGAAAGAACTTAATTTGTACCTGGGTAAGTATTGCAGATAATGACACCTTAACGCAGTAAACACAATATGGGGTGCTGCGTCGAGATTCTAAAGTCGAAAGCGGGGAATTTCGGGCATGTTTGTCTATGAGAAGAAGCTTCAATATCCGGTCAGGGTAAGCAAGTGCGATCCGCTAATGGCAAAATTTTTGATGGAACAATACGGAGGAGCTGATGGCGAGCTTGCAGCAGCACTTCGATATTTAAATCAACGATACACCATTCCAGATAAAGTCATTGGACTACTGACGGATATCGCGACGGAGGAATTTTCTCATTTAGAAATGATAGCAACGATGATTTATAAGCTGACAAAGGATGCGACTCCGGATCAGTTAAAGGCGGCTGGACTTGGCGCCCATTACGCTGCACACGACAACGCACTTTTCTACACAAACGCCGCTGGTGTACCATGGACGGCATCATATATTCAAGCCAAAGGCGATCCCATTGCAGATCTGTATGAGGATATAGCAGCCGAAGAGAAAGCTAGGGCCACATATCAGTGGTTAATTGACCTGACAGACGATGTGGATCTCCAAGACAGTCTCAAATTTTTACGTGAACGTGAAATTGTCCATTCACTACGCTTTAGGGAAGCTGTGGAAATTCTGAAAGAGGAACAGGATCGGAAGATCTTTTTCTAAGGCAGTTTACAGTCCGTTATGCCACGTCTTATGTATAACAAACAATAAGGACAGAATGGCGTCCACCAGGGACGTCTGCCTGCTTCATTTAAAGATATGGTGCAGTTTGCAATGAAACTCCTAGTTCACTTTACTATTTCAAGGTCTGTGCCACACTGTCCGTTACTTTAATGAACAACGGCACCGAACATGGCCAGCTACCGGTAGTTCAAGAAAAAATTCTACATGCGCATGATTCAAAAGATACTTTTCCTCAACCTTTATCACACCTTATCGCCAACAGCCGAAATTCATTATTCCCAAAATAATCAAATAGCCGCAGGGTTGCTTTCCCCTACGGCTCTTTATCAATTCAATAATTCCGGCTTGATGTTCTCAATTTGGTCTTCCGGGAAGAATACCACTTCATCCCCATTGTGCACTTTTACATACCCAATGTATTCCGGATCGATGACATCCTCTAAGATTCCTTGATGCTTATCCCCAGTATCCAGTGTGACGATCACCTTTTCACCGAGATATCGGTTAACCAACATATTCATCTCGAATCACTCTCCTTCCGAAATGTATTCGACATGGACCAATTAATACCTGCCTAATTAAGCTGAAATTAGATATTATCTACCCGCATAATGTCCATGAACGGCACTCGATCGGTTTCGCAATTCCTCTGCTCAACGTGGATTAATTTTTGTACGTGAATCCATCTTTACGATTCGTCCGATAACCGGCTCCTTGTTCCATATCTGTAGTTCTACAGTCCCCTCTTCTTGCTGCGCTTCTACCAGGCGCTCCCCCAGTTCCTCCAGAACGTATTCATCCCTTGTAGGTCTCTTTGGTCCTTTATCTTTTGCCATAAGGGTAACACCTCAACCTTTATTGGATTTGAATTGCTGCCCGAGGGCATTCGTATAATTAGTCAACTTCAATCTAATTTCGGTTCGTAACGCCTCTCTAACGATACCAAATCTTTCTTCATAACCTCTACAATAAAATCGGTAATAAAGGATATCGTCGTTCGTTTCTTCTTCCACCACTTTGATATTCCGGTTCTTGAGCTCTTTCTTGTGTTTGAAAAAATCATCGGAAATATTGAACATGATGTGCTCCAGACAACGAAGGATTACACCTTTCAAGGCGACATGAGAAAATCCCATATCATCCATGCTCTTTTGGACCATCTTAACCAATTGAGGGTATATTACGAAATCTCTGATCATGACGTATTCTTCAGGAGTGGGCCTTCCGCTAAGTTTAGGTTGGTCCCGCGACTCAAATTGCTCCTTGTGTTCAGTAAGCAACATCTTCGACTTCTCACGGATTTTTCGTCATCCTCAAGGGCTTTTTTGGCCTTTGCTTTTAACTCTTCCCAAATTGTATTCCAGTGTACTTGACGGTTCCCCTTTGCTTTGGTGCATGCGGGCATGATGGGGCAGTTACTACAATCTTCACATTCTTATAGCTTGAAGCTTTTTTCCAAACCAGATGCGTTTTTCTTCGTTTGGTATTTCTTAAAGCGAACGTAACGGCCATTCGGGCAAAGAATCGATCATCCAACACCCCATACGTCCAGCTAGAGGTATGCCGAATGTCCTTCTAGTAACGATGTGTTTTCTCAAACATGAAGCTGCCATAGGGAATGAGAAAATCGAGGCTCCTTTTCCTCCCCTATCGCATACAAATGGTTCTCTTCACTTCCATAGCCCAAATCGGCAACCATTGTTTTGGGCATCGGCAAAGAAGACGCACCCAGTCGCTCCATATGCGGGATGAAGCAGCGCGTATCGGTAGGTCGCTGGTGGATGCTGTAAAGCAAAAAGAACTGGTTTTCCGTCACCATCTGCACATTGTACCCCGACTTCAGTTGGCCTTTTTTCATGTGATCTTCCTTCATACGCATAAACGTGGCATCTGGATCGGTTTTAGAGTAGCTGTTCCGATCGCCAAAGCAACCTTTCTGCTGCTCATACTTGGCGAGCCTTGGAAAAATTTGTTTCAGTGGCTGCTTCCAGGTACTGCGCTCTTTACGTAAGGATTTCCTCGCTTCGCTGTCGCTTGCTTGAGCGATCTGTTCGGTTGAGTTTTCCGCTTGTTCTTCCAGCATGAAGGCTGTTTCTTCGAGCTGGCCAAGAAGCTCATCTGGTTATTCGCCAGCTTCTTGCTGTGTGAGCGTATGAATATGCGCGAGGGTCTCCTGCACCTTCTCCT
>NZ_BDQX01000049.1 GCF_003112455.1 Paenibacillus agaridevorans
TAGGCGTTAAAAACGCCGATGGACCGTGAAGTAACTCTGATAAGCGTCCATAGGCGTTGTTAACCCTTATGGCTCCGAAAAGTAGGCGAACGAGCAGCTGTAGGCGTTAAAAACGACGATGGACCGGAAAGTAACTCTGATTAGCAGCCATAGGCGTTAATAACGCTTATGGCTCCGAAAAGTAGGCGAACGAGCAGCTGTAGGCGTTAAAAACGCCGATGGACCGTGAAGTAACTCTGATAAGCGTCCATAGGCGTTGTTAAC
>NZ_BDQX01000050.1 GCF_003112455.1 Paenibacillus agaridevorans
CGGGGTCGGATGATCTCGTCGTGGTTGATCCTGGCGTGCTTTATGTCATGGATCGCGGTTACGTTTGTTATGTAAGGATGGAGAAATGGGTGACGAACAAGATCGATTTCGTCATTCGTCTTGCGAATCATCACTACGCCGAGGTTCAAAGCGAA
>NZ_BDQX01000051.1:0-32343 GCF_003112455.1 Paenibacillus agaridevorans
TCTTGCGATTGTATCGGGCAGTTTCGCTCGTTGTTCAGTTTTCAAAGAACAATCTTTTCTTTCGCTCCAACCAAGTTGTCTCGGCCGGAATTAGAATATACCATGACCTCGATAGATTGGTCAAGCCTTATGCAAAACTTTTTTTCAAAAAGATTAAATAACTCAATCCAACTGCCCCATCTGTTCGATGTCGCATCGGACCGGATATAATAAAAACATCTATATAAAGGTGGTGTGCTTTATGAAGCTTACTGTGATGACTTTCAACCTGAGAGTGAATGTGTCCTTCGACGGGGACAATGCTTGGCCTAACCGCAAGCAGCAAGTCGCCGATACGATCTTGTCGTATAACCCGGCGATCATCGGCACCCAAGAAGGCAGATACGACATGCTCGAGGATCTAGACGGCCTGCTGCCGGCATATACCCGCATCGGAGAAGGCCGAGCAGGCTATAGGAGCGGCGACGAAAGTCTGGACGAATGCTGCGCGATCTATTACGACAAACGTCAGCTCGCCTTGCTTGAAGAAGGACAATTCTGGCTGTCGGAGACACCCGAGCGGCCTTCCGGGAAAGCTTGGGACGCCGATTATCCCCGATTCTGCACCTGGGCACGGCTGGAATCTGTTCATCATTCCGGAAATCAGCTTTATCTCTTTAATACCCACTTCGACCATATCGGCGAGATGGCCCGCGCCCGAAGCGCACAGTTGATTCTGGACAAGATTGTTGACATCATCCAACCTTCCGAAGCCCCTTGCATCCTGACCGGCGATTTGAATTGTCAGCCCAATGATGCCGCTATCCGCTTGTTGGCCGAACAATTAACCGACGCTTATGACGCCATTACCGAACCCTTAGGACGGACCTTCCATGCATTCGAGGGGGGGACCCCGGGCGAGCCGATCGATTATATTTTTACAAGCCCTAATGTGACGGTAGAGGAGACCAGCATCATAAGAAGCAACATAAACGGTCGATATCCTTCCGACCATTACCCTGTCGTCGCCAAGCTCTCATTGTAATTAATTAGCGAATGCACCCCATTAACAAGGAGGCTCCATTTTTATGAGCAGTACGAACTTACCACATCAAAGCGAGGAGCTCGAACGACTTCGCGCTTTGTTGCCGGGCTGGGTGAAAACAAGCAAAACGATGTGCCAGGCCGGCAAGGTGGCCTCCTATATCCCGGAGCTGTCCAAAGCTCCGGCGGATGCGCTTGGCATTCATGTCATCGACTTTTCCGGCAATTCCGTAACTGCTGGCGATTGCGGACTGTCCTTTACGATGCAAAGCATATCCAAAGTATTTACCCTGCTGCTTGCCTTGATCGACCGGGGTCCGGAGATCGTATTCGACAAGGTGGGGATGGAGCCGACGGGCGACAACTTTAATTCCATGCTGAAGCTCGAGCTGGTGCAGCCGAGCATTCCTTTTAATCCGCTTATTAACGCTGGAGCGATTGCCATATCGTCTCTGATCGGGGGTGACGGTCCCGAAGAGAAGTCCGAACGCGTTCTGCGGTTTTTCCGCCGGTTAGCTGGCAACCCGGAACTTGCCTACGATCTCGACGTCTACCGCTCAGAGGCGCTTAGTGCCGATCTAAATCGCTCCATGGCCTATTTCCTCAAAGATAAAGGCGTCTTGAAGGGAAAGGTCGACGACGTCCTCGACGTTTACTTCCGCCATTGCTCCATAGCCGTTACCTGCAGCGATCTGTCCCGAATGGCGCTAGTGCTTGCGAACGACGGAACGGACCCCCTGTCCGGCGAGGTGCTGATCCCTCGAAGATACGTCCAGATCGCCAAAACCTTCATGGTGACTTGCGGCATGTACAACGCCTCCGGACAATTCGCGATCGAGGTGGGCCTGCCTGCCAAGAGCGGCGTCGCCGGCGGCATTTTAACCCTCGTTCCGGGTCGATATGGCATTGGCATCGTCGGACCATCGTTAAATCCGAAGGGCAACAGCATCGCGGGCGTCCATCTGCTGGAGACCCTATCCCAGTCCCTTGACTGGAGCCTGTTCTAGAACAAAAAAACCTCTCGCCCAAACAAATCGGGATGAGAGGTTTTTTACATTATTGTTCGAAGATGGCATATACCTTCCAGGAGCCGTCTTCGGTTTTTTTCATGTAATAATGGCCATCGCTTGATACGGTCTCCGCCTGTTGCTGTCCATCGTATGCATACTTGAACAACCAGGAGCCGCCCGTCGACTTTACGATGGCATAACGGTCGGAGGCGGATACCAGCTCGATGCTGCGTTCCCCCGTCTCCTCGACGCTGATGGCAATGCCGTCGCCGACGAGCTCCTTCATTCCCTCAATATATTGCTCCAGCGAGGTGAGCTGGAATGCCGTATATTGTTTCCCCAGCAAGGACGACAGTCCCTCCAGTTCACCTTGATTAATGGCTGCAAGCTCCGCTTCGTCCGCAGTCAGAATAACGGATTTGAGCTGCTCGAAGCTTGGCAGATCGCCGTCCTGCTGATTTAATGCCCTCTGAAGCATGACGACGGCCTCCGCTCGCTTCGCATGTTGAAAGGGCTTGAATTCAAGCTCCGTTATGCCGTTTACGATGCCTGCCCGGCTCGCGGATGCAATGGCATCGGCTGCGAAATAATCGCTAGCGGGAATGTCCACAAATGGCGCAGCCTCCGATTCCGCTCCATCCTCCGTCTCCATCACGTCCGGGAAAGCGCGAACGACCATTGCCGCAATTTCGCCGCGTTCAATGAGCTGATCCGGTTTAAATTCTGTCGTTGTTATGCCGTTTACGATGCCCAGCGAGCTCGCGATTTGCACAGAATCGGCGTACCACTCCTCCGACGGAACATCCTGGAAAGCAGCCTGCGCTTTATCGCTCTTTAGTCCCAGCGAGCGTACGAGCAGCGTTACGAATTCCGCTCGGGTGATGCTCTGCTCCGGCCTGACCTCTACCTCGCCTTCGTCCGTGCGATATCCTTTTAGAAGATCGGCCACGACGAAGTTGTCGAGCTCCCGGTAAGCCCAATGGTTCTCTATATCGACGGGAAAATACATTTCAAGGGTATGCTCTGGAGCCGCGCTTGCAGCCGCAGGCAATATCGATGCAGCAATAAGCATCCCTGCCGCCAAAGCGACTGTGCCTTGCTTCATTGTTTTTTTCATAACGAAGTCCTCCTTCAACTGCAGGATTGTTGATTCCTTAAGAAGGATATCAGAATCCGCAAGGCAGGACTACAGGGAAATACAGGTCGTTTATTCCGAATAGAACACTTTGAAAATAATATCCTGATTGTAATTGCCAAAGCCGCTTCCGAATAAAGTAACGCCGCCTACATGCTCGGCATCCGGCTGAACGCCGATACGGAACGTCCATTGGTTCCGATGCAGGGCGATCTCTCCCAGCGTCACGTTCGACATTCGCTGCCCGTCGATGTACGTCCCGTCCTCCTGTATCCGAATCAGCTTTAGCAGTCCGTATTGATTGACGGATTCAGGCCACCAGCTGGGCGAGAACTTCCCTCGTTTGTTCCCATAGTCGCCAGGGCTCGTCCATGTGCCAAGCTCGCATGCATTCAGTTGGAAGCTAATATCGGAAGGCCAATGCTCATTGACGCCCGGCGCCTCGGAGCCGATCTCGAGCATAATCTCAAGTGCCTCCGGCTGTTGGGAGGTCAGCAAATAATTCGGTATTTTGTATTCCACAAAGCCATGTCCGAACCATAAGATGCCCGCGTTCATTCGTTCGGGATCCAGGAAGTATCTTGGATCGTCGAATTGGCCGATAAAGTTCTCTCTCGTGGCGATGCCGCATGTCGGATGAATGTCGCATTCCGTGTAATGGCCGATCGGAATCATGGTCTCATGCGATTTCATCGCTTGATCACGCTTGTGCGGGAGCTCGATTCGAATGTTTTGCTCCGCCAGCTCGCACATCTTGTGGGTGCCGCCATCCTTGCGCACCATACGCGTATGCAATAATCCGGCAGCCTCGAGCTTCCGGATGTGCATCGTGACAATGGCGCTGCTCAGGCCAAGCGCAGCGGCTATATCTTTGACGTTCATGGCCTCCGCCGAAAGCAAATTCAATATCGCAAGCCGCACTTCGGAAGCCAGCGCTTCGTATAACGGCAGCCACTTCGCATCCGTATTCGCCTGTATCATCTATCCAATCCCATCCTTCCGCATGCTACTATCATACAACAAAAGAGGACGGATAAGCAGCATCCCGGCTCCTTCTCCGTCCCCGTGAGAGTCGTCATTCAATTAGGATTGCAGTTTCAGGCGAATAACGTTCCATGACGCTTTGTTCAAAATGCTCTCCAGCTTGCCGCTTGAGTCCATTGTCGACCGTCCATCGGCATGGGGCTGCACTTGGTCAGGACGATGCTCCATATTCGTCGCAAGCAGATCGTCGTTCTCGAGGACGATATGCTCTACGATTGATGCCGCGCCGAAGCTTCTCAGATCGATTTCGAACGGAATCGCTTCCTCCAGCGAGCGGTTTACGGCGAACACAGTCACTTCGCTCTTTTCTTCGTTGTAGACGGCGACGGATTCTACGTACGGCACATCCGTGAAGTCTGCGCTGTCATACTTCGGCGATTGAATGAGCGGCACAAGCACTTGACCGCGTCCAAACACGCTTGCATGCATGTAAGGATAATAGATCGTCTGCTTCCATGCGGGACCGCCATTACGCGTCATAATAGGCGCGATGACGTTGACGAGCTGCGCCATGCAGGCCATCTTGACGCGATCCGCGCGCTTTAACAGGCTGATCAGCATACAACCGACAACAAGCGCGTCTTCGTGCGTGTAGACATCCTCGAGCTGCGGCGGAGCGATCGACCATGGGTCCAGCTTTCTGTCGTGATCGTGAGAATGGAACCATACATTCCATTCGTCGAAGGAGAGATGAATCTTTTTCTTGCTCCGCTTCTTCGCTTGCACGTAGTCGGCCGTAGAAATGACCGTATGGATGAACTGATCCATGCCGACGGACTGGGCCAGGAAGTTTTTCGCGTCGCCCTTCTGATTGCCGAAATATTGATGGATCGATAAATAATCGACTGTATCGTAAGTGAGATCCAGTACCGTAGCTTCCCATTCCGGGAACGTCGACATCGTCCGGCTGGAGCTTCCGCAAGCGACCAGCTCGATTCCTGGATCTACAAGCCTCATCGTCTTGCCCGCTTCGCTCGCGAGACGTCCGTATTCTACCGCCGTCTTGCTGCCGATCTGCCAAGGTCCGTCCATCTCGTTGCCCAGACACCAGGTCTTTACGGCATGCGGCGTTTCATATCCGTGCGAACGTCTCAGATCGCTCCAGTAAGAACCCGATGCATGGTTGGAGTATTCCACCAGATTGCGGGCATCGTCGATGCCGCGCGTCCCGAGGTTGACCGCCATCATGGCTTCCGTCCCCGCCTTGCCGCACCAGTCCATGAATTCGTTGAAGCCGATCCAGTTCGGCTCGATCGTCCTCCATGCCAGCTCCAGCCGTCTCGGACGATCCGCTACGGGACCGACTCCGTCTTCCCAATTGTAGCCTGATACGAAATTGCCCCCCGGATAACGGACGATAGGCACCTGCAGTCCCTTCACCAGCTCAAGCACGTCCTTCCGGAAGCCCTGCTCGTCCGCGTCGGGATGTCCCTCTTCATATATGCCCCCGTATACGGCTCTGCCCAAGTGTTCGATAAACGAACCGTATATCCGATCGTCTACCTGTCCGATTATAAAGTCTTTGTCCACTATCATCTTCGCCCGTTGAGTCATACCTGTTCCCTCTCCTTCGTTCAAGTTCATGTGAGTTGATAGCTCTATTAAACAACATCACATGAATTAATTCAATACCTAATTATAACTATGTTGAATTCATATTTTAATTAATCCAATTGAAAGATAATTGCACGTTCTCCTCGCAAAAAAACCATCAACCTTATGGTCAATGGTTCTAGGCATAGCGGCGGAACCGCTTCAACCGATGATATGATAGCCGGCATCGACGTGAAGAACTTCGCCGGTAACCGCTCTGGACAATGGACTGAGCAAAAACAGGGTGGCATCGCCCACCTCGTCCTGATCGATATTCCGTCTGAGCGGAGCCTTCTGCTGGATCGTTGACATTATATCGTTGAAGCCCGATACCCCCTTGGCTGCGAGCGTTCGAATCGGTCCCGCGGATACCGCGTTCACACGAATGCCGAATTGGCCCAGATCCTCTGCCAAGTAGCGAACGCTGGCTTCCAGCGACGCCTTCGCCACGCCCATGACATTGTAATTGCGCACGACCCGTTCTGCTCCAATATAGGATTGAGTCACGATGCTGCCGCCTTCGCTCATCCACTTCCTCGCTTCGCGGGCCACGGCAACGAGCGAATAAGCGCTGGCGTCCTGGGCAAGAAGGAAACCTTCGCGAGACGTATTGGCATATTCCCCCTTTAACTCATCCTTGTCCGCGAAAGCAATAGAATGCGCGACTCCATGGATGATCCCAACGCGCGCCCCTATTGCGTCGAAGGCAGCCTGTATGCTGGCGTCCTCCGAAATATCGCAGCTTACGGTCATAAGCGGCTCAATGCCCTCCTCCTCCAGCAGCTGGGACAGCTTCTGAAAGGAACGTTCCTTCCGGTAGGTAAAGATGAGGCTCGCTCCTGCTTTATAAAGCGATCTGGCGATGCCCCATGCGATGCTTCTTTCGTTCGCTACGCCCATAACTACTATATTTTTGCCCGTCATCCAATTGCTCAATGCGATCACCTCTGATAAGTTATATGCTTGAAATTAGTACCTGGATTTAGTACCAGATACCAATTTATAAATATTGAACTTATCTTATCAATCTTTAACGTTTGGTGTCAATCCGCACTTTGTCAACAAACCGGAGGAGGAAGGTGATAGAATAGGTGCATCCATTCATTATTAACAGCTGAGGAGATTGCTCATGAAGATTCATCCGATTACCATTCTGCGCACGACGGGCCTGCTCGACGGGATATCGCTGCTCTTGCTGCTTGCCGTTGCCATGCCATTAAAATATGTATGGGGACATGACGAAGCCGTGACCATCATGGGTAGCGTGCATGGCGGCATATTCGTCTTGTACGGACTCTCTATTTTGTATGCCGCCCTGAAAGTGAGATGGAGCTTGTTATGGCCTCTTGCCGCATTCGCCGCTGCCTTCGTTCCGCTCGGCAACTTTGTATTGGACTGGCAGCTCAAAAAAGCTCAGTCGAAATATGCCGTGGGATCGATCAACGTTACGCTGCTCGTATACAGCATCGTGTTCTTCTCATTCTTCGACTTGTTTGCGCAGTTGCCCGTCATGAGTACGTTCGCCACTTCGGTAGGGGCCAGCGCCTTCGTAGCCGGCTTCGTCATCGGCTTGTATTCCTTGTCCAATACGATCGGCAACATTCTGTCCGGCTTTTTGACGGACAAGCTCGGCCCCTTCCGAATGCTCATGGTCGGCTTGCTCTTGTCCAGCGGAGCGCTGCTGCTCTACCATATCGTCGACAGTCCTGCTCTGCTCATCGCCGTCCGCATTATACACGGCTTCGTCGCCGGTTTGATCGTCCCTGCCGCCTTTACCTTTTCCGCCAATACGACAGCTGGCAACGAACAAGGCAAGAAGGTCGCTATTACCGGCACCTTCGTCGGCTTGGCGGCCATTGTCGGCCCCGCTTTCAGCGGGATTACGGCAAGCAAGACGTCCGTGCCGTTCGTGTTTGCTTGCGTCGCGGCGCTTGGCCTGCTGCTTACCGCGCTATCCGCGCTGTTCCTCAACCATTTAAAGGCGGCGCCGAACAAACAAAGCGATGGCGCTCTAACGCGGCAAGCAAGACCGTTTATTAACGCAGGTATCGCGAAGGCTTATGCCGGCGCCTTCTTCCTCATGTTTTCTCAAGGCGTAATCGCCTACCTGCTGCCGCTCCATGTCCAATCGCTGGGGTACGACTCAAGGTTAAGCGGAACGCTGATGAGCGTGTTCGGCATCGTTGCCGTACTCGTGTTTGTCCTGCCAACCAATCGAATCTTCGACCGGGTCTCTCCAGCCATTACGATGGCTGTCGGAGTGGGACTGATGGGCGTCAGCCAACTGCTCATCGGGCCATCCTCTTCTTCGCTTGCCCTGTATGGCGTTATGGCATTGTACGGCATTGGTTTCGGTTTCTTGTTCCCGTCCATTAACACGATGCTGATCCGCTCGACGCCGTCCGGACGAAGAGGAAGAGCCTACGGCTACTTCTACGCCTTTTTCTCGCTCGGCGTCGTGGCGGGCTCCTCTACGCTAGGATGGTTGTCCCTGGGCATACAGCAAGGGTTTTTGCTGACCGGATTTATTTTATTGGCGGTAGCCGTTGTATCAGCCGTTGGCAAACGGAGCGAGCAGGCGCTCGGTTCCTAGAATCGCTTCATAACTTCTCCCCCGTCCACATAAGTATGGTATGAACCGTATTTCGGAATCCGGAGGGATATTTCATGAAACAAGAGGAGATTCGCGAGCTCGAACGAGCCATCGATGAAATAACGGAGATCGCCCAAGGCTTCGGTCTCGATTTTTATCAGATGAGGTACGAGATTTGTCCGGCCGACATCATCTATACGTTCGGAGCTTACGGCATGCCAACCCGCTTTAGCCACTGGAGCTTCGGCAAAACATTTAACAAGATGAAGATGCAATACGATTTTGGCCTTAGCAAAATATACGAGCTCGTCATTAACTCCAATCCTTGCTATGCCTTCCTGTTGGACGGCAACTCTCTCATCCAGAACAAGCTGATCGTCGCCCACGTGCTGGCGCACTGCGATTTCTTCAAGAACAACGCCAGATTCGGAGTCTCCAACCGCAACATGGTCGAAAGCATGTCCGCTACGGCCGATCGGATCCATCAATACGAGATGCAATACGGCTCGGAAGCGGTGGAGAAATTCATCGACGCGATCCTCGCGATTCAAGAGCATGTCGACCCAACCCTTATCAAGCCCTATCAACTGGACAAAAAAAGGTACATCGAGATGAGCAGCAAGGAGTTGGAATCCCCCTCTGCCAAAGCTTCCGCTTCCGCAAGCGGGGGATCCTTCGACGATCTGTGGGACCTCGATACGGAAGCAGTCGCGGCTGCAGCGGCGCAGGCGGAAGCAAGAGCCCTGGAGGCAAAGCGGTTCCCTCCGCGGCCTGAGAAGGACATCGTCTGGTTCATCGAAGAATATTCGACCGTTCTGGAGGATTGGCAGCGCGATATTCTGACCATGCTGAGGGACGAGATGCTGTACTTCTGGCCCCAGCTCGAGACAAAGATCATGAATGAAGGCTGGGCTTCCTACTGGCATCAACGCATCATCCGCGAGATGGATCTGACAAGCGAGGAGACGATCGAATTCGCCAAGCTTAATTCTTCCGTCGTCGTGCCGTCCCGCCATAGCCTGAATCCGTATTATCTCGGCCTGAAAATATTCGAGGACATCGAGCGCCGTTGGGATAATCCAACGAAAGAGGAACAAGAGCGGTTCGGCCGCGTGCCCGGCAGGGGAAGGGAGAAGATGTTCGAGGTGCGCGAGCTCGACTCCGACATCTCCTTTCTGCGCAATTACTTGACCAAGGAACTGGTCGATGAGCTGGACCTGTATATTTTTGAAAAGAAGGGGCCGGAGTGGAAAATTACGGATAAATCCTGGGAAAACATCCGCGAACAGCTCGTTTACTCCAAGGTGAACGGCGGTTTCCCCTCCCTTATGGTGAAAGACGGCGACTTCAACCGCGTCGGAGAATTGTACCTCACTCATCAGTACGAGGGGACGGAGCTGGATCTCAAATACGTGGAGCGCACGCTTCCCTACGTCGTGCAGCTGTGGGGCAAAAACGTTCACTTGGAGACGTTTGTGGAGGATAAAAAAATCGTGTTTAGTTGCGACGGAAAAAAAACGAGCCGAAAATTCGTTTAATGCGAAAGGAGCAGTCTCGCGGGTCTACAATCGACCTTTGAGGCGGCTCCTTTTATTTGCCGTTTATTGAACCTCGACCGGCTTTTTCTTCGTAACGTGAAGATCGCCGGTATATAGATGGACGAACACTTCGTTAATGCCCGTACGGGTAAATGTGTAGTCTGTCTTAAAAGTGTTGTCTCCGGCAAACTCGGCATCTACGATTTCGGTTTCATCGCCGACGCGGATCTCGAAGGAAACGGTCGCCGACTTATCCAGCTCGATGCCCGTGAATTGTCCGGCCAGCTTTACAGCTTCGTTCCCTTTGGCAGGCGCCGGATCCGTCGTGACCGCAACGTCCACCGAGGCGGGATCGACGGAAGAAGCCGAGCCTCCCGAAGAACATGCGGTCAGCGCCGCAAACAGCACGAGAGCCAGCAGTACAGGAGTAATTCTAGAGATGGGATTCGATGTCATCATGCACCAGCTTTCCAAATTAAGTTCTGCTCCTATCTTACCATCATCGCCGGCAGCTTCGCATGCCTCCTACGGGCTATAGCTATGAACAACGAGTGAACATTGTCCGAATCGCCGCATTATGCCATGGATAAGCAAGGTCCGGCCGCAAATACTTCCCATGGCAGAAGTGCTCCAATCGCGGGATAGCGACAGCGACTTTCGCCCAAGCTACTCATGAACCAATACTCCCATTTAGAAAGGATGTTTACGTTCATGAAGAAAGCAGGCCTGTTCGCAGCATTATTGACATGTTTCACATTGGCTTTCGCGGCGCCGACCGCGAATGCCAATCGCTACGAGGGTATCGAGCCAAGCGGTAACGCCAATATGAACGCCACTCGCTACAATGGCACAGAAACGATCGGGGAAGAAATGCGCGAAGGCTACAACAACATGAAGACTGGCATGCAGCGTGCGACGAACCGGGTTGAATACGACGTCGAACGCGCCGCTAACAGCGTGGGGAACGGCATGAATCGCGCCATGAACCGTGTCGAGACGGACGTGAACCGCACAACCAATCGAGTCGATAACGGCGTCCGCACCTATGATACACGAACTGATCATGGAACGGTCAACAATCGTTACCGTGCCATGAACACAACGAACAACGGCTACCGCGCTACCGCGACGACAACAACCAATCGCGGCTGGAGCTGGGGCTGGTTAGGTCTGCTGGGCTTGTTTGGCCTTGCCGGCATGAGAAGCCGTGATCGGGAACGCGATCGGGCGTAATTAACGAAACGAAAAGCCTCCATAACCGCGCAGCCGCGGTTATAGAGGCTTTCTTCCTTCATAATGCGTGCTTGTTACCGCTTGATGTGCTGCGGCTTAATCATCGTGCGGGCGATCTCGTCGGCGATCGCGGAAATTTCGTCGTTCATTGCGACCGACTGCATCCCGTATTGGCCGCCGTTCCGATTCGCGCTTCGCACCCGTTCCACCAGCGAATCATCCGAGGTTACATAATAATCGTATTCCGGATATTGCCACAACAGCTGGGACATCACCTGCTTTTCGACGATACGGCGCTTGCCGGAATCGTCCACCGATACGCCGACCACAACCGTGTCGCCATTTAACGCGACGATTGCTCCCTTGACACCCGGCACCTGCTCGGCGATCCGCGTCAATTGTTCGCTCCCAACCCTTGCCGTACCGTTCTGCGAACGTACGCCGAGCGGACCTATTCCTTTCGTTGCTCCCGGGCTCCTGGCCTCATAGCCGTCCCTCCGCTCCGGCGCCGTATCGCCGCAGCCGCTTTGCAGCGCGAGAATACCGGATAGGAGCAAGACGTACATCCCGTTTCTCCAAGGCATCATGGATTCATCCACCTCCGTCGTATGCTCTTAACATTCGCAGAGAGGGATGGAAATTATACATGACTTTCCTTACATCCAAAACGGCTGTTTCTAATCCGCCCTAAGGCTTTTTAAATCCTGCGTAACTTTATCAACCATATGAACGAAGGAAGCAAGCTCCTCCGACAACGCCGCCTGATTGCGCGCTTGCTCCGAGGTCTGCTCCGACTCCCGCCGGACCTCTTTCAACTTCTTGTCGATTTCCTCCAGCTTCTGCCCAATCCCCTCCATAGCGTTACGGGATGAAGCGGCCAGCTTGCGAACCTCGTTCGCAACGACTTCGAATCCGCGTCCGTGCTCGCCGGCCCGCGCCGCTTCGATCGCCGCATTTAGACCAAGCAGATGTGTCTGATCCGACAAGCCGCGGATAAGAATCCCCATCTCGCTAATGCCGTCAAGCTCGCCGCGCAGCTCCTCAAGCAAAATATGCGATTTATCTTGAGATTGCGAAGTCGATATCGCGGTCTTCGCAATTTGATTAGCGCCTTCGTCGAGCTCTGTTATCAATGATGCCAGCTCCTGCACGGCTCCCGTAACTGTCGTTAGCATGGAGGCACGGTCGTCTGCAAGATCCTGGATTTTGACCTGCTCGTGCATATTGTAGGCTTCGAGTACGAATTGCGAATCCAGATTGAACATCTTGGTCAGTGCGAACACGACCTGCTGCCACCGATCCGGCAAAGCTTTTCTCAACACATCGGTCGCGATATCCAGATATATCATGTAAGTACCCAAATACCAGTCCGTCGTAAGTCCAATTCGCGAGTGCACGGCTCCGATCCGGATCCGATTTTCAATGTAAGCGTCGTCAATCCCGCCGTCGGCAAGCGACAGCCAATAAACGCGCTGCGTTTCTTTTAATCTATCTACAGTGCTGACCCTTTCGATTATGGCAACCAGTTCCGGCTCTTTCCCAATCCTGTCGTAGAAGCGGTCGACGACTTGCTTGACGACTTCCTCGAAGATTGGCCGACAACCCTTCAACAATTGCAGATCCAACTCCGTAATTCCGGTAAAATCCAATTGTTTGCGACGTACAGCATTTACTTGTATCAATATACACGGCTCCTCTAATGTAGTGCGATCACTCCTATTATATCGTCATCCGGCAAACTTCTGTAGAGAATATTTGAAGATTAAGTTCAACTTTCTTGACGACGGACAGCCTCTACCCTCGCTTATGGAGAAGGTAAAGGCTGCGTATAGGAATATTAAATCGGAGAGGACTACTTATCGATTCAACAGGCTTCCCACATAGCGCAAGAGCTCATTCGCGCAGACCGGGCAATAGGAATGTTCGTCGATAAGCCGCTTCGATACCTCGTTAATGCGCTTAAGCTGGCTTTCATCCGGCGTTTTCGTCGATGTCGTAATCTTTACAATATCCTTCAGATCGGTAAACAGCTTCTTCTCCACCGCTTCGCGGAGACGTTCGTGACTTGTAAAGTCAAACTTCCTTCCCTTTCGGGAATAGGATGAAATACGAATAAGAATTTCCTCGCGGAACGCCTTCTTCGCGTTCTCCGATACGCCGATTTGCTCCTCGATGGAACGCATGAGACGTTCGTCGGGATCAAGCTCCTCTCCCGTAAGGGGATCCTTGATCTTCGCCCAATTGCAATAAGCTTCGATATTGTCGAGATAATTCTCGAACAAGGTACGGGCGGATTCCTCGAACGAATAGACAAACGCCTTCTGAATCTCCTTCTTGGCGAGACCGTCGTATTCCTTGCGCGCGATGGAGATAAAGTTTAAGTAACGCTCGCGTTCTTCCTTCGTTATGGATGGATGCTGATCCAGTCCTTCCTTTAAGGCGCGCAGCACGTCGAGCGCGTTAATGCACTGCATATCCTGCTTGATCAAGGCACTCGATATCCGGTTGATGACATAGCGGGGATCGATGCCCGACATGCCTTCTTCGGCATACTCGTTTTGCATTTCCTTCAAATCCGCTTCCTTAAAACCCTCGACCTCCTGGCCGTCGTACATCCGCATCTTTTTGACGATATCCATTCCCTGTTTCTTCGTTTCCTTCAGCCGCGTCATAATGGAGAAGATCGCGGCCGATTTCAGAGCGTGGGGCGCGATATGGATATGTCTCATGTCGCTCTGCGAGATCAGCTTGTCGTAAATCTTTTCTTCCTCCGACACCTTGAGATTGTAAGGAATCGGCATGACGATCATCCGGGATTGCAGCGCTTCGTTTTTCTTATTGCTGATAAACGCCTTGTACTCCGATTCGTTCGTATGAGCGATGATAAGCTCGTCGGCGCTGATGAGCGCGAAGCGGCCGGCTTTGAAGTTGCCTTCCTGGGTTAGGGAGAGCAGGTTCCACAGAAACTTCTCATCGCATTTCAGCATCTCCTGGAACTCCATCAGGCCCCGGTTCGCTTTGTTAAGCTCGCCGTCGAAACGGTAGGCTCGCGGATCGGATTCCGACCCGTACTCCGTTATGGTGGAGAAGTCGATGCTGCCCGTAAGGTCCGCGATATCCTGCGATTTGGGATCCGACGGGCTAAATGTACCTATACCGACCCGGTTGTCTTCCGATATAAAGACGCGTTCCACCATAACGGTTTCGATATGTCCGCTGTATTCCGTCTGGAGCCTCATTTGGCAGGACGGGCATAGATTGCCTTCGATCCTTACGCCAAGCTCCTTTTCGATCTCCTGCCTCAGCTCATGGGGAATGAGATGAAGCGGATCCTCGTGCATCGGACATCCTTTAATCGCATAGACGGCGCCACGCTGCGTTCTCGAGTAACGTTCCAGACCTTTTTTAAGCATGGTCACGATCGTCGACTTGCCGCCGCTGACCGGTCCCATCAAGAGAAGAATCCGCTTGCGTACATCCAGCCTCCTTGCGGCAGAATGGAAGTACTCCTCCACCAGCTTCTCTACCGCTCGGTCCAGACCGAATATTTCCTGTTCAAAAAATTTATAAGTCTTGCGCCCTCCAGCTTCCTCGACCCCGTACGATTCGATCATTTCATACACGCGCGAATGCGCGGTCATTGCCGGGGAGGGATCCTGCCTGAGAAGTTCAACGTATTCTTTGAAGCTCCCAGTCCATGCCAACCTCTCGCTCTCCGCCTGGTATTCGGATATTCGTTTGAAAATGTCCATGCCGTGTCTCCTCCCATCGCTTCCAATCTCCGCTATTCCTTCTCCGCTCGGGAAACATTTCCGCGCCAGCCGCCTTGTAGTCCATTTTTTTGTGAAGTATTAAATACCTATGCTTATTTCACCTGGAAATTGACCATTATTTTGTTCGCTGCTCCGCAAATAATCGACAAGTTGCCGCAAGCCCCTGTTATAATAAGGAGATACGCAGATGCCGGAGCCTGCCGGAAGGAGTTGGGTAATAATGGCAGTTATAAAGGAAGAGGAATTGTACCCTCCTATTAAACGTTATTACGAAGCGAGAGGTTATACGGTAAAAAGCGAGGTGATGCATTGCGACCTGGTCGCGATTCATCCCGAGCGCGACGACACTGTCATCGTCGAAATGAAAAAGACGTTCAACCTCGCCTTGCTTCTGCAAGGGGTTGAACGTCTTCGGCTCCACGCCGACGTCGTGCTGGCCGTAGAACGCAATCGCAAAAAAAGCGGCGCCGTCAATCAACGATTCGGCGACTTGACGGAGCTCTGCCGGATGCTTGGTCTCGGTCTGATGACCGTCACTTTCTATAAGACAAAAGCTCCCGTCATTGAGATGTTATGCGAGCCTGGCGATCCTCCTGTTCGAGGCGCAAGGCATCGCAAGCGTGATCGGCTGCTCACTGAATTCAGGGAACGCAGCGGCGACTACAACGTTGGCGGTTCCACAGGCCGCAAGCTTGTGACGGCCTACCGCGAGAAAGCTCTTCGCTGCGCATACGTACTGCAAGCGCGAGGTCCGTCGGCGCCGAAGGCCGTAGCCGCCGCGACCGGCTTCAGCCGCAGCGGCCAGCTCATGCGCGAGAATCATTACGGCTGGTTCCGCAAGATCGATCGCGGCGTATACGCCTTGCAGCCGCAAGGAGCGGAAGCGCTGACGCATTATGGCGACGTGCTGTCGCGCTGGATCGCCGAGACTAGCTTCGAACCGTGAATTCCCCGATCGCCTCGACCAGGCGTTCTACCCCTTGAACCGTCCGGGCTCCCTTGTTATGCGTGAAATTCAGCCGCGCCGTATTGCGCTTCGGCTCGCCGGCATAGAAGGAGATGCCCGGCACAAACGCCACGCCTTTCCCTACCGCGCATCGCAGCAAAGCCTCGGCATCCATTCCCTCCGGCAGATCTACCCACAGGAACATGCCGCCCTTCGGTTTTACCCATGTCAGATCAGACAACCCGCTCTGCTCCAACAGCGAGTGCATTTCCAGCATGCGATCGCCGTATTCCCTAGAGATCAGCGCGATGTGCGCGTCGAGATCAAAGCTTCTCAGCAGTTGACTTAGGATTTGCTGATCCATCGTGCTGGAATGCAGATCTGCCGCTTGTTTCGCTTTGGCCATCATCCTGATAACCCGGCTGTCGCCGATTGCCCAGCCCGTCCGAAGCGCCGGTGCTACCGTCTTGGAGAAGGTGCTCGTATAGATGATGGGATTGTTCTCTGCCGGACCTGCGATGGAGAACAACGAAGGATAGTTCTCCTCGGACTTGAACTTGATGTCGCCATAGGGATCGTCTTCAATAACGAGAAGGCCGTATTGCTTGCATAACGCAACCATACGCTTGCGGCGCTCCTCGCTCCAAACTTTGCCTGTAGGATTGCTGAATGTAGGAACAGCATACAGCAGCTTGGGTCCGTACTGCTTGATCAATGCTTCAGCCGCCTCGGGGATGATGCCTTCCTCGTCGGAATCGGCAGCGACAACCTGGAGACCATGCAGAGCGAACACCTGCAGGCTGGCGAGATAGGTCGGTTTCTCTACTAAAACGATATCTCCCGGTTCCGTCAGTACGCCGATCAACAAATCGATGGCCTGCTGGGATCCCGTCGTCAAAATCATTTCGTCAGGCGTAGCCGCCATGCCTTTGGCTGCCATACGGCCGCACAGCTGCTCGCGCAGCGGAAGAAAACCTTCCGTTAGTCCGTACTGAAGCGCCCCCGTTCCTGCCGTAAATACGCGATCAGCAGCTTCTCGAACGGCTTGTACGGGGAACAACTCTTCTGCCGGAAGCCCGCCCGCGAATGAAATCATATCTTTCCCTTGAGTCAGCTTCAGAATGTCGCGAACGGCAGATGATTTTAAGTTCGCTACATTTGTCGAAAATCGGTAATCCATCGATTGTGCCCCTCTCCTGCATCTTTCGATCATTTTCTACATTACATTACTCATATCCTCTATGTTAACAATGTGTTCACAACTTTTAAAGTTTTCTTTTTCTCCACACTTGGTTATAATATCTATAGTTAACTGGAGGTGTCGATGGAATGCTTGGATTGAACTTTTGGATCGTTATCACCGTGTTCGTGTTGTTTATAGCCGCAATCTTGACGAGCTCATACAACGACGACAAAACCAGCGGGCTATAATGCGCTTTTTTTCCGCAAGTACGAATGAAGCTTCTGAACCAAGATCAGCTTGGCGCAGAAGCTTCATTTCGTTTGCGGGCATCGGCCGGCAAACTTGCCGTTAGCGGCTATCGCTTGAGAAAGCCCATCTCTCCCATGCATCCTCCGCAAACGTATCTTTCCTTAAACTCTTGAACTTCGTTCATGGAACCGCAGAACACGCATTTTGGGCGGTACCGCTCCAGAATGATGTGATCTCCTTGAACGAATATTTCCACCGGATCGCCTTCGTTCATCAGATACCGCTTGCGCAACGACTTCGGAAGAACGATGCGTCCAAGCTGATCTACTTTCCTTACCACTCCTGCTGGTTTCATCAGTTTCACCTCTTTATGCCTGAATTTATAGTTTTGCGAAACTTTTGCGGACCACCACAATTAATTAATACGTTCGCTATTTGTACAGATTCGACGACAGAAACAAATTTCCTTCCCCGCAAATTAAGTTGGAATTTTCGAAAAATTAATCCATACCAATGAAATTGTTTTGTCGCAAAGCTTCATATATGACAATTGCAACTGAATTTGACAAATTTAGGGATCTCACATGATCGGTCCTCATCGGCATCTTCATGCAAGTTTCCAGGTTTTCGTCGATCAATGATTGAGGCAGACCTTTCGTTTCCTTGCCGAACACAAAGAAGTCGCCATCCCGGTATTCGAAGTCCGTATAATATCGGGTGGCACGCGTGCTCGCGAAATAGAAACGTCCTTCGGGATACAGCTCTCTAACCTCCTGGAAGGAATCATGGTACATAATTTGTACGGAATGCCAGTAATCAAGCCCCGCACGCTTTAGCGTTCTGTCGTCCGTATCGAAGCCCAGCGGCCTGACCAGATGGAGGATCGTGCCCGTCGCCGCGCAGGTCCGTGATATATTGCCCGTATTCGCGGGAATTTCCGGTTCAACCAACACAATGTGAAATGCCATATGAATTGTTGCTCCCGTCTTCATACTAATCTGGTTAATTTAACATTCGCTTAACGTACCGTTAATCTTAAGCGAAATGTCGTCTCCCATAATGGTACTATAATTGGTGGCAAAGGAGACAAATTGATGCGAAAAAAAGTATTGGTCGTAGATGACGAACCATCTATCTCCATGTTGATCGAGTTCAACTTAAAACTTGCCGGCTATGACGTCAGATGCGTCGGCGACGGAGAGGCGGTATTCGATTTGCTCAAGCCTTTCCGCCCTGATCTGATCGTATTGGATCTTATGCTGCCCAAGATGGACGGCATTCAGGTATGCAGAGAGCTTCGCAAGCAAAATAACGCCGTACCGATCATAATGTTAACCGCACTGCAGGACGTCACTGACAAAATCGCAGGCCTCGACAACGGAGCCGATGATTATATGACCAAGCCATTTAGCCCTCAGGAGCTTATCTCCCGGATCGGAGCCTTGTTCCGCCGTTTGCAGACGCTGCCTGGAGCAACGGAAGAGACTATCTATTCCATCGGCAGACTTAATGTCCTTGCCGATCAACGCGAAGTGATGCTGGACGGCAAGCCGATCGAGCTGACGCCCAAGGAATTCGAGCTGCTGCTGTTCCTCTGCAAGCACAAGGGGAAAGTGCTCAGTCGCCAACAGCTTCTGCACGGCGTATGGGATTACCATTTCCTCGGCGATACTCGTATCGTAGACGTCCATATCAGCCATCTGCGGGACAAAATCGAGAAAAACGCAAGGACGCCGGAATATATTACGACCGTCCGCAACGTCGGCTACAAGCTCAACGGCCCTGCCATGACCGAAACCTCTTCGCTGGCCTGAACAATGTGCCGCATACGCGCCGAGACAAGGAAGCGCCCTCTCCTCGAACATTCGAGGGAGGGCGTTTCTTATTGTTTTTAGCCGTTGCGCTTCTGGAAGTCGGCCATGAACTGAGCCAGCGCCTGGCAGCTTTCCAACGGTACGGCATTATAAGTCGAAGCACGCAGACCGCCAACATCGCGATGCCCCTTAAGTCCAACGAAACCTTCCGCTTCCGATTGCTTAACGAACAGCTTCTCCAGCTCCTCGCTGCCCAAACGGAACGTAATGTTCATGAACGAACGGCTTCCCGTCTGAGCCGCGCCGCGATAGAAACCGCCGCTTTGGTCGATCGCGTCGTAGATCAGCTTTGTTTTGTCGCGGTTGTATTGCTCCAGTTGGCCAACTCCGCCCATGCCTTTAATCCAATTCAGCACAAGACCTACCATATAAACGGAGAAGGATGGCGGCGTATTGTAGAGCGAGCTTGCCTTGGCATGCGTATTGTATCTGAACATGGCAGGAATATCCTTTGGACTTTGTTCAACGAGATCGTCGCGAATGATGACAACTGTTACGCCCGATGGTCCCAGATTCTTTTGAGCGCCTGCATAGATGACGCCGAATTTGCTGACATCAATCGGCCTGCTCAGGATGTCGCTCGACATATCCGCAATCAGCGGGATATCGCCCGTATCGGGAAATTCATGGAATTGCACGCCGCCGATCGTTTCGTTCGAGGTCAAGTGCAAATAGGAAGCATCACTAGGAACGACAATTTCCGACAAGCTTGGCATTCTCATGTATTTGTCGGATTCCGTCGAAGCCGCGACGACCGTCTCGCCAATAAGCTGCGCTTCCTTCATGGCCTTGTCCGCCCATGCGCCCGTCTTCACATATGCAGCAGGACGCCCAGCCTTCAGAAGGTTCATCGGCAGCATCGCGAATTGCGTGCTTGCGCCGCCTTGCAGGAAGAGCACCTGGTAATTGTCCGGAATGCCGATCAATTCCTTCAACAGTGCCTGCGCTTCGTTGTTGACACCCTCGAACAGCGCGCTCCGGTGGGACATCTCCATAATCGACATTCCCGCGCCTTGGTAGTCAACGAATTGCTCTGCAGCTTGCTGCAGCACTTCCAGCGGAATTGCCGCCGGCCCTGCATTAAAGTTATATGCTCTTGCCATCTTTCTCTCCACCCTTCAGCTTTGTACACGATATGGCTATAATAGCAAGTTTGAACCGCTCCTTCAAGTAAAAATGTCATGAACGAACCCCAAAGTCGAACAAAAACGATAAAAACGTCAAACATTATTCGGATTTGCACAAAACCTAACACCAAAAAACGAGCCCGTTCGGGCTCGTTTTTGGTGTTGCGAATATTAGCAGCCGAAGTACAGGCTGTACTCGTGTGGATGAACGCGAATAGATACGGCTTTTGCTTCTGCGCGTTTTAATGCAACGTAGTTGTCGATGAAGTCTTGGGAGAATACGCCGCTTTCTGTCAGGAAGCCGGAATCGGCTTCAAGCGCGTCAAGCGCTTCGTCCAAAGTGCCTGGAACGCTGCGGATTTCTTTTTTCTCTTCTTCTGGCAGATCGTAAATATTTTTGTCAAATGGTCCGTAGCCCAAAGCAACCGGGTCAAGGCCTTTTTTAACGCCGTCCAAACCGGCAAGCAGCATAGCCGCAAACGCGAGGTATGGATTGGCCGTGGAGTCCGGCGTACGGAACTCGATACGGCAGCCTTTAGGCGTTACCGCAGCAATCGGGATACGAACGGCCGCGGAACGGTTTCCTTTGGAGAATACCAGGTTAACCGGCGCTTCATAACCAGGAACCAGACGTTTGAAGGAGTTCGTGCTCGGGTTCGTAATTGCGATCAGAGCCGGAGCGTGGTACAAAACACCTGCGATGTAGCTCATAGCGAGCTTGCTCAGGTTTGCATATTCTTTGTTGTCGTAGAACAGCGGCTCGTCGCCGTTAAAGATCGACGTATGAACGTGCATGCCGCTGCCGTTGTCGCCGAACAGCGGTTTCGGCATGAATGTTGCCACTTTGCCCCACTGGCGGGCTACGTTGTGAACGATATATTTGTATTTCATCAGGTTGTCTGCTGTTTTGGTCAGCGTATCGAAGCGGAAGTTGATCTCGGCTTGGCCGGCAGTAGCAACTTCGTGGTGATGACGCTCAACGCGAAGACCCGTTTCTTGCATCAGGCGAACCATCTCGCTGCGGATATCTTGCTGGGAGTCCACTGGTGCGACAGGAACGTAACCGCCTTTAACAGGAATCTTGAAGCCCAGGTTGCCGCCCTCTTCTTTGCGTGCCGTGTTCCAAGCCCCTTCCTCGGAATCAACCGAGAAGAAGGAAGTGTTCATCGAGCTTTCGTAACGTACATCGTCAAAGATAAAAAATTCGGATTCAGGCGCGAAGAATGCTGTTGTACCGATACCCGTTGTTTGCAGGTATTCTTCAGCTTTCTGAGCGATGCTGCGCGGATCGCGCTCATAACGCTTGCCGTCTGGAGTGTAGATATCGCACATTACATTCAAAGTTGGATGGCTCGTGAATGGATCAACAAATACGGATTCCGGGTCAGGCATCATAACCATATCGGATTCTTCGATACCGCGAAAACCAGGGATCGAGGAACCGTCGAAAGCTACGCCGTTTACGAACGTATCTGCGTCCACCTCTGTAGAAGGCAACGTAATATGATGCGCGCCACCGGCAAGGCTGATAAAGCGGAAATCGACAAACTGGATGTTATTTTCTTTAATTTGATCCAAAACCTTTTGAACTGACATCTAAACTTCCTCCATTTCCGAACATTAACTTGTGTTTTAAAGACGAACGTTCAACAATCGCTCCAAACCATGTCGTAATTATAAAACTACCTTTTCTCTCCGTCAATACTTATGTCAGGTATTTTTTATCGTAATGTGAGGAATACTCACAAGTTTAAATTTCTGTTCACAAAACGGCTTTTAAATGCAAAAAAAGAACGCATGGCCATCTCTGCCATGCGTTCCGAATCCTTCTATTTGATCCATTCTACAAAAGCGTCTGCGGGAGCTTTAGCCGTTGCGAACTCTTTGCCCACAAGGGGAGCCAGTTGCTCCAGCTCCTTTAACAGCTTCGCGAATTGATCCGGGAACAGCGACTGAACGCCATCGCCCGTCATGGAGTTATCGGGATCCGTGTGCATCTCGATAATAAGCCCGTTCGCTCCCGCGGCAACGGAGGCTTTGGACATCGGCTCTACCAATTCGCGTCGGCCCGTGCCGTGGCTCGGGTCGGAAATGACGGGAAGATGGCTAAGCGATTGCAAGACAGGGATTGCGGACAGATCCAGCGTGTTGCGGGTATATGTCTCAAACGTTCGGATTCCCCGCTCGCACAACATGACGTTAGGATTGCCGCCGGCAAGAATGTATTCCGCCGCGTTCAGGAACTCGTCGTACGTGGAGCTGAAGCCCCGCTTGAGCAGCACCGGCGTCTGAATCGTGCCCAGCTTGCGAAGCAGATCGAAGTTTTGCATATTGCGCGTGCCAACCTGCAGGATGTCGGCGTATTCTGCGCAGATGTCCACGTATTCCGGCGTCATGACCTCTGTAATCGTCAGAAGACCGTGTTTCTTGCCCGCCTCAGCCATCATGATGAGCCCTTCTACGCCAACGCCCTGGAAGCTGTATGGCCCTGTTCTGGGCTTGAAGGCGCCGCCCCGCAGTACTTGGCCGCCTGCGGCCTTGACCAATCTTGCGATCTCGTCGATCTGCTCCGGCGACTCCACCGCGCACGGACCGCCCATAATGACAAGATTGCTGCCTCCGATCTTGACGCCTTTTATATCGATGATCGTATCGTCCGGATGGAAGTCACGGCTAGCCAGCTTATACGACTTCGAAATTTTGATGACGTTCTCTACGCCCTGCATGGAGCGCAGATGCTCTGCAAGCGTAGGCATCGCATTGCCGATGATTCCGATAACCGTCCGATCCGTCCCTTTGGATACATGAGCCTGAACGCCTGTATTTTCGATATAACGAACGATTTCACCTATTCTTTCGTCCGATACGCTGTTTTTAGTAATCACTATCATCGCCATCTCTCCTTTTAGAGGAAATTCAAATTCCGATTTCCATCACGAAGTTTTTCATGAAGCATATTCGGCATCGAATCTTGAATTCAGCCGAACCTTCCGTTTCTCACGTAGCGCTGCTACGCTCCGATACTCAGTTTCTAGCTTCATCCAACCTTCTCGGTGCTGAAAACCAAAATTTTTGAACCTCATTTTAATTTTTAAAAATACATAATACATAACATATTAAATCCAATATTTCGCTTTCGCACTTAAAAGCTTTTAGGCTTTTAAGCTTTTATGCTTTTAATCGCTAAAGTAAATATACAGGATGGGACGACGTTTCGTCAACCCCTGTCGTAAATCTTATTTTGCAAAGAAAGCGGCAAGCGACACCGTAGTGCCCTCGCCGCCTCTCCCTCATCCCGTTATTTCGCCACTGTAGCGGATTCAGAGCTGCCGCCGCTTTCGTTACTCGACTTGACGCGCACGTTCGGAAGCAGCTTGTTCATATTCACCGTCCGGTTGATCTCCCAAGTGGATGGATCGCGATAATCGAACTGCTCCAGATAAGCGATCACTTCCTTCGTAATCGGAGTTGGCGTGGACGCTCCTGAAGTAACGGCTACTCGATCCAGGCCGTCCAGCCACTCGCGCTTGATCTCGCTGACGTCGGATACGCGATAAGCTTTGACGCCCGCAATCTCCTCCGACACTTGCGCAAGGCGGTTGGAGTTGTTGCTGCGCGGATCGCCGACGACGATACATAGCTGGGCTTCGCCCGCCTGTCCGGCCACCGCTTCCTGCCGAACCTGAGTAGCAAGGCAAATCTCGTTATGAATCTCTGCATGGGGATACTTCTCCTGCAGCCTCTTCATAATATGGCGAATATCCCATTGCGACATCGTCGTCTGGTTCGTAATAATGACTTTTCCTGCGGGCACTACCAACGATTCGATCTCTTCTTCGCGCTCGATGAGATGGACGAGGTCCGGCGCGACGCCGATAGCGCCCTCCGGCTCGGGATGGCCCTTCTTGCCGATATAAATAATATGATAACCTTCTGCCGTCTTCGCGCGAATCAGATCATGGGTCCTGGTTACGTCGGGACATGTCGCGTCCACTAAGGTCAGACCTTTCGCTCTCGCGCGCTCGCGTACTTCTGGAGAGACTCCGTGCGCCGTAAAGATGACGGTTCCTTTCTCGATCTGCTCCAATATTTCCAGTCGGTTCGCGCCGTCAAGGGTGATGACGCCCTCCCGCTCGAATGCTTCCGTTACATGCGCATTATGCACGATCATGCCAAGAATATAGATGGGTCTGGGCATCTCCAAATTTTTGACCGTCTGCAAGGCGATGACCATCGCGTCGACGACGCCGTAACAATAGCCGCGAGGCGAGATTTTCACAATTTCCATGCTGCACCTGCTTTCTGCGGACCCCTCTGGCCAACCGCTCACTAGTTTCTGAGGTTAATCCTCATCAAGGTCCGTTCCCCCCATTATAGACGAATTAGACCTTGGGGAAAAGTCTATCGGCAGCCAAATGATAAACGTTGTGCCGGCCTGCTCCAAAGTGGTGACTTCAACGGATCCGCCATGCTCATCGAGAATCCACTTGGCGATCGACAGACCCAGGCCCGTGCCGACCGTCACCCCGCGAGATTCGTCTGCGCGATAGAAACGATTGAAGATATGCGGTATCTCATCCGGATTCATCCCGATGCCGGTATCGCGAACCATCCAGCCCACATGCCCTTCTCTCCGTACCGAGCTCAGCTCCACGTGGCCGGACGGCGTATACTTAAATGCATTTTCGATAAATATAAACAGCAGTTGCTGCACATAATCGTGATTTCCGTATACGGCGACATGATCCAGCTTCGACAGATCGCCGACCTTCCACTCCGCATTGCGAGGCAATAAGGCTGCACGGCGAGCGACATCCTCGGTCAGCGCTCTCAACTGCAGCAATTCCTTTTCCATGACATAACCTGCATCCGCTCTTGCCAGCGCGAGCAGATCATTAACTAGCGTGCTCATGCGCTTAGTCTCCGCAGAGATGTCCGATATGGCCTCGGTAGAGATGCCGAAGTGCTCCGACGAAAGCGGTAGTGCAGAAGCTGCCGCGGCTCCGCTGCCGCTCTCCAGCTTCGCCTGGCTCCACATCTTCTCCAGCAGGTCGATATTGCCGCGAATCGTCGTCAGCGGCGTTCGCAGCTCATGCGACGCATCGGATACGAACCGGCGCTGCACTTTATAGGCGTCGTCAAGCTCGTTGTAAGCCCGCTCCAGACGGGATAACATTTTATTAAGCGTATCTACCAGCGTTCCGATCTCATCCTGAGGGCCGCCTTCCGGTATTCGGACGCTTAGGTCGGAGCCCTTCTCGATCTGGCGAGTGGCCGTAATGACCCGTTCGATCGGCCTCAGCGCCTGTCTGGCGATAAGCAGACCTACGGTGAAGGCGATAAGCACAACGGCGACGGACAGGAAGATCAAAATCGTGCGCAGTCCGCTCATTTGTTTGTCTTCGTTGAAGGTGAACGTACCTACTTGAAAGATTCCGATCAGTTTACCTTTGTAGGGAATCGCTTTTTGATACGTAATCATTTTATATTTTTCCTTGCCGATCGTGACGTTTTTCGTAAAAAAACCGTCTACGGGATTCGACTTCGCATCGGGATAAGGAATAATGAGATCGTCCAGTTGCATGAGGTTCGGAGATCTGGTAATGTAACCATCCTCGTAATTATTTAATTGAAGGTACATCTGTTTCTCTTGAATGCTGGCAAGCTGTGACCGGGACTCCCAGTTCAAATCAATGGATCGCAACTGGCCGTTCTGAGTGATCAAAGTGAAGCCCAGGCTGTCGCTGGTCGACTTCAACTGACTCTTCACGTCCGCGTAAGTATTCCAATTCATGAACACATACAAGCTGATTCCGAACACAAGCAGCGTCGCCGCCAGAAGTCCCGAATACCATAATGTCAGGCGAAGCCGAATGGACATGCGTTACCCCGCCTCTCCCCTCAGCACGTAGCCCGTGCCCCGAACGGTTTGGATAATTCGTTTCCCTCCGCCTTCCTCCACCTTCTGGCGAAGCATCGCGATATAAACCTCCAACACGTTAGATTCGCCGCTGAAGTCGAAGCCCCATATTTTCTCCATGATGGCGTCTCTTGTCAGCACCCTGCGCGGATTCTGCATAAAAAACAACAGCAAGTCGTATTCCTTGCTGGTCAGTTCAATCCGCCTGTCGCCGCGAATGGCCTCTCGAGCGTCGATGTCGAGCACGAGATCCTCGAAGCTGAGACGGCTTCCTGCATCCTCCAGCTTGTCGGACTTCCTGCGAAGCAGTGCGCGCACTCGCGCCAGAAGCTCCTCCAGCGCAAACGGCTTAACCAGATAATCGTCGGCGCCGATATCCAGCCCCTTGACCCGATCCGTAATATCATCCTTGGCGGTCAACATCAGAATCGGCACGGCGCTGCCGCCCTCCCGCACTCGCCGACAAACTTCCCAGCCGTCGATCTGAGGCATCATTACATCCAGAATCAGCAGATCCGGATCGATGCCGAGCAACGTCTTTAGCCCCTCGGCGCCATTTGCCGCCGTCGTTACCTCATATCCTTCGAATGCCAGGCTTCTGCGCAGCATCGATATAATTCTTTCGTCGTCATCCACAACCATAATATGAGATCGCATAATACTCCAGCTCCCTTCCTGACGCGCGTTTGCAGCAAAAAACGCAGAGTTCTGTCTCTCTGCGCTTCTTGCCTTCAATTCAAACCATCGTTGCTGCCGTGGATTACTGCGTAACTCCGAACTTGTTTTTATCGCCAATCGTAATCTCGAGATCCATCTTCTGGCCTTGGCGGATAATATTGAACTGTACCTTCTCGCCAACCTCGCGTTTCTTAATCTCTTCGATGAGCGAGGTAGTCGTCGCATATTTTTTACCTTCAACGCCCACGATCAAATCATATTGCTTCAGATCGCCGAGATAAGCCGGAGAATTGTAATAGACGCTTTGGACCAGCGAACCTTCCGACTCCTCGATCCCCAGTTGTTTTGCATAGTCTTCCGTCATGTCCCTAAGCTCGGCGCCGATGAAAGGAACCGGCTCCTTCGGAATTTCCGTATTGTTTTTCAGGTTATCCAACACTTCATTGATCGTGCTTGTCGGAATCGCGAAGCCGATGCCTTGCGCCTGCGAGCTGACGGCCGTATTGATGCCGATAACCTCGCCCTTTACGTTGAGCAGAGGACCGCCGGAGTTACCGGGGTTGATCGATGCATCCGTCTGGAGCAAGTGTTTGTAATTGCGTTCGCCCTGCTGGTCTTGAATGTCGATTGGTCTTTCCTTGGCACTGAGCACGCCTACCGTTACCGTATGATCGAAGCCGTACGGATTGCCGATCGCCACGACCCAATCGCCGATGTTGATGTCGTCGGAACTGCCCATCGGCAGCGTAGGAAACGCTTTGTCGCCTTCAACTTTAATGACGGCAAGATCCAGATCATAGCTGGAGCCTAGCAGCTTCGCCGTAAACGGTTTGTCGTAACCTTGCACAGTAACCCTGATTTCGTCCGACTCGCCGATTACATGCTGATTCGTGAGAATGTACCCCGTTGATTCGAAGAAGAAACCCGTACCGATGCCCGTCTGCTGCATCTGGCTGTCTTGTCCGTTCTGCTCCTCCTTTTGCTGCGGCGACGTGTAGTTGTCGCCGAAGAACTGACGGAAGAACGGATCGTCCAGCAGACTGCCGCCGCCTCCGCGCGATTGCACTTTCGTGAACGTCTCGATTTTCACGACCGCCGGACTCGCCGTCTCGAACAATTGCGCGATATTGTCGGGGCGAGCAGCAGCAGTGGAAAGTCCCGAGCCTGCTCCTGCCTGAGCGGACTGGCTCGCGCCGTTGCTCTCCGTCTGTGTCGTCACCACCTCGTTCGACGTAAACCAATTGCGGACGTCGGCCGTATACATCAAGCCTCCGACCAAAATGACACCCGCGAGGAAGGAAGCGAACACCGCCTTGAACGAGGTTCCGGTTTTCTTCTCCTTCTTGGCCTGCCACCCGTTCTTGCCCCCGCCATGGGATGGCGTGAACGGCCTGAGCTGCGTTGGCTGCGGAGGTTGTGCCGCAGCTGGCCCGCTATCCGTTGCGGAACCGTAACGATCGGATGCCGCGCCGCTCTCTCTAGGCTCGTAATCATAAGACGAAGCCGGAGTAGAAGAAGCAGAAGCGCCGGGGTCGTTAGACATTGGCCCGTAAGAGTAATAATATGCCGGCTTTGATTCGCGGGGGCCCTCCGGTTCTACCTTAGGACTGTGATCCGCCCCTATCCCCGAGTCTGAATCGTTTTTGCTATAAGTGTCGCCGGGCTCATCGCTGCGTCCCCGGTTGTCGGAAGAAAAAAACTCATCATACCCTTTTTTGTTTTGATCATCCATTGTCGTTCTCCTCCATCCCGTTACTAGGTACTTGTTATAAAATGAATATTCGTTTTGTTATTTCTATCATGCACATTCTACCTTAAAACAAACTTAAAAACACCTGAATTCTAGATAATTTTCGTTTTGAAAAACTATTATTATTAAAGTTTTCGCGAAGGGGAAGCATAGTCGCTACCCGGATAATCGCTTTAATCGAGGTTGAAATTAAAAAACTCTCTATCGACTCGATAGAGAGCTCTGCTTTAGAAGGGAATAGCGCCCTCCACCTCGCGCATGACAGCTTCGCCGCGTTCCACCCAGCGAGGCTCGATATCGGCATCCGGGTCGATCGGCGATTGGAATTGGTCGAATACCGCCCCTACGACGCGTACGGATGCTTCCGGATCATTGCCTTCATTGTAAAGATGTCTCAAGACGTAAGGCTGTTGAAACTGTATCTGCGCGTTGTTCTCCGACAGCTCGCTGTCGATATTTCCATCGATCACCTGGAACGGGATTCGCAGCCAGACCTTATTCTCGCCGTCGAGAGCGCGGTCGAACGAGCCATGATCGTAGTCCCAGTTGCCGCCGAGCGTAAATTGTCTATCCGTAAGCAGCGCCTGAATTTCCGTAAATTTTTTCTCCTGGCCTTCTACGGTGGAAGAGATTGGTATCATGACATTACCCTCCATCATTTGGTTCCTGCTAGTGGGTAGTATGTCCAAGCATGCTTGCCGTTATGTGTTTTTGGCCCAGCCTTTGCGATGGGCGAGGACGGCAAGCTGCGTCCGATCCTCCAGCTCGCATTTCATCAGCAGATTGCTGACATGGGTTTTCACCGTCTTAATGCTGATATGAAGCTCTTCTGCAATCTCCTTGTTGGATTGCCCATCCGCGATAAGAAGCAGCACTTCTTTTTCGCGCTCCGTCAGCTCCTCGTCGCCAGTCTGCGCATTGCGTTGGCGAAGTCCTCTTGTCAGCGCCTGGGAGACGTCCGCGGTCATGACCGGCATTCCTTTAAACGCTCCGTTAATGGCGTAGATCAGCTCTTCGGCGGATACCGTCTTGAGCACATAACTGACTGCTCCCGCTTCGATGGCTCCGTATACCTTGTCATCCTCCAGGAAGCTGGTAAGCATGACGATCTTCATAGAAGGGTAAGTCGCCATAATGCTCCTAGTCGCTTCTATTCCATCCATCTCCGGCATCATGAGGTCCATTAAAATAATATGAGGGCGATCTTCTTCGCTCATGCTCTTGAGCTGGTTAATAGCACCAACGCCGCTTCCCGCCTCTGCAATCACTTCAAACTTCGGCTCCAGCATCAAATACGTGCGAAGGCCGATTCGAACCATATCGTGGTCATCTACAATCATAACTTTAATGTTTTCCGCCGCGCTCATCGAATTTGCTCACCTCGGTATATTTTCGGTATCGTAACCCGGACTCTTGTTCCGCTTCCCAGCTTGCTGATGATTTCCGCGGCTCCTCCGAGCTTCTGCGCACGTTCTTGCATAGTAGAGAGGCCATAAGAGCCTCGCCTTACTTCATCCGCCTTAAAGCCGGCGCCGTCGTCGGATAACATCATGACGACCTGCCGCTCCGTATCGCTTAGCGTCAATGTGCAATTATTCGCCTTGGCATGTTTGACGACATTGGCCATCGCTTCTTGCACAATAAGGAACAACTGATGCTCCTTCGCCTCGCTAAGCTGATCGTTGAGCCTCCATTCCAGCAAGCCTTGCAGCTTGTTCTGCCTGCAATAGTCGGGAAACCACTTATCGAGCGCCTCTTGCAGCGTCTTGCCTTCCAGCTCCATAGGGCGAAGCTGAGCGATGAAGTTGCGCATCTGCTTCTGGGCAAGATTAGACATCTCGATCAATTGCTCAAGCACGGACGCCGCCCGCGCAGCATCCGCCTCCAGCAGCTTGGGCAGAGAGGAGGCGCACATATGGATGGCAAACAGCTGCTGGCTGACCGTATCATGAAGATCTCGCGCCATCCGCTTCCGCTCTTCCAATACGGCCGCCTCGTTGGAAGCCGATTCCGTCAATACCTTTTCTTCGCCAAGCTGTTGAAGCAGCTTCATCTTTTCTTCCATATTTTTGGAAAGTTCATTAAACTCCCTGTACAGTTGGACGAAGGAGTTCGATCCATTTTCGGGTATGCGAACCTCGTAATTGCCGTTGACCGCTTGCTTGATCGCGAGGAATAATATATCCAGACGCCCGCCGAAGCGCTGCGCGGCCCAATAGCCAAACGCAGCGCTCACAAGAATGACGATGATGATTGCCCCGATCTTCAGCTCCGCATGACCAAAATAATCTCCCATGAGATTCCAGAATAGAACAGCCGCCAGCAACGAAACGGAGGAAGCCAGGACGAACATGCCGACCAGCTCCCACTTCCCGCTTCGCAAAAATCGAACCATCATCTCGTTGTCGTCACCCCACCTTAATAACGCGGGTATCGCCGATGAAAGTGCTGACGACCAGCTTAATCTTTTTGTCCGACTCGGAATATTTAGGGGATTTCACGTTCACGTTCGTGAACAAGCCGCCTTCCTTCTGTCCAAGCACCTTTACGTCACCGATGAATGCAGAGGAGACAACCTGAATGCCAAGCTCGTAATCATTAGGCACGTATACCTTTACATCGCCGATAAAGGAAGAAATGTTGACTTTCGTCTCGCCGTAAGGAATATCAGCCTTCGTGAGATCCAGTACCGTGTCGCCGATAAAGTGGGAAATATTGAGCGGCTTGAGCTCCCAATAATCCTGGCCCATATGGATGTCGCCGATGAAACCGGATCGATTCATCACATTGGGGTCGCTGTGATTCCACCACTCCACATGATCCCGCTGTCCTTGATTCCAGCAATCCTTCTTTCTGCCCTTCTTATTGTCATATCCGTCGTATTGGCTATGACGCTCGCCATCGCGATAGCTGCCCGAAGCGCGTTGCTCGCGAGCATGCTCGCCATGGTGCGGAACACTCTGATCTTCCGACGGGCGAAATCCCTTCTCCTCCGCTTTGGGCGGGGGAACGACCGTTGGATCGGGATGCAGCGGGGGCGCAGGCGGGACATCCTCCGGATTTTTGCCGTATGGACGAAAAGAGGTCCAGTCGCTCTCGGGAGGAGCCTTCCGCTTCGGCTTTTCCGGCTTCCAGATCATACGGAAACCTACGATGATGACGATGATGGGAACCAGGAACGGCACAATGTCGCCAATCGACCAAGTGAACCATTGCAGGTTGTTGCCCAGGAAGACGAATCCGATGAGCAGCATGACCGCCCCCCACCAGCCGGAGCCTCCGTGGAAGCGGCCGCTAAGCAGTTGGGCCACCCCGAAATACATCAAGATGCAAGGCCAATAAGTAGAAAACAGCTCGCCTATACTAATACTCTCGAAAGGGGCTACCCCCAGTTGGCGAAGCAGGAAGAACAATCCAACCGCAACTACGATCAAGCCGGTAAATAGCCGGCCGGCGAAATTACCGTTCATTCCGCACAACTCCTTATGCATGTAACATAGTTTAATCATTTGTAAACCCAGTATAACGTATCCTCCGACGATCAAGTAGGGACGACCGGTTGAATTTCATCTCCGTCTCCAGACCGAGGGACTGTCACACAATGGGAAAGAACCGTTATACGGGGAGACAGCCGCCGGAGCACATAGGCTTCGGCGGCTGCAATACAATGAAGC
>NZ_BDQX01000051.1:32417-76097 GCF_003112455.1 Paenibacillus agaridevorans
ATGAGTTATCGTTACCGGACCGACATATCCGCTCCGATCACGCCGATAACTTGTCCGCCGCCATCGCGGATCGGAACGGCTACCGTCACGCACAACTGCTTGGATATAGCGGAGACATAAACTTCGGAATGGAACGGCTGACCGGCTATCGCCCGCCTCCACCATTCTCTGTTTTTCGCGTTAAGCAGTCCAGCCTCAGGAAGCGAGAAAATAAAGGAGCCGTCCCCGCGGTTGGACCAGATGGCCTCGACTTCTGTTCGCGAAGCCAGCATCGCGGTCAGCTTGCGTTCATGCGCGGCTTCGACCAGCGCGGCGAGCTCCGGATCCGCCGCCGCACCGCTTAGCCATTGCTGTACGCCCGATATATTAACAGCTTCCGTGCTCCCGGAGCGCTTGATACCGATCCTTTCCACGGCTGTCGACAGGGCGGCGGAAGAGCGGCCGAGATTTACCCTCACCCGATCGAGCTTGCGCACCTGCTCTCGCTGTTTGTTCGCAAGCGCCAGCGTCTCGTCGACGCTGTTAATCGTTTCATTGACGGAGTTCACAACGTCCTTAAGCATTGCGGTAGAGCCGTTCATATGTATGGTCTGCTCGCTGCTGGCGGTGGCTGTTCGGCTAACCAGCTCGTCCACTTCCGTAATCTTCATAAAGATGGCGTCCATCCGCTGCTTGTTGACAGCCATCTCCGAGACGCTGCGCTCCACGGACTGCTTCTCGCGGTCGACGGCTTCGACGACCTGCTTGACCCCGCCTTCGATCTGCTCCACCATGCCGGTGGACCGTTTGACAGCATCCGCGCTTTGTTCGGCCAGCTTCTTGATCTGTGAGGCAACAACCGAGAAACCTCTGCCGTACTCCCCGGCATGCGCGGCTTCGATGGAGGCGTTAAGGGCTAGCAGGGAGGTCTGGGACACGATCTCGTGTATGAGGGCATTGATCTCGTTAATCTGTGACGTATGCTGAATAAGCTCCAGGATATGTTGCCCCATCGTTGCATTTTGTCGCTTAAGTTCATTCATGGCTTCATCGGTGTCAAGCAGCGAGCGGCAAACATCCAGCACAACTTCCTTCGTCTCCTTGCTCTTTTCGTTTAGATGCAAGGAAGCGCCGCTGATCTGCCCTGCTGCGGAAGCGACCTCCTGCAAGGAGGAGAACGCCTCCTCAATCCTGCTCATCGCGACGGAACTGGATAATCTGAGCTTTTGCTCCTGCGATTGCGAAGCGTCGGCAATAGACGTTAGTTGATCGATTGCGCCGTCTACCTCGTCAACCGCTGCCGTCAGTTGATCGGATATGACTACCGATTCATGGAGCAATATATTCATTTGGTCCTGCTTGGCGTCTTGGGAGTTAACGGTTGAACCCTTGGTGAACCAGCTTGCCGTTCGCATCCTTCTTCACCGCGCTTTCGTCGAATTATTGGATAGAGAATTAACCGATGTAAGGTTTCCCTACATTATATCCCTGTTTTCGACAATTGAAAAGAAAAAAGAGGCGCCGCAGGGGCTCCTCTTTCGTTTCTTTCATCATGTGCGCGGCCGGTAACGGCCAATCGCATGTTATTGGTTTTGTTGATTTTGCTGATTTTGTTGATTTACTTTTTGGTTTGCTGCTTTGCTGTTGGCAGCTTTAGCCTGATTTAACTCTTCAGCGAATTCAGCATCGAACTGATTGTTTTGAACTTGACCTTGACCTTGAGCGGCATTATTGTTTTTGTTTTTAGCCATTGTATTCACCTCCCCGTCCAAGTTTAGTATGGCTTCGCCACCGCAAACTATGCAGTCGTTAAGACTCCAAATACGCTTGCGGAATCGGCTTGCCGACTTGAACGGCTTGGTTGATGCTGTGCAGCCAGGACTCCGTCAACTTGCCATTGCCCCGTCTCAGCACCTGTACGCTGACACTCCGCTTCCCCCACTGTTCGTATACTTCCTTGATGGTCTCGAAATACAGATCGATACGCTTGCCCTTGATTGCCGAGCCCGTATCCGCCACGACGCCGTAGCCGTAGCCCGGAATATAAAGCAGCGTGCCAATCGGGAACAGTTTGGGATCCGCCGCGATGGTAGATACCTGGTCCCTTCGCACCTTCACGCCTGAATATGTGATGCCATAGCCGGGGTGGCCCGGACGTTTGCCCGTCGATTCCACGCCTGCCGTGTAGCCTGTCGCAACCACTTCGATCTCGGCCGGCGCCGCGCTTGCCGGTAGAGCAGCAATGGTCGAGGTCCAGACGACAACGACGGCGAGCCATACGAGAACGTTCCTGTTAGCCCATCTTAACCATAACAAAAAGCTTGTAGCCATCGGGATACTTTCCTCCTCAGAGGTAAGATTGCCCCAATGGCACAAGCTTTATTCGCTTATGTTTGGTTATTCCTTGGACGAAATTTGACCTTTTAGCAATGCGACGAGCTCGGATGTCGGCATCGACCCGATATCGCCTTCTCCTCGTTTCCGCACCGATACGGCTTCGGCTTGCATTTCGTTATCGCCGACAACGAGCATATAAGGAATTTTCTCCAGCTGCGCTTCCCGAATTTTGTAGCCCAGCTTCTCGTTGCGCAGATCGCTTTCGACGCGAATGCCGCCAAGTTGAAGCTGTTCTTCCACCTTGCGCGCATACGCCTCGTAAGCCTGCGATACCGGGATCACCTTCGCTTGAACAGGCGACAGCCAAAGCGGCAGCGCGCCAGCGAAGTTCTCGAGCAGGAACGCTGTCATACGCTCCATCGTACTGATAATGCCCCGGTGAATAACGACCGGACGGTGTTTCTTGCCGTCATCGCCGACGTATTCCAGCTCGAACCGCTCAGGCAGCAGGAAGTCCAGCTGCGCCGTGGACAGCGTCTCTTCCTTGCCCAGCGCCGTCTTGATCTGAACGTCAAGCTTCGGACCATAAAACGCCGCTTCGCCTTCCGCCTCAAAGAACGGAAGCTCGAGCTCTTCTACTACCTCGCGCAGCATACGCTGAGACATCTCCCACATTTCGTCGTTCTGGAAGTACTTCTCGGTATCTTGGGGATCGCGGTAAGAGAGACGGAAGCGGTATTCTTTGATGCCGAAGTCCTCGTACACCTTGCGGATCAAACCGACAACGCGCGCGAATTCTTCCTTGATCTGATCGGGTCGGCAGAAGATGTGGGCGTCGTTAAGCGTCATCGCGCGAACGCGGTGCAGGCCAGTCAAAGCGCCCGACATCTCGTAGCGATGCATCGTGCCCATCTCGGCGATCCGGATCGGCAGATCGCGGTAGCTGCGCATGTCGCTTTTAAAGACCATCATATGATGCGGACAGTTCATAGGGCGAAGGACCAGTTCCTCGTTGTCCAGCGCCATCAGCGGGAACATGTCCTCGCTGTAGTGCTCCCAGTGACCGGAGATCTTGTACAATTCCACGTTGGCAAGGACAGGCGTGTACACGTGCTGGTAGCCCAAGCTTTCCTCGAGATCGACGATATACCGCTCCATCGTTCTGCGTACCTTGGCGCCATTAGGTAGCCACAGCGGAAAGCCTTGACCTACTTCGCGAGAAAACGTGAACATCTTCAACTCGCGACCCAGCTTGCGGTGATCGCGTTTTTTCGCTTCCTCCAGGAAATGGAGATGCTCGTCAAGCTGAGCTTTCTTAGGGAACGCCGTTCCGTAGATACGCTGCAGCATCTTGTTCTTGGAGTCGCCGCGCCAGTAAGCGCCTGCGATACTCTGCAGCTTGAACGCCTTGATGCGTCCTGTAGACGGTAGGTGCGGACCACGGCACAAGTCGAAAAATTCGCCCTGATCATACAGCGTAATCTCGGCCTCCTCCGGCAAGTCGCGGATCAGTTCCAGCTTCAGATTATCTTCCAGTTTTGTAAAGATCGCCAGCGCTTCCTCGCGGCTGACGACACGGCGGCGGATATCCAGGTTTTCGTTTGCGATTTTGTTCATTTCCTTCTCGATACCAGCCAGATCCTCCGACGACAGAGTCTGCTCCATGTCGATATCGTAGTAGAAGCCGTCCTCGATCACCGGTCCGATGCCAAGCTTCACGGCTTTCTCGCCGTAGATGCGCTTTAACGCTTGCGCCAGGAGATGCGCCGTGCTGTGACGGTACACTTCAAGGCCGTCCGCGCCGTCAAGCGTCACGATCTCAATCGCAGCATCCTGCTCCAGCTTCGTATAGATGTCGACGACTTTGCCGTCGAGCTTGCCCGCTACGGCGTTTTTCTTCAGTCCAGGGCTGATGGAGCCCGCGATTTCTTCGATGGAGGAGCCTGCTTCGTATTCGCGCACGGCCCCGTCCGGTAACGTTACTTTAATGCTCATGTTCAACTTCCTTCCGGGTTCTGATAGGTATCAAGCATGGCAGTACGCCGACGCGCACAAAAAAAGCACCGCATCCCGCATAAGGGACGAGTGCTTGTGCTCGTGGTTCCACCCTACTTCGACCATTCGGCTCCACGCTGCAAGGTGCAGGCGGACGGACAGTCCTCGTATGATCTGGTAACGGAGATGTCCGGTACGGCTTACTGGCCACAAGGGCGGTTCAACCGTACAGCTATAGATGGGGTATATCCGACCGCGTCAGGAAGAAGCTTGCAGCCCAGGGCTTCTCTCTCTGCACAGGCGCCATGACGGATACTTGTCATCTGTCGTCGCTGTTAGACGTAACTATATGTCGTCATTATAGAACGTGCAGTCGGTCCCGGTCAAGCGGACAATTCAAATCGAAGTTTAAAAAGTCTGGTTTTCAGGACCGAGAAGATTGGACGAAGCTAGAAACTGAGGAGCGGAGCATAGCAGCGCTATGTGAGCACCTGCAATGTTTCCGGAGGAAACATACTTCGTAAGCATATGCTTAGTTTCGGCTGAGTTCAATATTCGACGTCGAATACGCTTCTCGAGATACTTCGTAATGGAAAGCGGACAATTCAAATTAAAGTTTAAAAAGTCCGGTTTTCAGGACCGAGAAGATTGGACGAAGCTAGAACCTGAGGAGCGGAGCGTAGCAGCGCTACGTGAGCACCGGAAGGTTCGGCTGAGTTCAATATTCGACGTCGAATACGCTTCTCGAGATGCTTCGTAATGCAAAGCGGACTTTTTAAACATCCTTTTAAGGCTGGATCCATTCGTCGAGGGTGCTGGCGCAGGAAGAACATTGCACGCATACGTTGACCTTGCCGTCGAAGATCGTCTCGATCGTGCGGATGACCTGCAGCTCCGGATGCCTCGTGTGGACCGTAATCTTTTTGGGAGACACGGAGATAAGCGAGCTGATCACCATGTCCTCGATGTTCATCTCCGTCTCCAGCATCTCAGCGACGATGCGGTCGGCCGGCGGCTTATGTTCCAGCGTCCGAAAGCTTTCGTCGTACATCGAGAAATCGTGACCGCCCTTATGCAGCAGATGAACAAGCGGCACTTTGGAGTCCTGCATCTGGACAAAATACTTCAGAAGCGAGATAAACTCCTGATATTGCTTGTCGAGCACATATTCGTCCAGAGCGTATTCCGCGATCTCGGCCAGCTCCGTACGATAGGCATGCAATCGGAACGTCGTGAAGCCCTGCAGTTGAAGCAACGTCTGATCCTGCAAATAAAGCTCCAGTTCCTCCGCGATTTTGCCTCTCCGGCGCAGTCTGTCGGCTTCGTGAAACTTTCCGCCGAGCCCGTCCCAATCTTTCCCTTGCAGGAGCTCATGGCAATACCGTTCGATGATGGCCGTGTCCATGGCTGGATTGTTGCGATGCTTGTGTCCTATAATGTCCGAGAGCATAGCAGGCTCCAACTGCTCGATAATGTAATCCGCAATGGCCCGAGAGGCGGATCTGTAGACGAATTGTCCGTGCAGCTTTAATTGAAACGCAGGCAGCACAGCCCGGCAGGTAATAATGCCGTCATCCAGCTCATATCGGGCAATTCCTCCCGACGCAGGATCTGCTTCCGTGTAATTATGTAATTCATCGTTCGTATGCTCCGTCATCAAGTCCAGCAACCGCTCGGCGGAATTATGCAGACTTGCCGGCAATGCCACTGTGAACAAGTCCATTCGCGCTCACCCCTTTCCTTCCGTTACAGTATATGGTCCCGAGAGTCCGTATATACAAAGAAGAGATTGGCAGCCTGGATCATTCGCAAATCTTGATTGGCATTCGGACTCATACTTTGTTATATTGATTAGTAAGTGATCAACCACTTATTAATGAACGAGGTGAATCATCGATGGCGAGACCGCGCGAATACAGCGACGAACGAATACTGGGAGGCATATACTCCGCTTTAGGCAAGTATGGGTACGCCAAGCTGACGCTTGACAATATCGCCAAGGAAATCGAGATTTCCCCAGCTGCGCTTTCCAAACGATTCGGATCCAAGAAATCAATGATCCTGTTTTATCTCGAGACCGTTAATGAAGGGATGTCTGCAAAGTTCGCCGAATTACGCCATTCGCAGAACGGCAGCCTTCAGTCGCTGCGAACGATGTTCGAGGACGCCGTCATGAAAGTGGACGATCCCGTCATGCTCGCTAACTTGACATCCGTCTATATTGAAAGCGTGTCGGATCCCGAACTGCTGGACCGTTCGAGGCGGAGGCTGCGGATTATCGACGAGACGGTCCAATATTTTATCGGTCAAGCGTTGGATCGCGGCGAATTGCGATCGGATAATCCGGAGGCGCTGGCAAGAGTTTTGCAATCGGCTATTGCGGGCTCGCTCTTGATTAGACTTAACGACGATACGCAGCCGCTTAAAAATTGGGTGGAAGAATGTTTCGCTGTGGTGCTGAAGTCCACACCCGCTGCCGCTCCGACCGGAAAGGAGGATCCGCATGCCCGTTAGCCGCATTAACGGTACCGATATCTATTACGAAGTGACAGGCACAGGGACGCCAATCGTGTTCACGCATGGGCACTCCATGTATCGCAAGCAATGGGAGCCTCAAGTAGCGGCCTTATCGTCCCGCTATCAGAGGATTGTCTGGGATGTGCGCGGCCATGGCGACTCCGGCTTGCCGCCTGGAGAGGTCGACTCCGAGGATTTCAGCCGGGACCTGAAGGGACTGCTTGATCACCTGGAGCTCCGATCCGCCGTTCTGTGCGGCTTATCCATGGGCGGACATATTTCGCTGCAAACAGCCGTACGATATCCGGATTACGTGCAGGGACTTATTCTCATCGGTACGCCATTCACCAATACATTTAACCGTTTCGAACGATATGCCGCTCCGTTCAGCCAGTTTTTTCTTCGTTACCTCCCCTTCGGACAAACGGCGAAATGGACGGCAAGCGCCATGTCTAGCCATAATCCATCCAATCGCGACTTCGTGCTTGAGTCTTTCGGCAAGATGACGAAGGATGGATTCCTGCGGCATTGGAGCGGCAATTTGCGCATGGAAAGCAGGGACGATCTTCATCGAGTAGCTTGCCTGACATTGATTCTGCATGGAGAGCATGACAACATGGTCGGCAGGCAGCAGCCTTATTTGCGGGAGCACATACGCAGGGCCAACTTTCATTCGATTCCGAACGCCCACCATCTGACGAATCGGGATAATCCCGAAGCCGTCAATCGTCACATCGAAGAGTTTATGATGCGGCTAACGCAAGTCTAATGAAATATCCAAGCACACAAAGGGCTTGTCCGAGATGTGAACTTTTAAGGTAGCCCCGTTGTCCTTATGGCTCAAATATATGAGTAGGCTTGAATACAAAAATAAACAAAAGTAGCTTCACCGGGGTACGTGTGTATGAAAATGCATACACAATCAACCAAACAGGCCGGCATCTGGCCAAACGTGTATGAAAATGCATACACAATTCACCAAACAGGCCGCATCTGGCCAAACGTGTATGAAAATGCATACACAATTCACCAAACAGGCCGGCACCTGGACAAACGTGTATGAATATTCATACACAATTCACCAAACAGGCCGGCACTTGGAATAATGGCTATCCAAAAAGTCAATGAAATCGGAATGCCGGACGCCCCGTTTTGGTTTAATGTTAAGTGGCAGGCATCCGACTCGCCACTTTCCTGAAAAAGCAGGTACACAAAAAAGTTGGACGGAAGATTTTTCCGCCCAACTTTTTATTTTTGAGACTTATTGGACAGCCCCGTTTAAGCTTTCGCCTGAATTTCTTAAGTCTCTACTTCTTAAATTTAGATTTCAAAACCACGATTAAACCGCCGATACAAATGCCAACTATGGCCCAACCTGCAATAAACAATACTGACTCCATGGTTCATGCCCCTCACTTGGCACAATATTAGTTTTGCATGACAAAGTCCTTATCGGCCTTGTCGGCCTCGTGGAACATGCGCAAAATATTGTATTTGGTATCGCGCTGCGCCGGGATTTTGCCGGATTCGCGGATCAGTTGCAGAATCAGCTCGATGTTTACCTTATGTGTCGTGCCTGCAGCCGATACAACATTCTCCTCAATCATCGTGCTTCCGAAGTCGTTGCACCCGTAAGATAACGACAGCTTGCCCATCTCCGGCCCCATCGTGACCCAAGAGGATTGGAAGTTCGGAATGTTGTCCAACATAATGCGGCTTACCGCCACGATACGGAGATATTCCTCCGGCTTTGCCTTCTCGAGCTTGAGATTCGTATTATCCGGCTGAAACGGCCAGGAGATGAAAGCCAGGAAGCCCGGCGAAGGATAACCCATCGCTTTTACTTTATCCTGCTCGTCCCGGATTCGCATCATATGAAGCGCACGTTCCTCGATCGTCTCGCCAAGGCCGTACACCATCGTCGCGGTTGTATTCATGCCGTGTCGATGGGCGGAGTTCATCACGTCCATCCAATCCGTCCAAGAGCCCTTCATCCGACTGATCTTTCTGCGCGTACGGTCATCCAGAATTTCGGCGCCGCCTCCGGGCAGCGAGTCCAGTCCAGCCGCATGCAGCTGAGCAACGACCTCGTCGAGAGACAGCCCTTCGGACACCACCTTCATCTTTTGAATCTCCGCCGGCGAAAAGGAATGCATCGTAATGTCGGGGAACCTCGCCTTGATTTTGCGAAGCAGATCGGTGTAATAAGTGAATGGCAGGTTAGGATTCGTGCCGCCTTGCATCAAAATTTCCGTGCCGCCGACGTCGATCGTCTCCTGAATTTTGCTCAGGATGACCTCATCGTCAAGCACGTAGCCTTCCTTGGAGTTCGGTGCGCGGTAGAACGCGCAGAACCGGCAATAAACATCGCATACATTCGTATAGTTAACGTTCCGACCGACCACGAAGGTCGTTATCGGCTCGGGGTGGCGCCTCAACATTAATTCGTTCGCAACGCGGCCCATCTTCTCGATCTGATCGGAGGCAAGCAGCTCCATGCCTTCCTCCTGACCGATACGCTCACCGCGCAAGGCTTTATCCAATATTCGGTCGATTGTGCTCATTCGCCTTCATCTCCCCCATCCGTGATAGTCATAATACTTAATCCTACCACACATTCGCGGGGCTAGCTATCATTCTGGGCGAAGGCAATCGTGACAAATTAGAGACAGAAATCAATAGAATGGATTAGTTGCCCTCCGCAAAACAGCTATGATTGCCTAGCTGCTTCCGCGGAGCGAATGAGTCGAAACGTCTCTCCGACTGCCAGCTTTAACAGAGGTCCGGCTTGCTCTATGCATTGTTCCAGCTTTGCGGGTTCCTTCACGATGGAGAAGCAGCCCGCGAAGTGCGGAGCCAGATCCGTAATACCGTCCCCCAGGCTGCCCGACATAAGAATACAGCGTGCTCCGGACTGCCGCGCGGCTTCGGCGACTCGCATGGGCAGCTTGCCATGCAGCGTCTGCCGGTCGCTCCTGCCTTCGCCAGTTACGATCCAGTCGGCGCCGCTCGCCCTGTCCGCGAACCCCGCTCGGGACATCATCCAATCCGCGCCGCTTGCCGCTTCTCCCCCGAGTGCCATGAGGGCGAAGCCAAGGCCTCCGGCGGCGCCGGCGCCGGGCCTGTCCCGTAGGAGCGTCCGCGAATGCGAGCTTGATTGCGATTGCGAAGCCGCTTGCAGCTGCATCTTTGCCACATGCCGACTTTGATAGGACGGCAGTTCCTCAAGCGCCTCTTCCAGCAAAGAGCCGTACAACAACATCGCTTGATCCAGCGGAGCCGCCAGTTCTTCCGTAACGCCTTTCTGCCTGCCGTATATGTACGTGGCGCCAAGCTCGCCGCATAACGGATTATCGACGTCGGTTGCGATCGTAATCCGGCATTCGGATAACCGTTCGTCCAGTCCCGCCAGCGACATGGACGCCAGCTTCAGCATGTCGCCTCCGGAGCCGTTCAATCTGTTCCCCTCAGCATCGAGAAACTCGGCGCCAAGCGCGGCAAGCATACCCATTCCGCCATCATTGACAGCGCTGCCGCCCAGCCCGACCGCGAAGCGCCGTATGCCCATGTCCAGCAGTTCCGTAATAACCTCGCCGATTCCGGTCGAAGTGGCCGCAAGCGGGTCCAAACTGCCTGCCGGCATCATCGTAAGTCCGCATATCGAAGCGGATTCCAACACAGCCGTCCTTTCTCCGTCTCTATCGGGAATCAACGCGACAGGACTATTGACGGACTCTCTCAGCGGACCGGATGTCCGCAAATTGATGAGCTCGCCCTTTGAGGCATACGCGACGGCCTCAACCGTGCCTTCGCCGCCATCCGCTAGTGGAATGACGTCGCATTCCGCGTCGGGATTGATCTCCCGAATGGCTTCGGCCGCGATGGTTCCCGCATCCAGCGAGCTTAAGCTCCCCTTGAACGAATCAAAAGCCAGCAGTACCTTCATCTCAACACTCTCCCGTTTCTTATGCTCCTTGCCTGACGAGCAACGTCGACAAGCTCACCTTTGCTTGACGCTTGGCGCTTTCGATCGCGCCAGTATCAATCATCGCCACGCTTGATTAAAGCGCGTATCGGCAGCTGCTTCTTCCCGGTTCCTCCCAGTTTGTCAGTCCCAAGCCAGGTACAACGCATGCGTCCCCTTGTCCGCAAGTCCGGCATCCGCCAGACGTCCATAGAGTTCCTTTGCCAGCGACAATCCCGGAAGCTCGATGCCCATCTCCGCCGCAGCGTCCAGCGCGATCCCCATATCCTTAATAAAATGTTTTACAAAGAAACCCGGCTCGAAATTGCCGGCAATGACGCGCGGAGCCAAATTCGAGAGCGACCAGCTGCCCGCCGCTCCGGATTCGATGCTGCGAAGCACGCTCTCCAAATTCAGGCCCGCGTGTTTGGCGTATACAAGCGCCTCGCAGACGCCGATCATATTGGAAGCGATCGCGATCTGATTGACCATCTTCGTATGCTGGCCCGCTCCGGGGCCTCCTTGCAGCACGATGTTTTTGCCCATGAGCGACAGAAGCGGCTGCACCTCCGTAAAGGCGGCCTCGTCCCCCCCCACCATGATCGACAGCGCCGCGTTGCGCGCTCCGATATCGCCGCCCGAAACGGGAGCGTCGAGGGAATGTTGACCTGCAGCGGCCGCAGCTTCGTGAATGCGAACGGCAAGCGCGGGGCTGGAGGTCGTCATATCGATCAAGTAGGTGCCCGGCTTGGCCGATCCGATAATGCCGCGTTCGCTCAAGTAAATATCCTCAACGTCGCTCGGATAACCGACGATCGTAATAATGGCGCCGCAAACCGAAGCCAGCTCGCCCGGCGAATCATGCCAAACCATGCCCAGTTCCAGCAGCTCTGCCGCCTTCTCCTTCGTTCTCGTATAAATATGAACCTCGTAACCTCCGTTCAGCAGATGTTTCGCCATGCTGCTGCCCATAACGCCCGTTCCGACAAAACCAACCTTGGTCGCGGCAGGACTGATCGCCATCGCTATCCTCTCCTTTATCCAATCATTCTCGAAGTCATTGCTAACTTTCGTCTATTATCAGGCTAGCTTGACCGCTTCCCTTACGTCAAGTCGTTTCACCGTAAATCTCGGTCCCCAGTCCGCATATTCGTACTCGTACTTGAAAGGCAACCCTGCGCCTTTTCCAGTTTCCCAAGGTCCGTTAGATTCTGGGCCGATCCATATTCTATAGGTGTAACACCGTTCGTTATCCACCTTCGAAATGTTGCATCATTTCTTAAACGATAACAAAAGCCGCCCGGAAGGGCGGCTGCATATACTTTTTAAATGTTCATATAAAAGAGCTTGTCCAGGAGAGCTCATATCTTGCACTTGCTCCAATGCGGCTCTCTATTGCCCCACTATTGCTCCTCGATCTCCAGCTTCGCCGCGTCGAGCGCCTGCGACAGGTCGGCAATGAGATCCTCGACGTGCTCGATGCCGACGGAGAAACGAAGGAGTCTGTCGTCAACGCCGACAGCCTTGCGTATTTCTTCGGGAATGTCCGCATGCGTCTGCATAGCCGGGTACGTCATCAGCGATTCCACGCCGCCCAGGCTCTCCGCGAACGCGATCAGCTTGATATGGCGGAGGATCGGCTCGACATACCGGGCGTCCTTCAGACGGAACGAGAAGATGCCGGTGTTGCCGGAGGACTGGCGATTTTGAACGTCATGTCCGGGATGATGCTTCAACGCCGGATAATACACTTCCTCGATCGCCGGATGCTCCATCAGATATTCAGAAATTTTCGTCGCGTTGAATTGATGGCGTTCCATCCGCAGAGCGAGCGTCTTCATGCCTCTCATTAGCAGCCAGGAATCCTGAGGCCCCAATACGGCTCCGATGGAGTTGTGAAGAATGGCCATCTCCTTCGACAGCTCCTCGCCCTTCGTCACGATCAGTCCCGCCAGAACGTCGTTATGTCCGCCGAGATATTTGGTCGCGCTATGTACGACAATGTCCGCGCCAAGCTCGATTGGGCGTTGCAAGTAAGGCGTTAGCAGCGTATTGTCCACAATGGTCAACAGTCCTTTTGACTTCGCCCAGTTGCACACCCGCTCTAGGTCCGTAATCATCATGAGCGGATTGGTCGGCGTCTCGATCAAGACCGCCTTCGTGTTTTCTTGCAGCAGAGAAGACATGCCGTCGATATCGTTCGTGTCGACATAGGATGCCGTGACGCCAAATCGCTTCATAACTCTCTCGAGCAGACGGTACGTTCCGCCATACAGGTCTAGCGATACGATCAGATGATCGCCCTGACTAAAGTAAGCGAAGATCGTCTGCAAAGCCGCCATGCCGGAGCTGCAGGCGAATGCCGCATCTCCGGATTCCAGCTGAGCTGCCGCTTCCTCCAGCACCGAACGCGTCGGGTTTTTCGTGCGGGAATAGTCGAAGCCCGTGCTTTGCCCCAATTGCGGATGGCGAAATGCTGTGGATTGATAGACGGGAAAGCTGACCGCTCCCGTTACAGGCTCCTTGATGGAGCCGATTTGCGCCAATTGACTTTCGATTTTCATCTGTACGTCGCAACTCCCTTACATATCGAATTGAGGTACCTCTACCCCTGCCTCTCGAAAATGAGCGGCTTAGCTTTGAAGCTAAGCCGCTTCGGAAGCAAGGTTGTTTTTATCGCCAAAAAGAATGATCTTCTTTGCGCTTAAAATCTCAGATGCCCGCGCCCAGCTCGTAAGGCGTCTGCTGGTATACGTAATAGTTCAACCAGTTGGAGAAGAGCAGATTCGCGTGAGCCCTCCATGTCGACAATGGCACCCGGTCCGGATTATCGCCCGGGAAATAATTGCGCGGCAGCTCGATGTCCATGCCCTTTGCCACGTCGCGATCGTATTCGAATTTCAACGAATTCGGATCGTATTCGGAGTGACCCGTTACGAAAATTTGGCGGCCGTCGCGCGAGGCGACGATATAGATGCCGGATTCTTCGGATTCCGACAGAATCTCCAGCTTTTCGACGGCTTCGATATCTTCGCGGCGAACCTCCGTATGGCGCGATTGCGGAACGTAGAACAGCTCGTCAAACCCTCTCAACAGCGACACGTTGCGTTTTTCGACGGTGTGCGGGAAGACGCCGAATATTTTGGCATCCAGATTGTACTTCGGCACTCCGAAGTGATGGTACAAGCCCGCCTGCGAGGCCCAACAGATATGAAATGTCGATGTGACATGGGTTTTGGTCCACTCCATGATTTCCTTTAATTCTTCCCAGTAGTTCACTTCCTCGAACGGCAGATGCTCTACCGGAGCGCCCGTGATGATCATGCCGTCGAAATAATAATGCGCAATTTCGTCGAACGTTTTGTAGAACGACTGCAGATGCTCTGCCGACGTGTTCTTCGAAGTATGCGTACGGGGATGGAGAAGCACAACCTCGACTTGAAGCGGCGTGTTGCCGATTAGGCGAAGCAGCTGCGTCTCTGTCGTTTCCTTGGTCGGCATGAGGTTCAATATCGCGATTCGAAGTGGACGAATATCCTGGTGGTAAGCCACGCTCTCGTCCATGACGAAGATGTTCTCGTTGTTCAGTATTTCCTTTGCTGGCAAGTGATCCGGCACTTTAATCGGCATATTGATTCCTCCTTGGTGTGCGAGCAACAAAAAAGACCCCTTCTGCGTGAGAAAAGGTCGTCTGCTCGGTAAAGAAGCCGTCTCCCTTTCTCATCTCTCAGAAACATTACGTCTCCGCAAGAATTAGCACCGTGCTATTACGCCGGTTGCCGGGCTTCATCGGGCTGGTCCCTCCGCCTGCTCTTGATAAGAAAGTAGTCTATTCAATTGTTGCTTGCTTAATTAACTTACACTTTAATGCATTCCGTTATTCCCGTCAAGAGCCTCTTTTGCATATGCTGGTATTCGGTAAGTCTTCCCTCGGCATAGGCGCTATTGTTAAGGCATTATTAATCCTTGAATGTTGTCTTCCCACCGGAGTATACTAGACAAGAATTGGACCTGTATTCGACAAAATAAAGGAGTGTATGGCGATTATGGAAGGCGATAGACCAGAGCCCGAACCGAACCCCAGCAAGGAAGCCGGCTGGATGTCCCAAGCGAAGCAATGCCCCTTCGATTACCCATACGCTCCGACTTGATCTCATATATCCCGGAATGTAAGGCGTAATGAAGTGCCGCAGACCTCTCTTTGGCGCCAACCTGCCTCCTGCCACACGAGAGGAGTAACAGACGATGAAAATCAGACATGTAAAAAACGGCGTGTTCACAACCGTCGACAATATTGAAGAAACGCTCGTCGCGCCTTCGGAAGGATTTTTTTGGATCGACGCCGATGTGGAGGATCTTGCCGTCCTGCAGCCCCTGTTCGGCATGCACGACCTCGCTGTCGAGGATTGCCTGCAAGAAGAGGAGCAGCGTCCCAAGATCGAAATATACGAAGCTCATTATTTTATTGTTATTAACAGCATCCGATTTGACGATGAAGAAATTTTCCTACGCGCTCTTAACATCTTCCTGGGCCAACATTATATCATTACGGTCACGAAGCAAAAAATCAACGAGCTCCGTACAGTAAAGCCGATTTTATGGGAGCAAGAGGTCTGTCGCCCGGATCAGTTTCTGTACTACCTGGTCGACCTTGTTGTCGACAGCTACTTCTCTGTCGGCGACCGTATCGATAACCGGATCGAAACGTTAGAGGAAGATATTCTGATGCATACCAAGAAGTCGCATCTTAACGAAATTATCGGTCTGCGCGGTGAAATCCTTTGGGTAAAGAAGGTGCTGGGTCCTCAGCGCGAGGTCATCTTTACGCTCAACAAAAAAGAATTGAAGCTGATCGACGACCAATTGCAGAAGTACTTCAGAGACGTATACGAGAATTCGCTAAAGATCGCGGAGTCGTTCGAAACCTATCGCGACCTGATGGGCAACTTGCGCGAGGCGTATCAGTCCAGTCTATCCAGCAGGGCGAACGAGATCATGCGCGTGTTTACAGCGATTACGACCATCTTTATGCCCCTTACTTTCCTGACGGGCATCTACGGGATGAACTTCGACGCGATACCGGGCATCCATTATCGTTACGGCGCCTATGTCCTTCTTGGCATTATGCTCCTGCTGGGATGCAGCATGTACTTCATCTTCCGCAAAAAAGAATGGCTCTAGCAGCACTGCTGCTGGAGTTTTTTTATTTCTCCCGGAATTAAACTTACTGAACCACCGCCAAGGATAGCGCCGGACGTTTCACCTCGGTTTAAGGATCATTTCCCCTTTTGCCGAAATCCGCGGTTGTAAGTTATAATAGATAATTATGCCCAGTGACATTCGGCAATGTCGAAAGGGGGAATCAACTGGACATGAACATGAGTCAGCTGGAAACCTTGCTAACCATATCCAAGACAATGAGCTTTCGCAAGGCAGGGGAACTGCTTAATTTGACTCAGCCTGCAGTATCAGCGCAAATCAAAAGTCTGGAGGACGAATTCAAGACGATTTTGATCGATCGTAATCAGCCCGTAACGCTTACGGATCACGGACAAGTATTCCTGGAGCATGCCGAGCGCATACTGGACATCGTCGAGGAGCTTAAACAGAAGCTCGATGATCTCAATCAGACGCCTCAGGGCCATATTACGTTAGGCACCACATCATCCATCGCCATTCAAATATTGCCACGCGTCTTATCGTACTTCCAGAACCAATATCCGCAGATCAAGACAACCATTCATACAATGCCTTCCTCACAGGTCATGGCCAGCGTGGAGAACGGATCCGTTGACGTAGGAATTACTTATCTGACGGAGAAAACGCCAAGTGTTGCTTCCTCCGTTCTTTATTACGACACTTTCGAGCTCGTCGTATCGCCTGATCATCCCATGAGCACTCTAACTCATACAACGGTCGACAAGCTTAAGGACATACCCATGATTATGCTGGCGCCGGATACGCTCGGACGGCGGTTTGTGGATGCAATCTTCCGCAAGTACAACATCGTGCCCAATATTGTCATGGAGCTGTCGAGCAGCGAAGAGATCAAGCGAATGGTCGAGATCGATCTCGGCGCCGCGATCGTATCGAAGCTGTCCATCCCATCGGAACTGAAGCGCGGCACGCTCAAGCTCATCAAGGTTCACGAGCTCGAGACAACCCATCCAGTAGGCGTCGTCTACAAGTCGGGCAAATATTTAAATACCGCCATGATGCAATTTCTGAGTGATCTGAGAGGCATGCCGGAACATCAATTCATCAGCAGCGAGTAGGAGTGATATCTGTGAAATTCGATCTACATACCCATCATATTAGATGCGGACACGCAGACGGCAATATCGAGGACTATATTCTGGCCGGCATCGAAGCCGGCTTGCAGGTAATCGGCATATCGGATCATTCTCCTTACTTCTATCACGAAGAAGATCAGCCGTCTCCCGGCATTGCAATGGCCAGAAGCGACTTCGCGAATTATGTGGACGAAGTGCTGCGGCTCAAGCATAAATACGAGGGACGGATCGAAGTGCTGCTCGGGATGGAATCTGACTTCTTCCCGGAATTCGCGGATGATTATCGAAGAGCGTACGACGGAGTCCCCTTCGACTACTTGATCGGCTCGGTACATCAGGTCGGAGGCGTCAGCATCTTCAACCGCAATCGCTGGAACAACCTTCGCCAGTCCATGCACGTCGCGGAGAAAACAAGCTATTACGATCTGATCAGCCAATCCGCCCGAAGCGGCATGTTCGACATTTTGGGCCATATTGACGCAATGAAGGGATATTACCCCGACTTCTCCCATATCCCCGCCCACGATGCCATCGATGATTGCTTGAAGACGATTGGAGAATGCGGCGTTTCCATCGAGATCAATACATCGGGAAGCACCAAAGATGTCGGCGGATGGTATCCTTCCGACGAAATCCTGGAGCGTGCGCTGCACTTCGGCGTAGGCGTAACGTTCGGCTCCGATGCCCACGTTCCAAGCCGGGTCGGCGACGAATGGGATCTTGTGGCAAAACGGCTGAAGGAGATCGGCTTCAAGCAGTGGCAGTTCTACAGAAAACGCAAGCCCGTCGCGGTTCCTCTTTAATAAAGGAATGGACGATTAACAAGCCGGATGCAAGGGCATTGCCTTGTGCATTCGGCTTTTTCGCGAGCATGGGATGGCTCGCATATGGGCAAAAAAAAGCGGACCCGCCAGCGGCAGGTCCAAATTGATATATGAAAAGGGGGTCTTGCAACTATAATACCCCCGGCATGTAATGGGCGTGTCACAGCAAGATTTCAATTGTGTAACAAATTTCGGAAGCGTGGATTATGCCACCATCGTTATGGACCGCTATCGGCGGCGGAATTTGATGGCACTTACTTTTTGTTCGTATATATGATACAATAGGAGTTACAAAAAGCGGGGTGATTTCGGTGGATTATTCGACAATGTGCCCAAGATACGAAGCAGCGGCCGATTTGTTAGGCAAGAAGTGGACAGGACGAATTATACGGGTATTGCTGGGCGGTCCGAAACGATTCAAGGACATGAAAGAGCAAATTCCCGAGATGAGCGATAAAATGTTGACCGATCGAATGAAAGAGCTGGAAACGCTTGGCATCGTAAACCGCCATGTGTACCCGGAGATGCCGGTAAGGATCGAATACGAGCTGACGGCCAAAGGCCGCGACCTGCAGCCCGTCATCGAATCGATTCAAGCTTGGGGCGAGCAATGGATGTAAAATCTTTGTACGCTTTAACCGCCAAGGACAATGTCCCCGGCGGTTTTTTCGTTTTTATTCCGGTCAGGAATCCGGGCTTGGAGGCTTCGGCTCGAATAGCCTGCCATTCTTGGCCTCTGCAATAACTTCCTCCAGCCATTCCTTCTCGGCCAGACTTAACTTCAGAATACCTCGAAGCAGATGGACAGAACCGCGCGGCAGCGTCCCAGCCTTGAGCTGCTGAACGGCCTCCATCATCGAAATTCTTTCTTTACACGCCTCCAGCTGCGTCTCCAAGCAACGAAGCGCTTCTGTATGATCGCTGTTCCGTATAAACGGCAGTGCAGAGAGCACTGGATGCTGAGGGAAGGCCGTCTCCCCTAACTGCTTGTTAAGCATCTTCACCAGAGTCTCACGGCCTTTGTCGGTAATCCGGTAAATCGTTTTGTCCGGTCTGTTTTGGCCGGGTGCTTGTACGATCTCCACCGCTTCGATAGAGCCCTCTTGGCATAACTGGTCGACGGCATAATACAACGATCCGTCGCGCACGTTAAAGGTGACATGCCAATTCCGCGCTTTGATCGTCTGTCGAATATCGTAGGGATGACGATCCCGTTCCATCATTAGTCCCAGCACGAGCAGCTTTACCGACATGCCCTTACCCTCTGCGCAGCGATGGTTTCGGCGGACGTCCGCCGCCCTCTTGGCCGGATGTGGATGGGGACGGCGCAGCTTGCGACCTGGCGCTTCCCATTAAAATCGCGAATACCAGCGCGGCGATAGGCAAAATAACAGACCATTGGAACACATGGACGATGGATTCGGCGAGCTTGCCAAGCAAGGAGGCCACGATCTCTTGGCTGAGCCCCATCTGGCTCTGAACCACAGGATCCAGCAGCGCTTGACCGCCTTTGATCTGTTCGGCGATCTCGGGGCTAATATTCGGCACCTCTTGCAAACCCGATTGGAAGCTCAGCTTCTGGATAACGCCGAATACGGTGATGCCAAGAGCAGAGCCGATCGTCCGGAAGAAGGTAATCAGGGAGGTTGCCGATCCCTTGGATTGCGGCGGCACGGAGCTTAGCGCCGATATATTGAGCAGCGAGAAAGATACGCCCATGCCCAGACCTACGACGATCATATACATGGTGATAACGCCTCTGCTCGTCCCCGCATCCATTCCGTACCCGAGCAGCAACGTGCCTGCAAGAAGCGTCAAGCCGGAGATGACCATTACGTTGCGAAACTTGAATTTGTCAGCCACGCGCCCGCCGATCTGGCTGCTCAATACGACCGCCAGCATCATCGGAATCAGAACGGTGCTTGTTTCCGTAGCAGATTTGTTAAATACCCCTTGAATAAAAATCGGGATATACGTCGCTCCTGCGATCATGACACCGCCATAAAGCAAGCTGATCATCATGCTGCTGGTAAAGACCCGCCTTCCGAACAAGCCAAGGTTGACGATGGGATCCTTGGCCTTGGTCTCCGCGTACAAGAACAGCGCAAGCAACACGCCCGCGCCCGCAAACAACCCGATCGTTTGCAGCGAACCCCAAGCCCAGCCTTCCGTCCCTCCGAGCTCCAGTCCGAACATTAGCAGCAGAATGGATATGGTGAGCAGAATCGCTCCCGCCCAGTCGATATGCTGTTTTTTCGATGATTTGGTCTCGTGGTACGCCTTAAGTATAAACGCGAACGCGAGCAGGCCGATAGGCACGTTAATGTAGAAAATCCAGCGCCAGCTGAAGTTATCCGTTATCGCCCCGCCCATAATGGGACCGAATACGCTCGATATGCCAAACACGGCGCCGAATAATCCCATCATTTTGCCGCGTTTTTCCGCGGGGAACATCTCGAAAATAATCGTAAACACGATCGGCATGACGGCTCCGCCGCCAATCCCTTGAATCGCGCGGAAAATAATGAGCTGCTCCATGTTCATCGCCATTCCGCACAGAATGGAACCTACCACGAACAGTCCCAAACCAAGCAGGAAGAACTTGCGCCGCCCGTACATATCCGATAACTTCCCGAAGATCGGCGTCGCCACGACCATCGCGATCATGTAAGCCGAATATACCCATATAAAATATTCAAAGCCGCCTAGCTGCTTGATAATCGTCGCCATCGCGGTAGAGACGATCGTCTGGTCCAGCGATGCCATAAACAGGCCTAACATCAGGCCGGCTACGACCAGTTTCGTATTGCTTTTGTTTGCGTCCATCCTCTCACCTTTCCTTCATCGTTATCTCTTGATTATCCTTTCGTAATTATACTCAAATTTGAGCTATTTTCAACCTCAAATTTGAGTAAACAGTTTGTAAACCTTCGGTTCCCGATTGACAACAGGGTCGGTTTTTATTATGATGAAATCAACTATTGATAATAGTTATCAATATCAAATAGAGATATCGCCCCATCCAAAAGAGCCCCGCAGCGGGTATCCGCATGCGAGGCTTGTGATCCGGCAGCTCGTGCTTAAGAGCTCCGCTTTTGTATGAAGGCTAGATTACATGCCAAGCCATTTCTTAAAGAGATGCGTGGTGGTGTCTTTGTTCATCGCCGCGATGGAAGTCGTCAGCGGAATGCCCTTCGGACAGGAACGCACGCAGTTCTGCGAGTTGCCGCAGCCTTCAATGCCTCCGTCCGTCATCAACGCGTCCAGACGTTCGTGCTTGTTCATCTCGCCCGTCGGGTGAGCGTTGAACAGGCGAACCTGCGAGATGGCTGCCGGACCGATAAAGCTGTTCCGATCATTGACGTTCGGGCAAGACTCCAGGCAAACGCCGCAAGTCATGCACTTCGACAGCTCGTACGCCCATTGGCGCTTCGATTCCGCCATGCGCGGACCGGGACCCAGATCGTACGTTCCGTCGATCGGAATCCATGCTTTAACCTTTTTCAAGGCGTTGAACATACGTTCACGGTTGATGACGAGATCGCGTACAACCGGGAAGGTGCGCATAGGCTCCAGACGAACGGGCTGTTCCAGCTGATCGATCAAGGCGCTGCACGCTTGGCGCGGCTTGCCGTTGATGACCATGGAGCAAGCGCCGCACACTTCTTCCAGACAGTTGGATTCCCAGCATACCGGCGAAGTTTTGACGCCGTCCGCAGTCGTAGGATTACGTTGAATTTCCATCAAGCCGCTGATGACGTTCATGTTCGGGCGATAGGGCAGCTCGAACTCTTGCGTGTACGGCTTGGATTCCGGCGTATCCTGGCGGGAAATAATAAACTTGACGGTTTTGGATGCTACAGTCGTTTCGGCCATCGTTATTCTCCTTTCTTCTTATCAGTCTTTTTTCTTATCGGTCGAATAGTCGCGTTTGCGCGGTGCAATCAGGCTGACGTCAATGTCCTCGTAGGAGATCTTCGGTCCGTCCGGCGTCCAGTCGGCGATCGTCGACTTCATGAACTGATCGTCGTCGCGTTCCGGGAAGTCCGGCTTGTAATGTGCTCCGCGGCTTTCGTTCCGCATAAGCGCTCCAAGCGTCATCGCTTCGGACAGCTCGATCATATTCCACAGCTGACGCGTAAACGCCACGCCTGCGTTGTTCCATTGCGCCGTATCGTTAATGTTGATGTTCTGGTAGCGCTGCTTGAGTTCCTTGATTTTGCCGATCGTCGCTTCCAGCTTGTCGTTGAAGCGCACAACCGTCATATTGTTCGTCATCCATTCGCCCAGCTCTTTGTGGATGACATATGCGTTCTCCGTGCCGCTCATGCCGAGAATGCGATTGTACTTGTCGGCATGAAGTTTCGTGTCGCGATCGAATACGGAAGAGGAAATATCTTCAGCCGATTTCTTGAGGCCTTTGATGTATTCCACCGCTTTCGGTCCGGCCACCATGCCGCCAAAGATCGCGGACAACAAGGAGTTCGCGCCGAGACGGTTCGCGCCGTGGTATTGATAGTCGCACTCGCCGGCTGCGAACAGACCGGGAATGTTGGTCATTTGGTTGTAGTCGACCCACATGCCGCCCATGGAGTAGTGAACCGCAGGGAAGATCTTCATCGGAATTTTGCGCGGGTCGTCGCCCATAAACTTCTCGTAAATTTCGATGATGCCGCCCAGCTTTACGTCCAGCTCCTTCGGATCCTTGTGAGACAGATCAAGATAGACCATGTTCTCGCCGTTAATGCCGAGCTTCTGATCTACGCAAACCGAGAAAATTTCGCGAGTCGCGATATCACGCGGCACCAGGTTGCCGTAAGCCGGATATTTGTCTTCAAGGAAATACCAAGGTTTGCCGTCTTTATACGTCCAGATCCGTCCGCCTTCGCCGCGCGCGGATTCCGACATGAGACGAAGCTTGTCGTCGCCGGGAATAGCCGTAGGGTGAATTTGGATGAATTCGCCGTTCGCATACTTGACACCTTGTTGATAGACGGCACTTGCGGCCGTACCCGTGTTGATAACGGAGTTCGTCGTCTTGCCAAAGATGATGCCCGGGCCGCCGGATGCGAGAATAACCGCGTCTGCGCGTACCGTTACAATATCCATCGAACGGAGGTCCTGAGCGGATACGCCGCGGCATACGCCATCGTCGTCAAGAACGGCGCCGAGGAACTCGAAGTGTTCGAACTTGTTGACCAGACCCGCGGATTCCCAGCGGCGCACTTGCTCGTCGAGCGCGTAGAGCAGCTGTTGTCCCGTTGTAGCCCCGGCAAATGCCGTACGGTGATATTGCGTGCCGCCGAAGCGACGGAAATCGAGAAGGCCTTCGGATGTTCGGCTAAACATAACGCCCATCCGGTCCATCAAGTGGATAATGCCGGGCGCTGCCTCGCACATCGCCTTAACGGGAGGCTGGTTCGCCAGAAAGTCGCCGCCGTATACGGTATCGTCGAAGTGCTCCCATGGAGAGTCGCCTTCGCCCTTGGTGTTAACGGCGCCGTTAATGCCGCCTTGCGCGCACACGGAGTGGGAACGCTTGACCGGCACAAGGGAGAACAGGTCTACGTGAATGCCCGCTTCCGCTGCTTTGATCGTTGCCATCAAGCCGGCCAGGCCGCCGCCGACAACGATGATTTTATTTTTTGCCATTACGCTTCGCTCCTTGTCTTCGATACTAACCGATATTCGTCCATGTCAGAGCCGCATTAGCAGCTTCTTTGAACTCGTCGCCCATGAACGCTACCAGCGAAAGAATGAACAGGGCAGATACGACTACGAACACGCCCATGCAAATGTAGGAAGAAATGCGCTGCGCCTTCGGTCCGATCGTAATGCCCCAGCTGATCAGAAATGCCCACAGGCCGTTGCTGAAGTGGAATACGGCAGCAAGAACGCCGATCAAATACAGCACGAAATAAGTTGGATCCGTTGCAATCTTATTCATGGTGGAGCCAAGTTCCTCGTGCGTGATATTGCCGAGATACACTTGCATGCGGGTCTGATAGACGTGCCAGAAAACGAATACAAACGTAATCACGCCCGTTACGCGCTGAGCCGTGAACGCCCAGTTGCGGCCATACTTGAACCGTCCCGTGTTGGAGTTCGACTGGTAGGCTACGTACAGACCGTAGATACCGTGGAACAACAACGGAAGATAGATCACGAATATCTCAAGCAACGGCAGCAAAGGCAAGCTGTTGATCAGTGTAACGCCTTTGTCAAAGCCCTCCGGTCCACGCTCGAACGCTTGATAATTCGTGAGTCCGTGCACAACAATGAACCCGCCCAGCGGAATGATGCCGAGTAGCGAGTGCAGCTTGCGCGAGAAATACGAATTTCCTTTCATGTTTCCTTCTCCTTTCAAAACTTTAAGAGGTTGTTGAACTCTTACTTAAACAAACCATTCTACATTGTAACGCCCGCTCGTACCCCCGTCAACAAAAGTCGACACACATTTGCCACACTTCCATCCTACTCCTTTTCAACTTATAATGGAATTGCATATTTATTATAAACTCTTATAACCTAACGACATAAGAGGTATTCCTCAAAGGGGGCCTTACGCGTGTACGAAGAAATAGACGTGTTCCGTGTCATCGTGGAGCATTCCAGCATGAACAAAGCATCGGCGCAGCTCAATTTGTCGCAGCCCGCGCTCTCCCGCAAGATAGCCAAGATGGAGGATGAGATCGGAGCCAAGCTGTTCCGCCGCATCGGCAAGCGGCTCGAATTGACTCGAATCGGACAGCTGACGTACGAATACGCGCTGGAGCTGCAGCAGCTTCACCGCACTTATCTGCACAACGTGTCCGAATATACGGCGACGGGCCGAACCTCGCTAACGATCGGCGCAAGCTTGACCACCTTGCAGACGACGCTGCCGGACCTGATCCAGCGGCTGACATCCACGCATCCCGAATTCGACATTAAAGCCATTACCGGCAAGACTCACGAGATTGTGTCCTACGTCCGCGAACATAAGGTCGATATCGGAATCGTCGCCTCGCGAATCGACGATCCATCCATTCGCTGCGTCTCGCTATTCGACGATCATCTGCTGCTCGTGCTCCCCCGCAATCATGTCATCACGGACAAAGACGAGCTTGGCATGGATGATCTAAACGGATTGCCCATGATTCTGTTCTCGAAAGGCACCTGGTATCGTATATTAACGGATGAGCTGTTCGAATCCCACCGGATATCTCCGGATGTACGCATGGAAATCGATTCGTTCGAAGCGATCCTTCGGCTCCTCCATACTTGCCGCGCTGCTACACTGCTTCCGAAGTCGTACATGAGGCAGCAGCTGCTGGAGGATAACGATCTGATCGTCATACCGATCAGGGAGCTGGAGGAGGCGAAGCGGACAACCTCGCTCATCCATGTCGATCCCGGCGTACTAAGTCCGTCGGTCAAGCTGTGCATTAACGAAATCTCGGCCGTTTACGCCCAGCATCCTTCCATTTAGTTATTTCCATATGAGTGAAGGTTCATAAGGCTTCTGCCGCCAATCTTATGATGAGATCGACAAGAAGGTGCGTCGTTGGAACTAATACCCAAAGATATGATATGGTAATGAAAGAAAAAGAACGGAATCATAATCCTACCAGAGGTGAAACATGACTGAAATGATTACTCGCAAAGAGTGGAAGCGTTACGGAATCGCCGCTATTATATGCGGAATCCTGTTTACGCTGCTGGAAATCGTCCCTATGATCGTCTCGGTCCAGGATCATCCCTACGGAGGCAAGGTTGTCGATAAGGAAATCGTGCTCGAGAGGGCAGTCTCGTTCGCCGAAGAGTCCACCGGTTATGATGTGCGCGACGAAAAGGCTGTCCATCAATCCGATAAGCTGTTCAGCGGTTATCTGTCCAAAGAAAAGCTGTCTCAGAAATTCGAAAAAGAATACGGCGTCAACTTCCCGACCGACACGTTCCAGGTTAACTTGCGTTTCGCGGACCGTAAGGGTACCGGATTTGTGTATCTCAATATGTATACCGGCAGTGTAGTCGCCTGGAACTTTAATCTCAGGGAAGGCGATACCGTTGCCGAACAGGAGCAACGCGAGTTGCTGCAACAGTATTTGCAAAACAAACCATTGCCGGGGAGCTCCCCATCCGACTTAACCTTAAACAATAAAGGCGAATGGAGCTTAACGGCGAACGGCGATCCTTCCATCGTAGGCGAAGCCGATCTACACGTGTCGTTTAAGGTGCAGTCCGTCGACGGAGAGCCGATCATCACGAAATATAAACCAACCTTCGAAGTTCCGGCAAGCTATAAGTCTTATGTGAGCGGCCAAGATAAACTTGCCGGCTGGCTGACGGGGATCGGCTACGCGCTGATGAGCGTCATTCTCGGCATATTGGCAATCGTATACGCCATTCTTTACCGCAAATTCACCTCGTTCAAATATGGCTGGGTGCTAACCGTCATCTTCACCATTGCATACGTGATTATGAATGTAGGCGTCATTGACGGATTAATCGCGTCACAAGGCGAAGCGCCGTTCGATGACAGCATCCTGCTGGTCACAATGGTCATTACCGTGCTCGTCTCCATCCCGATGGCGGCTTCCGTTTATCTCTCCATCGTCGCCGGCGACGGACTATGGAAGGCGCAAGGACGGCAGCTCTGGCCGCGACTCGGTCAGCCGGGTTATGGCGACTACGTATGGAAGAGCATGGGACTGTCTTACTTGTTCGCGATTATTCTGCTTGGCATACAGCCGCTCCTTTTCCGTTTGCTGGAGGTTCTCATCGGGACATGGGGCACAAGCGACGTCACGATGTCTCCCTACAACTTCAGCGTGCTCTGGCTTATGCCCGTGCTGGCCTGGGCTGCGGCAATATCCGAAGAAGCCGTGTTCCGATTCTTTGGCATCGGCCTGTTCCGAAAGTGGTTCCGAAACACGTTCGCGGCAGCGATACTTCCGACTTTGTTCTGGTCGCTGGGGCATGTCATGTATCCGTTCTACCCTTCCACGACCCGCTTGTTCGAGCTTATGGTCGTCGGACTTCTGTTCAGCTTTATTTTCGTCCGTTACGGCTTTATTACGGCAATGTTCACGCATGCCATCTTCAACAGCATAGCCGTCGGCAGCTCGCTCATCATGGTGGGCGGAGCTGCAAATATTTCGTCGGCTGTCTTTTTCACCCTGCTGCCGGTATTGATCGCTTACGTGCTCCGGTATTGGGATAGGCGCAAGGCGAAAAGTCTACCTCGTCCTTTGGCGGAGTAGCGCATTTCATTCCGAGAAATTCAAAAAAAAGGACGAATCCGCCGATTATGTCGACGGTTCGTCCCTTAGAGCCGCAATAATGTCGCCGGCGAGCTTGTCGCCGATCGAGAGAGGCCTGAAGTCTTCGACTGAGGCCTCTTTTATTTTTTTGAGCGAACCGAAATGCTTTAGAAGCTGCTTCCTGCGTTTCTCTCCGATGCCCGGGATGGCGTCCAAACGCGACTCGACCATGGACTTCGCGCGCTGCTCGCGGTGGAACGTAATCGCGAATCGATGCACCTCGTCCTGAATCCGCTGCAGCAGGTAAAATTCCTGGCTGTCCCGGGGGAGAGGCACAATCTCTGCGGGATCCCCAGTCATCAGCTGCGCCGTCTTATGTTTGGCATCCTTTACAAGACCGCATACGGGGATGTACAGACCCAGTTCGTTTTCCAACACGTCTAGCGCCGCCGATATCTGCCCCTTGCCTCCGTCCACTACGATGAGATCCGGCCGCGTTAATCCTTCCTTCAGCACTCGTTCGTACCTGCGGCGAATTACCTCCCGCATCGTCTCGTAATCGTCCGAGCCGACGACGGTCTTTACCTTGTATTTGCGGTACTCCTTGCGGTCCGGCTTGCCGTCCGTAAACACAACCATCGCGGAGACGGGATTCGTCCCTTGAATGTTGGAGTTATCGAACGCTTCGATCCGGCGAATCTCATCAAGGCCAAGCCAGCCGCCAAGCGATTGGGACGCCTTGACGCTTCGCTCCTCGTCTCGTTCAATAAGCCGGAATTTCTCGTCGAGACTATTGCGCGCGTTGTCCTGAGCCATGCCCACGACTTCGCTTTTTTTGCCCCGCTGCGGCATAAGCACCTTCACCTTCAGCCAGCTTCCCAGGGAGGAGATAACCAGTTCCTCTCCCTCCTTGTCGGTCTCAGGCGGCAGCGGCAGCAGGATTTGCTTCGGCAATGCGGGATTGTCGCTGTAATATTGCGTAACGAACGTCATAAAATCGTCGTATTCTTCCCCATAATAAGGGAAGGTCGTACCATGCCGCTCGATCAGCTTGCCGTTGCGCATATACAAAATCTGAACAGCCATCCAGCCCTTGTCCACGGCATATCCAAAGATGTCGCGGTCCATGGAATCGGACATCGTAATTTTCTGTTTTTCCATAACCGCTTCTATTGCGATGAGCTGATCCCGGTATTCTTTGGCGCGCTCGAATTCCAGCGCCTCCGCAGCCTCCGCCATCTTGCGCTGCAGCTCTTCTTTGACGGCATCATGCCCGCCACCCAAAAAGCGTGTAATCTCGCCGATCATCGTTTCGTACGTCGCCTTCTCGATTTTATATTCGCAAGGGGCGATGCATTGCCCTAGATGGTAGTACAGACATACTTTGTCTGGAAGCGTCTTGCATTTGCGAAGCGGATACAGCCGATCCAGCAGCTTCTTGGTCTGCTGGGCCGCGAACGCATTGGGATATGGGCCGAAATATTTGCCTTTATCCTTAACGATGCGCCTCGTCACTTCCAGCTTCGGGTGCGCTTCGTTCGTAATTTTGATATAAGGAAACGTCTTGTCGTCCTTGAGCAGGACGTTATAACGCGGATGATGCTGCTTGATCAGGTTGCACTCCAGAATGAGCGCCTCCATGTTGCTGCCCGTAATAATAAATTCGAAATCATAAATCTCGGATACGAGCCGCTGCGTCTTGCCGTTATGGCTTCCGATAAAGTAGGAGCGGACCCTGTTCTTAAGCACCTTGGCCTTGCCTACGTAGATGATGACGCCGTCTCTGTTCTTCATCAGGTAACAGCCGGGTTTGTCGGGCAGCAGCGCCAGCTTGTTGCGAATGGCCTCCAATACTGCCTCGGGCCTTACCGAATTTTGTTCTCCTGGTATATCCATGCTTGTTTCCTCCTCCCGCCAACCGAACACCTGTACACATTTTAGCATATTTCCGGGCAAATTTGCGTTATAATTGTCGCGGATGTCCTTTACAATCATTCGAAGTTTTGGGTATACTATTATCAGTATGTAGTCATAAGCGGAGTCTTACGACGATAAGTGGGACGTGCAGCTTTGAAGGGGGACGTTACGGATGGAAAATGTCAGAGATCCGCGCGAGCATGTAAATGAAGAACCGCGTGACGATTTGATGGATGTAGTGTTTGGATTCGGCGGTATGCTTGGTTTCATGGTCGTTGTTTTCGCCGTTGCCGTTATTGTGAAATTCGTCATTTCCTAATTCCGGATGACGTCATGGGGAGCCGTAACCGCCTTAATCAGGCGGCTACGGCTCTTGTTGTTACTTTTTCTACTTGAAGTTAAGGAGGCTTAAAGCTGCCCTATGAGAACCACAGATGAAATGATGCAGATCTTCGTCGACTTTGCCAGCAACGACGCCCGCATTCGGCTGGCCGTCCTGGAAGGCTCCAGGACGAACGTCAACATCGCGCCGGACGTTTACCAGGATTACGACATCTCTTATTTCGTAACGGACATGGATGCTTACAAATCCAGCGATGACTGGCTGGATGCTTTCGGCAAACGCTCCATGATGCAAAAGCCGGAAGCCATGGAGCTGTTTCCCTCCGAGCTTGGCACATGGTTTTCCTACATCGTACTGATGGAGGATGGCAACAAAGTAGACCTGACGCTAATACCCGTAAACGAAGCAGAACGTTACTTTGAGGAGAGCGACGGGTTAGTGGATATCCTGCTTGACAAGGATGGGATTAGTCCGCCGGGGCTAGCTGCAACCGACCGGCAATTTTGGCTTCGCAAGCCGACGGCGAGGGAGTTTGACGACTGCTGCAATGAATTTTGGATGGTATCGACCTATGTGGCGAAGGGACTTGCAAGAGGAGAATTGCTGTTCGCGATCGACCATCTGAACGAGGTCGCACGTCCCAACCTGCTAAGGATGATGTCATGGGAAATCGGCGCGGAGCACGGTTACGGATTCAGCGTGGGGAAAAACTACAAGTTCATCAACCGTTATCTCCCGAACGAACATTGGCTTATTCTGTTATCGACTTATCGGCTGGATGATGCGGAGAGCGTGCGACGTTCCTTGCATAGCTGCTTCGACCTGTTCCGGTCATATTCCGCGACGCTGTCCAGGCGATTCGGCTACCCTTACCCGAATTACGACGAAGTCGTAAGTACATATATTGAGCGAATCTTGCAAGGCCGCTAACGAATAAACACGCCTCCGGGGAGGCGTGTTTCCTTGCTTGCGCTATGTTATTGAACGGCTCTTAACGTTTCGCCGGGCTTGCCGGATTTGCCGCGCGTTCTGTTTCCCGCAGCCAGCTGATCCTGGCCCCCGGCTTCCGCGGCGGTTCCCCTTGATGCCGGAGCGTCGTACCTTTTCCTCTCCGTACGGTCGATCTGAACGATTTTTCCGTCATGGACCGTAATAACCACCTGACCGTACTCGAGACCGTTCACCTGCTCCAAGATTCTTTCTTGCCACACCTCATCGACTTCAAGCGGCTTTGCCATTACAATCCCCTCCATCATTGATTTCCTGCCACAATTTGAGCGTTAACATTCAACTTTAATGGTTGCCGGCATGCGATGCCCCCGACTTCCACTCGACAATCCCTTTCACGATCAGCGTAATCACGGCAAGCATCACGAGCAGCGATGCGACCGCGAACGACGCGGAGAATTGATATTCGTTGTACAGAATCTCCACGTGCAGCGGCAGCGTGTTCGTCTGTCCCCGGATATGTCCCGATACGACGGAGACGGCTCCGAACTCTCCCATTGCCCTGGCATTACATAGGATAATGCCGTAGATCAAGCCCCACTTGATATTCGGCAGCGTCACCCGCCAAAAGATGGAGCCTCCCTTCGCGCCCAGGCTTGCCGCCGCCTCTTCCTGCTGTACTCCTTGGGCCTGCATAAGCGGTATTAGCTCTCTAGCGACGAAAGGCACAGTCACGAAAATGGTGGCAAGCACGATGCCCGGTACAGCGAATACGATTTGTATACCGCGATCATCGAGCCAGGGACCGAAATAACCCTGCGCTCCAAACATGAGCACGTAGATTAGGCCGGCAATAACGGGGGACACCGCGAACGGCAGATCGATCAGAGTAATCAAGAAGTTTTTCCCCTTGAACTGGAACTTGCTGATCGCCCAAGCCGCGGCAACGCCGAACACCGTATTCAGAGGTACCGCTATGGCGGCTACGATAAGCGTCAGCTTAAGCGCCGAAAGCGTATCGGGCTCCGTCAGTCCTTTGAAATACAAGTCCGCGCCTTTTCTAAAACCTTCCACGAAGACGGATACGAGCGGCAGCAGGACGACGAGTCCCAAAAATAGCAGCGCGATCGCGATCAGAATCCACTGCACATATTTGGGTTCTGTTATGTGTTTCGGCCTTTGGGCCGTTTCTTTGTTTCCATAGACGGTAATGGCGCCAGCCATCCGAATCAGCTCCTTTGCATCCTATTTCATAATGATGATCGGGCTATAACTGCAATCAAGCATGCAGCTTAATCCGGTATGGCGCGTCTGCTCATCCGCCATTGAAGCAGGTTGATGATAAGCAGCAGGATAAAGGATACGGTCAGCATAACCGCCGCGATGGCGGTAGCGCCCGCGTAGTCGTATTGCTCCAGCTTGGTCATGATAAGAAGCGGAGCAATCTCCGTCCTCATCGGCATGTTGCCGGAGATGAAGACGACCGAGCCGTATTCGCCGATTCCCCTCGCGAAGGCGAGAGCGAATCCGGTCAGGAGCGCCGGCATAAGCTCAGGCAGCACGACTTTGAAGAACGTGCGCCGTCTATAAGCGCCAAGCATAACCGCTGCTTCCTCCGTTTCCTTCTCCAGGTCCTGGAGCACCGGCTGAACCGTCCGGACGACGAACGGCAAGCCGATGAACACAAGCGCGATAATGATGCCTAGCTGAGTGTACGCGACTTTGATGCCCAGCGGCTCAAGGAGCGAACCTACCCAACCCGTTTTCGCGTAAATCGTTGTGAGCGCGATGCCCGCTACCGCCGTCGGCAGAGCGAAAGGAATATCGACAAGACTGTCGATGAACCTTTTGCCCGGGAACGGATACCTCACGAGCACCCATGCGACCAGAAGGCCGAACACCGCGTTGATCAATCCCGCCCACAGCGCCGTCGTGAAGCTGATTCGATACGACGCCAGAACCCTTGGATTCGTAATCGTGCTCCACAGTTCGGCCCAGGAGAGCTCGAACGTCTTGAAGAACACCGCCGCGAGCGGGATAAGAACGATAAGACTAATGTAGAAGAGCGTGAAGCCCAGCGACAGTCCGAACCCCGGAAGCGCCCTGCGGGCCTTGGAACCTTTCATGAGAAATCAGCTCCGATCCTATGAGAGAGAACGTTCATGCCTTAAGAACCTGGCGTATAAATTTGGTCGAAGATGCCGTCGTCCGAGAAGTGTTTCGTCTGCGCTTCCTGCCAGCCTCCGAAATCGGCGATCGTCAGCAGCTCAAGGCTTGGAAATTGCTCGCTAAACTCCTTCGCAATCTCCGGATTTGTCGGACGGTAGTAGTTTTTGCCCGCCAGCTTCTGCCCCTCATCCGAATACAGGTATTGCAGATAAGCCTCCGCCACTTCTCTTGTGCCGTGGTTGTCTACGACTTTGTCGACGATCGCTACAGGAGGTTCCGCAAGAATGCTGAGCGAAGGGTATACGATGTCGAATTTGTCCGGCCCCAACTCGTTGATCGACAGATACGCTTCATTCTCCCATGCCAGCAGCACGTCGCCGATTCCGCGTTCTACGAAAGTTGTTGTCGAACCGCGAGCGCCGGTATCCAGAACAGGCACGTTTTTGAACAGATCCGATACGAATTGTTTTGCTGCCGCTTCATCGTTATTGTTCTGTTTCAGTGCATAACCCCAGGCTGCGAGGTAGTTCCAGCGCGCGCCGCCGGATGTCTTGGGGTTTGGCGTAATCACTTCGACGCCCTCCTTAATCAGGTCGCCCCACTCTTTGATGCCTTTCGGATTGCCTTTGCGAACGAGGAATACGATCGTCGACGTGTACGGCGAGCTGTTGAGATCGAATTGCTTCTGCCATTCTTCGTCCAATAATTTTCCTTCTTCTACGATCGCATCAATGTCGTAGCCCAGCGCCAGCGTCACAACGTCCGCTTTCAAACCGTCGATGACCGCTCTTGCTTGTTTGCCGGAACCGCCATGCGATTGATCGATTTCGACCTTTTGATTTTTTTCGGCCAGCCAATGCGCCGCGAATGCTTTGTTGTATTCCACATAGAATTCACGAGTCGGATCATAGGATACGTTCAATAATTTAACCGGAGGAAGAGGTTCTTTGCTTGCTTCCGGTGCCGCGGCCGAACCGTCCGAAGGCGCGTTCGTAGGCGATGGGCTCGCTCCGCCGTTACCGTTGTTTTGTGCGCCGCAAGCGGCAAGTAAAGTGGAAATGACCAAGATAAGGACGATAGATCTGACGCGCGAAAATTTGTTTTTCATAGACGAACACCCCTATTCATTTAGTTTGCGTAGGGAAGTGTAAACTCCGGTTCGTCCGGTCATTTATCCATTATTCCTACCCGTTTAGTTGGTTATGAAAGAATATTACCAGCCGTCTCCGTACACTGTCAACCATTTATTTGCAAAGAAAACAAGGTTCATAAGATATTCTTATAAACCCGAAATCCCTTGATACATAAGGATTTGAATCGCTTACATAACAATTTTAGACTTTCTTCCAATATGAGAAAATGTGCAAACATGTCCCTTTCGACGATTATCCCTCATTAAACGAACCGGGAAAAATAAACCGTCAGGGCAGATCATCCTGGCGGTTCTTTTTTGGGCTGGAGCCATAAAGAAACAATGGCGCTGCTTGTTCTTCCTCTCCAATAAGGGGAAAAACTCCCTCTACTTGTCCCGTTCCCCGCCCTTGCATGCTCTTTAGAGGGAAATCCTCCCTCTATTTCTGGTCCGATCGCTGTTTTCGGGTCGAACCACCCTGATTATAGGGAGTTTTTCCTCTAAAATGGAGCCGATATTCCGATTTCTCCAGATTATAGGGATTTTTTCCCTCTATTTTCCGATGCGATTTACGATGGTCACTTGGGATGAGCGACCTTAAACTTTGTTAACCCATAAAACTCTCTGAAGTTCTGTTGTCGCAATCGCGCACGTATGCACGCCGTAGCGGACAGCGACTGAATTTTCGCTCCACCCAGAAATAAAAAAAACGCGAGCTACTTGCGCCCGCGTTTGTTCTCTCCCGTCACCATGACCACTTCCACATAAGGACGAACGCGATCCATCAGCCGCTGTCCCTTGTGAAGCTCGTCTCCGTCCTTGCTCGTGAAGCTGAAATGCCGCTCCAAAGCGTCCAAATCATAGTTAGACGTATAGAAGGTCGGCTTCCGTTCCATCCGGTAATTTAATATCGCGCCTAACACATGATCGCGCACCCATGGATTCAAATTCTCCGCGCCAATGTCGTCGAAGATAAGCAGATCGGTTTCCTTCATCATCTCCACCGTTTCCTTCAGCTTGCCCGGCTCATGCATTAAAGCCTTCAAGTCCTCCACGAAATCCGGCATATAGACGATAACGCCGGAATACCCCGCTTTCGCCAGCTCCTGCAGCAGGTAACACATCAGGAAAGTCTTGCCGGTGCCGAACCGTCCGGCGAGATACAGCCCCTCCTCCTGCAGGCCGCTGTCCTTTGTCCGGTCGATATAACGCAAAACCTGGCCGACCGCCTTGGCGCGCTCCAGATCCGTCGTCAGAATTTCATCGGATGAGTAGCCTCTCCGCAGCGCGGAATCATCTACGTAGAAGCTGCGAATCCGGCTGCGAATTGCATCCTCTGTTTGGCGGGCCAAATATTTTTTGCAGGATACTTTGCGGTCGTAAAGCTGGGTAAGCCCGTTCACCGTCTCCGAGCTAAGGAGCGTGTAATGGCCCTCGTAGTCGTTCGGACATTGGTCGAGTCCCGGGCAGTTCGAGCAATTCCGGTATTCCGTCACGTATTGGTAGACGCGGTTCAGGTTCAACCGGAGAACATCCTCGTTCAGATCGGGATACTTGTCCAGCAGCTTGCCGATGAGCGGCTCGCGCATCAGCTCCGCAAGCTTGCGCTCCGCTTGCTCCGTCAAGGATTGACCCGCCGGCCACGACTTCAGCAATTCGCCTAACGATTCCATCTTCCTCTCCCCCTTCGTGTCTCCCGTTCAACAAACAACAAGCTTCCAATCAACCCTTGCCGTCCAGCTTGCGAGCCAGCTTGCGCAGCTCCTCCAGCTCCGCGGCCGAAACGGACGACGTCTCCGCCTCTCCCACGATAGGAATAGACGGCTTGCGCGAGATGCCCGGCCTTCCGGAACCTCCGCGATTGCCGGCAGCCCTTCCGCCTCCGTAACCCCCGCCCGAACCAACGCTTGCTTCCTTGCGTTTCTCCTTGTCCTGCTCCAGTTGGGCCTGCAGACGCACGTACTGAACGGCCTTTTCGAAGGAATCCACACCCTTCATCAGCATGTTGGACGCGACATGATCGAGAAATGCCTTCGTAATCCGGCTGTCGTCCGTTCCACCGATAACATAATGGATTAGGACATTAATGACGGGCTCCGCCAGCCGATAATTCAGATCGATTCGCTCCATCACTTGCTCCAGCCAGCCGGGAATGGCGCCGGGGAAGAAGCGGCGGATAAAGCGGGTATGCGGCTCGTTGCGCATCAGCATATTGTACTGCTGAATATCGCAGCGGCCCGCAAGCGCGTTCGGCACGGGCAAATAATCCTGCTCCGCCACCGCCACTTCCTCCGCCTCTTCTTCTACCTGATCGGGCTCCGCGAACACCTTCGTCTTGGCCAGCACGCGCTGGCGGTCATCCTCGCGCTTCCGATCCTGGCGGTACATACTGCTCGCCTTGAGCTGCAGCTCGTCCACGTTCAGCTTGCCCGCGGCGTCGAAAACGCCGGATTCATCCAGCAGACGGCATATATTTACGACCGTCAGCGCATACTTGTAGGCAACATAGTTCACTTGGGACATGCCATCCGCATCTCCGCGAAGCCGCTCCACGTAAGCGCGATTGCCGGAAGAGCGGGGGAAGTGGAGAATAAGCTCGCCATAAGGTATGCCTGCCGTGGCAGTCGGGTCCGACCTAACCGCCTGCCGTGTAGGCGCCACCTCCGTCAGCGCTTGTTCCAGCTCCGTATCGAACGACTGCATATTCAGCTTGAACAGCTCATAGAAAGGCACAGATATATTTTCCTTTGTTAACTCCGCGCCGGCCAGCTCGTCGGGTTCGTTCGCTCCGAACGACTCCCTGAGCTCGATAACGGCATATTTGCCGATTTTGTCCCTTAGCAGCATCGCGAGATGCATATTGCGGAAAAATTCGATCGGCGACAACGGCTGCTCCAGCTCGTATTCGTAGACAACCTCCGCCAACTCGGAGCCGCCTAGCCTGGATGTCTGAAGCAAGCCGACCGCTTCCAGCCTGGATGTCTGTTCGACCACGAACTTGCGGCTCTGCTCGTTCATCTCGAGACCGAGCCCAAGAAACAGCCGCCGCTGAGGCTCCAGGCGGGAGTAGCCGGTTCGGTCCTCCGGAACGCCGTGATACAGCTGTCTATATAAGGCGATTGCGAAGGCGCCGACCATAGGCTGATAGATGAGGGACAACATTTTGTCATCTGTGCTGCTGAGCGTGAATCCGCGAAATATGTAATAGCGATGATGTTCCGTAAATTGCAATATATTCTGGATGCGCATTGCATCGACTCCATCCCTTGCGTACTACCTATCATTCTAGCATAAATGTCGATTCTTAGGACGGCTTTGAAAAATAGAAAAATCCCCCGGATGAGGGATTTTGTCGTCAAAACATTTTGTAGCCGCCTTTGCGCAGGGCCCGAATCGCCCAGCCGCTTACATAAGCGCCAATGAGCGCTCCCGTTATTGGAATATAATAGACAAGCGTGTAAGTGCCGATGTTTGCAAACGTCGGATTGTCCGCATCCGGCCACGGAGCCCAGATCGCAAGTCCGATCAGGACGACGACAAAAAGTCCGATTGGAAACCACGTCGTTTTGAGAAGCATATTCAGAATAAATCCGATGCCGAACATCATAACGAAAAACAGCACCGTCGCGATAATAATTTGGATGGCTTCGATCATTGCCCTTACGACCCCTTTCAATCATTCTATCTAATTTTAATGAATGCTAAATATGAAGTCAATTGGCGCCCGCCAAATGTCACAAGTCCGTCATTTGCTCGCATGCCGCGGGTTACGTTACAATAGGGGCAACCAAATACAAGCAATCCGAGAGGAGCAATACGCAAGATGAGCGAAGCCGCACAAACATTAGAGGGCTGGTACGCCCTTCATGACTTCCGCAGCGTCGACTGGACCGCATGGCGCCTCGCGACGGAACAAGAACGAGCCACGGCGCTGGACGAGCTACATGGATTCCTCGCGCAATGGGCGGAGGTCGAAGCTCAGAAGAACGGCAGCACGGCTGTTTATTCCATCGTCGGCCAGAAGGCGGACTTTATGATCATGCATCTTCGCGAGACGCTGGAGGAGTTGAACGAGCTCGAGACGGCTTTCAATAAAACAACGTTCGCAAGCTTCACCTATCCCGTTCACTCTTATGTGAGCATCGTGGAGCTTAGCAATTATATGGCTCAGCCGGGCAGCGATCCTCTGGAGAATCCGGAAATCGTCGCTCGCCTTAAGCCGATCCTTCCAAAGTGGAAACATATCTGCTTCTATCCGATGAACAAACGCCGCGATGGCAATGATAACTGGTATATGCTCAGCATGGACGACCGCAAGACAATGATGCGCAGCCACGGCATGATCGGCCGCAAATACGCGGGCAAAGTAAAGCAGATCATCACGGGCTCCGTCGGTTTCGACAACTGGGAGTGGGGCGTCACGCTATTCTCGGACGACGCGCTGCAATTCAAGAAACTTATCTATGAAATGCGCTTCGACGAAGTTAGCGCGCGATTCGCCGATTTCGGAGACTTCTACGTGGGCAACTTTCTGGATAACGAGAAATTCGCTCATTTGTTGAAGATCTAGGCTCCTCCTGCCCTTCAATTCTAGGGGCGAATTCATCCAATAAAAAGCGACAGTCCGACTACCGTCAGACTGTCGTTTTTGTCGTTCCGGGCGGCGCCGAGGTAGACTCCCGGACGACCAGCTTCGCGGGCAGGGATACACGCTGCCGCGGCGTCCCCGGATTATCGATCAGCCGGAGCATCATGGAGGCCGCTTCCCGGCCGATGGCTTCCGGCTGCTGTACGACGCAGCTCGGCGGGATGCGGAACCACTCCGAATTTTCGAAGTCGTCGAAGAACAGGACCGAAAGTCGCTCTGGTATGTTCCTCCCCGCTCTCTCCGCAGCCTTAATGACCCGCAGTCCGATGTCGTTGTTGCATGCGAACACGGCCGTAATACGGGGCTGCTCCTTCAGCAAGCGCTCCATCTTCTCCTCATCGAAGGGTTCGACGATCAGACTCCGGTCCACGGGGATCAGATGCTCCGACAACGCCTTCTCGTAACCCGTCAACCGATCCTCCAGACTGGTAGTGCCTTCAACGGGAGAGGAAACGAAAGCGATGGACCGATGCCCTAGCTCCAGCAAATACTTAACAGCCTCGTAGGAGCTCTGCACGTTGTCCGTGCAAACGCAATTCGTCTCAACCCCGCGCAGATAACGGTCGATAATGACGACCGGGAACGGGGATAACGCCATCCGAAGGATGTCCTCGTTATAGGCTTCCCCCACCGCGGGATAGACGATGACACCGCTGACGCCGAGCTCCGAGGCTTCGGCCAGCAGCTCCTTCTCTTTCTCTGGGGAATCATCCGTGCTGCTGAACATCAGCTTGCAGCCCGCTTCGTCCAAGGTACGCTCGACCCCTCTTAGAATGCTGCTCGTAAACAAGTTGTTTACTCTCGGCATGAGCAGCCAAACGAAGGATTTGCGATGCTGCAGTCTATCGGATGCATAAAGCCGGGGTTTGCCGTTCTCGGAGACGAAGGAGCCTTTGCCTTGAATCCGATAGACGATGCCTTCTTCGACAAGCCCGTCAAGCGCCTTTTTGATCGTGATGCGGCTGACCCCGAATTTCTCGGCAAGCTCGTTCTCGGAGGGCAGCTTCTCCTCCCCGCTCCATGTCCCGCCCTCGATTCCATCCAGTAGATATTCCCGAATCTGCGCATACATCGGCATGCTTTTGCCATTTCTGCTCATGGTCTCTCCCCTTTACATTACAAGTATACAAGTGAATGTAACATGCATCAACATTTTTATTTACAATGATGTCTTTATGAACTAATATAAAGCTTAAGTTGTCATATATTCAACATTCATTAAGTTGTATACTTGTATATTAAGGGGCGTGAAACCATGAAAAAGAACATTCATATTATTTCGCATACGCACTGGGACCGGGAATGGTACATGTCGTACGAAAAGCATCACTTGAAGCTTATCAGGCTGATGGACAGCTTGCTGGAGCTTCTGGACCGCGATCCCGAGTTCAAGAGCTTCCATCTCGACGGGCAAACGATCATCATGGACGATTACTTGCAAGTCAGGCCGGAGCTTCGCGACAAGGTCGAGCATTATATTCGGGAAGGCCGGCTCATTCAAGGCCCTTGGTACATTTTGCAGGACGAGTTCCTGACGAGCAGCGAAGCGAACGTACGGAATCTTCTGATCGGGCATAGAGATGCGGCAACATACGGTCCCGTGTCCAAAATCGGCTATTTTCCGGATTCCTTCGGCAATATGGGCCAGGCTCCCCAGCTTCTGCAACAGGCCGGCATCGACAACGCCGTCTTCGGTCGCGGGGTAAAGCCGACCGGCTTTAACAATTCCGTCGGCGAGGCCGCCTATGAGTCGCCTTTCTCCGAAATGTATTGGGAATCGCCGGACGGCTCGCGGGTGCTCGGCATCCTGTTCGCGAACTGGTATCATAACGGCATGGAAATTCCGGTGGAACCGGAAGAAGCGGCTCCGTATTGGGAAAGCCGCATTCGGAAGGTGGAGCAATATGCGTCCACGCCCCATCTGCTGTTGATGAACGGCTGCGATCATCAGCCGGTTCAGATGGATTTGGCCGCTGCGCTGCGGACAGCCAGGGATCTTAATACAGAATACGACTTTATTCATTCGAATTTTAACGATTACATCGAATCCGTCCGGGAAACGGCCCCCGACACTCTGGCTACCGTACGCGGTGAGCTTCGGAGCCAGCAGACGGACGGCTGGGGAACGCTGGTCAATACCGCTTCCGCCCGCGTGTATATCAAACAAGCCAATCAGCACTGCCAAGCTTTGCTGGAGAAAGCCGTCGAACCTTTAGCCGTGATGGCCCAATCCGTCGGCGCCCGATACCCCCATCATTTGCTCACCTACAATTGGAAGACGCTCATGCAGAACCATCCGCATGATAGCATCTGCGGCTGCAGCGTGGACGAGGTGCATGACGAGATGATGGCCCGGTTCGCCAAAAGCCGTCATATGTCCGAAGGTCTTGCGGAAGAAAGCGCGATGGCCGTCGCCGGCGCCATCGATACATCGGCGTTCGCGAACGAAGAGGATGCCGTTCCTTTCGTCGTCTTTAACACCTCCGGCTGGAAGCGATCCGGCCTTGTCAGCGTCGAGCTCGAGCTGCTGAGGGAGGCGCTGTACGAGCCGTCGCCGGCGGAGATCGCAAAGCGTCTGGAAACCGTTCGACTCCCTCTCGGCTCCGTAATAGACGCTAGCGGCAACGCGGTGGACGCGAGCATCGAAGACCTTGGCGTCCGATTCGGCTACGATTTGCCGGAAAATCGTTTCCGCCAGCCTTATATGGCGCGTTGTTTCCGCATTACATTGGTGGCAAAGGATATCCCCGCTCTTGGCTACGGCACCTTTGCATGGATCAAGAAGGAACGGCAGCCTAGCGCTTATGCGACGGTCTCCGCGGCTTCCGAACCGACGGCGAACACGATGGACAACGAACATTTGAAGATCATGATCCAGGAGGACGGCACTTTCGAGCTGCTCGACAAAGAGAACGGGAAAGTATACCGGGATCTGGGCATATTCGAGAACGTCGGGGATATCGGCAACGAATATATTTTCAGGCAGCCTCAGAACGAAATCCCTCTGACGACCAAAGGGCTCCGGGCGGATATCGTAAGACTGGAGCATTCTTCTTTGCGTACGGTATACGAAATCGTGCATCGCTGGGCGATTCCGGCCGGCGCCGACGACTTGCTGTCCCGCGAGACGGCGACGATGGTTCCGATTCAGGAACGCCAGGCGCAACGTACTGCCGCGACAGTCCCGCTTGTTATCGCAACGAAGCTGACGCTGGACAAAGGCGCCAAAGGCCTGTCCATCCAGGTCAGCTATAACAACCAGGCGCGCGACCATCGCCTGCGCATGTTGTTCCCGACCGATCTGACGTCCGAGGTGCATCACGCGGATTCCATCTACGAAACGGCCATGCGCGACAACGAACCTTCGGCGATATGGAGCAATCCGAGCAATTGCCAGCATAACCAAGCCTTCGTCGCGATCGACGAGCCGGAGGCAGGGCTCGCGGTTGCCCACAAAGGGTTAAACGAATACGAGCTGCTGCGGGACGGCCGCAACACGATTGCCATGACGCTGCTTCGTTCGGTTGGCGAGCTTGGCGACTGGGGCGTCTTCCCGACACCTGGCGCGCAATGTCTGGGCGAACAAAGCGCGGAGCTGCTGCTGATTCCTTATGCGGGTGGCAAGAACCGGCATGTAGCCGCCATCGAAGCTGCCACGCTCCATACCCCGTGGACGATGCGGCAAGTTGCCGTGCAAACCGGCCAACTGCCTGCCGGGCACTCCTGGCTGAACTGGTCGGGCGAGAAGTTGGTGCTGACCGCCTTCAAAGCCAACGAAGAGCGCGGCGATACGATCGCCAGATGGTACAATTCGACGCTTCAACCGCAGACGCTCGTTATCCAGGCTGCCGATGCCGGGGACTGGTACCGGAGCAACGTCCTGGAGGAGCGGCTGGAAGGTCTCGATGCGGCGGATGGCATCATTATGGTCCCTGTCAAACCCGCCGAGATTTTGACGTTGGGCTTCAAGGTGTCGACGAAGTAGCGACTGCACTGTACGATTTAACATACTCCAATGTTATTCGGTATGTGGTATGTGGTATGTGGTATGCGGTATGCGGCATTCGGCAGCTCGACATTCGGCAGTTCGACAGGCGTGCTGCCTCCAGCCTAACGGACTTAAACGACGCTAATCTTCGATTTTATAGGGTTTCTAAAAGCTAACGGACACACACGACCTTATTCGCCTCATCACCATGCTGATTAGCTTGCTTACGGCTAAATAACGTCGTCCATGTCCGTTAAAGTTTGTTCCAGTCAATAAACGGGCAAATAGTGTCACCCATGTCTGTTATATTATTTAGCCTTTCTTTCGATTCCGCCTAAACCTGGCTTTCATCAAGAAGGACCTCAGTCTGCACGCAAGTGCGGAGATGGAGGTCCTTTCGTCCGTAACAGGGAAGTTCCTTGTCATACGTAAAGGGACAGTCCCTTGAACAGTTTCAAGATACAGCAACGCTTTGGATCCACTGCGCAATGAATGCTGTTAGAGGATCTTCATCCTTCAACAGGCATGCGGACTATAGGCGTTAATAATCGAAAGGGCGGCGGTTTCCGTTTGCAGCAGTCCAGTAGACGCTGATGGCACCCAAATACGCATAAATCCAGGTCCCTCAGCCGCCCGAGGCCAACAATCGCAAAATCATCGTAACCGCTTCTGCTCGAGTCGTCGTGGCCACCGGGTTCAAGAGGCCGCCCCCCTGTCCTTGCAGTATGCCGCGCTCTACCGCCAGCGCCGTTGGACCCGCGGCCCAAGGCGCCAGCAGGTGTCGGTCCCCGAAAGCGGACAACACGGCGGCATTGCCCGTTGCGGAAGCATCCATCGCGCGGGCGATGATCGTAGCGAATTCCTGTCTTGCGATCGGCTTGCCGCCGCGGAACGTTCCGTCCCCGTAGCCGTTCAGCCATCCCGACCTGGCAGCCTCGCCCACATAAGGCAACCCCCAAAGCGGAATGACCCCGACATCCGTGAAGCTTATCTCCGACTCTCCCGCTTCGGATACCAGCAGCGCCTTCCCCAGCAATACCGTAGCTTCCAGCCTTGTCACCGGTTCGTCGGGCCGGAAGGTGCCGTCACCGAAACCCGTCACGAACCCAAGCTCCATCGCTTCGCGAACCGCTTCCTCCGACCAATGACCGGCGACATCGGCAGGAAGTTTCGCCACGACGCCCGACCTCAGTATCATGTTTGAATTCGGCGCCAGTTCCTCCTTTTCCAGCTTGCTGTCTACGAGCCTGACCGATTCCAGCTTCACAAATGTATCGCCGCCTCTAATACGCTGAAACCCTACCACCGCCAGCTCGAGCATTCCGTTCCTGCCCGGCGTCTCGCCGACGCGGGTATGGGCAAGCCGCAGCTCGCCGCGGGA
>NZ_BDQX01000051.1:76171-77141 GCF_003112455.1 Paenibacillus agaridevorans
GTTTCACGGCAAAGCCGGGCAGCGATAACTTCGCATCCTTGTAGGCCAGCCTTACATGATCAAACTTAAGAACAAGGTCGTAAGCATACATGTCCTTGGCATCGTTTAACGTAACGGTAACGTCTATCCGATCCCCGGCTTCGGCGACGGACAGCACGAAGCCGTCCGCCTCCTTTGCCGATGTCTGCTGCCCCGGCGCGATAGCCAAGCAGAGGAGCATGAACACCATGATTAACAAACTGCTTTTCCGAGACATAAGCCTGTTCACTCCTGCTTTATTGTTCATGGAACCAATCCGATAGAATCATGCGTGCAATGGCTGCCAGCGATTGAATCGTGATTTCCCCTTCATCCAGCAAGTCTGCCGCCTCTATGTCGCTCCAGCCTTCATCGGAAGCGGTTACCCCGAAGAACCCCGCGACGATCGACAATGTCTTTAGCGTTACGTTCGACTCGCCCGCTACAAGCGTAATCCGGCTGCCGCGGAAGACGGATGCAGCTTGCTCCAGTTGCGTGGCAGCTTCGTTTACCGCCTGCTGGGACTGACTGTCGTTGTATACCGAATCGGCGGTCGCAATCGCCGCGCCCAGCGCATCAGCCGCGGCTTGCGGATATTGACCGACCTTCGTCCCCGCCGACGAACGTTCCAGCAGCGAACGGGCTTGGTCCAGAACGGAACGCAGCTCCTCTTTGTTCACGGACGGCTGCTGAACGACGGCGTTTTTAAACAATTGAACTGCAGCCGACAACGTCGCCAATGCTTCATTTACGGCAAGTTGGGTGGCATCCGTCTGCGCGTAGACGGCTTCGGCAGCCATAACGGCTTGCAGCAATACGCCTTTCGAGCCGCTTGGATATTGTCCCGGCGAAGAACCCTCGACGGCGCCTACATGTAATTCACGAGCAGCCGCGATCGCGCTTCCCAGCGCGGAACGATCGGCTGCCGAAACTTTGACAGCCGCAACTGCCG
>NZ_BDQX01000051.1:77236-92688 GCF_003112455.1 Paenibacillus agaridevorans
CCGCCGCCATCGCCGATGATTTCGAATTTCGTCAATGAAACATTTGTCGTACCGACGAGGGCATTCTCCGCCACTCTGCCATGCAGCTGGAACAACTCGCCTTCCGCCGCAAGAGAACCGCCGGTTCCGCTAAGCAATATATTGATCAAACCTTCCGCAGGCTTGACGGCCGTTCCTAGCACGGTCAGCCCCGTTCGGGTTGAAGTAATCGCCGTGCCGGCCAGCTCGAGCAAGCCGTCCTCCGCTTCGAACGTATCGAACACGAGCACCTGAGGATCGTATGCAGCGATTGCGTTAATCGTCGAGTAGTCGAAGGCGCTCTCCGAAACGGAGACGGACAAATTAATCGCTTGACCGGCATAGGCTTCTGCAGGAGCACTCATCAGAACGGCCGGAAGCAAGTCCGGTTCCTCGGAAGCCGCCGCTCCGTAAACCTCGATTTCGAACAATCTTGCACGTTCATCAGTGGCCGGATTGCCTTTTGTAATCGCCAGTCTCAGTCGGCTCGTCTCCACGGGCGCAAAGCGGAGATCGGCATACTCGCCGACGTAATTATCCTCTTCGTTGCCGACAACCGACGTAACCGTCACCCAATCCGTACCGTTCCATGACTGAATCTCGAAATCGGCGAGCTGCATGCCTTGAGAGTCGATCTGACCGCTCCAGAGCCTGACCCCGTTCACCTTCTGCTTCGTATCCCACGCCAGCTCAAGCCAGTGCGGGCCTTCCGCGCCGGATACCCAGCGATCGGCTCCTCCATGTTTAATGCCGTTTACGGCAAGCGTTGGCGGGAAATTGCCGCTTTCGTGGCTGGAGCTTGCGGTCACGCTCGCATTTGTCGCAATGTTGGAATTGGGCTGCGGCTCCGTGATGCGAATAATCGCCTCGCCTTTAACGCCGGAACCGTCATTGGCTTCGGCCACAACTTTGATGGCGCCAGGCGACATGGCCGTCAACAAGCCGTTTCCATCGATGGAGGCAAGCGTCGTTATCGTGCCGTCCAAACCTTCGACTCGCCAAGCTACCGTCCGGTCATCCGCGTTTAACGGCTTTACGTCCGCCGACATAAGGAGCGTTGCCCCTGCATCGAGCATGGTTCTCCGATTCTCGGAACCAACCTGCACGTCAAAGACGTATACGGGTGTTACTTCCGGTTCAACCGGGTTCGGTTCATGCTCCCAAACTTGGATCTCGAACACGCGAGCTCCGTTATCGTTCGACTGCGCGGTTGTCGTGCCTTTCGTTACCCAAAGTCTGATCTTGTCGGTATGGATAACGGGAAACGCCAGGTCGTTGTGGGCGCCGGTGCGGCCATCCTTCGTATTACCCGTCACCGATGCGGCAACTTTCCATGCTCCGTCTTCCCAGTACTGAATCTGGTAATCGCGGATTTGCCATCCCTCGGATCCGGCCCCGGCTCCGCTCCAAAGACGGACGCGGTCGATATCGTAGCTTTCCTCCCAGCTCAGCTCCAGCCAATGCGGAGCCTGACTCCCGCCTAGCGTAATCCATCTGCTGCTTCCGTCTAGCGAACCATCCACGGCCAGCGCCGGCGGATAAAGAGGATTGCTGGAGCTCGCGGTCAACATAGCGAAGCGAGAGAGATCTTGTTTGCCCGGAAGCGGTTCCGGCGGCAATGCCGGCGGCACGGCGGGCGGCGACACCGTTCCGTATTCGTACAGCAGCATGTCATCAAAAATCACGCTGCCCGTTCCGCCTTGTTTGTAAAGATAGAGATTGGCCGTCGTATTGGAGCCGCCGGTCGTAAAGACGACTTCTTTTCCCGTGAACCCGGTACCGCTAACATGGACGTCCTTGGCGGGATTGCCGTAGCTCTTTACGCCGATGACCGCGGAGCCGCCGCCTTCGCTTCTCGCGAAGCCCGACAGCTTATAGATCGTATTCGGCTTGACGGTCACCGTCTGCTCGATGCCCGATACGGCGTTGCTCAGGACCGCGGCATATTCGCCGCTGCGAGCTCCATCACCCACGATGGCCGCGCCGCCAAACGTATTGCTCCAGCCGCCGAACTCCCCGTCTTCGAAGCCGGGATTGGCTAGCAGATTCTCGATCTCCGCCCCGGGAGGGATCTCTCCGACGGGAATGCCCGGTCCCTCGTAAGCGCCGATGTTCGGGTTTCCGACGGCCGGAACCGGATTGCCGTAGAAATCGAGTCCGCCGTTGCCCTCGATGAATTTTCCCGCGCCGATAGCGGGGGAACCTTGCAGCAACTGATAACCCGCCAGCGTATCCCTGCCGATTCGGCCCGTGCCCGGAGCCGCAAGCAGCGGATCGCCCACAATCTTGTTGGCATCGGCATTAAGCACGTTCTGCGGATGATTGCCGTAGAACAGATTGTTGTCGAACACGTTATTTGTGCTGGACCCGAAGTTGTAGCCGCCTGATCCCAGATTAACGATCAGATTGTTGTTGTACGTCGTATTTTTCGACCAGCCGCCCCAGTTCAGCGTGTCGACGACCTTGGTGCCGGAGTTCGGCGGAATGTACACGGTATTGTTGTATATATGCGTATTCTCCGGCGTTCCGCTGAAGTTGAACACGGCGCCCAGATCGTTTTGGCTAATATTGTAGCGAATGACAGTGTTCCGATTGAAGTTCGCGGGCTGTGTGCCGTCATTGACCGCTAGCGACATGCCTCCGGCGTTGTTGTGGCTGTAGTTGTACTGAATGATCGTTCCTTCGCTTTTGTAATCCGAATCGTACGCCATCGCGTCGCCGCCCGGATACGTATTGAACACCTCGTTGTTCTGAATAACGGAATCCCTGGATTCGAAAAACCAGAGCGGCACATGATAACTCGTCGATCGTTTATGCGTATCGTATACGACGTTGCGTTCGATAAGGCCGTTCGTCGTGTTCAAAATAAAAGCGCCGTCTCCGCCGATGTCGTAGATAACGTTGTCGGCAACCGTGTTGTTGAAGGAGAACGGCCTGCTGCCGCCGTTTAGATAGATGCCCACGCTGTCCAGCGAATAGATCCGGTTGTTGCGGATCGTGACGTCCGTGACGACGTAATTCCAGCTTGGATCCCAGACGATGATGCCTCCGTTATGGGCGTAATCCATAGCCAGGCTGCCTTTGACGCTATGAATGTCCAAATATTCGAACACGAAGTGGCGGTACACCTTGGGATTGTTCCAACCGCCGCTATGGCCGGCTACATGGATGCCCCGGCGTTCTCCGGCTGTATTCGCATAATTCGTAATTTCCAGATTGCGCACTTCCCAATATTCCTGACTGTAGAAGTAGACCGCCGCGTCCGCGCCGTCGCCGGCAATTAGAGGTTTTGGCCCTTCTCCGTATTTGTCTATCGCGATCGGATTGTCGGAAGCTCCCGAACCTTTGGGATGCAGCGTTCCTTTCCAGACGCCGCCGGCTTTGAACAGGATGCGGTCTCCCGGCTGGAATACCGTGGCATTTACCTTGTTTAGCGACTTCCAAGCAGTCCCTTCGCTGGTGCCCGCCGCCCCGTCATCCCCTCCTGCAGCATCCACGTAATACACATTCCCCGTTTCAGCCGCCGCAACTATTCCGGCATCCCCTGCAGGTATCGCGATTGCCAAGAATAAGACCGCCGCAAGCAGCAGATTCAACCATCCAAGCTTTTTTATTCGCAACATGATCCGTCCTCCTATGTCATAGAGCCTTATCGGCCCAAATTAGTAACCGCTTTCATTTTGCGGAATTCTCTTTTACTCCACGCCTAACTTGGATTCGTAATAGGCAGGCAGCAGATGAACGGCAGCCGATTCTACCCTGGATTGCATATAAGCCGAATACCGCTCCTCCACATATAGTTTCCTGACAACGTCCCGCGCCTCCTCGAACTTGGGGACCTCCGCAGCTTGCCAATCTGTCACGCGTGCAATCACATATTGGCCCGCTATTGGATCGTCGATGACGGAAGTAACCGGCTGCCCCTCCGTGGCCGCTTGCAGCGCAGTATACAGCGAGTTGTTCGACTTGAACATTCGCGACGCATTGGATTCGTTCAGCTCCAACTTCTCCTTATAGGCTGCCGCCATCCCCGCCGGATAAGCTGCCTCCGCCAACACGGCCTCCGTTGCTGCTTCCCCTGTCAATAGTCGCTCTCGAATAACCGTTGCCATCCGGAACGCCTCTTCCATACGATTATCGCCGTCTTTCCCGTCATAACGATACGTAATGGCGATTTTGTCATACGTCAAACTGTTTGCCATTGGCGACAACATCGTGCTTATCCTTTCGTAAAAGGAAACCAGCTCCCTCTCGTCCATTGGCGCGAACTCGCTCTCCGCCAAACTTTCCTTCGACAATGTCGCCAGCTTGCCGCGGTAAAAATCAATGAACGTCCGCTCCTCGAACTTGGCCGGGCCATAAATCGGCTCACCGTTTGCGACGGCTTTCGCCCTGCGCGCGTTCTCCTTTTCCATCGCCTCAAGCAGGGAGGCATAGGAAACGTCGCTTGTCAGTCCCAACTCATGCGCCAGCTGCAGCTCCGCCTTCATGGCTACCGCATCCTTTAACGCCAGCTCTCTCAACTTCTCGATCGGCGAAACTCCCCTGAAGTCACGCTGCCAGAAACGCGTGTCCATCGCAACGACCTCCTCCGCCAGGAAAGTTTCAATGACAGAAGCTCGATGAAGCCCCGCGAAGTAAGCTAGCTCCTCGGCGGTAATGTCGTCGCCATTGACCGTCGCCACGACGATTTCCGCGGCAGGCGCCGCGAATAACGACTTGACCAGCAGCGCAGCACTGGCTAAAACGGCCATGGCAAGAAAGGCGATCGTTGACAGCTTAACGAACGTAAGGCGTCCTTCCATGGCGTTTTCCCCTTCTCTCAGAAGGGGCCCACCGCTTCGCGCGGCGGGCCTTCCTCTTATTTTGTTTTTTGATACCACTCGTTGGCTTCCTTCGTAATGTCTTCGCCGCCGATGCTCTTCCATTCCTTAACGAAATTGTCGAAATCGTCGATCGGCTTTTTGCCGTAGATCATGCTGATAAACGTATCTCCCTCAAGCTTGACGAGAATGCCGCTCTTCGACTGCATCGCCGGGGTCGGAGCTCCCGTAAATTGCTGAGCGATGGCATAGCCGTTTTTCCAGCCGTCATCTACGATTTCCGCCGCTTTCAGCGTGCTTGGATTCGACATGGCCGCGCGTTTCTCCGCCGATGTCTTCGGCTCTACGCCTCTGCTGATATTCGCCAGCATTTCCAGATTCTTAAACGGATTTTTCAGATCGATCAGCACGTATTTCGCCACGCCGACCTTGCCGCCCTGAATATCCTCTTCGGCAACGGACACGCTGCCGTCGGCCAAGATCGTATAGTCGTAATCCTTCGCCCAGCCGTTCTCGAATTCGCCGCCAGGCTCTTGCGAGACGCGTCCGAAGATGCGGTTTAAGTACAGGAACAGGGCATCCACATGGTCGAAATCCTCTTTCACGAGCAGTCCGCCGCGCAGGAACGTCGTATCGCGGGCCGCGGATTTTCCGTTTAGCGTCGGCAGCGGGTAAGGCAGCATATCGGCGCCTTCCACGTTTTTCTTTAAATCCGGAATCGGCCAGTTCGGCAGCCAATATGGAGCGACGACTATGCCTACCCGGCCTTGTCCGATCAGTTCGGCCAGCTTGTTCTCGTCATGCAGTCCCGCTTCCTGCGAAATATAACCTTTGTTGTACCAATCGTTTAACCGGGTAAGACCGTCCTTCATCTCCGGCAGCGTGGAGCCGTGAACAAGCTTTCCTTCCTTCTCCAGCCACTGATAAGGGATCGTTCCATAAGGCCCGAATACCCAGGTGCTCTCGCCGAGCCAGCCCGCGAACGGGTTCGGGTTGTTGCCGCCGGATCCCAGGCTGAGTCCCAGTGGAATCAAGTTATTGGTACCGCCAGGTTTCTTGTCGAGGAAGGTCTGCATAACCGTCTCCAGTTCCTCAAACGTCGCAGGCGCCTTCAGCCCCAGCTCGTCGAGCCAATCCTGACGAATCCACATGACCGCGTTATCGTTGCCGGCATGCGCGAAGTTCGGCAGCGCCATCTTTTTGCCTTCGTGCGTCACTTGGCTCCACATGAGCGGATGAGAGCTATACAGCTCTTTCATGCCATCGGAGGCGTACTTCTCGAAATCGTCCGTAATATCGCGATAATGGCCCGACTGGATAAGCTCGTTAATAAGCGCCATATCCTCTGTCATTAGCACGTCCGGCAGCGTCTCCTTGGACGTGAGCATGAGGCGAACCTTCGTTGCAAATTGGTCGCCAGGCGACTCCCAGAGGTTTTTGAGCTGAATGCCCAGTTCCTCCAACGCCCACTTCGTGTGAACGTTGTTTTCCAGATTCTCTCCGTTCTTGAACTTGAAGGTGCCGTCCGTCGCTTTGACTGTCGTGATCGTAACGGGCGGATCGAACTTGTGCGTCCCGTTGCGGATCGCCTCGGCGTTGGAGTCCTCCGATGGGGCAGGGGATTGTGAAGCCTCCGCGCTTCCAGTCGGACTGCTCGTAGCGCCGCTTCCTTGTCCCCCGTTGTTCGAGTTCGACGAGCAAGCCGCCAGCAGGGTAATCATCATGATTGCCGCGAGCATAAGTAACATTGATTTTTTGGCCATGTGTCTGCCTGAACCTCCCTTGAATCTGCTGTATTGAGATGCAACCTAATCTTATTACAGCGTTTTCAGCCGGGTAAGAGATAAAGTTTTAAGATCGTATAACAAATTGTTAAGGTTCACTTCCCGTTGCGCTCACGGTAATCCTGGGGCGTTACGCCGTAATAATATTTAAACAGCTTGCTGAAGTAAGGCGGATTCTGGAAGCCCAGCTGACCCGACAGCTCGTAAATTCGAATGTCCGTCGTGCGGAGCAGCACGCTTGCTTTCTCCATCCGGTATCGCATAATAAAGTCGCTGATATTCTCCTTTGTCTCCTGCTTGTAGAGCGAGGACAAGTAAGCCGGGTGAAGGCCGACATGATCGGCAATCGCCTGCAGAGACACATCGCCCGCAATACGGCTTTCGATAAAGCGGTGAATATTCGGGATAAGCGTGCCCTTGCCGTCTTTGACTTCTTTTACGTTGGCGGTCTCCAAGCTTCGAAGCGCCATGTCCGCCCATTCCATCACCCCGTCGAGACGGGTGAACAGGCCCTGCTCCGAGAGAATGTCGGCCTCGAAGCCGGTCAGCTCCAAGAGCGTCTTCCCTTGCAAGTGGGCCGTATACAAGAAGGCGTTCATGAGCGCGTACGCGACCTCCGTCACATGCTCCTCCGTATCCAGCTTTTTCTCGCGCATCTCCTTCTCCAGTTCGGCAAGCTTCGAGCGCGCGTCTTGCCAACGGCCCGCCTCGAACAGCCCCTGGAAGCCTGGAGGCGCATAGAGGGAATCCAAAGAACGGTATTGCGAGCGGCTGTCTCTCTCCAAAATAACGATACCTTGTTCGCTGCGGGGGACCTTTCGAAACCCGTTTAACGATTTGCGGTACTGGTCCACGATCTCCAGCGGGAACAGACGGGGCTCGCCAACCAGCGCGGTGACGGTCCCGCGAAGGAATCTCCCGACTTTGGCTACCAGCTGTCCGGCTATATTTTCCAGTCTCAGGGCAGCATCTTTATCCCATGTACCATCCGCTTTCCCCTGAAGCAGGTAACACAGATACCCGAAGGAATCCTTGGTCCCCCAAACCTCGAATTCCGCTTCCAGAATTTCGCTTGCAATGTTGCGCACGGCATATTCGAGCAACGACGGATCGGGGATCGCGGATTCCGACTCGTCGATCCGAACCATCAGCATGGAGGCATGACGACCTGTAGAGATGCTCAGCCCGTATTCGTTCATCCGCTCGGCGAGAAGTCCGTTCGGCAGCCGAATGCCCGACAACAGATCGTTTAGCAGATTGGCCCTCAGCATGGGCAGATGGACTCGCAGCGTATGTCGCGCCCGCTGAACGGAATCCATCTCCTCCCATTCCCGCTCCAGCAGCTCTCTTAGGCGCCCCACCTCGTCCATTAACTCCTCATCCTTCACCGGCTTGAGCAAGTAGTTGGCCGTCCCGTAGGCGATCGCCTTCCGTGCGTATTCGAACTCGCCGTATCCCGACAGCAGAATGCATTTGGTCCGAGGGTAATGCTCTTGAATATGTTTGCATAGCTGCAAACCGTCCATGCCGGGCATCCGAATGTCCGTCACGACAATGTCGATCGGAGTGGAGGCCAGTATTCCGATAGCCTCCAGCCCGGATCCCGCCTTATGAACACCCTCAATGCCAATGCTTGCCCAGTCGTTCGCCACCATGCTGCCTACAATCATCGGCTCGTCATCCACTAACAACAGCTGACTCATAACCCACTCTCCTTTTCTCCGTCTCCCATTCTTCGCTTCGCCACTTCAAGGACACCCGGAGTCCTGTAAGCGCGTCCGAATGCGTAAGCGACACGCCGGCTCCTGTGCCGTATCGATGCTTGAGCCGCTGATGCACGTTCCACATCCCGCAGCCCGAAGCGTCGTCCATTGGGAGCTCCAGCCGTCCCGCAAGCGCCTTCATTTCGTCGTCGGACATGCCGTCTCCGCTGTCTTCCACGGTCAATTCGTTCCAGCCGTCCGCCATTATTCCCGTTATTCGCACTAATCCTTGCCCCGGTTTCGGTTCCACTCCGTGCATAATGGCATTCTCGACGACGGGCTGAAGAATTAGCCGCATCACATTCTCGTGAAGCATCTCGTCCGGGATGTCGATCTCGTAAGAGATTCTTTCCAGCCGGTATGTATAAATTTGCAAATAATGCCGAACCAGATCCACCTCTTCCCTGAGGGTGGCCTTCTGATTCTCGACGCGGGTGGTATACCTGTAATAACCGCCCAGATGATAGGCCATCTCCTTGATTACGGCCGTCTGGCCCGCTTTGGCGCTAGCCGCGATAAACGACAGGCAATTGTACAAAAAATGCGGGTTGATCTGCGATTGCAGCTGCTTGAGCGTCGCGAGGCGAGAACGGTTTTGCTCTTCGTAGACGTTATGAACCAAATGCTGAATCTCGCGTCCCATATCGTTGAAACGGTGCATCATGTAGTCGAATTCGTTATGGAATTTCTGACCGATCCGGAAGCCGTAGTCGCCGATCTCGAACTGCTTCAACCCCCGAATGAGGAGCGACAACGGTTTCTGCACATGCAAATATAGCAAATAAGATGCGGCTAACCCGAGAGCGATTAACAGAAGCATACTGACGTAGAACAGATTGCGGCTGTCGATGACCGGCGCGTGAAATTGTTCGAGCGGAACGTAATCGACCAGCCAGGCGTCCAACTGGGGCAAATACGCATAGCTCAAATAAGTACGCTTGCCGTCCACCGTCCGATCGGCGTTGCCGATGTCGTTTAGCCCTTCCGCAAGCAAGCTCGCGCCAAGCTCCGCGTACATCGCATCGCCGCCTTTGTCGACCGAAAACGTCTGGCCGGACGCGGTCAAAAGGAAGTTGTGGCCGGCGCTTTCCGCATTGTAGTGCTCGAGCATCTCCCGCACGTTGTCGAGATCGAATCGCACCTCGAACACGGCGTTGACGGAATCGGGATCGCTCTTCGACAGATAAGGATCCCAGATCAGCATTTGATAATAGGCTGCTCTGGAAGCGCCGCCGTCATGGAAGCGCCACACGCCGTTCTCCGACAGCTCCAGCAGCTTGGGATCGTAGACGCCGTTCGGACTCGTGGAAATTCGGCTCTCGGAGCTCGGCAGATAGACGGACAGCTCGTTCGACCAGTGGCTGGAGAAGCTTTGGAGATACAACTTTTCTTTGACCAGCGACTGGTATTCGATCATGCGGTAATAATCCTTCGTCAGCATGCTGATATGCAGGTCCAGAATCGAGGAATCCCGCGCCAGCACGTTCGAGGATAACGACAGCCGTTCGACGTTGGATTCGATCTGACTCTTGAGGAAGAGCAGCTGGCTCTCCTTGTACGCTTTCATCTGCTTGTCGATCACCTGGATGCTTGTCGTGCTGAAGTAGGTGTAAAGAATGACGGCCGGAATTAGCAGAATAAGTATGACGCCGGTCATCTTGATAAAGATCGGCCTGCTCCGTTTCACGCGGGGTCCCCCTTAATATATTGACAGCCACCTTTAAGATGTGTTCTATACATCGATTGGCGGATGCCATACAATTTTCCCAGACAGACGGCCAACATCCGCCAATGCCAGGCACGGTATTAAGCAACGTTCGCCTTCCCTACCATCACATTCAGGAGGAAGCCCTATGAAGAATAACGACATTATAGCATCAACCGGCCGATCGTCAACCGCGCTGCGTTCAAAAATGCCATTCCGCAAAACCTGGAGGCTGCATCTGCTGCTGCTTCCCGCCGTCTTAATCGCGCTTGTGTTCAAATACGCGCCAATGCCGGGCATCATCATGGCCTTTCAGGACTTCAAGCCTTGGCTCGGCATAGGCGGCTCGCCGTGGATCGGCTGGGACAACTTCGAGCTGATGTTCACCTTAAACGGCACCGTCCAGGTCATCTGGAACACGCTGATCATCTCCGTGCTGAAAATCATTTTCGGCTTGGCCGTGCCGGTCCTGTTCGCGCTGCTGCTAAACGAGGTTCGCAATATGGGGCTGAAACGCTCCATCCAAACGATGGTTTATTTGCCCCACTTTATGTCCTGGGTTATTCTGGGCGGTATTTTGCTCGATTTGTTATCGCTCGACGGTATCGTAAATCGTCTGCTAACAACGTTGAATATAAAGCCTGTCATGTTCCTTGGCGATGGAGACTGGTTCCGCGTCACGGTTATCGTCAGCGATCTGTGGAAGGAATTCGGTTTCTCGGCCATCGTGTTCCTTGCGGCGTTATCCGGCATCAACCCGGATCTTTACGAAGCGGCGGAGATTGACGGCGCCGGCAGACTGCAGCAAACGATCAACATTACGCTGCCGTCGCTGCTTCCGATCATGGTCGTCGTGTTCACGCTTTCGCTGGGCAGCATGCTTAGCGCCAACTTCGACCAAATCTATAATCTGATCAATCCGCTCGTGCTCGGCAAAGGCGACATTATCGACACGTTTGTGTTCCGCTCCTTCCAGGACGGACAATACAGTCTCGCCACCACGGTCGGCTTGTTCAAATCGCTGGTCGGCTTCATTCTCATCAGCGGCGGCTATTATGTCGCCTACAAGTGGGCCAATTACCGCATTTTCTAAAATCGCAGCCGGACTTTTTGAACAACCTCATAAAGTGCGAGTTCAAAAAGTTCGGTTTTTAGCACCGAGAAGATTGGATGAAGGTAGAAACTGAGGAGCGGAGCGTAGTGGAAGCTACGTGAGCACCGGAAGTTTCGTCTGAATTCAAGATTCGATGTCGAATACGCTTCTTGGCATACTTCGTGATGGGAAGCGGACTTTTTGAACAACCCCTTTAACAACCCAACGACGGAGGTAGACCTGCTATGTATTACAAAGATCCATCGTACAGAGTGTTTTATTACATCAATCTGGCTCTGCTCATCGGGATTTCGATTCTGTGCATCCTGCCGATGATCCACATCTTCGCCGTGTCCCTGAGTGGGAAGTCTGCGGCCGAAGCAAATCTGGTCACCTTCTTCCCGATCGACTTCAACTTCGAGAGTTACACCAAAACGTTCGAAAATGATAACTTCGGCAACGCCATTATCACGTCGATTTGGCGCGCGATAACGGGTACCACGCTTGGCATGATCGTAACGATCATGGCCGCCTTCTCCCTATCCCGGAGCTCAGCGGAGTTCCGAGTCCGCGCGCTTTATGTCTGGTTTTTCCTGTTCATCATGATTTTTGACGCAGGTCTCGTGCCCAACTACTTGCTTGTACAGAAGGTCGGACTCGTCAATTCGTTTTGGGTGCTTATTCTGCCGGGGCTCGTCAACGTTTGGAATATGATTCTGATGATGAATTTCTTCCGGGCGCTGCCCAAGGAATTGGATGAGGCGGCCATCGTGGACGGAGCGACCTCGTTCCGCATTCTGTTCTCGGTGTATCTGCCCATCTCGCTGCCCGCGATTGCGACAATCTCGCTCTTCACCATGGTGGGTCACTGGAACAGCTGGTTCGACGGCATGCTCTATATGAGGTCGCAGGAGCAATGGCCGCTCGCCACGCTGTTGCAGACGATCGTCGTCGTACAGGACTTCAGCAAAACCGGCATTACGCCGGAAGATCTGGAGATGATGTCCAACCGCAGCGTCAAGGCGGCGCAAATCTTCATCGCCATGCTGCCGATTCTCGCGGTATATCCGCTGCTGCAACGTTTCTTCGTAAAGGGGATCGTGTTGGGGGCGGTGAAGGAGTAGGTATTGTAGAGGCGTCAAAAAATAAAGTCTGCCCCGACGTCCATATGGACGTCGGGGCAGACTTGCGCTGTTTACGTTATAAATTCATGTTGGTACTGGTTTACGACCATGGATGATTACGGCCATGATGGTTACAGCTATGGATGAAATCAGCGATTCGAACGGAGCCTGCTATTGATTCACCGCTGTTCCAGGATGATCCAATGGCTTCATCGTCGCGTGCCTCAGATGTTTCTTTCGTCAGCGGTTTGTTTGACGAAAACCTTAGTTGTCGTCCCAGTCATCGTCGTACCGGTCGTCATCATCCCGATCATCTTCATAACGGTCGTCGTCATCCCAGTCGTCATCGTCATCATCGTCGTCCCAATCGTCGCGATCATTGTCGTAATCGATGTCCAGCACTTTGCCGCTTGAGGCGGCAATCTCCACCTCGGCCGTGCCGTTCGCCGTCTTTAACTTAACTTCATATTCCAGTCTGCCGTCGTCGCGTTCCGTCTCCACTCGAATCAGTTCGCCCTTAACGGCTTGCTTCGCGATCTCGACTGCACGCTCGGCAGTGATGATATTGGCGGCAGTTGCTGCTGAACCGCTGTTTGCTGCGCCTGCAGCCGGCTTCGAAGCGGATGCCGCCGTCGATTGTGCTGGCTTTGTTGTGGCCGCAGGTTTCGAAGTCGCTGACGCAGAGGAGCTTTCAGTTGCCGGTGCCGAAGGATTCACTGTTGTTGCTGTTCCGGATACCGATTCGGAACGGCGGTCATCGTCGTCGTCATCTTCTACAATGCGCAGCACTTTGCCGCTAATCGCATCGATGTACACGTCCGCCTCCCGGAAGTCTTCCTTACGGTCGATGTCGACCTCGTAATAGACCGTTCCGCTGTGGCGCTCAAGGTCGACGTCGGTTACCGTGCCGGGCACCGCCTGCAGAGCAATTTGTTTTGCCTTAGCCTTGCCAATGTAGTCAGCCGCGGGTGCCCCCGCCGCGAATGCGGCGCCGGTTCCTCCCAGAACCGCCACCAGTCCGGCTCCAATTATCCAGCTTTTTTTGATCATCATATCCCACTCCTTCACCCATTGTCGCTTCTGATGTCTCTCTTGTTGCTTAACTACACTTTAACCGGGCAATCTGAGGGGACCATTACAGCAACATTAGAATTTGATGAGAGGATCATTGGCGACTCGAACGCACCACCCGCGTGCCATTGTGTGACCTGGCGAAGGCTCTATTTGCATACATAAAGACGCGTCCTAGTCATCATCGTCATCGTCGTCCCATGCTACGGATACGATGGCGCCGGACGCCGCGTTAAGCTGGACCTCGGCCTCCCGGCCGTCGTTCGTCTCGATGTCAACGTAATAGTACCAGACGCCGTTGTCATCGTCCTTGTCCACGTCCGTCACGGTTCCCGCAACCTTCGCCAGCGCCAATGACGCAGCCCGCTCCTCGGTGATATGGACGGACGAAGTCGACGAAGGCTTGCCTCCCGGCGTCCGAGTCGGAGGCTTAGCCGTAGCGCCAGTGCCGTTCGGTGACGGTGTCGGCTTAACGATCGGCGTAGCAGCAGGCGTCGACGTAGGCGCAGGCGAAACCTCGCTAACCGGGTCCGAAGGTTTTGCCGTCTCCGACGGTGCAGTACCTGTTGGTCCTGGCTCTACTCCCGTACCTTCATCGCTTGTGAAGCGCTCCAGCAGACGAATACTGTCCACGCTGCCCTTTGCTTCGCCTACCCTTACCTCGTATATCCCATGCTCCGTTCTAAGTTCCACCAAATATCTGCCGTCTTGCGCCGAGCTGCCAATAATCTCGCCACCATACTGCTTCAGCACTTCGCTCCTCGCTTCCTCCATCGTAAGCCCCGCAGCGCGGCCTTCTCTCGTTGAGAACAGCAGTACGGCGCCAGCGAGAAGACAGAATGCGACGCAAGCGGCCGCGACTATCGTTCCGGTTCGCCATTTGCCAGACGACATTGCCATCATCCCTTTCCTCTATCTGCTGTTCATTGTAAAACCTCAATATTACATTTTCATGAGAAAACGGGTCGCATCACATCAACTCCAATAGAAAACGCGACATACCTCATCATTTTCATGAGAAATCGCAACGTATCTCAAAATTAGATTCCCTTAAGTGGCCGGAAGCCAAATCGTCGCGGTCGTTCCTTCCCCTTGAACGCTTTCCAGCGTCAGCTCCGCTCCAAGCGCCTTGGCCAGCTCCTTGGCCAAAGAGAGTCCGAGTCCCGCTCCGCCGGTCGTTTCGCCGTCGCGGCTTCGCGCCTTGTCTACGCGATAAAACCGCTCAAATACATGCGGCAATTCGTTCTCCGGAATGCCAATGCCATTGTCGCGAACAGCCATATAGAAACGTTCCCCTTCGCTGCCCAAGCGAAGCTCGATTGGGCCATCGCTGTATTTGCGCGCATTGTCCAACAAAATCAGAAGGAGCTGCTTCAGCATGTCGGGATCCGTTTGAGTCGGCATGCCATCTCCCCGTTCGACAACGGCATCGCCCATCCGCTCAGCTTTCCCTTGCCGGTCCGGCCCTGCCCCCCGCATCTCAACCGTCACTTCCCGCTCGTATACTTTGCCGAAAGTGGCAGCTGTCTGCCTCGCGAACGGCAGGAGATCCACCTTTTCCGTTTCCGCTTGCCATGCCCGTCTGGCGGTGGCGAGAAGCAGCAGTTGCTCCGTCATTCCCTTGAGCCGTACGGCTTCGGAATGAATGGCTTCTACGGATTCTTCCAGCAGCTCGGGCCGATCCGCTCCCCTTCTCTTGAGCAGGCTCGCATAGCTCTCGATGATGGTAAGCGGCGTCTTTAGTTCATGCGAAGCGTTGGACACGAACTGCTCCTGGCGCACGAAGCTCTCTTCGAGCAGGCCGATCATTTCGTTGAACGTTTCGCCCATGCCCGCGAGCTCGTCCCTGGACTTCCCCTTCCGATTCAACCTTGCGAATTCGCCGCTCCCGATAATGCGACGCATCGTGCGCGTCATATCGGATATAGGCCGCATGAGCACCCTGCCAAGCACGCCGCTGGAGATGACGACGGGCACAAGGACGGCGGCCGAGACGCTAAACAGCACAAGCCGCAGCAAACCCAGCAGCTCCATCAGCTCTTCCATGCTCGCCGTAGCTTGCACGTTCACG
>NZ_BDQX01000051.1:92849-98157 GCF_003112455.1 Paenibacillus agaridevorans
GCCCCTTCGCGGCTTAACTCCGTTTCTCCCGCCGAGGTTACAAGATATTCGCCGCCTCGTCCGTCTCCGTTTACCAAACGAAGCATCCCTTCCAGCGGGACGTACGCGCGCATCAGCTCCCGGATGGCCGCAGGCTCTGCCGCATTACGCAAGGCGGCGGCTGCGATTTCGGTCTCCGCAGCCAGCTTGCCGATCTCCCGGTCGACCATCATGCCGGAGAAGACGAAATAGACGGTCGTATTGGCCGCGATCAACAGAACCGCAAACAAGACGGAGGAGTAGAGATGGATTTTGCTCCCCAGCTTCATGTCGCATCCCGGATGACGTATCCGATTCCTCTGATCGTATGGATCAACTCCGCCCCGAACCCTTCGTCTACTTTCTTGCGGACGTAACGAATGTACACATCCACCACGTTCGTATTGCCGGCGTAGTCATACCCCCAAACCTCCTCCAGCAGCTGGTCGCGGCTTAACACAAGCCGTTTGTTCCTGAGCAGACAAGCCAGAAGGTCGAATTCCCGCTGCGTCAGCGCAATCGGCACGCCTGCCCGCTCTACCTCGCGCGTGCTTTCGTTCAGCCTCAAATCGGAAGCGCTCAGCCATTGGCCAGGCTCTTCATCCCGAGCGTGCAGCGCCGTATCTTGGACCGCAGGCGGTGCCGCCTGCCTAAGAAACGCCCTAATGCGCGCCAGCAGCTCCTCCATCTCGAATGGCTTCGTCACATAATCATTAGCGCCAAGATCCAGCCCTGCGACCTTTTCCTTAACCGCGCTTTTGGCCGTCAGCATCAAGACCGGCGTCGCGGAATCCACTTCCCGAATACGCCGCAGCAGCTCCAGCCCGTCGATGCCGGGCAGCATGACATCCAGCAGAATGAGGGCAACACCGCCAGCTTTGTAGGCTGCCCAACCTTCCACTCCATCCGGCGCCAGTCTCACCTCATAACCTTCGCTCTCCAGCTCTATTTGCAGCAAACGCGCTATTTTCCGTTCGTCCTCAACTACCAGTATCGTTTCGCTCACCGCTATTCCTCCCGCTTAACAGCTTAACTCCCCTCAGCATATCGCAAAAAGCCCTGCCTCGTCTAATCGGCATTCTCAAAAGCTGAGCGCGGCGTAAAGTTAGGAATAAACGGAAACCCCTGTTTCAAGGAATACGAGGATGGTTCAAATCTATATTGCTTCATTTATAGATCTACCGTGAACCCATACCACTTGAAGCTCTAAATCAGGCGAAAGAAGGAGAACGTTAGCTTTTTTTCCATAGGCAAGGCTCCCCAACTCGGATTCAAGCCCAAGTAATTTGGCCGGATTCCCGCTTGCGAATCGACTTACCTGTGCGATAGTCAGTCCGACTTCTTGCACCATATATCGAAATGCTTCGATCATTGTCAATGTTGAACCTGAAAGATTGCCCCCCTCCTTTAATCTGGAAATTCCATTCTGCACGTTTACGTCAAGTCCAGCGATATGATAGCTCCCATCACTTAACCCGGCTGCAGAGATTGCGTCTGTAATAAGAATGACCTGATCACTTCGTTTCAGCTTCGTTAGTAGCCGAATACAGACTGGGTGAACATGATGCCCGTCAGCAATGATTTCTGCACTAATCCCGTTATGGCTTAGAACTGCACCTACAGTTCCAGGATTGCGATGGTGAAACCCCCTCATCGCATTAAACGTATGGACCGCATGGGTCAGGCCGTAATCCGCTGCTTCATTGATACATTCATAGGTTGCATCCGTATGACCACATGCAGATACAATTTTCTGATCTTTTAACCAAGTGATCAGAGCAGTGGCTCCTTCTATCTCTGGCGCAAGTGTAAGTATTCGAATCAGTCCCGGGTAATCACTAACCCATTTTTCTAACCATTCCATCTTTGGCGCAACGATATGTTTAGGATCCTGTGCCCCTGACCACCTTAAGCTAATAAATGGCCCTTCAAGATGAACCCCAAGCAGCCTGGCATACGGCATCTCCCCGTTCTGATAAGCAGCTACAGCACGAATGACCTTTCCAATAGCGTCGTGTGAAGCGGTTACTGTCGTAGCTAGCATCGTAGTTGTTCCCCGTTGTCCATGAAATTGCGTTATCGCATCATAAGCTTCCCACGTAGCATCCATGAAATCATGACCATAGCCGCCATGTACATGTACATCGATAAACCCCGGCAGCACCCAGCCTCCATGTGCATCAATTTCTTCAACATATGTCCCTTTCGAAGCAATAATCTCTGCCGCTCCTTCTCTAGACCCGATATAAACAATACGCTCATCTTGCCAAGCAATGGTTCCTGCTTTAATTGTGTTATTATCCATTACGATTGTACCGTTATTTACGACCGTCATAACCGCTGGATTCGTGCTCATAGCGCATCCACTCCCTGTTAGCATCGATCATTCAAATCTAAAATCGTAATAAAGCCGATAAGTCGCCCTGCAGAAAAAGCCCTGACTGCAGACGTCAGGGGAATGAGGAGGGCCAATTATTTATTCGTGTGAAATCCAGGCTGCTAAAAGGATACAGAGGATGAAGGTTTATGATTGTATCAAATTTTTTCCGAAATAACCATAAACTTGGGTTCAAGTGCTCGAGCTACGCGATAATGCCAATAAAGGCTAGCCGAAATCGCGTTCCTTGACAACCTGGGCCGTTGCCATGAATGACTTCGATCTCTACCTCGTGCATCCCGGTCGTCAAATCCTCAGCCACAATCTCCACATGGTATATCCCCTCAGCAGGGGACCAATCCGCGCGATCCAACTGAATCACAGTTGCCTCTCCGCCATCCATGCGACAGCGGAAATCTGCCGAAAGTTTGCCGAAATCAAAACCAAGCGCCAATCCCTTCCCTTGAAACGAGAATCGAAGTTTCGAGCCGATTGCTGTTGTCACTAACAGTTGATCTATCCAAACCAAATTTGCACTTCGTTGTATCGTCCACGGTCCCTCTGTCCTCACCTCTCTGAACGGAACGAAAGAGATATTTCCCCAATGTTCTGAATTTATCGGCTCCGGCAACAAAGGAATTCGAGGGGTTCGGCCTAAATCCGTGTTCAGTTCTTTCACCAGGTATGCGATTACACTTTGGGCATAACTCAAGCTGCCTCGATGAGTCGGGTGCAATCCGTCAGGCAGCCATTCTTCCCAAGCCATTCGTCCTTTACGCACTTCCTCGAACGCGTACAGTCCCATCCATATCGATCCAATATGATAATGCTCACCGATCTGTTCCAATTCTGCAATTGAATCTGGTACATTTCCCGCTTCCATATCAGCGTACATAGCCTGCAGATAGCTATAAGTCAACACGAGATCAGAATCGCTGCCCTCAATCAAACGACGGATCAACCCTTCACGCGTACGTTTTCGCCTCTCGTGCGGTGCATAATAGTCGTTCACCGCATATTCGACAAAGATGATATCACAGTCTTTAGAGAGAATATCCCGCTCGGCCCGGAACACCGCAAGGTTGCTGCCAGTTGCTCCAATTGCGGCATTCTCAATCGTAAATCTTACTTGCGGATATGTTTCTACGAGCCAGCTGACCACTTTGTCTGGCCAGTTATGACCGGGCTTCGCTTCGGTAATCGAACCCCCTAGAAAGCCTAGCGTCACCTCTCCTCGTTCAAGAGCAGCCCGCAATCGAATTAACGGGCTCCTGTGCCTCCATATTCTCTTATCCATATCCTCACTCCAAATAATGATAATTTAACCTTAAAATAGCTTGATGTATTTGAACGAATTGAAGAAGTATGGGCGGAGTTGATCGAATTCCAACCGTAACTCCGCCGATAACAGTCTTTCCGTAAATGACCAGAACTGTTCCTTCTTTAAAATTCACTCAATCAAGTCAGACTTTTGAAGTAATCGCTTAACAATGACGGCAACCTCTGCCCGGGTAATGTTCGCTTTCGGAGCCAACTCCGAGCCGTTTCTCCCCGTAATAATTCCTGCCTGCAGACTATCGGCAATACCTTCCTTCGCCCAAGCGGAGACCATACCCGAATCGGTAAAGGAATTGATCGGTCGTCCCGCTTCTACCTCTTCAAGCTTCGCTTTCAGCCCAGTAATTGTCATCGCTTTGGCGATGATCGCCATTGCCTGTTCACGGGTAATCTTGTCCAATGGACGGAAGCTGCCATCTTCGAATCCGTTGATCAGGTTATAGGCGTAAGCGGTATTAATAACAGAGCTGTACCAATCCGTTTCCCTTACATCCGAGAATGGAGCCGAGCCGCTTATTGGCTTCAGTCCCAGCCCCCGAACGATAATAGCTGCGAACTCCGCACGCGTAATATCCTGATCGGGATTAAACTTGAGGTCGCCAATGCCGCTAATGACCATTCGGGAACCCATATCGTTTACGGCTTCCTTGGCCCAGTGATTTGCGACATCCGTAAATGCAACAGGGTTTGAGATCACCGCGTAAATGCTGTTCGTCAAACTGTTCACTTGCGCATAATATTTGCCCTCTGCATAAACGATCTTCGTCGGCACGTGACGGATGGAGCCGTCTGGATCAACCACTACCCCGGTAGTGATTTGATTAGGATCTATGCCTACCGGAATCGCGATCATTCTTTCGATGTACGTATTAAACTCCGACAATTCGATTATTGTATCCCCGTAGATGCCTCTCACTGTAAAGTTGATCGGCGGGGTCACAATAGTAAACGTATTGTCAGCAGCCGCATTCTCGAAAATCCGGATCATTTCTGCAGTCGGCATGCCGATTTCAATCTGAATTCTAATGTCCTGTAGAGCTGCCTGAATGTCTAGCTGTTTCGATATGGCATCCATATTGATTTGCAGAGCTGGCAGCTTATAGATACCATTCTCCGTTTGAATTTCAACAATAGCTCCCTTATGCTCCATGCTCTTAACCATCTGCCCATTAAACTCAACAATAGCGACGTCGGAATTCATCGTCATTGGAATCAAAATGACCGGATGCTCGCCTTCCGCCGAAAGCTTCTCTTCCAGTTTGCTTTGATCGACCGTTACAGTTGTGACCATTTGGCCATTCACCTTGGCAGTTTTTGCTTTTCCAGCAATTTCCGCCTTGCCATTAATCAGGATTTTTATGCCATAGTTCTCTACAGGTGTAACAGGCGGCGTGATGATCGTACCGCTATTATTTTGCGTGTAATATGCCGTATACGTGATATTGCCCGTCACCGCCCGGGCAGCTAAAGCTTCCGCCGATAGCTTGGTTATGCCTCCATCGCTGCTCCATCCAGTGAACGTGTAGCCGCTATCGGCTGGCACAGTCGGCACTGCAGATGGATAGCCCCCAGCCG
>NZ_BDQX01000052.1 GCF_003112455.1 Paenibacillus agaridevorans
GAGCGTAGTGGAAGCTACGTGAGCACCGGAAGTTTCGCCTGAATTCAATATTCGATGTCGAGTAAACTTCGTGGCATACATCGTGATCAAAAGCGAACTTTTTGAACAACCTCTATTATATCTTTCCTACTCTACCTCTCGATACCCTATTCCATCAGGCTCGAAGATCCCTCGTATCTCTACCTGCTCCTGCACAATGATGGTTTTAACCTGCATTAGCTCCTCTTGGGGGAAATGAATCGATAACGCGCAACCTGCCGTAATTTCTTTGGGCGTCGGACAGATATCGATCTCAATATCTGCATATTCCAGCAGCATCTCGGCTCTTAGCGCCTGTTGGGTTGAATCAAATGCGATCAACATAACGCGCTTCTTCCTCCCTTGCATCTTTATTTGTTCTGCATGGTCCGTATTGCGTATAAAATGGTTGTCCCATCCATATACTAGTAACACACTACCTATTGGAGGGATTCTATGAAGCTTCCATTTATGAAAGACGCGCCGTTTAAAGTGCCTTACACAAATGCAAATATTACGGGCATGCTTGTTCATCGGCTGACTGGGCTTCTAGAGGAAATTTCAGCGAATCGCCCCATTGTCATCGTCTGCATCGGAACAGACCGATCAACAGGCGACGCGCTTGGTCCTCTAATCGGAACTGCGCTGTTTAAATACAGGAGCCCTCACTTCCATCTATACGGTACGCTGGAAGATCCCGTGCACGCCATGAATTTGGAGGATACGCTGCACGAGATTAATCGCAAATTCGAGAAACCCTTCGTTATCGGCATTGATGCCTGCCTTGGCCAAGTATCCAGCGTAGGATGCATTCAGATTGGGCAGGGTCCCGTCAAGCCTGGTGCTGGAGTAAATAAAGATCTTCCTCCGGTGGGAGATATCCATGTGACCGGCATCGTTAACGTTGGCGGCTTTATGGAATATTTCGTTTTGCAGAATACGAGGCTTCACTTGGTCATTCGAATGTCCGAGGTTATTGCGGCCAGTCTCATGTCCGCCATTACAAGTTATGTTCATGTATCCTCTTCCACCAGAGATCAGACTGCAGCTGCCGACTTTTCTTGATAGTCTGCTTACTTGGCCAATAGGATGACTTGCTTCTCCTCTGGTGTAAGCGGGTAATTGGATTCGCCCTTTTGCAGCGGTTTGGCATACATGTAAGTATTATCTCTGCCATGCAGACCGGAGAAAACAACTCCGTCCTTCTCCTCATTAACGATCGCCAAGGAGAAGCTGAGATCGCTGCCTCCTTCCGAGAAAGCATTGTATCTAATAATGCCGATTTTCCCTTTCACCAATGGCAATTCCGACTCTACTGCATCCACACGCTTTTTCAGCTTCTCCTCTTGTTGTTCTTGTTCATTCAACTTTTGTTTCAGCTCCAAGATCACATCTTCTAAGTTGCTTATTCCCGTATTGCCCATTACGGCAACATATTGCTTTCTTAACTTCTTGAGACGCGACCCTATAATTGCGATCCATACAATCAGTATGATGACCAGGAGCAATATTACCGCACCTATCCCACCCATCAAGTACATTAGTTGTTCGTCCATGCTTTCCCCCATCTCTCAGTTGCCATAATGCTTCGTTATTTCTGTCATAGCCGTTACTAATGTATCGACTTCCTCTTCTGTTGTGAATATGCCTACGCTTGCTCGTACAGCACCAGTATCAGCAGTGCCCGCGCTTGCATGCGCTAGCGGCGTACAATGGTAACCGGATCGAACGGCGATGCCGTAATGTTGATCGAGAATAAACGACAGCTCGGACGAATCAATATTCTCCGCCTGGAACGCCACAATGCCAGTGCGTTCCTCCCCCAGCTTTGGCCCTAACAGGCGAAGCTTCGGTATATGCAGCAGCCCTTCCATCATCCGCTCCGTCAATGCCCTCTCCTTAGTATGGATGTTCTGCACCGTCTCATTCAACACATAATGGACGCCAGCCTTTAGCCCCGCCAAGCCTGGCGTATTAGGAGTCCCTGCCTCGTACCGATCAGGCCGCACTAACGGCTGATGCGGGGCTTCCGACTGACTCCCTGTTCCACCCAACAACAACGGCTCCAGATCAACCTCAGGCGCAATATAAAGCCCTCCAGTGCCTTGAGGGCCTAGCAGTCCCTTATGTCCCGGAAAAGCCAGTAGATCGATTCCTAGCGCCTTTACATCGATCGGCACTATACCTGCGCTTTGCGCGGCATCAACCAGCAGTTTCACATCATGTTTGCGGGCGATTTCACCAATTTCTCCTACAGGCAAAATAGTCCCAAGCAGATTGGAGCTATGGTTCACTGCAATTAATTTCGTATTTGGTTTTATAGCCTTCTCCAGCTCTGACAACTGTATTCGGCCATATTCGTCCGAGCGTAAGTACGTTACTTCTACGTCTTTTTCCTGTTCCAATTGGTATAAGGGTCTTCTGACGGAATTATGTTCGACGCTAGTCGTTATGACATGATCTCCTGCCTTAACTAATCCCTGTATCGCCATATTAAGAGCCATCGTCGTATTAGCCGCAAAAGCGATATCATTCGGGTTGCGAATACCGAACAGCTTGCTTAACGCTTTTCTTGTATCAAATAAAATTCGGCTAGCCCTTACTGCCATAGCATGACTGCCTCTACCTGGATTAGCTCCGTCATTCATTAGCGCATCTGTCACAGCTTCTACTACACCAGGAGCCTTCGGCCATGATGTAGCCGCATGATCCAAATAAATCAACTTGCGTTGTTCGGCAGTCATTCCTCTACACCTTCCCTATCCATCTCTTTTAAGCAGCTCTTTATGAACAACAAGGTGAAACGGCTATTTCCGTTCATGAAAAACTTCCTTATAATTCAATAATGGCATACCTTAGTTTAATCCTTCAGCTGAAAGATTACAACTTAGATATGCCATTATTCAGTCCTTTTAGGCAAGCTGTTGAAGCAATTCGAGCAAACGTTCCAAATCTTGTTTGTTGTAATATTGAAGCTCGATTTTCCCTTTATCCTTCTGTTGTTTAATCTTCACAGTTGTTTTGAAACGGTCGCGAAGCGTCTCTTCCAGATGTTCAATGTAAGGATCGCGTTTCTTCGGTTTTTGCCCTTTCTCCGGCTGGTCTTTCCCTTTATGATCCAGCTTTTGAATGGCATCCTCCAGTTCCCGCACGCTCCACTCCGAACCAATAATTTGCTCGGCGAATTCCTTCTGTACGTCAACATCTTTAATGCCCGCAAGTGCTCTCGCATGGCCCATTGAAATTGTTCCACGTGAAACATATTCTTTGATTTCTGCAGGCAAGCTCAGTAAACGTAAGAAGTTTGCAATGTGAGAACGCGACTTGCCTACCTTCAAGCTAAGCTCTTCTTGTGTCAATTTAAATTTATCCATTAATGCTTGGTATGCAATAGCTACCTCTAAAGCGTTTAAGTCTTCCCGCTGCAAGTTTTCGATTAACGCAATTTCCATGACTTGTTGATCACTGTAGTTCCGTATAACCGCCGGAATTGTCGTATTGCCGCAATATTGCGAAGCGCGGAAACGACGTTCCCCTGCAATAATCTCATAACCTTTAATTACTGAACGCACAATGATCGGTTGAATGACACCATGCTGTTTAATGGATTCCGCAAGTTCCTTGATGGATTCTTCATCGAAAGTTTTACGTGGTTGGTAAGGGTTCGGACGAAGCTGTGATAGCGAAATCTCTACGACTTTATCATCATCATTGACGGACAGAGACGGGATTAGCGCATCCAGGCCTCTACCTAGCCGCTTGCTCATACATTACCACTTCCTTCGCAAGTTCAAGATAAACTTCTGCACCTTTGGATCTCGGATCATAAGTGATAATAGCTTGTCCATGAGACGGAGCTTCACTCAGACGTACATTCCGCGGGATAATCGTTTGATATACTTTCTGTTGGAAATACTTTTTCACTTCTTCAATCACTTGAATACCCAGATTCGTACGCGCATCCAGCATTGTAAGCAATACTCCCTCAATCTGTAGGGATGTATTTAAATGCTTCTGAACAAGTCGAACCGTATTTAGCAATTGACTGAGTCCTTCTAACGCGTAATATTCGCATTGTATCGGGATAAGAACAGAATCAGCTGCAGTCAAAGAGTTGATTGTCAAAATGCCAAGGGATGGCGGACAATCAATAATGACGTAATCGAAATCATTTTTTACCATATGAAGTGATTTCTTTAACCGAAGTTCACGAGAAATCGTTGGGACAAGCTCGATTTCTGCGCCAGCCAATTGAATCGTAGCTGGAATAACGGTCAACCCCGGCACACTCGTTTCCACCATGGCATCTTTGGGATGCACTTCGTTAATTAATACATCGTAAATACAGTTGGAAACATCGGCTTTATTAATGCCGAGACCGCTTGTCGTATTTCCTTGCGGGTCGATATCGACCAGAAGCACCTTTTTCCCAAGCGAAGCAAGGCATGCTGATAAATTAACGGAAGTCGTCGTTTTGCCGACTCCGCCCTTCTGATTGGCAATTGCAATAATTTTCGACAATTCTTATTCACCTCATGTGTGAAACTTTTGTACAAAATGGCATCGCCGCCTTCATTGGAAGGCGGCATCATTTTGGGAAATCAAGGTGAAACGGCTGACGTTTTCCCTTTATCAACGCAGCGCGTTTCATTCCCGGAAATATAGAGAAAGTATGGCTAACCATCTTAAAAGCTTTTTCTATATTTCGAGTCAAATTGAAGCCCGTATAACCTTCTATACGGGCTTCTATCTCCATTATGATCCAGTCAGGAGCAAAGTGGAATTCAGCTATTTAGCAGGAGCAATCCTCTGAGGACGTTTTTCGTCATTTCACCTTGTTCTATTATAGCATAGAAGAGAGGAAGAAGAGGAACTGTGATAGAAATCTAATATCTATTTTTAAGAGATTGTTGAGAATACCTCTGTACCGTGGTCTTAAGGGATGAACGACCTCCAGTTTTGCAAAAAAAAACTGCTGAGGAAGCATTGGATGACAGATGATTACTAGCGTTTAGGAATTTGAATCACTATTTCATAATGATCCTCGTGATCCTTTTCATTGGTTTTGATCTTTAAACCCGAGCCCGACACCATATCAATGGACTGTCTAATCGTATTAAGCGCAAGGCGTACATCCTTCGTGAAGGATATTCGTTTCGCTTTTTTATTTTTGTTCGATTCATTTAAGAATGCGATTCGAACCTCTGTTTGTTTCACATTCAGATCCTTCGTAATAATTTCCTCAAGAACCTTCAGCTGCAGCTCTTCCGAATCCAGGGATAATAATGCTCTCGCGTGTCGTTCCGAAATTTTTCGTTCCATGAGTGTAGCTTTAACCGGTTCAGGGAGCATAAGCAATCTCAGTTTGTTAGCAATCGTTGACTGGCTCTTCCCTAATCGTTGCGCCAAACTTTCTTGAGTCAGCTGATGTAATTCAATTAATTTCTGGTAAGCCACCGCTTCCTCAATAGCGGTTAAGTTCTCACGTTGGAGGTTTTCGATTAAAGCGATTGAAGCGGTCTGAGAATCATTGAATTCTCTTACGATTGCGGGAATGGTTTCATAACCGAGTTTCGTTACTGCACGCCAACGTCGTTCGCCGGCAATAATTTCATAACGATTATTACGAACGCGTACAACAATAGGTTGGATAACGCCATGCGTCTTAATAGTCTGACAGAGCTCCTCGATTCGATCATCGTCGAATAAGGTACGAGGCTGAAACGGGCTCGTATCAATCTCATGAATTGGCAGCTGCCTTACTTCTTCTTGAGGAGAGCGCTGTTCGGACAGGCCGAACAGGCGGGATAATGATTCTTTCATGAATGACTACCACCCGATCATATGATAAATCTATGCATAAAAAATGCAATAGACTTTCCAGACATCTGAGATCATCCTAACTTTTCCCTATTAATTCGACTCCCTACCAATGAAATCCTGCTTGACACCTTATCAACTATGTAATTTAACAATTCAATTGTAAGAATACGACACTGAATATTCATAGATTAACAAATCCAAGCTTTAACGGTTAAAGAAGTGCTATTCCCGCATGATAACGTAGAACAGCACTCCACTCTCCCTATAAGTTGACAATGTTTCACGTGAAACAATTTGTGAAAATACTAGATTAAAGGTTGCTTAAGCGGCGTTCCTGCTTTGCGTGGATATTTTTGGGGCGTAGTGCCTGTCTTCTGGATCACAACGATATGCCGCTCAGACCCTTCGTGAGGAAGCACCATACCATGCTCATCTATCAGCTTACCTTTCAATTCCTTTAAGCTAAAACCCGCTTCCTTCATTTCTTCCTGAGATTTAGCACCCTTCATGGCAGCAAACTTGCCGCCGGGACGTACAAAGGGAAGGCAGAATTCATTAAGTACATTAAGACGTGCAACAGCTCTTGCCGTAGCCAAATCAAATTGATCGCGATATAAAGGCAACCTTGCAATATCCTCTGCACGACCATGCACACACTCTACATCCTGGAGTTCCAGTCGCTCCGCCAATGCTTTTAGAAAGGAAATTCGTTTGTTCAGGGAGTCCACGATGACAACCTTTAAATGAGGGAAACAGATTTTTAACGGAATGCTTGGAAATCCGGCTCCAGAGCCAATGTCGGCAATAGATTTAATTCCAATCATATCGACAAAAAAGGATAAGGAGATAGAATCATAAAAATGTTTTTCATAAACAGCATCACGTTCCGTAATGCCCGTCAGGTTCATTCGTTCGTTCCAATCCACCAGCATTTCCAAATAGGCTTCAAATTGCTCCAACTGGCGGGAAGAGATGGATACCCCTCTCTCCCCCAGCTGCTCAACTAACCATGTACTCGTCTTATCCATTTATGATCCTGACTTTCTTGCCGCGGTGACACGATTGTAATGTTCCAAATAAACAAGCAAAATCGAAATGTCTGCCGGCGTAACACCGGCAATTCGGGATGCCTGACCAATCGAAAGCGGACGTATAACGCTGAGCTTCTGCTTCGCCTCGGAAGCGAGGCCGCGTACATCGCCGTAATCGATGTCTTCTGGCATCTTCTTTTTCTCCATCTTGTTCAATCGTTCAACTTGGAGCAGTTGTTTTTCGATATATCCCTCATATTTGATCTGAATCTCAACTTGCTCCTTCATTTCGTCGCTTAATTCATAAGGGCTCGGGAGCACGCTCTCCAAATGAGCATACGTAACCTCGGGACGACGAAGCAACGACAATGCATCAGCGCCTTGCGTCATTTGCGCGGAGCTTGCTGCCTCCAGCATCACCTTCATATCATCCGGCTTTACCTTCGTATTGCGAAGTCGCTCAAGCTCCAGCTCCACCAGCTCTTTCTTCCTTAAGAACTTGCCGTAACGTTCTTCCGTGATCAGTCCGATCTCATAACCAAGCGGGGTCAGGCGCAGATCGGCATTATCATGCCGAAGCAGCAATCGATATTCGGCTCTCGAAGTCAGAAGTCGATAGGGATCATTCGTCCCCTTCGTCACGAGATCATCGATCATAACACCGATATATCCCTGCTCGCGTCCAATAATGACGCCTTCCTTCCCTTGCACCTTTCTCGCAGCATTAATGCCGGCGATGATGCCTTGGCCAGCCGCTTCCTCATATCCGGATGTTCCATTGATTTGTCCAGCTGTAAATAATCCGTCTATGACTTTCGTCTCCAGGGTCGGCCAGAGTTGAGTGGGGATAACCGCATCATATTCTATCGCATAGCCGTTGCGCATGATCTCAGCATTTTCCAAACCTGGAACCGATCTAACAATTTTGAGTTGCACATCCTCAGGCATACTCGTCGACAAGCCTTGCACGTAATACTCCGAAGTATGTTTTCCCTCCGGCTCCAGGAAGACCTGATGCTTCGGCTTATCGGCAAACCGAACGATCTTGTCTTCAATTGACGGGCAATAACGCGGTCCTGTTCCTTCTATGGCGCCAGAGAACATCGGAGCGCGATGCAAATTATCATTAATAATACGATGTGTTTCTTCCGATGTGTAAGTCAGCCAGCAAGGCAATTGTTCGTTATCGGACGACTCTGTCTCATGAGAGAAAAACTTCAGTTTCTCGTCGCCAGGCTGGATCTCCGTCTTCGAGAAATCGATCGTATCCTTATTTACGCGCGGCGGCGTTCCCGTCTTAAAGCGAATCAGCTCGAGACCATGTTCCTTGAGGCTTGCGGACAACCGGACCGACGGCTGTTGATTGTTGGGCCCGCTCTCATACATAAGCTCGCCCATAATGATCTTGCCCCGAAGATAAGTACCGGTCGTGACGACAATCGCCTTCGCCCGATATTCGGCGCCCGTCTTGGTCAAGATGCCTACGCATTTGCCGTCTTCGACAATAAGCTCTTCCGCCATCCCTTGGCGAAGCGTCAAATTCGGCGTTTCTTCGATCGTTTTTTTCATCAGATGCTGATATGCGAATTTATCGGCTTGCGCGCGAAGCGCGTGAACAGCCGGACCCTTGCCCGTGTTAAGCATCCTCATTTGAATAAACGTTTTATCGATATGGCGCCCCATCTCGCCGCCCAGAGCGTCGATTTCGCGCACAACATGCCCCTTCGCCGGACCGCCGATCGACGGATTGCACGGCATAAACGCCACCATATCCAGATTAATCGTCAAAAGCAGCGTATCGCAGCCCATTCTAGCTGACGCAAGTGCAGACTCGCAGCCCGCATGTCCTGCGCCGATAACGATGACATCGAATTCACCTGCCACATATCCCATAATAGATCCCTCCTACTTTCCAAGACAAAACTGTGAGAAAATTTGGTCAATCAATGAATCGCCCGCTTCGTCGCCCAGAATTTCACCAAGCGATTCCCAAGCGAGTCTTGCGTCTATCTGTATTACATCAATCGGTATACCCGAATAGGTTGCCTCTATTGCATCCTCCAGCGAACCTTTCGCCCGCTTTAATAGCGAAATATGTCGAACGTTGCTGACATAGGTCAGATCATTTGCCTCCAACTGCCCTTCGAAGAACATCTCGCTTATTGTAGCTTCCAAGCCGTCCAGTCCCCGCTCTTCCAGAACGGACATCCTTACAATGCGATCCGAAGCAACGTAACGTTCAACCTCGTCCATCTCCAGATGACCTGGCAAGTCGGTTTTGTTGATGATGGCGACAACCGATCTCCCTTCAAGCTGCTGAAGCAGCTGCCGATCATCGCTCTGCAGCGGTTCATTATGATTAAGCACGAACAAGATCAGATCCGCATCCTGAAACGCGTCACGCGACCTCTCTACCCCGATCCGTTCCACAATGTCGCTCGTTTCCCGAATCCCCGCCGTATCCAGCAGACGAAGCGGTATGCCATTTAACGTCACGAATTGTTCGATGACATCGCGTGTCGTACCCGGAATATCGGTCACGATCGCCTTGTTCTCCTGCGTCAAAACGTTCATAAGCGACGACTTGCCCACATTAGGCCTTCCGACAATTGCCGTCACAATGCCTTCACGCAATATTTTGCCTTCGTTCGCGGTTTTTAGCAATTTGTCGATTTCGCCGATGGCAAGCTGACATTGTTCGCGGATATACGCGCTTGTCATCTCTTCGACATCATGCTCGGGATAATCGATATTGACCTCAATATGGGCAAGCAGCTCGATAACCGTCTGACGCAGCGCCTTGATCTTTTTCGACAACGCGCCTTCCGCTTGTTTGCGTGCAACGGAGAACGCCCGATCCGACTTCGATCGGATGAGGTCGATAACGGCTTCCGCTTGCATCAGGTCAATGCGTCCGTTCAGGAATGCCCGCTTCGTGAATTCGCCGGGCTCCGCCGTTCGGATATTATCCTGCAGCAACACGATGTCCAGCACCTTCTTCACCGCGATGACGCCGCCATGCGCATTGATCTCGACAACATCTTCTGCCGTAAAGGAGCGCGGTCCGTGCATCAGCGTAAGCAGCACCTCCTCGATCTTCTCCCCGCTGGAGGGATCAACGATGTGCCCGTAATGAACCGTATGCGACTCGGCGTCGTTTAGACTTATTTTCGACGAAAAAATACGGGATATACCGCTAATCGCCTGCGGTCCGCTTACCCGAATGATCGCGATGCCGCCCTCGCCAACAGCGGTCGAGATCGCGGCAATCGTATCGTGAATCATGACTATCAACACCTCTTTATGCTTCTTGCGCAGAATGGAAAAACAGCAATGACCTTGGGAAGCCATTGCTGCGAATCGGATACCGGTATGGATGGTTAGGTAATAATCGCCTTACCTCAGCGCAATGACGACGCGCCGATTCGGCTCGTCTCCCTTGCTGAACGTCCTTACCTTAGGATGGTTCTGAAGCTGCGAATGGATGACCTTGCGTTCATGAGGCGTCATCGGCTCGAGAACGACTTCCTTTCTCGTGCGAATAACTCGTCCCGCCAATCGGTCGGAGAGCTCCTCCAACGTCTTGCGGCGACGCTCGCGAAAATCCTCTGCATCAAGGACGATACGAAGATGACTGTCTGAATAACGGTTGGCCACAATATTTACCAGGTACTGCAGCGCGTCAAGCGTGCCCCCCCGGCGTCCAATCAGCATGCCCAGGTCTCCCCCGCCCGATACGGACAAGTAGAAGCCTTCTTTCGTTTGCTTGCGATCGATCTGAACTGAAAGTCCCATTGTACGCGCGACTTCGACAAGGAACTGCTCGGCTTCCTCCAGCGGATCCGGAATAAGCTCCAGCTCCACCTTGGCTTCCTTGACGCCAATCAGCCCGAACAGCCCTTTGGACGGCTGCTCCAGCACGACAACTTTAACACGGTCTTCCGTTACTTGCCATTGTGTCAATCCATTACGCACAGCATCGTCTATCGTCTTGCCCGATGCAACGATTTTCTTCATTTTGCAAGGACCTCCTTCTTACCCTTGTCAGATGAACCACGTACGTACAGGAAGTAGTTTTGAACGATCGTATACGTGTTGCTGAATACCCAGTACAGCGGCAATGCAGCAGGGAACGACATCGACATCACGAAGATCAGCACCGGGAAAATCGTCATGATCATCCCCATGCCCGGCATTTGCTGCGTCTGCTGCTTCTGCATCATCTTCGATTGGACGAAGGTCGTAATCGCGGCAAGCACCGGCAAGAAGTACCATGGGCTTGGCTCGCCAAGTCCGAAGCCGAACAACGTTTCGGTACGGATGTCCTGATTCCAGTAGATGGCATTGTAGAGCGCGATAAATACCGGCATCTGGACAATCAACGGCAGACAGCCCGCCAAGGGGTTGACGCCATGCGTCTGGAACAGTTTCATCGTCTCTTCTTGCTGCTTCTGCGGGTTGTCCTTATATTTCTTCTTAATTTCCGCCATTTGCGGCTGTAACGCTTGCATAGCCTTGGAACTGCGATACTGCTTAAGTGTCAACGGCAGAATGAGCGTTCTAACGATAATCGTTAGCAGCAGGATCGCCAACACATAGGAGCCGCCGAACCAGTTAGCGAACGTATCAAGCGTAATAGCGAAATAATAAACGACGTTTTTCTCCCAGAAATTACCCTTGAGCAAGTCGGGCGTATCCATGGTATGATCGGCAGGAGCACAGCCTGCAAGGAGGCCCATAACCAATACAAGACCCGCCACGAGAAGCCATTTTCGATTTGTATTCCGAAACAACATTAAATCTCCTCTCTGAGAGCTTCTGCATAGTTCTATTCCAAGATAGACTATACCATAATTTAATACACAAATAAACAAGATGAAACGGCAGTCTCCGACCTTTGGCAGCGCTGTAAGTTTCATCGCTAGAAATCATTACTTCTTTAATAAACCGGCTTTCCTCAGCACATGCCCGACGCTCTTCTCCATCTCCTTCATCTCCATGGCCGTTGCCTGCTTCCTGACGATGAGGATGAAGTCCGTTCCAGGTACGATCCGGTCCTCCATATGACGTACGATTTCCTTTACCATTCTTCTCATCCGATTGCGCATGACGGCATTGCCGATCTTTTTACTGGCCGACACGCCGAGCCGGAATGGGTCCGCCACTCTTTGCCTGGACCAATATACGACGAATTGGCCGTTCGCGAACGATTTTCCGCCCCGATAGACCCGATTGAAATCTTCGCGGCTGCGAAGACGCAATTTTCTACGCACGTCTTATATCCACCGTTCTCTCTTCATTCTATTATGAGGTTGTTCAAAAAGTCCGATTCCCATTACGAAGTATGCCAAGAAGCTTAACTCGACATCGAAGATTGAACGCAACCGAACCTTCCGGTGCTCACGTAGCTCTGCTACGCTCCGCTCCTC
>NZ_BDQX01000053.1 GCF_003112455.1 Paenibacillus agaridevorans
GCTCCTCAGTTTCTACCTTCTTTCAATCTTCTCGGTGCTGAAAACCGAACTTTTTGAACTCGCAATGATAGAATTCAGAGATCGATGCCAATATTTCGCAAGTCAGCAACAGGATGCATGCGTTGACACGACATAGCCCTTGTGATAAAGTGTTTAGGTAGGCCTGCAAACGGGTTCTTTTTTTGTTTGGCCGAAGTATTGGTGATGGAATCAATAAACTTGACTATAGAGTTTCGCGATTCGTATTTTTTAGCAGTTCGGGAGGTGTAATTCAATGCGGGTAATCATCACGTTGGCATGCACAAACTGCAAACAAAGAAACTATGCGACAACCAAGAACAAACGTAATCACCCCGACCGCATCGAGTTGAAGAAGTTTTGCAAGTTCTGTAACGAGCAGACTCCTCATCGCGAGACGAGATAGTCCATTGGAGGTGTAACCGTGACATTTTTGGCCAAACTGAAGCAAGGCTTTGGAACGACGTTTAGTTTTTTTGCCGACAGCTGGGCGGAACTGAAGAAGGTTCGCTGGCCAAGTCGTAAGGAGTTGACGAGCTATTCCATCGTCGTCTTGCTGACAGTTGTCGCTGTGACGATTTACTTCTGGCTTCTTGACATCGGAATCTCTGAATTGGTTCAACTCATTGTCTAATAAGGGACCAAAGGTGGATTTGTGATGGAAAAAAGATGGTATGTCGTACACACTTACTCCGGCTACGAGAACAAGGTGAAAGCCAACTTGGAGCGCCGGGTTGAATCGATGGGCATGGAAGACAAGATCTTTCGCGTGCTCGTTCCTATGGAAGACGAAGTGGTAGAAAAGGACGGAAAGAAGAAAACCGTCCAACGCAAGGTCTACCCTGGCTACGTTCTCGTAGAGATGGTTCAAACCGACGATTCGTGGTACGTTGTTCGCAATACGCCGGGAGTAACGGGATTTGTAGGTTCGACGGGCTCCGGTTCCAAGCCGACTCCTCTGCTGCCTGACGAAGTGGATCAGATTCTGAAACACATGGGCATGGAAGAGCCGAAGCCGAAGATCGAATTCGATCTAAAGGAAACGGTTCGCGTCAAAGTTGGTCCTTTTGCGGACTTTGTCGGATCGGTAGAAGAAATTTTGCTGGACAAGGCGAAGCTGAAGGTTCACGTCAACATGTTTGGCAGGGAAACCCCGCTTGAGCTGGATTACACTCAGGTGGAGAAGATATAATTATCCGGTTTCCGGAGCATACTCGCTGACGCGGGTTTGTATATCAGGGCAAGGAGGTGTGAATCATGGCAAAAAAGGTCATCAAGATGGTCAAACTGCAAGTTCCTGCAGGCAAAGCGAATCCGGCTCCTCCAATCGGTCCGGCACTGGGTCAAGCAGGCGTTAACATCATGGCGTTCTGTAAAGAATTCAACGCTCGCACAGCGGATCAAGCAGGTCTGATTATTCCAGTCGTGATCACGGTATTCGAGGACCGTTCCTTCACATTCGAGACGAAGACTCCACCGGCAGCAGTATTGCTTCGCGTGGCAGCTGGTATCGAGAAGGGTTCCGGCGAACCGAACAAGAAAAAAGTCGCAACTGTGAAACGTGACAAAGTTCGCGAAATCGCAGAAACGAAGATGCAGGATCTGAACGCAGCTTCCGTTGAGGCGGCAATGCGTATGGTTGAAGGTACTGCCCGCAGCATGGGTATCTCCATCGCCGACTAATGGGGGAAACGTCCATCGGGACGGGAAGCCCAAGGTGTCTTCGAAGACGCCGACGCTTGGCGAAGCATAAGCTTCGCGAGGTGGGAGGATCGGTCCCAGGAGGCCGTTCCGTTATAACCACAAAGGAGGACAATTTCAATGGCTAAACACGGCAAGAAATATGCAGAAGCAGCCAAGCTGATCGACAGCGAAGCCACTTACGAGCCGGCTGAAGCAATCGAGCTTGTAAAGAAAACGGCAACAGCCAAGTTCGACGAATCCGTCGAAGTGGCCGTTCGTCTGGGTGTAGACCCACGTAAACAAGACCAAGCGGTACGCGGCGTTGTCGTACTTCCGCATGGCACAGGCAAAACAAAACGCGTTCTCGTTTTCGCCAAAGGCGAAAAAGTGAAAGAAGCGGAAGCTGCAGGCGCTGACTATGTCGGCGACGCAGACATGATCAACAAAATCCAACAAGGCTGGTTCGAATTCGACGTCTGCGTAGCAACGCCGGACATGATGGCTGAAGTTGGTAAGCTCGGTCGTATCCTGGGCGGTAAGGGCCTCATGCCTAACCCGAAAGCAGGTACAGTAACGTTCGACGTTGCCAAGGCCGTTCAAGAAATCAAAGCAGGTAAGATCGAGTACCGTCTGGACAAAGCGGGTCAAATCCACGCTCCAATCGGCAAAGTATCGTTCGACGCTGAAAAGCTGAACGAAAACCTGAAAGCTCTGATCGACGCTCTGGTGCGCGCTAAACCGGCTGCCGCCAAAGGCGTTTACCTGAAAAACATCGCCGTTTCCTCCACGATGGGCCCTGGCGCTCGCGTATCAACTGCTAGCTACCGCTAAGCAAGAGGGAAACGACACTAAATTCGAATACGCATACCGTAGACAGTAGGTGTCCGGAAGGACTTAATTTCCTACCGAGGTGTTATGATAATACGTTAATGAAGTCGCGGCCTGCCGCATGTACTTAATAACGACATCATGGCCTTCGCAGTGTCTGCGAAGGCCTTTTCTCATGCACCCAAGGAGAAGGAAATTTATCGTATCACGGCATGTAAAATTTAACGGGAGGTGTACAGTTTGGCTAACGCTAAGATCATCCAAGAGAAACAAGAAGCGGTTGCGGTTGTCGCGTCGAAGCTCACTTCGAGCTCCAGCACGGTTATCGCCGACTATCGCGGATTGAACGTCGCGCAAGTAACTGAACTGCGTAAGCAACTCCGCGAAGCGGGCGTTGACTTCCAGGTTCTGAAAAACTCGATCGTTCGTCGCGCCACGGAAGGTACAGAACTGACGTCGCTGAACGACATTCTTACAGGTCCTACGGCAGTAGCATTCAGCGGCGAAGACGCTGTTGCTCCGGCCAAGATTCTTAACAACTTTGCCAAAAAGAACGATGCCCTGAAATTAAAAGGCGGCATTGTAGAAGGTAAAGTCGTTAGCGCTGAAGAAATCAAGGCGCTTGCAGAGCTTCCTTCCCGCGAAGGCTTGCTCTCCATGCTCCTCAGCGTGCTTCAAGCTCCAATGCGCAACTTCGCGCTTGCGGTTAAAGCAGTTGGAGAAAAACAAGAAGCTAGCGCGTAAGCAAAGCTTCTGCCCCGGCAAGACCGATGCCGCCTGACAGGTCAGGCATCATAACTAGCAATACAACAACCAAAACTAAACCATTCGGAGGTATATACCATGTCTAAAGAGCAAATCTTGGAAGCCATTAAAGGTATGACAGTTCTTGAACTGAACGATCTCGTGAAAGCAATCGAAGAAGAATTCGGCGTAACTGCTGCAGCTCCAGTAGCAGTAGTAGCTGGCGGCGGCGCTGCTGAAGCTGCTGCTCAAACTGAATTCGACGTTATCCTGACAAGCGCTGGCGCTTCGAAGATCAACGTAATCAAAGTTGTTCGCGAAATCACGGGTCTTGGCCTGAAAGAAGCTAAAGAGCTGGTTGATGGCGCTCCTAAAGCTATCAAAGAAAAAATCGGCGAAGACGAAGCTAACGGTATCAAAGCTAAGCTTGAAGAAGCTGGCGCTGCCGTTGAAGTTAAGTAATATCGCTTCTCGATAACCTGCAGCGGGATGATCGTCTGACGAAAAACCCGCTGGCGAACCCCTTGATACCGTGAGGTAACAAGGGGTTCCTTGCATGTTGCCGAGTTATGAGGATAAGGAGGCGGCGGAACATGTCGAATCACTATTATTCCAAAGCGCCGGAGGCGAAACATAATCGCCAAACCGTCGAGACGCTTCTAAGGGGACGTAAGCTGAAGTTTACGACAGATGCAGGCGTGTTCTCCAAGACGGGCGTCGATTATGGCAGTAAAGTGTTGATTGATGCCATGGAGCTGTCGGAGAGCGACCGAGTGCTCGATATCGGCTGCGGCTATGGGCCCATCGGGCTTAGCGCAGCAGGACTAGTCCCGCGAGGGTCGGTAACAATGGTCGATATTAATGAGAGAGCAGTAGAACTTGCGAAGGAGAATGCTGCGCTCAACGAGATTAGCAATGTGCAGATTATGCAAAGCGATCTCTATGAGTCCGTATCCGAGAGAGAGTTCGACGCCATTTTGACAAACCCGCCGATTCGTGCAGGGAAGGTGGTTGTCCACCGGATTTTTGAAGAAGGACATGCTTTTTTGAAAAAGGGCGGCAGCTTGTGGGTCGTCATTCAGAAAAAGCAAGGGGCCCCATCCGCGCTGGAGAAGCTGGAGCAATTGTACGAGGAAGTGGTCGAAGTGACCAAAGACAAGGGATACCGGATTTTTCGAGCCAAAAAATAGAAATACCCGATTTTTGATCAAATGTCAATGTTTTTTTGTTTGAAACGTTGGAAATGAATTGACTTGACAATTTGGATATGGTAATATTATAAAATGTCAGTATAAAATTGCTGTAATTCTCTTTAGTTAACTAAAATGTCAAGTGCAATTTTCCGTGGTGAATGCATACTTTTGGAGCATTTGACGTATAATGTTTACATTTTGGGCAAAATACTTGATATGGGACCTGCGCGGTCAGCCGCGTCAGGCAAACTGCCGGAAACATGCTCTTTTTTCGAACCTATTCGATAAGGGCTTTTCTTTATTTATCTGTATGGGCGGCTGCCGCCGCCTAAGAGAGTAACGCAGTAGTATCGATGCTGTGAGACAGACACGAGGGGTGAGGTTAAGTTGGCAGGACAACTTGTTCAGTATGGTCGGCGTGCTAGAAGAAGCTACGCTAGGATCAGCGAGGTGCTGGAAGTCCCGAACCTGATTGAAATCCAACAAAAATCGTACGAGAAATTTTTGGACAGCGATTTAATCGAATTGTTCCAGGATATCTCTCCGATTTCGGACTTTACGGGCAATCTTTCACTGGAATTTATCGACTATAGCTTAGGCGAGCCGAAGTATTCGGTGGATGAGTCGAAGGAACGCGACGTAACTTACGCGGCTCCGCTGCGCGTAAAAGTAAGGCTGTTCAATAAGGAGACGGGCGAGGTTAAGGAGCAAGAAGTATTCATGGGCGATTTCCCGCTTATGACCGAGACCGGCACATTCATTATTAACGGCGCAGAACGCGTTATCGTCAGCCAATTGGTTCGTTCCCCGAGTGTGTACTTCAGCACGAAGGTAGATAAGAACGGCAAGAAGACGTACACGGCGACGGTTATTCCGAACCGTGGCGCTTGGCTGGAACTGGAAACGGATGCCAAGGACATCATCTACGTTCGTATCGACCGGACCCGGAAAATTCCGGTAACGGTACTTTTGCGCGCGCTTGGGTTTGGCACTGACGCCGAAATTTTGGATTTGCTCGGACATGACGAGTACATCCGCAACACGCTGGACAAAGACAGCACGGATTCCACGGAGAAAGCGCTGATCGAGATTTATGAGCGTCTTCGTCCGGGCGAGCCGCCTACTTTGGACAACGCGAAGAGCTTGCTTGTCGCTCGTTTCTTCGATCCCAAACGATATGACTTGGCCAATGTTGGCCGTTACAAAATAAACAAGAAGCTGCACATCAAGAACCGTCTGTTCAATCAGCGTCTAGCTGAGAACCTCGTTGATCCGTCTACCGGCGAGATCATCGCGGAATCCGGCCAGATGATTGACCGTCGCCTTCTTGACGAAATTCTCGAAAAGCTCGAGACCGACGTGGGTTTCAAAACGTACCATGTCGCTAACGGCGTTCTGGATGCGGATAGTATTCCACTCCAAGCCATCAGCGTATTCTCGCCGCTCGACGAAAATAAGGTAATCAAAGTTATCGCGAACGGTATAATCGATAAATCCGTCAAACATATTACGTCTGCGGATATTATTTCGTCGATTAACTACTTCATTAACTTGCTGCACGGCGTCGGCAGCACGGACGATATCGATCACCTGGGCAATCGTCGTCTGCGCTCCGTAGGCGAGCTGCTGCAGAACCAATTCCGAATTGGTCTATCCCGTATGGAACGCGTTGTCCGCGAGAGAATGTCGATTCAGGACGCCAACGCGATCACGCCGCAGGCGCTGATCAACATTCGTCCCGTTATCGCATCCATCAAGGAGTTTTTCGGTTCGTCCCAGCTGTCCCAGTTCATGGACCAGACGAATCCGCTTGCCGAGCTTACGCATAAGCGCCGTCTGTCCGCTCTGGGCCCCGGCGGTCTGACGCGGGAGCGCGCAGGCTTCGAAGTTCGTGACGTCCATCACTCGCATTATGGCCGGATGTGTCCGATCGAGACGCCTGAGGGACCGAACATCGGTTTGATCAACTCTTTGTCGACGTTCGCCCGCATTAACGAATACGGCTTTATCGAAGCGCCGTATCGCTGGGTGGATCCCAAGACGGGTATCGTGACGGATCAGATCGCTTATTTGACGGCAGACGAAGAGGATAACTACGTTATCGCGCAAGCGAACGCGGAGCTCACTCCGGATAACAAGTTCGCCGAGTCGCAGACGATTGTCCGTTACAATAAACAAGCCGATAACATTTTGACTATGCCAAGCGACCGCGTCGACTATATGGACGTATCGCCTAAGCAGGTCGTGTCGGTTGCGACGGCGCTCATTCCGTTCCTTGAAAATGACGACTCCAACCGCGCGCTTATGGGTTCCAACATGCAACGGCAGGCTGTACCGCTGCTCATTCCTAAAGCTCCATTCGTGGGCACTGGCATGGAGCATAAGGGTGCGAAAGACTCCGGCGTATGTATCGTGTCGAAATACGATGGCGTCATTGAACGTGCGTCCGCCAACGAAATTTGGCTTCGCCGCGTCGAGATGATCGATGGCAAGCCGGTGAACGGAGATCTCGTGAAGCATAAGCTTCACAAGTTTATGCGTTCCAACCAGGGCACATGCATCAATCAGCGTCCGCTGGTCCGCAAAGGCGATATCATCAAGAAGGGTGATATCATGGCGGATGGTCCTTCCACGGAGATGGGCGAACTCGCGCTTGGCCGCAACGTTGTCGTTGCGTTTATGACGTGGGAAGGCTACAACTACGAGGATGCCATCTTGCTTAGCGAGAAGCTGGTTAAGGAAGACGTATACACGTCCATTCATATCGAAGAATACGAATCCGAAGCCCGCGATACGAAGCTGGGTCCGGAAGAGATTACACGCGACATCCCGAACGTCGGCGAAGAGGCGCTTCGCAATCTCGACGAGCGCGGTATTATCCGCGTCGGCGCCGAGATCGGCGCAGGCGACATTTTGGTCGGCAAGGTTACTCCGAAGGGCGTTACTGAGCTGACGGCCGAAGAGAGATTGCTTCATGCCATCTTCGGAGAAAAAGCGCGCGAGGTTCGCGACACTTCGCTTCGCGTACCGCATGGTACCGACGGCATCGTCGTGGATGTAAAAGTATTTACCCGCGAAAACGGCGATGAACTGCCTCCAGGCGTTAACCAGCTCGTTCGCGCTTATATCGCTCAGAAGCGTAAGATCTCCGAAGGCGACAAGATGGCCGGACGTCACGGTAACAAAGGGGTTATCGCACGTATCATGCCGGAAGAAGATATGCCGTTCCTGCCGGACGGAACGCCTGTAGAGGTCGTTCTGAATCCGCTCGGCGTTCCTTCCCGGATGAACATCGGTCAAGCGCTGGAGGTTCACCTTGGCATGGCGTGCAAGCATCTGGGCATTCATGCCGCTACTCCTGTATTCGACGGCGCGAACGAAGAAGACGTCTTCGATACGATGGAAGAAGCAGGCATGCAGCGGAACGGTAAGACGGTTCTGTACGATGGACGTACAGGCGAATCGTTCGAACGCGAAGTAACGGTTGGCGTCATGTACATGATCAAGCTCGCGCACATGGTCGACGACAAGATCCATGCCCGTTCCACGGGTCCATACTCCCTCGTTACGCAACAGCCGCTGGGCGGTAAAGCCCAGTTCGGCGGACAGCGCTTCGGCGAGATGGAAGTTTGGGCGCTCGAGGCTTATGGCGCTGCTTATACGCTTCAAGAAATTCTTACCGTCAAGTCCGATGACGTGGTCGGCCGCGTGAAGACGTACGAGTCGATCGTCAAGGGCGAGAACGTGCCGGAGCCTGGCGTTCCAGAATCGTTTAAAGTTTTGATCAAAGAGCTTCAGAGCTTGGGTATGGACGTTAAAATCCTGTCCGAAAATGAAGAAGAGATCGAAATGAAAGAAATCGACGACGAGGATGAGGGTACGGGCGACAAGCTGAACCTCAATCTGGAAGGCGCCGAAGCAGGAGCCGAATAAGCTTTATCGACCGCATAAGAATTTACAGGTTTCCGATCATGTCGGAAATCTGAAATTCTTATTGGCGATAAAACCTGTCTCGTGCTTACCTAGCGGCTTTGCTTTGCAAAGCAGGAGGTCGCACATCTTCGAATTGGCCTCGATAGAGGTTTTCTCAATAGACACCGTCATACATGACGAAGGAGGGTTGCTCCTTGTTGGACGTGAACAACTTCGAGTATATGAAAATAGGTCTGGCTTCGCCGGATAAAATTCGCTCGTGGTCCCGCGGAGAAGTCAAGAAGCCGGAAACCATTAACTACAGAACGTTGAAACCCGAGAAGGAAGGTCTCTTCTGCGAGAAGATCTTCGGTCCGACCAAGGACTGGGAGTGCCATTGCGGCAAATATAAGCGGGTTCGTTACAAGGGCGTTGTCTGCGATCGCTGCGGCGTCGAAGTAACTCGCGCCAAAGTTCGCCGCGAGCGGATGGGTCATATTGAATTGGCCGCTCCCGTCTCCCATATCTGGTATTTTAAAGGCATTCCGAGCCGCATGGGGCTTGCACTAGATATGTCCCCGCGTTCGCTGGAGGAGATTATCTACTTTGCATCCTATGTCGTAACGGATCCAGGGGATACGCCTCTCGAAAAGAAACAGCTCCTGTCCGAGAAGGAATACCGCAGCTACCGTGAGAAATACGGCTACGGCTTCCAGGCCGGCATGGGCGCCGAAGCGGTCAAGAAGCTGCTTCAGGATATCGACGTAGAGCGTGAGCTCGAGCAGTTGAAGGAAGATCTTCGTACAGCTCAAGGGCAGCGTCGTAACCGCGCTATCAAGCGTCTCGAAGTTATCGAAGCTTTCCGCAACTCCGGCAACGAGCCGGAATGGATGATTCTAGACGTGCTCCCGGTTATCCCGCCGGAGCTTCGTCCGATGGTACAGCTGGACGGCGGCCGCTTTGCGACCTCCGACTTGAACGATCTGTATCGCCGCGTAATCAACCGGAACAACCGTCTTAAGCGTCTGCTTGATCTCGGCGCGCCGGACATTATCGTACAGAACGAAAAACGCATGCTTCAGGAAGCGGTTGACGCCCTGATCGATAACGGACGTCGCGGACGTCCGGTAACGGGTCCCGGCAACCGTCCGCTGAAATCCCTCAGTCACATGCTGAAGGGTAAGCAAGGACGTTTCCGTCAGAACCTTTTGGGTAAACGGGTTGACTATTCCGGTCGTTCCGTTATCGTCGTAGGTCCAAACCTTAAGATGTTCCAATGCGGTCTTCCTAAGGAAATGGCACTGGAGCTGTTCAAGCCGTTCGTGATGAAGGAGCTTGTAAACAAAGGCCTTGCCCATAATATCAAGAGCGCGAAACGTAAAGTCGAACGCGTAAGCCCTGAGGTATGGGATGTTCTCGAAGAAGTAATTAAAGAACATCCGGTTCTCCTGAACCGTGCCCCCACGCTGCACAGACTCGGCATTCAAGCATTCGAGCCGATTCTTGTCGAGGGACGCGCGATCAAGCTGCATCCGCTCGTATGTACGGCTTACAACGCCGACTTCGACGGTGACCAGATGGCCGTTCACGTACCGCTCTCCGCGGAAGCGCAAGCGGAAGCGCGCCTGCTTATGCTGGCGTCCGGCAACATCCTTAACCCTAAGGACGGCAAACCGGTCGTCACGCCTTCCCAGGATATGGTGCTTGGCAGCTTCTATCTGACGATGGACAACAAGGAAGCCAAAGGCTCCGGATCCGTCTTCGCGACGGTCAACGAAGCGATCTCCTCGTACCAACGTGGTATCGTATCGCTGCATGCGCGTATTTTCATCCCGGTGAAAGTGCTCAACAAGAAAAACTTTACGGAGAAACAGCAAGCTTCTCTAATGGCTACTACGGTAGGTAAAGTGATCTTTAACGAAATCTTCCCCGAAGATTTCCCATATATCAACGAAGCGACGAAAGTAAACCTTCTGCAAGGTACGCCTGACAAGTACTTTGTGTACGAGAAGGGTTCGGACTTGACGAAGTTTGTCGATGAGATCGCAACAGCTGGCGCGGTAGGCAAAGACTTCCTCGGCACGATCATTGCAGAATGCTTCCGTCAGTACCATACAACCTTGACTGCGGTTATTCTTGACCGCATCAAGCAGCTGGGCTTCACTTATTCCACCAAAGCGGGCATTACGATCGGCGTATCCGACGTTATTGTTCCGAAGGAAAAAGCGGAGATCATGAAGGCTTCCGACGAGAAGGTCGCTACCGTTATGAATCAGTACCGCCGCGGTCTGATTACGAACGAAGAGCGTTATGACCGGATCATCAGCATCTGGAGCAAATGCAAGGATGAGATTACGGAAGTCCTCATGAAATCGATGGATCGTTACAACAACATCATGCTCATGGTCGACTCCAAAGCACGGGGTAACAAATCCCAGATTACACAGCTCGGCGGCATGCGTGGTCTGATGGCGAATCCATCCGGCCGTATCATCGAGTTGCCGATCAAATCGAACTTCCGCGAAGGTCTGACCGTCCTCGAGTACTTCATCTCGACGCACGGAGCACGGAAAGGTCTTGCCGATACGGCTCTTCGTACGGCCGACTCCGGTTACCTGACTCGCCGTCTCGTAGACGTTGCGCAGGACGTTATCGTTCGCGAAGACGATTGCGGCACGGACAAAGGGTTTACCGTTAGCAAGATCCAGGACGGCAAAGAAGTCATCGAGGACCTGTACGACCGTATCGAAGGGCGTTACGCATTCGAGACGATTCGTCATCCGAAGACTGGCGAAATTATCGTCAACCGCAGCGAACTGATCGACTCCGGCAAAGCAGATGCGATTATCGATGCGGGCGTAGAGAAACTTCAAATCCGTTCCGTACTAAGCTGCCGCGCGCGTCATGGCGTCTGCAAAATCTGCTACGGCCGTAACCTGGCAACCGGCAAGCACGTTGAGATCGGCGAAGCGGTAGGCATTATCGCGGCGCAATCCATCGGCGAACCGGGAACACAGCTGACGATGCGTACATTCCATACCGGCGGCGTTGCCGGCGACGATATTACGCAAGGTCTCCCGCGTATCCAGGAGCTCTTTGAGGCGCGTAATCCGAAAGGTCAAGCGATTATCTCCGAGCTCGACGGCGTTATCAAGGAAATTCGCGAGGCGAAGGACCGCAGAGAGATCGAAGTGCAAGGCGAAGCCGAGACAAAGGTGTACGCTGTGACATACGGCTCGCGTATTCGCGTAACGGAAGGACAGCACATCGAAGCAGGCGACGAATTGACCGACGGTTCCATCGATCCGAAGGATATGCTGCGCATTAAGGGTATCCGTGGCGTTCAGAACTATATCCTGCAGGAAGTACAGCGCGTATACCGGAACCAGGGCGTTGAGATCAACGACAAACACGTCGAGGTTATGATCAAGCAAATGCTCCGGAAGATCCGTATCGTGGACGCTGGAGGTACGACACTGCTGCCAGGCGCGTTCGTAGACATTCACGAATACGAGTCCGCTAACCGCGAAGCGATTTTCGCTGACAAGGAGCCTGCGGTTGCGAAGCCCGTACTGCTTGGTATTACGAAGGCGTCGCTGGAGACGGATTCGTTCCTGTCCGCGGCATCGTTCCAAGAGACGACTCGCGTATTGACCGACGCTGCTATTAAAGGCAAAGTCGACCAGTTGCTCGGCCTGAAGGAGAATGTTATCATCGGCAAGCTGATCCCGGCTGGTACGGGTATGCAACGCTACCGCAACATTCGCTTTGCCGGGTTGGAAGACGAAATTGTCGAAGGCATGGAGCTTGAAGAAGCTGCTGAAGCTGTAGTGGTTGAATAATGATTAAGGATCAGCACAGATGTGTTGATCTCAACAGAAACGATGCTTTTCCCTTGAGGGGAAGGTGTCGTTTCTTTTTTTTTTGCATGCGAAAAAGAGTCGAAAAAATAGATAAAAATTTTTTTATAAAACCTACAACTACTTGCGTCTTACAGGTGTTTATAGGATGAAGGTACATGCGCGATAGGAGAGGGATCCATGTTGTCGAATAGCCACGAAATCGACGAAGTGCTTGAATACATCAGAATTAAATTTGAGGTTCCACATGGAGACGTTGAGCTTGAGCTTGAGCTGGCCGGCATTCGGGCAGAGCTCGAGAAGCTGCAAAAAAAATCGGTGATTATACAAGCGAATTTTGGATAGCCTGTACCTGCTCCGGTCGTAACAGCGAGTCGATTCCGTATGAGAAACGGGTATTGCATATCGATAAAGATCGGGCAGGTATAGAGCGGTCGCTGGCCAATCCGTACCTTTCCGCCAAGTCAATTGACTAAGAGCGATATGCAAAATATTCGTAAATATGGCTAAACGACAAAAAGTGCCATTAATCTTGCTTGACATTGGTATAGGCGAAGTGATAATATATCGAAGTGTGCCTGATGACCGGGCTTATGGAATACTTTTGTTTCATTATGAACCGCCTGGGTCTGTGGGCTTAAACTGTGGATGAAATGTCTACTATGAGAAAACCTTTATCGAGGTCAATCAAAGATGAGAGACCGCGTTTTTAAGGTAGGTTTTATCGCCAATAAGACTTTATGTTTCCGACATGTACGGGAATTGTCAATTCTTATGTGGACATCAAGACATGAATAAGGGGAAGGGGGTGGCAACATGCCAACTATTAACCAGCTCGTTCGCAAAGGCCGTCAAGCGAAAGTCGTGAAATCGAAATCGCCAGCCTTGCAAAGAGGTTTCAACGCTCTGAAACGTGAAGCAACTGAAATCAGCGCTCCGCAAAAACGCGGTGTGTGCACTCGTGTAGGTACAATGACTCCGAAAAAACCGAACTCCGCGCTTCGTAAGTACGCGCGTGTACGCTTGACTAACCGTGTTGAGGTTACTGCGTACATCCCAGGTATCGGTCATAACCTGCAAGAGCACAGCGTTGTTTTGATCCGTGGCGGTCGTGTTAAGGACCTTCCGGGTGTACGTTACCATATCGTTCGCGGCGCATTGGATACTGCGGGTGTTAACAACCGTAACCAGGCCCGTTCCAAATACGGTACGAAACGTCCGAAAGTTAAAAAGTAAGAATAGTCCGATCGGGATATTCCAAGCAAGTACAAGCCACTATTAGAAGAAAGGGGGACTTTACATGCCACGCAAAGGTCCTGTAACAAAACGCGATGTGCTGCCGGATCCGGTTTACAATAGCAAACTGGTAACTCGTCTGATCAACCGTATTATGATCGACGGCAAGAGAGGTACTGCACAAACGCTGTTATACGATGCTTTCAAGCTGATCCAGGAGCGTTCCGGTAAAGATCCAATGGAAGTGTTCGAAGCAGCATTGAAAAACATCATGCCGGTTCTTGAGGTTAAAGCTCGCCGTGTAGGCGGCGCTAACTATCAAGTGCCAATCGAGGTTAAGCCTGAGCGCCGTACGGCTCTTGGTCTTCGTTGGCTCGTGAACTACTCGCGCAACCGCGGCGAGAAAACGATGACTGAACGTCTGGCTGCCGAGATTTTGGATGCTTCCAATAACACAGGCGCATCTGTTAAGAAGCGTGAAGACACGCACAAAATGGCTGAAGCGAACAAAGCGTTTGCTCACTACCGTTGGTAGGATAACCATAATCGAGAGGAGACAAATTTATGGCAAGAGAGTTCTCCTTGGAAAATACGCGTAATATCGGGATTATGGCGCATATTGACGCTGGTAAAACTACAACCACTGAACGGATCTTGTTCTTCACGGGCCGTACCCACAAAATTGGCGAGGTGCACGAAGGTGCAGCTACAATGGACTGGATGGAACAGGAACAAGAGCGCGGCATCACGATTACGTCTGCCGCTACTACCGCTCAATGGAAGGGTAACCGCATCAATATCATCGATACTCCGGGTCACGTTGACTTCACAGTTGAAGTTGAACGCTCCCTACGCGTATTGGACGGGGCCGTTGGTGTTTTCAGTGCAAAAGAAGGCGTTGAGCCGCAATCCGAAACGGTATGGCGTCAAGCCGACCGCTATGGCGTTCCACGGATCGCTTACGTTAACAAGATGGATATCATTGGCGCAGACTACCTGAATGTTGTCAAAGACATGCGTGAGCGTCTGCAAGCCAATGCCGTTGCGATTCAATTGCCTATCGGCGCAGAATCCGACTTCGTCGGCGTAATCGACATTGTTGAGCGTGTGGCTTACAAGTACGTTGATGATCTGGGCAAGGACCCGGTTAAAGGCGAAATTCCTGCTGAGTATGCTGACCAAGTTGAAGAACTTCGCAGCGAGCTCGTAGAGAAGGTTGCAGAACTGGACGAAGATCTGATGATGAAGTATCTGGAAGGTGAAGAAATCACAATTCCAGAACTGAAGGCTGTTCTTCGTAAAGGCGTTTGCGACGTTAAGATTTTCCCTGTAGTAGCCGGTTCTTCCTATCGTAACAAAGGCGTTCAATTGGTATTGGATGCGGTTGTTGACTACTTGCCTGCGCCAGTTGACGTACCATCTATTAAAGGTACGCTCGAGGATGGCGAAGAAGCAGTACGTCCTTCTTCCGACTCGGAGCCGTTCTCGGCTCTGGCATTCAAAATCATGACGGACCCTTACGTAGGACGTTTGACGTTCTTCCGCGTTTACTCGGGTATCCTGAAATCCGGTTCGTATGTTCTTAACGCAACTAAGGGCAAACGCGAGCGGATTGGCCGGATTCTGCAGATGCACGCGAACAGCCGTCAAGAGATTTCGGAAGTACACTCGGGCGATATCGCTGCCGCGGTAGGTCTGAAGGATACGACTACGGGAGATACGCTGTGCGACGAGAAGTTCCCAATCGTTCTTGAATCGATGAACTTCCCTGAACCCGTTATCCAAATCGCAATCGAGCCTAAGACGAAAGCAGACCAAGACAAACTTGGCGTTGCAATCTCCAAGCTCGCCGAGGAAGATCCAACATTCCGCGCTTATACGGATGAAGAAACGAACCAAACGATCATCGCTGGTATGGGTGAGCTTCACCTCGAGATCCTCGTTGACCGTATGCTTCGTGAATTCAAAGTAGAGACGAATGTAGGTAAACCTCAGGTTGCTTACCGTGAGACCTTCCGTCAAGGCGCTAAGGTTGAAGGTAAATTCGTTCGTCAATCCGGCGGTAAAGGTCAGTTCGGTCATTGTTGGGTCGAGTTCGAACCACAAGAGGCTGGAGCAGGCTTCGTCTTCGAAAGCAAGGTTGTGGGTGGATCGATTCCTCGTGAATACATCGCTCCAATCCAAGCGGGTATCGAAGAGTCGATGAAGAATGGCGTTATCGCCGGCTTCCCGCTCGTTGATATCAAAGCGACTGTTGTCGATGGATCCTATCATGACGTCGACTCCTCTGAGATGGCATTTAAGATTGCTGGTTCCCTGGCGCTTAAAGCAGCGAAAGACAAGTGTAAACCTGTCCTTCTCGAGCCAATCATGAAGGTCGAAGTTACGGTTCCAGAAGAGTACATGGGCGACGTTATGGGTATGCTGAACTCCCGTCGTGGTCGCATCGAGGGTATGGATTCCCGCGCAGGCGCGCAAATTATCCGTTCCAAGGTGCCTCTCTCCGAGATGTTCGGTTACTCCACAACTCTTCGTTCCGGTACGCAAGGACGCGGCGTATTCTCGATGGAGCTTTCTCACTACGAAGAAGTTCCGAAATCGATCTCCGAAGAGATCATTGCCAAGCACAAAGGTTCGGCTGAGTAATAGCCGACTGGCTGCTCTAGCATGAACAAGTTGTATTTTGGCCGGTGTTCAGGTGTGATTTCGCTCTCGATGCCGGCCCACACATAAAATATCAAGTGATATTGAGGAGGATTAAGTTCAATGGCTAAGTCTAAATTTGAACGTACTAAACCGCATGTTAACATCGGTACAATCGGTCACGTCGACCATGGCAAAACAACTCTGACTGCTGCGATCACAACTGTACTTTCCAAAAGATACGGCGGCGCGGCTATCGCGTTTGACCAAATCGACAAAGCTCCAGAAGAGCGCGAGCGCGGTATCACAATCTCCACATCCCACGTTGAGTATGAGACTCCTAACCGTCACTATGCTCACGTTGACTGCCCAGGTCACGCCGACTATGTTAAAAACATGATCACAGGCGCTGCACAAATGGACGGAGCGATCCTGGTTGTATCCGCATCTGACGGCCCAATGCCGCAAACGCGCGAGCACATCCTGCTCTCCCGTCAAGTAGGCGTTCCTTACATCGTTGTATTCCTGAACAAATGCGACATGGTTGAAGACGAAGAGCTTCTTGAGCTGGTTGAAATGGAAGTTCGCGATCTTCTGTCCGAGTATGACTTCCCAGGCGACGACACGCCAATCATCCGCGGCGCGGCTCGTGAAGCACTTGCTAACCCAGATGGTCCTTGGGCTGACAAAGTCATCGAGCTGTTCGAGCAAGTTGACACTTACATCCCAACTCCTGAGCGCGACACGGCTAAGCCTTTCCTTATGCCTGTCGAGGACGTATTCACAATCACAGGCCGTGGTACAGTTGCTACAGGTCGCGTAGAGCGTGGCGTTATCAAAGTTGGCGACGAGATCGAAATTATCGGTCTTGCTGAAGAAACTCGCAAATCCGTTGTTACGGGCGTTGAGATGTTCCGTAAATTGCTTGACTCCGCTCAAGCTGGCGACAACGTAGGCGCACTTCTTCGCGGTGTTGACCGTAAAGACATCGAGCGCGGTCAAGTTCTGGCTAAACCAGGTTCCGTTAAGCCACACACGAACTTCACAGCTCAAATCTACGTTCTGACTAAAGAAGAGGGTGGCCGTCACAAGCCTTTCTTTACTGGCTACCGTCCACAGTTCTACTTCCGTACAACTGACGTTACAGGTATCATCAACCTGCCAGAAGGCACTGAGATGGTTATGCCTGGCGACAACATCACAGTTACAGTTGAACTGATCGCTCCAATCGCGGTTGAAGAAGGAACTCGCTTCTCCATCCGTGAAGGCGGCCGTACTGTAGGCGCTGGCGCTGTTGCAACGATCCAAAAATAATGACATGCGGCGACTCGCCGCATGCATGGAAAACCTCCACTTCGGTGGAGGTTTTTTTTCGTTGGATAGCAAATTATGTTACTCCGAAAGACACTATGGGTTCGTAATGGAGCCAATTTGCGCGATGATGATAGGCAGAGAGTGACTGGACGTTTGGAGTTTAATCACCTCCAAGTGTTTTTTAACGTTTCTTAATGACAATAATTATCATAAAAATTGGCATTGACGAGGTCGCTAGTAAACAATTATGATTAAGTTTATATGAGTATAAACGCATTTTTTTGTATTTATATCAAAATTATTATCGTTTTCTCTAATACTTTAACGACAAAAAGCGATAAAGCTTTGATGCATCTACAGGGAATTGCGGGAAAGTAATACAAAATAATGAAAAGAGCGAGAGGGGTTTTAAGGTGAAGAAGAAAGTAATAATCGGTTTGGCCTTAACAGCAATGATGACTGTTACTGCCGCATGCAGCGAAGAGAAGGTTGATTACACAGTTGCAATCTCCCAGGTAGTCGAACATCCTTCTTTGGATGCAACGCGTGAGGGATTTTTGAAAGCATTCGAAGATGCTGGCATCAAGGTGAAAGCTGATTATAACAATGCACAGGGCGATCCTAACAACTATAAGTCCATAGCGGAAACGATTGCTTCCAGCAAGGCTGACTTGGCTCTTGGTATTGCTACTCCAACAAGCCAAGCATTGGTCGAAGCCATTACTGACAAGCCTGTATTGTTCGCCGCTATCACTGACCCTGTCGATGCGGGTCTTGTACCCAAATTGCAGGCTCCCGGCGGTAACGTTACGGGCGCTTCGGACTTGGATCCTCAATCCATTACGGACTTAATGGAATTTATCGCGAAAGAATTTCCTAATGTAAAGAAAGTAGGCACGGTGATTAACGAGTCTGAGGACAATTCCGTCATTATGAGCGGTATTGCCGCTGAAGCTCTTGCTAAACATGGCATTGAGTACGTTAAAGCAGCGGTGGCCAACAGCTCGGACGTTCAGCAGGCTGCTCAATCTCTTGTCGGCCGGGTTGATGCAATCTACATCGCTTTGGATAACACGGCTGTGGAAGGGCTAGATGCCATTATCGACGTAGCCGAAGAGAACGATATTCCTTTCTTCTCGGCTGATAGGGATACGGTTGTAAGAGGAGCCTTCGCGACAATCGGCTTCCAGTACTTCGACCACGGTTATGAAGTCGGCCAAATGGCAATCGAAATCTTAAAGGATGGGAAAAATCCGGGCGAGATGGATGTTAAAACTCCGCAAAAGTTGGACTTCGTCCTGAACTTGAAGGCAGCTAAGGAGCAAGGGATCGAAGTAACGGACGCTATGAAAGCTTATGTGAAAGACAAGGCCAATATATTGGAATAAATAACATCAGGATAAACAAAACCATGGGGTGATCGGGGGGCTGATTCACCCCATCCTTATGATTAGAGGAGGCAATTTCAATGCTCGTTTCTCTGACCGGTGCACTGGAAAGCGGTTTGTTATATGCGCTAATGGCGTTAGGGGTATTCATCACGTTTAGAATACTGGATTTTCCCGATCTTACGGTCGACGGAAGCTTCACGACAGGCGGTGCGATAGCTGCCGTCATGACCATATCGGGAGTTTCTCCATGGATCGCACTGCTTTGCGCCTTTTTAGGCGGAGCTCTGGCAGGGCTATGCACGGGTTTGCTTCATACCAAAGGCAAGATCAATGGCCTGCTATCCGGAATCATTATGATGATCGCTCTATATTCTATCAATCTTAGAATTCTGGGCAAACCGAATGTATCGTTGAGAAATGCGGACAATATATTCAATGGCATTGATCCGATAATTGCGGGCTTGTTATTCGCGATCATTATTAAAGTAGGTTTGGATTGGTTCTTCAAAACGGATCTCGGCATGAGTTTACGAGGAACGGGAGACAACAATCGCATGATAAGAAGCTTTGGGGCGAATACGGATCGAACGATCATAATCGGCGTATCGCTTTCGAACGCTCTCGTTGCCGGCTCGGGCGCACTGATCGCTTTTTCAAGTAACGCGGCCAATGCCACGATGGGGGTAGGTATTATCGTGGCAGGACTGGCTTCGGTTATTATTGGAGAGGCCATATTTGGAGCCAAAACCATATTCCGTGCTACTATGGCTATCGTTCTAGGAGCTATTATTTATCGCTTGATCTATGCCATTGCGCTTCGCGTAGGTTGGTTGGATGCCTCCGATATGAAACTTATTACCTCTATAATTATTATTGGGGCACTAATTATTCCAACGGCCCGCAAAGCCATGAAAAGCAAAGCTGTAGCTAAGCGGCGTACCGAAGAAGTCATGAATTCCATTCATGGTATAAACGGAGGTGATCGCTAATGCTAAAGGTCGAGAGCGTATCCAAACTGTTTAACCCAGGTACCGTAGATGAGAAAATTGCATTGATGAATGCGGAACTTCATTTGAAAAAAGGCGATTTCGTAACCGTCATTGGCAGCAACGGCGCGGGGAAATCAACGCTGATGAATTTAATTTCCGGTGTTATGAAGCCGGATGCGGGCAACATATCAATAGATGGCAATAATGTAACGTTGGTGCCTGAACATAAAAGAAGTCAGTGGATTGGCCGAGTGTTTCAGGATCCTATGGCAGGCACGGCGCCGCGTATGACAATCGAAGAGAATATGGCCATCGCGTACAAGAGAGGCCTAGCTCGCGGCTTCTCGCTTGGTGTAACGGGTAAAACCCGTAAAATCTTCCGAGAGGAGCTGCATCGTCTCGGAATCGGGCTCGAGAACCGTATGGGCGCCAAGGTCGGATTGCTGTCCGGCGGAGAGCGGCAAGCGTTAAGCCTGCTGATGGCCACGTTTACGCGTCCGCAGATCCTTTTGCTCGACGAGCATACGGCAGCGCTGGATCCTGCTAGAGCGGAGCTCGTGACGACGCTGACCGAAGCTATTGTGCGCGAGCTGAACTTGACGACGCTTATGGTCACGCACAACATGGAGCAAGCCATTCGTCTTGGAAATCGCCTCATTATGATGGATAAGGGCAGAATTATCTTGCAAGTCGATGAAGATCGCAAAAAAGATCTGACCGTCGAGAGGTTGCTTGGAGAGTTCGAACAGATCAGCGGCAAGAAGATGGCGGACGATCGCGTCGTGCTGGGGTAGCAGAACTAATCAATAAGCTCGGCAGTTTGCGGATGCAATTGGGTATCCGTTGGCAGCCGAGCTTTTTTGTGTTTGATCGGATAACACTGACGTGGACTGTCGCTCTGCCGCGCGCTCTCTAGTCTCGTAACTCCCGCGTCCAGCTAGCACTAGTGTAATGCCGCCCTGTACGTTGCATCCGCACCATTATATATAGAAGAAACACATAGAGCATCGCAAAGGGATGATATGGATTGTGGGGTCGGTCAAATATGCAACCTTCTCAAAGCCTTGCGCGGCGCGGGTTCCGGCGATCTCAACTTTTATTCAAATGATTGAATGTTTTAGTTGCAATCGCCCGCCCAATCCGATATAATATTGACTGTTGGTCTGACGTTGCGTTGATGTGAGAGGTTGCCGACACACCCGGCCCCTTTGCCATGGGACCTGTGCGGGTTATTCTCACGGAGTATGTCCGATTAAAAAATTGGGCGAAAGAAGGAGGGACTTATATGGCAAAGCAAAAGATTCGTATCCGCTTGAAAGCATACGATCACAGAATTCTTGATCAATCCGCAGAGAAAATCGTTGAAACTGCAAAACGTTCCGGTGCAGGCGTATCCGGGCCGATTCCGTTGCCAACGGAAAAGCAAATCATCACTATTCTTCGTGCGGTTCACAAGTACAAGGATTCCCGTGAGCAATTCGAGATGCGCACACACAAGCGCTTGATCGACATTGTGAATCCTACGCCGCAAACCGTTGATGCGTTGATGCGTCTGGATCTGCCGTCCGGTGTAGATATCGAAATCAAGCTTTAATTAACAAGAACATCCGTATATGCGATCATAGAGAGGAAATGAGGTGTCAACATGAAAGGTATCTTAGGGAAAAAGCTTGGAATGACTCAAGTATTTACCGCTGAAGGTAACGTGGTTCCAGTAACGGTAATCGAAGCTGGCCCAAACGTTGTTCTTCAGAAGAAAACAGTAGAAACTGACGGCTACGAAGCCGTTCAACTCGGTTTCGCTGATAAGAAAGAAAAAAGATCCAACAAACCAGAGATCGGTCACGCCAAGAAGGCTGACGCGACTCCTAAGCGCTACGTTCGCGAAATTCGCGGTATCAACCTTGGTGAGTATGAAGTTGGCCAACAAGTGAAGGCTGACCTTTTCGCAGAGGGCGAATTTGTTGACGTAACAGGTATTTCGAAAGGCAAAGGCTTTGCCGGCGTTATCAAGCGTTGGGGACAAAGCACGGGACCTATGTCCCACGGTTCCCGCTATCACCGCGGTCCAGGTTCCATGGGTTCCATCCAGGCGAACCGCGTGCCGAAGGGCAAACGCCTTCCAGGCCACATGGGTCATGAGACGATCACGATCCAGAAGCTTGAAGTTATCCGCGTCGATGCGGAACGCAACGTCATCCTCGTTAAAGGCTCCATTCCTGGACCTAAGAACGGATTCGTAAAAGTCAAACAAACGGTTAAGAACTAATCGTTCTTAAAAAGAAAGGAGGAACACGAAATGCCTAAAGTAACAGTATTTAATGTGAGCGGTTCGCAGGTAGGCGAATTGGAACTGGCCGAGAACGTATTCGGAATCGAGCCTAACACTCATGTTATGCATAGCGCAGTCGTTCTGCAGCAAGCTGCCGAACGTCAAGGGACGCACAAGACGAAAGGTCGCTCCGAAGTACGCGGCGGCGGTCGCAAACCTTGGAAACAAAAAGGCACGGGCCGCGCACGTCAAGGTTCCATTCGCTCCCCGCAATGGGTTGGCGGCGGAACGGTATTCGGGCCTACACCACGCTCTTACGGCTTCAAATTGCCTAAGAAAGTTCGTCGTCTGGCGATCAAATCCGCATTGTCTTCCAAAGTGATCGCGAACAACATCATTGTTCTGGATCAACTGACATTCGCGGCTCCTAAGACGAAGGAATTCCAAAGCATTCTAAACAACCTGAAAGCTGATCGCAAAGCTCTGGTTGTAACAGCTAACTATGAGGATAATGTAGCATTGTCCGCACGCAACATCCCTGGCGTGAAGTTCGTCGCTGCTGACGGCATCAATGTTCGCGATGTGCTTGTGTATGACAAGCTGATCATCACCAAGGAAGCAGTAGAGAAAGTACAGGAGGTGCTTGCGTAATGAAAAATCCACGCGATATTATCAAGCGCCCGGTTATTACGGAACGTACGAGCGATTACATGGCTGCCAAACGTTATGTGTTTGAAGTAGACCTTCGCGCGAACAAAACCGAAATCAAACAAGCTATCGAACAAATCTTTAACGTAAAAGTAACCGGCGTTAACACAATGCGTGTTGCAGGTAAACCGAAGCGTTATGGCAGACATAGCGGCTACAGACCTGACTGGAAAAAAGCAATCGTTCAGCTGAGCGATGACAGCAAAGAACTTGAGTTCTTTGAAACGTCTGTATAGAAAAGGAGGGAATACAAGTGCCAATCAAAAAGTACAAACCGACCTCTCCAGCTCGTCGTGCGATGTCCGTATCCACATTCGAGGAAATCACGACAAGCACACCGGAGAAATCGTTGCTTGCGCCGCTCTTTAAAAAAGCCGGCCGTAACAACCAAGGTAAAATTACGGTTCGCCACCATGGCGGCGGACATAAACGTAAATATCGTATCATTGATTTCAAACGTACCAAAGACGGTATCGCAGGTAACGTGGCAACGATCGAATACGATCCGAACCGTACCTCGAATATCGCACTGATCCACTACGTTGACGGCGCGAAAGCTTACATTATTGCTCCGCAGGGCCTTAAAGTAGGCGATCAAATCGTATCCGGAGCGGACGCGGATATTAAGATCGGCAACGCATTGCCGCTCAAAAACATTCCTGTTGGTACAGTTATCCACAACATCGAGCTTAAACCAGGCAAAGGCGGCCAATTGGTTCGCGCAGCCGGTACGGAAGCTCAATTGTTGGGTAAAGAGGAAGACTACGTATCCATTCGTCTGAGCTCTGGCGAAGTTCGTCGCATCCTGAGCACTTGCCGTGCTACAATCGGTTCCGTAGGCAACGGAGATCACGAACTCGTGAAAATCGGTAAAGCCGGCCGTAATCGTTGGCTCGGCAAACGTCCTCAAGTCCGCGGCGTAGTTATGAACCCGAACGATCACCCGCACGGTGGTGGTGAAGGCCGCGCTCCAATCGGACGCAAGTCGCCGTTGTCCCCATGGGGCAAACCGACACTGGGCTACAAAACTCGCAAGAAAAAGAAAGCATCGAGCCAATACATTATTCGCAAACGTACGAAGTAATAACTGCTTGATACAATCCGCGTGAGAGCAGTCTCACGCCAGCGCTTATGCGAAGGGAGGATTCTACATGGGTCGCAGTTTGAAAAAAGGTCCATTCATCGACGGTCATCTGCTTAAGAAAGTCGAGGGCCTGAACGAAACGAACAAAAAGGTCGTAATCAAAACATGGTCCCGCCGTTCGACGATTTTCCCGCAATTCATCGGACACACGATCGCGGTATACGACGGACGCAAACACGTGCCGGTATACGTGACTGAGGACATGGTAGGACACAAGTTTGGTGAATTTGCACCGACTCGTACTTACAAAGGCCATGCGAACGACGATAAAAAAACGGGCAGACGTTAATTTGCCCTTTATCTATTTTCTAACGAACGAGAGGAGGTTCCCACATGCCAGAAGCAAAAGCGCACGTTAATTTCGTACGTATCGCTCCTCGCAAAGCGCAGCTCGTAGCGGACTTGATCCGTGGCAAGAAGGTTGGCGAGGCGATCGCGATTTTGCGTCACACGCCTAAAGCTGCTTCCCCAATCATCGAGAAGCTGCTTAACTCTGCGATTGCTAATGCCGAGCACAACTACCAAATGGACGTAAACAACTTGGTCGTATCGCAAGTATACGCAAACCAAGGTCCTACTATGAAACGTTTCCGCCCGCGCGCGATGGGTCGCGCAAGCCGGATTAACAAAAGAACCAGCCACATCACCTTGGTGGTATCTGAAAAATAAGGAGGGATAACGTGTGGGTCAAAAGGTAAATCCAGTCGGTCTTCGTGTCGGGATTATCCGTGATTGGGAATCCAAATGGTACGCAGGCAAAGACTTTGGCGATCTTCTTTTGGAAGACGTAAAAATCCGTGAGTACTTGAAGAACAAGCTGAAAGACGCAGCAGTATCCCACATCGAGATCGAGCGCGCGGCTAACCGCGTGAACGTGACGATCCAAACCGCTAAACCAGGTATGGTTATCGGCAAGGGCGGTTCCGAAGTGGAAAACCTGCGTACGGAGCTGGGCAAGATCTCGAAGGGCAAAAAAGTCCACATCAACATCTCTGAAATCAAACAAGCCGATCTGGACGCTATCTTGGTAGCTGAAAGCATCGCACAACAACTTGAGCGTCGCGTATCTTTCCGTCGTGCATTGAAACAAGCAATTCAACGTTCCATGCGCGCTGGTGCCAAAGGGATCAAAACCGCTGTCAGCGGCCGTCTCGGTGGTGCAGAGATCGCGCGTAGTGAAGGCTACAGCGAAGGCACGGTTCCGCTTCATACGCTTCGTGCTGATATCGACTACGGCACAGCTGAAGCACATACGACTTACGGCCGCATCGGCGTAAAAGTATGGATCTACCGTGGCGAAGTCCTTCCTACGAAGAAGAAAGCTCCCCAGGAAGGAGGCAACTAATCATGTTGGTACCTAAACGTGTAAAACACCGCAAGCAACAACGCGGTAATATGAAAGGTCGCGCGAAAGGCGGCACTACGGTTGCTTTCGGCGAATACGGCCTTCAAGCTATTGAACCGTCATGGATCACGAACCGCCAGATCGAAGCGGCTCGTATCGCGATGACTCGTTATATCAAGCGTGGCGGTAAAGTATGGATCAAGATTTTCCCTGACAAACCGATCACTCAAAAGCCTCTCGAGGTGCGGATGGGTAGCGGTAAAGGTAACGTTGAGAAATGGGTAGCTGTTGTTAAGCCGGGCAAAATCATGTTCGAGCTGGCTGGCGTACCTGAAGAAGTAGCTCGTGAAGCAATGCGCCTTGCGGCTCACAAACTGCCTGTTAAAACGAAGTTCGTGAAACGCGAAGAAGTGGGTGGTGAAGCAAATGAAGGCTAGTGAATTTCGCAACCTAACCTCTGTTGAGATTGAACAACAAATCGCCGGTTTCAAAGAAGAGTTGTTTAACCTTCGTTTCCAATTGGCTACGGGTCAACTGGACAACCCGACTCGAATCCGTGATGTGCGTAAGGAAATAGCTCGTGCTAAAACCGTTTTGCGTGAAAGAGAACTCGGAATTACCAGCTAATTATAAACCTTGCACAAAAAACCGATCACGGATGAAGGAAGGAGGCAAAACATGAGCGAACGCAATGCCCGCAAAGTTCAAATCGGCAAAGTGGTAAGCGACAAAATGGATAAAACAATCGTGGTGGCTGTAGAAACTTACAAAAAACATGATTTGTACCATAAACGCATCAAATACACGAAAAAATATAAAGCCCATGACGAGAACAACCAAGCGAAAATCGGCGATACCGTCAAAATCATGGAGACTCGTCCACTATCCAAAGACAAGCGCTTCAGATTGGTTGAGGTTGTCGAAGTAGCCGTTGTACTTTAATGAGCGCAGCAGTGCCCGCATGAATGTCGAAAGGAGGACGTAATCCATGATTCAACCATTTACACGTTTGCGTGTTGCCGACAACTCCGGCGCTAAAGAATTGATGTGTATCCGCGTACTCGGCGGTACTGGCCGTCGCGTTGGCCACATCGGTGATCTGATCGTTTGCTCCGTCAAACAAGCAACGCCAGGCGGCGTTGTCAAAAAGGGTGACGTAGTAAAGGCGGTTATCGTTCGTACGAAGCGTTCGGTTCGCCGTAAAGACGGTTCCTACATCGCATTCGACGAGAATGCTGCCGTAATCGTCAAAGAAGACAAGAGCCCTCGCGGCACTCGTATCTTCGGACCAGTTGCCCGTGAGCTTCGCGATAAGGACTTCATGAAGATCGTATCGCTTGCACCGGAAGTAATCTAAGAACGACAAGATAAAGGCCTGATAGCTTAGCGAGCAGGAGGTGTAACAAATGCCAAGACTGAAAAAAGTATTGGAATCCCACAACAATAAATTGCATGTAAAGAAAGACGATACGGTCATCGTCATTACCGGTAAAGACAAAGGTAAGAAGGGCCGCGTCATCGCAGCTTATCCTCGTGAGAACCGCGTGCTGATTGAGGGAGTCAACATGGTGAAGAAGCATTCGCGTCCTTCCCAAGCGAACCCGCAAGGCGGAATCATCGAGCAGGAAGCTCCAATCCACGTCTCGAACGTGATGCACGTAGATCCGAAGAGCGGCGGCGTAACCCGTATCGGTTACAAAGTGCTGGATAACGGCAAGAAAGTACGGATTGCTAAAAAATCCGGAGCACAGATCGACTAATCGTTATGGTAAGAAAGGAGGTCCATGAACAATGACAGCAAGACTGAAAGGTCGCTTTCTTAATGAAATCACTCCTGCCCTGATGCAGAAGTTCAACTATACTTCGGTTATGCAAGTTCCGAAGATTGAGAAAGTCGTAATTAACATGGGTGTTGGCGAAGCAGTTTCCAACTCCAAAATTCTCGATGTTGCCGTAGAAGAGCTGCGCATCATCTCCGGTCAAAAGCCGGTTGTCACTCGTGCCAAAAAATCCATCGCGGGCTTCAAGCTTCGTGAGAACATGCCGATCGGGGTTAAAGTAACGCTGCGCGGCGAGCGCATGTACCACTTCCTCGACAAGCTGTTCAACATTTCCCTTCCGCGTGTACGTGACTTCCGCGGTGTATCGACCAAAGCGTTCGACGGACGTGGAAACTACACGCTGGGCCTTAAGGAACAGCTGATCTTCCCTGAGATCGAATACGATAAAGTTGATAAAGTACGCGGTATGGACATCGTCATCGTCACGACGGCAAAAACGGACGAAGAATCTCGTGAGCTGCTGACCCAAATGGGCATGCCGTTCACGAAGTAATCCACTTTAGGAGGTGTAATACCCAGTGGCAAAAACTTCGATGAAAGTGAAGCAACAACGCACACCGAAATTCAAAGTGCGCGCTTATACGCGCTGTGAGCGTTGCGGCCGTCCGCACTCTGTTCTTCAAAAGTTTAAAATTTGCCGGATTTGTTTCCGCGAGTTAGCATACAAGGGCCAGATTCCTGGCGTGAAAAAAGCAAGCTGGTAATCAAGCCTAGTTCGGGAAGGAGGTTCACATAAATGGTTATGTCTGATCCGATTGCAGATATGTTGACGCGCATTCGCAATGCGAACGTCGTTCGTCACGAAACAGTGGAGATGCCTGCTTCGAAAGTGAAGAAGCAAATCGCTGAAATCTTGAAGCGCGAGGGCTTTATCCGCGATGCTGAATATATCGAAGACAACAAACAAGGGATTATCCGTATTTTCCTGAAATACGGCCCTAACCAAGAGCGCGTTATCACTGGCCTTAAGCGTATCTCGAAGCCAGGTCTGCGCGTATACACGCAAGCAACTGAGGTTCCTCGCGTGCTTGGCGGACTGGGAATCGCGATTATTTCCACGTCCAAAGGCGTTATGACAGACAAGGAAGCTCGCCAGGTGAAATCCGGCGGCGAAGTCGTCTGCTACGTTTGGTAAGAAATAAGTCAGAAAGACAGGAGGTGTAACAATGTCCCGTATTGGTCGCAAACCAATTGCTGTCCCAGCTGGTGTAACTATCAACTTGGACAACACAATCATTACTGTTAAAGGACCGAAAGGCACGCTTACTCGCGAATTTCACAAGGACATGAAAGTGAATGTAGCGGAGAACGAGATCGTGATCGAACGTCCTTCCGACAATAAATTGCATCGTTCCCTGCACGGAACGACGCGCAGCATTATCGCAAACATGGTGACAGGTGTTACTGACGGCTTCACAAGAAATCTGGAGCTCGTTGGCGTAGGTTACCGTGCTAGCAAATCCGGTGATAAAATCGTGCTTAACGTTGGTTACTCCCACCCGGTTGAAATTGCTCCCGAGAGCAACATCGAGTTCGAAGTGCCAGTCAACACGAAAATTACCGTTCGCGGAATCGACAAAGAGCGCGTAGGCGCTGTTGCCGCTCAAATCCGTGCCGTACGCGAGCCTGAGCCGTATAAAGGCAAAGGTATCAAATACGAAGGCGAGCGCATCATCCGCAAAGAAGGTAAAGCTGGTAAGAAGAAGTAAGTTGAACGAACAGGGACGTGAGACGTTCCATGCAATAGCTTCCTAAGGCGTTAAGAAAGGAGGAACACAAGCATGATTACGAAAGGCGACAAAAACAAGGCCCGTCTGAAAAGACACCTTCGTGTTCGCAAGAAAATCAACGGCACGGCAGCACGTCCGCGTCTGTCCGTATTCCGTTCCGCCAAACATATGTACGCTCAACTGATCGACGACGTAGCAGGCGTAACACTGGCTGCAGCATCCACTAAGGATAAAGAGCTGGTAGAGGCAATCGGCAACGGCGGCAACGTTGAAGCTGCTGCTAAAGTTGGCGAGCTGATCGCGAAACGCGCTCAAGCAAAAGGCGTAACCGAGGTTGTATTCGACCGCGGAGGTTACTTGTATCACGGCAGAATTTCTGCGCTGGCAACCGCAGCACGCGAAGCTGGCTTGAATTTCTAATCACTCAATAAGGAGGTTAAACGACTTGCGTGTAGATCCTAATACGTTAGAACTGACTGAAAAAGTTGTTCATATCAATCGCGTTGCAAAAGTTGTAAAAGGCGGACGCCGTTTCAGCTTTAGCGCGCTTGTAGTAGTCGGCGACGGCAAAGGCTACGTTGGCGCGGGAATCGGTAAAGCAGGCGAAGTGCCGGATGCGATTCGCAAAGGCATTGAAGATGCGAAGAAAAACCTGATCCACGTTCCACTCGTAGGAACTACGATTCCTCACCTCGTACTTGGTCACTTCGGTGCTGGCGAAGTTCTGCTGAAGCCTGCTTCCGAAGGTACTGGCGTTATCGCCGGCGGCCCGGTTCGTGCGGTTCTCGAGCTGGCTGGCGTAGGCGACATTTTAACGAAATCTCTTGGTTCTTCGAACTCCCTGAACATGGTTAACGCGACGCTGGAAGGTCTGTCCCGTCTGAAACGTGCGGAAGACGTTGCAAAGCTGCGTGGCAAAACAGTCGAAGAGCTGTTAGGTTAAGGAGGGAAATAAGATGGCAAAATTGCAAATCACCCTCGTTCGCAGTTTAATCGGTCGCAACGAGAAGCAACGCGCAACGGTTGAAGCGCTTGGCCTTCGCAAGATTCGTCAATCGGTCGTTCATGACGACAACGTGGCGATTCGCGGCATGGTTAACGCAGTTAACCACCTGGTTAAAGTCGAAGAAGTTTAAATTACGATAATGCAGTACACGAAATAAACAAGGAGGTGCACGAACGATGAAATTGCATGAGTTAGCACCAGCACCAGGCTCGACTGCGGCGCCTAAGCGCAAAGGTCGCGGTATCGGCTCCGGCAACGGCAAAACAGCAGGCAAAGGCCATAAAGGTCAAAATGCTCGTTCCGGCGGCGGTGTTCGTCCTGGATTCGAGGGCGGCCAAAATCCTTTGTACCGTCGCGTTCCGAAGCGCGGTTTCAACAATCCATTCCGCAAGGAGTACGCGATTGTTAACATTGAAGATCTGAACAGCTTTGCTGCAGGGACAGAAGTTACACCAGAGGTTCTTCTTGAGCAAGGAGTTATCAGTAACCCTTTGGCAGGAATCAAAATCTTGGGTAATGGTGAATTGAAAGTAGAGCTCACTGTTAAAGCAAACAAGTTCTCTCAATCTGCGGTAGAGAAAATCCAGGCTGCCGGCGGTAAAACCGAGGTGATCTAATTGTTCACAACCGTGTCCAACATTTGGAAAGTGGCGGATCTGCGTACAAGGATCCTCTTCACGCTTTTCATTCTTTTCATTTACCGGATCGGTTCTTTCATTCCGGTACCGGGAGTAGACAAAACCGTATTCGAGAACATGGATTCGCAAGGCGCTGACTTGTTCGGCTTGCTGAACACGTTCTCGGGCGGTGCGCTCTTCCAATTCTCCATTTTCGCGATCGGTATTACGCCGTATATCACGGCATCGATCATCGTGCAGCTCTTGTCGATGGACGTTATCCCGAAGTTTGCGGAATGGGCGAAGGAAGGCGAAAACGGCAAGCGCAAGCTGGCTCAAATTACGCGTTACGGCACGATTATCCTTGGTTTGGTACAAGGCTTCGCAACAGCGATTGGCTTCAACCGCTCCTTCGGACTTGAAATGATTCCGGGCGCAAACTTCGTAGACTACTTGGTCATCGCAATCATCCTGACAGCTGGTACAGCTTTCTTGATGTGGCTCGGCGAGCAAATTACGGAGAGAGGTATCGGCAACGGTATCTCCATCTTGATCTTCGCAGCGATCGTAGCCGGTATCCCTGGTCACATCCGCACGTTGTATCAAGATCAATTCATCGATGCGCAAGACCAGCTTTTCTTGAACATCGCGAAGATGGTGCTGATCGTACTCGTGATTATCGCGATCATCGTCGGCGTTATCTTTATTCAGCAAGGTATCCGGAAGATCCCGGTTCAATACGCGAAGCGTGTTGTCGGACGTAAGATGTACGGCGGACAATCGACTCACATTCCAATGAAGGTTAACGGCGCGGGCGTAATCCCGGTTATCTTCGCGGTATCCCTGATCATGTTCCCTGTAACGATTGCCAACTTCTGGTCCACCAAGCCTTGGGCGCAATGGATCATCGACAATATGAACTATGACCGGCCGCTTGGCATGGTATTGTACGTATTGCTGATCATCGGTTTCACCTTCTTCTACACATTCGTGCAAATTAATCCTGTGCAAATGGCAGATCAGATGAAGAAGAACGGCGGTTATATCCCGGGCATCCGTCCTGGCAAGCCGACGTCCGCTTACCTGACTCGCGTTATGTCGCGGATTACGCTCACGGGTGCACTCTTCTTGGCAGCGATCTCCGTATTCCCAGTGTTCTTTGGAGCATTGGCGGGATTACCGCGGTCCGTGCAGCTTGGCGGCACATCGCTCCTCATCGTTGTCGGCGTTGCGCTTGATACGATGAAGCAGATCGAGAGCCAGTTGATCAAACGTCATTACAAAGGGTTTATCAATAAATAACAGCAGGTTCGAAAGCGGGCTGCCGCGCTCTTAAGGCTAGTGCGGTGCGGTGCCCGAACGAGCCTTCCTGCGTTTAAAGCGAGGAACACGGTAATGAACATTTTATTCATGGGCCCCCCGGGAGCCGGCAAGGGTACACAAGCAGAGCGGATCGTAGAAGAGTTCGGCATTCCCCACATTTCGACGGGCGACGCATTTCGTCTTGCGATGAAACAAGGCACGCCGCTCGGTCTGAAAGCGAAGGAATATGTCGATCAAGGTCTTCTTGTTCCGGACGAAATTACGAACGGCATCGTGAAGGAGCGTCTTGCTCTGGACGATTGCGAGAAGGGTTTCCTTCTGGATGGCTTTCCCCGTACGCTGCAGCAAGCCGAAGCGCTTGATGTCATGCTGACGGAGCTAGGCCGGAGCGTCGATCATGTCGTGAACCTGAAGGTTGACCGCGGATTGCTGCTTGCTCGTTTGACGGGCAGACGCATCTGCAAGTCTTGCGGATCGACTTACCATGTACTATTCAACCCGCCTAAGGTCGAAGGCATCTGCGACAAGGACGGTGGAGAGCTGTATCAACGTTCCGATGATACGGAAGAGAAGATGGGCACGCGCCTGGACGAATATACGTCCAAGACGGCTCTGCTTCTTGATTACTACAGCGGTAAAGGTCTGCTGCGCGAAGTCGACGGCGAGAAGGATATCGACGTTGTTACAAGCGATATCGTTTCCTGCCTGAAAGGTACGTTGTAATGATTATTTGCAAATCCGAATCGGAGCTGCGATTAATGAGGGAAGCCGGACGGATCGTTGCGGAAACGCATCGGTTGATGGCAGCAGCAGTAAAGCCGGGCATCACCACAGGTGAGCTTGACCGTATTGCCGAACAGTACATTCGAAGTCAGAATGCCGTTCCTTCCTTTAAAAGTTACAATGGGTTTCCTTCCAGCATTTGCGCTTCTGTAAATGACGAGTTGGTGCACGGATTCCCTGGATCACGCAAGTTGAACGAGGGCGATATAATAAGCATCGACATCGGAGCGCAGTTCGAAGGCTATCATGGCGATTCCGCTTGGACCTATGCGGTCGGGAGCGTGACGCCAGAAGTTCAGAGACTGCTCGACGTGACGGAAGAATCGCTATACGCGGGACTTGCGCTCGTTAAGCCTGATGTCAGGCTTTATACGATATCGCACGCCATCCAGAAGGTTATTGAAGCAGCAGGTTTCTCGGTAGTACGGGAATACGTAGGGCACGGAATCGGCGCGGAACTGCATGAAGAACCGCAAATACCGAACTATGGTATACCGGACAGGGGACCGCGGCTGAAGCCGGGTATGGTGCTTGCCATCGAGCCGATGGTTAATATCGGAGAACGATATGTACGAACGCTCGAAGACGATTGGACAGTCGTAACGCAAGACGGTTCCTGGTGCGCTCATTTTGAGCACACGGTTGCCGTCACAGAGGACGGCTTTGAAATATTGACCATTCTGCCGCAGCAGTCCGAGGTGTAAGGTGGATGCTCATCCCCGGATTGGTCAGTTCGTCAAAGTACTTCGAGGCAAGGACGAAGACAGTTATGCCGTGGTCATTGCCATTATCGACGACAAGTTCGTCATGATTGCGGACGGCGACAAGCGAAGGTTCGACCAGCCCAAGAAAAAGAACGTTCTGCATCTGATGTTACAGCCTGCCTTTAGTCATGAGGTAATAAGCAGCTTGCAAGAAACAGGCAGAGTGACGAATGCCAAATTACGTTACGCAATTCAGAAGTACGCGCATGCGAAAGGAGAATGACGGTGGCGAAGGAAGACGTCATTGAGGTCGAAGGTACGGTTATTGAGCCGTTGCCGAATGCGATGTTCAAGGTGGAGCTGGAGAACGGTCATCAAATTCTCGCACATGTATCCGGCAAACTTAGAATGCACTTCATCCGCATTCTGACCGGAGACAAAGTGGTTATACAGTTATCGCCTTACGATTTATCAAGAGGGCGCATCACCTATCGGAAGTAACCGCGGTTAGCGGCAAGCTTTTCGAAAGATTCGGGAGGTAATCACAATGAAGGTTAGACCTTCGGTTAAGCCGATTTGCGAGAAATGCAAAGTCATTCGTCGCAAAGGCAACGTTATGGTGATTTGTGAAAATCCGAAACACAAACAAAAACAAGGATAAAAGGAGGGAAATATAGCCCATGGCACGTATAGCTGGTGTAGATATTCCGCGCGACAAGCGCGTTGAAATCGCCCTGACGTATATTTTCGGTATCGGCAAAACGACTTCGCAAAAAATCCTGGCTTCCACGGAAGTTAACCCAGACACTCGCGTTCGCGATCTGACTGAGGATGAGCTGGCTCGTCTGCGCGAAGCCATCGACAAGAATGTTAAAGTGGAAGGCGACCTTCGTCGCGAAATTTCGCTTAACATCAAGCGTCTAACTGAGATCGGCTGCTACCGTGGTCTTCGTCACCGTCGCGGACTTCCTGTTCGCGGTCAACGTACGAAAACAAACGCGCGTACGCGCAAAGGTCCACGTCGTACTGTAGCGAACAAGAAGAAATAAGAAAGGAGGATAATGGACAATGGCTAAACCAAAAAAAGTCGTTCGCACAAAACGTCGCGATCGGAAAAACATTGACACTGGCGTGGCTCACATTCGTTCGACGTTCAACAACACGATCGTTACGATCACAGACCCGCATGGTAATGCAATCTCTTGGGCAAGCTCCGGCAACCTTGGTTTCAAAGGTTCCCGTAAAAGCACGCCGTTCGCAGCTCAGATGGCTGCCGAATCCGCAGCGAAAGCGGCTATGGAGCATGGCATGAGAACTGTCGAAGTTATGGTTAAAGGACCTGGCGCTGGCCGCGAGGCGGCGATTCGTTCGCTGCAGGCTGCTGGATTGGAAGTTAACCTCATTAAGGATGTAACCCCAGTTCCGCATAACGGATGCCGTCCACCGAAACGTCGTCGCGTATAGTTAGATCCACTGTGGTATCAAATGACTGCAACTTGTGAATAATGGTTGTGAAGGTTTGGCATACTACGAGATTTGACATAAATAACGACAAGGTAACGGAGCGACGTTTGAAGGAGGGTACTATTTGTGATTGAGATCGAAAAGCCGAAAATCGAAACCGTAGAGCTGAATAACGAGGGCACTTACGGACGTTTCGTGGTCGAGCCGCTGGAACGCGGATACGGCACGACGCTTGGAAATTCGCTTCGCCGAATTTTATTGTCGTCTTTGCCTGGCGCGGCGGTGACGTCGGTTCAAATCGACGGCGTGCTGCATGAGTTTTCTACGGTTCCCGGAGTGATTGAAGACGTAACGGAAATCATTCTGAACCTGAAAGGCCTCTCGCTGAAGATCCACTCCGACGAGGAGAAAGTGTTGGAGATCGACGCGGAAGGCGAAGGGAACGTAACAGCGGGCGACATTCGAGCTGATAGCGATGTCGAAATTTTAAGCCCTGATCTTCACATTGCGACCTTGGCCTCCGGAGCGCGGCTCCATATGCGGATTTTTGCTAATCGGGGACGCGGTTACGTGCAAGCGGACCGGAACAAGAGCGACGATCAACCGATTGGCGTCATCCCTGTCGATTCGATATACACGCCCATTACTCGGGTTAATTACAGCGTAGAGAACACACGCGTCGGCCAAGTCACCAACTATGACAAGCTGACGCTTGAAGTTTGGACGGACGGCAGTATTCGCCCTGAAGAGGCTGTAAGCCTCGGCGCTAAGATTTTGACCGAGCACTTGGACTTGTTCGTTGGATTAACGGATGAAGCCAAAGATGCCGAAATCATGGTTGAGAAGGAAGAGGACAAAAAAGAGAAGGTTCTGGAGATGACGATCGAAGAACTGGATCTGTCCGTACGTTCATATAACTGCTTGAAGCGTGCAGGCATCAACACCGTTCAAGAGCTGATCACGAAATCCGAAGAGGATATGATGAAGGTTCGTAACCTGGGCCGCAAATCCTTGGAAGAAGTTCAAGAGAAGCTGGAAGAGCTGGGTCTTGGCCTGCGCATGGAAGAGTAGTCTTGTAATCAGACAGCAATGTTAAACACAAAGCAAGGGAGGGGAAAACAAAATGGCATATCAAAAATTGGGCCGTGACGCAAGCGCGCGGAAAGCATTGTTCCGCGATCTCGTAACGGATTTGTTCCTGTATGAGCGCATCCAAACGACTGAAGCCAAAGCGAAAGAGGTTCGTTCTATCGCTGAGAAGCTGATCACGAAAGCGAAAAAAGGTGATCTGCACGCTCGTCGTCAAGTTGCTGCATTCGTACGTCGCGAGACTGTTGACGGCGAACAAGACGCAATCCAAAAGCTGTTCTCCGAACTGGCAACTCGTTATTCGGAGCGCGCAGGCGGATATACGCGTATCCTGAAGCTTGGACCGCGTCGTGGTGACTCCGCGCCTATGGTTTACCTTGAGCTGGTCGACCGCGCGTAGTCTATAAATGGTAATGGAACTTTGATTAAAAGGAAGGGTGGACTCTTGAGGCCACCTTTTTTTTATTGCGGCGGGACTATCGAAGAACGGGGAGGAGAGGCATGCGCAACATCGGCGTGAAAGTTAGTTATGACGGAAGCGGATTTAACGGCTTCCAATCGCAGCCATACGGAAGAACCGTTCAACACGAAATCGAGAAAGCGATTCGCCACCTTACGGGTGAAGAGATTGTCATAATCGGTTCCGGACGGACGGATGCCGGCGTTCACGCCATGGGCCAGGTTTTCAACTTTCATACGGCTTCGACGATTCCAACGGAGCGCTGGGCGATCGCGCTGAATACAAGGTTGTCGAAGGACATTGTTATTCTGGAGGCGTGGGACGTCCCGCTTGAATTCCATTCTCGTCGTTCCGCCAAACGGAAGACGTACCGTTACTCGATCGACTTAAATAAGTTTCCTGACGTATTTATGAGGCCCTATAGGTTTCATCATCCGACAAAGTTGAATATTGCCGCGATGGAGGAAGGGCTGGCTTACCTGGTAGGCAGACATGACTTTACATCGTATACATCGATTCACTCCACCAAACCTCACCATATTCGTACGATCTATGAAGCTAGCTTCCAATTGGAGGAAGGTGCGCTTCATATGTACATTACGGGTAACGGGTTCTTATACAATATGGTGCGCGTCATTATGGGAACGCTGCTGTGGGTGGGGCAAGGCAAGTTGAAGCCGGCCGATATGGGGCGGATTCTGGAAGGCAAGTCTCGTTCGCTTGCCGGACCTACGGCGATGGCGCACGGATTAACGCTGGTAGACGTAGAGTACGGCGGGTGGAGCGCGCCAGAACCTCTGGATGATCATGAAAGTGATTTTCGAGACGAGGATGAGGAGTAGGGGCTGGTCTTTGACGGAGTCGTAGCGGTCAGATTGGGAGACCTTCGCCGGCATGAAGAAGGGACAGCCTCGAGGGGGAGACTGTCCCTATAGGTTGGATCGGATTATCTCAAAATAATATCGCCGGAGCCGGTGCGTACGGTAAGCTTATGCTCGCCGCTTCCGAAAGCGCCGTTCACTTCCCGTTCTCCGTTCTTGCCCTGCTCGTTGAATCCGTTCATGCGGACGATGGCGTCGCCGGAGCTGGTGCGGAATTGCACGGCAAGCGACTCCGGCTCATGATCAAGCGAGATAAGGATATCGCCGCTTCCTGCCTTCAGATCGACATCGTGGTTGATCGTCGAGGTGTCCAATGTAATGTCGCCGGATCCCGTCAGGCCTTGGAGCGCGCCAGATCCATCCTCTAAGGAAACATCGCCGCTGCCGACATTGAATTTGAGTTTTTCCGCTTCGTAACGTTCCAGTTCCACATCGCCGCTGGCGGTATCAAGTTTTATAGACTGTGCAGTAATATCCTTGAGCTTGATGTCGCCGCTCGTTGCTTTTAATTCAAGCTCAGCGGAAGCTGATATCGATTGAACCTCGATGTCGCCGGAATTCGTTCGGAGCTCGACGGTTTCGAAGTCGGAGGAGCCAAGCTCGATGTCGCCGCTGTTTAGCTTGGCAGTTAACGTGCCCCAGGACTTCTCCGGCAGTTCGACGGTCAGCTTAACATTGGACCAATGGAATCCGAACCGGAAGCCACGATCCGATTGCAACGACAGATTCAGCGTATCGCCGTCTTGGTCTGCCTTGAGCAGCAAATCATTGGCAACACGTTTCGTAGCGCGTCCTTCTAAGGTTACTATAACTTCGTCTGAATGGCCTCGGACGATATTTACATCCAGGCTGCTGGAGTCGATGGCGATGTTCGATAATTCGTTAGAAGAGAATGTTCGCTCGTCATGGACGGGTTTGGTAAACCCGGAGAACAGGCTTCCAAACGAGGTATTGCCTTGATTGAAGAACAGGTAGACAAGCGCGATCGCTCCGAGGAGTACGAGCAGCGTACCGAGTGCTTTGTTTGGTTTCATTATAAACGCTCCTTGCATATTGGCTTGGATTCGCCGCATCGATCCGTGACGATTCCGATGTTCTTATTGTAACAATGGAGATACCAAGAAGAAACAGCCTGCTGGCTTACCCGAAGACTGGCCTTAGGTCCAGCATGGGGAGAACGTGAAGCAAAGAGAATTGCAAATACGGCTTGCACTTCCCTATTATTTATAGTAGAATATAACTTGTGCTTTCTTAGTGGCTCTCCCACAGCCCCGACTAAGAATGGCCATCCAAATGCAAGTTCCAACCATGAATAACAAACCAACGGCAACGTTGTTATAAAACGATTAATGTAAGAGAATTAAGGAGGATCATCCATGCGTACCACCTATATGGCTAAGCCGAATGAAGTCGAACGTAAATGGTTCGTCATCGATGCGGAAGGCAAAACGCTCGGACGTCTGGCTAGCGAAGCTGCAAGCCTGATCCGCGGCAAACACAAACCGCAATTTACGCCTCACATCGACACTGGCGATTTCGTTGTTATCATCAACGCTTCGAAAATCGTTCTGACAGGCAACAAAATGGCTGACAAAAACTACTACCGTCACTCCATGTACACAGGTGGCTTGAAAGTCACTCCTGCACACGAGATGTTGAAAAACAAGCCAGAGCGCATGATGGAGCTGGCTGTGCACGGCATGTTGCCTAAGAACCGTCTGGGCAACAAAATGAAACTTAAGCTGAAAGTCTACGCAGGTGCGGAACACCCACATCAAGCCCAAAACCCTGAAGTCTACGAGCTTCGCGGCTAATAAAGAGGAGGACAAGTTTCATGGCTCAAGTGCAATACTATGGAACAGGTCGTCGTAAACACTCTGTTGCACGTGTACGTCTCGTGCCGGGTGAAGGACGAATCATTGTTAATAAACGCGATTTAAACGAATATTTCGGTCTGGAAACGCTGAAGCTGATCGTTAAACAACCGCTTAACCTGACTGACACATTGTCCAAGTACGATGTATTGGTTATCGCTAACGGCGGCGGCATGTCCGGTCAAGCTGGCGCAATCCGTCACGGTATCTCCCGTGCTCTGCTCAAAGCAGACCCTGAGTTCCGTCCGTCCCTTAAGCGCGCAGGCTTCCTGACTCGCGATCCGCGCATGAAAGAACGTAAAAAATACGGTCTTAAAGCGGCTCGTCGCGCTCCACAATTCTCGAAACGTTAATATGACGAAATACCATCTTTGCTACATGCAAAGATGGTATTTTTTTTGCCCAGACAAGCGCAAAGCTGTCACTTCGAAAACTTTTTCTCATATTGGTGGAAAGAAGGATTGAACATTTGGCTTGAAAGTACTATAATCGATAATACAGACCAATTTACTTGGAATTAAAGACGGAGGTAACGACCAATGAATTTGTTTGAGAAAGAAGCGCTTATTGCGCAGAAGGCTGTAGAACTCGAGAATGCATCGCCGGAAGACATTATCCGATTCGCCGTCGAGACTTTCCCGAATATTACGTTCGCGTGCAGTTTCGGTGCGGAGGACGTCGTACTGGTTGATATGCTTCAGAAGATTAGCCCGAAGACAGACATCTTCTACTTGGATACGGACTTCCACTTCAAGGAAACGTACGAGACGCGCGACCGAATCGCGGAAGCTTATCCTGGCATTCCATTCGTGGAAGTGAAACCGGAGATTACTCCTGAAGAGCAAGCAGAGCAGTTCGGGGAACAACTGTGGAAGAGCGACGCCAACAAGTGCTGTGACATTCGCAAGGTACAGCCGCTGACGAAGATTCTGTCCAAATACGAGGCGTGGATCACAGGAATCAGACGTGATCAGGCTCCAACCCGCGCTAACGCGAAGAAGATCGAATATGACGTGAAGTTTGGACTCGTAAAGTTTAATCCGATCGCACATTGGACGTCTGACGATGTATGGAATTACATCCGCGAGAATAACGTTGTATACAATCCGCTTCACGATAATTATTATCCAAGCATTGGCTGCGAGTATTGCACGCGTCAAGTTATGCCTGGCGAAGACCCGCGCGCAGGACGCTGGTCGGGGCAAGAGAAGACGGAGTGCGGTTTGCATAAGTAAGATAATATAGAATAGCGTATTTTTGAACTTCCATTATAGGAGGCATTATCCCATCATGAGTCAAATTGCTCCCCATGGCGGCGAATTGGTCAATCGAATCGCAGCCGGCGAACAACGCGAAGCGCTTCTGGCAGAAGCCGCAAATCTTAATACCATCATCATTAACACATGGACGATCTCTGACCTTGATCTGATCGGAGTAGGCGCATTTTCCCCGCTTACAGGTTTCCTGGGTGAATCCGATTACCATGCCGTTGTCAGCCAAATGCGCCTGTCGAACGGAACGGTATGGAGTATTCCGATTACGCTGTCTGTAAGTGAAGCGAAGGCTGCCGAGTTAAAGACTGGCGAACGCGCCGCGCTCGTTGGCGAAGATGGCATCACTTATGGCATTATCGATGTAGAGAGCGTTTATATGGTCGATCAGAACATAGAAGCGGTCAAGATCTTCAAAACGGACGACCTCGCTCATCCAGGCGTTCAGAAGCTGTTTGAGCGCTCGAATATTTACGTAGGCGGCTCCATTACGGTATTGAACCGTCCGCAACCGGAGAAGTTCCAAGAGTTCTATTACGATCCGTCGGAGACACGCCGTTTGTTCGCGGAAAAGGGCTGGAAGACGGTTGTCGGCTTCCAGACGCGCAACCCGGTTCACCGCGCTCATGAATACATCCAGAAGACGGCTATGGAGATCGTAGATGCGCTTTTCCTGAATCCGCTTGTCGGCGAGACCAAGTCGGATGACGTGGCTGCCAACGTACGAATGAAGAGCTATCTGGCGCTTCTGGAGAACTACTATCCGCAGGACCGTGTGTTCCTGGGCGTATTCCCGGCAGCGATGCGTTATGCGGGACCGCGCGAGGCGATCTTTCATGCGATCGTCCGCAAGAACTATGGCTGCACGCACTTTATCGTTGGCCGCGATCATGCCGGTGTAGGCGACTACTATGGCACTTACGAGGCGCAAGAGCTGCTGAAGACGATTCCTGCCGAAGATCTCGGCATAACGCCGTTGTACTTCGAGCACAGCTTCTTCTGCAAGGCTTGCGGCAATATGGCTACAACGAAAACTTGCCCGCACGACAAGGAACAGCATCTGACGTTGTCCGGCACGAAGGTGCGCGCATTGCTTCGCGATGGCGTTTGCCCGCCGCCAGAGTTCTCCCGTCCTGAAGTGGCGAAGATTCTGATCGAAGGCATGTCGGAGCAGCCTGTAGGTTAAAGGAAAACGTTCGTATATTACCGCCTGTCAGTTGCATGTATAACGCATTCTTCAAGGAATATCGCACATGGCAACGTCCGCTTTCTTCGGAAGGCGGGCGTTTTGTCGTTCGTACCAATGATTGAATCAAAAAAATACACGCATAGGGTCAAAATTTGACCCGTCGCAGGGATACCCGCTCTTCTATGATGGATAGGTAAGTTTCGGAATATTCATCATTTGGAGGGAGGATTACCTTGAGAACTGCAACGAGAAAGCTTTCTATGCTGCTGGTGCTCTGTATGCTGACAGGTCTGTTCGGAGCGATACCGGGCTCCGCTAGCGAGGATGACGAGAATCTGTTCTCCAACGGCGGATTTGAGCTTGTAACCGCAACTGGAGCGGCGACCTGGAACGGAGGGCAACGTCCGGAAGATTGGACTTTATGGCGGGCCAGCGGTAATGCCGACATATCGGTTACCGATCAGGTCCGTTATTCGGGGCAATACGCCGCGCAGATCGTGCACGGCGCGTCAAGTCGTACGGCGTTGACGACAAACGCTCGTGTCGAGAGCGACCAGCGTTACCGATTGAGCGCATGGATCAAGACGGAGGAAGTCACGTCCGCTCTAGGTGCATTCATCCGTACGCAATATTACAAAACGTTAAACGGCGTTGACGGAAGCACGACTCACGAGAAGGTAAGCGATGGTCCGTCGACGGAACGGATGCGCGGTACGAATGACTGGACAAAGCTCGAAGTATTGGTAACCGTGCCTGCAGATGCCAGATACCTCGTCGTAGAACCGTTTTTCGAAACCGGTCTGGGGAAAGTCTGGTTCGACGAACTGCGGCTGGAAGCATGGGATGGACCGACGGGCTTGAAGCTGCAGCCTGAAGCGACGGCTTTAAATGTCGGAGACACCCAGCTCTTGACGCCGATATTTACGCCAGAAGGAGACTCTGTACCGCTGCAATGGCAATCGTCCAATGAAAACGTAGCGGCTGTTCTGAATGGATCCGTTACGGCAATCGCGAATGGAAGCGCTGTTATTACGGCAACCGGAGCTGACGGATTGCTGCGCGCCCAAGCCGCAATAACGGTCGAGTCTACGGAAACGGTCGCCGCATACAGCGAGCTTACGCAAAGATGGTTGGACAAGCTGACGGGCGTAACGCTTCTTCCGCCGGATGATTCCGATGCCGCAGCATTCCTGGTTAAGTTGGCAGAGAAGGTTTCCAACGGGGAAGGAACCGGAAGTTGGGATTTGCTTCATACGGCCGCCGATGCCGATACGTTGTGGGAGGGCGGAATTAGCAGAAGCAATACCGACTCCGCGGTTATGAGCAAAGCTTATTCGACGATCAGGGAGATGGCTGTCTCCTACGCAACCCCGGGCTCGCTCTATCATCACAATGAGGAGCTGGCCACAGATATCGTACGGGCGATGGAATGGATGCACACTTATCAATATAACGAAACCAAACCAATCGTCGGCAATTGGTATGATTGGGAAATCGGCACGCCGCAAGCGTTGATGGATTTGAACGTGCTGATGTACGACGTCCTGACCGCAGAGCAACGGGAACGTTATATGAAAGTGATTGACAAATTTGTACCCGATCCGAAAAAAAGGGTGCAAAATGCCAATGTTATCGAGGTTGGCGCAAATCTGCTCGATAAAGCGCTTGTTGTTGTGCTGCGCGGCATTGTCGGAGAGCGCGGCGACAAGATTGCGCTGGGCGGGGGCGTTCTGCCGGATGAATTCGAATATGCGACAAGCGGCGACGGAATCTACGCGGACGGCTCGCTGATTCAGCATTACAATGTCGCTTATTCCGGCGCATATGGCAGCGTGCTAGTCGGACGCGTAACCGATCTCCTGTACTTGCTTGACGATTCGCCTTGGCCTGTCGACGATCCTCGTCTTTCCCGCGTATACAATTGGCTGGAAAACAGCTTCGAGTCATTAATTTATGACGGGGCCATTATGGACAACGTCAAAGGCAGAAGCATTGCTCGTCAGCAAGATTCGGATCATCTGGCGGGAAGGGGAGTCATCCGTACTTTTGCCCGTCTGGCCGGGTTTGCGCCGGAGCCATATGCGAGCCAGATGAAAAGTACAATCAAGGAATGGGTGACGAAGGATACCAGCTTCGACAATTATTACGAGGGAGTGGCGTTGTACGACGTAGCTGCTCTGAAGGCGATCGTGAACGATCCGGCCGTAACGCCTCGCGGCGAGTTGATCAAACATCAACAATTTTCCGCGATGGATCGGATCATGCATTTGCGCCCAGGTTTCGGCTTCTCGGCAAGTATGTTCTCCGATCGCATCTCCGCCTTTGAATTCGGGAACGGAGAGAACAAGAAGGGCTGGTATACCGGTATCGGGATGACCACGCTATATAACAGCGACATCAAACAATACAGCAACGAATATTGGCCGACCGTGGACATGTTTCGACTGCCCGGAACGACGACGGACGGTTATGCGATTACCCCCGCTGCATGGGGAGCTTATATGAACGGCAAAGACTGGGTCGGCGGCGCATCGATCGATGAGCTGTACGGAGTCGCGGGGATGGATTTTGCTTTAGGAAAAAGCACCGGCAGCAAGCTGCAGGGCAAAAAATCCTGGTTTATGTTCGACGATGAAATCGTGGCGGTCGGCTCGGGCATTACGAACACCGATTCCCGCAAAGTCGAAACAATTGTGGAAAACCGCCAGTTAAATGAACAAGGCGGCAACAAGCTGATTGCGGATGGCGAGGCCATGTCCACGGAAGCAGGCTGGCAAGCGCAATTGTCCGGCATTAGCTGGGCGCATCTGGAAGGCAATACTTCAGGCTCCGATATCGGGTACTACTTCCCCGGTACAGCCGATATTAAGGGCATACGCGAGGCAAGAACCGGCTCGTGGCGAAATGTGAACGACAGCGGTTCGACGGAGCCGATCACACGCCATTACGCCAGCCTTGCTTTCGATCATGGCACAGCGCCGCGCAACGAGTCTTACTCGTACGTGCTGTTGCCTGGCTTTGAAGCGGAACAAACGGAGAGCTACAGCGGGCATCCGGATATTGAAATTATTAGCGACAGCTCCAATGTGCATGCGGTGCGCGAGAGCGGACTCGGACTGACCGCGTTCAACTTCTGGACATCGGATACAGCCGACTTCGTTCGCAGTTACCAGCCTGCATCCGTCATCGTGAAGGAGGATGGAGAGAAGCTGACCATCGCCGTCTCCGACCCGACTCAGAAGCAGAACAAGCTGGTGCTCAATGTAGGCAAGGTCGTGCTGGAACAACTGGAGGCAGACTCCGGCATCAAGGTGACCCAGACGGAGCCGTTCCTGAAGCTTGAGGTGGATACTGCGGGAGCGCTTGGAGGCACGAGGACCGTAAGCTTCCGTTATGACGCTTCGCAAACTCCGGATATCGGGACTGACGAACCGGAGGTTGGCAAGCAGGAGATTGTATATGTGTCGGAAGATACGTATACCAATGCCGGCAGCAAGGCGGCGCAGAACTTTGGATCGGTTGGTTATCTGAATGTCAAGAAGGGCGTAGGAGACTACTTGCGTCAAACTTGGCTGAAGTATGATATTAGCCATCTCGAAGGCCCGATCCAATCAGCCAAACTGATCGTTTACGGGAAAACCAATGATTCTCGTTCCACGGAAACGGAAATTACCGTTCACGGAGCCGCTTCCGATGACTGGAAAGAACAGGAGCTTACCTGGAATACGATGCCGGCTGTCGGGGGAGCGCTCGACCGGACCCTTATTGACGGACCGGATGACTGGCGGGAGCTCGATGTAACCGGCTTTGTGCGCGAACAACTGGCGGGCGATGGAACCGTCAGCCTGGTCTTGCAGGGTACAAACGACTATACGGTGGAAATTCGCGGCAAGGAGAATCAAGCCGGGTTGTACAAATCGTATTTGCTGATCTCGTTCGCAGCCGCCGAAGGCGATCTGAACGGCGATGGCGAGTTGACGCTTGGCGACCTGTCGATTGCTTCGGCCCATTACGGTTTAAGCAAAAACAGTCCCGGATGGGATGGCGTCAAGGCTGCGGACCGGAACGGCAACGGGAAAATCGACGATGCCGACTTGCAATGGTACGGTTCGCGATTGCTGAGTGGAAATCCATCTGAAAGGGGAGCTGGGGACAAGTGAAATCGGGCAAACTGCGAACGGGTCTCATTATTACGACGATATTGTCATTGGTGTTTACGCTGCTGCAGCCGACTCCTGCAGCTGCCGCGCAGCAGTCGGAAAAGCTTGGCGAGCTGCGTCTGAAATGGTTCGATTTCCTGACTGGCGGTACAGATATTGATCTGCAGGACGAAGATATTAAACGTGCCGCTCAGGCGAACGCGGCTAAGGTGACCAATGAGTCTGGCACCGGGGCGTGGGATACGATGAACAAACAAGAAGGTCGTTCATCCTTGTGGGCGGACTACAACAGCACAACCAATTCGAGTCATATCACGAATTCCTACAATCGATTAAAGGATATGGCGATTGCGTTTGCGACGCCTGGAACGGAGTTGCATAAGGATACCGGGCTGCGGGATGATATCCTCGCGGGTATCGATTGGATGTATCAGAATCGCTACAACGTAACCAGAGCTTCATACAACAACTGGTGGGATTGGGAGATCGGAGCGCCGCTTGCGCTTGCCGATATCGTCACGCTGATGTACGACGATATGAGCGAGGAGCAGATTTCGGCTTATACGAGCACGATCGACCGTTTTGTGCCCAATCCGGGCAAAAGATTGATCGGCGCACCCGGGTTGACGGAGACGGGAGCCAATCTGATGGACAAAGCGCTGGCTGTCGTGCTGCGCGGCATTCTGGGGAGCAACGAGGCCAAAATCGCGCAGTCGCGCGACGCGCTCGATTCGGTGTTCCCTTATGTGAGCGGCGGAGATGGCTTCTATAAGGACGGTTCGTTCATCCAGCACAACAATATCGCGTACACGGGAAGCTACGGAAGCGTGCTGCTCGGCAATATGGGCAAGCTGCTGACTCTTCTGGCTGATTCCGACTGGCCGATCGACAGTCCCGGCTTTGAAAATGTATGGAACTGGGTGACTGATTCGTTCGAGCCGGTTATTTATAACGGGCATATAATGGAGATGGTTAGCGGCAGGGCGGTATCGCGTTACAATAACAATACAAGAGGCGCTGTATGGACGATTCTGCGGCTGTCGCAGTTTGCACCGGCTGAAGAAGCGCAGCGCTACAAGGAGATGGTGAAGGAATGGCTCCTTGCGGATCAGTCGGTTGCAAGCCCGTATGACGGAGTACCGATTCGCGACATCGTGGCGCTGAAGAAATTGCTGAACGACGATTCGATTGAACGTCGCGGCGGATTGGCCCGCAACTATGCGCTCACGGCCATGGATCGTATCGTCCATTCGCGCGAGGCGTTTACTTTCGGAATCAGCATGTCTTCTACACGCATTGCCAACTACGAAGGCAGCACGAACGGCGAACATACGAAGGGCTGGTATACAGGCGACGGCATGACGTATCTGTACAATCAGGACGCCGGTTATTATCGGGACGGCTTCTGGCCGACGATTGATCCGCTGCGACTCGCGGGTGTCACTTCGGACGGCAAGCAGCGCACCGCAACCAGGACGACAAGCTCTACTTGGGTCGGCGGTTCGTCGCTGGACAAGGCGTACGGCGCGGCAGGCATGGATTTGTCTCCGCCCGGCAGCGATCTGAGAGGCAAGAAGTCGTGGTTTATGTTCGATGATGAAATTGTGGCGCTTGGCGCCGACCTGACGACCGGAACGCCAAGAACGGACGGGAAACAGGTCGAAACGATCGTTGAGAATCGGATGATTGCATCGGCGGACGAGAATGCGCTGACTGTCGACGGCGAGATGATGCCGGCACAGTCCGACTGGTCGGAGAAACTAAGTCAAGTACAGTGGGCACATATTGCGGGTACGTTGCCGGGGGCGGATGTCGGCTACTATTTCCCGGGGGGCTCGGATGTTAGCGCGCTGCGCGAGACGCGAAGCGAAGCGTGGAGCTCGATCAATCCTTCGGGGCCGACGACTCCGCTTACGCGCAATTATTTGAGCCTGGCTGTCGAGCACGGCGCGAAAGCGACGGCTGCGGAGTATGCGTATGTACTGCTTCCGGGCAAAAATACCGGGGATACGAACATGTACAGCGAAAATCCGGATATTCGCATCCTGAGCAATACCGCCGCAATGCAGGCGGTGCAGGAGACGAAGCTCGGCGTTACGGGCATCAACTTCTGGCGGGCCGGGGAAACGGAGCAAGTACGCGCCTATCAGCCCGCTTCCGTGATGGTGAAGGAAGCAGGAGACGAATGGACGGTTGTGGTTTCCGACCCGACGCAAGCACAAGCCAAAGTGAGAGTAGAGCTGGCGGCAGTCGCGCTGGAACAGCTTGAGGCCGATTCGACGGTTACGGTCTTGCGCTCTTCGCCGTCCGTGTTGCTGGAGGTGGCGACCGCGGGTACGAAAGGCGCCAGCCAAACGATCAAGCTGAAGGTAGATCCGGACGCCGATACCGACTTGCCTGTCGAGGAAGGAGTTTCCCCGGATCCGGAAGCGGTGATCCGAGTGGATGTGACCGCGGATGCTTATGTCAATGGCGGAGCCAATGCCGCTGTCAATTATGGAAATACAGGTTACTTGAACATTCGTAACGGTACGGGTTTATATGACCGCAGAACGTATCTGAAATACGATCTTTCCACGCTGAGTTCCGAAGTCGAACGCGCTTATCTTTATGTCTACGGCAGAGTGAACGACAGCGCGGGAGGCACTGCGAACATAGGCGCTTATGCCGTGGAGGATGACAGCTGGACGGAAACCGGCCTGAATTATAACAATAGGCCGGCCGAAGGCGCTCGCATGGACGACGTAACCTTCAACGCGACTAATGAGTGGAGAAGCTTCGATGTGACGTCGTTTATGAATCAGGAGCTCCTGTCCAATGAAACGGCGACGGTTATGCTGCGCCAATTCAATGGCGACAAGAGCTCGGAAATACGAAGCCGCGAGAATGAAGGCGGCACTTACCGTTCGTATCTGGAACTGTTGATGAAGGATGAGACTGCGCCGGCCACGACCGTTCGTTTCGAAGCGGAAGCGGCATCGGCCGGTCTCAACGGTCAGCCGGTAACGCTGCTGGTTGAAGCCGAAGACAATGAGGGCGGCTGGGGCGTATGGCGCACGCAGTACCGCATCAATGGCAGAGGCTGGATGACGGTTGATGCGGGCCGGATCGTACTGCAAGGCGACGGCAGCTATAGGGTGGAATACCGCTCCACCGACAAGGCGGGCAATGTGGAGCAAACGAAACAGCTTGCCGTTACGATCTCTACTCCGACCGCAGAGCTTGTCGGACCGGAGCAAGCGGTCGCCGGCGAATCGATCGAAATCATGTATCGCATTAACACGGGTTTGAATCATTTGTACGCAAGCGAATTTGTAGTGGAGTATGATTCGGAAAAGTTGATCTTCGATTCTGCCGAAGCCGCTCAGCAGCACATCATTGTGGCCGGTCTGGCCAATGAACCGGGCCGTCTCGGCGTAATCGTGGCCGGGCTTGGCCAGCCGCTTGGCGGAAATGAAAATTTGGTCAAGCTTGTGTTCAAAGCAGCATCGGTCGAAGAAACGGCAACGACGCGACTTGAAGTTGTCGAAGCACAAGCAGCGGACCGCACCGGCAAGGAGCTGACGCTGCGTCCGACTTCGATTGCCGTCACCGTCAAGGCGCAGAAGGAGGAACCGGGTACGGGCGAACCTGGCACCGGGGAACCTGGAACGGGTGGACCAGGTACAAGTGATCCAGGTACAAGCGAACCAGGAACAGGCGGACCGGGTACGGATGAACCGGGTTCGGAAGAGCCAGGAACAGACGAACCAGGTACGGATGAGCCGCGCGAATGGTCGGATGTGCAAGGACATTGGTCGGAGAGCGTAATCAAGGAGGCAGCCAAGCTGAATTGGCTGAATGGTTATCCTGACGGTACGTTCCGTCCGGACAAGGCGATGACCAGAGCGGAGTTCGCCGTATTGGTGGTCAGGGCGCTCGGACTGAATAAAGCGAATACACTGGCCTTTGCGGACACGGAGCAATTGCCGGAGTGGGCGCGCGATGCGATTGCCATTGGCGTAACCAATGGATTTATCGCCGGATACGAGGATAACACATTCCGCGCGAACCGTCCGATTACCCGCCTGGAGATGGCGGTCATGATCGCCAGAGTGCTGGAGTTGACACGCAGCAAGCAGACGGAGCATGTGTTTGCTGATGCCGGTGACATACCGGCATGGGGGCGTGACAGCGTTGCCGCCGTATTCGAGAACGGACTGTTCCAAGGTAAAGGAGGCAATCGCTTCGTGCCGAATGCAGGAGCAACCAGAGCCGAGGCGGTAACAGTCCTTCTGCGCGCTTTGAATCGGGAATAGATGAAACGGTGAAACGATGAATCAGCGAATCAGCTAAACGAGGAGGCCCTCAACCCCATTTCATTTTGGGATTGGGGGCTTTTCATTTGGACTACAACAATTGGCTAGTTTCGGGTGAGGTTTGTCGGTGTGACCGACAAACTTGGGCCAATCGCACCTCGCGATCGCAAAAAACGGGAACGATGGGGAAAAGGTAAAAATAGTGCACGTATCAACCAAAAATTTCGCCTGCCATCAGCCCCCGCTCTGCTTATCCTAAAGTTGCCAGGGTTATATGAATAGCCGGTCCTCGGCTTCATTGGTATAATTTTTTCATAGAGTGAGAGTTCAAAAAGTACGGTTTTCAGCACCGAGAAGATTGAAAGAAGGTAGAAACTGAGGAGCGGAGCGTAGTGGAAGCT
>NZ_BDQX01000054.1:0-37445 GCF_003112455.1 Paenibacillus agaridevorans
GGCCGGGCCACGCCGCTCTGCTCGGCACGTTCGGCTATGCCGACGTGCCGGTGTACCGGCGCCCCCGCGTGGCGATCTTTGCCACCGGCAGCGAGCTGATGCCGGTGGAGGCGCCTGCCGCGCCGGGGCGGATCCGCGACAGCAACAGCGCGATGGTCGCGTGGATGGCCGAGCAGAGCGGGGCGGTGCCTTGGCTGTGCGGCACGCTGCCGGATGATCGGGCGGCGGTAGAGGAAGCGCTGCATCGCGCAGCGGAGGAAGCCGACCTCATCATAACGACGGGCGGCGTATCCGTGGGCGACTACGACGTGATGGCTTGCCTGCTTCGGGAGCTGGGGGCTGCAGGAACCCACGTCTACGGCGCCGGAGCGGACGAAGTGAGGGAGAGCGGCCTCTTGTTCAACAAAGTCGCGATGCGTCCGGGCAGTCCGACTTCGGCGGCGATCTACGAAGGTAAGCTGTTGCTATGCCTATCCGGTAACCCTGGAGCTTGCTTCGTCGGCTTCGAATTGTTCGCGCACCCGGCTCTGTTAGCCATGCAGGGCTGCACTTCGCCGCTGCCGCGCAAGATAACCGCGAAGCTGGCGCTTTCCGTATCCAAAGGCAGCCCGCATATCCGCTTCGTTCGCTCTCGCCTCCGGTATGGAGATGACGGTATTATATACGCCGACCCACTTGCGTTCTCCAAGTCCAGCATGATGGCCTCAATTGCTGATGCTGAGGGACTCGTCATCATTCCCGCTGGCCCGCAGGGGCTGGAGGCGGGAGAATGGGCGCAAGTGATGCTGCTGCCGACGTGAGGCGTGTCATCAGAATGTTTCCGTATAACAATTACTGACTGCCATAACGCATAGCAGGCTGACGCGACAGCATGCAATCTTTCACGTGTTAATACCATCTAAACATACAGGGGTTGTCCTAAAGGTGTCCGTATGACAAGTGAACACCCGATTTACAAACGAAAGGACCTCGAATTCCACTTCTAAGTGGAGACTAAGGTCCATTTTCTTGAAGAAGTTCGTTTCCAATGAAACTTGCTGCGTCGCCAGCCCAAATCGAGCGAGTTTGTCGATATCGTCGACAACGAAGATGACGTTACTCCTTGTACCGCAACGGAACTCAGAGATCTTGTTCCGATGATTCGTGACCTCTTTGAGAGGTCACGGAACTGAACGTCGATAATCGACCGTTATGAAGCCTTTTTCTCGTGAAATGCCGGCAATAAGGTGTCTCAGTTCCGTTGCTGCGCGGAAATAGAGATTTTCCGGTGAATAGTGTCTCACAGTTCCTTTAGCGCAAACCATCCCCGATACTCCGATAGAGGTTCTCTCGCCTCAAATGTATTTATTGACGATGGACCCCCTGCTTGGAAGCGGCCAGTACAGTTGGGCGGCGCCATAATACATGGCGTAAGGGTATGCGGCTGTAAAGGGAAGCTTAAGCCAGTCCGCGGGCTGCTGCTTCTCGGCGTATGTGACCGCCGTCTTCAATCCCGTCAACAATCCATCCGCTCCAAGCAGCAGGCGCCTCGCCTTGTCCGGGTCTTCAAGAGCAGAGAGGAGAGCCGGCGAATGCGCGCCAAAAGTTTCTTTTTGGCGCTCCTCGATGCCCTCCAGCGATAATTCGCCTCTCGCCAGTCCGAACTGCGAAGTTGCCGGATGCCGCAGAGCAAGTTCGATGACCTCCCACACTTCGGGCATCAAATATTCCTCATTGCGCTTGTAAACAGAAGCAAGCCCGTTCAACAGATCATCCAGCTCACGGAGCTTGTCCTTCGTTACTTCTCCATTTCGCCAGCCTTCTTGGCGGCCCAGCTCGATCATTAGGCTGTTCAGCTTTCCTTCGGCGGCTTTTGCTGTTCGAAGCCAGGCCGCGGCTCCCTTAGCAGACGACGCTTCCCAATCGGCCAGTCCGTTGACGGGCTCGGCGCGCGAAGGTTCGATCAGCTCCCGGTTGCGATAAGCGGCATAAGGGTTAACTGCGCTAATCGGCGCATAAGCATTCGAACGTTCAATCCCTCTTATGGAGCGGATATATTCAGCCATCAAGTACTCCCCCTTTCCAAGTCCTGCATAAGGACATTCACGACGAGAATGAGAAAAAAATAATATAATCAGCATACTATATAACGAACACGAAAGGACTCGAACGAGAGAGTCGAAACGTCACGAAATGTTCGTTATAAGGAACGAATTTGTCGACGAAAGACTCTCGCTGTCGATTAGATGATAAGAAATAACAGTCCAATGTCGTCTAGATTTAAAACGGCAACGCCCGGTGATCCGCTTCGGGACAATACATGGGCAGGATTCTGTCCTGATTGCGCGTAATTAGTAGAGTGTGCTTCTATGGAAGCAGACGTTGCTTTATCCCCTTGCCGCTGTTTCTTGCCGCGAACACCTTTACTCTTTTTGCCGGTTGTTGTTCGCCTGTTTGACGTGGATTGTTCGTTCGAGCTTCCCTGCTCCCGTTCATAGGTTGATTGGTTTCCATATGGCTGCGAGAAATGCAAGCCTTGACAGTCCCCTTGACAAGGAGATACGAGAACAAGACGTCCGTTAGCGCAACTCTCCGCGATTCCAACATACCTCAATCCGTTTTTTGCCACTGCGCAGACCGGCATCCCGATAATATGCTGCAAGTGATCGACAGTAAGCGGATAGATTCGTTCCATGGCTCCGTAACCATTCCCTCCATTGGTGTTGTTGCGACAGTGTATTCATTCGGAAGCCGAAATGTACGTTTACCTATACAAGAACGGAGGTTATACCATGTATGTACCCCGGAATTCGTTGTTGAATCGGGATGTAGCAGAAGCAGCAAGACATGGGAGATCCCGCAGACCCCGCAACAAATACGGCGTGGCATTTGCAAGCGCGATGCTCGTTCTCTTGCTGATTGCGGCTTTGGTGCTGCAAAAATCGGAATCGAAGGATCAGGCTGCCGCCCCTGCGCGGTACGCCCATGATCTTGCGCAGCTATGGAGCTGGAGCGATTCGGTGTTAGCCGGTGGAGCGAAGACGGCAGAATGGACGCTTCGGTTCGATGCGTTATTGAGCGAAGGGATGTCATTGGCGCAGTTGTCCGATAGCGTATTCTCCGACGTAGATGGAGTCATAAAGACGGAACGAATCGTGACGAATGGGGGAAACAGCGTGTCCGGACATTACTTCGCGCTTCTTGGTGAAAGTACGGACGCCGCTCGACTGTCGCTGCATCAGACAGGACAGTCTGACAATGGCATGACGGTGATCTTGCTTTTGGAATCGGGCGTCGAAGACTCGACGGAGCAAGGTCTGCAGGCTGCGCTTAAGCAACTGGGCTCCCTCCTCGCGAAGATGAGCGACGAGTGGACACTAACGATGAAGACGCATGGGTATTCGGACAAACAAGAAGGAGCCAAAACACTGGAGCGAATAGCCAGAGGCCGCATCCTGGAGCAATATGAGGATGGAGGCACGCGCAGCGTCACGATGTTAAGCGACGCTCTTTTGTCGTCGAAGGCACTCGGAAATAACCGGCATGCCAATTTGCAGGTCGCGGAGCATCGCAGCACGGAAACAGCGCGGAACGAGCTGACGATAGGAGTACCGCTAATTTCGGGTGATTTCTCTTCTGTTCGAACGGCCGAAGAACGAGCAGATTAACAGATGGTTTATTTGCATTTTTTATAACCCGTTCAATGGCGATTTAAGGTTGAATATGCTAAACTACATATCATGCAATTCCCATAAAAATTCAGGTAGAAAGAATGAGGCGTATGACTCCCAATCCCATAATAGAATCGAATTCCCCGGAAGGCGCGGTTTATTACCTGTTCGGGGCGACCGGAGATCTCGCAAGACGCAAGCTGTTCCCGGCATTGTTCAGTTTATATAAAGAAGGCAAGCTGTCCGAGAAATTCGCTGTCGTCGGTCTCGCTCGCCGGGCGCGCAGCAACGAGCAGTTCCGTTCGGATCTGTACGAATCCATCAACGAGTTCTGCCGCTACAAGGCGGACGATACCGAGCTCTGGACGCGGTTCGCGGAGCACTTCGTCTATATGTCGCTGGATATTAACAACGTCGACGGGTTTCGCGAGCTATCCTTGTTATCCGCAGAGCTGGACGAGAAGTTCGACATCCCGGGCAACCGTCTGTTTTATCTGGCGCTTGCGCCGTCACTGTTTGGCCCTGTATCCCTAAATCTCCGCGACGGAGGTCTGTTGGAGTCCAAGGGATGGCATCGGCTCGTTATTGAGAAACCATTTGGCTATGATCTGCCCTCGGCGCAGAAGCTTAACGAACAATTGGGCCAAGTGTTTAAGGAAGAAGAGATTTTCCGGATCGACCATTACCTGGGCAAAGAGATGGTTCAGAACATCCAGGTCATCCGTTTCGCGAACGCATTTTTTGAGCCGTTGTGGAACAATAACCATATCGCAAATGTGCAAATTACGTTGTCGGAGACAGTGGGCGTCGAGGAACGCGGCGGCTATTACGACAAGTCCGGGGCGCTGCGGGACATGGGGCAGAACCACATGCTTCAGATGCTGACGATGATCGCCATGGAGCCGCCAAGCCGACTTCACGGCGAGGATATCCGCGACGAAAAGGTAAAGGTGCTTCGTTCTCTTCGCGGCTACAAGTCGAACGAGGAAGTACGCAGCCATGTCGTGCGCGGTCAATATACCGCCGGCAAGTTAGGCAACAAGGAATTATCGGGCTACCGCCAGGAGGATTCTGTCGGCGAAGAGTCCGCGACGGAAACTTATTTTGCCGCAAAGGTGTTTGTCGATAACTTCCGCTGGGCGGGTGTGCCGTTCTATATCCGTACGGGCAAACGTCTGCCGGTTAAGACGACGGAGGTCGTCGTGGAATTTAAAGCGATGCCGCAAAACGTCCTGTTCGCGCAAAAACACGAGCTGTCGCCGAATCTGCTTGTCATCCGGGTTAATCCGATGGAAGGCATCTATATTAAGATCAACGCCAAGAAACCGGGCGCGGACAACGACGTCCAGCCGGTATCGATGGAATTTTGCCAAAGCTGCATGATCGGCATCAATACGCCGGAAGCCTACGAGAGGCTCATTCATGACGCGGCTCGAGGCGATTCCACTTACTTCACGCGTTGGGACGAAGTATCCCATGCATGGGAATTCGTGGACCGGATCGCGAAAGGCTGGCGCGAGGATTCATCCGATCTTGAGCCGTATCCGGCAGGATCGTGGGGTCCAGCAAAGGCGAACGAGCTGCTCGCGGAGCAGGGCCATCACTGGTGGCCGGTCAACGGCCAGGATGAGGATAACGTCATCTGGATCACTAACAAGGAAAAATAAAACCATTAGTCATTCCGGCGCACGGAATGACTAATGGCATGTAGACGACAACGGCAATACGACCGTGAAGGGAAGGCAAGCGTCAATTACCCGCCGCCTTAGAGGCGGGGGCTTGCAACTGCCCGATAGTGAGAACGGCGATTAAGCCTCCTATCTTAGAGTGGCGTCGCATGATGGGCAGATTGACGGGCAGCCCTACTATACGGGAGATGCCCGAATAGTACCGCATAAACGGTATTTGTCGCTTGTATCTTTTACATGACGGAGCCATACCCGCCATAACCCTTTAGATACAGTTGTCAAAGAGCAAAGGAGTGCCTTTGTACGCTCGAAGCGTATAACGGTTTTCTCCTATACAAAATATATCACGAATGGAGGGAGTGCAGGACAAGTTTTTGCTAACGCAAACGCGCATTCTTCTCCCGCTTATAGAAGACGGGAGTATCCTGCACAAAAGTGATGAATCCATCATTATCTAACGAAATTAAGCAGGAAGTCGACAAACGGCGTACGTTCGCGATCATATCCCATCCGGACGCCGGCAAGACGACCTTGACCGAAAAGCTGCTTCTATTCGGGGGCGCCATTCGACTGGCCGGCTCTGTCAAAGCCCGGAAAGCCAGCCGTCATGCGACATCCGACTGGATGGAGATCGAGAAGCAGCGCGGCATCTCCGTTACCTCGTCCGTCATGCAGTTCGATTATTTGGGACATCGCGTAAACATTCTGGATACGCCCGGTCACCAAGACTTCTCCGAGGACACATACCGCACGTTGACGGCGGCGGACTGCGCGGTCATGTTGATCGACGTTGCGAAGGGCGTCGAGGTGCAGACGGTAAAGCTGTTCCAGGTTTGCCGCAAGCGCGGAATTCCGATCTTTACCTTCATCAACAAGTTGGATCGCGAGGGCAAAAGCCCGTTCGATCTTATGGAAGAGCTGGAGCAGGTGCTTGGCATCCGTTCCGTGCCGATGAATTGGCCAATCGGCATGGGTCGTGAACTATGCGGGGTCTACGATCGGATGAAGAACCAGGTGGAGCTGTTCCAAGGTAACGATCACTCCACGATAGAAGTACGCAAAGTCGGCGACTACAACGATCCCATTATTCGCGAGATGGCCGGCGACTATTTGACGGATCAGCTGATTTCCGATCTGGAGCTGCTTGACGTAGCAGGTGATCCATTCGACTACGACAAGGTACGCGCAGGCGAGCTGACGCCGATCTTCTTCGGCAGCGCCGTCAACAACTTCGGCGTACAGACATTTCTGGAGAACTTCCTGCAGCTCGCGCCGAAGCCGACTTCGCGGAACAGCATGTCGGGCCCAATCGAGCCGACGAACGAGAAGTTCAGCGGCTACGTGTTCAAGATTCAGGCTAACATGAACCCGGCTCACCGCGATCGTATCGCGTTCCTGCGTATTTGCTCGGGACGGTTTGAGCGGGGGATGGCCGTAAAGCATGTACGCAACAAGAAGGAGATCAAGCTGTCGCAGCCGCAGCAATTTCTGGCGCAGGACCGCGATATCGTCGAGACGGCTTACCCGGGCGACATTATCGGTCTGTTCGATCCCGGCATCTTCCGTATAGGCGATTCCTTGTCGCAAGGCATGGAGGTGGAATTCGACGAGCTGCCAACGTTCTCTCCCGAAATTTTCTCCAAGGTAACGGTTAAAAATGCCCTTAAGCATAAACAATACCAGAAGGGGCTGGACCAGCTGACGGAAGAAGGCACGATCCAGGTGTTTTATTCCACCGGCAATTTCGACGAGACGATTCTCGGCGTCGTCGGCCACCTGCAATTCGAGGTGTTCGAGCATCGGATGAAGGCGGAATACGGCGTAGACATCCAACTGCACCGGATGACGTTCCAATTTGCCCGCTGGATCGTGGACGAGAAGATCGATCCTTCCAAGTTCCGAATCAACTCCACGCTCGTGAAGGACAAAAAAGGCAATTACGTTGCCTTGTTCGAAAACGAATATGCGATGCGCACCGCCATGGACAAAAATCCGACCTCCAAGTTTCTGGAGACGGCGCCTTAAACTTATCTCATCCTCCCGGCCGAGCTGCCGGGGGGATTTTTTTATTGTATAGGAAATAGCTGTAAGCGTTAAAAACGCCGATGGACCATAAAGTAACTCTGATTATCAGCCATAGGCGTTAGTGACGCTTATGGCACCAAAAAGTAGGTGAACGAGCAGCTGTAGGCGTTAAAAACGCCGATGGACCGGAAAGTAACTCTGATTAATGTCCATAGGCGTTAGTAACGCTTATGGCTCCAAAAAAGTGTAAGTTTTGCAACCACTGTGCTGACAAAGCCAGTGAAACGTAACCGAATGGTGAGAAAAGAAGTAAAAAAGAGCATGCGCCAATGAGGCGCACGCTTGCAAGAAGCTCAATTATTGGAAGTTTTTGAAGCCTTGGTTCATCCCGGCTTGATTTTGAAAACCGTAGGAATGGCTGGTTTGCTGATTGGCGAATGCAGGGGAAACGTGGGAAAGGGAAGCTTGCTCGATTTGACGCAGGTTTTGGGACATTTGCTGCATTTGCTGGATGGCCGTTTGATGACCTTGCAGTGCCGTTTGGATCGTTTGAGCGGCACGCTGCTCCTTCTGAGCGATTTCCTCCAGCGTTCTTGCGTTTTGCTGCTCTTGCTGCAGCAATTGCTGGTACATCTGAGAGGCTTGCTGCGTTTGGGTGATGAGTTGGCTGATCAGTTGTTCGCATTGGTTGATCTGGCCGGTAATGGATTGATTCTGGTACAAGGATTGGTTCTGATACATGAGATTACCTCCGTCTGAGATTAGGATAGTGTGGCGCTTCGCGATTCTGTCTCACGCCAACCCGATTAGTTATTCGCAGGATGTGGATGGATTATTCAAACGTGGCAACTCTATGAAACTATCGCTCTTTTATTGTGTCCAGATAGACAGTTAGTCTATAATAGTTGGGATACAAAGAGAATGGGAGGGTACAAGAGCAGGCATGAAGAATCGCAAGTCTATTATTTTGCTGACATTGGGACTATTGCTGATCATTATCGCAGGGTTGTTTTACGTAATAAAATTACAGGACGACAAGGGCCCCGCGCCCGTGACGGAAGTTAAGGATATTCCACAGGTTCCGGTAAAGGAGCTGAAGGAGCAGTACGACGTAGTCGTCGTCGGCACCGATCCGGAGGGCGTGGCCGCAGCCGTATCCGCGGCGCGGAATGGCCTGAAGACGCTGCTGGTTGACGGAAAAAACCGTGAAATATTGGGCGGACTGTTTACTTTAGGCTGGCTTAACAGTCTGGACATGAACCGGGCGCCGGATGGTGTCGATTATTATAACAAAGGCATATTTAAGGAATGGTTCGACCGAGTCGAAGGCGATTCCTTTGCTATCATTACGGCGACCAATGCCTTCCATGAATTGGTAGAAGCAGAAGATAACATCGAGGTTCGCTTGGGCATGAAGAGCATAGAACCCATTATTTCGACTGATGACGGCGCAACGACCGTAACGGGAGCGAAGCTGACGGCCGCTGATGGCACCGTATTGGATATAACCGCAGGGGCTGTCATCGACGCGACGCAGGACGGCGATTTCGCGGCTGCTGCGGGAGCGCCGTTTACGTTCGGCCGCGAGGATATCGGCGACGACAAGCTGTTGATGGCCGTTACGCCGGTGTACGAGCTGGTTAACGTGACCCCGGAAGTGTGGGATGCCATCAGTAAACGTCAGAACAATGACGACGATCCGGATACGGGAGCAAATAACGAAAGCGTATGGGGCTTCAAGGAAATGTGGGAATATCCTTCCACGAATCCGGAACGCATTCGTTCCCGGGGACTTAACATCGGCCGTTCGGTCAATGATACCGCGTTTATCAATGCCGTTCAGATTTTCGAGGTCGACCCGTTTAATCCCGCATCCATCGAAGAGGCCTACGAAATCGCGCGTAAGGAAATTCCGCTTATGCTCGATTATTTGAAGTCGCTGTACCCGGAACTTGAGCCGATCGAGCTTGGGGCGCTTGCGCCGGAGCTGTACGTGCGAGAGACTCGCCACTTGATCGGCGAATATCGTCTGACGATGACGGATTTGCTGGAGCAGCAGACTCATCCGGACGATATCGCATTCGGCTCCTACCCGGTCGATATTCAGAGCACTTCGTCCGCGCCTACGGACAGAGGCGCTGTCGTTATGAGACCGAAGTTCTACGGCGTACCGTTCCGTACGCTCGTGCCGCAAAAGATAGACGGCTTGCTCGTCGTCGGACGTTCGGCCAGCTTTGACTCTTTGCCTCATGGCAGCGCTCGCGTCGTGCCGCTCGGCATGGCAACAGCCCAGGCTGCAGGAGCAGCTGCAAAGCTTGCACAGGAGGAAGGAATCACGTTCCGCGAGTTGTCGGCGAGCGAGTCGCTGATCGCGACCCTGAAGGAGCGGCTAACGGAGCAGGGCATGGATTTGACTCCGCCTAAGCTCGAGCCATATCCCTTCATCAGCCACCCCGCTTACGAAGGCATGAAGCTGGCTGTAAGCATGGGCATCTCTCAAGCCGGGTACGGTGTCGACTTCGGACTGGATATCGAGTCCAATCCGAAACGTCTCTTCTTTAATCTGACCGGTGCGTCCAAGACGCATCCCGAAGCGTTCGCGCATTCGGCGGAACCGTCCATCAAGGACATTCCGACGGACCAAGTGAGCACGATGCCATTGACGCTGGAGCAAGCCGCATATTCCCTCTTGACGGCCGTGGAAGGCGAAGCCGTGCCGGCCAAGGCGCTGGACGTGCTTATGGCGGGAGGCCTCGTTCAAGCGGACACGCTGTCCCTGATCAAGGACCGCAATAAGCTGACGAACGGCGACGTATACATGCTAATTAAAGATGTCGTGGACGCCTTGTCCACTAAATAAATCGAAGAGAGCCGATGGAGCGTAATGCGCCCTGTCGGCTTTTTTTGTTTAAAATTTCGTGGCGGACATCCGCGACCCTCGGCCGTTTCACCTTGACGAGGGAAACGTCAGCCTTCTATCAGCCACATTCCAAATATATGAAACTGCCATTCTATGAATCCCGTAATAAGTAGAGTTGGTTATCTTACTACGAGAAACGGAGTGAAAGTTCAGTTGAGATGGTTGACTAAAACAATGACCGCTTCTGTCGTGGCTTTTAGCCTGGTTGTGCCTGCTGCTTACGCAGCTCCGACGACGGATACGACGGCTGCCCTTGCAAAGGACTTGAATGCAGAGACGGCTAAAGCATTTTTGGATTCGTTTTTTGCCTCCGAGCAAGCAAAGCCGCTATATGTAGGAGCATCCGTCGTCATCGTCAAGGACGGCAAGACGATCGCGGAGAGCGGTTACGGGTTTGCGGATCTGGAGTCGGAAGAGCCGGTCGATCCGGCAAGCAGCCTGTTCCGAATAGCGTCGGTATCCAAGTCCTTTACGGCAACGGCGCTCATGCAACTGGTGGAGCAAGGCAAAGTGAGCTTAAAGGATGATTTCTCGAAGTACATCAAAGGACTGAAGTTTGATAATCCATACGATGCCCCGGTGACGATCGAACAATTGCTGACGCATACAACCGGTTTCGAAATTCAGGATCCGCTTCCGGAGGATATACATACCGATTACGATCGTGTCGTGAAGCTGGACGATTACGCGCTCAAGCATATGCCTCCCGTCGTCAGGGAGCCCGGAAGCTCCTATATGTACGACAACTTCGCATCGCTGCTGCAAGGACTAGTGGTACAGAACGTCAGCGGCGTGCCGTTCGAGACCTATATGGAGGAAAATCTGTTCGAGCCGCTTGGCATGACGAACAGCACCTTTTTGCCCAAAGATGAGCTGAAGGAGCGAATGGTAACGGAGTATGGGGTCGACGGCTCGGTGCTTGATCATTATGCCATCGATCCGACGGTAATGCCGCAGGGCGGCATGTTGTCCACGGCTCAGGATGTCGGCAAATATATGGTGTCGTTCTTAAACGAAGGAGCGGCCGGTTCCGGACGTATTTTGAAGGGTGCGACGGTAGCCGACATGCAGGAGTACCGCTCTTACGCGCATCCGCTGCTGCCGGATACAACTTATGGCTTTGAGGCGCCGATCCAGCTGCCTGGAGCGGGCAGCAGCTCAAGCGTCATTACCAAGGCGGGCGATCTCATTGGCACCAGTTCCCTGATGTTTATGATTCCGGAGGAAGAGACAGGCGTATTCCTGACATACAACAAACTCGGACCGTTGCGTGATCTGTTCTACTCGGCCTTTATTACAGAGTTTTTCCCGGATATCGCCAAGCCGGCTGAGCTGGATCCAGCGTTCGAGCCCTACACGACGGAGGAGCTGGAAGCATTTAGCGGCGTTTATTCCGATCTGCGGCTTCGCGTTATCGTATCGACGCTCGGTGCGGAAGGAGACGGCAGCCTGGTCATCTCGGATTCCTTCCTGGGACCTCGCAGCTTGAAGCAAGTGGACGACAATTTGTTTGTCGACGGTCTGACGGGCAAGTTTACGGCATTCCGACTAAACGACGACGGCATCGCTACCTATATGAAGGAACCTTATCTGAATCCGCTCGGCTATGCGCGCAAGGGCGTAGAACCTGCCGGCTTCGCCGATGTCCCGGCCGATCATCCGTATGCGGAGGCCATCCATGCGCTTCAGTCGCTTGGCTACCTCGCCAATGACGCGAAGGCAGCATTCGGACCCGAAGAAGCAGCAACGCGCGGCGGGTTCGTGCAGGCTCTGATGGAGATCAGCGGACTAAGCGGCAGTACTTCCGACGAGCCCGCCTTTAAGGATCTCGCCGGCCATCCTTCCGCTCCGTTTATCCAACAAGCCTATGAGATGGGACTTGTCAAAGGAGCGAACACGGAAGAATTTAGACCGGATCGACCAATTACCAGACAGGAAGCGGCCGTTATGATCTGGCGCGCGCTCGTTCTGCAATATCCGGCGGAGCTGTTCGAATCCGTAAAGCTGTCCGGGGATACGGACGAATGGGCTGAGCCTGCCGTTAAGATGCTCGTCGGGTTAGGCCTCATCGGTCCTGAAGTAAAGCAGAATGCGGACGGAGCCTTCGACTTCTTGTCCAAGGCAACCCTTAAGCGTCAGGAAGAAGCCTTTATTCTCCATGCGCTTCTGACATCGCCGACGGATGCTATCGTTGCGGGGTTGATGGCCCAGCAAGCTCAATAATGGATTACAGCTCCCGATGCTTGGCATCGGGAGCTGTTCTTTTATTCCAAGAGTTTAAAATTTGTCTATGTTATTAAGAACCAGGATGATCCCCGCGATGCTCATTACCCAGGACAACGTCGATCCGGCGCTGTTAGCAAGCTTTGTGCCAAGTTTCTCAAGCGGATGGCGCATTAGACGTCCCAGAATTAGATGAAGCAAATATAATATGATCGCGGGCAAAACCATGATCACATTGTACGAGGCTAACAGCGGAACCCACTCCACGGGCGTCAGCTCGGCTGTGCCCATAAGCCCGATCGCGGCAAAATAGGGGAGAGCTGTCGCGACCTCTATCGCAAAAGTAGTTACTCCGAGCGCAACCATGGAAGCGACGTTTTTGGATTTAGGTCTAGGGGGCGAATATTTTTTTTTGGTGTTGATAAAGAAGCTTCCGATAAACAGGGCCGCGCCGATAATCGTCAGAGCTATGCCGACAGCCCGGCTTTGGAAAAGATCCGCTGCCGATTCCATGACGGTGCCGAGTCCCATCATCAATAAAGCTCCGACGGCAAAATACAGAACCGCGACGGTTGCAATATAGGCGAGTAGACGAGTGAACACCTTCCCTCCGGGAGAGAGCAGCAAATAGATGGTTACTCCGATGATGGCGGGGCTAAGCATGTCCAATAGGGACAGGGCGCCAACGGATATAATTAATTCTGTGGTCAACGAACTACCTCCGATCCCTAATTGTTGCGAGATAAAAAGATGGCGTACGCGTTTTCGATTAACGAGATAAGCCGATCGTGGATGGGATACAGCCCCATCTGCTCCGATTGTTCCGAGGACTTCCGAATGTCCCACAGCTTCTCCGCAAAAGCCTCCTCGCCGCCGAATTCCTCCAGGTACTTCTCGTGCATGCGAGCTATAATACGCTGAATAGCGGGAGAGTCGGGGTCCGAATCCCCGTATTTGTTGAGCTGACCCAGTAAAGCGATCCACTCCAGAGAATCGGGATCGTCGCTGTTCAAATTAGGCAGCCGTTCCAGCAGGGGGAGTTCGCGTTCCTCGAACATTCGTACGCGGTAATCATGTTTGATCGCCGAATCGCTGCCGGATGACCGGATAAGCCGATGGATGACGTCTCGATTGGTTGCTCCTTCAACCGCGAGGCTATGAAGAAGCCCTCGCAGATCCGATTCCGTTTGATTTAATTTTTTTTGCTCGTTTATGACGTAATGGAGCTGCTGCTTTAGCGAGCCGGACCAGTTCCATTCTTCTCTGGCAAGCATGTCCGCGATTTCCCGCAAGCCAAAGCCCAGTTTTTTGAGGAACTGGATTTGCTGCAGTCTCATCAATTCCGAATCGCCGTATAATCGGTGATTTCCTTGCGTCTTATCCGCGGGCTTGAGCAAGCCTATATGGTCGTAATATCTTAACGTACGAACCGTAATGCCGGTTTGTTGGGACATTTCATGGATAGAGATCGACTTCCTCACCTTCTTTCGCGAATTAGGTATGATTCTATTGTAAAAGATGACGCTGCGTCACTTTCAAGCTTTTTTTCGTCATTCAACCGTTTTTCTTTTGCAGACGATGGGAAGTTGAGGGGAGAACGCGATTGCCCGTGCTATTTTTCCCTGACGAAAGTATAATGAAAGGAATGTGATTGGAGGTTAACGGGGATGAAAAAAATTATGTTCACGGGCGGAGGCTCGGCTGGTCATGTGACCGCGAATCTCGCGCTGATTCCATACTTTCGTCAGGAGAACTGGTCGATTCATTATATCGGTTCCGTCAGCGGCATCGAACGCAAACTGATCGAGGAGCTGCCAGATGTGAGGTATTGGCCTATCTCGACAGGGAAGCTGCGCCGCTACCTGGACTGGAATAACGTGAAGGATCCATTTAAGGTGGTGGGCGGACTGCTGCAGGCCTACCGAATCATTCGCAAGGAAAAACCGAACGTCGTCTTCTCCAAGGGCGGCTTCGTGTCCGTGCCTGTCGTCATCGGAGCTTGGCTGAACCGGGTGCCCGTGCTTATCCATGAATCCGACATGACGCCGGGTCTGGCGAATCGAATCGCGCTGCCGTTCGCTTCGGGCATCTGCACGACGTTCCCGGAGACGACGAAGTCGACCACGCCGGGCAAAAGCCGGTACATAGGCCCCGTCATTCGCGATGAGCTGCTGCAGGGGAAAGCGGAACGGGGACGCGAGCTGTGCGGCTTCCGCCGGGATAAGCCGGTGCTGCTCATTATGGGCGGCAGTCTCGGGGCGCGGCGCATTAACGAAGCCATACGCAAGCAGCTGTCGCCGCTGACGAGCCGATTCCAGATTGTCCACCTATGCGGCAAAGGCGGCGTAGAGACCAAGCTGGAATCGAACAACTACAGGCAATTCGAATATGTAAACGACGAGCTGCCGCATCTGCTGGCATCCGCGGACATGGTCATTTCGCGTGCGGGCTCGAACTCTATATTCGAATTTTTGGCTCTCCGCAAGCCCATGCTCCTTATTCCGCTGACTAAGGGTCAAAGCCGCGGCGACCAGATACTGAACGCCGAATCGTTCCGCAAGCTGGGTTATGCCGAAGTGCTACCGGAAGAGCAGCTGACGCCGGATTCGCTGCTGGAGCGGACGATGGACCTGTACGGGAACAGGGAGCGTTACAAGGAAACGATGAAGGCGTTTGATCCCGGTAACGGCATCAAACAAATTCGTGATTGGATCACGACGATTATGAAGTAAGCCTGTCCGCAAGGAGACGGGGAAAAGCTGCTTTGACGCCATCCGTTTGCGATGGCGCCAAGGCAGCTTTTGTGTTGGCTGGGTTTTGTGTGCCCGGACTGACAGCAGGCAAAGCGATTACTTCCGGCTGTAGACGAGCGGGTTCAGCGGGCTTGCTGCCGGATCGCCTGGCTTGCAGCCCGGGAACCAGCTTTTCATGTCCGATTCGCGCGCCTTGCTGTCGGGTTCCGCTACCGTCAGCCCGTCCGCGATATAGATGACGGTCATAACCTTGCGCATATGCTCCGTCGGGTTGCCCGGGGCGGAATGCATCGTCCAGCCGGAGTGGAAGGTAGCGTCGCCAGGCGACATGGCTCCGTAATTCACCTGCGGTATGCCTTTGCCTTCAATGAATTGTCCGAGCGTCTTATGCGATTCGTCGGAAATGAACTGCTTGTTGACGTAACCCAGCTTATGCGTCCCGGATGCAAATGACATCGTGCCCACCTCTTGCGGGATCGGGACTAAGGGCATCCACATCGTAATCGTTTTGTCTGTGTCGAGCGGCCAATAGATTTGATCCTGATGCCACGGGGTATGCCCGCCGCCCGGCTCCTTGAACAACGCTTGATCGTGATAAATGCGCACGCCTTCCACGCCCATCAGATCGGCGGCGATTTTCGCGAAACGCTTCGCTAGGACAAACCGCTTAACCTCTTCGCTCTTCTGCCATAGATTTCCGACCTGGATGAAAGCTTTGCCGTATGTGTCCCGCTCGGAGACGGGTTTGTCGTGGTAGTTCAGCTCCATGACGATGGATGTAATTTGTTCCTCGTAATACGCGATTTCCTCTGGTGTTGCGACGTTTGTCAAAAAGATGTGACCGTCTTCTTGATATTTGTCCGTCTGCTCTTTGTTGAGAGGGTATTCGTTTTGCATGTCATAATACGTTTTTGCTTGTTCTGTCATGTTCTACACATCCTTTGACTCTGAAGTATGAAATAAGATAGTTCTATCATAAGGCGGAAGTGACGAGACGGCTTTGTCAAAGTCAATTGAAAGTTTGTCAAAAACAACGAAAATTATGAGCGGTCATGGTATAGTGGAAACAACAGATACGTTATGTACGGAGGCGATTTACGATGCAGCGATTATACGAAACGATGAACGAAATGCCGATCGTCCCGTTTGTCCGCCAGTGCGACTATGCAGTTCGAAAGCCGTGGGTCATGCCGGAGCGGAGACTGCTGGACTATTTGCTTATTTACGTGCAGAAAGGCGAATGCCGCTTCTATGTAGATGATAAAAACTACCGGATGGGGAGGGGGGAGTTCTGCCTCATTCAGCCGAACAGCTACAACAAGCTGGCGGGGTTAACGAATACGGTAACTCCATTCGCGCATTTCGATATTTTCTACCACCCGAGACGGGAAGAGAGCTTCGCTACAAAAGCCGGGCAAACCCAGTTGTCCGCTTATGCGCATCTGCTGCAACCGAGACTGGATGAATTGATGGCAACCGATATTCCGGTCAAGCTGGTGCCGAAACACGAAGGCAAATTCAGAGATATATTTCTCAAGGTCGTCGAACAATGGCAGCATAACGACCCGATTATGCAGTTAAAGGCTCAGGCGGGCATGCTGGATATCGTCTCGATGATCGTGGAGCAGTACGCGCCTGGCGCCCCTCCCTCCAAAGCGGCTACGACCGCGCTGGATTGGGTCACGTCTTATTTGTCCTTCCGCCTTGGCGAAACGGTGAGTGTGGCCGACATGGCGAAGCGGGCCAATCTGTCGATATCCCGGTTCAACGAATTGTTTAAGGCGCAATACGGCATGACGCCGCATCGCTACTTGCTGGATATGCGTGTGAGCCATGCCTGCGAGCTGCTGCGCGAGACTCCGTTGTCGCAAGAAACGATAGCCGACTATTGCGGATTCTCGGATATCCACCACTTCTCGAAAATGTTCCGAAGCCGAATGCGGATGTCACCGGGAGAATATCGGAGATCGACGTAAACCGTTCTCGGCAATGTTACGCGCGGCACCGCCAAAGGACGGCGACAGCCGTTTCGCCTTGACGTATAGGAAAGTATATGAGTTTGCTCATACTTTCTCTATACGTTTCGCCGAAACGATGGCGTCTGTAGAGAGGACGCCGTCAGGCGTTTCTTCTTATGAAATGAAAAGATTGACGGTAAAACGGTTTCATGCCATAATGTACGCGTGTACATAAAAGGCGAGGAGGCTGCTTCCATTAGCAGGAAAGAAGTAGCGAGGCTGGCAGGCGTGTCGGAGGCAACGGTCTCCAGAGTTCTTAATAATGTAGGTCCGATCAAAGAGGAGACCAAGCAACGCGTGCTGCGGGCGGCAGCAGAGGTAGGTTATGTGCCTAGCGCATTGGCGCAGCAGTTCGCAAGACGAAAAAGCGGCAATATCGGGGTTATTCTGCCGTCGGTACCGAAGGTGCATCTGTTCTCGACTTATTACTTCTCGGAAATTTTAAGCGGAATCGGCGAAGGGGCCAAACGCTTCGGCTACGACTTGCTGCTGATGTTTCAGGAGCCGGGCGAGCCGCGCGATTATGCCGCCTTGTTCCGCAAGCAAAAGGTGGACGCCTGTATTATGCTGGGTTCGCAGGACGTAGCGGAGGAGCGCGAGGCGCTGGCGGAGCTGGCGGACGCCGGACATCCCTTCTTTCTTGTCAACCAGCGCTTCGAGGGTTATCCATTCCCGTACGTCGACGCGGATCATGTTCATGGAAGCAAGCTGGCGGTGGAGCATCTTCTCCAGCAAGGGAGGAGCCGTATAGCCTTCCTGAACGGACCGGCTCAGTATTCCAACAGCCTTGACCGGCTAAAAGGTTATAAGGAAGCTTTGGCGGGCAGGGGGCTTTTGTATGATGACAGCCTTCTGCTTGAGGGCAATTACAGCCGCAAGAGCGGATTTGCCGTTGCGACCGCTGTCGGCGAAGCGATTAGGGACGGATTAGTCGATGCGGTATTCGCGGCCAATGACCGGATGGCCATCGGATTGATGCATGGCTTGCGGGAGCAAGGACTGGAAGCGCCCAAGCATTATGCGCTGATCGGCTACGACGACTCTGACGGCTCGCGGATCATTCGTCCAATGCTGTCGACCGTAGCGGTTCCCTTTTACGAGATGGGCAAGCTGGCGGCGGAGAAGTTGCTCGATTCGGGACGGCAGGCTGCCGTGGCAGACGTAGATGACGTAGCGGCAAGAGAATCCATGCTGCAGGTGCAGCTCATCGCAAGAGAGACGACATAACACAAGCGGGATTCCGCACAATTCCATCCATTAAAGAGAGGCGGTTGTAACTAATGGCAAAAGTGAGAGTAGGCATGGTCGGCTACAAATTTATGGGCAAGGCGCACAGCAACGCATATCGGGCGCTTCCCATGTTTTTCCCAGGCTCCGTGCAGCCGGAGATGAAAGCGATATGCGGACGCGATCCGGTCGGCCTGGAGACGGCGCGCGCGCAATTCGGCTGGGAAAATGCCGTGACGGATTGGAAGGAGCTGGTGCGCCGCGACGATATCGACCTGATCGACATTAACGCGCCAAGCGACGCGCACAAAGACATCGCGCTTGCGGCCGCCGAGGCGGGCAAACATATTTTTTGCGAGAAGCCGCTGGCTCTGACGCTTGAAGATTCGCGAGAAATGCTGGCTGCCGCGGAGAAGGCCGGCGTGAAGCACATGGTTGGTTTCAACTACCGTTTCGCTCCAGCGGTTCAACTGGCCAAGAAGCTGATCAGCGAAGGACGTCTGGGCAAAATCTACCACTTCCGCGGCGTGTTCCTGCAGGACTGGATCATCGATCCTTCTTTCCCGCTCGTTTGGCGGCTGCAGAAGGAAATCGCGGGCTCGGGATCGCATGGCGATCTTGGCGCTCATGTCATCGATATGGCGCGATTCCTCGTAGGGGAGTTTGATGAAGTGATCGGCATGAACGATACGTTTGTCAAGCAGCGGCCGATCGCGTCGGCGATGACGGGCTTAAGCGCGAAGGGCGGAGCCGGCGAGGAGCTTGGCGACGTGACTGTTGACGACGCGACGGTGTTTCTGGCGCGGTTCGAGAACGGGGCGATGGGCAGCATCGAGGCGACGCGGTTCGCAGCGGGGCATCGGTGTACGAACGCTTTTGAAATTAATGGCAGCAAGGGCAGCATCAAATTCGACTTCGAACGTATGAACGAGCTGCAAGTGTACTTTACGGACGACGCGGAGGATGTGCAGGGCTTTAGACGCGTTCTGGCTACGGATGGCGCGCATGCGTATATGGATGCCTGGTGGCCGGCGGGTCATACGATCGGCTATGAGCATACGTTCACGCATGAAGTGCTGGAGCTGATGACCGCCATTGGCGAAGACCGCCAGCCGGTGCCGAATTTCGTGGACGGGGTGAAGTGCCAAGAGGTGCTGGAAGCGGTGGATCGCTCGATCGCGGAGCGCAGATGGGTATCGATCAGCGAGTTGTAGATAGACGACTAGGGTGTGTCTGAATACTCCGAGGGTAGCAGATTTTGCCGAATTTTCGTTCCATGCAAGGAACTTTTGTGAAGGCGTTACCTAAGGGGACGTCAAGCAAAAGTGACGAAGCAGGGGGCGGAGAGGCGGTGAAAGATGCCCCTGAGCGGGTTTTCAGACACGCCCTAACATAACGGAGAGGCGGAGGACGAATGAGAAAAGCATTAATCGTATGGGGCGGATGGCTGGGACATCAACCGGAGGAGGTCGCGGCGATCTTTCGGGGACAGTTGGAGGCGGAAGGCTTCGAGGTGGAGGTGTCGGACACGCTGGAGGCGTTCGCGGACGCCGAGAAGCTGAAGGCGCTGGATCTCATCATTCCTTTGTGGACGATGGGGCGGATCGACCAGAAGCTCGTCGACAACGTATCGGCGGCCGTGCAGAGCGGCGTCGGACTGGCGGGCAGCCATGGCGGCATGTGCGACGCATTTCGGGAAAATGTCGACTGGCAGTTTATGACGGGCGGTCAATGGGTAGCCCACCCCGGCAACGACGGCGTGAACTACACGGTTAACATCAGCAATTCCACCAGCCCGCTAGTAGATGGTATTGAAGACTTCGAGGTGAGCTCGGAGCAATATTACCTGCATGTCGATCCGGCGGTTGAGGTGCTGGCGACAACGAGATTCCCGGTTACTCCGGGTCCGCACGCATACAACAAAGCGGTTGACATGCCGGTCATTTGGACCAAACGCTGGGGACTGGGGCGCGTCTATTACAACTCGCTCGGACACCAAGCGAACATTATGGATATTCCAGTCGTGAAGGAGCTTATGCGGCGCGGCTTCCTGTGGTGCGCTGACGGCAAGAGTGCGGCTGAACAAGCCGGAGCAGGCAATGGGGCTGCTTACACGGGCATGCAGGATAACCAGCTGTAGAAAGCGCGGCGGCACGAAACGGGAACTAAGCTCGGTGAGAAACGGATGCAGACGAGGGTTTGCAGATCCGTGTTGATCGATATCTATTATTAGGGCGCATAGAAGGATGGGAGCACATGGACAAAATTAAAGCAGGCATTATAGGAACCGGCAACATCAGCGGCATCTACTTCGAGAACGGCAGCAAATTCGATGCGTTGCAGGTGGTCGCGTGCGCGGACCTCGACGTGGATCGGGCGAAGGCGAAGGGCGAGCAATACGGCGTGCGGGGTTATTCCGTGGATGAGATGTTGGCCGACCCGGATATCGATATGATCATCAATCTGACGATTCCCCAGGCGCATGCGGCGGTTAATCTGCGGGCGCTGGAGGCAGGCAAACATACGTACGTCGAGAAGCCGTTCGCCGTTACGCGCGAAGAAGCGCAAGAGGTGCTGGAGCTTGCCGCGCGCAAAGGACTGTATGTTGGCAGCGCGCCGGATACGTTCCTTGGCGGGGGAATTCAAACTTGCATTAAGCTTATCGAAGACGGCTGGATAGGCACGCCGATCGGCGCAACCGCGTTTATGGTGGGCGGCGGCCACGAAAATTGGCATCCTTCGCCGGAGTTCTATTACCAGAAGGGCGGCGGCCCGATGTTCGACATGGGACCGTACTATCTCACCGCGCTGGTAGCGATGCTGGGGCCAATGACCCGAGTGACGGGCTCCGCCCGTATCTCTTATCCTGAGCGAACCATTACAAGTCAGCCGAAATTCGGGCAAAAGGTGCAGGTCGAAGTTCCGACGCATATTGCCGGCGTTATGGACTTCGCTTCCGGCGCGATTGGCACCATCCTGACGAGCTTCGATGCGAAGGGCGGTTCCACGCTTCCGCGTATCGAAGTGTATGGCAGCGGCGGCACGATGGTCGTGCCGGATCCCAATAATTTTGGCGGCGAAATTCTCGTATGCCGTGCCGGAACTCGGGAATGGGCGACGATTCCGCTTACGCACGGCTACTCGGAGAACGCGCGCGGCGTCGGCGCGGCCGACATGGCCAAGGCGATCCAGACGGGCCGCAAGCACCGGGCGAACGGCGAGCTCGCGTATCATGTGCTGGAAGCGATGCACGGCTTCCACGACGCTTCGGAGCAAGGCGCGCATTACATCATGAAGAGCAGCTGCGAGCGTCCGCAGCCGCTGCCGCTGGGCTTGCAGCCGTTTACGCTGGACTAGGCGGCACGGGCGATGGCGGGCTCGTAGCGAGCTGGAATGGAAAGGTCAATCCGATTGATGGATTGGCCTTTTTTATTTGGGAAAAGGTAGCCAATAAAGCAAAAAACGATGCTTCGTTTGCTGCATGGCCGGCTCGAGGTAGCCAATGAAGCAAGCAAAAAACTTCATTCGTCCACGTTACTCGCCTGTTCTGCCCCCGGCACAGCCCAATAAAGCGGATATTTCCGCTATAAAAGTCCGATCGCCCCCGGTGCAGCCCAATAAAGCGGATTTTTCCGCTATAAACTGTCCGAACGCCCCCGGTGCAGCCCAATAAAGCGGATTTTTCCGCTATAAAAGTCCGAACGCCCCCGGCACAGCCCAATAAAGCGGATTTTTCCGCTATAAAAGTCCGATCGCCCCCGCCGTAGCCCAATAAAGCGGATATTTCCACTATAATAGTCCGTTTGCTCCCTGCTCGTAGGGTGATGTTAACGGGAGCGAATAAGGTCTTTTTTAAAATCCGAAAATCGACAAAATAGCGCCTCTACCGTCTGTCATATGTTGGTAGGAGAGGCGTACTCGAATACATTAATTTCCAACCACTCGTCAGGGTGATCTTGTTCAGCGTTCGCCGGGAGAATGACCACCATAGGAGTTTAATAGCCGTAGGTCGAAACTGCACCTCTGCACGAGCTGCAAGCCGAGAAAATCGGCTTAGAGGCGAACTGCTCGTCCGGCTGTCACTTTGAATGCTCGTATGAGATAATTGGAGGCGAGAGGTGAACGACAATGATGAAACCTAATTTACGATCAGGCGCATTTCAATCGGGCGTTCGCAAAGCTAGTGGGGACGACGCCGTCAAAATATTTGAGCGAAAAAAACTTGTTGTCGGATTTATACAAGAATGGTGATGGAACGCAAAGTAAGATGGAGTAGAGATCGGGCAAAGGGAGGAAGTTAAAATGAAACGAACAATCGGACATGTTACCATTCTGGTGGAGGATTACGATGAGGCCATCGCATTCTACAGGGACAAGGCCGGCTTCGAGCTGTTGGCGGACAACGAGTTTGGAGGCGGCATGAGATGGGTCAGTCTGGCTCCTTCCAGGGAATGTCAGACCGCCATCGTGCTGGTGCTCGCGGACAGCGAAGAGAAGCGGGCCAGAGTCGGCAGCCAGGTTGCCAATCATGTGAACCTGGTCATTCAGACGGATGATTGCCGTCGGGATTACGAGGTCATGAAGGCGGCAGGCGTAAAGTTCTTCGGCGAGCCGAACGAGGTGCCTTGGGGTGTCGAGGTCGTCTTCGAGGACCTGTACGGCAATCGATTCGATCTGCTTCAGCATAACGGCTTCTAGGCATGCGGCGGGAGCGGAAGTGACAGTGATTTGACAAGAACATAGTCATCACATAGTCCTGCGGGTATTTGGTAGATGAGGCATCCGAGGTCAAGCATCGTTTCCTTTGAATGGAAAAAGGCGTTGCGGGGCAGTCCCGCAACGCCTTTTAGCTATTCTTAGATTGTACTGCTCCTGTTACTCCGCCAACCAAGCGTCGACTTTATCGCCGTTAGCCTCGACCCAAGCTTTCGCAGCGTCCTCTGGCGATGCGCCTTCGACGATGTCGATCATGACCGCGGCCATATCGTCCGGCGACCAGTTGAATTTGTCGAGGAACGCATAGGCTTCGGGCTGCGCGTCCTTAAGGCCGTTACGAACGACCGTATGAATCTGCTCGTCCTGGCCGTAGACACCATTTGGATCCTCAAGATATTTTAAGTCCATTTTGGCGAACTTCCAGTGAGGCGTCCAGCCCGTCACGATGATAGGCTCTTCTTTCTTGTACGCGCTCTCCAGCGCCTGTGTCATGGCAGCGGAGGAGCTCTCCAGCAGCGTCCACTTGTCCTTCAGTCCATACTGCTCTAGCACGTCTTCGGTCTTCATCATGAGGCCGGCGCCCGGCTCGATTCCGGTAATGGTGTATTTGACGCCATCGCCGACAGTTGCGTCCGTTGCGAGTTCCTCGATGCTGTTAACATCCATGTAAGCCGGAACGACAAGGCCGAGCTTCGTACCTTCCAGGTTTGGACCCAGATCCTCCAGCTTGCCTTCGTTGTCGGCGAGATACGATTCATGCGTGGTCGGCAGCCATGCGGCTACCATAGCATCTGCGCTGCCGTCCGCAATTCCGGTCCACATAGGTCCCGCGTCGACTTGGAGCATATCTACTTTGTAGCCCAGTTTGGTCTCCAGCACTTCCTTCACGACATGCGTACTCGCGATTTCGGAATCCCAAGCGACGTAAGCAAGCTTGATTTCTTTTTTGGCATTCGAAGCGCCGTCTCCGGACCCTCCGCCATTGTCTCCATTGTTCGCTCCGCAGCCTGCCAGCAGCGCGACCGACATGGCGACCGCCGCGAATACATTCCATTTCTTCTTCATAGAACCAACACTCCCTTTTCTATAATAAAATATTTTATGCCTTGGAACGTTTGATCACCTGTTGGGTTAAACGATCCAGTATAATGGCCAAAATAACGATAGCAAGCCCGGCCTCGAAGCCAATTCCAGTCTTTACCTGCGTTACAGCCCGGTAGACCGTAGCGCCGACGCCTTGCGCGCCGACCATGGATGCGATAACGACCATGGACAGAGATAACATAATGGTCTGATTCACGCCCGCCATTATTGTAGGCAATGCGATGGGGAGTTGAAGCTTGATCAGCTTCTGTCCCGGAGTCGAACCGAACGCGTCGGCTGCTTCCACGAGCTCGGCCGGGACCTGCCGGATGCCGAGATTGGTTAGGCGAATCGTAGGCGGAATCGCAAAGATAATCGACGATATAACGCCTGGCACAACGCCGAGGCTAAAGAACGTAACCGCGGGCAGAAGATACACGAATGCGGGCATCGTTTGCATAAAGTCCAGCACCGGAGTGATCACTCGTTGCAGCCCGTTGTAGCGGGCAATCAGAATGCCGATCGGTATGCCGATAAGGATGGAGATGAACGCGGCGGTCAGCACGAGCGACAACGTCTGCATCGTCTGGCTCCAGAGCTGCAGATTGTCGATAATGAGCAAGCCGATCGCGGTGAACACGCCCATCTTCCACTTGCCGATGTACCAGGCGAGTGCTGAGAAGATGATAATAACTGCAAGTGTTGGCAGCCAGTCCAGCGCGTTGTTCAACCCTTCGACGGTTCCTCCGATGATCAGCTTAATGAAGTCGAACAGCGGACTGAGATTGTTCTCGAGCCATTCCTCGAGCGTCTCGATCCAGTCTGAAAGAGGAATTTTAGGCAGATTCATGGTTATCTCCTCCCTCCGTCACGACATTGGTATTGCCCGCAAGCGCTGCGAGAACGGCTCCCTTGATCACGACGCCCTTTAAGCGGCCATTATCGTCCGTTACTGCGACCGGTAGCCTGATATTGCCCATCAATTCGAACAATTCATTGAGTACGGCATCCGGCGAGACAATCGGAATATCCTCTCGCATAAGAGTATCCTCGAGCTTCAAGTTCTCCTTGATGGCGCGGGCTGCATCATCCGCCGTGACGATGCCGAGCAGCTTCATCGACTTGTCTACGGCATACAAGCTGGAGACGCCGCGTTCGCGCATAAATTGCAATGCGACGCGAGGACCTTTGTCGAGTGTAATCGTCTCGGCCTTCTCCATGACGTGAGAGGCAGTGAGCACCTTCGACAGGTCGACATCTTCGACGAACCGCTCCACGTATTCGTTGGCGGGCTGCATCAAAATATCCTCCGGCGTGCCGATCTGTACGATACGGCCATCCTTCATTAATGCAATGCGATCGCCGATACGCAAGGCTTCGTCGAGATCATGCGTAATGAAGATAATGGTCTTCTTCATCTGGCTCTGCAGCTCCAGAAGCTCATCCTGCATATCTTTGCGGATGAGTGGATCCAGTGCGCTGAACGCTTCGTCCATGAGAAGAATGTCAGGATCGTTGGCGAGTCCGCGCGCCAGTCCGACACGCTGCTGCATGCCGCCGCTAAGCTGTTCGGGATAGCTGTCTTCCCAGCCCTTTAGGCCGACAAGTTCCAATGAGCGCATTGCCATTTCCTTGCGTTCCTTCTTCACGATGCCCTGCACCTCCAGTCCGTACTCTGCGTTGCGCAGCACGGTTCTATGAGGGAACAGCGCGAATTTCTGGAACACCATGCCAATGTTCTTGCGACGGAAATCGCGGAGCTGCTCCGCGTTCATCTTCATGACATCCTGTCCCGAGAACAGCAGTTGTCCCGCTGTTGGCTCGATCAGTCTATTGAGGAGCCTCACGAGCGTCGACTTGCCGCTTCCCGAGAGCCCCATGATCACAAAGATTTCTCCTTCTTCAATAGAGAATTCCGCTTGATTGACGCCGACGGTCAGCTTAGTTTCCGCTAATATTTTGTCCTTCGACCAGCCTTTATCGAGCAGCGGAATGGCCTTCTTCGGATCATTGCCGAATATTTTCGTCAGCTTCCTGGCTTCTATAATGGCCATGTTTGTACGCCCCCTTCCAAGGTTTCCGGTAAAAAATCGACTCCTCAAGTGTATCTGGATAAAGTTGTTATGGTCAAAGACGCTGAGGCTTCGTATACTTTGTACAGTTTTAACTTTACGTACTATACATACCGTATACTCCGGATAACGCCAAATTCCGCCTTAAAGACCTCCTTTACATAGATTAGGTTGTGTGCTTCAATATCGTTAGAGGTTTTGACAGGCGCTGCCGCTCCTTGGGAGGGATAACATGAATGAATTAGCAGCCATTACGGATGAACAACGCGCGAAGCTGCTCGGAACGCGCAGACGCGTGGTGGAATCGATCGGTAAAAACATGGATTTATACGGCATTACGTTATCCATTGGCCATTTATATGGAAATATGTATTTTAATCAGGAGCCCGCTACACTGGACGAGATGAGCGAAACGATGGGCATGAGCAAGACGTCGATGAGCACTGGCATGCGTACTCTGCATGATCTCAAGATGATCAATAAGGTGTGGGGCAAGGGTTCCAGGAAAGATCTGTACGAGGTGGAACCAGACTGGCATCAGAACTTCGCGGACTTCTTTTCTATCAAGTGGCGCAAGGCGGTTGAGCAGAACATGAACGTTATGCAGCGGTCGCTGAAGGATATAGGGGCAATGATGGAGCAATACGAGGACGACGAAGCTTTTATGAAGCTGCTTCTAAACGACAAGGGCAAGATCGAGGAGGCGCTGAGCTATTATCGCTGGCTGGACAGGCTCATCGACTCGTTCGAATCCGGCGAGATTTATAATTTCATTCCGAGAGAACAATAGACGTTAAAAAGATGGCCGCGGGAAGCTCCCGCGGTTATTTTGTTTGTTCGCGGGTTATGGTACGCTACATGTACAAACTTGGATTTTACGAAATTTAACAGGAAAGGGTCGGAAAATAACCGTGAACAATAGGAACATGACGCCGCTGCCGCTAATGGATCGGCCAACATCGCCGATGCTGATCCGCGATGGACAACTCGTGCTCGCGGACCGTGTCATTAAAGGCTCCGTTGGAATTGTCGATGGGCGGATTACGGACATTTTGGAGGAAGAGGATCGGGGAGCTGGCATTGCGCCGACTGCGGCCTCGTTCCTGGATCGGTACCCCGAAGCGGAAGTCGTTGATGCCGAAGGGAATTTCGTGCTGCCGGGACTCATCGACATCCATTGCGACGCCATCGAGAAGGAGGTCCAGCCGCGCCCCAATACTCTGTTCCCGCTGGAGATGGCGCTTATGGAGTTCGAGCGGAAGCTGCCATTGCATGGGATAACGACGATGTATCATTCGTTGTCGCTCGGGGTAGGACTAAGCTTGCGGGGCGATCATTATTTAACTGGCATGGTGGATCTGATCGGACGGTACAACGAGCGTCGCTCCATGATCCGGAATTTGATTCACTTGCGGTTTGAGATCTCGCATCATGCCGGCTTGCCCATTGCGGAACGTTATGTGGAGGAAGGCGCCATCCATTATTTATCGTTTATGGATCACTCCCCCGGGAGCGGACAATATCGCAAGCCTGGCTCCTTCGAACGATATGTAATGAAAAATCAGGGTGTCACGATGGATGAGGTGCAGACGATCGTAGAGGAGCTGGCGGAGCGTCGCAAAAGCGTGGATACCGACCGTCTTAAGAAGCTCGGCGAACTGGCGCGATCACGCGGCATTGGCGTCGCTTCGCATGACGACGATACGCCGGAGCAGGTGAATCGATCATATTCGCTTGGCGCGAATGTGAGCGAATTTCCCATCACGTTGGAGACCGCGCAGTATGCGGTGACTCGAGGAATGCGCGTATGCGTTGGCGCGCCGAACATCGTTCGCGGTGTCTCGCACGACGGCAACCTAAGTGCATCGGAAGCGATCCGTCTAGGGGCGGCCGATATTATTTGCTCGGACTATCATCCTTCTTCGTTGCTAACGGCGATCTTCAAGCTGGCAGACGAAGGGACGGCCGATCTGCCCGCCGCTGTTCGTATGGCTTCCCTGCATCCGGCGCAAGCGATGTCGGCAGACAGTCGGATAGGGTCCATCGAGCGTGACAAATCGGCCGATCTCATCATCGTTGGCCGGTATGAAGGAATGCCGTGGGTTACCGATACGATTGTGGGCGGAGTTAGAGTATATCGTTCCTCCGTCCGATATTAATGCTTAAGAGGGCGAAGGATTCGCAGCTGCATTGCCCGTGTCGCCATGCAGATGCTGGTATATGGCATTGACCAGATGAGATTGCTCGTTCTCGCTGGACTGCTTCCAGACCATCTCGAATAGTACGCCGAGACCGGGCAGCGCCTTCTCGTCATGGTCGACCGATCCTTCAATCACCTCTGCCAGCTGCTCCTTGGAATTATCTTGCACACGATTGACAATGGCTTGTCGCAAGTCGATTATCGGATTCATTGACAATACCTCCCGCCTGGATTCATGTTGCTTCCGGTGCACGACTTACTATTCCCTTGCCGCTTGGCCTTCATCCAAGCCAGGATAAGGTTGTGGTATACTGGATGAGATTAATCGACGGTGCCATAGGGGCAACCCATTATATGAAGGAATAGGCAGGGAAAGCTAATGACTCATCATAATCGTAATCATAATCGTCATATGCTGATCAGTTCCGCGCTAAACGACCGGGTCAAAGGCTGGGCAGCGTTGCTGGATAAAAAAAACCGCGATAAATCGGGACTTTTCCTGATCGAAGGCGTCCACCTGATCAAGGAAGCGTTCCAGTCCGGCGCCGGAGTGCGAACCGTCGTCTACGACGACGAACGCGGATTGCCTGAGGAGCTCGCGGACATCGAGGAGTCGGAGCGGGGGATGGATGCCGAATGGAATCGGGCCTCGCGCGCCGTCATGGCCAAGTGCTCCGACACGGACAGTCCTCCTCCGGTATTCGCCGTTTTGGTAAAGCCAAACACTGACGCGGAAGCGCTATTTCGCGGTAAAGGCCTTGTTGTCGTGCTGGACGGCTTGCGCGATCCCGGCAATGTCGGCACGATTATCCGGAGCGCGGACGCGGTAGGCGCGGATGCCGTGCTGCTGGGCAAAGGCAGCGTCGATCTCTTTAACCCCAAAGTCGTGCGCTCCACGATGGGTTCGTTGTTTCATCTCCCGATCGTGGAGGGAGATCTCACAGAGCTGCTGCCGCTCGCGGGCGATCGGGGCATTAAGCGCGTCGGAACGAGCCTGCAAGCGGATCATAGCTGCTATGGCTACGACTGGAAACAACCGACCTGGCTGCTGATGGGCAACGAGTCGAACGGTCTGTCGGCCGCTGTCCGCGAGCTCATGGACGAATCCGTCATTATTCCGATGCGGGGCCGCGCGGAATCGCTGAACGTGGCAATGGCAACAACCGTATTGTTGTTCGAGGCGGCTAGACAGAGAGAGCTTTAAAGAGCAAACAATGCCTGTCCATCCCCAAAATAACGGTCCCTAAAAGAAGTGGTTTGTCCAATTGACTATCCGCTTATTTATGCTCCCGGTTATCCAACTTTGCATATGCTCGCTGATTATAAAATAATAGGATCAGGAGCCATCCGCTTCATATAAGGTACCGCAGCAACAAAAGTGTTATTATGTATAATAACGACTTTTGGGGGTGATGAATTGTTCTCGTGGTTGCGAGCAGGCGTTATTTTTGTTGTCGTATTGGTGCTGACCCGGTTCATCCCGTTCTCATCCTTCTTTCGGAACGTGAATACGCTGGTTCATGAGCTTGCGCATGCCGCGGCGGCGCTCGTTCTTCAAGGCAGCGTCATGCATATCCATCTCTTCGCGGACCAAAGCGGAGTGACCTATACGAGATTTCAAGAAGGCTGGATGATGATTCCGATCGCACTGGCAGGATATATCGGGGCTTCCTTGTTTACCGTTCTGCTCTTCTCCTTGTACGCGAAAGGACGGGTCAAAGCAGGTCTTATTATCGTGGCTGTGCTGGCCACCGCGGCGCTTGCCTTGTTCGTGCGGAACGGATACGGAGTGGCATGGAGCGCCGGTTTTGCCGCTGTAACGCTCCTGATTGCTTTGGCTGGGCAGGCATGGCTCATGAAAGGTTATTATTTGCTCATCGCATTTCTGTGCCTCGTTGAATCCGTTGTTTCCTCGCTTGTCATTTTGTATTTGGCCGTCGTCGACCCGGCTGCCGCAGGCGATGCGGCCAGCTTAAGCGGAACAACCGCCGTTCCGGCTATTGTCTGGGGCCTGATCTTCGTATCGTTTGCGTTATGGTGCGCCAAGCTGTCGCTTGGCAGCCTGTTTGCAAGAAAAAATGTGGATTCGGGACATGTACAAAGATATGGCGGCAACCTATAGGAGTGAGAGGGCATCCCGGGTCATCGCAGATGGCAGCCGGGGGCCTTTTTTTACCACAATAGAATTTATAAGTTTTCGGGAAATCGAAAACCGAAATTCTATTTGGCGATAAAAACTTCATCTAAACGCGGTCGCACATCCTCGAAGGACTTCGATAGAAGTTTTTCTCACTTCGGGTATTCCAAGCAGCTTGGCAACATGGAAGCGGAGTTCGTGGTATAATACTGCATTATCGCTCCGGCATCGTGTCGGGCAGCTTCGTTAGGAGGAGCGAAAATGCGGAATGTCGTTTATTTGTTAGTGAGACGGTTGATGAACCGGCGCTTTTTTACGAAAATATTCATATCCATATCCGTCGTATCGTTTATCGGCGTATTCAGCTTGGTGTTCATCTACCAGCAGTATTACGAGCGAATCATTACGGAGAACGAGCTCGACCGCGTTCAGCGCTCCATCAACCAGGCGGGCTTCAATCTGGACAACCAGTTGCAGCGCGTCGTACAGAACGTGCAATATTTGTATTATTACTCCGACAATGGCTCCGAGCTGATCGGCGATTCCGGCGGACGGCCGGTCAGCAAGCTGGAGGCGTTTCGGGGGCAATATTCCAGCGAAGTCGAATCCGTGTTTCTGCTGATCAAGGATAACGGCAACGGCGGCCGCGAGACGCTGATTCACGATCAGGGCCTCGACAGGGTTCCCGGCATTGATTATAAAAGCCACTCTTGGTATCAAAGCTTTCTCGCGAAGGAAGCCGATATGTGGTCGAAGCCAACCCGCGACCATCTCTTTTACCAAGACAGGTCTTATTCGTCGATCTATTTGACGATAGGCAAATACGATGCGGAGGGGCGGGACGCGCTCTTGGCCGTCCGCCTGAACGGTCGTATTTTCAGCGACGCCTTCCGCCTGCTCGCAGCTTCGGATCTGCTGATCGAGTTGAAGGATGCTCGAGGATATATCGTTTATTCGTCGTTTCCGGACGGCAGCGGTTCGAACGAGGCGCATTATTTGAGAACGGAATCCCGTTTGAGCTACAGCGGCTTTCAAGTGCAGGCTTATATCAACAAAGGGGGGATAACCGATAAAGTCCGGCAGATCCAGGTCGTCAATCCGTATGTCATCATCGCCATTCTGCTCATTACGCTAATGATTTCGTTTTTGTTATCCCTGATGCTGGTCCAGCCGATCAAGAAGCTGCTGCAATTGATGAAAAAGGTGGAAATCGGCGATCTTGATGTCAGATTCTCAAGCAAATATACGGATGAGATCGGGCTGCTAGGCCGGAATTTCAATAAGATGCTCGCCAACCTGTCGGAGATGATCGACCGTGTCTACGTTGTCGAGATGGAGAAAATCAATGCCGAGATGAAGCAAAAGGATGCCATGCTGCTTGCGATGCAAAATCAGATTAATCCGCATTTTCTGTATAATACGCTGGAAGTGATCAACTGCCAGGCTATCCTGCACGATGCGCCGCCCGTCAGCAGGATGAGCAAGGCGATGGCCGACTTCTATCGGTATACGATCGACAATCCCAGGGTGGAAGTAGAGCTCGGGACCGAGATCGAGCATGTAAGCACGTATCTGGAAATCCAACAGGAGCGTTACCCTCATATCGAGATCGATATGGATGGGTTGGAGCCGTTCGACCGGTACCCAATCGTGAAGCTTACGCTCCAGCCCATCGTGGAGAACGCCTTCCATTACGCGTTCGTGGGGGAACGGGATTATTATTTGAAACTGTACGCGGAAGATGTCGACGAATATACTTACGCCGTATGCATCGAGGATAACGGACAAGGCATGGAGGAGTCCGCCATCACATTGTGGAACGAGAGGTTCCGTGACGGCGAATCCGATGTCCCCGAAGAAGAACGGAATGACGGGCCAAAGAGAGGCATCGGCCTGCTTAATGTACACGGGAGGATCAGGCTTCGTTACGGGGAAGGTTACGGACTGGAGCTGCATGAATCGATAACCGGGGGAGTGACCGTCCGGATCGTATTGCCGAAGGAGGGAAAACGCGGATGAAAGTGTTGGTCGTTGACGATGAAATCGTGATCCGTCGGGGTATCGTCAAGTTGCTGGAGCAGCCGGGCGGCCACATATCGGGCATCGAAGAGGCGAAGAACGGCGAGGAAGCGCTGAACCGGATCAAGACGGGGCGATTCGATCTGCTCATCACCGACATCCAGATGCCCGTCATGAACGGCCTTCAACTGATCGCCAAAGCCCGAGAACTCTATCCCGAGCTTGCCATTATCGTGCTTAGCGGATATGCCGAATTTCAATACGTGCAGCAAGCGCTGCGGCATCAAGTGTCCGATTACCTGCTGAAGCCGATTACGGGGGACAAGCTGCAAGAGGTCATTTCGAGAGTATTGCTTAACGATCCGGCCAAATGGACATCCAGAATGGATGAGGAGAGCATTCGGCTCATGAAAGAGACGGTAGCTTCCCTCGTGAAGAACGTGCTTGCCGAACGAACGGAGGAGTCGGACGCTGCCATCGACAGATGGGGAGCGCATTTGAACGGGCGCGGGCATACGCTGCTGGAAATGAAACGGATAATGGGCCACTTCGGCCTCCTCTTTCGTTCGGAGCTTATGCTTGCTCATAAGCGTCCGCCGGGATCGGAATCCACTCCGGTTTCCCCGGCGGCCTCTTCGCCCGAAGAATTGCTGCAAAGCTGGAAGCTGATCTTGAGAGAGGAGATCAGGCTTGTGGCGGGCAGCCGCGCGCCCCGCAATAAACGAATCGTCGACGAGGCGATTGCGGAAATCAGCATGCGTTACGGAGATGCCTCCCTGAATTTGTCGGGGCTGGCGGAGAACGGAGGATTAAGTCCGGCATATTTGAGCAAAATATTCAGGGAAGTCATGAAGAAACCCATTACGCAATACATAAGCGAATTCCGGCTGGAGAATGCTAAAGAAATGCTGCTGCGGGAGGACGCTCCCAAAATCAATCATATCGCGGAGCAATGCGGCTTCAACGATTACCCTTATTTCTCGAAAATCTTCAAAAAATATTATGGCGTTGCACCGCTCGAGTATAAAGAAAAAAATAATTCAACTATGTGACGAACCTTTACATGAAGGTTTGTTTTTTTGTATCAATTCGTAAATTAGTTTTCAGAAGACAAGAGTCGGCGTTACAATACATTGTTGAAAACGGTTTATCGCGTTATGATTTGAACTGTCACATCCGATGCTTCATAAAAAGGTTGATATCGGTGTGAGGTATTGTGACTCAATTATCGAACAGGGGAGTGTGCAGACATGTCGAACAAATGGACGAAGCTTACAACGGTAATGCTGCTTGCCGCCGTTATTTCTGCTTGCGGATCGGGCAACGGCAACGGCAATTCGGCGGGGACGGGCAATACCGGAGGAAACAGCGGAGGCGCGCCGGCGGGGGCGACGGATACGATCGAAGCATGGGGAGAGACGATCAAGAGCCAGTATGGAGGAGACACATTGAATCTGGCTTTCGCAAGCCATCCGTCCACGGAATCGTTCCAAAAGCTGACGGCGGATTTCGAGAAGCTGACGGGCATCAAGGTGAAGTGGGAAGTGATGGAGGAAACGTATCTGAAGAACAAGCAGCTGCTCGACTACACGGGCAAAACGGGCTCGTACGACGTGCTGATGGTGGACGGCTTCTGGATGAGCGAATACGGCGCGAAAAAGGTCGTCGAGCCGCTTGACGAATATATCGGAAACGAGTCGCTTACGCCGGCCTGGTTCGATTACGAGGATATTATTCCCGCCTATCGCAACGGCATCAGCAAATACGAGGAGAAGACGTACGGCATTCCGACGGCCGGCGAAACCCGGTTCATTGCTTATCGGAAGGACTTGTTCGACAAGTACGGCAAGCAGGCGCCGACAACGATGGATGAATTCCTGGAGCTGGCGCAATTCTTTAACGGCAAGGAAGACGGTTTGTACGGCGTTTCCATGAGGGCGCAACGGGGCGTCCATGCGGCATCCGGCCTGATGACGATCATGTACAACTTCGGCGGAGGATTTATCAATCAGCAGACGGGCGAAGTAACGATGAACGATCCCAAGACGGTCGAAGCGCTGCAATTCTACGTCGATCTGCTTAAGAACGCTCCGAAAGACGTCGTGTCCTACACGCATGAAGAAGCATTGTCCGCGTTCATGACGGGCAAAAGCGCCATGTGGCTGGACGCGACGGCGCTGGCGAAGCGCATCCTGGATCCGGCAAGCTCGCAGGTGTACGACAAGGTCGCGTTCGCTCCGACGCCGGAAGGACCGGACGGCAAGGCCAGCGCGCTCGCCGGCTGGAACATGTCCATCTCCTCGCTGTCCAAAAACAAGGAAGCGGCTTGGGCGTTCATCGTCTACATGAACAGCAAAGTTAATGCCAAAGCTTACGTCGAAGGCGGAGGCGTGCCGGTACGGACATCCATCTACGAAGATCAGGAGCTTGTGGCCGCCGATCCATCCTACCCGGTGCAGCTGGCAGCGCTGAACGACGCCAACGTGCTGGTGGAGAAAGGCATCTCCTGGATTCCGCCGCATGAGAAGATGGGTCAAATTCTGGACCGGGTCGGCTACTACGTGAGTGCCGCCATGTTTGGGGAAGTGACCGCCGAAGAAGCCGCCCGGAAGGCGCAAGAAGAACTGGAGGATATTGCCGGTTAACGCGGGAATCGGCGGCCGGGGGCGCCAGCGCGCCTCCGGTCAATATACGCAAGGAAGGTGACAGCAATGATTCGCTCCTATTTCAAGAAGAGACCTCATCTCGTTTACATCATGCCCGCCATCGTTATACTTGGAGCTTTGACGATTATTCCGACCATCTTTCTGTACGGGCTGAGCCTGACAAATTATGAGCTTGGTTATCCGACATTCGACTTTGTTTGGCTTGAAAACTATATGCGACTATTCACTGGCAAAGACGCCGAATTCTGGTATTCGGTATCCATCAGCCTGGGCTTCATGCTTGTGACCACGGCCATCGAGCTGCTGCTCGGCTTCTGGCTGGCGGTATTGCTGGACCGCGAATTCAAGCTCAAGTTTCTTGTATTCGCCTGCATGATCGTGCCGGTGGCGATGACGCCGAGCATTACCGGTCAAATCTGGAAGCTGATGATGAACGCGGAATACGGCGTACTGAACTACTTCCTCCAATTTTTCGGCGGCAAAGTGATCTGGTTGTCGGGGGAGAACGCGTTCTGGTCTACCGTTCTCGTTGATGTGTGGCAGAATACGCCGTTCGTGGCGCTCATTATATACGCCGGCATGCGCTCGCTGCCGTCCGATCCGTACGAAGCTGCGGCAATCGACGGAGCCGGCAAGCTGCAAGTATTCCGCAATATTACGATGCCGCTGCTCTGGCCGATGATTCTGCTGGCGGTCATCTTCCGGGCGATCGACTCGCTAAAGACGTTCGACATTCCTTATTCCCTGACGCAGGGCGGCCCTGGCAGCACTACGGAATTTCTTAGTCTTCACGTCTATCGACTCGGCTTCGCCGGGACGGGATGGATCGGGCGTTCGGCGGCGGTTTCCGTCGTGCTGCTCGTGCTCACGACCGTCATCAGCATGGTGCTGATCAGGCTTTACCGGAAAGGAGTTGAGAACAAAGGATGAATCCGCTGGGCAACAAAAAAGTCGGCGCAACGACGGCGATCCTGTTATTGCTGGTATGCGTGTTCTGCGTGTTCCCGTTCCTCTGGATGCTCATCATTAGCTTGAAGACGGGGACGCAAACGTACGATCCGGCCATATGGTTCTTCACTCCGACGATGGACAATTTCAGAGCCGTGTTCGAGGACAGGCACGCGATGGATTATTTAAAGAACAGCGCGATCGTCGTTCTGCTTACGACGTTGATATCGATTTTCCTGGGAGGTTTGGCAGCTTACGGCTTCGCCAGATTCGAATTCAAGAAGAAGGAGAACCGGGCGTTCTGGGTACTGAGCTTGCGGATGCTTCCGCCTATGGCCTCCGTCATTCCGATTTTCGTCATGGCGAGCATGCTCGGCCTGCTGGATACGCATCTGGTGCTCGTCATTTGCTACATGCTGTTTAACATTCCTTTCACGATATGGATGATGCGCAGCTTCTTCGAGGAAATTCCGGTCGCGCTGGAGGAAGCGGCGTTCGTGGACGGAGCTTCCCGATTCCAGGTATTCGTCAAGATCATTTTGCCGCTTGCGACCCCGGGGCTTATCGCGACCGCGATCTTCTGCATCATCAATTCCTGGAACGAGTTCGTGTTCGCCCTGTTCCTGACCAGCGCGGACGCATCGACGCTTCCGACGACCGTGACGCTCTTCTTGTCCGTAAGCGGAGTTGCATGGGGCGAGATGTCGGCGATCGGCATCGTCACTATTTTGCCTGTGTTGCTGTTCGCCATGGTCGTGCAGAAGTATATGATTCGCGGCCTAACCTTCGGCGGCGTGAAATAATTTAACTCATGAATCGAACCAACGAATGAAAGGCGATGAAGGTCATGACAACAATTAAAATGGGAATCGTCGGCGCGGGAACATGGGGCCAGACGCACGCTTATATTTATAACGATCATCCGCATGCCGAGGTGGCTGCGGTATGCGACATGAACGCGGAGCGGGCCGCCGCGCTCGCCGAGAAGTTCGGCGTTCCTGCTTCCCGCGTATACACGGATCATAACGAGATGCTGCGAACCGGAGGAATCGATGCGGTGGCGATCGTCACGCCCGATTTTGCCCATACGAGAGTGGCGG
>NZ_BDQX01000054.1:37564-59840 GCF_003112455.1 Paenibacillus agaridevorans
GCGAGAGGAAGCGCTTGAAATTATCGAAGCGGTGAAACGCAACAACGTGCGCATGATGGTGGATCTGCACAGCAGATGGAGCCCGCTGTTCGCCATTCCCAAGCAGGCGATCGAAGAAGGGGAGATCGGCGAGCCTTACAGCGCCTACTATCGCTTGAACGATATCAAGTGGGTTGCCACCGATCTGCTGCCTTGGGCGGCCAAGTCGTCTATTCTTTGGTTCCTCGGATACCATAGCGTGGACGTATTGCGCTGGTTGTTCGACGACGAAGTGGAGCGGGTGTACGCCGTATCGCGGGAAGGGATTCTGAAAGGGGAAGGCGTGGATACGGCCGATATCTACCAGACCATTCTGGAATTCCGCAAAGGCGGCATCGCCACGATGGAGAACGGCTGGATAACGCCGAACACCAATCCCAACGTCAATGACATGAAGCTGAATATTACGGGTACAAAAGGGATGTTCAACATTGATCCGACGCATAGCCAAATGATGGAGAGATTCACGGAGACGAAGGCGGACCGCCCCGATTTGCTGGTGCGCCACTTTATCCACGGCAAGCCGAAGGGCTTCGCTTACGAAAGCATTCGCCACTTCGTCGACCAGCTTGCGTCGGGCGAGCCGTTCCATGTGACCGTGGACGATGCTTTCAATACGACGATGGTTATACTCGCGATTATGGAATCCGCCAAAACGAGAACGCCGGTCAAAGTGGTCTATTAATTAATCCCCGTACTTCGAAATGCGCCTTCCTGCCTAACAAATTATGTCGAATTTGATCGATCGGAACGACGGAAAGATAGGAGGCTCAGTCGATTGACACCCCGTCCAGCGGAATGATAGACTCTCTCCGAATTGGCGCCGTTCATCGGTTTCGCGCGCATACGGTCATCGAACAGCGCTAATAAAACGATTTCCAATCAAGGAGGAATTGTTGATGGCGGGGTTCACCGAAAAAGGATTGAAGCTCGAATCTTCCGTTGCGGGCACGATGGCGGCGCTTTTGCCCGCTGCCGGGCCAGTCGGTGCGGGTATTGCGACGGCGATCGGCAGTGTGGCGTTTATTATGGAAGTGCTAAGCTGGATGGAAAACGATACGACGATCCCGGACGCTCTGCGGGATATCGGGAAGCAGATCGATGGCATCATCTTTGTGCTGAACTTGCTGGACGAAAGAATGGACGAACTCGTCAATGAAGTTGCCAAGGAGTCGAATCGCGGGACGAACCGCGACCTGCTGGATTATCTGGACGAGATTCGGCAAGTCCATCTGGCCATGCGCGTTCCGTCGCCGGACATCGAGACGGCGGTGCGAAACGCGAACGCGGTCGGTATTACGTTAGACAAGTTCCTCCGCAACGACTATGACATATGGAGATGGACGGATGTCGTCACGAAGGAGGTCTTCGATCCGCAAACGGGGAATACGCATGGCGTTACTTCGCTGGCAACAAATGTCTTCAAACATTTGCCGACGTTGCCCGTCTATCTGATGGCCGTTCTTACTTGGCTGGCAGCACGGGAGAAGGTCGTCCAAATGAACGCGAGGAATCGGCTGGATGATGACGCCGGTCGGATCGCCAGACATCTTGCGGCTGTGTCGGTTCGTCCTGGCTTCGATAAATATGCGGATGGGGAAGCAAGCGAGCCTCATTCAATCCCGGAGCACATCAAATGGCAAATACGCGCCTTCCCCATCGCCAGCGACAAACATCCGGTGAACCGGGTTTGCCGATTTATGTTCGAGCTTCGGAATTGGATGAACGGCGACGTCAAACGCGGGGATTACTTCGATCTGACGATGGAGAGCGATCACGTGTTGTGTACGGTGAATCCGGACAATCTCGGCTCGCCTTCGCTTGAGATTGATGCAGAGACCGAATGCGGTATCGAGGTGCTGCAGGCTTTGGCGGAAACGTTAGAGCGCGTCTCGCATGCAGGTACCGTTAGGAAGCCGTTTGTAGGGCGGTTTTCGACGGAGGAAACTTACGCCCCCGCCTGCTTGTACGTCATTGCCCAAAATGCGGAACTTCGCTGGTATCGCAACGAAGAGGCGGCGAAGCCCGGCGGATCGAAGGAATGGACAGGTCCCATTACGATCGGCAACGGTTGGGGAGAATTCAAGACGGTGTTCTCCGGAGGCGGTGCCGCTTTGTATGGCATTCTCCCGGACGGCAAGTTGATGTGGTACGGCCACGACGGCTATTTCGAAGGAACCGGGAGCTGGCGCGGAGCGCCAATTCAAGTTGGGCATGGCTGGAACGGCTTCAAATCCGTATTCCCGGGAGGAGAATACATCGTCTATGGCATTCATCCAAACGGAGACTTGATATGGCATCGTCATGACGGAGCAGCTTACGGAGGGGACGAGGCCACCTGGGCTCCCGGCGTCAAGGTTGGCACCGGCTGGGGCGGATACGCCAACGTCTTCTCTGGCGGGTATGGCGTTATTTACGCGATCCGCGAGGACGGCGTGTTGGAGCGCCACACCCATACCGGGTACTTGAAGGGGACGAACGAATGGGAGCCCCGCGCGGAAATCGGCACCGGCTGGAACGGATTCCAGGCAGTCGCTGCGGCGGCGGACGGCGTACTCTACGCGTTCACGCGGGACGGCAGAGTGCTGTGGTACCGATATGGCGAGCGAAAGAAACCGGCTGCCGAAGGCATTCGGGATTGGATGAAAGTAAAGGAGTACAAGTTTAAGGGGGCTGTCCGAAGCCAGCCAGTCATCAAAGGCACGATTAGTCAGACGGTCTTGAAACCAAAAAGATTTCCGGGTCTGGCGCAGCTGCCGGATTCGGCGATTCCTGTGGAGTACTGGAAGAAACGTGAGTTAATCGAGCTTAAGAAGCATCCGACCCTCGCCGATTTCGTGGCAATGACATGGGAAGGACCGGTTGAGGTGATGCGGGGCTTGTCCGGCTTCCGAAACGTATTCCCTCTTATGAATCCGCCGTTTCGAGGACCCAATTAACCGATAACGCTAGAAGAAGCCAAGGCACCCTTGCGGGTTGTCTTGGCTTTTTTCGATAGAGCCGGCTAATTCCTTTAATCGTTGTTGCAGCATCGTTCGTTATCGTTTAGATGGCCGGAGCGCTGTATTTTGGTTTCTAAATAGTTGCGGTTGTAATCGGAGACGTCTCCCCATAGCTGTACCCGGTCCTCGACGTCCAATCCGGCCTGGCGAAGCGCCTCCAGCTTTTTTGGGTTATTCGTGATCAGCGTGACGGGTTTCGTCCGAAGCGACTTCAACACCTTGATCGCGTCGCCGTAATCGCGCGAGTCGTCCGCGAAACCAAGCTGGAGATTGGCGTCCACGGTATCGTAGCCATTTTCCTGCAGGATATAGGCGAGCGCCTTGCTGAACAATCCGATGCCTCTGCCTTCGTGGTTGGCCAAGTAGAAGATAGCCCCGCTGCCGTGCTCGACAACGTGCTTCATGGACTGCTTGAGCTGATAACCGCAGTCGCATCGTTTGCTGCCGAATATATCGCCGGTGTGGCAGATGGAGTGGAAACGAATCAAAGCAGAGGCATCGTCGGCGAAATCGCCGTGAACCAGCACGCTGGATTGTTGAAGCTCCGCCAGATTGGACGCGGACAGCTTGGCGACGATCGCCTCGAAGTTTTCCGTTACCTCCTTGCAGTTCAGCCAGCAATACCACTTAAACTCCGCGGTTTCGCCGTCCAGGTTCACCGGCAGTTTGATGGGGCCGACGAGGTAGATGGCGCCGTCTCCTTCGGCAGAAGGAATAAGTTTGATTTTCTCTTGCAGGAGCGAAATGACTTTTGGATCAAATGATTGCACGACTGGCATAGCAGGCTCTCCTTTGATTGTTTCAAGTGTATCATTCAAGTATAAATCTTTTCTCTAGCTTGCGCATGTTCTGCGGCTGATTATGCGAAATCCGGATAAAGGCTTATTTGTCCGGTTTGTGCGACGGCAGCTCGTTATAGGCCCGCTTGTACAATCGGGTAAAGTAGACGGGCTCCATGCCGACATAAGCGGCGATCTGTCGGATGCTCAGATCGGGATATTCGTTTAGCATCTGGCGCGCTGTGTGCAAACGCAGCTTGTGCAAATATTGCAGGGGCGTCGTGTCCAGCGCGGAGCGGAACAGGCGAGTCAGCTGCTTCTGCGAATATCCGACATGCTCCGCGAGCGATGCGATCGTAATCGGACGGTTCAGGTGATCCCGGAGAAACTGGACCGCCGTGTCGACTGCGGATTCCCGGTAGCTGTCGGGCAGCGCGACGGGCGAAGCGGAAGGGAGTTGCTCCTGATTGCTTTTAAGGATATGAAGCATCAGAGCGTACAACGCTTCGGAGGTATGCCATAGATCGGGGGCACCGCCGGAATGGGTCCAGATGTCGCGAATTCGTCCCGTGATTGCGGGAATATCGGTCACTGCGAACAGACGGGGAATATCCCGAAAGCCCCATCCCTTTAACGTATTGCCGAAGTTCTCCAGGAAGGTTACGTATGCGACATGCCACGCCTCGCTATCCTGCGGCATATATTCGTGCGCGCAGCCGGCGGGGATGTACAGTAGATTGCCGCTTTTAAGAATGTCCCATTTGTCCTTTTCGGATCCCAATCTCCGGAATCGGCCGGATCCGGATATCGTGAGAAATAACTGATGTGCGGAGAAACCCTTCATCCTCGTAATCGACCTCTGATTCTCCATTCCGGCCGTATAGACGGTGAGCGGCAGCAGCTCGCTTAATGTCTGATTGAGGTTGCCCCTAAGAGTCAGAAGCTCCATGGCAATGGCTCCTTGTCCATTTTGTATGGGTATTTGTCCGTTTTGGCTGTTCCAACGTATCATAACGCACATCTATAATGGAAGCAAACCATTAGGAGGTATGCGGACATGATCGATATCGAGCGTTATTGGGAACGGCTGGACATTCTTCAAGTGAACAGGGAGCAAGCGCGGGCGTCGTTTATCCCTTATGGCAGCGCGGCAGCTGCGAAATCCGGCAAACGAGGAGGATCTTCCTATTTTCAGACGCTGAACGGTGCTTGGAAATTCCGATACTATCGCAGCGTAAGCGATGTGACAGAGGTTTTTTACGAGGATACTTCAAGTGTGCATGAAACCTGGGACGAGCTCATTGTGCCATCCTGCTGGCAAAATAACGGTTACGACCAGTTGCATTATACGAACGTCAATTATCCCATCCCGTACGATCCGCCGTTTGTTCCGGATGACAATCCGGCCGGCGCATACGTAAGGGAGTTTAACGTAGCGGCAGCATGGATCGCGGATGGCAAACGTACGCATGTCGTCTTCGAAGGAGTTAACGCCTGTTTTTATCTTTGGGTCAACGGGACGTTCGTCGGTTATAGCCAAGGCAGCCGGATTCCGTCCGAATTCGATCTTTCCCCTTATGTAAAGGCGGGAACCAACCGTATGGCCGTGCTCGTGCTGAAGTGGTGCGACGGCACTTACCTGGAGGATCAGGATTTGTGGCGTTATTCCGGCATCTACCGCGATGTCTATCTAGTCTCCAGAGAAGCGGCGCATGTCCGCGACGCATTTATAAAGCCGGAGCTGTCGGGCGATTTCACAGAAGGAACCGTTCGTGCTGAGCTTGAGACGTCGGGCGAACTGTCAGTACGAACGGAACTCTACGCGCCTGATGGCGAACTGGTCGCCGATGGAAGCGCCATAATTGCGGGCAGCGGCGTCATTGAGTTGGGTTTGTCCAAACCGGAGCTCTGGAATGCGGAGCAGCCGCGGTTATACGATCTTTACGTGCATGCCGGCTCTGAAGTGTTGCTGTTCCGTATCGGATTCCGCAAGGTCGAAGTAAAGGACGGCGTGTTCCGTGTGAACGGGAAAGCGATCAAGCTCAAGGGGGTTAATCGTCACGATTCCCATCCGTCGCTCGGGCAGACGATCCCGCTGAACCATATGATCAAAGATTTGAACCTGATGAAGCAGCACAACGTCAATACGATCCGCACGTCGCATTACCCCAACGATCCGCGTTTCCTGGATCTGTGCGACGAATACGGCTTCTACGTTGTCGACGAAGCGGATCTGGAATGCCACGGCGTCGTGAACACGGGAACGAGGGAAGAAGGCTCCTTTCACAAGCTCGCGGTACATCCCGACTGGAAGGAATCATTTGTCGAACGGGCGGTTCGGATGGTGGAGCGGGACAAAAACCACGCCTCGATCCTCATCTGGTCGCTTGGCAACGAATCCGGCTACGGAGGCAATCATATCGCGATGGCGGAGTGGGTGCAGCAGCGCGACGAATCCAGGCTGGTTCATTATGAGGGAGCGGCCGCGCTTTATAAGGGTGACGAGAATACCGAGGCGCTGGACCTGGAGAGCCGCATGTATGCGTCGGTGGCTGAGATTGAGGCCTATGCGCTGGACGAGTCAAAGACGAAGCCGTTGTTCCTCTGCGAATACAGCCATGCGATGGGCAACGGTCCCGGCGATCTGCGGGATTACTGGAACGTCATCTACGCTCAGCCGAAGCTGATGGGCGGCTGCGTATGGGAATGGTGCGATCACGGCATTGCGGTCAAGACGCCGGAGGGAGAAAATTATTTCGCCTACGGCGGCGATTTCGGCGACAAGCCGAACGACGGCAACTTCTGCATCGACGGCTTGGTGTCGCCGGACCGCAAGCCGCATGTCGGCCTGCTGGAGCTGAAGCAGATCATTGCGCCGATTTTGATGGAATCGGAGGATGTGAGCGAGGGAATCATACGAATTACGAATCGCTACGACTTTATCGATCTGTCGCATCTGTCTTTGCGCTGGAAGCTGGAGTATGGCGGCGAGCTGATCGATCAGGGCTCGACTGGGGCACTGGAAGTGGCGGCCGGAGAGACGCAAACCTTGCGGCTCGGCTATCGCCAGCCTATTGCCGAAGGAGACGGCTGCGTGCTGACGTTATCGATCTGGCAGCATGGCGAGACGGTCTGGGCGGCGCCCGGCCACGAGGTGGCGTTCGCGCAGTTCGAGACGCCGGCGGCTGAGGGTGCTGCTAGCGGCGGCGAGACTGGAGCGGGGGGAGAGGAGACGGTTGGCACAGCGGCTTCCTACCGCTCGGAATTTATGAAAGCCGTAGAAAGCGGCGGCGTTCTGACGGTAAGCGGGTTCGATTTCGAATACAAATTCGACCTCGGCAAAGGTGTGATCGCATCCATTAGGCGTCATGGAGTCCACATGATCGACGAGCCCGTCCGCTTTAATGTGTGGCGAGCGCCTACCGACAACGACATGTATATCCGCAAGGAGTGGGAATACGAAGGTTTCGATCGCGCCGTCATGAAGACGTACGCCAGCTCATGGGAAATGTTATCCGACTCGTCCGTGCAAGTGAAGGTTGCATTTTCGCTCGGAAGCTATATCCGCAGTCCGTTCTTGAAGGGGGAAGCGGTTTGGACGTTCTTGCCGAGCGGAGAGGCGAAAGTATCGTTCGCTGCCGACGTCCGCGAGAATCTGCCTTATTTGCCGCGGATCGGTCTGGAGCTCGTTATGCCGAAGGGGACGGAAGAGGTCGAATATTACGGCTACGGCCCGCATGAGAGCTACATCGACAAACGCGCGAGCGTACGCAAGGGGCGTTATCTGCTGACGGTGGACGAAATGGCGCAGAAGTACGTCATGCCGCAGGAAAACGGCTCGCGTTACGGAACGGAATGGGCGATGGTGACCAGCGAGCTCGGCATGGGGCTGCGCTTCGACGCGCCGGAGCCGTTCTCGTTCCAGGCGCTTCATGTTACGTCGGCCGATCTGGCGGCCGCGAAGCATACGACGGAGCTGGCCCGCCGAGATCAGACGATCGTGAACATCGACTACAAGATGAGCGGCGTTGGCTCGGGCTCATGCGGCCCGCAGCTGCTCGACCAGTATCGACTGGATGAGAAGCGGATCGCTTTCGAGTTGTCGCTGAGTCCGGTATTCAAGGAAGAATAGGCCGCCCTTCGAGGGGAAAAAGGAAGAATAGGCTGCCCTTCGGGGGGGAAGCAGGAACGACCCGCAGCGGATGCTGAGGGTCGTTTTTAGCGAGAACCGTTGCTGAAGCCCGAGAAAATCGGGTTATTGAGCAACGCTGACCTACTATGCTCGCAATAGCCCGAGAAAACCGGGCTATAGAGCAATGCAGACCTACTATGCTCGCAATAGCCCGAGAAAATCGGGTTATTGAGCAGCGTAGACCTACTACGCTCGCAATAGCCCGAGAAAATCGGGCTATAGAGCAACGCAGACCTACTATGCTCGCAATAGCCCGAGAAAATCGGGTTATTGAGCAACGCAGACCTACTATGCTCGCAATAGCCCGAGAAAATCGGGCTATAGAGTAACGCAGACCTACTACGCTCTCAATAGCCCGAGAAAATCGGCTTACAGAGCCGCGAGGGGCGACTTTACGAGCTGAAGCCCAAAAAAATCGGGATCCAGCACCGGTCGCAGCAACTTTACACGCCATACTGCCGCCACGCCGCCCGCCTCCCGAACCAAAACGCTCGTATCAACTGTCACCCCGCAGTATGTGCATTTCTACGATACCCGCCTTACCTAACCTGCAAGCCCATAGAATCGGCTACACTGAAAGCGCTGTATCCATGCTATAGTACAGAGAGAGCGGGAGGTGCGACAGGTGGGCAGATCCGTCATTAATCCACTAACGAAATTAAATATGAAGCAGCAGCTTATTTTGTTGTTCCTGCTTATGGTGAGTCCCGTCTTCCTGTTGCATTGGTACGGCAATCTCAAAGCGGAGGATTTGCTCAAAAATCAGGTGACGAACGCCTACGCCGAGCTGATCAAGCAGAATCACGCGCTGATTAACCGCGATATTGATACGATCGACAAAGTGACGGCGACGATTATCCAGCATCCTTCTACGCAGAAACTGGTGCCGAGCGGAGCAGAAGCGGTCATCGAACGCGTGCGCAAATACGATGCCGTCGACAAGCTGCTGGCGAGCCTGTCCATCCCGGTCAACGGCGGCGAAGCCGTCTACTATTCGTTGTACGTGTACGATCCGGAGGACTATTACTTCTTCGCTCCGAAGCGGCAGGTGTTGCAGACGGGCGTCTACTTCTTTAACGACAGCACGAAGCCGGAATGGTTCGACGAGGCGGTAAGCCATAAGGGCAGCGGCTACATGGAACTCATCAACGGAAACAAAAATTTGTCTCGCATCCAGACGCTGGCCTTCATTCGAGCGGTCAATAACACGGGAAACGGAGATCGGATCATCGGCGTGCTTGTCGCGACAAACATGGAGAAGAAGGTGCGGGAAGCGCTGCATTCCGTGTCCCTTCCACAAGGACATCTTATGATGTTTACCGATTGGACCGGCCGGATTATGACCTCAACGCAGCCTGAACTGGCAGGTACGATTGCCGAGCTGCCACCGGGAGCGAGCGTGGATATCGACCATGCGTCCTCCGGCACGATCGAAGCAATGACCAAGGATTCCATCTATATCGTCAACTATAACCGGGTAATGAACCAAAGGCTCATCTATCAAATTCCGGTCGGTTCGCTGCTCAAGCAGCAGAACGAGCTTAAGCGCGTCATTCAGTTCATTACCATTGCATACATGCTGTTGGGCAGCGTATTCCTGCTCTACTTCTGGCGTTCGCTTATGACGCCGCTTCAGAAGCTCGCGCAGTTCGTGCGCAAGTACGAGCCAGGAAGGCTCGTGCCGGAGACGCCAAGCCGGCGCAGGCACGACGAAGTCGGCGTCCTGATGGCCGCCATGTACGATATGGCCAGACGGCTAAATGCTCTTATTCATTATAAGTATCATATGGATCTCAAGCAGAAGGAGTCGCAGCTGCAGCTGCTCTATCAGCAGATCAATCCGCATCTCCTCTACAATACGCTGGAAAGCATCTATTGGAAGAGCACGCTGGAAGGGAATACGGAGTCGGCGGAGATGATCAAGGAGCTGTCGAAGCTGATGAAGATCGGCCTCAGCCGCGGCCGCGAGCTGATTCGGCTCGAGGAGGAGCTGGAGCATGCCGGAGCCTACGTCAACCTGCAGCAGAAGCGATATTCGTACGAGTTCAAGGTGATCTGGAGGGTGCAGGATGCGGCGAAAGGTATCCGTATTCCGAAAATTACGCTGCAGCCGCTGATCGAAAACGCCATAATCCATGGCGTCAAGTTGATGGGCGATGACGGGGAAATCATGATCACGGCCGCCGTCGAAGGGGAGCGCGTAACGATCAAGGTAGAGGATAACGGCTACAAGCAAGCCGACATCGGGAACATGGAGCGGCTGTTGTACGAGGAAGAAGCCGACCACACGCTGGGGTACGGCATCCGCAACATTCATCAGCGCATTCAGCTGCATTTTGGCAATTCATACGGATTGAGCTACCGAAGACGTGAGGAAGGCGGGACGGCTGCCATTCTTGTCTTGCCCGCCACCTACGAGGACCCGTTGCCCGGCACGGAATCATAAATAGAGTGAAAGGATGATTGCGGATGTACAATATTCTCATCGTGGACGACGAACCTCTTATCTGCGAAGGATTAACCCAGCTGCTCTCGACTTCGGGCATTGCGATCAAAGGGCTCTTTAACGCGCACAGCGGATACGAGGCGCTGGATTATATTCGCATGGAGGATATCGATCTGCTCGTTACGGATATCCAGATGGGGTCGATGAGCGGCATCGAGCTGATGCAGCAAGCCAAGATCATTAAACCGTGGGTGCAGGTGATCATCATATCGGCGCACGAAACATTCCAGTACGCGCAGCTTGCCATCAGGTTCGGCGCCAAAGACTATCTCATTAAGCCGCTGAACAGCGAGCAGTTTCTAAGCTCCGTGCGGCATGTGCTGCTGCATATGGACAAAACGGCAAGAGATTCGGAGCAGATGCTGTCCGATCTTAACGACGGTTTTCGCATGCGGGAGCCCCTGCCCGTCCGAATGGAGCTGCTCAAGTCGCTGTTGGAGCCTCATACGGGCAATCGGGAAGCCATCATTGCCGAGCTTGCAAAAGGACACGGCATCGATCTGTCCGGGCCCTATTATGCCGTCATTAAGGCAAGGCTCGACTTGGAATCCGGCGGACGGACGTTGACGAAGAGGGATGACGAGCTGCTGCAATACGCGGTGCTCAACATAGCCGGGGAACTGCTGGGCAAGGAGTGGGACTATCAGTCGTTCTACGATTCCGGTGGCACCGTCTGCATCATCATTCAGTGGACGGAAGCAAAGTACGGCGATTCCAGCGTCGACAAGGTCAATCAGCTGGAAATGATCGGGCGGAGCCTTCATTTTAACGTCGACAAGTTTCTCGGGTTCGGCTGCGTCGTCGGCATCAGCCAGATTCTCAAGGGGGCGGACTTTCTTGGCGTTACGAACGAACAGGGAGACAAGGCAATGCGCTGGAGCCGCCAGTTCAAGGATCATTACGTCTTCTATTATGGAGACTTCAAGTGGGGCGTCTATTCGGAGGAGGAGCCGACGGAGGAAGAGATCAACGCCCAAAATAATCTGATCGTGGAGCGGGCAACCAGGTATATTAACGCGAACTACGCGCAGAAGGGGCTTACTTTGAACGAGGTCGCGCTCAAGAACCATGTCAGCCCGAATTATCTCAGCTATCTGTTTAAAAAAAACACAGGCTGCAACCTGTGGGAATACGTCATTAAGCTGCGAATGGAGGAGAGCAAACGGTTGATTCAGACTACGGATCTCAGGCGCTACGAAATTTCCGAGCTTGTAGGCTATGAATCCCCGGAGCATTTCAGCAAAATTTTCAAAAAGTATTTCGGGGTGAGCCCCAGCGAGATGAAGAAGTAAAATCGCCTATCATACGCATAGATACGCACATGTGCAGGAGGACCGGGTTTCTCTACAATGGGGGTAGATTACCTATAGGAATGAGGGACCACTGCACATGGAGCAAACAACGGCAGTTCCAATGAACGGTCAGCACCAGCCTAAGACGAGGCAGGGGACGCAGCGTACGGGCAAATACAAACGGTATTTATGGGGGTATCTGTTCCTTCTCCCGGCCGTCATCACCTTTACGCTGTTCCTGTGGCTGCCAATCTTTAAGGGCGTATTAAACAGCTTCTACATCGTCGATTTCGTCAAAGGCAATTCCTTTGCGGGCTTCGACAACTACAAGACGATCTTTGCTGACCGGGATGTCATGACAGCCGTAAAAAATACGCTCTATTATATGGGGCTCGCGCTTGCCATCGGTTTCTGGGTCCCGATCCTTATCGCGATAGCTATCTCCGAGATGCGTAGATTCCAGGGTTTCGCGCGCGTCGCGGCTTACTTGCCGTATGTCGTGCCGTTTGTCGTCCTGTACGGCGTATGGAGATGGCTGTACGATCCCGTCGGTCCGATCAACGCCGTGCTTAAAGCGGTCGGGATCGGGGGAATCAGCTTTATGGTCGACCGCAACTGGTCGATGATCTCTATCGTCATTATGGAGACCTGGCAAAGCTTCGGCTCCGCGATGCTGATCTATCTGGCGGCCGTTCTCAGCGTCCCCCGAGACTGGTACGAAGCGGCCGAGATCGACGGTGCCGGCATCTGGAGCCGCATACGCCATATTACGCTGCCCGCGATCAAGGGTCAGATTCTGCTTCTGCTCATGCTGCAACTGATCGCGACTTCGCAAGGGTTCCAGACGCAGTTCGCGATGCTGGACGGCGGTCCCAACAACGCAACGTTGACTTACGCGCTTCTCATTGTCAAATATGCCTTCGTCAGGCTGGATTACGGCGTTGCCTCCGCTCTCGGGGTGCTCATGTTCCTCGCTCTCAGCATTCTCGCCATCTTTCAATACCGGATTAACAACAGAGGGGGCATCGGCCAATGAAGTCTTTCGATCGAGGCATATTGTCCTCTTACGACCTCAAGAAGGGGAAGGTCAAAGCCGCTTACGCGATCATGAATCTTCTGATCATCGCCATGATGTGCTGTATGGTCTATCCCATCCTGATTTCCTTGTTCAACGGTCTTAAGCTGAACACCGAAGTGAATTCGTTCCCGCCGACCTTCCTGCCGAAGGAATGGCATTTCGAGAACTACGCGAAGGCGTGGAACTACATCGATCTCCCGTTCTATTTTAAAAATACGATGCTTCTTTTCGCCGGTAACATGGTCGTAACGATTCTGGTTCTTGGACTTGCCTCTTATGCGCTATCGAAGATGAACATGCCCTTCAAGTCGGGCATTCAATATTACTTTCTGATGACGCTGTTCATTCCGGCGACGACCTATATGATTCCGAACTTCATTAACCTGAAGGATCTGGGGCTGATGGGCTCGTTTGCTGCGGTATGGCTGCCGGCAGGCGCCAACGCGTTTTTCCTTCTTCTGCTCAAGACGTTTATGGATGGCATCCATATGGAAATATTCGAGTCGGCGCGCATCGACGGAGCTTCGGAACTGAGGTGCTTTTTTCAGATCGCCTTCCCGCTGTCGATTCCCATCTTTGCGACATTGTCGATCTTCGTCTTCGCGACGGCATGGAACGACTGGTTCTGGCCAAGCTTTATTCTGAGCCAGGAGAACAAGCCGTTGTCCGCGGCCATTCGGGACTTCGTCCTGAACGCGCGTCGTCTGGATTTGAATATCCGGTTCGCTATATTGTCGATCGTAATGGTTCCTCCGGTTATTATCTTCTTATTCTTCCAGAAATTTATATTAAGAGGATTATATCTCGGCGGAGTAAAAGGGTGAATTTTGTTTAAATGACATTATGTGGTGTGATTATTGATGCGTAAATCTGCACACGATCGCAATAGGAATACACATCGCCGACACGAACCTGCCTCCATTATGATGAGCATGTAGCCACAACAATCCAAATGAAGAGGGGATACACAACATGCGTAAATTGCAATTAACGCTTGCCACGCTCCTTACGCTCAGCTTCGCGCTGGTCGCGTGCAGCGGCAACGGCGGCACCAAGCCTGCCGCCGACCCGACAACCAAGCCGACCGATGCCGCCAGCACGAAAGCGCCGGAAGAAGATATCAAATCGAAGAAGGTATCCATCAGCATCTACTATCCGACGCCGGATCGCGTGGAGGACCGGGCGCTGGAGGATGACAAGATCAGAAGGTTCAACGAGGTTTATCCCAATGTCGAGATCATCAAAAGCGATTGGCAGTACAACCCGAACGAAATCGGCATCAAGATGGGCGCGAACGAGGCGCCGACGTTGTTCAATACGTACGCTTCCGAGGGCAAATTTCTGGCGGAGAAAGGTTGGGCGGCCGACATTACGGAGCTGTTCAACAACTATCCATTCAAGGATCAGATGAATCCGGCGCTGCAGGATCTGTTTACGGTGAACGGCAAAGTGTACGGAATCGCGCAGCGCGGTTATCCGACGGGCGTGGCCGTCAACAAAAAAATGCTGGAAGCGAAAGGCGTGACGCTGCCGAGCTTCAACTGGACCTGGGACGACATGCTAAACGCGGCTAAAGCCGTATCGGATCCCGCCGCAGGCATCTCCGGCATAGCGCCGATGGGCAAGGGCAACGAAGCGGGCTGGAACTGGACGAATTTCCTGTTCACGGCAGGAGGAGACATTCAAACGGTGCAAAATGGAAAAATAACGGCGATCTTCAACTCCGACGCGGGCGTCAAGGCGCTGGAATACTATAACAAGCTCAAGTGGGAAGCCGACGCGATTCCGCAGGACTGGGCGCTTGGCTGGGTCGATGCTGTAGGCGCGTTCGCGCAAGGCAGAACGGCGATGGTTATCGCGGGCCCCGACGGTCCGGTCGACCAAGGACTCAACCAAGGCGGCATGGCGCCGGAGGACATTCTCGTCTATCCGATTCCGGCTTACGAGAAAGGCGGCAAGCATTACGGCGTATTGGGCGGAGACTACCTCGTCATTAATCCGAACGCTTCGAAAGACGAGCAGGAGATCGCGTTCTATTATGCAACATTCGACTATTTCTCCGACAAAGGATTGGAGTCGCTGGAGATGAACATTCAAGAGCGCAAAACGGATAACAAATATTATGTTCCAGCAGTGCTGCAATACTTCAAAACGGATTCCGAATACGGGCAGAAGGTAAACGATCTGTTCAACAAATACGACAACGTCTACCAATACGGCCAGGAAACGCTTGGGCTGATCGACGGCAAGCCGGAATCCCCGTACAACACGCAAGACTACTACGCGCAGATGACGAATGTCATTCAGGAGGTATTCTCCAAGCAGGGCGTCGACATGAAAGCGCAGCTGGATCTTACGGCGAAATACGTGCAGGAGAAATATTACGATACGATCCAACAGTAACACTTTCCAACAATAAAGACAGCGGCAGTCCGGGGCTTTATTTCGTCCCAGGCTGCCGCTTTTTCATAAATTCGAAGGAGTTATTGCAGGCGGATGCCGCTCCAGCCGCTTACATCGCATTGCCCATATTTATTGTCGCCTACAGCGATTACCGTGCCGTCGGATTTAAGACCGAGAGTATGAGTGCAACCCGCCGAAAGAGCCACCATATCGCGCCAGCCGCTTACATTGCATTGGCCATGCTCATTCGAACCCGCAGACGTCACCGTACCGTCCGCTTTAAGCCCGATGGTATGGTAACTACCCGCCGCTATTGCCACTATGTCGCGCCAGCCGCTTACATCGCATTGATTATGCTTATTCGAACCCGCGGCCACCGCCATGCCGTCCGATTTGAGCCCTGCGGTATGAAGGTAACCAGCAGCCACCGCCACTATGTCGCTCCATTCGCTAACATTGCATTGGCCATACTGATTATTACCTGCAATCGATACCGTACCATCCGATTTTAGCCCGACGGTATGCCAGTCACCCGCTGCTACCGCCACCATATCGCGCCAGCCGCTTACATTGCATTGGCCTTCATTATTTCGGCCCACAGCCGCCACCGTGCCGTCCGATTTAAGCCCTACGGTACGACGCCAACCTGCAGCAACCGCTACAATATCGCGCCAACCACTTACATTGCATTGTTCATGCTTGTTCCAACCCGTCGCCGCCACCGTGCCGTCCGATTTAAGGCCGATTGTATGAGCATTACCCGTGTTCGTCGCCATATGAACATTACCAACCGCCACGGCCACCATGCCGCTCCAGCCGCTTACATCGCATTGCCCATATTTATTGTCGCCCACAGCCACCGCTGTGCCGTCGGATTTAAGGCCAACGGAATGACGACGGCCTGCCGCTATAATAGCTTTGGGAATTGTCCAATTGACATTACTTATTAGAATCAACTCCATTTCGTTTCTGGATTCATTCGGACTAGGTTCAAACGTTTCTCGACATAACTTATGGCACTAGACATGCTCCAAGCCCTTGCGCATGCACCCAGCGACGAAATATGATTTAATTATACTAAAGGAGCGTGACGCAATGGACATCAAATCGTTTTTATATCCGAAAAATGAGGTCTCTTACCTTATGACATCCTCTAATATGAAAGAAGCCATGGATAAATTAGAGGCGAGTCACTATACAGCTATTCCGATCCTGGACGAGAAGGGCTTGTATTTCGGAACGTTATCCGAGGGGGATTTATTATGGAAGCTAAAGGACACACCTGGCCTCGACTTCGATACGATGCACGAAATTCCTGTCATCTCCATCAAAAAACGAATGAAAGTCGAATGCGTTGAAATCAGCGCCGACTTGGACGATATGCTGGCGCTGGCGGCCGATCAAAACTTCGTTCCGGTGGTTGACGCCGATCGCGTCTTCCTCGGTATTATTCGCCGCAAAGATATAATCGCATACTATACCAGGAATATTGTGGATTAGTAGAAAAAATTGAACTTGCGAATAAAAAGGCTGCCATTCGACCGGCAGCCTTATTTTTGTTCTTATAGCGTGGCTAAACTCAGGTGATGTTCGACCATATTCGGACGGAATCGACTCCATGCGGACTTCCGTACAAGCCGCTTGCGAAGTCGGTGCATTAACTGAAAGGAGGAATCACGGTGGATTGGTGTTTGATCGGATTCGAGAGGAGGCCAAGAGCAGCTGCAAGTATATGATTGGCGGTAGCTGGTGCAAAAAAAACGAAAGTTTGTCGTTAGACAAACCTTCGGCTGTACAAGAATATATAGGTTAGGCTCCAGCGGCAAGCTCGGACTTTGCTTTTTCCAGCATGGATGGCCAGTCCGCGAACTTCGTCTCGCGCGCCACATGGCGATTAAGCAGCTCCTCGGGGATCAACGACATATCTTCCGTCGACCAAGCCTGAAAGTTGCCTTTCTCCAGAAACTCTTGTATCGTTTTGCAATTCGAATATTGACTCATGAATGCTTCATTGAACAGCTTCCCTAGCGAGGCTTGTTCCTCCGGGTTTGCACGCTGGTCTTGCAGTTCCTTCAGCAGATCGTCGAACGACATAGGGGCTTTTCTTCTCAAATATGACCACTCCAATTCTCAATTATTTTCCGTCCGTATTGTCGGTTTTTTTTGTGCCCTTACTCTTGTAAGGCTTGGGGGCGCCTGCGGCTCTCCGCTCGCCTGCCTGCCACCTGTTCCAGCCCTTCTTGCCGGTGCCTCGTCCGGTACCGCCTTTTCCCTTAGCTTTGCTCAGACCAATCACTCCGTATTCTGGCTGCCTTGACCAATCATTCGCTTCATTATATGTTATTGCTTCGAAATTAGCTATGTATACGTTGAGATCCTTCCTATCGGCGCCTAATATCAAAAAACTCGCAGCCTGCCCGTTCATGATACATAAGATCGCTGACGCTGGATTGCGTTACGACGGTTGTATCGTCAAACCGGACAATGACAGAGCTTCCGTCAACGATAAGATTGTCGCGGAAGACGCGAATGCGAGTGCCCTTCTCCAGTGCCTCCTCGAAGTCGGCATCGGTCAACAATTTGCGGTTTAGCGACATGTTATCTACTCCTCCAATCACCGTCAATGTTCCGTTGTCCGCCGTGATCCGTTACACAGCTCCGTTCTGCCTCTAGTTTAATAGTGTACATGATCCGGCTTGATGGAACAACCTGTTTGTCATTGGTTGTGTCATTGCTTCTTTTCGTTTCGCTGGTGTTGGGATGAGACGCCATAAGGGCGGGTAAGGGACAATCCGTTTCTTTTTTGGGCGGGTTTTGCATAAGCTTGGGTATGGAGAAGGACAGGACGGGGGGATGGCGATGGCAAGATGGGGAAGACGGAGTTGGTGGCAGCGATTCGGTGACGGGCTGTCAGGGCTTGGTTCGGGCAGTTCATTCCGGCGCACGAAGACGGTAAGCTGGGGAAACGGGAAGGGCAGAATCGGGACGACCAAGTCGGGCCCAGGGAGCGGCGGCATCAAGTGGGGAGCAAGACCCGCAGCAGGGAAGCCGGCTGCAAGCTGGAAGCGGCGGAGACCAATCTTTACATTCAGCTTGGGTGGTGCTGCAGGATCCAAGCGCCCCTCACAGCCAACCGTATGGGGGACAAGGCCAAAAGAACCGCGGAGTCGCCCGCGTCTTCGCAAACGGATGATTCTGTTATGGCTCCTTCTGTTCATGATCGTCTTCTCGATACCCTCGTTCGTGTTCATAGAACGCAATCTGCGACCTCCACTTATGAACATTGCGAAGGTCAGGGTGAAGCAGGTAGCCACACAGGCGATTAACAAAGCAATCACGGACCAGGTGGCGCACAAGTCAGAGGCCGATAAACTTATCGATTGGAAGATGAACGCGGACGGCAAAGTATCCGGCTTCATGCTGAATTATGCGGAGCATATCAGCATTACGTCGGAGACGGTGCAGACGGTCCAGGCGGCGCTTAGCGAGATCAAGCATATTCCGGAGCATATCCCGATCGGCCATGCCCTCGGCAGTGCGATCATCTCGTCGTTCGGTCCTACGGTCCCCGTTAAATTCGAGCCGGTCGGAGCGACGAAGGTGGAGCTAAATACCCGCGAACGGGGCGCCGGCATCAATATGGTTTTGGTGGAGGTGTATATTAGAGTCGTCGCTGAGGTATCCATTATTATTCCGTTCGATACGGAACCCGAGGTGGTCGAAACCGAAATTCCGATCTCGTATCTGCTCGTCGTTGGCGATGTGCCGATGTATTATTACGACGGTACGGGCAAGCCGGTTGGCGATTCCGCCGCCCAAGCGCCCAACATATCTGTCCCTCTGCAGCAAGGAGCGGGGGGAGTTACAGCCAAGCCGGGTGAAAGTGAAGGCGGTGCCGCAGACGAAGGAGCATTGCCAGGAGAACCTTCGGCTGCGGGAGGCCATAGCAACGGCGACTCTTCCCAAGGAAGTTCGTCGATTCAGCTGCAGTCGGAATAAGGGCGCTACCCGAAGGCATTGAACGCGAAAAGGCTTCCCATCAAATTATTATTGACTTTGATGGGAAGCTTGTTTGTGTGTGAAATATGAGCGACGTGAAGCCACTGTTGCTGCTTTTTGAGGTTTAAGATGGTATCACCGCTCTAAAAGCTGCGAGAAGCTCGATTTGTTGGATTTAGGTCGACGTGGCCGATCTAAATGCCGCATCGCTGCGGCGTTTTGATGATTAAGTCGTTATCACCGCTCTAAATGCCGCGAGAAGCTCGATTTGTTGGATTTAGGTCGACGAGACCGATCTAAATGCCGCATCGCTGCGGCGTATTGGGGTTTAAGTCGGTAGCACCACTCTAAATGCTGCAAAAAGCTCACTTTGTTGGATTTAGGTCGACGAGACCGACCTAAATGCCGCATCACTGCGGCGTTTTGAGGTTTAAGTCGGTAGCATCGCTCTAAATGCTGCGAGAAGCTCGCTTAGTTGGATTTAGGTCGACGAGACCGATCTAAATGCCTCACCACTATTTCAGCAATCCGGTTTTTACATTATCGCCAATCTGTAATGCCAGCGAGAAATTACTTCCCGCTCCGACGTCGTTGCCATTCCGCTTGTTCCCAGCGCTTAAGCATGGGATAAGGGTCGAAAGCCCATTCCAGAAGGCCGCGATCGCTGTAGACGCCGTAATGGAGATGGGGCGGGAACTTGCCGGACGTACCTGGCTTGCCGTAGCCAGAGCTGCCGACCCAGCCAACCACTTGACCGGCTTCGACGATGTCGCCGACGTTAAGCTTTTTGTCGAAGCCGGAGAGATGCGCGTAATAATGGTAATGGTTGTTCAGATCGCGAATGCCGATTCGCCAGCCGCCGTACTTGTTCCAGCCCTTGATCTCGATAATGCCGTAGCAGGTGCTTCGCACCGGGGTGCCGTGGCCCGCGAACAAGTCCGTTCCTTCATGGCTCCGTCTGCCGCCCCAGCCTCTGCGATCGCCCCATGTATCCCTGTAGGAATACGAAGTTCCGAGCGGAAGAGGGAAGGCGTGCTCGAATAGATCAAGCTTGCCGTAATGCTTGTAGATGGCAGCGAATTGCTCCACCCGTTGAACGGCGCGGTTATTATGGTAATAATCCCATACGCCAGCCGGAAATCGCATATCGACCGTGCCTTTTGCTCCCATAAAGGTAATGAGCGAATACAGCAGGTCGATGTCGCTCGTCCGTTCCGCGAGACCGTTGCCGTCTCCGTCCTTGCCGATCCCTTCGAAGAAACGAATGGAAGCAGGGGAGCTGTCATCGGAGTCAGGATTAAGCGGTCCTGCCCATCGCTCGGGCTCCACAAAAACTCCGGCTATTTGTCCTAACAGGGGACGTGCCTTTGGCTTCGCTTTGGACATGGAGCGTTCGTATTGATCAACCGCAGCAATCCAATACCATTCGACGCCGGTAACGTTGCTTAGTTGATCGTAGAGCTCCCTGCGCTGGTCGAAGAGATTGGCAGCTAGTTGTCCTTCCGCCGCCGCGCCTGCTGCCTGAGATTGGATGACTGCAGTGCCGGAGGGGTGTGTTTGTTTTACTTGGGCTGCCGCCGCGGCTCCCGTCGCTGGCACAGCCTGCAGCAATGCGGCCGCAATCAGCGCTGAGAGCGGGATGATGGCTTTCAATTGCGTCTCACCCTTTCGATAAGCATGAGGTCATAACGATAGTTTTTGCAGAACTGCCGTTTTTATCCCCGAACCCCAACCTTCCGGATGGTTTGTTGTTGGAAATTACGAACATATGTGTGGTATAATGGCGAAAAATGACTTGGGAGGCTGATGGATCATGTATGGCGAGCCGAAGGATAAACCGCTGCTCTGGAAGGAATCCGGCTGGACGGTCGAGGATTATTACAAGCTGCCGGAGGACGGCAATCAGTACGAAATCGTCGGGGGCATTTTAGAGCTTAAGCCTTCCCCAACAACGACCCATCAGCGGATCAGTCATCAATTAGAGCGTGTCATAACAGACTCTTGCGAGCTAGAGTATATCATATTGGACTCCCCTATCGACGTTATTTTATCGGAGAGCGAGACCAGACAGCCGGATATTCTTATGATTCACAGAAGCAGGGAACATATTATTGAAGAACACGCCATTGTAGGTCCGCCAGACCTTGTGGTCGAGATTCTGTCGCCGAACAGCGCGAAGCGCGACCGGACGATGAAGAAGGAATCCTACGCAAGATTCGGCATCCCGGAATACTGGATTGCCGATCCAGCCAATTTGACGATCGAGCAATACGTGCTGGAAGAGCCGGGCAAGCCTTACGTTCTGCTGCAAGTATTCGGACACGATGATACCGTGACTTCGGAGCGGATCCCATGCGTGTCGTTTTCTGTAGATCATGTGCTGAAGCTGGACAAGGGCAGACCTTAACGATATACAAAGCGGAAGGAATCGCCGCCGACTTATATCGTTTTGCGATGGATCGCATTCGTATTAACTATGGATCAACGATCAATCTTGGAGAGCTTGTCATTACTTTTTGCCAGCAGAGCGTGTTATAATAATGGCAATGCCGTAAACTTATAACGTAACGTGAAAGCAGGGAATTGATATGAGCGAACGCAACAAACGCGAGAAATTGCCAAAGCCGGACTGGCTTCGCATAAAATTAACGACCGATGGCAACTATGCCGAAATTAAAAATATGATGCGGAACAAGACGCTGCATACCGTGTGCGAAGAAGCGCGTTGCCCGAATATTTACGAATGCTGGTCGAACAGGACCGCTACGTTTATGATTCTTGGCGATATTTGCACGCGCGCATGCCGATTCTGCGCGGTCAAGACGGGTATGCCGACTGAGCTGGATCTGCAAGAGCCTGAGCGCGTTGCGGAAGCGGCGGAGCAGATGGGTCTGATGCACTGTGTCGTAACATCCGTAGCTCGCGACGATCTAGCCGATGGCGGCGCGTCCATCTTTGCGGCTACAATTTCGGCTATCCGCAAGCG
>NZ_BDQX01000054.1:59912-71134 GCF_003112455.1 Paenibacillus agaridevorans
CCGGGTTGAAGTGCTTATTCCGGATTTTATGGGCAATTGGGATGCCCTGCAAGTTGTTATGGATGCCAATCCGGATATCTTGAATCATAATATCGAAACCGTAGCAAGGCTGTCGGATCGCGTCCGCGCGAAGGCGAAATACAAACGTTCTCTGGAGTTGCTGCGCCGGGCCAAAGAGATGAAGCCGAAGATTCCGACGAAGTCCAGCATCATGCTGGGCGTTGGAGAGCAGTATGACGAGATTATTCAGGCGATGGACGATCTCCGCGCCGTGGATTGCAATATTCTGACGCTGGGCCAATACCTGCAGCCTACGCCTAAGCATATGCCAATCGAACGTTATGTTCATCCAGACGAATTCGCCCAGCTTAAGATCGAGGGCAAAAATCGCGGTTTCCGCCATGTCGAATCGGGACCGCTCGTACGCAGCTCGTATCATGCGCACGAACAGACGGATTCCGCTCATGCGGCAATCGCCGCAGAAGAGAAGGGCCAGGCTTTGGAAGACAATATGGAACTGGGTCTGGAGTCCTCATCGGGTTCCTGCGCAAGCGCCGCTTCGGGAGCGCTGGCCTGAGCCAATTAATCGTTAATCGACGCTGAAGCGGGGGGTAACAATGGCATTGATTCATATCGGGGGCAAATCGTACGAGCTCATGCACGAAAATCGCAATGGGTGGAATCCCGAAGCGTTCCGTAACAGGTATAGCGAAGTATTAGAGCGTTACGATTATATTATCGGCGACTGGGGTTACAACCAGCTCCGATTAAAGGGTTTCTTCCGCGATGGCCATCAGAAGGCGGCCAAGGAGAGCAGCTTTTCGGGCGTATCCGATTACATTAATGAATATTGCAATTTCGGCTGCGCGTATTTCGTTCTGGAGAAGAAGCAAGGGGGTAATCACGAGCCGGATGCGGATGATCTGGATCTTAACGTGGATCCCGAGGCTCCAAGGCTGGCGGGCTACGATCTTCGTGCAGCGGTGGAATCCGCAGCTGCTTCTTCTACTTCGGAGGCCGATCAGAGTCATGAGATGGACAGACAGGTCCCTGCGAGAAAGGATCAGCATGGCGGAGCCCGGCATCGGAGTCATAATGGCCACAACAATCACCATGGCCACGGCGGCAAGGGACAGCCTTCATCCCGTGGAGGACAAGGGCAGGAGAAGGATTCTTCTACCGAGCCGGGAGAGAACAAGCGCCGTGACCGCGATCAGTCCTTTAGGAAAAACAATCGCAATAGGCCTAACGATCACCGCGGCAAGAAGCCGGTTAAGGTTGCAGGGAGCGAATCAGCCGTTATATCGGAAGGCCAGAACCACAAGCCGCAGCAGCCATAGAATAAAAAGATAAAAAGACGCCGGGTATCTCCTCGAAGGAGAGTACCCGGCGTCTTTTATGTCATGTCTATAAACGCTTCGCGTACGCGGTTCCAGAAGGTGAAGGCGCGGTATCGCGGGAACGTCACCTTGCGAGTCGATACGCTGCAGCGGATGGAGCGAATGTCGCTGTGCATCATGTTGACGTGGTCCACGCTGAGTTGAATTCGCTGCTCCTTCTTGGATATGATGTCGCAATGATGGTGTTTGGGCAGCATGACGGAGGAGCCGAGCGTCCGAAATACCCGATTATTGATGGAAGCAATCTCCGCAATCTGAAGCGATTCGATGGACGGATGGACGATGGCGCCGCCCAAGCTCTTGTTATAAGCAGTGCTGCCGGATGGGGTTGAGATGACAATGCCATCGCCCCGGAACATCTCGAACAGCTCGTCGTTAATATTGATTTGCGCGACGAGGGTGCCGTCTACGCCCTTCAAGGTAAATTCGTTAAGCGCTACGTAATGAAGCGTCTCGGTGTTTGTTTCCACCTCGATCTGAGCAAGGGGATAACGAACGAGCCTGGGAGTCTCCTCCGCCATTAATCTTACGAGCTCCTCGATTTCGTCCGCGTTCCAGTCTGCATAGAAGCCGAGGTGCCCTGTATGTATGCCGATGAAGGCGACGTCCGCGATATGATCCACGTGCTTGTGGAAAGCCTGGAGCAGAGTGCCGTCTCCGCCGATGGAGATGACGAATTCGGGTCTCTCTTCATCCAGGACGAACCCTCTTGCGGCGGCAAGTGCATGGAATTGTTGGACCAGCGATTTGGATAAAGGGTCCCCTCTGTCGATTACGGCGTATTTCAAGTCGCGTTCTCCTTCCGAACTGTCAGTACTTTGATGATAGCGGAAATCGCCCTTTATTTCAACGATATGACAGGTTATTCGGGATGATTCGCCGCGTTAAAGCGAGGGGCCGAGGAAACCCCAAAGCAGATAGACCATAATCGCCGCCAGGAATGCATGGAGCAATCGCGCTATAAGGAACGGCCGGTACCTCATCGTTGTCCGGCTGACGAGGCTGGCAACCTGTGCATGAACCGATAGTCCCGCCCAGGATAACACCCAGGCCGCGATCGCGGCCTGATGCAGCAGACCGGTTCCGGCCATGCCTGCCGCACGCGCGCCGAGCGTCACTTCGAATAAACCGTAGACGACTGCGTCTGCGAGGGCGGGAGGCAGACCTGCCAATCCCAGGACAAGTCGGAGCCCTTCGGACAGCGCGGAGACAAGTCCCGCATGCGTAAGCATCTCCATCACAACCGAAAAAAACACGACGAGTCCGCCTACGACGATCATCAGCTTGAGCGCGGATTGCACGGCATCCTGCAGCAGTCTGCCCATGTCGCGGCCGTCGAGCAGACGAGCCTCATGCATAGCGTGAAGGGCAGAATAGAATCGGCTTCTTTGCCTTGTCTTCCCTCCTGCGACAGGCACAGAGGGCGACGGATCTGAATCTCCCCTTGCGGATGAAGAGGACGTAGAAGCGGAGACGATGGGATTCTCGGCGGAGGGCTCGGATGACCCATGGCGCTTGCTGCCGATCTCCTCGCTCCTGCCGTGAAGCCGCATGAGCAAGCCGACCGCGAAGCCGCTGCCGTAATGCGCGGCCGCAAGCACCGGCGCCAAGGCGACATTATGGAAGAAGCCGACCGATACGGCCCCTATGAGGAAGATGGGATCCGAGGTCGTCGTGAATGCGACAAGACGCTCGCCTTCGATGCGCGTAATAAGTCTCTGTTCCCAAAGCTGGGAGGTTAATCTTGCTCCGACCGGGTAGCCTGACATATACCCCATCGCAACGACGAATCCCCCAATGCCGGGAAGTCGGAACAAAGGGCGCATCAGCGGATCCAGCAGCTTGCCAAGAAAGTGAACGATACCCAGTCCAAGCAGCACCTCGGAAATCACGAAGAAGGGGAAAAGGGCAGGGAACAGCACTTGCCACCAAATCGACAAGCCACGCAGGGAGGCATATATGGTTTCGTTGGGAAAGACGGCCATGAGCAACGCGACGAACAAGGCTGACATCGCGGTCAAGGACAGCGGGTGGATCATTGAGCGCAGCATCGTGTGTCTCCTTCCGACGGAAGAGCCTGTACGGACTCCATACCTACATATATGTTAGGAGTGGGACATCCATAACTATTGCAGAATGTTACAGGAATATTACAGTTTGTAAACGCTTGCGATTTTGGTTTTAAACAGCGTTTTTTATGGTACAATAGAATCATCCTGACACGCTTGGAGTGATGATCATGAGTATTATCGCCGGCATTCTCGTCTGCGCTTTTGTCTACGTCATCAGGGAGTCCATTGCGGCACCGGCAGAAGAAGAGTACGAATCGTATCAATGAGATGCTGACCCACATAAGTCTTAAGTCCCGCGGACGCGGGCTTTTTTTTGTCCTTTTTTATTTTTGATGTGTTATAATACTAATTACCTACAGTTTGGAGATGGTTTTGACGATGAAGAGGAATATTAGCCTCTATGAGGCGGTAGGCGAAGCAGAAGGTATTAGGACTATAGTCGAGTTATTTTACCCCAAGGTGCAGGCTCATCCATTGATAGGACCGCTATTTCCGGAGGATATTAATCCCGTCATAGACAAGCAGTATATGTTTTTATCCCAATTTCTCGGGGGCCCAAGCTTATATTCCGATGAGCACGGCCATCCCATGATGCGAGCAAGGCATATGCCATTTCCCATTACACGTCGCCATGCGGAAGCGTGGCTGAGCTGCATGCGCAGCGCGCTGGAAGAAGCCGGACATACGCCAGAGCTGCGGGATTTATTGATCGAGAGACTGTCGGGACCCGCGTATCATTTTGTAAACACATCAGAAGAGGAGACGTGAATTCTCATGGAACCGCTATATGAATCCAAGGTAACTTGCATTTGCTGTGAAACGACTTATACAACATCCAGAGTTCGACCGAGTTTCAAGAGGGCATCTCGCATGGATTCAGATTTCTGCGGTTATTACGAGAAGGGCGTCAACCCGGACTTTTATGTCGTAAAAGTATGTCCGGGCTGTGGTTATGCATCGACGGATAATGGCTTTGAGCGTCTAAGCGACAAGCAGAGGAAAAGTTATTACGATGTAATCGGATCGAACTGGAAGGGACTTCAATACAGCGGTGAACGGACCGGCAGACAAGCGATGGAGACGTACAAGCTGGCTTTGCTGGCTGCGCAGGCTACAGGAGCTCCTGACCGTATTCTGTCGGGCTTGCTGCATCACATCGCGTGGTTATACCGTTACGAGGGGAACGTCGCGCAGGAGAAGAGGTTCCTCGCATTCGCGCTGGAATCCTACATCAAGGTGTACGAGCTGGAAGGCAACAGCTTGAACAATGCCAGACTGATGTTTCTAATCGGCGAGCTGAACCGGAGGATCGGAGAGTGGAACGAAGCGGTTAAGTGGTTCTCGCGCGTCGTCAGCGACAAACGAATTATGGACGCTGCCATGATTCGGGCATGCCGGGAGCAATGGCAGCTTATTCGCGAGGAGATGGGGCAGCATGACGGCATCAAATCCGAGGCGGTTGTATAGACAAGCACGGCTGCGGCTTCATCGCCTTAGCTGCGGAGACAGCCTTGCGCCGTCAGGACCCTGATCGGCGCAATGGACTGTCCGCGAGCAAGTAGTCTCTGTCCGCGTCAATAATGGTCATTCTGCCATGGCAGCAAGGAAGGATCATCAGCCTTTTTTTGCCGTCGCGTATGAGCGGCAGCTCGCTTGGCTTAAGCAGCAGCAGCACGTTCTCGGCGTCGCAGAACGGACATTCGGCAACATACAGGTCGCCCATCATGTTCTCGTACGGCCATGTGTTCTCAAACGGAATCATCACTGCGGCTTGGTCTCTCCTTTGTCCGCTTCGGACTTGGCCAGCTCGGCAAGCTTCTGCAGCAAGATATGCCTTGGCATATGCATCAGATTCTCGATCGGAACATTAAGCTCCTTGGATAGCTTTATCGCCGTGTCAGGTGATATTTGCAATGGTTTAGACATAGGTTATCCTCCAATTTAAAAACCGAACTTTTTGAACTCGCACTATTACTGTTATACACCGACGGGCATGCTTCTAGCAAATGAATTGCAGAGGCCGCCCGTTTTTTTTGTGTTCAATAGGATGATCCTGCGAACGGGGTGTCATCGTTTTTGTCATACCTGTCATGGAATGTTGGAATCCTCTATACGATTTCCCATGTGTTTGCTACACTTTTGAGAAAAGCATTGAACAAGGAAACGATAAGAGGTGACTGAGCCCGTGATATCCATTATGATCGTCGACGACCAGCGTTTGCTGAGAGAAGGGCTGCAGACGATACTTCAATCGGAAGAGGATTTGGACATCGTCGGCTTATGCGAGAACGGATTGCAAGCAGTGGAGCTGGCGTCGCGGCAGCAGCCGGATGTTGTGCTTATGGATATTAAGATGCCCGTCATGGATGGCATCGAAGCAATGAAAAGATTGAAGCGCGAACATCCTTCCATAGTGGTGCTTATGCTGACGACCTTCGCCGAAGACCGCTTCATCATCGACGCGATGGCCGGCGGAGCGGATGGCTTTCTCCTCAAGGACATGCCGTCCAAAAAAATCGTGCAGACGATACACGAGGCAATGAGCGGCGCTGTTATGCTTCCGGCGCCTATCGCCTCGAAGCTGGCCGCCAAGCTGTCCGTCTTGTCAGACAGCAGAGCGGATTCATTCGACGAAGACAAGCTCAAAGCGAGCGGATATTCGTTCACGGAGCGAGAACGCAAAATAATTATGCTTATGATCGACGGGTACAGCAATAAGCAGATATCCTCCGGCTTGTTCATGAGCGAAGGAACCGTAAGAAACTATATTAGCGTCATCTACAATAAACTCGGTACGAGCGACCGTCAGGCAGCCGTTGCGCTGCTGAGGAAAATGCTGCTCGAGGATTCGTACTGAATATTGAAGCAAAGTGACAACCGACCCGTTATTGCGGCTGCGCGCCCAATCGCAACTTGCTCAGGTCAAGACGGGCGGCAAAAAACGCCGCATAAGGAGCTAACTTTGCATGCAATTACTAAGGCAACGTCTATCCTTTCTGCCATGGCTGCTTGTATGCGCCGTTGTCATAGGCACATTCCTGCCCATGGTGCTATTAAGCCAGTCGAGCCGGATTGATGGAGAAAGAGAACCTTTCACTGTCCTGTCTCTGCACTGGGAGGTCGCTTTCGGGGCGTCATCGCCGGAGAAGGCTGAGTGGGTGCCATTTGATGAAGCCGCCAAAGCCAAGCTCGACAATTATGAAGGCACGGTGTTGTTGCAGCGGCCCTTGCCCGATCTGCATTGGAACAATCCCTATCTGTACTTCTCGATGATGAATAGATTCGAAGCATTCCTGGATGGCGAATCTATCTACCGGTTCAATATGGATGGCAAACTTAAATATATTAGTCCCACGCGAATGATACATGCGGCAAGCATACCATCCGATACTGCCGGCAGGCATCTGCTTATTCGGGCGGAATGGGAAAAGGCAGGGTTGCTGGGACACGACCTCGTCATGATGGGCGAGCTGGATCAAATTTTATTTATCTCCATTGTGTCGGAGCTCGCATTCATCGTATATTCCATACTGGGAACTGCGGCCGGAGTCACGGGACTCGTGCTGTTTCTCAGAAGGAGGGAGCGTATCTACGGGTGGTTCTCGCTCTTCTGCCTGGCTTCCAGCTGGGGGCTGCTGCTAACTTGCCGTACTCTGCAATGGTTCATTCCGATGAGCAGTGCCTACCATTGGGGGCTGCTGCTCACTCCATTTGCGATTTGGGCGTGCATGGGTTTTTATGCGAATGCGCTTAACGCTGGAAGCTTCCGTTATGTTAAGTTCGCGCATTATGCGATGGGCTTTTATTCGGCTGCGGCCATTTTGTTTGCGGCTGTTGCACCAAGCATCTTCCACCAATGGGTCGGGATGGGCGAACTCTTTATTGCGCTCGTCGGCTTCAGCACGGTGACTTATGCACTGGCGCGTCATGCTTACGGATCGCGAGGGGAAACGACACGGCTGGAGAAACGTTGGCTGCTGCGCGGGTATTGGACGTTTACGATAGGGTCGATCGTCAGTATTATTGCGTTTATCTTCCCCCTGCCGCTAACGAGACTTATGATGGAGATCCCCTATCTGTACCGGGTGGTGGAGGGCATGCTGCCCAATGTATTCTTTTTGTTCCTGATCTGTACGGTCATGGTCATCGTGGTCCGCGTTCGTCAGGTGCATTTGGAGTCGGAGCGCAACGCGGCCGAGCTGCTGGTGAAGAACAGGGAGTTGGAGCAATTCCATCGTAATCTGGAGAAGCTGGTGGATACCCGAACCTCCGAGCTGGAGCGGGCGAACCGGACGCTTGCCGTTACATTGCGGGAGAAGGCGGAGACGCTCGCGGAGATCTCGGTGCTTGAGGAGCGCAATCGTATCGCTTATGAAATGCACGACGTCGTCGGTCATACGTTAACCGCTGCAATCGTTCAGTTGGAGGCGACCCGCAAGCTGACCGATCGGCAAGGCGGAGTTCCGCAAGAAAAGCTGGATTTGCTTGATGAGTTGGTGCGCAAAGGGTTAAACGATATCCGCAAGACGGTTCGGCTGATGAAATCGGACGAAGAACAGCCGCTGTCGCTGGAGGCATCTCTTCGCGAACTCATTCAGTATGCGGAGGACACGATGGAGGTTAAGGTGGAGAGCGATATTTTGCTGCCTCGCGAGCTGTCATTGGGCACAGTGACGGAAGGAGTCTTATGCCATGCGCTGCAAGAGGGGCTGACGAACGGCATTCGCCATGGCCGAAGCTATCGCTTCCGTTTCCGTATCGCATGCGAGGAGAATGAGCTTCGGTTCAGCCTCTCCAACGATGGCGAGCCTTACGAACAGAGCGCCCCGGGCTTCGGGCTCAGCTCCATGATGGAACGGGTGGAGCTGCTCGGGGGCAGCGTGTCTGTACGAGCATCCGCTGGTGCGGACCGCTTGCCTGCAGGGTGCGAACTCGTCATTACCATTCCTCTGAGCTGATTTTGGGCTGGTTGGAGCATGTTAAATAATGCTTGATGTTGACGACAGCCGCTGGCTGGCTTCCCGGGACGGGATGCCGACCGGCGGCTGTTGCGCGTTTAGGAGAGTGATCGAGACTCGGCATAGCAAGCCACTTCGTGACACGTATGACAAAAACGATGACGGATTGTAACTACTGGGATTCCGGCGATTCTTTTACACTGTGATTGATCAATCCAAGACTTGCCAGTGAAAAGGAGAATGAACATGGAAAGAGGCATAAGAACCAGAGGGATCAGGGCCATCGCGCTTGCGTTAATGGCTGCGCTGCTGCTGGCGCAGATGGCTATACCGGGAAGTCGAACCTTCGGCTCGGGTACGACGTTGACCGTATTTGACGATCGTTTGGGAGAGGGATTTAGCAATAACAGCTGGTCTGGCGTCAATCTGGAAGAGGCGGGAACGGTACGGGAAGGGTCTAGATCGATCCGGTTTTCGGCTGGCCATGGAGAGGCGGTCTACCTTTACAAGGATCGAATCATGAACGCCAGCGAATTCGAGGAATTTAGTTTCTGGGTGCATGGTGGCGGAAGCGAGGGGGCGGCGTTCAAGCTCGTATTTACTCTGGGCGGCGGAAGCATCGCCCAGATGGATTCCGCCAATTTGCTGCCGGAAGGTGTGCCAGGGAACGAATGGGCCAAGGTTACTGTGCCGCTCGCGGCTTCGGGCGTAACAGGCTGGATGGACGGCATTTTGATCTGGGGCGGGGGAGCGCAGAGCCCGATTTACTTGGACAGCATGGCTTTCACCGGCATGGGCACTGGCGGCGGAGGACAACAGTCGGGTCAAGAGCCCGGCGGCGGAACTGGAGGAGGAGAACCTGGCGGGGAAGAGCCGGGAGGCGGGGAGCCGGGGCCGGTGGAGCCTGTCGAGCCCATCCAGGGGGTCTATCTCTATGATGATAGTCTGGCCGGCTTCATGGTGAACTACAGCTGGGGCGAGGTTGTATTGGAGCAGCAGAAGGTCAGACGCACGGGAGAAAACGCAATTCGATATGTCCCGGACGGAGATCGGGCGCTGTACCTGTACAGCGGCAATTTGCTGACGGTCAACGAATATGAGAAGCTGCGATTCTATGTTAACGGCGGCGCGGAGGGCGGCCAGTCCGTTAAGCTGGCGCTAACGGCAGGAGGAGTGGCGGCGGCCGAATATCCGCTGGAACGCTGGATTCCGGAGGGCATTCCGGCGAATGCCTGGACAGCGGTGGAGATTGATCTGGCGGAATTGCAGCTGGAGCACCGCCTGTTCGACGGCTTCCGCCTGACAGGAGGAATTGCAGGGGGACAACCGGCCGTGTACATCGACGACATTGGCGTCACGTCAAGGCAAGCGGCGCAGGCCGTTGTGGCCGAACTGCGGCTGAGTCATCCTCAAGTCGTGATGATGCCTGGCGAAGAACGCCAAATCCATGCCGAGACCTTCTCCAAATCCGGCGACACGTCGATCGTGACGGATGACGCGGAATGGTCCGTTGATCGACCGGATCTCATGACAATCGACAATGGCAAGCTGACGGCGCTGGGTGAAGGCATTGTAAAGGTGAGCGCAAACTATCGGACTTTTACGGCCGAAGGTTATGTGCAGATTACCGAAGTCGAGTCCCGGCCCTTGTATACGGATGGATTGGCAGAGGGATACCGCAACTACAGCTGGCATGAAAAGGACTTCGCCAATACGGAGCAAACGCATAGCGGCAGCCGTTCGATCAAGTTCGAGCCGGACGGCTGGGACGGCGTCTGGATCAACCGCGAGCAGAAGCTGAACTTGGAACAGTATTACGGCTTCGAATTTTGGCTGCATGGCGGCGAAGAAGGCGGACAGGCGCTTATGTTCCATGTATACGACGGCGGACAGTCGCGAGGCGTCGTACATCTGGGAGAATTGCTGCCGGACGGCGTTCTGACAGCGGGGCAATGGACGAAGGTGACGGTGAACCTGGCAGATCTGGGACTGGATTCCGGCACGTTCGACGGTCTTATCCTGCAAGCGGCCACCGAAGCCAACCAAGGAACGGTTTATATCGATGATATCGCGCTGCTGGCCAATCCGAATCCGGGACAATTGCCGGAGCCGGAATTGCCGCGCATCTCGGTAGACATCGACCAGTCCTCGGAGCGCAAGCCGATTAGCAACGATATCTACGGCATTAATTTTGATGATAATTATCCAACGGACTCGGCGCTGTCCTTCCCGATCGAACGGTGGGGCGGCAACCAAACGACGCGATACAACTGGCAGCTTGATACGGCAAACCGCGCGGACGACTGGTTCTATATCAACTACCCTTATGACAACGACGAACCCGAACTTCTGCCTCATGGCTCGACCTCGGACAAATTTATCGATCGGGTGCTGGGACGAGGCGATAATGTGCTCATTACCGTACCTACCATCGGCTGGACGCCGAAGGACAGGACGGTGAGCTATGGGTTCTCGCAGCATCTGTACGGCAATCAGATTCGCTGGTCTCCCGATCTGCGGGATGCGGGCAATGGCGTGCTGGCAAGCGGAGAGCATGTCACGGGCAACGATCCCGGCGATACGTCCGTTCAGGTAGGACCGGAATTCGCGACAGGCTGGATTAACCACATCGCGGGCCGCACGGATGACAAAGTGCGCATGTATGCCCTCGACAACGAACCGGAAATTTGGCATGTGACGCATCGCGACGTGCATCCCGAGGCTCCGACCTATGACGAGCTGTGGGACAAAACGGTGCAATACGGCTCGGCGATCAAGGCAGCCGATCCCGA
>NZ_BDQX01000054.1:71299-83722 GCF_003112455.1 Paenibacillus agaridevorans
GCCGTTCCTGGAGTGGTATCTCGATCAGGTTAAGCAGCACGAAGCGGATACAGGGACAAGATTGATCGATTATCTCGACATTCACTACTATTCGCAGGAGCAGGCCGTGCCTTCCGAGGACGAAAGCCCTCTTGCGGCCAAACGGCGCTTCCAGGCGCTAAAGACGCTGTACGACGATAATTTCGTGGATCAATCCTGGATCCAGCAGCCCGTTCGCCTTATACCGCGGATGAAGGAGATTATTGCGGGAAGCATGCCGGACTTGAAGCTGGCGATTACGGAATACAACTTCGGCAATGGAGTGGGCATCACGGCCGGTCTCGCACAGGCAGAGGCGCTTGCCATCTTCGGCAGGGAAGGCGTTGATCTGGCTACGCGATTTGGCAACTTCCGCGCAGGCACGCCGATCGAAGATGCGTTCAAGCTGTATTTGGACTACGACGGCAAAGGCTCCTCCATTCAAGGCAGCAGCGTAAAGACAGGCTCTTCTTTGTACGATGCCGTAGGCGCGTACACGATTGAAGGGGAGGAAGGCAAAACCTATATGCTGCTGTTTAACAAAGACACCTTGTCGAGAGATATCGAGCTGAATACCGGCATCAGCACAGGAGCTCAGGGCGAAATCTATTCCTTCAGCGCTTCTCGGCGGCTCGGCAAAACGGGAGATATTGTGATCGGCGGAGAAGGCGTACTGACTCTGAAGCTGCCAAAGCGGTCCGCCACGCTGATTGTCATTGATCCATCCTGATCAGAAGGAGAGCGATATCATGCAAGCATACGATGTCATTATTGCGGGGGCCCGAGTAGCGGGCTCCACGCTCGCTTATGAGCTGTCCAAGTCAGGTTATAGCGTCCTGTTGCTCGACAAGGCGACGTTTCCGAGCGATACGTTGTCCACGCATAATTTTCTGACGCACGGCATGGCGATGCTGGAGGAGATGGGGGTGCTGGATTCGTTGCTCGCATCGGGCACGCCGACCTACAGCCGAGCTGTCATTCAGTTCGATGATGCCGTTATCGACGGCCAGTTCCCGGAGGTGAAGGGACGTCACGACTGTCTTTGTATCAGAAGGACGGTACTGGACGATGTGTTGTTCCGCCATGCTTCGAACTTGCCGCGAGTATCCACGCTGGAGGGTTTCCGAGTGACGGGGCTTCTGTGGGAAGGCGGCGCGGTTGCCGGCGTGGAAGGAGTTACTCGCGCAGGAGAGCGCATGAAGTTTCCCGCCAAGCTGGTAGTCGGAGCCGACGGCCGCAACTCCGCGGTAAGAAAGCTGGCAGGAGCCGAGACGCTGATCTCCGTGCCCACCGATTTCGCTTCATACATCGGCTATTACGAGAACTATCGGCAGGAAGGCGAAATACACACCGAGCTGTACAAGGTCGGCGACAAGCTGGGGATCGTGTTCCCGACCGGCGACGGTCTGCATGTGGTGGGGATCATGTTCCCGCTTGCCGACGAATACTGGATGTCACGATTTAGGCAAGCGCCCGGGGAAGCGATGAGCGAAATCGTTCTCGACAGCTTCCAGAGCACCGCGATAGGGGGCAGGCTTCCTAAAGCATCGCTTCACGGACACGTGAAGGGGCTGCTGGGTTATGACAATGACTGGCATCGAGGCATGGGAGAAGGATGGGCGCTTGTCGGAGATGCGCTCTCCTTTAAGGATCCCGCCGTTGGGCAAGGGATGCCGGATGCCATGCTCAGCGCGCGCTTTTTGGCGGGTGTGCTAAATAGGTATGAGGGCCGCTGGGAAGGTCATTGGGACGCCATGTCGGAAGCTTACCAGAAGCAGACGGAGGAGGCCATGATGTCCCGCTTCCGTATGGCGTGCCAATTCACCAAAAACGTGCCGTTTACGCCGGAGGAGCATTATGTGAACGGGCTGATCGCTGCCAATCCCGATGCGACCGCGGCATTCCTCGGCATATATAATCATGCGGTGGAGCCGGAACAGTTCCAGGGACATGTGATGCGGTTAATAGAACAGAATCGATGAAACGCAAGTGGCGTTATATATTGAAGATAAGCTTAGACATTACGTTAGTTGAATTTGCATAAGGCTGGACGTTTACGCCTCTGGAGCTGCTCGATCGAGAGCGGAGCCGGGGGCGTTTTTTGTGTTTCAACCATAGGAAAGCAAACTCCATACTTGACCTGTCATTCTCCGATTGAAATGAGTTTGACCAATACTCCCAGACACCATCGACGCTAGTTGCCCGATTTTCGACCTCTCCCCAATCTAAAGATCGTTTGGCGTGATATTAAAATCTAAACGGAACTCTGCGACGTTATTCGTGAGAAATCCAGGCAAATCACGAGCTTTTGCCCTTCATAAGGGCTGTCAGTTCCATTAGATTTGCGAAGTGCCGCTTTTTGCCGAAATAACGTCTTTCATTTCCGTTGCAGTTGCTCCCGTTCATTTCTTACCGGAACTTGCCAGCAATTTCACCTTTGCACAATGAATAGACAGCCTCTGCATGTCTGTTAGATTTTCGAATACCTTAAAAAATCGAAGAATAACGTCATTTATGTCCATTAGGCGGCGAATGACCGGACGTTTTTTGGGTTTTTGTATCACCTTCAGGTGATTTTGTTCCTCGTATTGTGCGGTAAAGGAATATATGATATATTAATCCAAGTTAATTAAGACACAAATATAGTTAATATGACTCATAATAAGGAAGAAGGGGAGAACGATTCAGCTTACTTCCAGACAGTTGGAGCTTCTGGATCTCGTCAAAAAACATTCGCCCGTTACAGGCGAGCAGCTTGCGGAATATTTGGGCGTAAGCCGGCCGACGCTTCGATCGGACTTGTCGCTGCTTGTCATGCTGGGCATGCTGGACGCGAAGCCCAAGGTTGGTTATTTCCTCGGAAATACATTAAGGACGGCCGGAGAGCCGTTGCCGAGATTCAACTCGATGAAGGTGAAGGACGTGCAAGGGGTGCCGGTAAACATTCCGGATACGTTATCCGTTCACGATGCCGTCATTATGTTGTTCACGGAGAATGCGGACACGCTTCTCGTTGTTACGGAGAACAAGCGGTTTGCGGGCATAATTACCCCCAAGGATCTGCTAAAGATCACGCTCGGCAATGCCGGTGCGGCCTCTATTCCCGTCAGCATGGTCATGACGCGTTATCCTAATATCGTGACGCTGTCACCGGACGATTCTGTGCTCGACGCCATTCGCAAAATGTCGCTTCATCAAGTGGACTGCCTGCCTGTTACCGTCGAATCGGATGATGGCGCAGGGCAGCCCGTCGTTACGGGCTGGGTGTCCAAATCGAATATTATTCGCTTGATGGCGGAACACGCGACATCTCAGGAATTGGGGGAGCCTGGTTTATGAAGCAACCATACATCTATGTCTGCTCGGACGCGGTGGGGGAGACGGCGGAAGCTGTTGCCAAGGCGACGCTTAGACAATTCTCGACCGACCAAGTCAAAATAAAACGTTACGGACATATTCGCACGGAAGACGAAATATTGCGTATTATTGCGGAAGCATCGCTGACGGGCGGCTTTATCAGCTACACGCTCGTGCAGCCGGAGCTGCGGGAGCTGATGAGGGAGGAAGCGGTCAAGCTGGGCATCCGCGCGGTCGATGTCATGGGCCCTATGATGCAGGCGTATGTCGACACCTTCAACGATCTTCCGCGCAGGCAGCCCGGGCTGCTCCACTCGATCGACGCAGAATATCATAAGCGGATGGAAGCCATTGAATTTGCAGTCAAATACGATGACGGCAAGGACGTATTCGGTCTGACGCAAGCGCAGGTTATTCTCATCGGAGTGTCGCGTACCTCGAAGACGCCGCTCAGCGTATTTCTGTCGCACAAAGGCATTAAAGTGGCAAATCTGCCCCTGATGCCTGAAGTGACGCCGCCGGAAGAGCTGAGACAGGGGCCGGGGAGAATCATTGTGGGGCTAACCATGCAGCCGGATCATCTGCTGCATATTCGCTCAGAGCGGCTTAAGGCGCTGGGCTTGCCGTCCACGGCGCAATATGCCTCGCCGGATCGGATTCGGGAGGAACTGGATTATGCGGCAGGCGTTATGGAGTCGCTGGATTGCCCGATCATCGATGTGACGAACAGAGCCATCGAAGAGACGGCCGGCATTATTTATGAATGGCTTGCGAAATAAATGTCAATACCTATGAATAAAGATGGAGGGGTAGCAATGGATCGAACATTTGTGATGGTAAAGCCGGATGGAGTTGCCCGTGGATTGACGGGTCATATTGTTTCGAGATTCGAGGAGAAAGGGTTCAAACTGGCCGCGGCGAAGCTGATGCAACTGGATCGTATGGTGGCCGAGGAGCATTACGATCATCTGCGCTCAAAAGTATTTTTTGATGAGCTGGTAGATTTCATTACATCCGGTCCCGTATTCGCGATGGTGCTCGAAGGGAAGGACGCGGTTAAAAACGCGCGGTCGCTTATCGGCGCCACCAATCCTTCCGATGCGCTGCCGGGCACGATCCGCGGAGATTACGCTATTGATGTGGCCAGCAATATTATCCATGGCTCCGATAGCGAAGATAACGCGGAAAGAGAGATCAACCTCTATTTTCATTGATCCTAATTTTAAAATGAAAATAGTTGACGAATCACACTAGTATATGGTAGATTTTTAATCAAAGTTCAATACCACCAGCGGAAGCACCGCAATGTTGCAGCAATAGGCTGCATGCATTGCGGTGTTTTTTGTGTAGCAGCGGAGTTTTGGCGGTGATAGCGCTGGAGAAGAGGAGAGGATGGGATGAACAAGCTGCAATTGGCCGTTGCGGTCAAGGAGAAGGAGTATCTCAGAAGGCTCGCTGACTACATTAGAGGGAGCGTCTATGCGGCGAGATGGCAGATAACGGCATTCACGAGCGTTAACTCGTGCAAGCAGTATATGAAGCAGGGCTTCAGTATCGACATTATCGTCGCGGAGCGGGAGTTCGCGGATGAGTTGCGTCGTGCAGCGCAAGGCGTGCCGGTTGTTTTGCTGAGCGATCGACCTGCTTCTGGCGAAGGAGAACTGGAACTGTATCGTTACCAAGCGCTTCCGCAGTTGATGAATGCACTGGAGAGAATATGTATCGACGGTGTAGGAATAGAGCGTTCAGTTAGTCTGGCTGCTAATGGCTTGAGGGGCTTGGCGGGAACGGAGCGAACGCTTGTCGTAGCCGTGCATTCGGCAGCAGGCGGCGTTGGCAAGACGACGGTTGCGCTCCATCTTGCGGCTGCGGCCGGAGCAGCTGGCATGCGTTCCTGTTATGTCAATCTGGAATGCTGGGACACCACACGGGTCTGGTTTGGAGACGGCAGACGAGAGGAAGCTGGCGCGGGTCTGTCCGATCTTCTTTATCTTGTAAAGTCGGGCAATGCCGTGACTCGCGAACAGTTGGAGAGCTCTCGCAGGTACAACGCCGTGCTGAAGTGCGATTATATGCCTGGTTTCGGGAACCCGGAGGACAGGTTGACGCTTGGCGGCGAGGATTATGTCGGGCTTGCTGCGGCAATAACATCGAGCGGAGGCTATGATTTGCTTGTTCTGGATATGGATGCCGGATGGTCGGAAGCGCAAGTTTCGTTGTTGCGGAAGGTCGATCTCGTCTACGAAGTCGTAAGGAATGATCGTTCTGTCATCGACAAGCAGCGGCAGGCCATGTCCTACATCCGGCAAGATTCAGAGGGACGTTGCGGAGACCTGTGGAAGAGATGTCTTCTCGTATGCAATGGGGGCTCGCGAGCAGTAGAAGCCGGCGCGTTCGGGGGGATGACAGGACTGCCTAAGGAATCTCCCGCATGGCTGCCAGAGGTGCCGGAATGGCGCTCACAGGGATGCTCGCCTCTTGCATCCTCGTCTTATCTGGCCGTAGCCAGTCTGTTGGTAAAACGATTGATGTCAGAGGGAGATCGCAGACGTGCCGCCGGATGAAAGTATTGCGGAGCTGCGCAGCCGTATTAGAGCATCGATCGACTTCACCGCTTCCATTACGGATGAAGAATTGCTTCGCAAAACCGAATGCGTCGTATTTGAGTGGCCTGAGAGCCGATTCCTTTCCGCGGCTGACAAGGTCAAGCTGGTCAAGCGGCTCTACCATTCCTTTCGCGGACTTGATCTGCTGCAGCCGCTGATGGAGGATCCGCTCGTCAACGAAATCATGATCAATGGCCATAAGGATATTTTCGTAGAGCGGCAAGGGGAGATGACGAAGCTGCGGGAGAGCTTCGAAAGCGAGGAGAGGCTGCAGGATCTCATTCAGCGTATCGTGGCAGGGGTCAATCGGATCGTAAACGAATCCTCGCCCATAGTAGACGCAAGGCTGCCCGACGGCTCGCGTGTTCATGTCGTGCTGCCGCCAGTCTCGCTCAGCGGTCCATGTGTGACGATCCGAAAGTTCCCGGAACGCCCCATGAGCATGAAGGAGCTGGTTGAAAAGGAGTCTCTTACGACGGAAGCGGCTTTTTTCCTGCAAGAGCTGGTAGAGGCCAAATACAACATCTTTATTAGCGGAGGCACCGGCACGGGCAAGACCACATTCCTTAACGCCTTGTCGCAACATATTCCGAGCGAGGAGCGGATCATCACGATCGAGGATTCCGCCGAGCTGCAGATCGCTTCGGTGCCTAATCTGGTTTCGCTGGAGACAAAAAATTCGAATACGGAAGGGAAAGGAAGCGTCACGATTAGGGAGCTAATACGCGCATCGCTGCGCATGAGGCCGAACCGAATCATTGTAGGCGAGGTTCGCGGCGAGGAGGCCATCGATATGCTGCAGGCACTCAACACCGGGCATGAGGGTTCTATCTCCACCGGTCACGGAAACAGCGCGCTGGATATGATGGGACGCCTGGAGACGATGGTTCTTGGCGCCGCCGAGCTGCCTCTGCCCGTCATTCGGGGGCAAATCGCTTCCGCGATTGACATCGTCATTCATCTAAGCCGCGGCAGAGACCGCAGACGCCGCGTGATGGAAATTTGCGAGATGGGTGGCGTCGAGGAGGGCAGAATTACATTAAACCCACTATTCGTAAGAGGGGAGCTTGAGGAAGGCGCATCTGCCGGACATTTGTTGCGGACGGAAGTACCGCTTGCGAGGACGAATAAGCTCAGGGCCGCAGGGAAGGAGGCGGGTCTGATCTGACTATATCGGCGAGAAGCAAACTCTGGAATCTAGTTAATAAGATCATGAGCTGGTGCGGATGGAGGGACGCCAGCGCGCGCGAACGAGAATGGAATCAACACGGTGGAAGGACGATTATGACGGATTATACGGAATACGAGATGAACAGAAGGGAGGTAGTAACGTCCGTCCTTGGAGGTTCGGCGATGTTGTTCGTCGCTTTATATTTGTTCTATCATTCCGTATTTGTATCCCTGATAGGAGCTTTGGCTGGAGCTGCGGCTCCAAAATGGCGGCGCGGCGTCTTGCTTCGCAGGCGAAGAGAACGGCTGAAGATGCAATTCAAGGAGCTGCTTTTTTCCTTAACGTCATCGCTCGCCGCGGGACGTTCGGCAGAGAATGCGTTTCGTTCTGCATGGGAGGATTTAAGTCTGCTTTATTCCGAACCGAAAGCGGATATTTTGAGAGAGCTGCGAGTAATCGGCCATCTGTTGGATCAATCGATTCCGCTTGACGAAGCTGTCCGAGACTTCGCGAGGCGTGCCGGCATCGACGAAATAACGATGTTCGGCGATACGCTGACCGCATGCAAACGATCTGGCGGCGATCTGCTGGAGGTTATGAGACGAACGTCGTCGATGATTGGCGAGAAGATGAGCGTCGACGGAGATATTGCCGTGCTGCTGGCTCAGAAGCGTTTCGAGGCGCGGATCATGATGGCGGTTCCTTTTGTTTTTCTCGGTTTTCTGGGATGGGCTGCTCCAGACTATATGGCCCCGCTGTACAGCGGCTTCGGGTATGTTCTCCTAACGATTGCGTTGCTGCTATTAGGCGGATGCTTCTGGCTTATACATCGTATTATGTCTATCGAAATGTAAGGAGTGGATGGCATGCTGGCAGCATCAGCGACAGGTATGGTCGCGATATGGTTATATCTGATCGGTACGGCGGCGATAAAGGAACTTTTGAGAGCGATCCGAATGAGAAGAAATCCCTCCGGGGGGTGGCAGGAGGTCCTGCTGGCAAGACCCTTCCTTCGTGTTCTTGCAGAGGCGGAGCGTCTCGAGGTGGCGAGTCTCCGCGTCGAGACGCTCCATCGCCAGCTGATCGTGCTGAAGGGCGCATCGTGGTCGGTAGAGCAGACAAGATCAGCGGCGGCGCAGTCGCTTGGACAGGCATATGGAGCTTTGACGGCAAGTTTGATCCTGGCAGGGTTCACGGGCGAACCGGTTATGTCCATGATGGGAGCTGTCGTGGCTATTGTACTGGTGCTGCGTCGATTTGTGGAAGCGGATCGCGAAGTAGAGCGCAGGAGGCGCGCCATCATAGCGGCGCTTCCGGATATGCTGGCCAAGCTGACGCTGCTCGTCGGCGCGGGGGAGACTGTGCAGGGTGCATTCGCGAAATGCCTGGATGGCGGGCCTGGATACGGGGACAGTCCGCTGCATAAGGAATGGCGACATGCCGTCCTCTCGCTCCAAAACGGGCAGTCGTTCGGCATAGCGATCGAAAGGCTGGGCAGAAGCTGCGGCGTTCAGGAGGTTGCCATATTTACGACGGTTATCCTGCTGAATTACCGCAGAGGAGGCGATCGCTTCGTGCTGGCGCTGAAAGAATTCTCGTATTCGTTATGGGAGAAACGTAAGGCTGCGGCGCGTACAAGCGGCGAGGAGGCTTCGTCGAAGCTGGTATTTCCCCTGGTCGGCATCCTGTTCATTATGATGGTGGTGGTCGCTGCGCCTGCGTTTCTACTCATGTCCTGAGATCGAAATAGGGGTTGTTCAACATTTAATCAAGATAAGAGAGGGATGAGATCAAATGAAAAAGCTGACAGCGGGATGGAGATCGTTCTGGAGGAATGATCAGGGGCTGGGTACGCTCGAGATCATATTGATTATAGCCGTTGTCATTATTATCGCACTGTTGTTCAAGGACTGGATTATCGAGCTGATCGAGAACCTGATGGGCAAAGCGGACGATGAAGCCAATCGCATCTTCGAGAATTAACAGGCTATGGCGAACTGAGGAGGGAAGCTTCAGTTTGGAGTCGGCGATGGTGTTTCCCATGCTGTTCATTCTGATTTTCCTATTCCTCTTTATGAGCATGTTCGTCTACCAGAATGTCATTGTGAGTTATACGGCCGCCGTTACGTCGGAACGGGCTGCCTTCGCTTGGGACAACAGTCATCGGGATCCGAGATCGGGGATATTGACGGAGGCAGCCTATGACGGGTTATATACCGAGCTTGGAAGCGATGGCGTAACGGGGAGCCTGTTCGGATTGATCGGTAATTCGGAGACGGCATCCGTGTCGTTGCCATCCGGGCGAACGGAGGGAGCAGGGAGTTCCCTGGCCGTAACCAAGCTGGACCTGGCTTCGGATTGGATTACTGCAGCAGGGCTTTCGTATTCGGGCGAGGTGACGCGGGTCAACGACGGACTGTTCAGGCTGGTGCGTACGAAGTTGGAGAAGCCGATCGGTTCCGACGTATTTCGTTCATGGGGCAAAGGCGAATTTGTTGATCCGACGGGACAATCGAAAGCTCTGATTACGGCTCCTGTCGATTTCGTGCGTCATGTCGATTTGGCGCGTTATTATGCGAAAAAGTTTTCTGGCTCGTCAGCAGGCAAGGCGACTTCGAAGAAACAGGCAGGGAAAGTGCTGTCATCCTATGGGGGAGGCAGCCAGCCTTGAGAGAATAGGAATCGGTTGGAGGATGGGAGCGGGTATGCGGCATACGATATGGCGATATTTGATTAACGGGGAAGATGGCACGATCACGATATTTGCCGTTATTGTTCTATCATCGCTGTTGTTGTTCTTCGGCACTTTGATCGATTATGCGCGAATTGCGGCAATGGGGCTTACGTCCGAGAACGCGGCCAGAACAGGCGTCCGTTCCGTTTTGTCGGCATACGATTCCTGGTTATACGAACGATATGGACTGTTCGGACGTGGCGGCAGCGAAGGCGAGGAAATATTCCGGGAGGTTCTCGAAGGCAGTCGCGGAGAGGAGGCGGCTGCTGGAGGTTTTGGCCTGGTCCGTACTCGGCTCGAGGATGCCAAGCTTCATACGTCGCATGTGCTGGGAGATCATGACGTATTCGCAAGACAAGTGCTGGAAGAGATGAAATATAAGGCGCCAGTCGATATGACGCTGGAAGTTGTAGCCAAGCTTGTTCCGCTGGGAGATTCGCTGCGGCAGAGCGGCGAGACGTTCCATACGCTCGACGAGCTGCGCAAGCTGTACGAGAAGCGAGAAAAACTGCTGGAAGATGTACTGCTGCTGCAGGAGCAGGCGGCGGACATCGTAGCGGAAAGCGAGGCTCTACCGCTTGTGCCTGCCGGAAAGGCTGCTTTGAAGCTAGGCAGTAACTCCGTCCATAACGGAACGGTCCAGTCGCTGCTGGAGCGATTTGCCGCTTACGCCCGGCAGGTTGGACAGGATGGCGGAGCAGATGAGCCGGAGAATGGGAACGAGATCGCCTCATTCGAGAAAGAGGCTGCTTCGTTGGCTGGGCAGATTCGCTCGGCAAGCGCGGCATTGGAGCAAAAACACGCGGAGCTGTTATCCCGTGCGCGACGACAGCTGGAGCAGGCGAAGGCCGTCAACGACGAGATGATCCGCATAAATAGCCGTACTGTTCCTCCAAGCGGGTATGACGGAGTTCGCGGGAAGGATGTGCCCGGCGCAGAGCCATACCCAGACGCAGGGACGGCCGCTTCCGAGCTGGAGGAGGTACGCAGCAGCGGCGATAAGCTCATACGGAATGAAGGCTGGTGGAGTTCGTACCGGCAGGAGCTGGGTGATCAAGAGACGAGCGGCAAGGGAATCGTAAGCGAGGTCGAGCAACTGCTGTCCAGGTTGTCCATTGCGATGGCTTCACCGGGATCTGCCGCAGCGACAAGGCTGCTGAATGATGGCGTGACTGAGATACAGTTGGCCGTTCAGCACTATGAATCGGTCTATGCCGGACAAGCTTCGTTATTGGCGAAACGGAAGACGGAGCTTGCGGATGCGGATATGAAGAAGCAACTGAAGGAAACGGAAGCCAAGACCGCTGCAGCTTGGCAGAATGCAGGCAGGCTGTTGAACGGTCTGGCCAGCATGCGGGATTTGCCGGAGCATCGGGAGTTGTTCCAATCGGTGAAGTCGCGTTACGAAGACAGTCTGCTCTTTAATCAGAAGCAGCAAGAGGATGGGGATAACGCCGGAACCGGATGGTCGCAAGCCAAGGATGCGAATCAAGCGGTGGAGCGCTCGACAGGGCAAATGGAAGGATTGTTTGCAGGGATGTCTGACATGCTGGCGAAGAGCCGCGATATGTTCTACTACGGGGAATACGCTTCGGACAGGTTCAGCCACTTTGCCCCCCAACAGCTGCTGGATCTAATAGAGAATGGGGATATCGAAGGGGTCGCGGAAGCAGCCTCCTTCCATAATCAAGAGTTGGAATATTGGCTGTATGGATTCCATGATCCTATAGGCAATCTGATTGCCGCATATGGAGAGCTATTCGGCGTCAGACTGGCTGTTCGTACGATGGAAGGCTTGATCGTCAGCAAAAATCTGGGGCACCCGCTGTTAATATTGTCCGGGGCCATACTCTATGGGTTGGAGAAGACGGCGGAGGATATGCTGAGCTTCGCCCGCAAAGGAAGCGCGCCATTATCGAAATATGCGAAGGTAGAGCTCGGCTATCTGGATTATTTGCGATTGTTTGCTCTTCTGCATGGAGGCAAGGAGGAGGAGAGGCTGTCCCGAATGATCGCCGTCATCGAGCAAAACAGCGATCTGGTGCTAGCGCAGGTACCGTCAGGCGTTACAGGCGAAGCGTCGATCTCTATAAAGCTTTGGTTTCTCCCCGGAGCAACGAAGCTGATTGGCAGGCTTGGTTTGTTGAGGGGGAGGGTGAACGATGGTCGCTTCGAAAGCTCCGAGACGGTGGGTTGGTCGTACTGAACAGGCGAAGATTTTGAAGCTGCTTCTCGAATTGAGAGGCAGAACTCATGGCTCCATCGTTGTCGAAGCGGCGATCGTGCTGCCGCTTCTGATCTTTTTATTGATGGCTTTCGTGCTGCCCATCATGCTGTGCACGGCACAGATGGCGTTACATGAGACGGCTTCGCAGACAGCCCGCAGTCTGGCCTCGCATATATATCCGGCTGAGCTTGCCGTAGATGGAATCGCCGGCAGCGTAAAGGGAGCGGAACCGTCGCATCCGGCGCCGGCTGCTTCTAAGGATGAGCTGCCGAAGTGGAACGAAGTCGCGGCCGAGGCGGCGGAATGGCTG
>NZ_BDQX01000054.1:83845-112575 GCF_003112455.1 Paenibacillus agaridevorans
CTTGTAGATCTTGCTGCGACAGAGCTGGGACGCAGCACCATCGAGCCGCTTGCCCGAAGGTTTGCGGCGGAGACGGTCCTTCGTCCGGAACGACTGAGATTGGCCAAGCTTATGCTTCCCGATCTGGTTAACAAGGATGACGCTTATCTAACCGTTGTTATTCAATATGAATTCCCTGTCAGGATGCCATTGCTGGGGAAGAAGATCGTACTAAAGGAACAGGTTCGCGAGCGGGTTTGGATTAGCGATGCGGTGGCGGCTGCCTATGGCTCGAAGATCGGTGGAGACGGTAATGAAAGCCCACATCTGCAAATCGTCTCCATTACGCCGACTCCGCTTCGCCCCGGTCAGAAGGCGACCGTGACCGTACTGACGAATCCCGGCCAACCGGTGTCATTAGGCGTTATGTACAAAAGCGGCGCCAGCAAGGCGAAGCATCTTGGAGATGCCACCGCGGATGGAAAAGGTTTTGTGTCCTGGACTTGGCATGTGTCGGGCAATACAACGCCGGGCATTTGGAAATTGACCGTGACTGCGGAAGGGGAGCATGCGGCATCCAATGTGTCGAAACATTTTCTGGTCGAGAAACGAAACCGGGGCGATTAAGTTTCATTTCCATCGTTGTACGAGAAAGGAGGGCCGACATGAGCACAAGCTTTGCCTTAGCAGCCTTGTTGTTGCTGCTGCTTGCGGCGTTTATAACCGACATGAGGTGGAGAAGGATTCCGAATTGGCTCACGTTTACCTTCTTCGTTGCAGGCTTGCTGTATCATTTTTCGATAGACGGTGGTGCAGGGCTCGCTGCCGCAAGTTGGGGGGCAACGGCGGGTTTTCTGCCTTTGCTGCTGCTATATGTACTTGGAGGCATAGGAGCGGGAGATGTCAAGCTGTTCGGCGCGGCGGGCGCTTGGATTGGCGTCGGGACCGTTCTGCAGCTTATGATGGCCTCCATTGTGTGCGCAGGGATCATCGGTCTTCTGATGCTCGCTGGAAGAATGCTCCCTTCGGTTGCGATAAAAAAAGCGATCCGTTATTTGACCGAGTCGGATGCTGCTGAGTCAGGCGTTGGCGTTGATGATTCAGGTACTGATTCAGGCGTTGCCGAGAAAGCCGGAGCAGTTCGAATTGCCGAATCGGCCATTGCCTTGAGTCATGAGAAGGGCTCCAGGAAAGTCCGCTCACGCCTGCGGATGCCCTTCATGCTTGCCGTTGTGCCAGCTGTTGCGCTGGTCTGGCCTTCGCTTACGTAACATCATGTTATTGAAGAAAGGGGGGATCGTGTTGAAGCCGTATCGCATTGATTTCGTCAACGGGCGAGGCCACGAGATGACGCTCGACAAGGATGGTGGCATCCGCAGATCCGAGCTGGACGAGCTGGAGATCAACATGCTGAGATCGCAAAACGTGCCGTGTCTGCTGCCAATGGAATGGATGGAGATGGACGGGAACGTCACGTTCCGTTATGCGCTGAACGGCAAGAAGATGCTGATCCATAGGCTGCAGCAGCAGCCCCTTGCGATGGATCAATTCTATGGTTTGCTGCACAAAGTCGTTTCCGGATTGTTGGAATGCAGAGATTATATGCTTCGGCCTGAAGGTTGCATGCTTGGCGATACCTTTCTATTTGTCGGGGAGAATATTGAAGACGTTTCGTTTGTTTATGTACCGCTGCATGCCCGCGAGGAAGAGAGTGCGGCTGGTGATGATTTATTAGCGATGGTAGCCAGATGGTCTGCTTACATCGAGCATGTGGACGGTGAAGGCTTGCAGGAAGTGCTGAGGATGTTCGGCGGCAATCGATGGCCGCTCGAAGAGCTTAGGGAGCTGATGATGGAGAAGCTCGGCAGCAAGCATCTGTTGCCAGAGGCGGCGTCCGGCAATGATGGGATAACAAGAGGACATGAATTTAAACAAAACTTGGATGATATGGGCGGCAGCACCCGTAACCGAATGCAAGCCTCTCGCATATTCGAGCGGAGCGCTCTTGAACGGGAGGATTCAATGCACGGGCGGGGACGCGGCTATTCATCCATTACAACTAATGAATCTATTGAATCTTGCGATCAAGGCGATGAGAGTTTTATTGAAAGCGGCGAAGCAGCCGCCAAGAAATCAGGAAGCCAGCGCTGGCTGATTGCATCGGGAGGGGTACTGGGCACGGCATGTATTTGGCGCTTCGTTTATCTTGGTTATAGCACTACGCAGACGATGCTCGTAAGCCTTGGCCTGACCGTCCTGCTATTGGCCGCCGTGGTATGGATGTGGAGAAGGGGAGCCGGCATGCTGCTGGAACCGTCTGCACCTGTGCCGGAAGGGGAGAACATGGCAGCCTCGTTTGAGCTGCATTCTGGTCCTTTGCGTACGGGAGAACGTTGGCGGACAGGCGACTCGCATAGCGAGTCATGGAGCATGCAAGGCGAAAACGATCGCAAGGACGGCGTGACGACCAGCTCGCTGGGAAGCTATGCATTGCCTCCTCAAGAAAAAGAAGCGGAGGACGAGCAGCGGAAAATGGACGATCTGCTTGCCCCGACGACTGTCCTGGGCGGAAAGGATGCTGACCAAGTGAATGATAGCGGTGGCCACGTTGCGGCAGATGTGCTGCTAAGGCGGCGGTGGAATGGCAAGGAAGAGGTGATTCCGATCTCGTCGGAAGTGTTTCGAATCGGGCGAGGCAGCGGAGGCGATGGCTACGAAGAGAAGGCGGACGGGGTATCGCGCTTGCATCTGGAGATTGTGAAAGAGCAAGGCTGTCACGTCGCCAAGGATTTGGGCTCAAGGAATGGGAGCCTGCTTAATGGGACGATGATGGTGCCTTACAAATCTTATCCGTTAGCTGTCGGCGATACGATACAGTTAACGGGAAACAAAGGACCTGCTTACCAGTTCGGCAAGGGCTAGAAAAAGCCAGCCCAGGGAGGGCTGGCTTATTGGGAGACGAGGAGCTGTGTGAGCGCCTGATCCAGCTTGGGATACTTGAAGCGAAAGCCCAGCTTGGTCGACTTGACGGGAAGCGCGCGCTGTCCGTCAAGCAGAAGCGTAGACATCTCGCCGAGTCCGACTCGCATCAATCCTGCCGGAAGCGGGAACCAATGCGGCCTTCCGATCGTTTCTCCGATCGCCCTGCCGAATTCGTCGTTGCTGACGGGTTCGGGAGCAGAGGCATTGACAGGACCTTTTATGTCGTCATTATCCAGGCAGAACAGGATGAGCCCGATCATGTCGTCGATATGAATCCAGGAGAGACCTTGTTTGCCTGAACCGACGCGACCTCCAACGAACAACCGGTAAGGAAGAAGCATCAACGGGAAGGCGCCTCCCTTGCGGTCGAGAACCAACCCTATTCGCAGCTTAACGAGACGTTTCGCGGGAATGGCGTCCGCCGCCTCTTCCCAACTGCGCACGACCTCCGATAAGTAGTCGGTCACGGCCGTCGGGCTGTCTTCCTCGAAAACTAACGTTTCCGAGCTGCCGTAGGCGGATATCCCGGAAGCATTAACGACGACGGAGGGGCCATCTTGGAGCGCACGGACGAGACGTCCGACTTTCGCTGCAGCCCATTTCCGGGAATCCATGATACGGGCTTTGGCCGACTTCGTCCAACGTTGGTTAATACTTTCTCCGGCCAAGTTAACGATGGCGTCGATTCCTTCCAGGATGGAAGGATCTCGCTCCAGCATGTCCCAGGTTACGTAACTCGGTCCGGAGCCGTCGGGTTGCTTCGCGGCAGCCTGCCGCGTAATGATCCAAACCGTATCGCCACGCTCAATCAGAGCATCGGTTAAGCCCTTTCCTATAAACCCCGTCCCGCCCGTTATTGCAACCTTCATCCCCCGTCACTCCCCGGCCGTTATTTGGCTTCGATCTTCGTCAGCCACAGCTGCTTGATGCCTTGTTCGCTGTCAATGACCTTCTCCGTATATTCGAATGCGACGGGCGCATCTGTTGGGAGCGCCTCGATCGCGGATGCGAGCTCCTCCGTTATTTGGTACGTCTCGGCGCCTTCATCGGTCCTGATTTCAATGGAATTGGAATCGTTCTGGCCGGTATAGATTCCCTCGTTGCTAATAATGATATCGGCCGGAGCGTCCGGATCCGTGCCGCCCCCTGTAGTAGGAGCGGACTCTTCGGGCTGCTTCGTCTCTTCGTCGTCGCCGATAGAGCCTGGATCCTGAATGCCGCTCTCCTCAGGCAATTGGTCATTAATACCGGGCTCGGGCGAGCCGTTCACGTTTTGACCTGCGTTGCTATTGTTGGCGCCGCAAGCCGATGCAGTAAGCATGACGGCCATCAATATTGCGGCTGCTCCAGCGGTCTTTGTTCTGCGTTTGTTCTTCATGGTTGAACCACCTCCTACGATAGTAAGACGAACGAGCGGGTGGCGGGGTTGCATAAATATGTCTAACCGGACATGACGGCACTGAAACAATACATCTATTGGCGGGTAGTCGCCAAGTGCGTCAGCACTATTTGTTAATCAAATGTTCGTAAGGTCTGTAGTCGATGCCTTTGCGTTCCATGAACGACATAAGGATCCGATAATCGCGCTTGGGCGTTGCGCGTATGTAGCCCTCAATACAATGCTCGCGCGTAACGGTCTTCGCTCCGTGTTCGATTGCGACTTGACCGATCTTGGCCGCGATGGAATGTTTGGCAATGTCGCGGAAGGCATTAGGCACCGGCGATACCAGCTCATCGAGGAACTGCTTCGACTCTTCGCCCCACATGCTGCGGCTGCGCTCGACCCAATAATTCTGCCAATCCAGCTTGGACTTTCCGTCCCTCATCGGGAGCACCTTCAGGAACTTCCGGAACATGAAGAAGCCGCCAACGGACATGGCTATAACCATCACGATCGCCCAGAAAACGATAAAATACATAAACCAGCTTGGCGTTCCGTTCATACCTTATGTCACCTCAATAATGAATTATAGCGTATTCGTAGATTTATTTCGACATTCCTTGTAAAATAAGGTTTGATCAACCGAAAGGGGCGTTCAAGCCAATGTTGAAAATAGGTTCTCACGTTTCATTCTCGGACAAGGGTCTGTTGACTGCAGCCGAAGAGGCAATCTCGTATGGTTCCAGCACGTTCATGATTTACACGGGGGCGCCGCAGAATACGCGCCGCAAACCCATCGACACATTATACATCGAAGAAGGCAAGGCAAGGATGGAATCAGCCGGGATCGGCGAGATCGTCGTGCACGCGCCGTATATTATTAATCTGGGCTCCTACAAGGATGATACGTTCGAGCTCGCCGTAAACTTCCTGCAAGAAGAGATTCGCCGTACGGACGCGATCGGCGTCCGCAATATCGTCCTTCATCCAGGTGCTTATACAGACAAGGATGCGGAGTTTGGCATCAACAGGATTGCCGAGGGATTAAACGAAGTACTCGCAGGAACAAGCGGCACGGCTGTCAATATCGCGCTCGAGACTATGGCCGGCAAAGGAACGGAGATCGGCAGAAGCTTCGAGGAGATTGCCGCCATTATCGAGAAGGTAAAGGACAACCATCGTCTGACCGTCTGCATGGATACTTGCCATATGCACGACGCAGGCTACGACCTCGTCCATGATCTGGACGGCGTTCTGGAGACGTTCGATCGAATCGTGGGGCTGGATCGCGTCGCCGTCGTACACGTTAACGACAGCAAAAATCCGCGGGGAGCGTCCAAAGACCGCCATGCTCCCATCGGCGCAGGCTGGCTGGGACACGAAGCGATCTCGAACATTATCCGCCACGACGCTCTGAAGGGACGGCCGTTTATACTGGAGACGCCGTGGATTGGCAAAGTCGACAAGAAGGAACGGCCGATGTACGAAGCCGAGATTGCACTTTTGCGCGGTGATGTGAAGGCGCGCTTTGGCGAAAGTTTTCTTGAAGACGTCGAGAAGCTTCATCATTATTTCGGCAAGCACGAGATCGTTCCCAGATCGTTTATCATCGATACGTGGACGCTGCTCAAAAATGACGCAAAGGCGAAAAAAGCCGATCCACGGGAGCCAATGGAGCGCTTGTACGATATGCTGGAAGTAGACGGTCCGTTATCTTCCGAGCTGTCGGAGGAGCAAGTGAACCAGCGGTTGACGGCATGGTTTGCAGGGAAAGATCTGCTCGTAAAGGCTTAAAGAGGTTGTTCAAAAAGTCCGATTTTTGGAACAAAATTTATTGTAGAAAAGGAAGATTTATCCGATGTCATCTCAAGTAACCAAACTATCGAAAGGACAAGGAGGACGAGCCCGGATGTTGATCTCCTGTCCGGACCGTCCGGGCATCGTCGCGGCGGTGTCTCATTTTCTCTATGAGCATGGCGCGAATATCGTCTCCTCAGACCAATATACGATGGACCCTGAAGGCGGCATGTTCTTTATCCGTTTCGAATTCGACTTAAACGACATGGACCGGGAGCTTCCCGTTCTTGTGGAAGATTTCGCGCGGGTCGCCGACCGCTTCCAGATGAAGTGGCACACGTTTCGGGCCAGCCGCAAGAAACGGATGGCGGTTTTCGTATCCAAGGAAGATCATTGTTTGATGGAGCTGCTGTGGCAGTGGCGCGCAGGAGAGCTGGATGCCGAGATCGCCATGGTTATCAGCAACCATCCCGATTTGCGGGAGCTTGTGGAATCGTTCGGCATCCCGTACCATCATGTCCCGGTTACCGCGGAGACGAAGGCGGAAGCGGAGCGCAAGCAGATGGAGATCGTCGCGGACAAAGCGGATATTATCGTGCTTGCCCGCTATATGCAGATTATATCGCCGAAGTTTATCGAGCAGTTCCCGAACCGCATCATAAACATCCACCACTCGTTCCTTCCTGCTTTCGTAGGGGGCAAGCCGTATGCGCAAGCCTACAACCGGGGCGTCAAAATCATCGGAGCAACGGGGCATTACGTTACGGAAGAACTGGATGGCGGTCCGATCATCGAGCAGGACGTTCAGCGCGTCACGCATCGCGATAACGTCGAGGATTTAAAGCGAATCGGCCGGACGATCGAACGCGTCGTGCTTGCGCGCGCCGTGAAGTGGCATATCGAGGACAGGGTTATCGTACACGGGAACAAGACGGTTGTATTCAATTAATGCCGGGTGATACAATATTCAAAGCTTTTAACCTGGCTTTGGATAGGTACAGAGAATGACAAATTAGGAGGAACACAAATGTCTGTCACGCAAAAATCTATCGATCAGCTGTCGATCGACACGATCCGTACGCTGGCGATCGACGCCATCGAAAAAGCAAAATCCGGTCATCCGGGCATGCCTATGGGCGCGGCTCCGATGGGTTACCAATTATTCGCCAAGGACATGATCCATAACCCTTCCAATCCGGAGTGGGTCAACCGCGACCGCTTCGTATTATCCGCAGGCCACGGTTCCATGCTGCTGTACAGTTTGCTTCACCTGTCGGGTTACGCACTTCCGCTGGAAGAACTGCAGAACTTCCGCCAGTGGGGCTCGCTAACGCCGGGTCACCCTGAGTTCGGCCACACGGCTGGCGTAGACGCGACAACGGGTCCGCTTGGCCAAGGCATCGCGATGGCGGTAGGCATGGCAATGGCAGAAGCGCATCTGGGAGCCGTTTACAATAAAGAAGGTTTCAACGTTATCGATCACTATACGTATTCCATCTGCGGCGACGGCGATCTCATGGAGGGCATCTCGCATGAAGCGGCTTCCCTGGCCGGTCACCTGCAGCTTGGCAAGCTGGTCGTGCTGTACGATTCCAACGATATTTCCCTGGACGGCGAGCTAAGCCTGTCTTACTCCGAGACGGTACAAAAACGTTTCGAAGGTTATGGCTGGCAGGTGCTTCGCGTTTCCGACGGCAACGATCTCGGCGCACTGACAAAAGCGATCGAGGAAGCCAAAGCGGACGCCTCCAAACCAACCTTGATTGAAGTGAAAACGGTCATCGGCTTCGGCAGCCCGAACAAAGGCGGCAAAGGCGGACATGCCGGTCCTCACGGATCGCCGCTTGGCGCAGACGAGACGAAGCTGACAAAGCAAGTATACGGCTGGGATGAGAACCATCAGTTCCACGTGCCGGACGAAGTGCGCGCGCATTTCGCAGAGGCAAAAGCCAAAGGCGAACAAGCCAACGCGGCTTGGAATGAGCTATTTGCATCTTACAAGGAAGCCTATCCGGAGCTTGCCAATCAATTCGAGCTGGCAACGGCTGGCGACCTGCCCGAGGGCTGGGACGCGGAACTTCCTGCGTACACGACGGAGGACAAGCCTTTGTCGACGCGCGTTGCTTCCGGCAACGCCCTGAACGGTTTAGCGAATCGCGTGCCGAACCTGGCCGGCGGCTCCGCCGACCTGGAAAGTTCCACGATGACCCACCTGAAAGGCCTGACGCAATTCAAACCGGGCAGCTACGATGGGCGCAACATCTACTTCGGCGTTCGCGAGTTCGGCATGGCGGCGGCGATGAACGGAATCGCGCTGCATACGGGCATCAAAGTTTTCGGCGGCACGTTCTTCGTCTTTACGGATTATCTGCGTCCGGCAATCCGTCTGGCCGCGCTGATGAATCTGCCTGTCGTCTACGTCTTGACGCATGATTCCATCGCGGTAGGCGAAGACGGTCCAACGCATGAGCCGATCGAGCAACTGGCTTCTATCCGCATTATCCCGGGCTTGACGGTTATCCGTCCTGCAGACGGCAACGAAACTTCCGCAGCATGGGCTTACGCGGCAGAGAACAAGGGCAATCCGATCGCGCTTGTGCTGACTCGCCAGAACCTGCCGATTCTCGAAGGCACCGTAACGGGCGCCCGCGAGAACTTGAGCAAAGGCGCTTACGTAGTCTCCGACGCTGCCGGCGAGCCGCAAGCACAGCTGATTGCAACGGGCTCCGAGGTGCAGCTGGCGGTAGCCGCTCAGAAAGCGCTGGCGGAAGAAGGCATCCAGGTTCGGGTCATCAGCATGCCGAGCATGGATCTGTTCGAGCGCCAGCCTAAGGCTTACAAAGACTCGGTTATTCTGCCAGGCGTGAAAGCTCGTCTCGCGATCGAGATGGCGCATCCGTTCGGCTGGGAGCGTTACACAGGCGATCAAGGCGACATTTTGGGCATCGATCGCTTCGGCGCATCCGCTCCCGGCGACCGCGTGATCAAGGAATACGGCTTCACGGTCGAGAATGTTGTAAGCAAGGTAAAAGCATTACTGTAATAGCCATATGAGAGGCTGGGAAGGGCTTCGTTCGTTGGAACGAATTCCTCCCCGGCCTACTTGGATTGTATGAAACGCGCTGCATCTAAGGAGAATGGCGTCGACCGCTTCGCTTTGCCATTATTCAAATACTACGCCTGCTGAGGACTAAAGGAGATTGGATCAATCATGTCGCAATTCGAGAACGTAACCGTAATCAAAAAAGCAAACGTCTATTTCGACGGCAAAGTAACAAGCCGCGCGGTTGTATTCGCAGACGGCACAAAGAAAACGCTTGGCGTCATGCTGCCCGGCGACTATGAATTCGGCACGGACTGCCTTGAAATTATGGAAATTCTGGGCGGCGATCTTAAGGTGCTCCTGCCAGGCGAAACGGAATGGATCCATATCCAAGGCGAGGGCGAATTCAAAGTTCCCGCCAACACGAAGTTCAAGCTTCAGGTTGCCGAAGTGACGGACTACTGTTGTTCGTACATTTACGAGTAATCGCGTCAGCCGATGAGGCCGCATCGTTATAGCGATGCGGCCTTTTGCAGCAATTTCACATAAACGTCAACACTCCGACATTGTATTCCCTTATGAAAATGGGCTAAAGTTAAAACAATCACTACCAACTTGCAATAGGGGGATTCCAATCCATGAAGGAAAGAAATTACACGCCGCTGGTGACGGTATTAACGGTCGTCATCGTGGCGTTGGTCGCGATCCTGTTCTTTTTGCCGGCCTACGACGGCGAAGTCGGTTTCGACGTTAAAATGCTGCCGCTGCTGAACGCGATTTTCAACTGCTTCACGTTTCTGACGCTGGTCGTAGCGCTGGTAGCCGTCAAGCGCAAAAATATTAAAATGCACAGGGCGTTTATCGGTCTGGCCTTCTTGTCCACAACGCTTTTCCTCGTCTCTTACGTAACCTATCACTACTTGACGGAGTCGACCAAATACGGCGGCGAAGGCATACTTCGGGGGATTTATTTCTTCGTGCTGCTTACTCATATCGTGCTTGCGGTAGTCGTTGTGCCGCTTGCGCTGATGTCGGCCGTTCGCGGCATGACGAATCAAGTGGAGAAGCACCGCAGAATCGCGAAATGGACGATGCCGATCTGGCTTTATGTCAGCTTCACTGGCGTCGTCGTATACCTCATGATTTCTCCATACTATTAAGCAGAGAAGCGGATGGCAGGCCCCCTCCAAACAGGGGGTTATGCTTGTATTCGGGGCTTTAATCCGATATTCTAATGGAATAGTTACATAGAGGAGGAATTAGCAAACATGAGCAAAACCGTTCAATTCGATTATAGCAAGGCACTGGCTTTTATCGGTAAACACGAGATCGACAACCTGACAGAGCAGGTCAAAGCGGCACATGGCCAATTACATAACGGCACGGGAGCCGGCTCGGACTATCTGGGCTGGATCGATCTGCCAACGAATTACGATAAGGAAGAGTTCGCTAGAATCAAAGAGGCCGCTTCCAAAATTCAATCCGATTCCGAAGTGCTGATCGTCATCGGCATTGGCGGTTCTTATCTGGGCGCGCGCGCCGCGATCGAGATGCTGTCGAATTCGTTCTACAACATCCAGTCGAAGGAACAGCGCAAGACCCCTCAAGTGTTGTTTGCGGGCAACAACATCAGCTCGACTTACGTAACTCATCTGCTGGGGCTGCTGGAAGGCAGAGACTGGTCCATCAACGTTATCTCGAAGTCCGGTACGACGACGGAACCGGCAATTGCTTTCCGTTTCTTCCGTGCGGAGCTGGAGAAAAAATACGGCAAGGAAGAAGCTCGCAAACGTATCTATGCAACGACTGATCAGGAGAAGGGCGCTCTCAAAAAGCTGTCTAATGAAGAAGGCTACGAGTCGTTTGTCATTCCGGATGATGTAGGCGGCCGATATTCCGTACTGACGGCAGTAGGCTTGCTGCCGATCGCGGTCGCGGGTATCGACATCGATGCCATGATGCAAGGCGCGGCTGACGCATCCAAGGAATATGGCAACCCTAACCTGGCGGAGAATGAGGCGTACCAATATGCAGCGGCGCGCAACGCTTTGTACCGCAAAGGTAAAGTGACGGAAATTCTCGTCAACTATGAGCCTAACCTGCACTTCGTGTCGGAATGGTGGAAGCAGCTGTTCGGCGAGAGCGAAGGCAAGGATTACAAAGGCATCTACCCGGCATCCGTCGATTTCTCGACCGATCTGCACTCCATGGGCCAATTTATCCAAGAAGGCAACCGGAACATCTTCGAGACGGTTATTCAAGTGAAGGAAGTTGCGGAGCACATCACGATCGGCCATGACGACGATAACCTCGACGGACTTAATTTCCTGACGGGCAAAACGATGGACTTCGTCAACAAAAAGGCATTCGAAGGTACGCTTCTTGCGCATACGGACGGTCAGGTGCCGAACCTGATCGTGAACATCGCGGACATGACGCCGTACACGTTCGGCTACCTGGTGTATTTCTTCGAGAAGGCTTGCGGCATCAGCGGTTACCTGTTGGGCGTGAATCCGTTTGATCAGCCGGGCGTTGAAGCCTACAAACGCAATATGTTCGCGCTGCTCGGCAAACCGGGCTTCGAGAAGGAAAAAGCCGAGCTGGAAGCGCGTCTGTAGTTCCCGGGGACGGGAGGCGAAACAAATGAACTTAACCAGCTATAAAACGGTCAGGCAAGAAGCCAGCAAAGAAATCGTCATCAAAAAATCGCGGTTCATCGGCTACGCGAAACCTGTGGAAACCGAAGAGGAAGCCGTCGCTTTCATCGATGAGATCAAGCGGCTGCATCGTCAGGCTACGCACAATTGCTCCGCCTATGTGGTCGGAGAGCGCGATCAGCACCAGAAGGCGTCCGATGACGGAGAGCCAAGCGGCACGGCAGGCAAACCAATTCTCGAGGTGATCAAAAACAAAGGCCTTAAAAACGTCGTTGTAGTGGTCACCCGCTATTTTGGCGGCATTATGCTGGGCGCTGGCGGACTCGTGCGGGCTTATACGGACGGTGCGGTAGCGGGTATCGAGGCTGCTGAGGAGATCCAACTGGTGCTACATCGCGAGGTGTTCGTTGACGTGGACTACACGTGGTACGGCAAGCTGGAGAATGAGCTGCACGGCCGCGGTACGCGAGTGGGCGGTACGGAGTTCACCGACCGCGTGACGGTGCTCTGTCTGCCGGAGGAGCCTGCGAAGGACACGTTCATCGCGTGGATGACGGATTTGACGCAAGGCCAGTCGGTCATCATGGAAGGCGAGAGCCGCTATTATATTGAAGGCGAATAGACTTGAAGCCGGCGCGTTGAGCGCCGGCTTTTTCGTCGTTTTTAGGCGTCAGTAAGTAAATCGTCCGCTTTTCGAATGTGTAAGTCGCTCACGCCGACTTAAGTCCGCTATCTACCGCTTTTCGAGCGATTATGTGCAGTGGTATCAGGGGCCGTGTCCGCCGCCGACACGCGAGAGTAATTGTTCGAGTTATCGGGTCTACGGATGAGTCGACGTACCTATATATAAGAATAGGCTATTAAACCGATCAGTTTTTCGTAATTAACCATTGACTTCCTTTAGTGGTGGATGCTAAATTTATAATACCTAGTAAGCTAATAGGAATTGTGTAATTATGAAATGGTTAACACACCTGCGGCTCGAGCCGATGGTTTGGAGGGTTATGTCACAGTGAACGAAATATTCCGGGGGAAAGCCTGGAGCTTCGGATTCAGAAGCGCCATCATGATCTACTTTTTATGTCTTATTGTACTGCCGATTGTCGGGATATATACCCAATCCTTCTCGCTCGGCTGGACGCCATTTTGGGAAAGCGTCTCGGATCCGCTGGCCTGGAAGGCCGTACTGTTGACCCTCAAGCTGGCTCTGATTGCCACAGTGCTCAATATGTTGATCGGTACGATGATAGGCTGGGTCCTGATCCGTTACCGCTTCCCGGGCCGGAGCATACTGAACAGTCTCGTCGATCTGCCTTTTGCACTGCCTACCGCGGTAGGAGGTTTACTTATCCTTCTGTTGCTGGGGCCTAACAGCCTGATTGGCATGCTGGCCGGAAAGATTGGAATCGAGATCGTGTTCCACGAGCCGGCTATCGTCATCGCGATGCTGTTCGTTACGTTCCCCTTTGTCATTCGGGCCATTCAGCCGCTGCTGGAGGAGCTGGACCGTTCGGAGGAAGAAGCGGCTTACACGCTCGGCGCCTCCAAGGCGAAGACGTTCTTTAGCGTCATCTTCCCGACGATGCTGCCCGGTATTTTGAGCGGCGCAATGCTTGCCTTCTCCCGAGGGCTGGCGGAATTCGGGGCCGTCGTGCTGGTTGCGGGCAATATTCCCGGCAAGACGCTTGTTGCTTCCGTCTTTATATTCGGAGAGATTGAGAGCAATAACCCGCAAGGCGCTGCAGCCGTATCCGTTATGCTATTGACGTTGTCCTTCCTGATTCTGTGGCTCGTGAACCAGCTGCAAGCAAGGAGGTCGACACCGTGAGAAGACTGTGGATCATCCTGACTTATGTCATATTTACGCTTCTGCTGATCGTGCCGCTGGTTAAAATTTTTACGGGTGCATGGGAGGAAGGAATTGATGGCTTCTGGGATGCGCTGTCGCGTCCGCAATCCATCCATGCATTGATGATGACGGGTATTATCGTCGTTCTCGTTACAATCATCAACACGCTGTTCGGCGTCATGCTGGCGTTGTACCTTGTAAGAGCACAATGGCTGGGACCACGGCTTAAGCGACTGCTTAATAGCATCGTAGATCTTCCGTTTGCGGTATCGCCCGTAATCGGCGGTCTCATGATCGTCCTTATACTGGGACCAAGCACCGTCATTGGAGCATTGTTCGCCGACATGGGCGTCAATATCGTCTACGCGCTGCCGGGCATGATTCTGGCGACGCTGTTTGTCACATTTCCGATTATGGTCCGCGAGGTCATGCCGGTGCTGCAGGAAATCGGAGCTCAGCAGGAAGAGGCGGCATCTACCCTGGGGGCGTACTCCTGGTACACCTTCTGGAAGGTTACCTGGCCGTCCATCCGCTGGGGCGTCATCTATGGCGTCGTACTAACGGTGGCGCGCTCCATGGGCGAATTCGGAGCGGTGCTGGTCGTCTCGGGCAACATTATGAACAAAACGCAGACAGCAACGACCCTGGTCTACCAGGACGTCGAAAACTTTAACGTTGTGGCAGCGAACGGCATCGCGCTGGTGCTGGCCGCGGTATCCGTCGGATTGCTGCTGCTGATGGAATGGTCGAAGAAAAGAAGGGAAGTGCATTAGCCATGCATATTGAGGTTCGCGGCTTAAACAAAAGCTTCGGCGATTTCAACGCCGTCAAAGACGTCAGCTTCGACATCGAGAAGGGCAAGCTGATTGGGCTCTTGGGACCGAGCGGCGGCGGCAAAACGTCCATTTTGCGCATGCTGGCGGGACTCGAGACGCCGACCAGCGGCGATATTGTGTTCCATGGCCAACGCGTTAACGATCTGCCTCCGCAAGAGCGGGGCATCGGCTTTGTCTTTCAGAACTACGCGCTGTTTAAGCATATGACGGTATACGATAACGTTGCTTTCGGTCTTAAGGTCAAGAAGCTTTCCAAAGAGAAGATCCGCGAGCGCGTCATGTATCTCATCGAGCTTACGGGGCTCAAGGGCTTCGAGCATCGTTACCCGCATCAGTTGTCAGGTGGTCAGCGTCAGAGGGTCGCGTTCGCGAGGGCGCTGGCGCCCGAGCCGCAACTGCTGCTGCTTGACGAACCGTTCGCGGCGATCGACGCCAAAATCCGGACGGAGCTGCGGACTTGGCTAAAGGAAATGATCGAGCGCGTCGGCATTACATCGATCTTCGTTACGCATGACCAAGAGGAAGCCATCGAGGTAGCCGACGAAATCATGATAATCAGCAAGGGACGTCTTGAGCAGAAGGGAAGCCCTTGGGATATCTACAAAAATCCGGAGACGCCGTTCGTTGCTAGCTTTATCGGAGAGTCCACGATCGTTGAGGATATTTCCATTTTAAAGGGCTTCGAGTCATTATCCGATCAACCCGGCACCAAAGCACTCATTCGTCCTGAATATATCGAGCACGGCAAGCCGGGCGAGATCAAGCTCGCATCGGCGGCAACGACGGCAACCGTCCGTCAGTTGCACTTTCGCGGAAGCGAATGGATGGTAGAGCTTGCGATCGGCGATACGAAGCTGATTACCTACCGATCCCTGGAACGAGAGGTGCTCCAAGTGGGAGGGCAAGTACAGGTACTCGTGCATCGCGCCTATATGTTCAACGACGACGACAGCTGGATTATGGAGAATCCGCTAAAGGTTGATCCGATGCCAATTCATATCTAGCTATAAGCCGACCTAACGACTTTCACGAGAAAGAGTTGTTGCATGGATGAAACGCAAATCATCAATATACAGAAAGCTTCTGGCATCTCTTCTGATTGCCTCGGCATTGCTGGCCACGGCGGGCTGCGGAGAGCAAGAGGCTGAGCCGGGCTCTCCGCAAGGCGACGTGACGCTTGTTATCGGCGCGTATTCCGTCGTGAAGGACGCTTTCGCGGAGCTGCTGCCGGCCTTCAAGGAGAAGTGGCGACAGGAAACGGGCCAGAGCCTCGTGTTCCAAGAGTCCTATGAAGCCTCGGGCACGCAGGCAAGGGCTATCGCGGGCGGCTTCGAAGCCGATGTCGCCGTACTGGCGATGGAAGGTGATCTGGACAAAATCGAAGACGCCGGCTTCATCAGTCATGATTGGCGCGGCGGCAGCGATGGCGGCATGATTACGGAATCCATCGTCGTTTTAGGAACGCGCGAAGGCAATCCGCTGGGTATTCAGGACTGGGATGATCTCGCGAAGGATGGCGTTAAGGTGCTGTATCCGAACCCCAAGACGTCCGGCGGCGCGCAGTGGGATATCAACGCGATCTACGGCGCAGGTTTGAAGCGTTCCGAAGAACTTGAAGGAGAAAAGTCGGAGACGTATGCCAAGTCATTCCTGAAATCCATTCACTCCAACGTGGAATCGCTCGACAAGAGCGGACGGGCGTCGATGGCCGCCTTCGAATACGGCGTGGGCGACGTCATCGTAACGTACGAGAATGAGCTCAAGGCGCGTATCCAGCAAGGGGTGCCGTACGAGATCGTTGTGCCGAAGGATACCATTCTCATTCAGAATCCGGCGGCTGTAGTCGATCGCAACGTCGACAAACACGGCACCAGAGAAGTGGCGGAAGCGTTTATCGCCTTTCTGCATGCCGAGGAAGCGCAGCGCGTGTTCGTGAAGCACGGCTTCCGGCCGGCTCGGGAAAACGTCAAGCAGGAGCTGAGCGGACAATTTGTCGTTCCGGAAGGATTGTTCGATATCTCTTATCTGGGCGGCTGGGATGAGGTGCGGTCCAAGCTTTATTCCAAACGAGGCATCTGGTACCAGGTGTTAGCCGATATTTGAGGAAACAATCGATGACTTCTATAATTGATTAGAAGAAAGCCGGCCGAGAGGTCGGCTTTTTGGTGTAGCAGAAACAACGTATCCTATTACAAACATTTTGTTTGAGTCGGAGACGTTAATGCTATAAAATAAATAGACGCGCGGTCCATATTTGTCATATTGATGAATATGGCGACAATGTTCGCAACTTGAGATTGCATTATTAGCGAAAATCGACTACCATTAGTTTAGAATAATTCTAAATAATTGGACTGCCAGGTTAGGATTCCTCATACACACAAGGAAAGCCCATAATAACCTCTAAATAGATAACGAGCTGGAAGGGAGCAGGGCGGAATGAACGTTTCGGCTGAGATCGACAAAATTAAACGAGCATTAATGGAGAATGGCTCCAAGCTAACCACGCAGCGCGAGATCATCGTGCGCGTATTGCTTGAAAACGAGCAGGATCACTTGAGCGCGGAGGACGTGTACATGCTCGTCAAGGAGAAATTCCCGGAGATCGGTCTTGCGACTGTTTACCGGACGCTTGAGCTGCTAGCCGACCTGCAGGTTGTCGCCAAGATGAACTTCGGCGACGGGGTTGCGAGGTACGATCTTCGCGGCGAAGGCCAGGAGCATATGCATCACCATCTTATCTGCCAGAGATGCGGCGCTTTGGATGAGATCAAGGAGGATTGGCTGACGGATCTGGAGGAGCGGCTGGAGCGGGAATACGGCTTCAAGGTGCTGGATCATCGACTGGACTTTATTGGTAATTACCACGAGTGCAAGAACACGGACTGCAAACGGAATAATAAAGCCGTTTCTTGATCTCGCTCATACCAAGGAAGATATGGAACCTGACGGAAGATCGAGAGACTTCCTTCGGGTTCTTTTGCGTTCGGACGTTCGGAGAGTGTGGAAGTTCTAAAAAAAGTGCTGAAATCCCTTAAAAAAAGCCCATGCGGCCCCTGTTAACCTGTGCTAAACTACCCTTGCATCCCATCGATAGCTTAGTTCGAAGGAGTATCTTGAATTCCGCTTGGTATACTAGCTTGTATAGATGATTGAACGAGGAAGGAGTGTCGCCGAATGGCAATATCCGTAGTGCTGGCCGACGATGAACCGATCATATTGAAAGGGCTCACCAAGCTGATTCCATGGGATCAACACGGCATGGAAATTGCGGGTTATGCTTACGACGGCAAAGAACTGTTCGAGGCCATCGAGACCTATAAGCCCGATGTAGTCATCAGCGACATTAATATGCCTTATTTCAGCGGCATTGACATCATTAAAGAAATCAAGCGACGGCAGCTGCCGATCAAAGTTGTATTTATCAGCGCGTATCAGGAATTCGCTTATGCCAGAGACGCCGTCGCTTACGGCGCGGTCGATTATTTGGTCAAGCCCGTTAAAAAAACGGAATTGGAGGCCGTCATCAAGAAGACACTGGTCCAAATTTCGGAGGAAAACGAGGAAGGGCGGATCCGGGACAAGCTGAACTTGCTGGAGCGCAAAAACAGAGACGACGAAGTGGGCGGCTGGTTGGCCCAGCTTGCCGAAGGAACGTTTTCCGAGCAGTCGGAGGGTTACCCGTATTTGCTCGAGAAGCTGGATGATTCGTTATATACGATCGGTATTCTCGGCATCGACCCTTCGGGCAACGACAGCGAGCGCTGGCCGGCGCAAACGCAGAAGCTGGTGGAGTTCGCCATTCATAACATTGTGCAAGAAAGTCTTGGCTTATACGGGAAAGGATACTCCTTCATTCAGAACGGAGCCCATATTTTCGTGCTTAACCATACCTCGGAGGATGTGCCGCTTCGGTTGGCCGATGCCATCCGCCGCAATATAGCAGACTATTTGAAACTCAAGGTTTCCGTCGGCGTGGGCGAATCGGCAGGAAACCTGTTTGGGCTCAAGCAATCCGGCGATCAGGCAAAAAGAGCGTTGGAGATGACCTATTACGAAGGTCTGAACCGTGTCATCCCGTACCGCAAGCTGGAGCAACGCAAGGACAGCGAAAACGAATGGTTTACGCTCCAGTCCGGCATAATCAAGTCGCTGACCGGGGGCGACTGGTCCGGTGCGAAAGCTTCGATGCAAACGCTGCTGCGATTAATCGAAAGCGCGACGATCGGCAACCGGCAGCTTGCCGTATCCACTTGCTTTTCGTCGATGCTCTTTATCGTGCAAGAGGTCAAGAAAGCGGATGTGCCCATGTCGGACCTCGGCTTCGACATCCAGCATTTGCAGGGCCGGCTGGAAACCTATGTCACTTACAAGGATTTATGCGACGGGATATACGATATGCTGCTGGAGCTGTACAATCGGATCGGCGACAAGCCGGGGATCAAGGAACAAACGTTAATAGCCCGTATAGCGGCCTATATCGATGAGCATTATAGAGAAGATATTTCCCTGGAGTCGGTGGCGGGCATCGCGTTTATGAACCCGTATTACTTCAGCAGCTTTTTCAAGAAACATATGAAACGCAATTTCAAGCAATACGTTACGGATCTGCGAATGAAGCAGGCAATGGAGCTGCTGACGCATACAGATATGATGATCTACGAAATCGCGGAGCAGGTGGGTTACAATAACGCCCGCCACTTCAGCGATATGTTCAAGAAACAGACAGGCAAGCTGCCGCAAGAGTACAAACAAGCATTAAGGCAATAAAAGGATAGGAACGTTGGATGGAAGCATGCTTCGCTTTGCGCATATGGAACATGCGCTGATGGCGGGACATGCTTTCTTGCTTATTAATCGGGGGAGTGGGAGGCGTTGGCGATCTTGCGGAAGTGGTGGAACAGTATTTTTGTAAAATTTTCGGCTGCGTTTTTGCTGGTCGGCTTGATACCGCTTATTGCGCTTAGCATCTTTTCGCTGCAGGCATTCAGCGGTCATGTTCAGCAGTTTACGATCAACAATTTAAAGCAGATGTCCTTATATTTGAGCTATAATATCAACAACTTTTTTTCGGATTACGACGAAATAACGAGACTTATGTACACAGGCAGATACGAGGGTTATTCGCCTACGTTGTCCGTAGACCAGACGGCTAACGTAAACCAGTTCGAGCAGATCAACAGCGTTCCTATCGGCGCGTTTTTAAGAACAGTGTTATACAGCGACAAGCATATTCGAAGCGTCTATTTCGTAAGAGCGCTGGATCAAAAGATTTATTATCAGACGAAGCAAAGCAAACCCCTTCTCGCGGATAAACTGCCCATCGATCAATGGCTGAAGCCGCTGGAGGAGCGTCCCAACTACTTGTCGATCTATCCGACCCATGGCGAATATTATTACAACGCGCCGAATCAGAAGGTGATTACGTTCGCGCGCAACCTGATCGATATTTCCGGCACGCTGACTCCGGACCCTAAAGTAGTAGGAAGTCTTTTTATCGACGTAGACGCGGGGGTGCTGGATAGTTTGCTGCAGGAAACGAACTTGTCCGGAGATGATGAGCTCTACGTGCTCGACAGCGACAATCAAGTCTACTACAGCAGCAAGGAAGCGGCAGACGGAGAAGCGATCTCCGTATTGGATCGTTCCGACGACAGCGGTTATCTGGCGTTTAGCGATGAGGTTCCCTATCTAAAGGGACAGGTTTTTATGCGGGTATCCAAAAATGGGCTGTTCGAGCAATTGACATCCACTCAATCGACCGTCTATATCGCCATTATCGTCTGTTCGATCGTGCTGCTGGCAATGGGAACCTGGTTCTCCAAGCGGCTCGCGGCCCCTATTCGCAATGTGCTGCTGCATATGAATAAGGTCGAAATGGGGAATCTGGACACGCACATCGAGAGATACGGCAAGGACGAGCTTGGCAGGCTGGCCTTTGGCTTTAATCGAATGGTGGATCGGCTCAAAATATTTATCAATGATGCGTACGTCGCGGAAATCAAGCAGAAGCAAGCCGAGCTCAGCGCGTTGAAAAGCCAGATACGTCCCCATTACTTGTACAATACGCTGGAAGTCATTCGGATGAATGCCGTCTACAACGATGACGAAGAAGTCGCCGATATGATTTTGGCATTGTCCAATCAGTTGAAATACGTGATCGATTACGGAGAGGATTGGGTATCCGTTCAGGAAGAATTGAACCATCTGGAGGACTATTTTTATATTATTCGCGTTCGTTACGAAAACCGAATCGAGCTCCGGCTGCAAATCGCCGACGAGGTGAGAAGAGACTACCCCATTCTAAAGCTGTCGCTGCAGCCCATCGTCGAAAACGCGATCCAGCATGGCATTCGCCCCAAGGGCGGGAAGGGCAGCGTGCTTGTATCGCTGGAGGTTGCCGGCAGCAAGCTGGTCGTAACGATCTACGACGACGGTGCGGGCATCGGAGAGGACAGGCTGCTGGAACTTCAGCAGCTGCTTGCGGAATCCAAGGCGCCAAGCAAAAACATCGGCATGAAAAATGTCCACGACCGCATCAAAACGATATGCGGAGAGGATTACGGCTTAACGATCAACAGCATGGAGCATGTGGGAACCTCGGTGCAATTATTATTGCCGATCCTCCCCAAACATCTTAAATAAGCCGCATATGCGGCTTAAAAAACTTCATTCATAACGACTTTGGCGGATGATACTCTTAGATCAAGGAAAACAACATCCTTACAACCTGGTACTCAATAAAGGGAGGCTTACAGAAAGATGGCCAAAAAAACATTATTTCAGTTATTTTCCATTGTTACGGCTGCTTCGTTAGTACTGACCGCTTGCGGCGGGAACAACAACAATTCCGGTGCGAATAACGGTTCGCCAAGCGCTTCGCCGGCAGGAACGGATGCTGCCGAAAGCAATAAGCCAGTGACGATTTCCGTTGCGTACGCAACGGGCGATCCGGCTACGAAACAAGCGATTGAAACAACGATTGACGCTTTTACGACGGCAAACCCGCACATTACGGTTAAAAACATCAGCGAAACGACAAGCGACTCCTATCTGGACTGGCTGAAAACAAAAGACGCGGTCGGAGAATTCCCGGACCTGGTGGAAATGCGCGATACGAAAGTATTCGCGGATGCGGGCAAGCTGGCCGAGCTGCCGGAAGGGCTGCACAGCCTGTTTACCTTCCTGCCGGAATATGATGGCAAAAAATATAATGCTCCGCTTACAGGCAATGCGCCCAACGGCATCATTTACAGTAAAAAAGCATACGCCGATGCCGGAATTACAGAGCTTCCGAAGACATACGACGAGTTTATCGCGATACAGGATAAGCTGCTCGACAGCGGAATTTCCCCAATTGTAGCCGGCGGCAAAGATATTTTCCATATGGGCTTCTGGGTCAATTACTTCCTGATCAACAACGTGTACAAGGAAGATCCGGATTGGAACTCCAAACGGACAGCCAAGACGGCGAGCTTTACCGATGCCCCTATGGTACAAGCGATTAGCGACTATAAGGAGCTGTTCACGAAATATGTGGACAAAGGCTGGCTGAGCACGGGCGACAACCAGACGGCTTCCATGCTCGTAACGGGCAAGGCTGCGCAGCTATATTCGGGTCCCTGGATGTTCGGACAAATTACCGAGGCTGATCCCAGCTTCGAATACGGCTTCTATGCGTTGCCAGGCAAAGACGGCTCCGTAATCGTTAACGGCTTGCCTACCCTTGCCGGATGGTCCCTTTCCGCAGAAGCGGCCAAGGATGCTGACAAAGTAGAAGCGATTTCGGCGTTTATCAAATTTTTCTTTGATCCGGCGAAATACAGCCCGTACCTGGCGACCGTCAACGGCATTCCAACGACGGCTGCCGAAGTAACCTACGAGACGAACGAGCATATGCAAGAAGTGCTTCGGCTTATGGCGGACTCTTCGGTTGAGAAGTCCATGATGATCAACCAATGGTTCGGCGAGAACGCAATTCCGCCGCAATTCCGCAACTGGTTCTACAAGCTGTTGCAAGACCTCGTCGTAAACGACGCCGATGTTCTGCAATATATGCAGCAATCCGATACGGAATACGACAACAACGTGAAAGCAAACCAACAATAAAGCCAACAGCTTAGGCGATCAACATGCGGGATAACCTCTGCCGGGCGGCAGAGGTTTTCTTTCAGAAGAGGCAGGAGGAGAGCGTTATGAATGCCACGGCAGTAATCAGAAAAAAGAAAAAATGGTGGCAGAGCTACGCGATATGGTTTATATTGCCGGCGTTTGTACTATATACCTTGTTTGTCATGATCCCCACATTCAACAGTATTTATCTTAGTTTTACGTCCTGGGACGGCATTAGCGAAAACGTTCGTTACATCGGCTTCGATAACTTTAAGGAAATATGGGAAAGTCCGAGGGTTCATAACGCACTGACCAATACGATTATCGTTGCTGTTTCGCTTGTTCTGCTGGAAAATGTGGTGGCCCTTGTGCTGGCTATCCTTGTGGATCAAGTACGCTGGTTCCGCAATTTGTTCCGCAGCATCTTTTATTTCCCGGTACTGATGAGCGGTATTATTATGGGTTTTATCTGGATGATTATTTTGAATTACAATTTCGGTGTTGTAAACCAACTGCTGGATATGACGGGCCTAAGCGCTATTAAGACAGACTGGCTCGGCAACCCGGATTTTGCGCTGCTATCGATTATATTGTCAACGGTTTGGAAAGCATCGGGCTACTACATGATTATTTATCTGGCGGGCCTGCAGGGCATTCCGCAAGAGCTTCTGGAGGCGGCAAGCATCGATGGAGCGGGCAAGTGGAAGCAATTCCGGCATGTTACGTTCCCTCTTCTGGCAGGGGCAACGACCGTATGCGTCATGTTGTCGATGATCAACTCCCTGAAGCTGTTCGATCAAATTGCGGTTATGACCAACGGCGGGCCGGGCTTTGCCACGGAAACGTTGACTTACATTATATACAAGGTTGCGTTCGGCGAAGGACGACAAGGTTTCGGCACCGCGCTTGCAATCGTATTGTTTATTCTGATTCTTATTATTTCACTTATCCAGATTCGATTGCTTCGCAAACGGGAGGTGGAGATGTAAGATGGGCCAAAAAGCGAAAAAGCCGATTACATCCGGCCAAATCATTTTGTTCGTGGTTACGCTGCTCATTGCGATCCTATTCGCGTTTCCTATCTTCTTTAATATCATGTCGGCGTTTAAATCCAACTCCGAAATTCTTCGTGACGCCATTGCGTTCCCGGAAGGTTTTTATACGGAGAGCTTTAAATATTTGCTTACCAAAACGGAATATCCGAAAGCGATGCTAAACAGTGCGGTCCTCACGCTTGGCTCGATCGCCGCAATGATTGTCATCATCCCGATGGCGGCGTATGCGATCGAACGGACGAACCGCAAGTGGACGAATGCCGTCTACATCTTTTTCCTGTTCGGCATGATGATTCCGTTCCAGGTATACATGATTCCGCTGTTCAAGCAGCTCAAGACGATGGGGCTGTTCGGCAATCTGGGCGGACCGATACTGATCTACATCGCGGGGTCAGTAGGTTTCGGCGTCCTGCTGTATACGAGTTTTCTCAAGGGCGTTCCGAGAGAAATAGAGGAATCCGCAGAGATCGATGGCTGTACGCGGATCGGCATATTTTGGCGAATCGTCTTCCCTTTGCTTGGTCCGGTTACGGCCAGCATGGTCGTGCTGCAAGGACTTGGAATCTGGAACGACTTCCTGATGCCGATGCTTGTTCTGCCATCCGGCCAGACAAAGACGATGATCGTGGAGCTGTTCTATTATGTCGGAGAATTTTCATCTCGCTGGGATATGATTTTTGCGGGCACGACGATGTCGCTGGTGCCGGTATTGATCGCCTTTTTGTCCTTGCAGAAGTACTTCGTAAAAGGCGTTTCGTCGGGAGCGGTTAAAGGCTAGCACCCAGGCGGGCAACCCAATAGCAATGAACCAGGGACCGGAAATTCCAACAGGATTTTCGGTTTTTGGTTTTGGATCGCTTTATAAGCCATGATCTTAAAAAACACCGGTTTCCTGTTAAAAAAGCTGCATTGTGAACGTAGGCTTGCCGTGGTAAATTTTTGTAAAACTATGAAAGGATGTTGTACAGATGAAACGCAAGCTGATGATTTGGCTCGTGGCGCTGTTGTTGTGTGTAACGATGCCCGGCATGGCGGGAGCGGCGGACAAGCCTCAATTCCGGATGTCGGTAACGACGGAAGGAGATGAAGTTATTGCGATTATTTCCGCTTCGGGTCTGACGGATTTGTACGGATTTGAGCTGCAGGTATCGTACGATCCGCTGCGGATGAAATTTTTGAAATCGGAAAGTTCATTCACGGGGTTTTCGGTGCCCCCGCTAGTTAAGGGAGGCAATTTGACACTGGCTCATACAAAGGTAGGTCCAGTGACCGGAGTAAGCGGCGAAGCGGAGCTTGCGACGCTGCGGTTCGATAGGGTCGGCGGCGGTGAGGCCGTATTCCGGTTGGAGGAGGCTTCGCTTGTCGATTCCCAGGTGCAGATGCTGAGTTATAAGCCGGGGATTGCCGAGATCGCGGAGGGAGGCGAGCGGGAGGTCAAGCTTGTCGACATTGGAGGCCATTGGGGAGAAAACGACATTGCCGAAGCGGTGGAGCTAGGCTGGGTGACCGGTTACAGCGATGGAACATTTCGACCGGATAAGTCGATTAATCGCGCGGAGTATGCAGTCATGCTTGCCCGGGCGCTGGGGCTGACTTCCGCAGAAGAACAAGTTTTCTCCGATTCGGGACAATTGCCGTCATGGTCCAGACCGTATATATCCGGGGTTGCCGCAGCCGGAATTGTAAACGGATACAGCGATGGTTTGTTCCGGCCGGAGCGCCTCGTTACCCGTGAGGAGATGACGGCCATGATCGTGCGTGCCGCCGCGCCAAAAGTTGAAGTCGGAGGCGAGCCGACATTTGCCGATTCCGCCGAAATTGCCGCTTGGGCAAAACCTTATGTCCAAGCCGCTGCCGACGCAGGATTGGTCAAAGGCAAGGGCGGCAACCGTTTTATGCCGGCCGACTCCGCTACACGTGCCGAAGCGGCAACGATGATTCTGAATTTGCTGCGGCTGTTGCGCGTTTGATTATCTTTCATAGGGTGGATGAGAACTGATCGACAGGAAGGAGACATAAGAAATAATGCGATATTGGTCAAGAGTGCTTATCACGTGCCTGATTGCCGCTCTGATTGCGCCTATGCTTCCGGCTGCGAAGCAGGCGGCGGAAGCGGCGCCCGCGGCGCCGCAGAGCAGCCTACTGGATCGGATCATTTTCGGAAATGACGAATCGGAGGGGGAGCATCGCTTCCAAGGAAACTCAACCCGCGCTATTGTTGGCGGACTGGGTCAGACGGCTCGGGTGGCGGATCCGCTTAACCCCGCGCTGGCACGCGGCGGCGAACTTATTTTTACGATGAAGGTCGACCCGTACAAGCAAAACTATTTTACGATGAAGTTTTGGGGCGACGATGTTTCGTCCTACAAAAGCATCGTATATATCAACGGCGAGCAAATCGGCTATCGCCGCGAGGGTGATTACGAAGCGATCAATATCGGCAATCAAAATTACAGGGCGGGCGGGAGCACGGGCGTTACGGCAAAAGTGCTGCCCAACCGGTTCTATTACAATTCGATCATGCTGCCGCTGGAGTTGACGTACGGTCAAGAAGCGGCGGAAATTACCGTTCGTACATACAGTCAGGATTTCCTGGCGAACGTGACGGAGCCATCGCGCGGGTATTACAGCGGTTATACGCATACCCAGGCGTTTCTGGACGTATCGGGCGAGACGCAAGGCAGTCTGTTCGGCGGTCCCGTCGACACGGCCGATATCGTGGCGGAGGATACAAGAACGGCTGTGGACAAGCAAGCGTTGATCGACGGGTATACGGCCGGCCAACGCACGTTGTTCAACAATTTGTCGGCCAAGGTCGACGCGAACAGCACCGCCAAGCTGTCCATCGTCAGATATGAGGACGAGTTGAAGTTTTACGCGGGTTGCTTGAGCTACGACTGGTGTCCGGCAGCCGCGTCGCCCGCTTTGAAAAAAGCGGCCGTCGAGCGGATTTTCAAAACGATCGACAATCATGTCAAAGATTATTATGCCAATACAAGAAACGTGCAGCGCGGAGGACATCAGGGCGATTGGGGCGGCTACTACGGAGCGCTCGGCGAAGCGTTGTATTTGATCGAAAACGTCATCGCCGACGATGCCGTCTACGGTCGGGAGGCGTTCGAGACGTTCCTTGCGCAGCCGTTCGCGACCGGCACGGTCGAAGGACGTTATTCGCTGGCCGGCGTTGACTGGGACGGCGGAGCGTTAAGCCGCAAGGAAGCGTGGGAGCGGGCGCTGAAGGCCAATTTCGATTTTGCGAGAGCAAGGCTGTCCTACATTTACAATCAGGTGTTCTACACGTACGAAGGAGCGTGGGAGGCGCACGAGGGGCTGCGGATGATCGGCTCCGAATTTTTCGAAGGCAAGGAGCGCAGCCATCAGATTTTGCTGGAGGCGATCGGCGTAAGGCCGTTCCTGGGCGAGGAGGTGCTGGTCGGGCCGAACGGGGAAGAGCTGGATCTGTATCATTCTTTGTTCCTGCACGATGCCACGGCGGTGTTTACGGAAGATTTCGAGCAAATCGTCGCCAAAGGACTGGCCCGAAGCAAACTGGACGATAACGGTAGGCTGGTCAGACGGCTGCCGTTCGGCGAGCATTTTACGACGATTACCGAAGCGGGTTTGACGAGGGAAAACGGCTATGTCGCCAATTACGGCGAAGCGACCAACTATTTGCCGGAATACTTCTACAAGACGCTGGGCAAAGCGGGCGACGAAGCGCTGAATGATGAAATTTTGAAAATGGCGCTGAAAAATCTGCATGCTCGCGGCTACACCCGAAATACGACGCTTGACGACGACGGCTACCGCATTATGCGGATGAATCAAGTGCTCGACGAGCGCAATCCGGCATATCCCGGCAATTACGGCTACGCTACCCGCATTACCGAAGGCAAGCAGTTTCATTATGCTTCGCTGGAGATGGCGATGGCGCGTAACGAGGAGCGCTACAGCGGGCCGGAGTGGGATGAATATTGGGCGTACGCGGCCGAAGCCGTCGGTTATGCCCAGCAACAAATCGCGGACAACCAATATTTTAATTACTTCAACAGCGTTATGGGCAAAAGCAAATACGACTATCATCTGGCCGAAACCTATCATTACATTTCCGAAGGCAGAGCCGAGTTTGAGCGGTTCGACGGCGCGCAGGCGGGCGTCGTGCATCCGCTGACCGATTTTGCTTATTATTCGGAGCAGGAGCTTGACGATATGGGCGTTGACCCCGCCGATTACGAGCAGTTCGCCTGGGCTGACGTGGATAATTTCTTCTTCTCGATGCGCGATGGAGACACGCGGATACTGGGGCAGCTCAATATGCGCAACCGCGGCTTCGCGGGCAACGGGCGGCTGCATGTGATGACGCCGGAATACGATTCCATCGTGCAGATCGCAACAAACGGCGTATTTCGATACGACGACTATTATTTGCGCATGGACAATATTCAGGCCGACTTTTTTGAGGATCAACACCGCAATGACGGGGACCGGCCGCAAGCTTTGGCCGGCGAGATCGCGCCTATCACGTATCAGCCGGGCGTCGGCACGGTGTCTCGCGACAACTTCGAAGCGGATCACGCTTACGCCGCGCATCCCGATCTGATGACCGCCAGATACGGCGAATACTTCCTGTTGTTTAATTCCACTCGCGAAGCATACGGCAACAAACAATCCTTCGAGGTGGAGCTGCCTGCGGATTACGGCGGCAATGACGTATTGGATCTGGTATCCGGGGCTAGGTTGCAGGCGACAAACGGCAAGGTAACGGTACCGGCCCAAAGCGTCATGATTTTGAAGTTGAACGAAACGTTCGACCCCGCGCCGAAGCCGGGCCATGTCGACTTCGTGCAGGCGCTGGCCGGCAACAATGAAGCGGGTCTGACATGGAAAACGGCCGCCGGCGCGGAAAGCTATACGATCAAACGTGCCTCAAACGAAAACGGGCCTTATACCGTCATCGCGTCGGGCGTAGCCGGCAACGACTACAAGGACTCCGGCGTTCTGAACGGCAATGTTTATTATTACAAAGTGGCGGCGGGAAA
>NZ_BDQX01000054.1:112775-115214 GCF_003112455.1 Paenibacillus agaridevorans
TGGCCATCTCGGGCGGCAATGGCGACGGGTTTGGCGAAGGAGACGACTACAATATCTACGACCGGGACATTCACGATTCGCTCCATTTCGTGCATCAGTTGCTGGCGGGCAATGGTTCGGTGGAAGCCCGGATCGACAGCCATTCGGGAGCGGCTTCGGGCATCATGCTGCGCGACAAGCTGGACGCTAGCGCGCGATATATTTATTTCGGGGCGGACGAAGAGGGCAATCTCGTATTGCAGAACCGCACACGAGACTCCAGGCATATGTGGACGGATGTAAAGGCAAGTCCGTTCGATGCTGGTCTGCTGGGCTTGCGCGCAGAGGAATATCCGTATATCCGACTGGTAAGAGAATACGACTCCCATTACGTCAACGCTTACGTTTCGCGCGACGGCAATAGCTGGATTGCGGTTCACAAGCTGTTTACGCCGTTCCCTTATGCGATATATGGGGGCGTAACGGCAGCGGAGGCGGCGCGGTTCGGCGATGTCCGCGTAGAGGAAAGCGAGCGGGGCAGCCTCTATCCGGCAGCGAAGCTGGAGGGCGAAAGCTTAACAATAAGCTGGAACAAACCGAAGCAGGCTGTCGGCTTCAGCCTTTACCGTACTTACGATGCGGCGGCGAGCGATACGAATCCGGAGCTGCGGCCGGGTACATCCGAACCGGCAGCGGACTCGCCATGGACGCGAATCGCAGCGGACGCGATGATCTTGTCCTACACCGATACGGCGATTCCATCGCAGGGCACGCCTTATTACAAGGTAGCTCCGATTGCGCTGGACGGCGCGGTCGGTCCGTTCTCGGACACCGTCTCGCCACCGGCCTTGTCAAACGCTCCTGAGCCGGGGGACATTGCGGTATCCAACCGCCCGGAAGGCATTGACGATGTCGTTACGGTGGAGGGGCTTGCGGACGGCAGCGTGGCAAAGGTTTACCGGACGGCAAGGGATCTGCAGCCGCTTGGCATGGCTATTGCGGAGGGCGGCTCGGCTTCGGTGCGAATTGCGCAAATCGGCTCGCTATCGGGATCGCTGTATGTGTCGTCGGCCGAACCCGGCAAGCTGGAGAGCGCACGAACGCTCAAGGGCTATATAGGCGAGGACGGCATCATTCAATTGAAGGTGGAAAAGGATACGACCTTGCGATTTAGCAACGATAATGCCTCCGGCATTGGACCGGAGCTGACGATTTTAAACAGCGGGGCCAATGTCGAAACGCAGCGCCGATACGGACTCCTTACGTTTAATGGCGTTCCCGACCTGAGCGACTCCGCTATCGAATCGGTGAACCTGACCATGTTCCGGGGCAATCAGCGGTCGGCCGTCATCCAGGCGCGTTTGCTCGAGTGGGATGACTGGGCGGAGCCAGGCGCTTCGGGCCGACTGGGTCTTGAGCTCAAAAACGATTATTTCGGGGGCAGCACGGATCAAATTGTTGCATTTTTGAACAGCCCTTCGGCATCCGCTCCCGTAGCCGCGAACAGCGATTATCCGGATTACGGCATTTCCGGAGTCTGGAGCATGGATGTTATGGATACGGTGCAAGCCAATACGGGCGACAAGCTGACATTGTTCCTGGCGTCTGCCGGCGCCGAAGGCAACCCGCTGACGAAGGAATATACATCCGGCGGCAGCGCCCCGGGTCAATTTGCGCCAACGCTCACCATTGTTTATAAGCTGGACAAAAGCTTTCTGTTCGAGCTGATCGGCGATGCGGAGGCTTTGGATGAAGCGGCATTTACGCAAGCCAGTTGGATGGCGCTGCAAACGAAACTGGAGGCGGCGCGGTCGATAGCCGTAAATGAGTCTGCCGATCGCGCGGCGGTGTACGAGGCTGCCCTGCAATTAAAGACGGCGATGGATGACCTCGCCGGGTTGCCGAAGGCATGGCTTGACGGACCGGCATCGTTAAGCGCTAAGAGCGATTTCAGCGTGTCCGCAGGTTTGTCCGATCATGCGGAAAGCTTTACGGCGCTTGATCTTGTCATACGGTACAATCCGCAGCAAGTGGAATTTGCCGCAACGGCCGACCATGCCGGCAGCTATTGGCTGGATGCGGAAGCGATCGTTTCGGCGCATGAAGACATACAGATCGCCGGGGCGGCGCTTAAACCGGAGCAAGGCGAAATCAAGATTATTTTGATCCCCGCTCAAGGGGGAGAAGGCATTAGCGTGAGCGGACCATTGCTGACGTTGCATGGCAAAGTCAAGAATACGGCATTACCTGGGCAGGTCAGAATGGAAATTGCCGAGTTTACGGGGGCGTTGTCCGGCAGCTCCATGTCGTTTGATGTTGCGGACGCGAGCTGGGAGGCTGTGCTGAACGAGACGGATAAAGCGGCATTGAACACGCTGCTCGCCGAAGCTCGGGAGCTTCAAGGGCAGGCTCAAGCCGGTGGCTTGCCGGGTCAATATCCGCAAGCGGCCATAGATGCTC
>NZ_BDQX01000054.1:115291-124732 GCF_003112455.1 Paenibacillus agaridevorans
GCTATCGATGCCGCGGAAGCGGTGCAGAACGATATATTGGCGGGCGCAGACGCCGTAGCCCAGGCAGTAAACGCGTTGGCGCAAGCGATGGAAACATTCCGTGGGGCGGTCATGAAGCCGACGGTTCCCGTTACGCCAAGCGGTCCGAACAAGCAGGCGCTGCAGCAAGCAATCGCGGCTGCGGAGCTCCTATACGATCGGGCCGCGGAAGGCGCCAAAATCGGCCAATACAAGAGCGGCGCGAAGGCGGGGCTTGCGGCGGCAATCGCCGATGCGAAAGGGATTTACGGCAGCGGCTCCTCTACTCAGCAGCAGGTGAACGAGGCCGTTCAGGACCTGAATCGGAAAGTGGACGAGTTCCACAAGCAACTGGTATCGCTTGCGGGCGGCGCAACCCGGTTGACGGTCGCAGATTTGTCCGTGCTTGCGCGCTATTACGGCATAACATCCGGCCAGGCAGGCTGGAGCGAGGTAGCGGCAGCAGACTTGCAGGAGGAAGGCAAAATTACGATCCGGACGCTTGTCGCCTTGGCGAGAATGGTGCTGGAGGAGTGGAACAACGAATAACGCAAGGCAGGGCTGTTCCCGGAGCCGATTCCGGTCCAGGGTCAGCCCCGTTTCATCGCAACTTATCTCTTGCTAACCATTTTCGGAGAGGAGATCGACAATGAGCAAACATGTAAGACAGGTACTGGCATTGCTGTTGTGCGTGCCCATCCTCATGATGCCGATGTTTGGGCTTGCCCCGGATGCGGCGGCAAACGCTGCGGCGGCGGCCGAGGCGGCGCCGGAGGTTCGGGTAGTCAGCTTCGCTGCAACGGATGAGGGCAGCGCGTATGTGGACAAGTCGTCGCCGGATTCCGTAAGAAAAACGGCCAGCACCACCGACAACAATATTCAGTTCAAGATGATGGTCGGCAAAGGACGACACGGTTATCTCCGGTTCGATTTATCTTCCTTTGACACTAGCTTGTACAACATTGATGTAATGACGATGGAGCTGGCGTTTCGAAAATCGCATGATCCCAATACCCTTACATTTGTCGAAAGCGAATCCGTTTGGTCGACCGACAGCGGCGTCAAGTGGACCTCCAGCAATATTACCTATAACAACCGCCCGAACGATATAGCGGGTTCGCCGACGGCGCAGATTACGTTTGCGTCAGCCGGAGAAGGCAACGTACCAGCCGGTCAGCCAAACGCAACAGTGGATGTGACCGACTTGTTCCGGAACGCGCTGAAGGCGGGCAGAACAGAGATCAATCTTCATATTTACACCGATTCTTCGGAAAATACGGCTGCCGGGAGCGTGACGCAGCTGTATATCGACAGACCGCATCCATCGGGACAAATCCCGGTTGTGGTAAACGTAACGACGGGTGAGCCTGTCGTGCCGCTCGATCCCGAAGGTTTCGTCGCAAGAGTAGAAGCGGAGGATTTCTATCGATCGGCAGGCAACATCTATGTCAGGGATAACGGAGACACCGTACCGGGTTCGATGCCCGGCGACGAGGTTGTCCTGACGGGAGCCTCGGGCAACAAATTTGTCGATTTCAGCGACCCGGTCGCGGACTATAAAACGGGCAGCGGCGCGAGCAACAACTCCATTCCGTCAGGACAGGACCAAGCCAGTTGGAAGGTCGTTGTACCGGCGGCGGGTTTTTACCAATTGGCGTTCAGCTACAACAACCCGGCAACCAAGACGGACGGTTACCGCAATGTCCGCGACGAACGAAATACCCGCATCGTGATCAACGACGATGAGCCGGATTTTACGAATACGATGGACCCGCATTGGGCGGGCTGGATGATTTTCAATATTTCCGGATACAACGACAGCTATAATCCTGCGGCCAACACATCCTTGACGCCGCAATCGGATAATGGTTACGCCAACGTAAGAGGCAATACGGCCTGGAATACCAACTTTATGAACGTCTGGCTGGAGAAAGGGGAGAATACGGTCACTCTGGGCATGGAGGCGCCTCCGGGACAAGGCGTTTACGACGGCCCCAACCTCGATTATTTCGACGTGGTTTATATCGGAGATCAAATGGTCGGAGAAGATGAAATTCCTTATCTGAACGACGATTTCGTTTTCCAGCATCCGGGCATCGCGTTTACGCTGGAGGATCTGGATCATATCAAGGCTAATAAAGACAATGCGGATACCGTTTACGGCAAAGGTTATCAGGAGCTGGCAAGCGCTGCGGCCTGGTTCGACAGCAATGCCGTCAATCCGGAGCCGGTGCTTGACGTGGGTCCTTACAACAGCCCCAATATCGGCGGAACGGCATATACGCGAGGCGGCAGCAAGGCGCTTTATTATGCTTTGCGATATTACCTGGACGGTGACGCCGCTTACGGGCGCAAAGCGAAAGAGGTGCTGAACGAGTGGGCTGCCACGCTTAAGACGCTGGGCTCCGGAAACGATGTCAAACTCCGAATAGCCATTGTAGCGACGGATTTCGTAAACGCTGCCGAAATCATCAGGCATGTCTATAATGGCGATCCGGATGTTGCGGCAGCGGACCTGTGGCAGGAGGCGGACATGGCCGAATTCGACAGCTTCCTGCGCCTGCTGCTGACCAAGACATACGACTTCTATCCACAGGCCAACGGCAACTGGGACGCGATTCTCGGCGGCTTCAACATGGCTGCGGCGGTTTATCTGGAGGATATCGATTTATTTAACGACGCGTTGAAGCAGCGGTATCTCGGAACTTACAGAGAAGGCAACGCCGTGTCCATGGGTAGTCTGCCGAGCTATATTTACCCGAGCGGCGAGCAACAGGAAAGCAGCCGCGATCAGCCGCATGCCAGAATGGGCATTACGGGGCTTGCGACGCAAGCGGATATTGCCTGGAATCAGGGGGTTGATATTTACGGAGCCTATGACAATCGTTTACTCTCGGGCACGGTGTACAATGCCAAATATGCCATCGGCGAGGAAGTGGCATCGGAAACATTTATTTCCGACAGAAACAGAACGCAAAGCGGCATCTGGGCTGTCGGATACGAGATCGTCGGCAACCATTATCTAAACGAGGCGGCTGGCGTGTCCAATGGCGGAGAAACGGATGTTATCTATGAAGCGGCGGAGAAGCGCTTGCGCGCAGGCACGGTCAATAACGAAGCCGGGCGGAAGGCGAACTACTACGGCGCCATGATGTTTACGGACAAACCTTATGATGTTTCCATGTCGCTTAGCGCCGGGAAATCCGCGTTAAGCTCTGTCGGCGATGAAATCGTATTGTCGGCCAATGTGCAGACGGATTCCGTCATCAAGCGCGTAAACTGGCATATTCCGCAGACGCTTAAGCCGTATGTCGATGTTGAGCATCTCGGCGATACGTCGCTGAAGCTGAAGCTGAGGGAGATGCCGGAGGTAAGCGGGATAACCGGCGTCGTCAGGGCCACTTCCGTCAAAAAGGCCACCGTCAGCGATACCGCATCCATCTCCATCGTCAACGACGGCATCGACAAGACGGCGCTCGGCGCGCTAATCGCCGAAGCGGATGGGCTCATCGAGTCGGAATATACGACGGATAGTTGGGCCGCATTGACGGCTGCGCTCGAGCAAGCCAAAGCGGCAAGCGGAGACAACACAACGCAAGCGGCGGTCGATCAGGCACAGGCAGCGCTGCAGGCGGCGATGAACGGCCTGGCGGAAGCGCCGATCCGGATTCCGGGACCGGACATGGGCAATTATTATGACAACAGCAAAACCGCGTCCATGATTTTCAAAATGAAAAACGAAGCGGGCGAATACGTTAAAGTGGACCCCGTCACGGAAAAGCTGTCGCTTACGGGAAGCGCCGCCGAAGCTTCGGCATTTGCGTTGTACGTCCTTGACTACTTCGCCACTGTGGATCACGCAGAGCCGGAGGCGGGTGCCACGAGAACGGCGTATTCCATCCGATCTCTGGTCAATAACAAATACTTGACGATCCAGCATTATTTTACGGCCGAAGAGTTTCTGAGCAACACCCATCGTTACTTCAACATTCTGAGCGGCGCTCCCAACGGCACAAGCACGGACAGGACGTTCGAGGTCAAAGCGTCGGCGAACCTCCCGAATTGGAACGAACGATTTTATATCGACCGCTACGCCAAATCGGGTTATTACCGGATCTGGTCGCATTTGTCCACGATGAGGGACGATTCGAACTTCAAACGTTTTAATGTAACAATGACGGATGACGCCATGCAAAGCAGCGGTGCGGCCGCTCAAAATACCGAATACCGTTTTTATTTGGAAGAGGTGACGGGCAGCGATTTGCTGGAAGTTAGCCAGCGGGTATCCGGAGATGACGCCGAGCTGCTCTGGCTTCCCATTAACGGCGATACAAACCCGGCGCATTACAATGTCGCAGGAACGGACGCGGCTGTCGTGCTGGCTGGCGGCCGGATGAGCGCGACGTTGTCGGACCTGAGCATCGGCGTTCACGAGTACACTGTCGAATACAACGGCGGCGGGTATGAAACTTCGGCGGATGTAAGCGTTCGAATCTTTAGCCATCCCGGTATTTTGCAGACGGCGGAGGACCTGGAGAGAATGAAGCAACGCGTTCAGGAGAAGGCCGAGCCCTGGTACTCCGATTATCAGCGGCTGCTGCATAGCGTTCCTTACGATCTGTCCAGCCTTGATTTCGAAACGACCGTTTTTGCCAATGTCGGACGCGGGGGAGCGCCGTCGGATTCCGCCAACATCGGCCATTTCGAGAAAGCCGGCAATGCGGCCTATTTCAACGCCCTGCAATGGGTCATTACGGGGGAAGACAAGTATGCGGCCAATGCCGCCGACATCCTGGGCAAATGGGCGCATGCCTTAAAAGTGATCGACGGTCGGGACCGGATCCTGGGAGCCGGCATCAACGCTTACAAATATGCCAGCGCGGCGGAAATTATCCGATACTACAATGGAGGTTATAGCGGATACGGCGACGCCGACTTCAAGGCGCTGCAGGATATGATGATCAATGTCGTATATCCCGTCATTCAGGATGCGGCTGCTCCCATGCTTGCGAACGGAAATTGGGATGCGGCGGCTATCGTCAGCATGATGGCAATCGGCGTTCTCTGCGACAATACGGAAATATTCGACCGGGCGATGGCCTTGTATCAGGATATTCATGTAAACGGCTCTATCTTCGCTTATGTACACGAAACGGGCCAAAATATGGAGACGGGCCGCGACCAGGCTCATGCCTTGCTGGCGATCGGCTATATGGCCGAAATCAGTCTGATCGCGTTCCATCAGCAAGAGGATCTGTATTCGCTTTATGACAACAGGCTGGCCAAAGCCTTCGAATATACGGCGAAATATAACTTGTTTTCGAAGGAGCTTTACGAGGAGGACGTGCCTTTTGTTGCGATGCCGAACGTTTTTGGCGATACAAGCCGAGGGTATTACGGCGCCGGATTCGACAGGGAAAACAACGGGTTGAACAGAGGCGAGCTGAGACCGGTGTTCGAACAAGTCCTTGCCCTCTACGGCAAGGCGAACAGCGGCGTTGATCTGGCATGGACGGAAAAGGCGGCTGCGGCCGCGCGCCCGCAGGGAATGGTTCATTTTGACAATCTGAACTTCGGCACCTTGGCGTACTACAACGACGAGCCGTTAAACGCGAGCGGGCCATACTTTCAGATGCGCACAAGGTGGGAGCCGCTGTATCAGAGAAACTGGAGCGTCGTGGGCGGCGAGAGAGTCGCCGAAACGCTCAACTCTTATTATGATATGGATGCGAGCGGCGAGCTCGTAACGAAGGGCATGAAGAAGGATGCGCCATTTTACCAATTAATCGCTAACGATGACGGCACTTATTCGATCCGTCTGGTTCGGACCAATACCTATTTGTCGGTAAAAGCTGATCAGGCAGGCGATTACAATCTAATAAAAGCCGATGCCGCGACCATAGGAGAAAACGAAAAGTTTGTGCTGCAGTCCAGCGGGGTAGGACCGTTTTTTCTGGTTTCTCCCAAATACGACAATCGAATCGTCTATCAGCATGCGGCCGGATCGGGCAGTAACGCCGTCCTGACGCTTCGGCTCGGAACCAAAAAGCTGTCGGACATAAAGGACATACCGGATATTACAACAAACGAAAGATTGATATTTATGTACAATGCCGAAGATATTGCGCTCAGCGGAACCGATGCCCCCGGAGGCGGCGAGACCGGCGGGGCGTTGAACAAAGAGGAACTGGCAGCGGCCATTGCCAAGACGCAATCGTTGCTTGGCCGTGCCAAAGAAGGCGGAAAGGTCGGTCAATACCCGGCGGCGGCGATTACGGCGCTGAGAGACGCCATCCTTGCGGCGGAAGCGGTCAGAGGCGGCGCGGGCTCTACGCAGGCGCAGGTGAATGAGGCTGTGGAAGCATTAAATGAAGCGACGGCAAGCTTTGGAGCACAGCTCATTACGCTGGTTCCGGGAGCGGGCCGGGTAACGATTGCCGATCTGTCTCTAATGGCAAGTTACTACGGTGTCGGGAGCGGAGACGACGGCTGGGAAGCAATTGAGAAAGCGGATTTGACGGGCGAAGGAGCCATCACGATTGCCAATCTTGCGGCGGTAGCCCGATTGATATTGGAAAACTGGTTAGCCGAAGCCGAATAACGGTTCACGGTTGAGAGGGGGCTGTCCCTTAAGTCATCATTGACTTAAGGGGTGGCCTCTTATTGTCTGGCACGCTGACCTGCAAAAGGACGGCGAAGTCGTAACTCCCTGGCGCCGGCATGCTTAACAGCGTTACACCCGGTACAAATGCCGCCAATAGGAGGACGGGGCTTCGCCCGTCACCTTCTTGAACACTCTGCTGAAGTAATAGGGACTGTTGAAGCCTAGCCGTTCGCTAATTTCAGAAACGTTAAGCGAGGTGTTGCGCATGAGATCGATCGCTTTGTCGATCCGCAGTTTCGTATGCATCTCGATCACCGTCCGTCCGGTATGTTTGCGAAATGCGGTCGATATATAGTTGTAATTCAAATCGAGCCGACGCGCCAGTTCCTCCGCCTGAAATTCTTTGCTCGCATGATCGACGAGATAAGCCATCACTTTGCCTGTCAGCGCCGACATTTTGCCTGTCGGAACCTGGGCATCCTCGTCGGATAAGGTTGCCTCGTGCATATCGAGAAACAGCCCGTACGCCCGGACGCTCGCTCTTGTCATGCCGTGCAGCCGGGGCTGCCTGTATTCGTCGAGCATCGCCATCAGCCTGTCGCCGAGCGAAGGTTGAAGGGGCAATCCGCCATGCTTGGGCAGCTCGAACCGGTATTCGTAATGGCCTGGCGCATAGTAGCCCGTCTCGGGCATCGGCAAGCGGCCGCTATAGCCGTCCTGCTCTTCCGCCGCAGCATCGAAGTGAATCCAATACCATGCGGTGCCCGCTTCGCTTTCGGGCAGGCCCCAGTGACGAAGCCCCTTTTTCAAAAACAAATGCTCGCCTTGCCGCACCCGATATTCCGTTCCTTCCTCGATCACATGCATGCAGCCTTTCGTCACAAACAAAAATACATCGTAGTCCAGCACCCGGTCGGGATGGGTATAGACGGCAGCCGTCTGATTCCATCCCATGTCTCGCACCAGCGGCATCCGGTCCGCGGTTAACCGTACTGCAGCTAACATAGCCGGTCTCCTCCTTGAACTTAAAGCTCTATAACTCCATTATAAAGATGAAAAAAGTATATGCAATTTTATATTACGTCTATTCTTTGCTTTAATTATAAATATTAAAATAATAATATGATATGAAAAAAGTGAGGGGGTTGCCATGATGGCGCAGTTTTATAACTTAGAGCCGGGGCGGGCAAAGCTTGGCGAGGGTCCTCTGACCGCACGTTTCCGGTTAAACAAGGATTATGTCATGAGTTTGACCAATGCCAACCTCCTCCGCGGCTTCTATATGGAAGCGGGCTTGTGGAGCTATAGCGGCAACGGGGGCACGACGACGGCCTCCACAACCAGTATGGAGGGACCCGAACAGTGGCATTGGGGCTGGGAGGCCGTCACTTGCGAGCTGCGGGGACATTTCATGGGGCATTGGCTGTCGGCGGCGGCTCGTATTTACGCGCAGACTAACGATGTCATGGTCAAGGCGAAGGCCGATACGATCGTGTCGGAGCTGGCGCGTTGCCAGGAAGCGAACGGAGGCGGGTGGCTCGCCGCGTTCCCGGAAACCTTTATGCATCGGCTCTTAAACGGCAAGTGGGTATGGGCGCCGCATTATACCGTGCACAAGCTGCTGATGGGGCTCCTCGAAATGTATCAGCTGGCGGGCAACAGGCAGGCGCTGTCCATCGCGAAGGGCATGGCGGATTGGTTTTACCGCTGGACGTCGGCTTTGTCGCAGGAGCAGCTGGACGAGCTGCTGGATATGGAGACGGGCGGCATGCTGGAAACCTGGGCCGAGTTGTACGGCATTACGAGGGCGGATGAACACAGGAAGCTGATGGAGCGTTATGTTCGCAACCGTTTCTTTGATCTGCTACTGCGGGGCGAGGATGTCCTGACGAACAAACATGCCAATACGCAAATCCCGGAAATATTAGGAGCCGCAAGGGTGTACGAAGTGACCGGGGACGAGCGTTTTCGCCGCATTGCGGAATCGTTTTGGACATGCGCCGTCACAAAGCGGGGGTATTTATGCACGGGCGCCGGCGACGACGGAGAGCTCTGGATGCCGCATCAAGATATGGAAGCGAGACTAGGCGCCGGACAGGAGCATTGCGTCAACTACAATATGATGCGGCTTTCGCATACGCTGCTGCGCTGGACGGGAAATTCCGCTTACGCCGATTATTGGGAGAGGCGGTTCGTCAACGGCGTATTGGCGCATCAGCATGGAGATACGGGCATGATCTCCTATTTCCTCGGGGTTGCCCCGGGCAGCCGCAAGACATGGGGATCGGAGACGGGACATTTCTGGTGCTGTCACGGAACGCTGATTCAAGCCAACGCGGCCTACGAATCCCAAATCTATCTGAGAGATGGCGAAGGCGTCGCGATTGCGCAATGGATTCCGTCCGTCGCTTCGATTGAGCTGGAAGGAGTCCGGATCGGCTTCGCCATCGAGCAGGATAGCCAGCAGGGGCTGTATCCGATGAACAAGTGGAATGTGGCTGGCATGAAGGCGATTACCGAGGTGCATCGACCTGCCATACCCGTTACTAGGCCCGACCGGTTTCTGTTCAGCGTAAAGGTGAGCTGCGACCGGGCAGCGCAGTTCGCGCTTAAGCTGAGGATACCATGGTGGGTTAAGGAGAGAGCCTCGATCACGGTTAATGGCATTCTACAGCAGGATGTTCCGGAAGGCGCGGGTTTCTATAAGCTGAATCGAATGTGGAGCGATGGAGATCTCGTTAAGGTCGAGCTGCCCAAGGCGCTGGCGGCCGAGCCGCTGCCAGGCTCGCCGGATCGGTATGCGTTTGTAGACGGGCCCG
>NZ_BDQX01000054.1:124801-128239 GCF_003112455.1 Paenibacillus agaridevorans
TGGCCGGCTTGACGGACGAGGATCGTCTCCTCGTTGGCGACGCCGAACGCCCGGAAAGTTTGTTGACGCCGGATCGGGAGCGCAACCATAGCTGGTGGAATGCCGGCTATTACAAAACCAAAGGTCAAAGCGCTAACATCCGTTTGATCCCGCTGCACGAGATTAAGGACGAAAGCTATACGGTTTATTTTCAGGTGAAGGCAGCGGAGCAAACAGCGCAATAAATCAACATTTTCGGACGAATGGCGGCAACTTTGCCCCTAGCGCGCAAGCTATAATTGGCTTATGACACCAACAGAAAGAAGGGTTAAGAGGATGCTGCAGGATAAGGACAAGGCGTGGCTGGATGAGGTTATCGGCAAAATAACGGAGAAGATGGACTGGGTAAGCGAAAAAACGCGGAATAAAATTCCGTACACGACCATCGACGGCACTTTTGACGACCGCTCCATCGACAATCCCACCGGCGACGAGGCGGACGGCATCTGCTGGTGGACCAATGGCTTCTGGGGCGGCATGATGTGGCTGATGCACCACGAGACGGGGCTGGACAAATATAAAGAAATCGCGCAAATTTCCGAGGATAAGCTGGATCTCTGCTTCGAGCAGTTCTACGGCTTGCATCACGATGTCGGTTTTATGTGGCTGCCGACGAGCGTGGCGAATTATAGAGTAACGGGCAACCCGGAGTCGCGCAAACGCGCGCTGCATGCGGCCAATCTGCTGGCGGGCAGGTTTAATCTGGCCGGCGGATTCATCCGTGCTTGGAACGACCTGGAGGAAGGCGATACGCGAGGCTGGGCGATCATCGACTGCATGCTCAACATTCCTCTTTTGTACTGGGCATCCCAAGAGACCGGAGATCCGCGCTTTAAGCAGATCGCGATGAAGCATGCCGACACGGCGATGGATGCTTTCGTCAGGCCGGACGGCTCCGTCCATCATATCGTGGAATTCGACCCCTTTCAGGGCGGCGTCGTAAAAACGTATGGCGGTCAAGGTTATGAGCAAGGTTCCTCCTGGACGCGGGGACAGACATGGGGGCTGTATGGCTTTATGATGAGTTACATCCATACCGGCAAAGATGAATATTTGCAGACGGCGAAGCGGATCGCGCATTACTTCATGGCCAACGTCCCGGACAGCGGGATCATCCCCGTAGACTTCCGCCAGCCGGCCGAGCCGCGGCGCGAGGACGACACAGCTGCCGCGATCGCGGCCTGCGGACTGCTGGAGATCGCCAAGGCCGTTGGTCCGTACGAGAAGGACGTTTACGTCAATGCGGCGCTCCGAATGCTGAAGGCGCTGGACGATTCGCGCAGCGACTGGTCGCGCGGGACGGATGCGATTTTGCAGAACGGGACGGGCGCTTACCATTCCAAGACGCATCATCATGCCATTATATACGGCGATTATTATTTCATGGAAGCCATTTTCAAGCTAAAGGGCAACGACTTGTACCTTTGGTAGACGCATGCAGAAGCGGGGCGGTTAAGGAGCGGCAAGGAGATGTGCGCCCACTTAATGCCCCGCTTTCCGTGCCGCAGCCCGATATTGAAGCGGCGTCGTGCCCATTGCGGTTTTAAAGCTGCGGATAAAATAAGATACATTGGGGTAACCGACCTCAGCGGATATATGCTCGACAGAGTACTGGGTCGTATGGAGCAGCCTGCACGCCTGCTTGATTCTTCGCGCGATCAGATAATCGGACAGGCTGCCGCCAGTCTCGCGCCGGAACAACCGGGACAGATAAAATTTGGACAGATGCAGCGCCTCCGCGATATGCTCCAGCCCGATATCTTCGGCATAATGCTCTTCGATCCATTGCATGGCCTGCTCGGAATAGGTAAACGGACGGTATTCGGCCGTTTCCGCCACGGATCCCTGAAGGGAGATCGCCTCCAGATAATGGAGGAGCAGCATCGTCATGTCCTCTTCTTCGGCAACCGGATTCGATGGTAAGGGACGATTGTTGTATCGGTCGATGATATGCTCCAAATAACTTAGCTCCCCATGCAAGTCGATGGCCGATTCTCCCTCCCCTTTCCGCCATAAGCGATCCAGCAGAGCATGTCGGGACGGGAATGGACGCAGCGCCTGCTCGAACATATGGGGCTGGAAGAACATAATCGTTCGCACATAAGGCGTTTCCTCGCTTACGCTTGCGAATACCTTGTGCAACTGATAGGGCTGAAAGATAAACAGCCGGCCCGGCTTCATCTCATAGGTTTTCTGACCGACGATGACGCTGCCCGTGCCTTCGTGGACGAGCAGCAGCTCGCAGCAGGGATGCCAATGGTAGAAGCCGGCGAAGACATCGGTCGTCCGGGTGCGAGATCCGAGAATCAAAGGTTTGCCATGAAACACGACGGGTTCGAATAAGTAGTTCATGCCTTTATTGTAATCAAAATTCCGACGAATAACAGACGCCGCGGGCAAACGGTGAAAAAGTCTGACTTTTATATAAAAAAAGTTCATTTCATGCGATGCCTCCCCATGATACGTTGTAATCGTACAAGACAGAGGAGGAGTGGAACGATGACTTTGATAACGAATCCCGTGCTAAGGGGCTTTAATCCCGATGCGTCCATGCTGCGCGTGGGCGACGACTATTATATCGCGACATCAACCTTCGAGTGGTTTCCCGGCGTGCAGATCCATCATTCGCGCGATCTGGTGAACTGGCAGGTGATCGCTCGCCCGCTTTGCGATGCCTCCTTGCTCGACCTGCGGGGCGTTCCGAGCTCCGGCGGCATCTGGGCGCCGGCGCTGACGTATGACAACGGCATGTTTTATCTCATGATTACAAACGTGATGGCGCGTCGCGGCGTCTTCAAGGATTTGCATAATTATTTGCTTAAGGCGACCGATATTAACGGTCCGTGGTCGGCGCCGCTTCACTTGAACAGCAGCGGCTTCGATCCTTTCCTGTTCCACGACGACGACGGAACCAAATGGCTGCTCAATATGCGCTGGGACTTCCGAAAGGGGCGGGATCGTTTTGCGGGAGTAGTCATGCAGCAATTTTCGCCGGAGGAGAGAAAGCTTGTCGGACCGGTAAAGACGATTGCGACAGGCACCTCGATCGGCGTGACGGAAGGGCCGTTTATGTTCAAGCGGGACGGATGGTATTACTTGCTGCTCGCCGAGGGCGGCACGGGCTGGAACCACGCCGCGACATTGGCCCGTTCGCGCCGGATCGAAGGTCCGTACGAATACGATCCGGAGTCCCCGCTCATCACGACGATCGACGCGCCTGAGCATCCGCTTCAGAAAGCGGGACACGGGGCGGTCGTGGAGACGCAGAACGGCGAGTGGTACCTGTCCTTTATATGCGCGCGTGCGCTGCCCGGCAGACGGCTGTCTCCGCTGGGCAGGGAGACGGGGCTTGCGCGCGTCGTATGGACGGAAGACGGCTGGCTGCGGCTGGAAGGCGGC
>NZ_BDQX01000054.1:128319-137231 GCF_003112455.1 Paenibacillus agaridevorans
GTTTGCTGCGCCGGATCTTGCGCCCCATCCGATCCCGAAGCTTCCGGATCAAGATGACTTCGACGGCGATGCGCTCGGGAATCCGTATTTCACGCTGCGAGTGCCGGCGGACGACGAGTGGCTCAGCTTGTCGGAGCGCAAGGGCTTCTTGCGGCTGCGCGGCCGCGAGTCGTTATACTCCTGGTTCCGCCAGAGCATGGTGGCGAGAAGGCTGTCGCATTTCCGCTGCGTTGCCGAGACCTGCGTGGAATTCGAGCCGGAGCACTTTAATCAGATGGCGGGATTGACGCTGTATTATGACGAGAGCGACCACTTTTATTTGCTGGTAACCCGCGACGAGGAACGGGGCAAGCATATCCGGCTGATGACCACGAAGCAAGGGCAATACGACGAGCCGGAGGACGCCTTCGTCTCCGCCGAGGGCTGGGAACGTTGCTATCTAAAGGTAATCGTCGATGGCGAGCGCGTGCAATTCCACTGTTCGCCGGACGGCTCGGATTGGCAAGCGGTGGGTCCCGCGCTGGATCTTGGGCAACTGTCCGACGAATACGAAGGCAAGCTTGGATTTACCGGCACGTTCGTCGGCTTATGCGCGCAGGACTTGTCGGGCACGATGAAACACGCGGACTTCGATTATTTCAAGTACTTGGGGGAAGACATCGAATAAGCGAAAGAAACATTCAAAGCGGGAAATGAGGTCAGCCGAAGGGCTGGCCTTTTTGCTTCGACGCCGGCTATAACAATAGTCCGCTAAAGCTGGCGGGCATAATATGGCGAAGCAGGCTTGCGCGATAATGATGAGAACGATTATCATAAGGAGACATGCCACAATGGAGATGGGGGAAGTCCAAAGAGATGAAACGGATATTGTTAATCGAGGACGAGGCGCATTTTGCGGCGTTTATGGAGCCGGAACTGAAGCATGAGGGTTTCTCAGTGACGGTTGCGCGCGACGGCAGATCCGGTCTGGAGCTCGCGCTGGGAGAAGCCTGGGATCTCGTGCTGCTGGATCTGATGCTCCCGGAAATGGACGGCGCCGATGTGTGCCGGGAAATACTTAAATACAAAAAAACGCCGATTATTATGATTACGGCGAGAGATAGCGTGTCGGACCGCGTATCCGGTTTGGATAGCGGGGCCGACGACTACATCCCGAAGCCGTTCGCCATCGAGGAGCTGCTCGCTCGCATTCGGGTTGTATTTCGAAGGCAAGGGGAGTCGGCGGATCCCGGATCGCTTCTTGCCGGCGGCAATCTGACGTTGGAGCGGGAATCGCGAATCGTCAAGAAAGCCGGCACGGTCATTGCGCTAACGAAACGGGAGTTCGCGCTGCTGGAAGCGCTGTTGAAAAATGTTAATCGCGTGATGTCGAGGGAAACGCTGCTGAATACAGTATGGGGCTACGAGGCGGTTGTGGACGCCAACGTCGTCGATGTGTACATTCGTTACCTGCGGAACAAAATCGACGAGCCCGGGTCGCCCAGCGTTATTGAAGCCGTCCGAGGAATCGGCTACGTGATGCGCAGATGACGGCGGTATTCGGCAAGCGACGCAAGCCGTCACTTAGGAAGTCTTCCGGCAAGCTGCCGTTTCATTGGCGGATGACCCTGCTTGCTGCCATTCTGCTGAGCGTGCTCGTGACGGTCAGCAATTTGACGCAATACTTCTTTGTAGAGCGATGGATGGTGCGTCAGGAGGAAGCCAAAATGAGGCAGGACATGCGGGAACTGCTTAACGAACTGCTGGCCAAGGAAATTCAAATAACGCCGGGCAACGAAACGTTGCTTCGGCTTTATTTGGAGCGGGCCAACGTGCATGGAGGCATGATTCGGCTGCTTGATTCCAATGGAGATACGGCGATTATGGCGGGGAGTACGATCTCGGCCGAAAGAATTCCATGGCGCTCGTCGACCGATCCAAGCCTTGGAGCGGTGCATTATGAGGACGGCGTGCTAGCGATGCGCAGTCCTATAACGATTTTCAACTTCCAAGGCACAATTGAAATGGTGCGCGGCATGGAGGAATTGGAACGATTGATCGCCCGATTTTTTCGTATTATGATCATTTGCTGCGGAGCAGCCCTTTTGCTCAGCATCGCGGGCGGCAGACTGCTGGCTGTCGGTCTCATCCGGCCGTTGCGTGCCATGAATGCGACGATGAAGAAGGTGAGGCAAAATGGCTTGCAGGAGCGCATGCCGGTTACGGGAGCCAAGGACGAAATTACGGCGCTGCAGACGATGTTTAACGGGATGATGGATGAAGTGGAGGCGTCGTTCGGCAGGCAGCGGCGGTTCGTGGAGGATGCGTCGCATGAACTGCGAACGCCAATCGCCATTATGGACGGGCATCTCCGAATGCTAAGCCGATGGGGCAAACACGATCCGGACGTAACGGAAAATTCGCTGCGAATAGCGACGGAGGAGCTTGAGCGGCTGAAAGGGCTTGTCGATAATCTGCTGCTGTTATCGCGTGCGGAACGTACGGAAGAGCTGGAGCCTCGCGGCATCTGCGAGCAGCCGTTAACTGTCCTTAAGGATGCGGCGGATAAACAAATGATGATGACCCCCGAGTTTGTCGTAAACGTAGAAGCTGGCATGTTGGAGGAGGTATCCATAGCGATCGGCGAACATGAGCTGGCCCAATTGCTCCGCATCCTTTTGGATAACGCCGTCAAATATTCCGGAGAGGGCAGAGTCATCGCTATTATCGCCGAATTGGACGTCGATCAGGTGCGGCTGTCGGTAGAAGATCGGGGAGTAGGCATATCGGAAGAAGATATTCCCCACGTATGGGATCGGTTCTACCGGGCGGACAAGGCGAGAAGCGGGGGGCAAGGAGGATACGGGCTGGGACTGCCCATTGCAAAATCGCTCGTTCGTCGGCACGGGGGCGACATCGTATTGACCAGCGAGCTCGGCGTAGGGACAAAAGTGACGGTTTCTCTGCCCCTGGCTTAGAGAAATTCTCCCGCTCCCGCATAAGGTTGCAATAGTCCCCGTATAAATTCGTTCAATAAAAATATCGTTTTCACAGCGTTTTCTCATTATTATTCGCTACAATTGGCGGTAATGATATTCATTATCACGAATAAACGATATGGACATGAGAGGGACGAATGAAATGAATAAAAAGTACGTAACAGGCATGGCTGCGATTATTTTGGGAGCATCGATGATGCTGGCGGCCTGCGGGGGCAACAACGAATCGAATGCAAATGGCAAGCAAGAAGGAGCGGGAGCCGTTAAAACGGAGAGCGACTCTGGCGTCGTAAACGTGTTTACGGCCCGCCATTACGATATCGACTTCGCGATGTTCGACGAATTCGAGAAGGCGACAGGCATTACGGTCAACGAAATCAAAGGAACGGCAGAAGAATTGGTGGAGCGTATGAAGCGGGAAGGCGAAAACACGGAAGCCGACCTGTTCATCACGGTCGACGGCGGCATCCTGAATTACGCAAAGGAGAATGGCGTGCTGCAGCCGATCGATTCGGACGCTATTTTGGCCAACGTGCCGGAAAGTCTCCGGGACACGGATAACCAGTGGGTGGGCCTGGCTACTCGTGCCAGGGTCATCGTATACGACAAAGAGCTCGTGAAGCCCGAGCAGCTGTCTACATACGAAGATCTGGCGGGCGAGCAGTGGAAAGGCAAAGTGCTCGTACGGTCCTCCAGCAACCTTTATAACCAGTCTCTCGTCGCTTCCATGATTGATTTAAATGGCGAAGCGGAAACGGAGAAGTGGGCGCAAGGGCTGGTCGGCAATTTCGCGCGCGACCCGGAGGGCGGAGACCGCGACCAAGCCAAGGGCATTGCGGCCGGCGTCGGAGAAGTGGCGATTATGAATACGTACTATATCGGACAGATGCTTAACTCCAAGGAAGCCGAGGAAGTGAAGGTCGCAGAGAGCGTCGGCGTGTTCTTCCCGAACCAGGAGACGACAGGCACGCATCTTAACATTAGCGGCATCGGCCTCGCGGCTCACGCAAAAAACAAGGACAACGCGCTTAAGCTGGTGGAATATATGACAAGCAAGGAAGGCCAGGAAATGCTGACGAACGGCAGCTTCGAATTCCCGGTCAACAAGGATGCCGAGCTTCCGGCGCTGCTCAAAGAATGGGGCGAATTCAAGACGCAAACCATCGACTTCGCGAAGCTGGGCGAGAACAACAAAGCGGCAACGGCTCTTATGACCAAGGTTGGCTGGAAATAAGATGTTCCTATCCTTGCTGCAGGGGTTTAGACAGAGATGGAACGGATGGATCGCGATCAGCGGAATAGGGGCTCTTGCAGCCCTTCTTCCGTCTCTTTATATTTTGGCGGGATTATGGGGAGAGCCAGGGGAAAACTGGGCGCATATCCGGACCTATATTCTCCCTTCCCATTTGATGGAGTCCTTGCAGCTTGTAGCAGGCACAGTAGCGGCTTCCGTTGCGATCGGAGTGTCGCTGGCATGGCTCGTCGCCGCGTATGACTTCCCGCTTCGGAGGATGTTCTCCGCCTTATTGGTGCTCCCGCTGGCGATCCCGCCTTACATAGCGGCCTATACGTACGGCGATATGCTCAGTTATACCGGCACCGTGCAGAAGCTGCTGCGAAATGGGCTTGGCTTGACGCCGAACCAGCGTTATTTCGATATCATGTCGATGCAGGGCGCCGTTTTTATTTTTGCCATGTTCCTGTTCCCGTACGTCTACCTGATGACCAAATCGTTTCTGGAGCGGCACAGCGCTGCCTACATCGAAAATGCCAGGCTGCTGGGGCATAGGCCGCTTTCCGTTTTCCTTCGGGTCGTCCTGCCGCTGTCGCAGGGGGCCATTGTGGGCGGAGCGAGTCTTGTCGCGTTCGAGGTGCTGGGCGATTACGGGGTGGCCAAACATTTCGGCATCCAGACCTTTACGGTCGCGATTTTTAAAACGTGGTTCGGCATGTATGATCTGGAATCTGCGATACGGCTGGCTGGGGCGCTAATGAGCGTATTAATCGGAATCTTTGTCATAGAAAGGCTGCTGAGGAGCCGCAAGCGGTTCAACGCCTCGGTAAGCGGAGGTGCGGTGCTAAAGCGAAAAAGGCTGCGGGGGATTCCGGCTGCGCTAACGGTTGGGTTTTGTTCCATCGTGGTTTTGTTGTCCTTTATTATTCCGGTCGCGCAATTGACGGTATGGGCAACATGGACGTACGACGACATCTGGAACGACAGGTTCCCGGCGATGATTCGAAACACGGTGTCGGTTTCTGCAGCCGCGGTATGCATCATCATGCTGATGTCCGTCATTGCGGCCAATTCGCTGAGAATGTGGCGGAGCGGCTTCACGCTGGCAGGGAGCAAGCTGCTATTGATGGGATATTCCATCCCGGGAGCCGTTATGGCGATCGGAGTGCTGGCCTTGTTTCTGTCGCTGGATCAGGCGCTTTCCGGCTTGTACGGCATGATGGGCTTGGGAGAAGGGAAGCTGGTGCTTAGCATGTCGTTAGCCATGCTCGTATTCGCCTTCGTCGCCCGTTTTTTGTCGGTCGGCTTTAATGCCGTCGACGCCGGTTACGACCGAATCGGGACCAAATACGCGGAGGCTTCCAGGCTTCTGGGGTACGGAATAACGAGCACCTTCTTCCGTATCGATTGGCCGCTCCTAAAGGGCTCCATTTTAACAGGAGCCGTTATGACCTTCATGGAGGTTGTAAAGGAGCTTCCGCTTACGTTGCTGCTTCGGCCATTCAACTTCGATACGCTGGCGACCAAGGCTTACCAGTATGCGAGCGACGAGCAGATTCATCAAGCTTCGTTGCCCTCGCTTCTTATCATTACGCTTGGCGTTGCGTCAGTCTGCTTGTACCATTTTATCGGTAGGGGGGAGAAGGCATGACATATGTCAGCCTTAAGGAAATTGCTTACGCTTATGCTGGAGCCGGGAGCGATGTTCTGTCGGAATTTTCATTAACGCTTGCGCGGGGAGAGACGGTTGGTCTGCTTGGAGGCAGCGGAAGCGGCAAGAGTACGCTGCTTCGTCTGATCGCCGGCCTTGAGAATCCGAAAAGCGGCGAGATAACCATAGACGGCATCGTCATGGCAGGGGGAGGGCGCTTCGTTCAACCCGAGCATCGAGGCGTAGGCATGGTGTTCCAGGATTACGCCTTGTTCCCGCATATGACCGTCGCCAGAAATATCGCTTTCGGATTGCGGGGTTTGTCGCGTTCGGAACAGGCGGCGCGCACGGAGAACATGCTGGAGCTCATCCAGCTGCAGGGCTTTGGCGGGCGATACCCCCACGAACTGAGCGGGGGGCAGCAGCAGCGCGTCGCGTTCGCCCGCGCGCTGGCGCCGCAGCCGAAGCTTCTGCTCATGGATGAACCGTTCAGCAATCTCGATGCGGCGCTTAAGGGAGAGATTCGTCTGGAGCTCAAGGAGCTGCTGAAGAAGTCCGGCATGACCTCTATTCTTGTGACGCATGATCTGGCGGATGCGGAAGCGATCTGCGACCGGATCGTAAATATGCCCGAGCCGGTCTTAAGTCTCGTTTGAGCTTTTAGTGTCAGGGGCACGGACAGATATGATTCATCGAAAAATACAGCTCCTTTCGAAGAGCAGCCCTGCAGCGTTAGTCGCCGCAGGGCTGCATTTGTTTAACGGCTAAAGGTCAATGCTGCTTCGCCGGCTCCAAAATAAACTTTTCGATCACATGGCGAACGCCTTCTTCGTTATTGGAGAGCGTGACGTAGTCCGCAATCTCCTTAAGGGCATCAATCGCATTGGCCATGGCGACGCCAAGACCGGCAGCCTGAATCATCTCGCGATCGTTCCATGCGTCGCCCATCGCGATCGTTTGCTCCATCGAGCAGCCGAGATGCTCCGCCATAAATCGCAGCGCATGTCCTTTTGTCCCTTCCTTGTGCATAAACTCCAAGTAATGAGCCTTGGACTTCGTAATATGGACCCGATCCCCGATCAGCGGAGCCAGTTCCAGAGCGATGGCGTCGAGACGGGCGGGATCGTCGATAATGAGCATTTTGTTAAGCGGCTTCGTAATGAGCTTGTCAAAGTCGGGTTCGATCCTGTAAGGGATGTTCGACAGCCTGGAATAGGCTTTGATTCGGTCGTTATCTTCTGTGCCGTACAGCTCGTCGTCTACGTAAAGCTGCAGATGAAGGCCATGCTTTACGCAATATTCGTGCAATGCCAGGGCGGCGTCCGTCGGCACATTGCGCTCGTAGAGCACTTGGCCGTCCAGCAGTGTTTTGACTAGCGCTCCCTGATACGTAATAATAGGTACATTAAGTTCAATCTGACGGGCAATCTGCTGCGCCGAAGCGAACATGCGGCCGGTGGCGAGCGTCACTGTCACTCCGGCGGCGATCGCAGCCTCCATCGCCCTGCGGGTTCCATCTGTCACAGTCAGTTCATCTGTCAGAAGCGTGTCGTCCACATCAATGGCAATCAGCTTATACATAATTACGGTAAGGCTCCTCTCGGCGTCCAATCTGTATCGTGTAGCGTCATAATAAGGTTGATTGTAGCGAAAATCGAGCCTACATACAAGGAGATCCTCACATGCACAACTATGAATCAAGGCCGGCGAAGCAGCGCTCTGGCGCCATCTATGCGATAGGAGCGGTGCTGCTTCTTGCTGCAGGCTTCGCGCTCGGCATGTTTTTCATGAGTACCCGGTACCCCATGATCAAGGAGCCGTTGTTCAAGCAAGTTAATGACTCGTATGTTCACGTTCTTAACGATTATCTTAATGACACGACGCCAGAGCAGCTCATTCAGGGAGCGGCGGTCGGCATGGTGGATTCGCTCAAAGACCCTTATTCGCATTACTTGCCCGGAGAAAAGGGGAAGGCGTATACGGACTCCTATGAAGGGCAATTCTACGGCATTGGCGCCGAGATGAGGCAGGAGGACGGCAAGGTTATGGTCAGTCATGTCATCAAAGAGACGCCTGCCGAGAGGTCGGGGATGCAGCCGGGCGACGTTATAATCGCAGTAGACGACGTTGACGTAACCGGCAAGTCGCTGCAAGATCTGCTGGGCATTGTAAGAGGCGAAGAAGGAACGACGATCAAGATCCGGGTCCAGCGAGCTTCGGAGAAGGATCCCCTTGACTTTACGATGAAACGGGCGGCTATCCCCGTGCATACCGTTACCTCGGAGAGATTGGAGGATGGCATAGGCCTTATCACGATCAGCCGTTTCGCCGAGGAAACCGGGAAGGAATTCAAGGCGGAGCTGGATAAGCTTAAGGCAGAGGGCGAGCTGAAGGGGCTGCTGCTGGATCTGCGTTCCAATCCCGGCGGATTGCTGCAATCCACGACCGAGATCGCCAATATTCTTATTCCAAAGGACAAAAAGATTCTCGACATCGTCTACAAGGACGAACGAAGAATCGTATCGCTGACGTCGAAGCAGAAGGAGAAGTGGACGGTGCCGATCGTCGCGCTTGTCAACGGACGTTCCGCCAGCGCGAGCGAGGTGCTTGCCTCGGCGCTCAAAGAATCGGCAGGCGCGACGCTTGTCGGCGAGAAAACGTACGGCAAAGGCGTGGTTCAGGGCTACAAGCAATACAAGGACGGCTCCGTAATCAGCTTGACGGAAGCGCAGTGGAAGACGCCTGGCGGCACATGGATCAACAAGCAAGGCGTGACCCCGGACCACGTTGTGGAGCTGCCGGAATATGCTTCGCTGCATCAGCCGCCGCTGGGTACCGAGTTGGCCAAGGGCAGCTATGGAGACGAAGTGAAGCTGCTGCAGGGGATGCTGAATACGCTGGGTTACGGGCCTTCGGGTCAAGACGGCTTGTTTGACGCACAGACGGAGACAGCGCTCCGCAAGTTCCAGAGCGAAAACGGTTTGACGTCGAACGGGAAGTTCGCCGACGCGACCAGCCATAAGCTGGTCGAAATGCTGCGCGAGAAGCT
>NZ_BDQX01000054.1:137315-145348 GCF_003112455.1 Paenibacillus agaridevorans
GGAGCAGAAGGCGATCGAGCTGTTGAAGCAGGCGCAGCAGTAAATCGTTCATGAGTATGAACTGAACGAGGCTTGCCGCGGGCTTTCCACGCCGGCAGGTGGCGAATGATTTAAAAAACAGGAAGAGATGCCCGGTCCCATCGGGCGTCTCTTCCTGTTTCATTACATAATAGATGAGTTCTCGTTCTCCGCTTAGCCTTTCGGCGTCAGATCCACCTGGACGTCGTCCAGGTACCACGTTGTTAGCCCTTCAAAACCGGAGTCGCTGCCGATGATGACGAAAAGCTCGCCCTTGTCGTTCGACTTCAGCGTGGCTTGATGACTCATCGGCTTCGCCTGAAAGTCTTCGACGGAGTCGTCCGGCACGACCATATTGCCGACGTTTTTGAGATCGGCACCGTCCTGCGCCTGGTTGCCCTTGTCCGCGTTCAGGATGAAGTAAGGTTCTTCTCCATGCACATGATCCAGGCGGAGCGCTTCGGGCTTCGTTGCGACGAAACCCGCTTTGATATAGACCGATTCGCCAGGGGAACCGCCTACGCCCATCATGCCGCCAGGCACGTCTGTATACAGTTTAAAAGCAACGGATGCATCGTAAGTCATATTCGGCTCAAGGCCGCTGATCTTCTTCGTTACGAACATAAAGAGATCATCGCTGCGGTTCATGCCGACCATCTTTAGACCGTAGTTGCTTTTGTTATCCGACAAATCGATCAGCCCGCGCCTGAACTCCAGGTTGTAGATGTTGGGATTGTAGGCTACAGGCAGATCGGCGAAGCCGCCTTCCCAGCCGTCCTGGTCTTGGTCGAACGAGAATTGATGAGTCACCGTCTCGGCGTTTGCCTGGATAATAACCTTGCGGCCAGAGTTCTCCCAGGTTGTGGTTGCGGCGAGCAGGTCGGCTACGCTCTTTGCCGGGATGAAAGCCTGTCCTTGCTTAATGACGACTTTGGCCGGGAGCTTGATGCCCTTGACGTACGTTCCCGTCACGCTATCCTGGTCAACCGTCAACAGAACGGTCAGACCGGCTCTCTCCAGTTGGATGGTCCGATCCGTATCGTTCCAAGTGAGCTTGGCGTCCAGTCCTTCCGCGAACGCGCGGGCGGGAACCATGGCTACGCCTTTCTCGATGTATGGAGCTTGCTTTAACTCAAACGTCCCGTCGTTGTCAACGGCGTTTAGACTTCCTATTTGGAATTGTACGGACGGAGCAGCATTGCCGGCACCAAATGCCATCGTTGCATGCAACGATGCCGTCATTGTAAGCGCGGCGAGCATCGCCACAGCTTTTTTGCGTTTGTTCTGCCTCATGAGGTGCACCTGCCTTTAAAGGGTTTAGTTGTTAGCTTTCGCGTACCCATAGACGGGGGCGGTCCCATAAAGGTTGCTACATGAAGTCGAAAAAATAGCGAATGACATGAAAAAAGACCGGAGAAGCGTAAGTCAGACTATCGACGCGGCTCAAAAAGCTTTTTTTCGAACTCTTGAATTTGTTGTCGTCGCCAAGCAATAAATCCCGCTTTAAAACGGACACAGTCAAGCTGCCGAAAAAGCCGCTTAAACTGATGAGCATGCCCGATAACACGCCAAACAGCTGGTCGAGCGGCGTCAAATACGGATAAATGAACGTCGAGACGGCGGTCGTCACGACGAATCCGCAGGCGAACCCCTCCCAGGTGATATAGGGGTTTGCGGTCGGAACCACCTTTCGCTTGCCTCCGTAGATAGACACGAGATAATTAACGACATCGTTGATTTGCGTCAGCAGCACCAGGAACAGGACGATTCCCGCGCCATACTCCGGCGTCGCGAATTGGAAATAAGCAAGATGGCTGAGCCCGAACACCATCAGCATAAGTCCCCATTGCGTCGAACTTACGCTGCGCAGGAAGCCTGCGGTTCCTTTGTTAATGAGCCTGGGCATGGGAAGAAGCAGGAACACGTAGACGGGAATAAACACGATAAACATCCCGTACCACTCGATGTAGATCCAGTAGAACTGCACGGGAATGGACAAGTACGCCCAGAGAAACAATCTGCGGTCCGCCTTTCTCGTCTTGATCATGGAGAAATATTCCTTCAGCGAGAAAAACGACAGCACCATTAGAGAGAGAAGGGAAACGACCGGATTGATAATCGTGGCCAGGCAAAAGACAAAGAACATGCCCCACCACGTCTTGATGCGGAAAGCGATGACTTCATGATCCTTGCGGGACAACATGCGATCGGCCACCAAGTAAATGAAATTCACAATTAATAACCCTGCAAATACGACGACCAGCGCCGTTATGGAATCGTTCATACGGAATCACCATCTTGCTCCAGGATAGATTACTATAAAATGAGAGTTCAGAAAGTCCGGTTATCAGTACCGAGAAGATTGGATGAAGCTAGGACCTGAGGAGCGGAGCGTAGTGGAAGCTACGTGAGCACCGGAAGGTCCGGCTGAATTCAATATTCGACGTCGAGTAAGCTACTTGGATGACTTCGTAATGGGAAGCGGACTTTATGAATATCCTCTATAAAGTGACACTATGTTATTATGTAGGAATATCGATGATTTGATAAGGGGATAACGTAAAAAATGGAACGCGACGTATCGGTTTTTATTTTGCTTACGAATACCGGGACGCTTTTTACGAAGGTTATACAAAGTTATACGAAAGCACCTTATAACCACGCTTCCATCTCGTTCGACCGGGAGCTGTCGGAGCTGTACAGCTTCGGGCGCAAACATCCCAGCAACCCGTTCGACGGCGGCTTCGTCAAGGAAGACATCAAGACGGGGACGTTCAGCAAATATCCCGGTACGACCTGCGTCCTCTATGAGCTCGCTATAACGCGGCGTGAGGAAGAGAAAATGAAACGTGTGCTGCGGTTTTTTATCCGGAGCCGCGGTAAATTTCTGTACAACCTGCTCGGCGTAATCGGCGTCGCCTTAAAGGAGCCAGTCGAGTTCAGCAATTCCTACTTCTGCTCGCAGTTCGTCGCCGAGATTTTGTCCCGTTCGGGAATCAAGCTGTGGAACAAGCTGCCCGCGTTGGTCACGCCGGACGACTTTCGCCAGAATGATCGACTGGAGCTGATCTACGAAGGAAAGCTGAGTCAATACGATCCGCATGCCATCCATCGTTTTCGTTAAGCGAATTGGAGCTTGTCGCTTGACAACGGGAATGATAATTACTATCATCTTAAATGAGAGGAATTATCATAGTTTGTTTACTTGACGACGAGGTGGAACATGAAGAAGGTCAAATATTGCAAACGCAACTTGAAGCTAGGCTCCAAGTCGGTCTATAAGGCGATGAAGGAGAAGTACCCCGAGATCAAGGGGAAAAAAAGCGACTGTTTGGGCAATTGCAGAACCTGCAAGATGGAATGTTTTGTCGTCGTCAAATCGAAGGCAGTCACCGCGCCAACGCCAGAACAACTCTACAAACGATTGAAAAAAATGATTGGTTAACTCTATAATTGGGAAATATAGGAGGGGCGTCCATTTGCCGCCTCTCATTTTTATGTTAGAATAAATACAAATAAGAAGGCGAGGTGCACATTATTATGAAAGACTCTTTGGCTCAAGCGTTAAACGAACAAATGAACTTCGAGTTCTACTCCGCACACGTGTATCTTGCGATGGCTGCATACTGCTCCGGCGACAGCCTGGACGGTTTCGCTAATTTCTTCATCGTACAGGCGGAAGAAGAACGATTTCACGCCATGAAAATTTATAAGTTCCTGAACGACCGCGGCCGCCGAGCGACTCTTGATGCGCTGCCGGAACCGAACAATGACTACGACTCCGTGCTGCATGCCTTCGAGCAAGGCTACAAACATGAGCAGCAAAATACGGAACGCTTCTACAAGCTGTCCGACCTCGCGATGAACGATCGCGAGCACGCGACGATCAACTTCCTGAAGTGGTTCATCGATGAACAGGTCGAAGAAGAAGCGTTGTTCGACAGCATCATCAACAAGCTGAAGCGGATCGACAAGGACAGCAACGCGTTCTACATGCTGGACAACGAGTTCGCCGGACGTTCCTTCACTCCGCCAGCCGGAGAGTAACGAAAGCTTGACGGCAGGGACATAACCTATAATAGAGCTTCTCCTATGCATGAATGGACATGCTCGGGAGGGCTCTATTTTTGTGAAAATACGGCTATTCAGTGGAGGAGAGGTATATTATGATAGATTCAGCTACGGTCAAAGACGCGGATGCATTGCTGCCGCTACTGTTATCCGCGATCGGCCCTATTGCGCATACGCTGTCGGGCACGACCGACGATGTAGAGACATGGGATGTGCTGCGCGATTTCCTGTCTTCGGAGCATAACCGTCTCAGCTTCCGCAATATTTTGGTCGAACGAAGAGACGGTGCGGTCGCAGGGATGCTGATCGCTTATTCCGGAGATGCGGCAGAGGAACTGGATCGTCCCATCCGAGAAAGGCTTGAGTCTCTGCACGGGGAGGAAGCGGCAAGCGCGGTCGTGACGGAATGCAAACCCGGCGACTATTACCTGGACTCTATTGCGGTGGATGAGCGGTTTCAGGGACAGGGCATCGCCAAAAGCCTTATCGCCGCATTTGAGGAACGGGGACGATCACAAGGTTACGATAAGTTATCTCTTATTGTAGAGCCGTACAATGAAGGCGCGTACGCGCTATACCGCAAGCTGGGATACAAGGATGACGGCTTGTGGCAGGTGAGCGACGGCGCGTACAAACGAATGATTAAACAGTTGTAGCCCTTCGCGTGCCGGATGGCTGCCATCGGGGGAATCTGGGTGAAGGTTGTCCGAAACAAAACATGGCTGTGGATACGGAGCAATCCGCTCCTTATTTTGATCTTTGCGGCAGGAGCTTTCATACGCTTGTGGTATGGGGGTTCGCTGCCGCCCGGGCTTAATCAGGACGAAGCGTCAATCGGGTATGACGCGTACGCCATTTTGCATCATGGCGTCGATCGTAACGGGGTGTCGCTGCCCGTGCACTTGATCGCTTGGGGAAGCGGTCAGAATGCGCTGTATGCTTACCTGTCCATGCCGTTTATTTATGTATTCGGGTTAAACGAATGGTCCGTTCGCGCCGTCAGCATGCTGATGGGTCTTATTGGCATGGGGACGATGTACGGCATAGGGCGCAAGCTGTTCGACTCCCGCCGAGGCGCGTTAATCGTGCTGTTCCTTACAGCGATATGCCCATGGCATGTCATGATGTCCAGATGGGCGCTTGAATCGAATTTGTTCCCGACGCTGGCGCTGCTGGCAGTCTACTTCTTGCTGCTCGGCCTGGAGAGGCCGAGGTGGCTGTTCGGCTTCACCGTCATGCTGGCGTTGTCGATGTATGCTTACGGAACGGCCTATTTTTTTGTTCCCGTATTCGCGCTTGCCGCTGCGATTTATCTGTGGGTATCGGGGCGGATAAAGCCGCTGCTTCTGCTGGCGCACGGAGCGCTCCTGGCTCTGCTGTCGCTACCGATTCTATTATTCCTCTATATTAATAGAGCGGATAAGTCAGAGATCGTTACGCCGTTTTTTACGATTCCCAAGTTGACGGTGCCGCGCGTGGAGCAGGTATCCTCCGTGTTCTCGGGTAAGGTTGCCGAAGGAATAGCGGCACGCTTGAGAAGTTTGCTGGAGCTTCTGATCTCGGGGACCGATGGACTGCCCTGGAATGCCATGACGGACTTCGGCTACCTTTATCCTATCGCGATCCCTTTCCTCGTTATTGGAATCGGCGTTATTGCGGGAAAGGCATTTGTTGCAAAAAGCGCGCCCCATGTCATTGTGGGATTGTGGCTGATAACGGCCATGCTTATGGGGCTGATTATCGATATAAACATGAACCGAATGAATATAGTATTTTATCCTTTGATATTGCTTGCGTCGGCGGGAGTCGTCTGGAGCGGAGAGCAGATCCGCCACTCCCTTAAACTGTCGATCGCCGCGTTTACGATTTTTTTCGCCATGTTCGGCTGGCAGTACTTCACGAAGTATCCGGAGGAGATCGGCCCGTCCTTCTACGAATCGTTCGGAGACGCGATCCGTTACGCATCGGATGCAACCGACGGTCCCATCTACGTGACCGACAAGGTAAACATGCCCTACATATACGTTTTATTCTACGAAAAGATCCATCCCGAGGCGTTCGCAAGCTCCGTCGTGTATGCCAATCCGGGGTCGCCATTCCAGCAGGCGGCCTCCTTCGGCCGATACATCTTCGGCCCTTCTGTTGCCGAGTCTGGCAGTCCCGCCGTATACATTGTGCCTAATTACGAGCTGCCGCCTGCCGCTACTCTGGAGGGCTTTAACGTGCGTTCGTTTAAGAACTTTTCAGTTCTGACGGGAGCCTCTTCCAATTAAAGGTTTATACGAGACGCTAATCCCTGTGCTGCAGCGGGAAATGATAGACATGCCAAAATAAGGATGATAGGATTAATAGAGAAATAGTACTAGTCATGACATGGGAGAGATTGAGAGGAGCCGGAGATGAAACATTACACTTGGTATAAGGCCGCGGTCTGCACGATGCTTGCCGCGGGGCTGCTGTTCGCCCCGCTTGCCGGAACGGGAACTCACGCCCATGCGGCAACGGCGAAGGCTACAGCGGGCGAGTCGCAGCAGCAGTTGTCCATCTGGGTGGACGGGAAGAAGCTGTCTGCTCCCGTGGTGAAAGTGAATGGGGTAGCGCTTGCGCCGATGAAGGAACTGGCTGAAGCTCTGATGGCCGTGTCGGTGCTCGAGCCGAAGACGGGCGCGATGATCGTGAGAGCAGGCGGTTTGACCGTAACGATGTCGCCTGGCAAGAAGGAAGCTATCGTGAACGGCACGACGGTATTCATGGCGACGCCGGCGTTGCTGAAGGATGGCGTTCCGTATGTTCCCGTACGATTTCTGGCCGAGCTGCTAGAGGCAACCGTAAAGTGGGATGCCGCAGGCAATGCGATTAAGATTGAGACTTGGGACTATTATGGTGAAGAAGAGCCATTCGAAGAGGAATGGGAGCTCCCCGAACTGCCTAAGCTGTCAGCCAAGGATATCGTGAATCTATATGACGGCAGCGTCGTCATGATTATGACGAATAAGGCGCAAGGCAGCGGCATCGCGGTCGGAGAAGACCTGATTCTGACCAACTATCACGTCATGGAGGACGCTACCTCGGCTACCGTATACGATATTTATTCCGACGAGATGAAGGTTAAGGGAGTCGTGGCCTACAATGAAGCCGCGGATCTTGCCATTATTCGTACGGAGCAGCCGCATGAGCTTCTACCTGTCGAGGTCGGCTATGACTACTATGCGGACAAAGGCGATCGCGTCGTGGCGATCGGAAGCCCGCTTGGCCTTCAGAATACCGTCTCCGACGGACTGATCAGCAATCTGAGCTACCAAGCCGGCATCAGCTGGATTCAGTTCAACGCGCCGACCGATCATGGCAGCTCCGGAGGAGCGTTGTTTAATGAATACGGTCAATTCATCGGCATTACGTCGGCTGGTTATGATAACAGTCTGGCGGATCTTAACTTCGCCGTCGCTGCCTTCCATGCGGCCATGCTGCTGGACGAGGTGACGGAAGATAAGGTAAAGAAAGCGAAGTTCCTGGATCCGTCTCTGCCTGAGACGCTTGCAGGCGCACCGTTATCCAAGATCCAGAATCTGTTGAAGGAGGAATTTTCCTCGGTTGTCACCTCCGTCGGAGAAGCGGAGTTTACGAAGTGGGAAGCGACGAGGGATGCGGAAGGCTGGCTCGTGCTGACGGCCAATATCGATCCTCTTTTCTACCTCTATTCCGCGAATCAAGTAGAGGACGAGCTTAAGTTGTGGACGATTCTGCTGGGTCAGGAATTCCACCGGATGCTGCCGGACGAGAAAATTCAGGTATTGATCAACTTCGAGCGGGATTACGGCTTCCAGCCGCGAGGCTTCGGGCAGGGAGAAGTGACTTTCCTCGGCGAAGGCAAGTGGCGGGTCAAGCATACCGTCATCGATATGCAGCTTAAGGATCAAATGTACATTCGGACAAGAATGTAGACG
>NZ_BDQX01000054.1:145478-195395 GCF_003112455.1 Paenibacillus agaridevorans
ATAGGAGTCAGCTTGTAATGCGAGAGAGGGATTGCTTATGAAAGTCGTGTTGTCCACGCTTAATGCCAAATTCATTCATACATCGCTCGCCCTGCGCTGTCTCAAAGCGTTTAGCGGCGACCGGTTCGATATCGATATCGCGGAATATACGATCAAGGATCCGGCGATGAACATCGCCTCGGATCTGTACGGACGGAATCCGGACGTTGTCGGGTTCTCGTGCTACATCTGGAATATCGAAGAGACGATTACGGTTGTTAATATGCTGCGCAAGATTAAACCGGAGCTGAAGATCGTGCTTGGCGGCCCCGAGGTGAGTTATGATACGGAGCAGTGGATGGAACGGCTGCCGGATGTCGACTTCATCGTCGTCGGCGAAGGAGAAGAGACGTTTGACCATCTGCTTACGGAAATACAAGGGGCAGGCAAATATCATATGGTGTTCGGCCTCGCCTATCGCAAAGTCAGAGAGAGCGGCACGGAGATTCTGATTACGCCGCCGCGGCCTAAGCTGAACTTGAACGAATTGCCGTCGCCGCATCGATTCCCCGAGGATATCCCCAACCTGGGGAGCCGCGTCGTGTATTTCGAGACGAGCAGGGGTTGTCCGTTCAGCTGCCAGTTCTGCTTGTCCAGCATCGAGGTCGGCGTCCGTTACTTCGATATGGAGCGGACGAAGTCCGATATCCTTTATCTGATCGACAACGGGGCAAAGCTGATCAAGTTCGTCGACCGTACCTTCAATATTAAGCGCGACTACGCGCTCGAGATGTTCCGCTTCCTGATCGAGAATCATCGCGGCACTGTCTTTCAGTTCGAGATTACGGCCGATATTATGCGGCCGGAAGTGCTGGATTATTTGGCCGAGCATGCGCCTCCAGGCATTTTTCGCTTCGAGATCGGCGTTCAGTCGACGAACGATCCTACGAACCTCGCCGTGCAGCGCAGGCAGAACTGGTCGAAGCTCGTCCGTACGGTCACAAAGGTGCGGGATTCAGGCAAAATCGATCAGCATCTGGACTTGATCGCAGGATTGCCGCTTGAAAATTACGACACGTTTAGAGGCACGTTCAACGACGTGTTCGCGCTGCGTCCCGAGGAGCTGCAGCTCGGCTTCCTCAAGATGCTTAGGGGCACTGGCTTAAGGCTCGACGCGGAGAAGTGGGGCTACATCTACATGGATCGCGCGCCTTACGAGATGCTGGGCAACGATCTGATGCCGTTCGGCGACATCGTCCGGATCAAGCGCGTGGAGGACGTGCTGGAGAAATATTGGAACGCGCACCGGATGGACCATACTTTGCTTTATCTGGTCGACCGGGTATTCCCGTCGCCGTTCGACTTCTTCCAGCTGTTCGGGGACTATTGGGAGGGACAGGGCTGGAGCAAAATCGGCCATCAACTGGAGGATTTGTTCTCGCGGCTGTGGAGCTTCCTGACAGCTCTGCCGGCGGATACGCCGCTGGGAGAAGGAGAGACGGTTGGCTCGAAGCTGCGGCTGGACGTTGTGCTGGGACTGATGAAGTACGATTATTTCCTCGGCCACAACTATAAGCCGCGCAAGACGTGGTGGGAGCATTCCATGGACAAGTCCGAATGGAGCCGCTGGATGAGGGCGCTGCTGGAGCGTCCGGAAGCCGTCTCCGGCGCGTTCGCGGACCTGGGCATGCACGAGCGCGACTTGCATAAGCACGCGATGCTGGAGAAGCTGCCGTTCGATCTGGAGTCGTATCTTGCGACCGGCGAAATGTCCGAGAATCAGCATACGCTGCTCATCATGCTGTACGCGCTGGATAAAACGAGCAGCAAGCCGAAGCCGCGTGCGTTCACGCTGCGCGTGGAGCCCGCCGCGGTCGTGTAGGCAAGGCAAGTAAGTCGGCCACGCCGACTAACTGCTCGCAAAACGCGGCGCGAGCGGCGATTAGGTCGTCCACGCCGACTAACTGCTCGCAAAACGCGGCGCGAGCGGTGATTAGGTCGTCCACGCCGACTAACTGACCGCGAAACGCGGCGCAAGCAGTGATTAGGTCGTCCACGCCGACTAACAGCTCGCAAAACGCTGCTCAAGCGTCGAATAAGTCGGCCATGACGACTATCTGCCTCCAATCGCTCGGCCGTAGCAAAACCTATTAAAAAGGTCGGAAGTCGCATCATCGCCGCGACTCCCGACCTTTTTTTTTCGCCCCCACATCGTGGGGCAACTTCCGTTGATAAAATTTCCCCTGAGGCTGTCGATGTATTGCGAGTAACTGAGCTGAAATGTTCTGCTTTCGCTAACGGACCTCAGAGCCTCTATTTGCAGCATTTTCGCGATATTGAAAATCTAACGGACTCAGATGAAGCTATTTGGTGCATTTCCGCCCATTCTATGCGGTTTTGACGGAAGTAAGGTCGTCTGTGTCCGTTACAATTTGAACAGGCCCCATTTTTGCGAAATAGCGACTGTGATGTCCGTTACGATCAGCCTTTACTTAACTGCGCTGCCGTCCACAATGATTCGACAGCCTCCCCCTGTCCGACAGAAGAAACAGAAGGAAAGAGCAAACTCGTCAACTTGCTAGTTGTTACGTTCGTAACACTTGCGGTCAGCTTGCCGCCCGCCTTACGCCGGCACGACGCTGCGAAGAACGGTCATGCTGCCCGACAGCTCGTAGTCGCCAAGCGTGGCAGGCAACAGGAAGCACTGGCCGGCCTTTGCGTCCAGCTCGCCGCCGCTGTAACGCACTTGGCCCTCGCCGTCCGCGATTACGAGGATGACGAAGCTCTCCGGCGATGTGGACAGCGCAAGCGGTCCTTCGACGATGCCCTTCTCGACTTGGAAGTAAGGGGAAGTCGCGATCGACAGCCACTCGCCGGCGCCCACGCCGTCCGTTTTCATTCGCTGCGCGCCTGCGCCTTCGTAGGCGATGACGTTAAGAGAGTCCTCAACATGCAGCTCGCGGAGCTTGCCGTCCAGACCAGGACGATCATAGTCATATAGACGGTATGTCGTGTCCGAGTTCTGCTGAATTTCGGCGACAACGACGCCGGAGCAGAGCGCGTGAACCGTTCCCGCAGGGATATAGAAGGCGTCGCCAGCCTCGACAGATACCTCTTGCAGCGTATCCATGATGCGGCCTTCGTTAATAGCCGATTCCATGGCGGGACGGTCGATGCCTTCCTTCAGGCCGTAGATGATCTTGGCGCCGGGCTTCGCGCTCAAAATATACCACATCTCCGTCTTGCCCAGCTCGCCTGCAGGCAGGCGGTCATAGACGTCGGTCGGATGCACTTGAACGGACAGATCGTCGTTGCAATCCAGCAGCTTGATGAGCAGCGGGAAACGACCGTTTTTCTCGGAGAAGCCGCGCGTTCCGAACCACTCCCGGCCGTATTGCTCGCGGATTTCATCCAAGCCGAGTCCGGCAAGCTCGCCGTTAACGACCTTGGTCGTGCCGTTAGGGTGATCGCCGATCATCCAGCCTTCCCCGATCGCGCCATCCGGCAGCTCCAGGCCGAATTGCTCCAGCGCTCTGCCGCCCCAAACTCTTTCTTTCATCTCTGCTTTGAATTGCAGTGGGTATGGTTGTACTGCCATAATAAATTCCTCCATTCTTGTAGTCGCGCTATGATGAAATGTCAGTTTTGCTTCGCAGGCTGGAACAGCTCCACCAGTTCACCGTCTGGTCCGTACAGGAAGAAGTAGCGGGCTCCGTTCGGCAGCGTCGTGATCCCGGTGTCGCGCAGCGGAATGCCAAGCGCCTTTACGCGTTCGAATTCGGCTTCGACGTCGTCAACCGTATAAGCTGTGTGGTGGGTTTTGCCCTCGGCGGGAAATGCGCTTTTATTGCCTTCGATGAGCTCGATCTCGGTATCCTCATGCCCGGGGAAGGACAGAAATGCGAGACGGATGACGCCGTTCGTATGCAGCAACGTATACCGATGCTCAAGACCGAGCACTGATGTGTAAAATTCCAGTGAACGTTCGATACTGTCCACCATTATGCCAATATGTTCGATTTTTCTAACTGCCATTTCAATTTCTCCTCTCAAAATAGGTAGTGCCGGATTAGCCCTTTCGGCGCTCGATCGCGATCAGGTACGGAGCTGTTGTCCGCTGCGGTTGGCGGTACAGGACGGCTTGCGCGACGTTTTGCGGGAGATTTGCCGCCCATGCTTCGACGGCTGCGGCTTCCGCGTCCCCGCCGGGGTGGCCGGGATAGAGCACGCAGGTCATAATGCCGCCCGGACGAATCAGCGAAAGTGCTGCATCAAGAGCGCGAAGCGTCGATTCGGGCTTCGTGATGACGGTGGTGTCCCCGCCTGGCAAATATCCAAGATTAAACATGACGGCGGCGATCCGGCCAGCGTCGCTTGCGTCCACGGAGCTCACCATCTCCGCATGGTCGGCTAATATAAGCTTGAGCCCGGGCAGACGGTCATCCGCTGCAAGCGGCGCGAGCCGCAGACGGGTTCGCTCCAGCGCTTCTTGCTGAATGTCGAACGCATAGACCATCCCCTTGGGACCGACAAGCTCGGCCAGAGCAAATGTGTCGACGCCGCCTCCTGCGGTTGCGTCGACGACGATGTCGCCTGCTCCGGCGCGCTCCGCAATCCACTTGTGGGCCGTGCTGAGCACGGACAGAAATCCCATATTGTCAAGCCTCCTTCCGCCAAAGCTTGCCTTGCCAGGAGTCCCGGCGACGAAGCTCGGCGTCGATGCCGTTGAGAACGGGCCATTTGTCCATGCTCCACAGGGGACCGATCAACAAATCGCGGGGCGCATCTCCCGTGAGCCGATGCACGATCATGTCCGGAGGAAGGAATTCCAGCGTATCGACTACAAGCCCGATATATTCGTCCCTTTCGAGGAAACGAAGGAGGCCGGCCTCGTATTGCTTGACCATCGGCGTTTTGCGCATAAGATGCAGCAAATGGATTTTGATGCCCTGCACATCCATTCGAGCAACGGCTCGTCCGGTGTCCAGCATCATCTCATGGCTCTCCTGAGGCAAACCGTAAATAATATGGGCACAGACGCGAATGCCGCGTTCGCGCAAGCGGCGGACAGCATCCAGGTAACATGCGGTATCGTGGGCGCGATTAATAAGAACCGACGTAGATTCATGTACCGTCTGCAGCCCCATCTCCACCCACAGATAAGTTCGCTCGTTCAGTTCGGCAAGGTAATCGACGACATCATCAGGCAGACAGTCGGGACGGGTCGCAATGGACAAGCCGACGACGCCGGGCTGCTGCAGCACGACCTCATAATATTCGCGGAGCTCTTCGACGGGCGCGTATGTATTGGTGTAAGCCTGGAAGTAGCCGATATAAGCCGCCTCCGGCCACTTCCTGTGCTGCCTGTCGCGTATCGTGGCAAATTGCGTGACAAGATCGTCGCGCCGGCTGCCGGCGAAGTCGCCGGAGCCTCTCGCGCTGCAGAACGTACAGCCGCCTTTGGCGATGGAGCCGTCCCGGTTTGGACATGTGAATCCGGCATCAAGAGTCACCTTGAACACTTTGCAGCCGAAGCTTTCGCGCATTTCGTAATTCCATGTATGAAATCTTTTTTCCCCCCACATGATTAGCTGCGAGGGCGGAGGTTCGTGCAGATTCATGGAAATCTCCTTTTCTTCTCGTGTACCTCCTATATTTTAACGAAAATACGAACGAAAAGCCATGCCTATTCCATATCGGAGAGCGGAACGTTCGGAATTTGGTAACTGGAAAACCAGCTGGGAATTCAGCAAAACAGGCTTGTGTAACCTGACATGATGTGTTATATTAAAAGTGCGACAAATCAACAAATGTATCTGACATAGCCTAAATGTAACCGTACACATGATAAGTCGATAAATTGGAAATAATGAAGAGAAATAAATCGATGAGGTGATGTGAGATGACAACGGCAAAAATTCCTTACGGCGACAAGAAAGTAACGGTTGAGCTTACGATTAAGGAACTGCAGGCGCTTGCGGGCATTCGCTTCCATGCAAACCATGAAGTTGAAGTCTCGGCACGCAAGAAGCTGAACATGGTCCTCGAAGGCACGTACGAGCGCGAATCCAGAGACAACGCTCCGATCCCGTATCAGCTGCTGAGCTAATAGATAGCCAATAGATAACGCCGTACATCGGCGACGTAACATAAGTTGGAAGCCGCTAGCCGGAAGGCAGCGGCTTTTTTCGCGCAGTCGGAGGGAGAGGGCTTTACAACCGTGGCGCAGTTGGGCACAATAAGGACGGATTGTTTATTTATTTTGATGCTGCGTTTTTCAAAACGCTGTAGAAGATTGAATAAAACTGCAACCTATTTTTGAACAACCATTTGCAGAGGGGATTTGAACAATATGCGTTTGAGAGGCAGAAAAGGCATTCGGGAAAATCTGGAGGGCCAGCCGGAGCTGGTCGTGCTGGATGCGGCGCCGCATCGCGGCAATTGGAAGGCGTTCTTCGGGAACGACAATCCTATTCATGTGGAGCTCGGTATGGGCAAAGGGCGCTTTATTAGCCAAATGAGCGTTCGCAACCCGCATATCAATTACATCGGCGTGGATATGTATGACGAGCTGCTGCGCAGAGCCAGCGAAAAAGCAAGGACGGCATGGGGGGAGAAGGGCGAAGAGACACCGCCGAACCTGGCGCTGCTGCGAGCGAATATTGAAGGGATCGAGTCTATGTTTGCTCCGGGCGAGCTGGAGCGCATCTACTTGAACTTCAGCGACCCATGGCCAAAGAGCAAGCATGCCCGCCGCAGGCTGACCAACGAACGGTTTGTGGAGAAGTATATCGAGATTCTGAACGAGCGGGGCGAGATCCATTTTAAGACGGATTCCATGACGTTGTTCGAATTCTCGCTTAACAGCTTCGCAAACATGGAGCTTGTGATGCGCAACATCTCGCTGCATCTGCATCGGGACGAGCCTAGAGAGGATCTTGTGTTTACGGAATACGAGATGAAGTTTATGGAGAAAGGCCAGCCGATTCATCGCGTCGAGGTCGTAATCGGCGAGGAAGCGCTGCGCGAGCATCGCTCGGCAAAAAAGGAAGCGGCCAAGCTTGAGCTTGAGTCGGCCGCTTTGCAAGAGGAGTCCGAGAAAGAGTAAATCCTTGCTGCTTATAATTCAGCTGATCGCAGGGACGATCCAGAAATATTGGACGGCGAACGCGGTTGCCGTTCCGATAATGGCTCCGGCCGCCACGTCGGAAGGATAGTGCAGCCCGAGGTGCATCCTTGACCAGCCGACGGAAAAGGCGATTACGAGCATAACAGGCAGCAATAAGTAGCTAAGCGGCGTGCCCGTCAGCAGCAGGGGTACGCTCCAAGCGAAGACGGCCGTCGTATGCCCGGAAGGGAAAGACGAGTCCTGCAGCGGTTTGGGCACCGTGTAAACGCCCTCTATGGCTTGGTACGGTCGAAGCCGCTTGAACTTTCGCTTAACGATAGCCACGGGGATATGGCTAATGATAACGGCGAGCAGGCTTTGCCAGCCTGCCGTCCCCCAGGGCTGCGGCGCAAGCAGCGCGCACAGCAAGGATGCCAGCAACGTGAAGGTAGCGCCTCCCATGTGCGTGACCGTACTGAACCAACGATCCATCATGGCATGAAGTCTGGTCTCCGTGCGTCTCCGGTTCGCCCAGATCAGCATTTTTTGTTCGTGGGATCTCATCCAGTCGATCATCCGCTCCATACCCTATCATCCTCTCCGCATACATCATTACTCCCATTGTACCATGAATTCATTGCCGCTCTGTTAACGGAGCATGAAGTCTCTATTAACGAATGCTACACAAGCGGTTAACGCAAGGAAAACAATCGTCTGTTACGATTGCCTCCAAACCCTATTCGGCCTGCCGTGCCAACCAAGGAATGCGGCATGCGCAGCTTACCGGATTGACGGAGGCGATAAATGGATGAAAGTAGCGATTTTCACCGACACGTATGCTCCCGAAATTAACGGCGTGGCGCGTACGCTGGGCCGCTGGACGGAGTATCTCGAGCGGCAGGGCGTTCCATGCCGGATATTCGCTCCCGAGCCACATGCATCGGCAGTCCCCGACCCTGGAAGCGGCAGCCCCGTCGAACGTTTTGCAAGCCTGCCCTTTTTTCTTTATCCCGAATGCAGGTTGGCCTTTCCCAGCTTGTCTTATGTAAGCAAAGCCATTCGCGACTTCCGGCCGGACCTCGTGCACGTAGCCACCCCCTTTAACCTCGGACTATGCGGCATCCATTACGCCCGAAAATTCGGCATTCCTCTCGTCGCATCCTACCATACCAACTTTGATCATTATTTGTCGTTTTACAATTTGCAATGGATGGAAAAGCTGTTATGGAGGTACATGGAATGGTTCCACCGGGACTGCAACTCCATATTCGTTCCTTCTCCCGCAACGATGTCGTCTTTGAAGAATCGCGGCTGGGACGACTCGCGGTTGAAGCTTTGGAGCAGGGGCGTTGATCCCGAGGCTTTTCATCCCGAATTAGATCGTGAATTGTTCCTGGCGCGCCATGGGCTTTCCGATTGCGGATTCCTGGCGCTTTATGTCGGAAGATTGGCGCCCGAGAAGGATGTCGAGGTTGCTTTGGAAGCTTTCGAGCGCTTGCAGCAGCAGGAGCCGTCCTCGCGTTTCGTGCTTGCCGGAGACGGTCCGTCCACTCCGGACTTGAAGGAGATGTGCAGACAGAGGGGCATAAAGGCGTTATTTGTCGGATTCGCGGATCTGCCCGTGCTGCAGCAATGGTATGCGGCTGCCGACGTGCTGCTGTTTCCGTCGCCGACGGAAACGTTCGGCAACGTCGTGCTGGAGGCGATGGCCTGCGGCACTGCCGTCATTGGCGCCGAGGCAGGCGGAGTTCGGGATACCGTGCGTCAGGGAGAGACGGGAATTCTGTGCGAGCCGGGCAACGTGAAGGCCTTCGCGGAAGCGTTGTCGATCCTGCGAAAAAACTCGGAACTTCGAAGCTTGATGGGACGTAATGCTTACGCGTACAGCTTGACTCAATCCTGGGACGGCATATTCGGCAGGCTGCTTGACGAATACAGATTAATTAAATCTCATAACCGCACCGATAACGGGGACATTTGTGCTAAAAACGCAGGAAATGGTTGAGAATAAGACTGCGGAGCAGGAAATGGAGGGGAATGGATCGCCGAGTGCTCATGCAAGCGTTTTTCTGACTGAATTAAACGCAATTAAGGCAAATTCCCATTTTGACAAAGAAGGGGTTTCAGTGGAAAATCAGTAAATCAAATAGGACATCCAAATGTTAGAAGAGAGAGCTTGCCTCCTCCAGGAGGACGAAGAAAAGCAAGCCGTAAAGAAAGTGTATGTTCATGAAGTTCTGGCGGACTTGCATGAACGGCACTATTAAAGGGTCAAGGGGGCCTCACGTCATGTTCTTTAGTACCGTGTTTATTGGTTTACAGGTTATTTTGGCTACGATCGCGGTTTATCAGTTCTCGCTGTCGCTGTTCGGCTTCCTTAAGAACAAAAGCCGCAAGCGCCATGCGCCTCGGAAGTCGTTCGCCGTCCTGGTGGCCGCGCATAACGAGGAGCAAGTCGTCGGCGCACTTATCGACAATCTCAAGAAGCTGGATTATCCCAAGGAGCTTTACGACATCTTCGTCATCTGCGACAACTGCTCCGACAATACGGCCGATATCGCCAGAGAGATGGGCGTTCATGCTTGTGTTCGCACGAATACGCATCTTCGCGGCAAGGGTTATGCCATAGAATGGATGCTGAAGGAACTGTGGGCAATGCCGCGCCAGTATGACGCGGTCGTCATGTTTGACGCCGACAATCTCGTAAACCCGGACTTCCTGCAGCTAATGAATGACGATCTATGCGAAGGTCATCAAGTCATCCAGGGATACCTGGATACGAAGAATCCGGCGGATTCGTGGGTCACGGCAGCCTATGCCATTACGTACTGGTATTGCAACCGTTTATGGCAGCTGTCCAGAACCAATCTCAAGATGAGCAATTTCCTCGGAGGCACGGGCATGTGCTTCGAATCGAAGCTGCTGAAGGATATGGGATGGGGCGCGACGAGTCTTGTTGAGGATTTGGAGTTCTCCATGCGCTGCGTAAAGCGCGGCATCTATCCCGTACTGAACTATGACGCTAAGGTGTACGACGAGAAGCCGGTAACGTTCCGGGCATCCGCCCGTCAGCGTTTGCGCTGGATGCAGGGCCACTTCAACGTGGCGCGCAACTACTTCTTCCCGCTGCTCTGGGCGAGCATCAAGGAGAGAAGTCTCGTGAAATTCGATGCGGCGATCTACTCTTTCTCGGTCTACAACACGCTGCTGGGCTTGCTGCTGACCGTCATCCTGTGGATTGACATGGTCATCCCGGCAAACGACGTGATCCACTCGATGTACAGCTACTTTCCTTGGTGGCTGATAACTATTGTCATTGCGGCTACCGTTCTGCAGTTCCCTGCGGCTATGATGATGGAGAAGGTGCGAAGCTGGAAAATGTACGCTCATCTGCTGACGCTGCCGTTCTTCCTGATCACTTGGTTGCCCATTACGTTCTATGCCTTCTTTACGCAAAATAACAAAACGTGGAGCCACACGCAACATACGCGCGTGGTACGGATCGAAGAGGTGCAAGGAAAGTAGACCAAGGATTTGCTTGCATTACGTCGCCGCGTCTGGTTGTTCCAGTTGGAGCCGCTTTGACGCGGAGGGCTTTGCAGGCTCGAATCGGGCGGTCAGGCTCATCCATCTTCCGCTTACGGGTTGACGGGGGCATTTGCCTGTGATATAGTAATTCAGTATTGTGTTTCACACTGATACGCACAAGAAGAAGCACCCGCTTCTCACCTTCCGGCATTGGCTGACAGGTTCGCGATGATCCCAATGGGCAAGCTGCCATTCATTCTACATATAGAATGGTCTCGGCAATTTCCACGGACATTTATGAGATGCGGGTTCTTATGAACCTGCATTTTTATTTTTTTAAAAAGCAGTATACCATTTTGGAGGTGGCACGTTATTAGCAGAGAACATCAAATCAACGATGAGATCCGGGCCAGGGAAGTACGTTTGGTAGGCGCGGACGGAGAACAGATCGGCATCAAGTCGATTCGCGATGCATTGCAGCTTGCTACGGAAGCAAATCTGGATCTGGTGAACGTTGCGCCGACGGCCAAACCGCCGGTATGCCGCATCATGGATTACGGCAAGTTCCGCTACGAGCAGCAGAAGAAGGAGAAGGAAGCGCGCAAGAACCAAAAGATCGTTGATCTCAAGGAAGTATGGTTCCGTGCCAACATCGAGGAGCATGACTACCAGGTCAAGTTCCGCAACGTGGTGAAATTCCTGAACGAAGGCGACAAGGTGAAGGCATCCGTCCGTTTCCGCGGCCGCGAGATCACGCACGCTTCGATCGGCCAGAAGATTCTGGAACGTCTGTCCAAAGAGGTTGCCGAAATATGCAATGTCGAGCGCGCTCCCAAGCTGGAAGGCCGGAGCATGATTATGATTTTGGCACCAAAAACAAACAGCTAGCAGCTGGAACATCATTAAGGAGGAATAACTGTCATGCCAAAGATGAAAACGCACAGCAGTCTGAAGGACCGCTTCAAAATTACCGGTACTGGTAAAGTGAAACGTTACAAAGCTTACAGAAACCACCTGCTTTCGCACAAATCGGGACGTCAGAAGCGCGTTCTTGCCGGCCAGCCGCTTATGGCTGCAGGCGACGTTCGTCGTCTTCAACAAGGTCTTTCCCAACTGAAATAGTAGTCCTTAAAGCGAAGCGGCTGTCGCCGTCCTTGGCGGCTCGGCGCGCTTCATTCGAAATAAACCAAGCGCAAATCAACTTACAGGAGGTTTCCACTCATGGCAAGAGTTAAAGGCGGCTTCGTCCGCACTCGTCGTCGTAAAAAAATTCTGAAACTGGCTAAAGGCTACTTCGGTTCCAAACACCGTCTGTTTAAAACAGCGAAGGAGCAAGTAAGCAAGTCCCTGACGTACGCTTACCGCGACCGTCGCAACAAAAAACGCGACATCCGCAGACTGTGGATCGTTCGTATCAACGCGGCAGCCCGCATCAACGGCCTGTCCTACAGCAAGTTCATGCACGGCCTGAAACTTGCGGGCGTTGAAGTTAACCGCAAAATCCTGGCTGACCTGGCGGTTAACGACATCGCGTCGTTCAACTCCCTTGCTGGCGTCGCCAAACAAAAAATTAACGCTTAAGATCACTTAAGCTGACAAAAGAGGCTTGCTCCGGTATTCACTGGCGCGGGCCTTTTTTTTGGCCGCTTAAGAAATGATAAGTTCTAAGCTTGCCGAAAAACAAAGTCTTATTGGGCGGCCGTTTCGCCTTGATTATTCGTTTAGGTGGAAAGGACAGGGATTGGGAGGAGCCTTTTCGGATACCTATGTCTAAGTGATGATTGTGCATATATACACAAATAATAGAACATCCATGCTGGATAAGGGCCAATTTGTGCATATATACATAAATTTTGTTGCGAAAAGGTCGAAAGCTGGTTTGCAAGGCGGAGATTTGTGTATTTTTGCACAATTCGCTGCTCCGAGGCATATGGAGCATATGAATTTGAGTAAAATTGCACAATTTCAAGAAAGCAACCAACCAAATCAGCCGCATTTCGATTCCCGCGCTAGACGAAGTGCAGCTGCCTGGCCCATTAGAAAAAGCGCAGGAGAGGTTGATCAGCTAGAGTGTTTGGAGATTAGGCGGCGCGTCGCCTCGCCTCGCATAGGCTGTCTAGGCCGGACGGTGGGATCTGCCCATTGTTCACTTTGGGCAGCCATTAACGTTCGGCAGGGAACATCTCCTGCTCCTGCCGAGCGCCGGATATGGGCGCCGATTGCGGTAATGGCTGAAGCGGCTTAGCCAGCTCGTAGACATGCCAGTCCGGGATGTACCGGATGCATCCGTAGCCAAGCTTGCCGTAGAAGCGCTGAGCACCACCGTTGCTCGCGTCGACGTACAGCCGGCTGACACGGCAGCCGTTCGAGGAACCGTACGCCTCCGCATATGCCATAAGCAAGGTGCCTAATCCTAGGCCGCGATGCCCGGAATGGGTGGCCAGCATGTCGACAAGCAGTTCGTCCCCGGCAGCGAGAAAGTGGACGAAAGCAACGGGCGGGCCTTGTTTCGTTCTTGTGGCTACATAAGTTGTGCCCCAGCGGAAACGGTGGGGCAGCTCGCGGATCATGCGGGCGTCAAGCGGTCTTGCGGTCGCGGATAAGGGAATCAGCTCCGAGCGGATGAGACGGACGAGCTCGGAATCGTCCTGCGGCTTGCGAGCTCTTATCATGGACAGATAACCTCCTTCGGTTAAAGGCCGGAGCTTGAGGACAATGGTGTTTTGCGATTGTAATCGCCGGCCGCATGGAATTGTAAAACACTGGTTACAATACTATATGTGGAGCGCCCAATATTGGCGAATGGACGTTGCGAAGCCGATGACCGGAACAAACTTTTTGAGCTTCTGCAGGAACGGTTCTTGACGTACTGGTCCAAGAGGCATATAATAGTGAAAAGTCATATCAATCGGCAATGATGAGGACGAAGTGATAAGGGCCCTTTTGTTCAGAGAGCGTGCGGATCAGCTGCAACCGACGCCAAAATCCCTTTTCTACGAGCTCACCTCGGAGCTATTCTCCTGAAAAGCGTCAAGCGTATTAGGGAGCATCGCAGGGCAAGCGTTACAGTGCCATGGTAGAACGTCGAAATGTGCACAGCGTTCTAACCAATGAAGGTTATGTTTCGAGAGAAACATAACGAATTTGGGTGGTACCACGGAAGCTAAACCTTTCGTCCCTTTCAGCATAAGTATGCTGGAGGACGAGAGGTTTTTTTGGTTTTTCGAGAGGAGGAGAATGACTGATGGCAACGCCAAGCGCAACGCTGAAGTCGAAGGAAGAATTGATGGAGAAATTCTCTAAGCCCGAGGTGATCTCGGGATCGGAAATATTGCTTCGCAGTCTGCTGCTTGAGGGCGTGGATTGTGTATTCGGTTATCCAGGCGGCGCCGTCTTGTACATCTATGACGCGATGCATGGCAACCCGGACTTTAACCACGTCCTGACCCGTCACGAGCAAGGTGCGATTCATGCAGCGGACGGCTATGCCCGGGCAAGCGGCAAAGTCGGCGTATGTATCGCCACTTCAGGTCCAGGCGCTACGAATCTGGTGACAGGCATCGCGACGGCTTATATGGACTCCGTGCCGCTCGTCGTTATTACGGGCAACGTCATTTCGTCGCTGATCGGCTCCGATGCTTTCCAGGAAGCGGACATTACGGGCATTACAATGCCAATTACGAAGCACAGCTATCTGGTACGCGAGGTTGAGGATCTGCCGAGAGTCATTCACGAGGCGTTCCACATCGCGAACACGGGGCGCAAAGGCCCGGTGCTGATCGATATTCCGAAGGACGTTTCCGCGGCGAAGACGCTGTTTAAGCCGGTAACGGAGATCAACGTTCGCGGGTATAACCCGACCGTTAATCCGAACAAGCTGCAAGTGGACAAAATGATCAAGGCGATTCAGGAAGCGGAGCGTCCGGTTATTTTGGCAGGCGGCGGGGTTGTCTACTCCGGAGCGCATGAGGAGTTGCTGGAATTCGTGACGAAGACCGGAATTCCGATCACGACAACTCTGCTCGGACTTGGCGGCTTCCCTAGCGGGAACGAGCTGTGGATGGGGATGCCGGGTATGCATGGCACCTATACGGCAAATACGTCCATCCAGAGCGCGGATCTGCTCATTAATATCGGAGCCCGCTTTGACGATCGGGTAACCGGCAAGCTGTCCGGCTTTGCGCCGAAAGCGAAGATCGTCCATATCGATATCGATCCGGCGGAAATTGGCAAAAACGTGCCTACGGACATTCCGATCGTAGGGGACGTCAAGACGGTACTGACCGTGGCGAACCGGACGGCGGTACGCGCCGAGAAGGCGGATGCGTGGAGAGCCCAAATCCAGGCGTCCAAAAAACAATATCCGTTCAGCTACAAGGATTCGGATACGGAGCTCAAGCCGCAATGGGTCGTTGAAATGATCCATCAGACGACAAACGGCGATGCGATCGTAACTACTGACGTTGGCCAGCACCAGATGTGGGCGGCGCAATATTACAATTTCAACAAACCGCGTTCCTGGGTAACGTCCGGCGGTCTCGGTACGATGGGCTTCGGCTTCCCTTCGGCGATCGGCGCCCAGATGGCAAGTCCGGATCGTGTTGTCGTATCCATCAATGGCGACGGCGGCATGCAGATGTGCGCGCAGGAGCTTGCGATTTGCGCTATCAACAATATTCCGGTCAAAGTCGTTATTCTGAATAACCAAGTGCTTGGCATGGTACGCCAATGGCAAGAGCTCATCCACGAGAACCGCTTTAGCCATATCGATCTGGCCGGCAGCCCCGACTTCGTCAAGCTGGCCGAAGCTTACGGCGTAAAGGGACTGCGCGCCTCTAACAAAGAGGAAGCCCGCGCCGCTTGGGAAGAAGCGCTCCGCCATCCTGGCCCGGCTGTCGTGGAGTTCGTCGTCCGCAGAGACGAGAACGTCTATCCGATGGTTGCGCAAGGCAGTACCATTGACCAAATGATCATGGGGGATGCGGAATGAAGAAACATACCATCGCAGTTATCGTGAATGACCAGCCCGGCGTTCTGCAGCGCGTATCCGGCTTGTTCGGACGCCGCGGCTTCAATATCGAGAGCATTACAGTAGGCACCAGCGAAGAAGTCGGTTTGTCCCGCATGGTCATCGTCACGACAGGCGATGACCACACGCTGGAGCAGATCACGAAACAATTGTATAAGCTGATCGATGTTATCAAAGTCATTGATCTCAGCGCCAACGCGATGGTCGGACGCGAGCTGGCCTTGATCAAGGTTCATGCGGAGCCGGCCAGCAGACCGGAAATCATGGGCGTCGTCGAGACGTTCCGGGCAGCGGTCGTTGATATTGGCACGCACTCATTGATGGTTCAAGTTGTGGGCGACACCGAAAAGATCGACGCTATGATCGAGCTTATGAAGCCTTATGGCATCCGTGAACTTTCACGCACTGGTGTCACTGCGCTTAACCGCGGTAACGTAAAGCAATAAGAACCCTTTCTATCAACTTATACAAAATATGATTCAGATCCCGCTTTGAGCGGGAGTTTAAGAGAGGAACCGGCCTGAGGGAAGACCGTGTTTCTTCGCTTAAACACCCGCTCAAAAGGGTTAAATTAAAGGAGGCAATTATTAACATGGCAGTTACATTGTATTATGAGAAAGACGCCGATCAAGGCGTTCTGCAAGGCAAAACAATCGCAGTTATCGGTTACGGAAGCCAAGGCCACGCGCAAGCGCAAAATCTTCGCGACAGCGGCTTGAAGGTTGTTATCGGTCTTCGCCCAGGCAAATCCGCAGACGTTGCCAAAAAAGACGGCTTCGAAGTACTTACAGTAGCAGAAGCTACTAAAATAGCCGACGTTGTTCAAATCCTTCTGCCGGACGAAACGCAAGCTCGCGTCTACCAAGAAGAAATCGAACCGAACCTGAAGCAGGGCGCGGCTCTGATGTTCTCCCACGGCTTCAATATTCACTACGGCCAAATCGTGCCAAGCGCAGACAAGGACGTATTCCTGGTCGCTCCCAAGTCTCCGGGCCACATGGTTCGCCGTACTTACCAAGAAGGCTTCGGCGTTCCTGGTCTGATCGCAATCCATCAAGACGCTTCTGGCAACGCTAAGAACATCGGTCTTGCTTATGCCAAGGGCATTGGTTGTACGCGTGCCGGCGTAATCGAAACTTCCTTTAAGGAAGAGACGGAAACGGATCTGTTCGGCGAGCAAGCGGTACTTTGCGGCGGCGCTTCCGCTCTGGTTAAAGCAGGTTTCGAGACGCTGGTTGAAGCCGGCTACGCTCCCGAGATGGCTTACTTCGAGTGCTTGCACGAGCTGAAGCTGATCGTTGACCTGATGTATGAAGGCGGCCTCGCGACAATGCGCGACTCCATCTCCAACACAGCGGAATACGGCGACTACGTTACGGGTCCTCGTATCGTAACAGAAGAGACTAAGAAGGAAATGAAGCGCGTACTGGAAGATATCCAATCCGGACGTTTCGCGCGCGACTTCATTCTTGAGAACCAATCCGGACGCGCTATGCTGACGGCTACTCGCCGCAACGAAGCCGCTCATCCGATCGAGCAAACAGGCGCACAGCTTCGCGAACTGATGCATTGGATCAAGAAGTAAGTTGGTTTTTAATCTACATTAAGACTTTTTAGTCCCGGTTCACCGGCGATCCGGTCGACGTGCACATGCTCGTCGACCGGAAATGCGGCCGCGTGCGATCGGGATCATTCTGTTCACGGAGGTGCAAGTGCAGATATGCGGAAAATTTATATTTTCGATACAACGCTTCGTGACGGCGAGCAATCTCCAGGCGTAAACCTGAATACGAAGGAGAAGGTCGAGATCGCGCTGCAACTGGAGAAGCTGGGCGTGGACCGGATCGAAGCCGGTTTCCCTGCGGCGTCCCCAGGCGACCTGGCGGCGGTCAATGCCGTCGCTCGCGCGGTCAAGAACGCGACGATCATTGGACTGTCACGTTCCCGTGAGCAGGACATCGATGCGGTCCGCGAAGCGTTGAAGGGCGCGCAGGATCCTTGCATTCACCTATTCCTGGCAACGAGTCCGATCCACCGCAAGCACAAGCTTCGGATGGAGAAGGAACAGGTTCTGGAGGCTGCCGAACGTGCGATCCGCTACGCCAAACAATATTTTGACAAAATCGAGTTCTCGCCGGAGGATGCGGGCCGCACGGAGCTGGACTTTCTCTGCCAGGTTACGGACATGGCGATCAAAGCGGGAGCGACCGTGGTTAACATTCCGGATACGGTCGGCTACATGAATCCTCAGGAATTCGGCAACATCTTCAAGACGCTTAAGGAGAATGTCCCGAATATCGAAACCATTCAACTCAGCGCCCACTGTCACGACGATCTCGGCATGGCGACGGCAAATGCGCTGGCAGCCATCCTTAACGGCGCCGACCAAGTGGAAGGCACGATTAACGGCATTGGCGAACGCGCCGGCAATACGGCAATCGAAGAGGTTGCCATGGCGCTTGCCACGCGTCCGGACTTCTTCGGCGCACAGACGACGCTGAACCTGAAGGAAATCGCCAAGACGAGCCGCCTGGTCAGCAAGCTGACGGGCATGGTCGTTCCTGGCAACAAAGCTATCGTAGGCGCCAACGCCTTCGCGCACGAGTCCGGCATTCACCAGGACGGCATGCTGAAGGAAAAGACGACTTACGAAATTATCTCGCCTGACACGATCGGTCTGCGTGAATCCAAGCTGGTTCTCGGCAAACATTCCGGACGTCACGCGTTCCGCGAGAAGCTGATCGATCTCGGTTATGAGCTGGACGACGATGCGGTTAACGCGGCGTTTGCGAAGTTCAAGGATCTTGCCGATAAGAAAAAGAATGTCATGGACGAAGACATCCGCGCCATGCTGGAGGAGAAGCTGACCGATACGCCGGAAGTGTTTACGCTGGAGACGATCCAGGTGAGCTATGGCAACGAGTCGACGCCTAACGCGACGGTGAAGGTAAAGCTGGCCGAAGGCGAGACGCGGGTAGAGACAGCGGAGGGCAATGGCTCCGTCGATGCCATCTACAACGCAATCGACAAAGCGACAGCCGAAGTTGTCGAGCTTGAGGATTATTCCATCAAGTCTGTCTCGCAAGGGAAGGACGCGCTTGGCGAGGTGCACGTTGTGCTTAAGCAAGAGGATGTTTCGGCTCAAGGCCGAGGCCTTAGTACGGATATTCTCGAAGCGAGCGCACGGGCGTATATCGATGCGGTTAATCGCCTGATCGAGAAACGCAAGTCGCCGGGTCGTCGCGACAAGATGAGCTTGATCTAATAGCGATTGACCACGACAAAGCGCGTAACGGATACGATCATCCGTTACGCGTTTTTTGTCGTTAAGGAGAGGATGCAAAACATGAGGAGCGGAATCTTAGACGTATTATACGGCTGCAGGATGCCCATACATCGTTTCATCCAATTGGGAGGTCTTGATGAAAGCGATGAAAGGCTCGACGAGCGATGGATCGAATTGCGTTCCGCTGCCTCTGCGAAGCTCGTTCACGGAATCCTCCAAAGATAATCTGCTGCGGTAACAGCGATTGGACATCATGCTGTCGAAGGTATCGATGATGGCGCATATTCTTGCCAAGTAAGGAATGTCATGGCGGGAACGGCCTTCCGGATAGCCGCCGCCATCCCAGCGCTCGTGATGATATCTTACAATTTCGACGATTCGGGAAGATATGCCGGGATACAGCTCGGCGGCAGAGCCGCCACAGGAGGGATGTTGCCTCATGATCCTCCACTCCCGGTCAGACAGCTTTCCTTTCCGATTGAGGATGTTGTTCGGGATAAACAGCTTGCCGAGGTCATGCAGATAACAGCCGCTCACGAGAAATTCCTTCTCCGCTCCGCCGATTCCCAATACGTTGGCAAATTGCTGCGCGATCACGGACACGCGCAGACAATGCCGGTAAGAAGAAGGGCTCTTCCGTTTCAATTGCTTCATGCTTGCGTCAGCCGATAACTTATACATCTTGATTCCTCCTGAAATTAAGCGACTATCACAATTAAGCCTGTGACGCGGCATGAAGCACTGTAATCGTACTGCTGCGGGATAGATCGAGCTCATAGGGCGTCCCGACCGACTGACCGCTGGCCTCCGTAATAATCCGCACGACGGGACGGTGCGCGATGGACGAGCGATAGGAAGTGACGATGCCGGTCTGACCGCTGCTCAGCGTCAATACGCTGGATAGGGGGAAGGCCTTTAGCCGCTGAAGGAAAAGTTTGACGAGGCTGGCGTCAAAATAATAATTGCCCGCCCCGTACAAAAACTCAACGACGTCGTCGGCCCGGTAGGAGCTGCGGTATCTGCGCGGCGATGTCAGCGCATCGTAACTGTCGGCCAGCGCGACGATGCGCGCGTATTCCGGGATGTCGTTGCCTTTGGTCCCGAAGGGATAACCGGAACCGTCGAATCTTTCATGATGCGCCAGAGAGACAACCGCGGACTGCCAAGGCATCCCTTTGATGTCCGCAAGCAGCCGATAACCGAGCTCGGCATGCTGATTCAGCAGGTGCCGGTCGGAGTCGGACAACGTGCCATGACCCGTTACGAGTTCCCGGGGCATAATCGTCATGCCGACGTCGAACAACAGCGAACCCAGCAACAGCTCCAACAACTGGGCTTCCGTATATCCGTATTCGTCTCCGATCATCATAGACAAGATGGAAACGTTGACAGCATGTCCGAAGATCAACTCGTCGAACTGCTCCAGCTTGTTCATCCAATCCGCGACGGAGGGATGGGCAAGCGCGTCCGCAAGAGCTCTTCTATATCTGCGCTTGAATCTTCTGTCCTTGACGGAATCTCCGTGTTCCGGGCAGAAGGCATGGCGGTTCAGCCTATTCACGAGTTCTCCGTACAGGTCATTCCTCTGTTTGGCCGTAGTAGGCGGAAGAACGACGGAAGGAGCAGGCTGAGTTTGGACGTTGAACGGACAGTGCTTAACAAGCACGCGATTTACGCCCATCTCCTTCAAACGCTTGATATAGAACGTGGTCAACTCCGTGCCTTCGCAGAGGATAATCACTCCGTTTTTGCCTATTACCGCTTTGGCGAGCCGATCGCCTTCCTTGAGTTTATCGATTTGGCATTCCAACATCTTGAACTTGCTCCTTCCGAACAGAGTCATTGCCGGTGACTCGTGCTGCTATCAAAGAATTTTTAAGCTTATGGAATAAGATTATCATCATGCCATCCGGTCAACTATTATCCTAGTGGATCCATTAGGGTATCCTTTGGGTTACTTTTTTGGCGAAATAGGTATGACATCTAGGTTTATAGTTCTCGCCTATAAAGTCCATAGATTTTATATCTTGGAATGGAAGAACTAAATGTGGTTAAATGATAATAGATTGAGAATGATAAAGAGGAGTGTATTTACATTATGTCAGAAGTGAAAAAAATCGCCGTCCTCGGCGGAGACGGTATCGGCCCCGAGGTTGTTGGAGAAGCTTTAAAAATACTCAAAAGAACCGAAGAACTGTACGGTTATCAATTCGAGACAGAACACGGCTTGTTCGGCGGTATCGCCATCGACGAGAAGGGCACGCCGCTTCCGCAAGAAACGCTTGAGCTGTGCCAGGGCGCTGACGCTGTATTGCTGGGCGCGGTTGGCGGGCCCAAATGGGACAACAACTCCAAGGAGCTTCGTCCGGAGACTGGCCTGCTCGGTATTCGCAAAGCGTTGGGACTGTTCTCGAACATCCGTCCGGCTAACGTATTCGATTGCTTGAAAGAAGCTTCCACGCTGAAGCCGGAAGTGCTGGAAGGCACAGACCTTATCGTCGTGCGCGAGCTGACAGGCGGCATCTACTTCGGCGAGAAGTTCCGCCGGGAAGGCGCGAACGGCGAAGAAGCCGTTGATACATGCGTATATAATGTGCAAGAGATCGAGCGTATCGTTCGTCAGGCGTTCGATATCGCGATGACGCGGAGCAAACGTCTTGCTTCCGTCGACAAAGCGAACGTGCTTGAGACTTCCCGCTTGTGGCGCGAAGTCGTTAACCGTATAGCCGTGGAGTACCCTGAGGTTGAACTGGAGCATGTACTCGTCGATAACTGCGCGATGCAATTGCTTCGCCGTCCTTCCAGCTTCGACGTTATCGTAACCGAGAACATGTTCGGCGATATTTTGAGCGACGAAGCAGCCATGTTGACAGGTTCTATCGGCATGTTGTCCTCCGCTTCGCTGGGAGAAGGAAGCTTCGGCCTCTACGAGCCGGTACACGGTTCTGCTCCTGACATCGCGGGCCAAGGCATCTCCAATCCAATCGCGACCATTCTTTCCGTTGCGCTGATGTTCCGCCTGACGTTCGGCTACCACGATGCGGCGAAGTCCATCGAGGACGCGGTTAAGGACGTGCTGGATGCTGGTCACCGCACAGGAGACATCGCGGTTGATAAGAGCTCGGCGATTGGAACTACGGCAATGGGCGATTTGATTGCAGCTGCAATGAAGTAGTTCGAGATTGTTGATAATTCTTCACAGTTTATAATTATTACAAAGAAGTACTGTCTATAATATTGACTTTATTATTGTGTGATGATACTATTTTTAAAGAAGAGACACGCACCAATGAAGAGGCTAGCACTTATTGTGCGTGAAATACCTCTAAATAAATTATGGATAGGTCAAGGAGGAGTTTTCATCATGGCAGAACGTTTGGTAGGACGCCCGGCACCGGATTTCGCAATGGAGACAGCAACAGGCAACGGACAAGATTTCGGTACTGCTTCCCTCGCCGATTACAAAGGCAAGTGGCTGGTACTGTTCTTCTACCCACTGGACTTCACGTTCGTGTGCCCGACAGAAATTACCGCGCTTAGCTCGGCAGCCGAAGAGTTCAAAAAGCTTGACACTGAAATTCTTGGCGTCAGCGTAGACAGCAAGCACAGCCACCGCGCTTGGATTAACACTCCGGTTAACGATAATGGCCTCGGCCAATTGAACTTCCCACTCGCGGCTGATATCACGAAGAGCGTTGCTCGTGACTACGGCGTACTGATCGAAGAAGAAGGCATAGCGCTTCGCGGCCTGTTCATCATCGATCCGGAAGGCGAGATCAAATATCAAGTGGTTAACCACAACAATGTTGGCCGCAGCGTAGAAGAGACGCTTCGCGTATTGCAAGCTCTGCAATCCGGCGGACTTTGCCCAATCAACTGGAAACCAGGCCAAAGCCACCTGGTAGCGAAGTAATTTTCGCTGAAATCTTGGCAATGGCAATGACAAGGACAGGCCCTTATCCGTAACGGATAAGGGCCTGTCCTTTTCGCGCTTGGCATTACATCGTCCCGGCAGGGGGTGGCATCCAGTGGATGTCACCCGGCCGCAAGCCGGCGTAACGAATATGACCATATCCCAGGGAGCCACCCGTTTGGTGGTTACTATCAAACGTCAAGTATCCGCTTTCTTTGCCGTTTCCTAAGGGGATATTTATGGTACACTGGAAGTGTTTTGATGATTGGAGTCTGGCTATCGTCGCCCAGAACTTTAATAGATGAAAGCAGAGGTGGATAGATTGGATCCTTATGTTGCGCAAAGATTTACGAATCCACAGACCTTTACTAATGGTATAGAAGGGCCGGCCTGTGACCGCGAGGGCAATATTTATGCAGTTAATTATGAGAAACAGGGTACGATCGGAAAAGTGACACCGCTAGGGGAAGCGAGTATTTTCGTTGAGCTTCCGAATGGCAGTGTAGGGAATGGAATCCGGTTCAACCAGGCTGGCGAGATGTTGATTGCCGATTATGTAAATCATAATATTATCAAGGTTGACATGAATACGCGGGAGATCAGAATCCATGCTCATGAACCGAGGATGCATCAGCCGAATGATATTTGTATAACCAGAGATGATGTCCTATTTGCAAGCGATCCTGATTGGGATAACAACAGAGGAAAGTTATGGCGTGTGAACCTTGACGGAACTACGGATTTGCTCGAGGACGATATGGGTACGACCAACGGAATTGAGGTGAGCCCGGATGAGAAGGTGTTGTACGTCAATGAATCTGTTCAGCGCCGGATTTGGGCTTACGTTTTAAATAAGAACAAAGAAATAAGCGACAAACGTCTGCTGATCGAATTTCCGGACTACTCTTTGGATGGCATGCGCTGCGATATCGAAGGAAATCTGTATGTTACCCGTATTGGCAAAGGCGTTGTGGCGAAGATTTCACCTGAAGGGGAAGTGCTGGCCGAGATTCTGCTCGAAGGAAAGGATTGTACGAACCTTGCTTTCGGCGGCCCGGAAGGCAAACACTGTTATGTTACAGTAGCCGATATTGGCAATATTCAGGTGTTTCGAACGGATGTTCAAGGTCGTTGCTTTGCAATGCGGCGATAAATTCACTATCAAGAATGAATAAATACTAATGTGAGGACAGAGGGAACGGGCAGGAATTTGTCGATAACGTGGCGAATAATATAAAATTAGCTATCATGTATGAGGTATTATTGGCGAGCAACGAGTAATCACCTTGATAAGCGTGAGGAGGCTGCCGCGGATGAGTTTCTGCTGTGGAGCAAGTATGATTGGTACGAAAGGCACGTTAAAACATTTGACGACGCATATTCACAACGTTCCGATTACATTTTGCCCAGTCTGCCATGGGATCGATGTTCATTACAAGGCGCAAAGCGAATACGACATTCTGGCAGAATACGCGTACGGAGATGGAGCGGCCGAAGTGGATTTTGAGGATTACGTCGATCAAGATCAAGCTTCGCTGCTAGAGAATTGCGTGAATCACGAGAACGAGGAGCCCATGGACGTCGTACGCAGCCAGATTGACATGGCGCTTGATTTGCTCAGCTTCGCCAAACATTTGGAAGATAGGGAATGGCAATACATGCTCAAGAAGCGGCTTCAGGTGCTGGGAAGCAGGCGGAACAAGCTGCTGCAGCGGAAGTCATCGGTCTAAGGTTTCCATCGTATCCCGTTTTAAAGACCTCCATTGGGAGGTCTTTTGTTTGAAATGGAGAAAAAATGAGTATTTTTTAATAAGTACCCCCCCAATCGTCGAAACCAAGACGAAATGATAAGTAGTGAGGTGGAGCGGTTGTTGCTGATCCTGTTTAAGCGATTCACGCGTAAAACGGCTCTTGCTTCGTCTGCGACATTACAGCCTAAGCTGGAGCCAGAGCAATATGTATTGCACATTCGACAAGGCGATGATAAGTTGCGTGAGCAATTCATCGCCGAGTATTCACCATACATAGCTAAAGTAACGAGCAGATTCAGCAAGCGGTATATTAATCCGGAACGGGACGATGAATTCAGTATCGCCCTGCTGGCGTTTAATGAAGCCATCGACGGCTTCGACAGCGAAGCGGGGAGATCGTTCCTAGGATTTGCCAAAACCGTCATGCAGCGTCGGCTTATTGATTATGCGCGAAAAGAACAAAGACATCTTCAATCCGTGCCCTACAGTGCGTTCGATTCGGAGGGAGAGGATCAATCGCCTTACAACGTCCTCGAGACGAAGCAAGCTCTGGAGGCTCACGAGACAAGCAGAACCGACCTGGAGCGTCGTGCGGAGATCCTCGAGCTAAGCAGCGAGCTTGAGCCGTACGGCATTACGTTTATGGAGCTTGTCGATCAGTCTCCAAAGCATTCCGATTCACGAGCGATGCTGATTGATATTGCATGCCTTCTGGCAGGAAACGCCGATTGGATGGGAATGCTGAAGGCCACTCAGCGGCTGCCTATTAAGGAATTGATGGAAGCCTGCCGCGTATCGCGCAAGACCATCGAACGTAACCGCAAATATATTATTGCAATTGCTATTATCCGATCGGGTGGATACCCGTACATGAACGATTATATGCGTATTCCGAGTTCGAACGAATGGATGAGTAAGGAGGTGAGCCGATGAAACGTGGAATCGTAATGAGCATTCACGAGCAGCATGCCGTCGTGATGACACAGGATGGCCAATTCCTGAGGGCACCGCTCGCCGGCTCACCCCAAATCGGTCAAGAGCTCCTCTTTGAGGAAGAAGCGGCTCCCCTGCCAAGACGAAGGCTCGCGGGACGGAGAAGGTTTCTGACTTATGCAAGCTCTGCAGCAGCTCTTCTTCTATTAATAACGGTTTGCTTCCTCTATGCAGCTATTGAAAGCAATCCCGTAGTAGCCTACGTGACGATGGATATTAATCCGAGCATCGAGATCGGCATCGACAACAAGGAGAAGGTGCGCGAGCTCAGGGCGATGAACGAAGCCGGCAGCAGGCTTATTGCAGATCTCGATTATAAAGGGCAGCCGGTGGAGAACGTAGCAACCCTGATTCTCGAGAAGGCCAGTCTTGCTCATTATTTGGATGCTCCTCATAAGGACATCCTGATCGCCAGCATTCTAATGAACGGCTCCAAGGAGCAGAACGAGGAATTCGAGCGATTGCTTGCTCAAAGTCTGGATAATGAGCTGCGGGCTTGGCTGACCGAACATGATAAACCGGCCGGCAGCGTGACGATTACGACGTTGTTCTTGCCTACTGAGCTGAGAAGCGAGGCAGATTCCATTGGAATATCTTCGGGCAAGCTGGCGCTTTATCTGATGGCCAAAAACGAAGGGTACACGCTCGAGATTGATTCGCTTAAGAAGCAGTCCATCGATAATGCCACCGCATCTATAGGCGGTATTGAAGGGATCGTGGGAGCGGCGGAAGAAGCTGCATCCAAAGAACAGCTCGAGAAGCTGCTGCAGCAGGAGCGGGCCGAAAATGCGAACGCAGCCTCCAAGCCTTCGCCGACAGCGACGGCTAAGCCAACTGTTAAACCGACCGCGAAGCCGGCTGATCAACCTGCGACGAAGCCAGCTTCCAAGCCGACGTCCAAACCAGCTTCCAAACCGACCGTCAAACCTGCAGGCAAACCTTCGGGTAAACCGACTGCTACGGCCAAGCCAGGACGCGGGGATTGGGAGAAGCAATGGGGCAGCCATTGGGACAAGGAGCAGCTAGAGAAGCTTCGGAAGGAATGGGAGAAAGCAGCGAAGGAATGGGAGAAATCCGGCAAGGATTGGAGCAATCAGTGGGAGAAATGGTTGGAGGAGCAGGCTGAGGCTATTAAGGATAGTAATAGGAAGAACGGAAACGGTTCAGGCAAGGACGATAGATGGAATCAGGACGACCGGGACGAAGACGATGATCGTGACGACGATGATCGGGACGATAATGACTGGAAGCAGAAGGGGCGCGGGGATCAGGCAAGCTGGAATAATGGAGCAGGAGGCGGGATGTTTTCGGGAAGTTCGGGCGGTAAGCGGGATGAAGATAGACGGGGCGAAAAACATGAACGGAGAGAAGAGAGGGATCGTGATAAGCGGGGCGACGACAAGAATGAACGCGACGGGAAATAAAGGGCGATAAGCCGCAGGACCTAGACGAATCTAATAAAATACACGATTATCCGACTCCTCAAAACGAGTCTTTTCGACTAGGTAGAGGTGTTTATTCGACAGTATTTCCCGTTGACAGCGTTTGTAAAGTAATCCTATGATTAGGTGAGATCGAACTTGATCATTTCTTAGTCTATAGCTTTGTCGGGGAGGCAGATATGATGCAAGCCATTCGAAAGCGTTATTTCCCCGCGCTTGCCGAGTATATCCGTGGTGGTAAAGATGCATCGCTGCAGCACGCGAATGCGCTTGGACAGCAATTGTATGGTTTCCAGCCTGAGGAGATTATCGCCGTACACGAGGATTGTATCCAAGCACTTGCCGCTAACGTGGATTCCAAGGACGCCGTTCAAATCTATCATCGCTCCTTTCTGTTCCTGATGGAGCTTATGGTTGCCTGCCGCTTCCGAATGGAGATCAATTCGGAGGGCGATATCGTGGAGCCGACGGCCGAGCAAAAGATTGTGGCTATGCGCGAAAGATTGCTGAGTTCGAACCGTTCATTCGAGAAGGTCAAAAACAAGTACGAAAACGTCCTGCAACATATGGATAGCGGCATTGCCTTATTCGACGGGGATGGGATTCTATCGTTCGTTAATGTCCAAATGGCGAAATTGCTCGACATTCCCCGAAAGACTCTGGTCGGCTGCAATATCCGCGAAATTCTGCTTCATCCCAAGCTGAACATACATACGAAACGAACCATTTTACGCCTGTACCGGGAGATGATACTCAAGCGCCACCGGTACTATGAGTTTCAGCAGAAAGACGGCAAACATCTGCTTGCGACGGTTACATACGGGGATCAACTGGACGGGGATTTTTTGTTCAGCGTTAAGGACGTATCGGAGTACAAACATATTGAACAGAGCGCCCTGCAGAACGACAAGCTTGCCATGCTGGGCAAGATCGCGGCGGCGATTGCCCATGAGATCCGCAACCCGTTAACGAGTATACGGGGCTTTATACAATTGCTCCGTCCTTACTTGCTGGAGGTTGGCAAAGAGGAGTATGCCCGCATTATCCTGACGGAGATCGACAGGGCTAACGACATTATCTACGAATTTCTAAATTCGTCCAAGCCGTCCGCGCCGGTAAAGCAAGCCAAGTCGATCGAGAATCTTATTCGCGAGGTGGTCATGCTGACGGAGAGCGAGTCGCTCATGCGAAATTGCGAGATTGGCATCGAATCGCATCTGGAGGATGCTATCGTCTCCATCGATATTAAGCAAGTAAAGCAGGTGATTCTTAATCTCGTGAAAAACTCGCTGGACGCCGTGGAAGAAACCCAAAGCGAGCGGAGGGGCAGAATCGACATCGTGCTTAACAGCGATGGACAATATGTAGAGATTATGATCAAGGACAATGGCAAAGGGATGGACAAGCTGACGATGAGCAAGCTGTTCGATCCATTCTTCACAACTAAGGAAGAAGGGACGGGGCTTGGACTGTCCGTCAGCTACCGGATAATTCGCAATCACGGGGGCACAATCCGTGTGAACAGCAAGATGGGCAGCGGAACGGAATTTATCATTTATTTGCCATTGGTTGGATAAACCATTAAAATCGAGATCGGGGCTCGGACGAGCCTTGTTTCGATTTTTTTGTTCTTAAGGAAAGCGAGGAGATTAGAATGTCGACAACGTTTACATATGGTGTCAGAAATGAAGGGACAGCGCCGGATGCGCTGATTCGCTTCGTAACGGAAGAAGAATTGCAAGGAACGGCGACGATCCTCCACGAGAAGCTGGACGAACGGCTGAGAGCGAGGTACGCCAAAGGATTGTTTCAAGGCAAGCCCGAGCAAGTAGAATCTATGGCCGCATTAGGTTTCGTAGAGGCTGACACGGTTATCGTGGCCGGGTATCGTCCCGGCTCCGGCACGGACGGACTGCGATTGGCGGCAGCGGCGGCGGCCAAAGCGGCAAAGGCGGCGCGTGCGGCGCATGTCGAGCTGTCTATTGGCGAGGCAGCATTCTCGCAAGATGTGGAGGATTGGGGTGCTGGCGCCGCGGCACAGGCTCTAACGGAGGGATTGCTGCTGGCGCTTCACGATCGCCAGCCCTTGAAGCGAGACGGAAGCGAGCGCTTCGGCTTGACGCAAGTCGATTTTGTGCCGGAAGAAGCCGCTTCTCTGGGGACGAAGGAAGAGTGGGAGCAAGGCATTATGCACGGACGGATTGTAGGCGGGGGCGTCATCTATGCCCGTGATTTGACGAATCTGCCCGGCAACGATCTGACGCCTGAGCGGCTGGCGTTCCATGCGGAGGAGCTTGCGGGAGACTTCGACCTGGATATCGAGGTCATCGACGAGTGGTCTGCGGCCGAGCAAGAGATGGGGGCGCTGTTGGCCGTCGGCCAAGGCAGCGTCAATCCACCGCGCATGATTGTGCTTCATTACAGTGTGGCGCCGGATTCCAAGGAAATATGGGGGCTGATCGGCAAAGGCGTAACGTTCGATACGGGAGGCATATCCCTCAAACGGGCTCCGGGCATGGAAGAGATGATATCCGACATGGGCGGAGCTGCGGCAGTGCTTGGCGCCGTTCGGGCGATCGCGGAATTAAAGGCGGAAGTTAATGTAGTCGCGGTTATCCCGGCAGCGGAGAATATGCCGTCCGATCGGGCGTTTAAGCCCGGTGATGTGCTGCGTACGATGAGCGGCTATACCGTGGAAGTCGTCAATACGGATGCCGAGGGACGGCTCGTGCTGGCAGACGGCATGACGACGGCGATCCGCCGAGGCGCGACCAGGCTTATCGACGTTGCAACGCTGACGGGGGCCATCATGGTGGCGCTCGGTTACGAGGCTACCGGAGCCGTTACGAACAATGAATCGCTGATGAATGAAGTGAAGGCGGCCTCCAAGCGGTCCGGAGAACGCATCTGGGAGATGCCGGCCTATCCGGAATTCCGTCAAGCGCTGAGAAGCGATGCCGCGGATCTAAAGAACGGCGGGGTGAAGTACGGGGCAGCCAGCGCCGGAGGACTGTTTATCGGTCACTTTGCAGAAGGACTCCCTTGGGTGCATCTCGACATCGGGGGATCGGCATGGCTTGAACGGGCGCGAGGCTGGGAGCCGAAGGGCGCGACGGGAGTTATGGTGCGAACGCTGGTTGAAATGCTGACGGCGCGAGCTTAGCCGCGTTTAATGAGGCGCCTAGATGGACATGACTGATAGCATGGTTGTTTGCATAAACAAAAAGACGCCGCCATGCCCGCGTGGCATGCCAAGAATCTTTATCCATGCCCGAAATGGATGAAACCGATGCCAATATGGTTATGGATGACAGGCCCGTAATGTACTAAAATATGAAGAAGCTACGCTATTGCATTTGGTGTGCGATTGATAGGCTTCTTCTTTTGATTTATGGTGTATGGCGTATTGAAACGCCCGCCATAGAAAATAATAGGACGGTTATGATTAGAGAGGGTGGAATTTTCTGCAATGAGCATCCATGATGACCACAATTCATCACCTTGGAAAAGCTACTACGGACCAAACCTTGGTTATGTCCAGGAGCAATACGAGCAGTTTCTTCAGGATCCGAATTCCGTAGAGACGTCGGTTCGAGAGCAGTTCGTACTCTGGGGGGCGCCGCCGAGCGACACAGTCGCAGCGCAGGCATCGGCAAGCGCGTCGGCTCGGACGTCTTCCGCAGCCGTTGTTCCCGGCCCGGTCGACAGCAATATGTTGAAGAAGGTCGTTGCCGCGCATCAGCTAATGCTGAACATTCGCAGGTACGGCCACTTGGGCGCGGACATCAATCCGCTGGGTATCAGCCGGGCAGCGGATACGAAGCTGCTGGAGCCGGAGACTTTCGGACTTACGCAGCAGGATCTTGCTTCCATCCCTGCATCGCTGATCTGGGATAACGCGCCGGCATCGGTATCGAACGGTTGGGATGCCATTGTCAGATTAAGAGAAATCTACACCCGCTCGGCTGCATACGAATTCACTCATATTCATGACGAGAACGAGAGAATCTGGCTGAACAAGCAAGCGGAATCCGGCGACTTCCCGGCTCCTCTCTCCAAGCGAGAAAAGGAGACGCTGCTGGAGCGTCTTTTGCAGGTGGAGCAGTTCGAGAGTTTTATCCACAAGACGTTCGTCGGGCAGAAACGCTTCTCTATCGAAGGCGTCGACATGCTGGTTCCGGTACTGGACGAGATCGTACGCGCGGTTGCGCATGACGGCGCTCACGATATTCTTATCGGTATGGCTCACCGCGGCCGCTTGAACGTGCTTACGCATGTGCTGGGCAAGCCGTATGAAAAGATTTTTTCGGAGTTCCATCACTCTCCGAACAAGGAATTGGTTCCGTCGGAAGGGTCGATCGGCATCAACTACGGCTGGTCGGGCGACGTAAAATACCATTTGGGCGCCGATCGGGCGTTTACGGAAGGCGAGACGGTACGCGCAAGAGTAACGCTTGCGAACAACCCGAGCCATCTGGAGTTCGTAAATCCAATCGTGGAAGGTTATACGCGCGCGGCACAGGAAGATCGCAGCAAGCCAGGCTTCCCCGTACAGGATCAACACAAAGCGGTTACGGTTTGCGTACACGGCGACGCGGCGTTTATCGGCGAAGGCATCGTGGCCGAGACGCTCAATTTCAATAATTTGCAAGGTTACCGCAACGGCGGCACGATTCATATTATTGCGAACAATCGACTGGGCTTTACGACGAATAGCGTGGATTCCCGTTCCACTCATTATGCCAGCGATCTGGCCAAGGGCTTCGACATTCCGATCATCCACGTCAACGCTGACGATCCGGAAGCATGTCTGGCTGCCGTGCGCCTCGCTTGCGAATATCGCCTGATCTACAACAAAGGCTTCGTTATCGATCTTATCGGTTATCGCCGTTACGGTCATAACGAGATGGACGATCCCGATGCAACCCAGCCGCTCGTCTACAGCAAAGTGCGGAGTCATCCTACAGTTGCGAACATTTATGCCGAGCAGCTTAAGTCGGAGAAGACGATTACGGTCGAGCAAGCGGATCAGCTTCGCGCGAAGACGCTTGCCGCGCTTCAAGCCGGATATGATGCCATGAAGGCGAACGAAGGCAAGGCGCATGTACAAGTTACGCAAGAGTCCGGCGTCATCGTGCCGGAAGATGTTCCGACAGCAGTGCCGATGGAGACGCTGAAGGAAATCAATCTGGAATTGCTCAACCGTCCGGAAGGCTTTACGGAGTACTCCAAGCTTCAGCGTATTCTGCAGCGCCGCGCGACAAGCCTTAACGACGGCGAGAAGCTCGACTGGGCGCATGCCGAGACGCTGGCCTTCGCGACGATTTTGGCGGATGGAACGCCGATTCGTCTGAGCGGTCAAGATTCCGAACGAGGCACATTCGCGCATCGCCATATTATGCTTAACGATAACGCAACGGCCGAGAAGTTTACGCCGCTGCATATGTTCCCTCAGGCGAAGGCATCGTTCGCCGTGCATAACAGCCCGTTGTCCGAGACGGCGGTACTGGCCTTCGAATACGGCTACAACGTATTCGCGCCGGAATCGTTTGTCATCTGGGAAGCCCAGTTCGGCGACTTTGCGAACGTAGCTCAAGTTATTTTCGACCAATTTATGTCAGCTGGCCGGGCGAAGTGGTCGCAGAAATCCGGCGTTGCCGTCCTTCTGCCGCATGGCTACGAAGGTCAGGGACCGGAGCATTCCAGCGCGCGTCTGGAGAGATTCCTGCAGCTGTCCGCCGATAACAACTGGACGGTGGCGAATCTGACGACGTCGGCGCAATACTTCCACTTGCTGCGCAAGCAAGCGGCTATGCTGGGAAGCGACAGCGTCCGTCCGCTCATCCTGATGGCGCCGAAGAGCTTGCTCCGTAACCCGCGCGTTGCATCGCACGGTGTGGAATTCAGCGAAGGCTCCTTTAAGCCGGTGCTGCCGCAATTCAGCTTCACGGAATCGAAGGCGGCCAAGGAGAAGGTTAAACGCCTCCTGCTGGGAACAGGCAAAGTAATGGTCGATCTGGACGAAGCGCTTTCGTCGAAGGACGAAGGAGAGTTCGGATGGCTGCGCGTAGCTCGCGTGGAGCAGCTGTATCCGCTGCCTCAGGCCGAGCTGGAGCGCATCATAGCTCAGTTCCCTAAACTCGAAGAGATCGTTTGGGTACAAGAAGAACCGAAGAACCAAGGCTCGTGGTCATACATGGAACCGCGTCTGCGTGAGCTTGCGTCTGGCAAGGCGGTCGTACGTTACATCGGACGCCCGGATCGTGCCAGCACGGCAACCGGACATCAGGAAATTCACGCGGCCGAGCAGCAATCGATCATTTCATCCGCATTGAATGGGCAGCCATTTCAATCGAGTCTGGTAAGGGGGTAACATAAACATGGCAGAAATTATCGTTCCAGAATTGGGAGAATCGATCACAGAAGGTACGATTACGAAGTGGTTCGTTAAAGAAGGGGACTCCGTCAACCAAGGCGACGTCCTCCTCGAGCTTGAGACGGATAAAGTTAACATTGAGATTAGCGCAGACAGCAACGGCGTCGTATCGAGCATCGCGAAGGCGGACGGCGAAGTCGTTCAAGTAGGCGAAGCGATTGGAGCTATCGGCAATTCTACAGGCGCTGCTCCATCCGCGCCTGCACCGGCAGCGGAGCCGTCGGCTCCCGCACCAGCTCCGGCAGTAGCTGCACCTGCAACTCCGGCTGCAGCTCCGGTATTGTCGTCTTCGGCGGCATCGGTTAACGCGTCGCCGGCAGCCCGCAAGCTTGCCCGCGAGCAAGGCATCGACCTGACGCAAGTACAAGGCAAAGACGGCATCGGCCGTATTTTCCCGGACGATGTTCGTGCGCATGGGGTACAGGCATCGGCTCCTGCACAGGCGGCTCCAAAGGCACCCGCTGCAGCGCCTGCTCCGGCAGCTTCGGCAGCGACGCAAGGCGGCAAGCCGGTTGAGCGCAAGCGCATGTCGCGCCGCCGCGCCACAATCGCTAACCGACTGGTAGAGGCTCAACGCACGGCAGCTATGCTGACGACGTTTAACGAAGTCGACATGACGGCGATCCTCGACCTGCGCAAGCGCCGCAAGCAATCGTTCTTCGATAAGAACGAAGTGAACCTCGGCTTCATGTCCTTCTTCACGAAGGCGGTTGTCGGAGCGCTTAAGCAGTTCCCGCTGCTGAACGCGGAGATCGACGGCGAAGACATTATCATGAAGAAATATTTCGATATCGGTATCGCGGTAGCGGCAAAAGAAGGTTTGGTCGTGCCAGTCGTACGCGACGCCGACCGTCTGGGCTTTGCAGAGATTGAGCGTAACATCGTCGAACTGGCGAAGAAAGCACGCTCGAACACACTAGCGCTCAGCGATCTGCAAGGCGGAAGCTTTACCATTACAAACGGCGGCGTATTCGGCTCCTTGTTGTCCACGCCGATCTTGAACGCGCCGCAAGTAGGTATTCTGGGGATGCACAAGATCCAGCTTCGCCCGGTAGCCATCGACGAAACCCGTATGGAGAACCGCCCGATGATGTATCTCGCTCTTTCGTACGATCACCGTATCGTAGACGGCAGCGAAGCGGTTCGCTTCCTGGTAGCCATCAAAGAAATGCTGGAAGATCCGGAGCAATTGCTGCTGCAAGGTTAATCGCCGGATAAATGTTATAGGATATACCAAAAACCGATCTACTCCCTAAGGGAGGGGATCGGTTTTTTTGCACTTCCAGCTCAAGTTTTTGCTTGCAGGATTTGATTCTTCTTGCGATATTGCTCCGGCGTCATGCCGGTATGCTCTTTAAATACTCGGCTAAAATGGGAAGGATGTTTAAAGCCGACGTCGTAGCCGGTCTCCGTGATGCTGCTTTGACTTTGGATAAGTCGCAGCTTGGCCTGATACACCCTGCGGTGCATCAAATATTGGAAGATGGTCATGCCGGTCACCTGCTTAAACGTCTTGGCCAAATAAAACTTGCTGAGATGCAGCCTGTCACCGATGTCCTCCAATGTAATTTCTTCGTGATATTGGTTCTCCAGAAACGAAATAATGCCTTGCACATGCTCCTCCTTCGAGGATGGATAGCTGTTTTTCGCCTTGAGCGGTTGATCGCAGAGTTCGCCGAGAAAGATAAAAAAGTCCAGCAAACGCGCCTGGAAACGTTGATAGGAATGGGGGGTTCCGCGGGCGTACAGCTCGTTCATAAAGGCGAGCGACTCCTCGGCTTCCGCCTTGGCTTCGCCGCGGAGCTGCAGCCTAACATTTTGCAGCTTGCTAAACGGCGCCAGCAGGTCGTCCGTAAAGCCAGGCTGAATATGCTGTTGAAAGTACCCGGGATCGAGATGGATTGTCGTCCGATGATAGGCGAAGGCCGGGTCTACATGGGCTTTATGCAAGGTCATGCCGTGCATGAGAAACATATCTCCTGGTTCAAGAACGTAAATTTTGTCATTGATGAGGTAATTCGCTTTGCCGCCGTGAAAATAATAGACTTCGTAATGGGGATGCGTATGGTATTGATGCATATAGTCATAATTGATCGTTGTTCCGATCGTAATCGGAGCGGCGATGCGGTGTCTGGTAATCACGATTCTCCCCCCTAGTGAGACTACCCCAATTATACACCAACCAGAGTCAAATGAAATACAAAAACGGTTAACGCGGAAGAAGAACGGAAGCGTTGCTCATGATAAGATTAGCGCAAGAACTAGTCATTATGGAGACCTACATCGGGTCCCATTAAAGGAGCGTATTATTGATGAGCATTGTACGGTTGGGCGTAATCGGGCTTGGCAATATGGGCAAAGGACATATCGGCTATATGCAGCGTGGCGAAGTAAAGGGCGTCAAGCTGACGGCCGTCAGCGATAGCGCGGAGCCAGGACAGCTCTGGGCCAAAGAAAATCTGGGCGATGATGTAACTCTGTTCACCGATCCGTTCGTGATGATGGATTCCGGTCTTATCGATGCCGTTCTAATCGCAACGCCTCACTATTCGCACCCGGAGCTGGCGATCGCAGCTTTCCAGCGGAACCTGCATGTGCTTTGCGAGAAGCCGGCGGGCGTCTATACGAAGCAAGTGCGCGAGATGAACGATGCGGCTGCCCGTACGGATGTAAAATTCAGCATGATGTACAACCAGCGGACAAATCCGCTCTATCAAAAGCTCAAGGATCTGGTCGACAGCGGCGAGCTTGGCGAGATCAGAAGAACGAATTGGATTATTACGAACTGGTACCGTTCCCAGAGCTATTACGATTCCGGCACATGGCGGGCGACTTGGGAAGGCGAAGGCGGCGGCGTGCTCATTAACCAGGACCCCCATCAGCTCGACCTGTGGCAATGGACGATCAACATGATGCCTAAGCGGGTTCGCGCGTTCTGCTACTTCGGCAAACACCGCAATATCGAGGTGGAAGACGACGTAACCGCGTTCGTCGAATACGAAAATGGCGCGACAGGCGTATTCGTAACGACAACGGGCGAGGCGCCGGGAACGAACCGCCTGGAAATCAGCGGCGATCGCGGCAAGGTCGTTATCGAGGACAATAAGCTGACGTTCTGGCGTCTGCGTGTTTCCGAACGCGAGTTTAATGCAACTTTTACAGGCGGCTTCGGCGCTCCGGAATGCTGGAAATGCGAAGTTCCCGTTCATGGCACGAATCCCGACCATAAAGGCATTATGCAAAATTTCGTAAATGCCATTCTGCATGACGAAGCTCTTATTGCTCCGGGAGAAGAAGGCATTAAAGGTTTGATGATCTCCAATGCGATGCATCTCTCCACTTGGACGGATAACTGGGTTGATCTTCCGATCGACGAAGAGCTCTATTATTCTTACTTGCAGAAGAAAATTGAAGAATCGCGCAATCGCAAAGGGGTGAAGGCATGAGTAAAGACGGTATGAATTATGCGCCCAAGGGCGACGTAAAGCGCGTCGTGGAGCCAGGCCAATTCATTTTTGCGGCCACGAACCTGGATCACGGCCATATTTACGGCATGTGCAACGGTCTCGTTGAGGCAGGGGGCGAGCTTCGATGGGTATACGATGGCGATCCGGCAAGAGCGGAAGCGTTCGCGCAGAAATATCCGGGCGTCAAGATTGCTTCCTCCCTGGAGCAGATTCTGGAGGATGCCGAGGTGCAGCTAGTCGCTGCAGCGGCAATCACGTCGCTACGCGGCCCGCTCGGCGTGCGCGTCATGCGCAGCGGCAAACATTATTTCACGGACAAGGCGCCGTTTACAACGCTGGAGCAGTTGGAAGAAGCTCGAGTTGCCGCAAACGAGACCGGCAAAAAATATGCCGTCTACTATAGCGAGCGGCTGCATGTAGAAAGCGCTATTCATGCAGGGGAGCTCATCCGCCAAGGGGCGATCGGCCGAGTCGTACAAGTCATGGGTCTTGGACCGCACCGACTAAATGCGCCGTCGCGTCCCGACTGGTTCTTTAAGAAAGAGCAGTATGGCGGCATCCTGTGCGACATTGGCTCCCATCAGATCGAGCAGTTCCTGTATTTTACGGGGAACACGGAGGCCAAAGTCGTAAACAGCAAGGTCGCGAATTACGCGGCCAAGGACTATCCCGAGCTGGAAGATTTCGGCGATATGACGCTTGTAGGCGAAAATGGCGCAACGGGTTACTTCCGCGTGGACTGGCTGACGCCGAACGGACTAGGCACATGGGGCGACGGCAGAACGCTTATTCTCGGCACGGAAGGATACATCGAGCTCCGCAAGTACATCGACGTGGGCAGAGAAGCGGAAGGCGACCAATTGTATCTGGTAAACGGCGAAGGCGAGCAGCATATGCGCCTCCGCAGCAAGGTTGGATTCCCGTACTTTGGCGAGCTTATTCTCGATATTCTTAACGGCACGGAAAACGCGATGTCGCAAGAACACGCGTTCAAGGCGGCGGAACTGTCACTGATTGCGCAACGGGATGCGGTTAGAGTGGAAGGTTAATGATGAGGGAGCCGGGCGTAAATAACGCTCGGCTTTTTTTCGTTCCGTTGACAGGCAGAAGAGGTTGTGATAATTTAAATAGTAATAATTACGAATAATCACATAACGAACATACATACTTCCCATACATACATCCTATTGGCTATACGGGGAAGTATCTTTTTTCGGGTTGTTATCGTAATTGTTACGAATAATTAGGAGGGAACCAACGATGCCACAATCCAAAATTCCAGTGACGGTATTAAGCGGCTATCTGGGAGCCGGTAAAACGACGATTCTCAATCATGTATTAAACAATAAGGAAGGTCTGAAGGTCGCGGTTATCGTCAACGATCTTGGCGAGGTGAATATCGATGCGGGATTAATTCAGAACGGCGGAGGGCTGTCGCGTACGGAAGAGAAGCTGGTGGAGCTGTCGAACGGCTGCATCTGCTGCACTTTGAGAGAGGATCTGCTTCGGGAAGTGGAACGATTGGCAGAGGACGGCCGCTTCGATTACATCTTGATAGAGTCGACGGGAATCGGGGAGCCCGTGCCGGTCGCGCAGACGTTTACTTACATCGACGAAGAGCTTGGCATCGACCTGTCCCGAATCTGCAAGCTGGATTGCATGGTTACGGTCGTCGACGCCTACCGATTCTGGCATGATTACTCGTCGGGCGAGTCGCTGCTGGATCGGAGTCAGGCCGTCGGCGAAGCCGACACTCGCGAGGTGGTGGATCTGCTTATCGATCAGATCGAATTTTGCGATGTGCTGATTCTTAACAAATGCGACATGGTTGAGGCAGATAAGCTCGGGGAGCTGGAGATCGTGCTTCGGACGCTGCAGCCGCGAGCGAAGTTTATTCGGGCGGTACAAGGCGTTGTAAATCCCAAGGAAATCCTTCATACGGGACTGTTCGATTTCGAGGCGGCAAGCCGTTCGGCGGGCTGGATCAAGGAGCTGGAGTCGCCGCACCATACGCCGGAGACGGAGGAATACGGAATCAGTTCCTTCGTCTACGAACGAAGGAAACCGTTCCATCCGGAGCGTCTGATGGCCTGGATGGAGCGTTGGCCCGAAGAAGTCGTTCGCGCCAAAGGGTTCGTATGGCTGGCTACCCGCGATCGTATGGCGCAAAGTCTGAGCCAAGCTGGACCGTCCATCCAATTCGGTCCAGCCGGCCTCTGGGCGGCATCGCTTCCTCAGGCGGAGCTCGAGACGTTGCTTCGCGAGGAAGAAGGACTCCAAGAGAGTTGGGATCCCGTTTATGGGGATCGCGCTACGAAGATGGTGATGATTGGCGTATCGTTGGATCGGGAGCCTTTGACCGCATCGCTGGATCAATGCCTGCTGACCGATTCGGAGATGACACTGGATTGGTCGGAGTTATCAGACCGCTTCCCGCAGTAAACAGAGTTCCGCTTAAATGACCAAAGAACGCGTTGTCGCCGTCCCATTGGAGGTGCAGCGCGTTTTTGCATCTTTAGAGGAGGTCTGGCGGGATGAGGCATCCTTTGGATGTATATGGTTGCAAGCGATTGCAATTGGCATTATGATGAAGTGGCGGACAATTGATCCCCCAACAGGGAAAATGCGTTGCTGTGCCTGCCGAGAGGTTGGGTCTGTCGTTGTGTGTACGCGCGTGCATAAAGTTATCCGTTGATTCTTGATGGGAACGAGGCTCAACGAGAAGATGGGCTTTGCGAGCAGTCAAGATGCTGGAGTTGCTGGAGAACGGTAAATAAGGAGTGTCATCATGAAAAATATCGTCATTACAGGAGCGAATCGCGGTCTTGGATACGAATTAGCCGCCGAAGCGGCGGCGAGAGGTTATCAAGTATGGGCTGGCGTGCGGGGACCGGGCTCCTCGGCCGAGAAGCTGCTTGCGCTGGCGGAACAATATCCGGAGCAAGTACATGTTCTGCCGCTCGACGTTACGGATGAAGCGTCGGTTCGATACGCATTCCAAGAGCTCGCCGCCCGCATCGACTCGCTGGATATCGTCATCAACAGCGCGGCGATCCTGCTTGGGCGGGACCAGAAGCTTGAAGGGCTTGAGATGGAATTGGTCGAGCAATCCTTCCAGACGAACTTGTACGGTCCCATGTTGGTCATGAAGCATGCGCTCCCGCTGCTGAAAAAAGGGTCGGACCAGGCCATCATCAATGTGAGTTCGGAAGCGGGCAGCATGGCCGGGGCTTACGGCGGCGATTACGGTTATGCGTTGTCCAAAAGCGCGCTGAATATGTTTACCGCGCAGCTGCGCAAACAATTCTCACCGCTTGGATATGCGGTATACGCGGTGCATCCCGGTTGGATCCGCACGGATATGGGCGGAGAGAAGGCGCCTGGGAATGCCGGGGAATCAGCTGCCGGCATCTTGGATCTGGCGGAGCGGAAGCAAGGAGATGCGGAAGGCGCCTTCTTCGTAAATCAACGAGGCGAACCTATGAAGTTGTAATCTTACGAATAACGGATTCGGCAATATAGCGAAAATAGAGGAGGAACAAACAAATGGAATATCGCAGATTAGGAAGAACGGGTCTCAAGGTAAGCGAGATCAGCTTAGGGAGCTGGTTGACCTACGGCAACTCGGTAGATGACGGCACCGCGGCCCGTACGATCGAACAAGCGTATGAGCTCGGCATCAATTTTTTCGATACGGCCAACGTATACATGCGCGGCGCGGCCGAGGAGGTCGTCGGCAAGGCTCTCAGAGCCTATCCTCGCGAATCTTACGTGCTCGCGACCAAGGTATTTTGGCCGATGGGTGACGGAGTAAACGACCGCGGCTTGTCCCGCAAGCACGTGCTGGAGCAGGCGAATGCCAGCTTGAAACGTCTGGGACTGGATTACGTCGACATCTATTACTGCCATCGCTATGACAAGGAGACGCCGCTGGACGAGACGCTGCGCACGATCGAGGATCTTGTGCGGTCCGGCAAGGTGCTGTACGTGGGCGTGAGCGAGTGGACGGCGGCCCAAATCCAGGAGGGACTCGGCGTGGCGGATAAATATCTGCTCGACCGGATCGTCGTCAATCAGCCGCAATACCATATGCTGAACCGGCAGATCGAGAAGGAGATCATTCCGCTCAGCGACAGCAACGGCATCAGCCAGGTCGTATTTTCTCCGCTTGCTCAAGGCGTGCTGACGGGTAAATACCGTCGGGGAGAAGACGGAACGCCATCAGGCAGCCGTGCGACCGATAGCAGCTCCAACATGTTCATCGGCGGTCTTCTAAGCGACGAAAATCTGGAGAAGGTGGAGAAGCTTACCGGGATAGCGGGCGAGCTAGGCATCTCCATGGCTCAGCTTGCTATCGCATGGATTCTCAGGCTGCCGGGCGTAGCCAGCGCTCTCGTCGGCGCGAGCCGCCCGGAGCAGATCGTCGAGAACGCGCAGGCGAGCGGCGTGAAGCTGCCGGAGGAAGTTCTGGCGCGGATTGAGGATATTCTGGCGTAAAAAAGCGGCAGTGCAACCGGGAGACGCGTCTCCCGCTGCATTGCCGTTTCTTTGTGACAGCCGAAAAATATACGGCTTAGAAATAGATTGCTTTACCCGTCTTCGAGGACTCGTAGATCGCTTCGAGGATCTGGGAAACCACGTAAGCTTGCTCCGGCGTGACGACAGGCTCCGTATCTTCGTCGATCGCCTTGATCCACAGTCTCATCTCCAGATCGGAATCCTTCTCGGACTTGCCCTCGTAGAAGGCTACGCCGCCCGCGTTCAGGTCGATCTCCTTCGTAAACAAGCGGCTGTGCTGTTCGCCGTTGATGCGAAGACCGCCCTTCATGTCGGCTCCGCCTTCGGTACCGCTCAGCGTACATTTCGCTTCGTCCACTTCCAGCGTGTTCAGCGCCCAGCTGGATTCCAGGACGATGGTAGCGCCGTTCTCCATGACGATCATACCGAATGCGGAGTCTTCTACCGTAAAGAGCGCCGGATCCCATGGACCCCAGGCATTAGCGGAATTAGCGCGGCCGGACAGCTTGTGGTAAGCCTGGCCAAGCACGACCTTCGGCTTGTAGTTGTCCATCATCCACAGCGTAAGGTCAAGCGCGTGCGTGCCGATATCGATAAGCGGGCCGCCGCCTTGTTTCTCTTCGTCCAAGAATACGCCCCAAGTCGGAACGGCGCGGCGACGAATCGCGTGCGCCTTGGCGTAATACACTTCGCCGAGCTCGCCTGCTTCGCAGATTTGCTTGAGGATTTGGCTGTCGGGACGGAAGCGGTTGTTGTAACCTACCGTCAGCTTTTTGCCTGTACGTTTGGCAGCTTCCAGCATGCGGCCAGCGTCGTGAGCCGTCTTGGCCATCGGCTTCTCGCTCATGACATGTTTGCCGGCTTCCAGCGCGGCGATCGCGATGTCGGCATGGGAATCGTTCGGCGTGCAGACATGAACGATATCGATGGACTCGTCCTTCAGAAGCTCCGTGTAATCCGTGTATACTTTGGCGCCCTCAGCGCCGTATTTGGCCGCTGCTTCAATAGCGCGATGCTCCACGATATCGCAGAATGCGACCATTGCCACATTGTTTAATCTCTTCAAGCTTGGCATATGCTTGCCGTTTGCGATGCCTCCGCAGCCAATAATGGCAATGTTGTACGTTTTGGACATAAGAATTAGCCTCCCGTAATGGTTTGTTTCCGATAATCGGATGGAGTCATGCCGTACCGCTTGCGGAATACGGCATGCAAATAATTGCTTGTGGAGAAACCCGTCATCGTTGCAATCTCCTCAATCGACTTGATGCCCTCGGACAATTCCCGGCAGACGGCCGAGAGCCTTATATCTTCCAGCACGCGGCTGAACGTATGCTCTCCGTCCCGGTTCATTTCCTTGAACAGCCTTTGCATTTGACGAGCGCTTAGACGTTGCTTCTCCGCAACTTCCTCGAGTGACAACGGGCCGCCGTAGTTGGCTTGCATAAATTCCACCGCAAGCTGGTACCGGTAAGCCTTCATATCCTTCGTTGGAAGAAGTCTTGTCTCATTTACTGTATCATAGGCGCGGACGGAGCGCAGCAAAATTTGAATGACATTCTGCTTGATGGTCGTATAGCTGCCCGCATAATATTCGCTGCAGGCTTCGTACGCATTCAGGAAACAACGCATCGCGTCATAAGTATCAAGCGCCGGGAACAAAGGGAGACTCTTCAGCTTGCCGATGCAAGAACGGGCCTCTGCCCATTCCCAGTCCTCATCCGCCTCGTCGCCGGTCGCAATCCGTTCCGCGATATCGATATGAAGACACAGTTCATCCATTCCCTCGCGTTCGCCCGCCTCCTGATAATGCATGACGCCAGGTCCGGTCAAGTAGAATTGGCCAGGCTTGAGCGAATACTCTTCATCGACCAGAATCACCTTGCCCTTGCCCCTGGGAATAAAATGAAACTCATATTCCGCATGCTTGTGAAACGCGACGGCGCGTCCGGAAGGAAAATAGGTCAAATGAAATCGGAGCACGTGGATATCGTACGGTCCCCACTGAAATCGAAGATCGAGACGTTCCAGCGCATCCGGCCGCTCGCTCATGACGGAGTAGGGGAATACCGTTGCCACGGGGAGTTACCCTTCCAACTCGTCCAGACGCACGGCGCGCCCCTCGGAATTGGAGCGTCCCGCCGCTTCCATCAGCATCGTCAGCTCGCGTGCGTAGGCGATGTTTTCGTCCGCCGTCGTGCCGTTTTGAACATGCCCGACCCACTGCTCAAAGGCGCTTTCTCGGTTGGCAGGAATCTCGACCGACTCCCAGGCCTGATCGTCGCCTGTGCGAACCAACAGCTTGTTCTCCGGCGTGCCGTAGAACAGGGAACCCTTCGTTCCATGCACTTCGATGGAGAACGGCGAATGCGGATTGACGAATCCGGCTTCCACGATGCCGATCGCGCCGCCTGCTCCCCGTACCAGAGCAACCGCGTTGTCCTCTACTTCGCGTCCCGTCACATACCCGAATTGAGCCGATACCTCGGATGGCAATTCGCCAAGGAAAAGGCGGGTTAGATACATCGGGTGGCAGCCCAGATCGATCAGCGCGCCGCCGGCGCATTGCTCCAGACTATAGAAGTGTTCCGGCAGCCAATTAGCAAGCGCGCCGTTATGGGATAGTCTGACGCGAACTTGCGTAATTTGCCCCAAGGCTTCCTTCTCCAGAAGCCCGCGAATGGCCAGCGTGTAACCATCGTTCAGACGAGGCAGCGATACGGTCAGCTTCAAGCCGTTGTCGTCAACCGCTTTCAGAATCCGATTTACTTCTTTAAGCGTAGGCGCGACAACCTTCTCCGTGAAAATATGTTTGCCGGCCGCAGCCGCGGCGAGCATAACCTCCGTATGGCGATTCGTTGGCGCGTCAACGATGACGGCGTCGATTTCTCCGCTCGTCAGCATATCGTCCAGATTGGCATAAAACGGTACGCCAAGCTTCTCGGCAGCGGCACGACCGCGCTCCTCGTTCTCGTCCCACACAGCGGCCATGACCGTGTCCGGATGTTTTAAAGCCTGATTTGTATAATCCCAGGCATGTACGTGCCAGTAGCTAATTTTACCGATTCTCAACATTTCATCGTCTCCTTTGGGTCGCCTGACCACAGACTGATACATGCAAATTTATGACAACAAAACAAATTTACCATATTTATTATCCCAATATAAGTGTGAAAAAACGACTGTTTGAGTTTAAAATTGCGACATCGATTTGCGATATTCTCTTGGCGATACGGAGGAGATCTTTTTGAACGTCTTGCCAAAGTGAGAAAAATTATCGAAGCCGACACGCTCCGCCACCGCGGAGACGGTAAGCTCCGACTCGCGGAGCAGGCGCTGAGCCTCCTTTACCCGCGTCAGCACAACGTAATCCGTAAACGCGAAACCCGTCACTTCCTTGAACATGCGGCTAAGATAATGCGGGCTGATGAAGAAACGCTCGGACAGATCTGCAAGCCGCAGCGACTCGTCGTAATGTCCGTTAATGTAACGGACGATCTCCGATATTTTGGCATGGAGAGGGGAGACGTGCTGGAACGGCTCCGGCTGATGGCTTGCCGAGTAGCGTCCGCACAGAAGCAGCAGACTTGCCGCGGCATTGCGGATCGCCAGGTGGTAGCCCGTCTCGCGAACGTCTGCCTCGAGACGCATGGCCCGGACGGACGCCTCGGCGGCAAGGCTCTCTTGCCGGGGCAGCCTCAGCACGCGGATCTCCGGGGAGAATAACGCGCCGAACATCCCGGACAGCTCGGCTCCAAGATCGCGCAGCCATTCATCCGAGAAGTGAAGAATCAGCCGTTCGTGACGGGCGTCCCCGGTCTGCATCGTTCGATGGAGCATCTCTTTGCCGATAAAGACAAGGTCGCCTTGCTCCACGAAATAGGAGCGGTCCTCAATAAAATAGATTCGGCTGCCGGACAGCAAGTAATACACCTCGTAATAAGGATGGAAGTGATCGATTGTCATCGTGTACGGTTCGGTTCGTTTCATATATTCGATATAAAGTTTGGCGGGATCGCCGAAGCTGACGTAATCGGATAGAGCGGCCATATGAGATCTCCTCTTTTCGCAAGATATGCGTGGTTTGATGCAATTTGAGCATTAATTGACAAGTATTATAGCATTTCCTTGCTGTAAGATGAAGATGAGAATGCATATGCGATAACTAGGAGGATAATCATATGACGAAAAAAAGATATGTACTGGTCGGAACAGGCGGACGCGCGGAGTTTTTCTACGGCGCAATTGCCAAGGACTTTAAGGAAACTTCTGAGCTTGTCGCGTTCTGTGATCTGAACTTGACGCGTATGGAATACGCCAACAAAATGCTCGTGACCAAATACGATTACGAGCCGGTGCGCACGTATGCCGCCGACCGCTTCGATGAGATGATTGAAGTCGAGAAGCCGGACGCCGTTATTGTGACAAGCGTTGACCGCACGCATCATACGTATATCATCCGCGCATTGGAGCTCGGCTGCGACGTCATCACCGAAAAGCCGATGACCGTGGACGAGAAAAAATGCCAGGAGATTCTGGACGCGGTAGAGCGTACGGGCCGGAACGTCCGCGTGACGTTCAACTATCGATATGCGCCGCATCATACAAAAGCGCGCGAGCTTATTGACAGCGGAGTCATCGGCAAAGTGACCTCCGTACACTTCGAATGGCTGCTCAACACGCAGCACGGCGCGGACTACTTCCGCAGATGGCACCGCAACAAAAACAACAGCGGTGGCCTGCTCGTCCACAAGTCGACGCATCACTTCGATCTCGTCAACTTCTGGATCGGTTCGGAGCCTGAATCCGTATTCGCCTACGGCGACTTGTTGTTCTACGGCAGGGAGAACGCAGAAGGCCGCGGCGAGACGAAGTTCTACGAGCGCGCCACGGGCAACGCCAATGCGAAGGAAGATCCTTTCGCGCTGCATCTGGACAGCAACGACCATCTGAAAGCCATGTATCTCGACGCCGAGCACGAAGACGGCTACCGTCGCGATCAGAGCGTATTCGGCGACGGAATCAACATCGAAGATACGATGGGCGTGCTCGTCAAATATAAAAACAACGCCATTCTTACTTATTCTTTAAATGCCTATATGCCTTGGGAAGGTTACCGTATCGCGTTTAACGGTACGAAAGGCCGCATCGAGATGAGCATTATTGAACAGTCTTACGTCAACTCCGGTGGCGACAAGGCGCTTGAAGGGGCGGTCATCGGCAAGACGCTGAACGTATTCCCGATGTTCGGTACGCCTTACACCGTCGAAGTCGAAGAAGGCAAGGGCGGCCATGGCGGCGGCGACCCCGTACTGCTTAACGATCTGTTCGGCGTGCCGAAGGAAGATCGCTTCCGCCGCGCGGCGAACCATGTGGACGGCGCAAGATCGATTCTGACCGGCATCGCCGCAAACCGTTCCATTCAGACGGGGCAAGCCGTACAGGTTGATACTTTGGTGAAATTCCACCAGTCCTAATGAACCGATAAGAGGAGGGATACGTTTGAAGCCATTTTTGGACGATAACTTTCTGCTAAATAACGAGACGGCGGTGCAGTTGTACCATAACCGGGTAAAGAATCTTCCTATCATCGATTATCATTGCCATCTTAGTCCGCAGCAAATCTACGAGAACACAAGCTTCTCCACCATTACGGAGGCTTGGCTCTACGGCGATCATTACAAGTGGCGGGCGATGCGCGCGAACGGCGTGGAGGAGCGTCTGGTAACGGGGGGCGAAGGCGCTTCCGATTACGATCGGTTCCTCGCCTGGGCGAAAACGGTGCCGCAGACGATCGGCAATCCGCTCTACCATTGGTCGCATCTGGAACTGCGCCGGTTCTTTGGCGTGGAGGAGCTCCTTAACGAAGAAAACGCTCCCGTCATCTGGGAGAAAGTGAACGCGCAGCTGGCGACGGGAGAATTTAAAGCCCGCGATCTGATCAGGAAGTCCGGCGTCGAGGTCATCTGTACGACCGACGATCCAGTCGATTCGCTGGAATATCATAAGTTGATCAAGGAGCTCGACGGCTTCGATACGCTTGTCCTGCCATCGTTCCGACCCGACAAGGCGCTGGAGATCAACCGGCCGACGTTCCTCGGCTGGATCGGGCAGCTCGGAGAAGCCGCGGGGGTTACGATCAAGGATTATTCCGAACTTCTGGCGGCGCTGGAGTCCCGAATCCGCTTCTTCCACGAAGTCGGCTGCCGCGTGTCGGATCACGCTTTCGATTACGTGCCTTACGCGGAGACGACGGCCGAAGCGGCCGCAGCGATCTTTGCGAAAGCGCTGAACGGCGAAGTCGTTACTCTCGAAGAAGAGAAGCAATACAAAACGTTCACGTTCCTGTTCATGGGCCGCTTGTACGCGGAGCTGGGCTGGGCGATGCAGCTTCATATCAATGCTTCGCGTAACAACAATCGCCGGATGTTCGGCAAGCTGGGGCCGGATACGGGCTTCGACTCCATCGGAGATGCCCCGGTCGCAGGGCCGCTGACGCGACTCCTGGACGAGCTTGACGGAGACGACGCGCTGCCGAAAACGATTCTGTATTCCTTGAACGCGCGGGACAACGAAGTGCTTGCGGCGCTGATGGGCAGCTTCCAGGGCGGAGGCGTGCCGGGCAAGATTCAGCTGGGTTCGGCCTGGTGGTTCAACGATACGAAAAACGGCATGCTGGATCAGATGAATTCGCTCGCGAACTTTGGTTTGCTGAGCCGGTTCGTCGGCATGCTGACGGATTCCCGCAGCTTCCTCTCCTATACGCGGCACGAATATTTCCGTCGTCTGCTCTGCAATCTGCTCGGCGAATGGGTAGAGAACGGAGAAGCGCCGAACGATCCCGAGCTTTTGGGATCCATCGCGGAAAACGTCTCTTACCGCAACGCGAAAGCGTATTTCGGCTTCTAGATCGACAAGCGGTCAAGGCCTAAGCTCTTCGACTAAAACGGCAATCATAAAGTGCAAGTTCAAAAAGTTCGGTTATCAGTACCGAGAAGATTGAATGAAGCTAGAACCTGAGGAGCGGAGCGTAGTGTAAGCTACGTGAGCACCGGAAGATTCGGCTGAATTCGATATTCGACGTCGAGTAGGCTACTAGGATTACTTCGTAATGGGAAGCGGACTTTTTGAACAACCTCTTAAATAGATACGAAACAGCGTCTTTCAGGAACGCCCATCAGGACGGTCCGCGAAAGACGCTGTTTGTGTATTTTAGCATCTGAGGTCCTGCTACATTGGCGGCAATGCAGAACCATTCGGCTTGAGACATAACTTTGCCCGCAAGATAAAAGGCAAGCCCCCCTAAAAGCTCGAACGCAAAAAATTCCTTCCATTGCCATGCTTGCACCACCACAATGACATAACGCTTGTTTTTCGCCGACGGTATTCGTCCAATCATCCGTCATTCGCCCCTTCGCCTTCTCGAAATAACCGTAACTAAGGTATGCGAAGGGGCTTTTCCAAAATGCTAAGAAATATCAAGCAGGGCGGCGGTTAGAATATCCGCCATCTCGTCGATATGCCTCTGCTCCGCGATCAGAGGCGGCATGAGCCGAATCGTCGATTCGCCCGTCACGTTAACGAGCAGTCCCAGCTCCATGCAGCGCGTGGCCAGCTTAGCCGCCAGTCCGTTCGGCATGTCGAAGGCGGCCAGCAGCCCAAGCCCTCTCGGATTCCGGACGAGATTATGCGACTCCAGCAGGCGGAGCTTCCCGAGCAGGTAGCCGCCTTGCCGCTGCGCGTTCTCCGTCAGACGGCGATCCAGCAGCTCGCGTACGACGGCATAGCCCACAGCCATGCCAAGCGGCTGGCCGATATACGTGCCGCCTTGGTCGCCCGGCTCGAAGAGATTGAACTTGTCGACGGCGAGCGTTGCCGACAGGGGGTAGCCGCCGCCGATTCCTTTGCCCAGCGTCATGATGTCAGGTTTGATGCCGTAATGCTCCCAGGCGAACAGCTTGCCCGTCCGGCCGAGTCCCGTCTGCACCTCGTCGAAGATCAGCGCGATGCCGTACATGTCGCATATTTTGCGAAGTCCGAACAAGTACGCTTCGTCGACGGCATGCACGCCGCCTTCGCCTTGCACGAGCTCCAGCATGATGGCGCACGTCCGGTTGGAGACGGCGGAGAAGCAGGCGTCGAGGTCTCCCATAGGCACATGGATAAACCCGGGAACCTTCGGCTCGAACAGGCTTTCCCACTGCTGCTTGCCGGTTGCGGACATCATGGCAAGCGTCCGGCCATGGAAGCTGTTCCGCATCGTGATAATCTCGTACGCGCCGTCCAGATGGAGAGCGCCATGCTTACGGGCAAGCTTCACGGCGCATTCGTTTGCTTCCGCTCCGGTGCTGCCGAAGAATGCTTTGTCCATGCCGCTGATGTCCGTCAGCAGCTCCGCGAACCGAATCATCGGCTCGTTGAAATAGGCGGGACTGGCCAGCACGAGCCGGGAAGCCTGATCCGCCAG
>NZ_BDQX01000054.1:195472-215231 GCF_003112455.1 Paenibacillus agaridevorans
GTACAGCCGGGGAATGGCCCAGCGCGTTGACTGCCCAACCGCCGACAAAGTCTATATAGGATCGTCCTTCCGTATCTTGTATATACATGCCTTGACCGGAAGCCATGACGATTTCGGGCCGATTGGCGGTAAATAATAGATGCTTGCGGGCTGTCTGAAGCAGTTCGGCGGTCGTGCTTGCGGCCGTCGAGGGTTGCCCTGATAATACTTGTTCCATTGCCGATCCCTCCGTTTATTCATTAATACTGTATAAATATACATTAGTATAAATAAATATTCAACCTTATTTTAAAGTGTGCATATTTCTAAACGAGAATAAAGCCGATCCGGCCCTCCAAGGGCGCGAATCGGCTTTGTAGATTGAAAAAGGAAAGGATTAGTTGTCGAGCGTCACGGTAACTTGCTCGGAGACGGACCAGCTCCCGACCGGCACCACCTCATACGCTACGCCAGCCGTAAGTTTGCCATCATTCTGGATCTCGAACGTGCCTGTGGCGCCCTTGCGCGTCTGAACTTTGTACTGCGCGGATAAAACGGAGCCGTCGGCACCTTTTAATTGGACGGAGCGGTAAGCGAACAGTTCATCGCCCGGATCCTCCGACAAGGTAACGAGGAGCGTCTTCTCGTCCTGCGCTTCTGCGGATGCGATCGTCAACGGCTGGAATTCGGAGGCTACGAACTCGTTTTCCTTTAGCTCGAACCAGTCGGACGTCAACGTGTACCGGACACCGGATTTCAGCGTTTGGCCTTGCGGCAGTCGGAATTTAGGCTCCTGCTTGCCATCCGTCGATTGCGTGAAACCTACATAGCTCACTTCGATCGGCTCGCCGGCTTCCGGCGTGAGAGTAGCTTTCCGCGTCGCCAGCGAGGAGATGATGGACATCGGTTTGCCGTTTAGCCGGTTTTCCTCATCCAGTATCACTGCATTGGCCCCTCTGCCTCCCGCATAAGCCGAAATCATGTAGCCGTAGTCGATGATGCCGTCCTCGCGGGAGGATACCGCCTCGATCGTATCGGCCGTTACCTGGCGAACATTGTTCAGGACGAGCAGGTCGTGATTGGAGTCGATCTCGAAAGATTGTTTGCCCTTGTAGCTCAGGGAATACGAATCCTCCGTCATCGTTTTGACCGGAACGATGTATGTGGCGAAGGAGCCGGTCTTAAGGCGAGGCTGGTTAACGAGTCCCAAGTCGCCGTCGAACTTGAAGTTTTCCGAAGCCGCGGCCGTCGTCTCGTCCTCCAGCGCAAGAGGGGCGTCGAACGTGACTTCCAGCGTTATCCGGTTAAGCGCCTTGACGGATACGATCTCGGCGTCTGCCGACCGAATTCCTTGCTCTGCAGATACTAAAAGCGCAGCCGTCTCGCCCCGCGTCAGCCCGTCCGCGCTGTTGATCGACAGCTGCTCCATCCAGTAGGCGACGGATTTGGCATCGCGTTGCAACGCCTTGGCAATCAGGCCGGTCAGCGAAGATGTCGTAGCAGAATCGTTCGGCACCAGTTCGTCCGCGCCGGCCAGAAGGCCATGCTCGACAGCCGATGCGATATAAGCGTCATACCAACGTGCGCCCGATCCTTGCGAAGCGGGTTCTGCCTCCACCTCGAGAGCCAGAAGCACCATTTTGATGAGCTCCGCGTTCGATACGTTGTTGTTGGGGCGAATATCGCCATTGCCGTATCCTTGCAGGACGCCTTTCTCGATTAGTCGTTCTATGGCATCGCTGTAAGCTGCGTCGAGCTTAACGTTGTTCAAGTTCTGTACGAGGGGCGCCGGCGCCGCTGAATTGGCGCTTGCTTGGACGGGCAGCAGGCTTCCGCCTCCCAGCAAAGCGGATATAAGCGCGATTGCGATTGCTTTTTGATTCGTAGCGTTTTTCATATTGGATTCCTCCCGAGAATGTGGTGAGTGGCTATAGCAATAGCATAAACGCCGACTCTAAACGGGAGGATAATAAAATATAAACATTTTATAAACGGAGCGTTAACAATCGGAAAAGGCGGCCGCCGGGCAGCGATGCGGCTAGACGTTGAACCGGTAACCGGCGCCCCACACGGTCTCGATGAACTGCGGATTGGAGGGATCTCCTTCGATCTTCTCCCGAATGCGCGAAATATGAACGGTGACGGTGGCGATGTCGCCGTTGGAATCGAAGCCCCAGATCCGCTCGAACAGTTCGTCCTTGCTAAATACGCGGTTTGGGTGGGACGCGAGGAACAACAGCACGTCATATTCCCGCGCCGTCAGCGCGATCTCGCGATCCCGGACGTAGACTCGCCGCGAGGTCTTATGCAAGGACAGCTCGCGAATGGCGATGACGTCGGCAGTGCCGTTATCGCGGCCGCCGTTGTATCGCTCGTACCTTGCCAGATGCGCCTTCGCCCTGGCGACAAGCTCGTTCGGACTAAAGGGTTTCGTAACGAAATCGTCGGCGCCGAGACCGAAACCTCTGATTTTGTCGATCTCTTCTTTTTTGGCGGAGACGATCAGGATCGGCATATCCCGCTTCTCCCGAATTTGTCTGCAAATTTCGAATCCGTCCACGCCAGGCAGTTGCAGATCGACAATGACAAGAACGAAATCGCCACGAAGCGCCTCCTCCAGACCTTGCTTGCCGTCCCCGCATATCGTTACAGAGAAGTCGTGAAGCTGGAAGTAATCCCGCTGCAGCTCCGCGATATAGTTGTCGTCTTCGATGATCAGTATTCGTCTCATGGCTCCGTACTCCTTGCTTCGTCTTCTAGAATAAGCGGGAATTCCAGCACGACCACGGTTCCTCGTCCAGGGCTGGACTCCGCCCGGATTAAGCCTCCGTGTCCTTCCATAATACCCTTCGCAATGGCCAAGCCGAGTCCGCTTCCCGGCGTATTGGGGCTCCGGGAAGCTTCTCCCCGATAGAATCTCTCGAAAATATGGGGGAGCGTCGAAGCATCGATGCCAATGCCGTTGTCCTTAATCGTGACGATAGCGAGCTCGTCTCGTTTCAACATGCCGATGGTCAGAATCTTCGGCTCTTCCTTCATGAACTTCATGCCGTTGTCCGTCAGGTTGACGACGACCCGCCGGAGCTTCTCTCGATCGGCCAGAACCGTTAGCGGCTTGCCGTCGCCGTGATCCCATACGAGCTCAACGCCTTGCTGCTCCAGCTCGATCCCCATTTCGTCCAATGTCGCGTGAAGGAAGGCGCGGAGATCCAGCTTCTCGAACGAATAGGGCTCCTTGTTCATGTCCAGCTTGGAGAAATATAGCAGCTCGTCCACGAGCAGTTCCATGTCCGTGGCTCTCGTATGGATGGCGTTTACGTAACGCCGAAGCTTCTCCTCCGTATCCGTCACGCCGTCGCGAATGCCTTCCGCATACCCTTTAATCGTCGTGATGGGCGTTCGGAGATCGTGAGAGATGTTGGAGAGGAGTCCCTTCCGGTTCTCCTCGTAACGGAGCTGCAGCCTAATGGATTCGTCCAGCTTCAACCTCATTTCCTCGAAGCTCATGACAAGTTGCCCGACCTCGTCGCCGGATTGCGGGTTCAGTTGGTAGGACAAGTTGCCTTCCTTGATAAATTCGGCGGATTTCCTCAGCTCGTCGAGCGGCTTGACGATTTTACGCGTGACGTATCTGTAGAGCAGCAAGCCGGTCAGAAGCAGCACCGCGACGAAGACGGCGATGAGTATGGGCAGCAGCGTGCGTACCAGCTCGGCGAACGGACTGCGCTCCCGCAGCACGTAGATGCTTCCAAGGTCGTTAGGAGAGTCGGCGAACGCGAAGTCGAATTTGGAGTAGGAGAAAAAACGGTTCTCCAGATTCATCGTGCCGCGTATGCCGAAGTTGCCCAACTCGTAGGGAGGAAGCAGCTTTGGGAGATTTTTTTGATTTAACGTCGGCGTCACGTAGACGATCCGTTCGTTTTCCCGGACGACCAGGCTGGCTTGCACCATTTTGAGCGTCATGTCGTAGCTCTCGAGAAGCTCCGGGTCGCGCAATTGTCCGGGGTCGTGTTTGGCCAAATATTTGAGCTCCAGGAAGATGTTCTCTTCTTCGCCGGACAGCGGGTGAAGCGAATAATGGATGCGGTAGAAGCTGCCGATGCTTCGGAAGTCGCCCGTGACGGCTACCGAGAGCAGGTAGGCGGCCGCGACGAACAAAACGACGGACAAGAGGACGACGGACGAGAAAGATAGCAGCAATCGGAATCGGATGGACATGGCTGGCGGAAACCTCCTGCGCGGAGCGTGCTTGCAAAACGTGCAAGTCCCGCGGTTTCTGTTGTTCGCCATTGTCGCATAGAAGCACGATCGATGCAACATGGTAGAAAGAGGGGCTGCAACGAAGGGCTAGAAGTGCGTGCGGTACCTGTCGCGGAATCTGGTGGGAGCAAGGCCGTGGGCCCTCGTAAAGCGGGTCGTGAAATAAGGGACATGCTCGAAGCCGACGCTGGCGGAGATCTCGGAGACGGGCCAGTCCGTCTTTAGCAGCAAGAGTCTGGCTTGCTCCAGCCGGAGTTCCATTAGATATTCCATGGGCGTCTGGCCGAATACGCTTTTCATGCAGCGCGTGATGTAATTGTAGTCAATGACCTCCACTTAACTATCGTTTGAAGTGGGAGCTTGTAACGACCCGATCGTACAAACGTCTTTAAGACTCCGATCTTTTGCGTTCAGAAGAGAACGTGGTGTTACATCCTCGGATAAGCCTTCGCTTACCGATGGGCAGACTGACAGCTACCCTGCAAGCCTAGTCATGCTAGACCTGCACCTTGTAGAAGGTACTCTTTTCCCTTCAGACAGAGATTCATCGCACCGATCCGGTCATCATTACTTGCATAGCCACAGGCCAGGCAATGGAATCGATGCCTCCGTTTATCTCGGTTCTCTTTTGCCGTGTGACTGCATATCGGACAGGCTTGCGAGGTGTGTTTTGGATCTACGGCAATGGTCATCGCTTTCGCAAGCTGCGACTTGTACGTGACCATCTCGCGAAGCTGGCGGAACGCCCACGACACCGTCACATAGCGATGTTTACGCCTGACCTTTTCCGTTGCTCCCCGAATCCCTGTCAAATCTTCCAGTACAAACAGCGTATTCGCCCCATACCGGGTCACGAGTGCCCTGCTGACTTGATGATTAACATCGGTCATCCAGCGGTTTTCTCGTTCTCCGATTTGCTTCAGCCTGCGACGGGACGAAGGCGTTTGTTTGCGCTGCAGCTCCGAACGCAATCTCTTGTAGTTCGCTCGTTTTTGTTTGTGCTCTCTTCCTCGAAAGAATACGGTTTTGCCATCGGTGTCATACGCCGTGGCTACAAAGTTGACGCCCAGATCAACGCCAACGACGTGTGCGATTTCTGCCGGCTCAGGAACGGCTATTTCTTTCGATACCGGAATATGCAAAAACCACTTCCGCTTTTTATACACCAGCTTGGCCGTACCGAAAGTCCACGAACCGTCGAAATAAGCTTCCATTCCTTTCGCTTCGAAAGGAACCTTGATACGGCCCTGCAGCGTATTGACGGAGAACAGCCCAGCGCCCAGGTTCAGCGAATAATCCCGGTTCCAGACAAGATCATATTCCGGCTTCTTAAAGCGTACAAGCGTCCAGACATGGCCGTTACTCCGAAGGGCTTTGTATTTGGCAATCACGGTTTTCATTACCGACTGAGCCATTTGAGAGCGCAGGCCCAGCGTGCTGCGAAGGGGCTGATACGTCATTCGGTGCAAGGCAGGCTGCCCAAGCTCTCTCTTCTCGAACACAAGAGCAGAGACAAAATCGCATCCCTGCCGATAAGCGATCATCGTTTGTTGCAGTGCCCTCATTTGACTTTCTGACGGTTTTATTTTGAGTTTAGCAGTCACAGTCGCGATCATACGTTCGCCTCCTTTCTATCCTTATTTTAGCATAGCAGGGAGAACAAGAACATACGAAATATCTTTCAGGCTAACGCCTGACGCCCATTCCTACCCCGCTTATAGAAGTCGGGATTATCCTGGGCGATTTTGATGAAAGTTGAGCGCGACGGAAAGCATCTCCCCGTTACGGGAGAACGGTAGCGGGCTTTCAGGTAGGCTTCCGCGTTCTCGGCGACCATGACGGCAGGGCTCGCGTAACCTTCGTGCTGCCGCAAATCCAGCAGGCGCAGCAGCTCCTCGAACGTCTGCTGGCGAGTCCAGAAGGAACGGGACTGCTTCTCCGCCGCTGCCTCGTTCAGCTTGGACAATAGCCGATATGCCTGTTCTGGATAAGGTAGCGTCCAGCTTTGACGGATTTGTAGAAAATACGGCGCCGTCAAATATTGTTGCTTGTGCAGATCGTGACTTGGCATGGGGGGCTGCGCATCCTCCGATACGCACCAGGAAGCCGGCACGTGGAAATGAACCCAATAGAACACGGTCCGCTCTTTTGCGCCTTTCACAGAGTGAAGGTGGACGATGTTTTCTGGAACGGATATCGCGATCTTGTACGCAACGTGGTCGTTCCGTATCAATGGGAAGCGCTGAACGACAGGGTGGAAGGAGCCGAGCCAAGCCGCGCTGTACGAAATATGAAGGCTGCGGCAGGGGAACTGGAAGCGGAATTCGGCGGGTTTGTGTTCCAGGATAGCGATTTGTACAAGTGGCTGGAGGCGGTCGGATACTTGCTGCGGGAGAGACGGGAGCCGGAGCTTGAGGCCGTTGCGGACGAGCTGATCGCCACAATAGAGAGGGCGCAGGAAGCGGACGGTTATCTGAACACGTTCTACGCGTTGAAGGAGCCGGGCAAACGATTTACGAATTTGACGGAATGCCACAAGCTGTATTGCGCGGGCCATCTGATGGAAGCGTCGGTGTCTTATTACGAGGCTACGGGCAAGACCGCGCTGCTGGACATCGCCTGCCGATTCGCCGACCTGATCGGCGAGACGTTCGGGAACGGTCCGGGCCAAATACCGGGCTACGACGGCCATCAGGAGGTCGAGCTGGCTCTGGCAAAGCTGGCCCGCGCGACCGGCAACGACGGCTATATGGCGCTTGCGCGGTATTTCATCGACGAGCGGGGCAATTCGCCGAGTTTCTTCGAAGCGGAAGCGGATCGCCGCGGCCGGACGCCGCATTGGCATAAAGGCGAGATCGGCAAGACCAAACATGCGTACTTTCAGGCGCATCTTCCCGTCCGGGAGCAGTCGGTCGCCGTCGGCCACGCGGTGCGCGTCGTCTATATGTGCGCCGGGATGGCGGACGTGGCGAAGGCGACGGGGGATGTTGCGCTCGCGGAAGCGTGCGAGAGGCTGTGGCGCAACATCACGGAACGCCAGATGTACGTAACTGGCGGCATCGGCGCGACGGCTGCTGGGGAGGCGTTTACAGTAGACTACGACTTGCCTAACGATACAGCCTATGCGGAGACATGCGCATCGATTGGCTTGATTTTTTTCGCCAAACGAATGATGGAGCTGAATCCTAAGGGGGAGTTCGCCGACGTTATGGAGCGCGCGCTCTACAACACGGTGCTTGCGGGCGCAGGATGGGCGCAGCTTCTTCTACGTCAATCCGTTGGAGGCAGCCCCTCATGTGTGTGAAGGAGGGAATCCTGGATTCAACCATGTGAAACCGGTACGTCAAGAATGGTTCGGCTGTGCATGCTGCCCGCCGAATATTGCGCGGCTGTTGGCATCGCTTGGCGATTATGTCTATACCGTTCATGGCGATGTCATCTATTCCAATCTGTTTATCGGCGGGGAAGCTGCCTTTGATCTGAGCGGCGGCTCGCTTGGTCTCAAGCAGCGTTCGAGTTTGCCCTGGAGCGGCGAGACCGGCTATGAGATCAAGCTGGACGGATCGCTTGAATTCGAGCTGGCAATACGCATGCCAGGTTGGAGTCCGTCTATATCCGTGAGGCTTAACGGCGAGACGTTATCGGGACTGCCGGTCGAGAACGGCTTTATCCGGCTTCGCCGGCACTGGCAGGACGGCGATGTATTGGATATCGTCTTCGTGATGCCGGTACAGCGCGTTAGAAGTCACCCGCTTGTGCGTTACAATGTCGGCAAAATTGCGCTGCAGCGCGGCCCGTTCGTCTATTGTCTGGAGGAGGCGGACAACGGCTCTCAGCTTGGCGGCATCATGTTGGCAGCCGGTACTGCTCTAGAAGCCCAGTGGCGTGCTGATCTGCTAGGCGGCATCATGACGGTGCAAGGAGCTGCATGCCGACTGGCCGATGACGACAGCGGGCAACAGGGCAGGGGTTCGGCGTTGTACAGAGCGGACGAGGCAAGGACGACGGTGCCGGCTTCCGTCACGTTTATCCCCTATTATGCCTGGGCGAACAGGGGCAAAGGCGAGATGGCCGTATGGATCAAGGAGCTTGCAGCTCAAGCCTGATCATCAGTCTTTATCAAGATAGCGATGGAAGCGGGATAGGCCTCTTCGAAGGCCATTCCGCTTCCATTTATTTTTGGCAGGGAATTTCCTTTTTACAAAAAGAGTTTAAAAAATGGGGTCTATTTAAGTTCGAAAATGTGTGATATGATTATAAATGAACAAAAACAAACGTTTTCGGTATGTTTAGCGCCAGATGGTGCGAAGCTGCCGGACAAAATCCTAAGGAGGCTATTCATTCATGGATATTCGTCATACGACCAACCCAACCGATGTAAAACAATACGATACGGAGAGACTGCGCCAGGAGTTTCTGATCGAAAGCCTGTTCGAGCCGAACAAGCTCAACATGACATACACGCATTATGACCGCATGGTAGTCGGCGGCGCTCAGCCAGTGGGCGAAGAGATTGCTCTGGATGCGGGCGACGCGCTTCGCACGGAATATTTCCTGGAACGCCGCGAGATCGGCTTTCTCAGCATTGGCGGTCCTGCCATTATTACGGTGGACGGCGAAGCGTACGAGCTGGACAAGCTGGACGTGCTGTACGTTGGCAAAGGCAAACGCGATGTGAAGCTGGCGAGCAAGGATTCCGCGAATCCGGCCAAGCTGTACTTCTGTTCTGCGTTGGCTCATGCAGAGCTGCCTACCCGCAAGATGACGCGCGAAGAAGCGAACCCGCTTAATTTGGGCGCGCAAGAGACATCCAACGAGCGCGTCCTGTACAAATACATTCATGCCGACGGCATTCAAAGCTGCCAGCTGATGCTGGGCGTAACAAGCCTGCAGACGGGCAGCGTATGGAACACGATGCCTTCCCACGTGCATGACCGTCGCATGGAAGCCTATCTCTACTTCGATATGGCCGAAGAGACTCGCGTCTTCCACATGATGGGCGAGCCTTCGCAAACGCGTCATCTGGTCGTGGGCAACGAGCAGGCGATCATTTCGCCTCCATGGTCGATCCACTCCGGCGTAGGCACGAGCAACTACACGTTCTGCTGGTCGATGGCCGGCGAGAACTACACATTTACGGACATGGATGTTGTTCCGGCAAGCGGCCTGAAGTAAAAAACGATCGAACTTCTTCCCAGGTCACTTATAAATTCCTATGTGGTAGAATAGCTCCATGAAGCTTTAATGGAGGAGGGGCGCCATGCTTGCTGCAGAACGCCATCGGAGAATCATCGAGAAGCTGGGCGAGAGCGGCGCGGTTAAAGTGTCGGAGCTGAGCGAGTTATTTTCGGTAACGGAGAAGACGGTCCGCGAGGATCTGGAGAAGCTTGAGGAGAAAGGCCTGCTCAAACGGACGCATGGCGGCGCGGTACTGGAGCAGGGAGGCGAGGACAGCTTCCTGCCGCTTCAGATTCCGAATGCCAAACATCAGGCGGAGAAGGCGGCAATCGCAACCCTGGCGCTTAGCTGCATCGAACCGAACGACATCATCGCGCTCGATGCGGGCAGCTCCACGCTGGAGCTGGCGAGGCAATTGCCCAATATGCCGCTTACGGTGTTGACCAACGATCTGCTCATTATTCGAGAGCTGACAATGAAGGATGCGATACGGCTCGTCGTTCCCGGCGGGTATCGCCATAACAACTTGCTCATCGGCGGAGAATCGCAGGAGTGGATCAACCGGCTTAACGTACACAAGCTGTTTCTGTCGACGACGGGCATTCATCCGGAATACGGACTTACGATCTTTACCGAAGAGCTGGCCAAGCTCAAGCGGCTTTATATCGACAACGCCAGGCGGACGTATGTCATCGCGGACCACAGCAAATTCGACAGGGGCGCGCTTATTACGTATGCGGCGTTAAACGATGTTCATTGCATCATAACGGATGGCGGCATTTCGCCCGAAGTGGAGGAGCGTTACGAAGCGCTGGGACTGACGATTATGAAGGCGGAGGTTCCGGCTAGCGGAAAACGAACGAGAGGAAAGGTGTAGGCAAATGGCTTTATTTGATCTGACGGGCAAAAAAGCGATCGTGACCGGAGCGGGCCGAGGACTCGGCGAGGCTATCGCATTAGGACTTGCCCAGGCGGGCGCCGATGTGGCGCTGGTCACAAACCGGACGCCGGCGGACAAGTCCGCTGCAAAAATCGCGGAGATGGGACGCAAAGCGATTACGATTCAGGCGGATGTAGGCGATCGCACCAAGCTTCCGGGCATAGTTGAGCGTACGGTAGACGAGCTTGGCGGCGTAGACATCCTGGTCAACAACGCTGGCATTATCCGCCGTACCCCTGCCGTAGAGCACAGCTATGAGGACTGGCAGGACGTAATGGACGTCAACCTGAATTCGGTGTTCGTCCTTTGCCAACTCGCGGGCAAACATATGATTGCCCAAGGCTCCGGCAAAATTATCAATATCGCGTCGATGCTCTCGTACCAAGGCGGCATTACGGTGCCGGGCTACGCGTCGAGCAAACATGCGGTTGCCGGCCTCACGAAGGCGCTGGCGAACGAGTGGGCGGCCAAGGGACTTCAAGTGAACGCGATCGCGCCGGGCTACATGAGCACGGACAACACGGAAGCGCTGCGCGAAGATCCTGTCCGCAGCACGCAGATCCTGCAGCGCATCCCGGCCGGCCGTTGGGGCACGTCCGAGGATCTGATCGGCCCGGCCGTCTTCCTTGCTTCGTCTGCATCCGACTACATGAACGGCCATATCCTAGCCGTTGATGGCGGATGGCTGGTTAGATAATAGATTGCAGGTAATATCTCCGAGCGGATAATGACTCCGCTTGGAGATTTTTTTTAGGAATTATACGACATACCAAACTGTGGATAATGAGCTTCAGCAGGAAGTAACTCTTATTAGCAGCCATAGGCGTTAGTAACGCTTATGGCACCAAAAAGTAGGCGAACGAGCAGCTGTAGGCGTTAAAAACGCCGTTGGATCGGAAAGTAACTCCGATTAGCGTCCAAAGGCGAAAATAGCGTCTATGAAGCAAAAGTGCAAGTTAGCCACCATTGTGCCGCAAAGCCAGTGAAATGCAAACGTACGGTGGAGAAAAGAAAAGGAAGAAAGGATAGCTTTACTTCATTCACGAATCTTTTTTAAATTACCCCTTTACAACCTCCGTCGTATGAGATATATTCTTCTTCCGACTCTAACAGGAGGATAACGCTTACAACTATGGAAAAAGGTATTATTCAGTTAACTGGCATCGGCAAAAGCTTCAAGGTAGCAGAGCGCACCGCGGGGCTGCGTCAGGCGGCGAAGGCACTGTTTGTTCGCAAGCATCGTATCGTGGAAGCATTAAAAGACATCTCCTTCACGGTCAACGAAGGAGAGATCGTCGGTTATATCGGGCCAAACGGCGCCGGGAAGTCGACGACGATCAAGGTGATGAGCGGCATTCTTGTGCCGGACGGCGGCACCTGCTCCATCATGGGGTATACGCCGTGGAAGGAAAGAACGGATTATGTACGGCATATCGGCGTCGTATTCGGCCAGCGCTCGCAGCTCTGGTGGGATGTCCCGGTCATCGACTCCTTCGAACTGCTGCGCGACATCTATCGGATTCCGGATGAGATGTACAGGGAAAACCTGGCCGTATTGACGGAAATGCTTGCGCTCGCAGATCTGCTTGGCGTTCCGGTCAGGCAGCTTAGTCTCGGACAGCGGATGCGATGCGAGATTGCGGCATCGCTGCTCCACAGCCCCAAGATTCTGTTCCTCGACGAACCGACGATCGGGCTGGATGCCGTCAGCAAGCTTGCGGTCAGAAGCTTTATTCGCAGGATTAATCAGGAGCGGGGCGTCACCGTCATCCTGACGACGCATGACATGAGCGATATCGAGGCGCTCGCGGACCGGATTCTCATGATCGGCAAAGGAACGTTGCTTTATGATGGTTCGTTGGAAGAGCTGCGAAGCCGCTTCGGCACAGGACGTACGATTACGGCAGACTACCGCGAATACGTGGGGGAGCCGGTCGATATTCCTGGCGCGACGAGACTGCAATGGTCGACAGAGCGTGCCGTATACAGTTTCGATACGGAATCCGTCGTACTGGCGGACGTCATTGCGCAGCTGTCGGGATCGGTCGAGCTGTTGGATATCAGCGTCGACTCCAAGGACATTGACGAGATGATCGTGCAGCTGTATGAGGAGCATCAAATATGAGAGCCTACGTTTCGATCTGGCGGCTGCGCTTTATCAACGGCATGCAATACCGCGCGGCGGCGCTGGCCGGCATGGCCACTCAGCTGTTTTTCGGATTTGTCTTCATTATGATCTTCGCGGCCTTCTACAGAAGCGGCGGCGGGGATTCCACTGCTTTTCCCCTTCAGGACTTAATTACTTACGTATGGCTCCAACAAATTTTTCTTTCCTTAATTATGTTGTGGATCAGGGATAACGAAATATTCGCCATGGTTACGAGCGGCAATATCGCATACGAGTTGTGCAGGCCGATGGGGCTGTACCCGTTCTGGTTTTCCAAGCTGCTTGCCCAGCGGGTGGCGGGCGCCGTGCTTCGCTGCTTTCCAATTACGACGGTTGTGTTTCTGCTGCCGGAGCCTTACGGGCTAAGCGCTCCTCCAAGCTGGACTGCGCTGCTGTTGTTTGTCGTGTCGCTGCTGCTTGGCCTGATTCTCGTCGTGGCGATTTCCATGCTGATTTACATCTCGGTATTCTGGACGATGTCGCCGACGGGATCCATGCTTATGATCTCGGTGGCGGGAGAGTTTCTGGCGGGCATGGTCATCCCTGTGCCGCTTATGCCGGAGTGGCTGCAGCGAATAACGTATGCGCTGCCGTTTCGCTGGACGACAGACTTCCCGTTCCGCGTCTATTCGGGACATATCCCGCAGCAAGAAGCGCTGATCGGCATCGGCGTACAGTTTGGTTGGATAGCGGCATTGGCTGCGTTCGGCATGTGGCTGATGCGCAAGGCGCTTCGCAACGTCGTTGTGCAAGGAGGGTGAGGAGAACACGATGTCATTATATTTCCGTTATTTGAATATTCAACTCAAGTCGCAGCTGCAGTACAGAGCCTCGTTCTTGCTGCTAAGCATAGGTCAATTTTTTATCCCGTTTATGGTATTCGGGGGGCTGTATTTCATGTTCGAGCGATTCGGGCAGTTGGAGGGCTGGAGTTTCTTCGAGGTGACGCTTTGCTTCGCGGTCATTCACTTGTCGTTTTCTCTTAGCGAATGCTTCGCCAGAGGATTCGACGCCTTCTCCAGCCTGGTCGCCAGCGGAGACTTCGACCGCTTGCTGGTAAGGCCGCGCGGCACTGTCGTCCAGGTGCTGGGCTCGAAGTTCGAATTCACGCGTATCGGACGTTTGCTGCAGAGCACGATTGTGCTGATCTGGTCCATCGCGAATCTACCTCAAGTATGGAGTTTTCCCAAAGCGATTACGCTGTTCTTTATGGTATTTAACGGCGTGATGATCTTCACGGGCATCTTTATCCTGGCGGCTACATTCTGCTTCTGGACCATACAAGCGATTGAGATCGCGAACGTGTTCACCGACGGAGGCCGCGAGATGGCGCAATATCCGCTGACGATCTATGAGAAGTGGGTGACTCGCTTCTTTACGTTTATCGTCCCGTTCGGGTGCGTGACGTATTTGCCCCTTATGTATTTGCTGGACAAAGAGGAGGGGAGCTGGGTAACAGGAATGCTGGTGCCTTTCGGAGGTCTGTTATTTCTGCTCCCATGCCTGCTGGTATGGAGGATCGGTGTCAGGCATTACCGCTCAACCGGTTCTTGACGGCAAGAAGTACAGACCAAGAGCCCGAACAACATCCACCGTGGATGGTGCCCGGGCTCTTTTTCATTACGCGGCCCCATGAATTAAGGAGTCCGACATTTCCACTTGCAGTGCTCCCTAATCCAGCGACAGGTAGGCGACGGCGCGTTGTTGCAGCACGGATTCCTCGGCCTGGAAGGCAGTGACAGAACCGATGCCTGGCATCATGCCCATCTCCCGAATCTGCTCCATGCCGGTGATGAACATCTGACACACCCGCTTGTCGGATTCCCCTCTGCTCATAATAATTTCGGTCAAACGTTCGGTTACCGAAGTAAGCGGGAAGCGGCCAATGAACGATTGAAGAAGCTCTCTCCAATGCTCCAGATCGAAGCTGGCGTCGTTCTCGCAGATGAATTGTTCGCTCCAGCCGATGCCAAGATCGCTGGTCAGCCTGAGACATACACGAAATCCGGTCGAGTCGACGGCGAGAGCGGGAATGACGAATAGTTCGATGCGGCTGATGTTGACATGCTGAGGCAGCTCGATGGGGAATGAAGAATTTTCCAGGAATAAAGACATGTTCATCTCTCCTTCTTCCGCTGACGAGGTTAGCTGTCGGATTCGGGTTAGAGAGAAAACCCTACCGGGGGCACAAATCCCCGGATTCACCCCTGCGTGCGGTCCATGCAGCCATGCGACCGGTTCGCGTTGGTTCCCCCGTTTTCTCCCTGGAAGGAGAAATTAAGCGTTATTGTTTACATAATATTTTAGCGTTAAAATATCCATTTGTAAATGAGGAGTTATTCGGACAAGAGGAGCGTAAAAATCGCAAAAAGCGACATATTTTCTTTGCGTTCCCGCGGCTTATCAAGTATGATGGTAGATAAAAATGAACTCATGTTCAATTCAAAGGAGCAGTACGTATGCAATCGAAAACAAGTCACTGCAAAATCGTCGACTGTACTATTCGCGATGGCGGACTCGTCAACAACTGGGATTTCAGCATCGAGTTTGTCCAGCACCTTTATAATAGCCTTAACGAAGCCGGAGTCGATTATATGGAGATTGGTTACAAAAACTCTCCGAAGCTGCTCAAAGGCGCCGAAAACGCCGGTCCATGGCGTTTCCTTAACGACGACTTCCTAAAGAAGGTTATTCCAAACAAAGGCAATACGAAGCTGTCCGCGCTTGTTGACATCGGGCGCGTAGACGAAAACGACATTCTTCCCCGCAGCGAGAGCCTGCTGGACCTGATCCGCGTTGCCTGCTACATTCAAGACGTGGACAAGGCGCTTGAACTGGTAAAAGTGTTCCACGACCGCGGCTACGAGACGACGCTTAACATTATGGCATTGTCCAATGTCATGGAGAACCAATTGATCGAAGCGTTCCAAGCGATTAACGAGAGCGTAGTTGACGTAGTCTACATCGTAGACTCTTACGGCAGCCTGAAGCCTGAAGACTTCACCTACCTGGTGGATAAATTCCAGCAGCATCTCCCGAACAAACGTCTTGGCATTCACGCCCACAACAACTTGCAGCTGGCATTCGCCAATACGCTTCTTGCTGCTGGCAAAGGCGTAGAGCTTTTGGATGCTTCCGTATACGGCATGGGCCGCGCTGCGGGCAACTGCAACACGGAACTGCTCGTCTCCCAGCTTCAAAATACGCGCTACAACGTGCGTCCAGTGCTGGACATGATCGAGAAATACATGATTCCGCTTCGCGATAAGGAAGAATGGGGTTACATTATCCCTTACATGATCACGGGCATTCTCGACGAGCATCCGCGTTCCGCGATGGCGCTGCGCGCTTCCGAGAACAAGGACAATGGCGTGGATTTCTACGATCAACTGACTACTCCGGAAATTTCCAAATAAGAGGAGTCAGGAAAGTCACGCTCTAGTTAATCTTGTAAGATAGCTAAGCTCGCACAATGAAACACATCATAGACGCCACAACAAAAGCGCCGTTCTGGTAAGCTAATCAGCTTCCGGAATGGCGCTTTTGTTGTTTTTAATATTACAGATGCGGTTATTCGTCTTCCGACGAGGGATCCTGCTGCGCCGTCTTAGACCGCGAATGCGACGCTGGCATGTCGAGGTCCGAGCCATAACTCGTGTCGCCTTGGCTCAACATTTCATTGACGGTACTCCATTCCTCTCTGGCCAGCAGTCTCGACGATTCCTTGCGAAGATGATTCTGGAGCTTGACGAGCCGATCGACTAGAGCGTTAATCTCCGCAGGAGCAAGAAGATCCTCCATCAGTATTCGCAGATCGTCCGGCTTGAGAGCCAAGATGCGTTTCGCCAGTTCTCTGTCTACGAACTTGCTAAGGCCAGGGTATTCCTGATGATTGGAATCCAGATCAGTCTGTGCGCCGATTGCCATATCGTTGCCGAGTCCCTTCACTCCAAGCACATTGCCGTCATCATCCCGTTCAATCATGAAGTTTCCGCCTTGGAGGTCAACTTGCATGGCGAGCGTATCGATTAACTGCAAGCGCGACATGGCCCGTTGGAAGACGGGGTCATCCACGTTAAACGATCCTTTGCGGCTCGCTTCAATATCATCGTTTAAAGGCTTCAGTGATTTATATCTTCCGCCGGATCCGCTAATTCCCGAGTTGTGTAAAGCCATCTCCGCGCCGGCGATGACGCCTGCGTCTAGCAGCTTGTCCAATCGGGACATAGCTGCCAGGCGAGCGCCCGCCCGATCGATTCTGCTATCTATTGTTGCGTTACCGTTTTCATCGTCTGCCGAATCCTTTTTATTCTCGGACGCCATCTCGGACATCTCCTCATAGGATCGCAGCGCGAGCTTTGTTTCCTTGAACATCCCTTTTTTATCTGGCCCGATTTCGAAGAGCGCGATCGTATTGCTGCCGCCCGTGCCCGTAACTCCGTTTAAATCTTCCGCAAGCCCCGGCAGGCCTTTGCTCGTGAGGAGTGCCCATAACGGGCGATCCTTCGCCGGATCCAGCTTGTATTCGGCCGCGGAGGAGCGAACGGCTCTTTTCTCAAGAGGCAAGGCTTTCTTTAATCTGCGGATATAGTCAGCCCTGGAGTCCTTGTCGTCATTCTTATTGTGACTGATGCAGGCATCGCTTACGTTCTCGACTTCGTTGTAGAGCGACATAATCACATTGAGCTGATCGTCGATTTCCTCTGGCGTATTCCCAACGATCTCTTGGTCTACGTAACGGTCGAAGAGCTCCAGCTTTCGCAATAGAGCGCGATAATGCGTGTTGTTCTTCGAAAGCGTCTCGCCCATGCCGAACTTCTTATCCGGCTGAATCGTGGCATGCTCCTTCGGTTCGCCAAGCTGCTTTTTCGCTTCGGAAGGACGGGGCATACGCTGGATGGGCGAATCGGCGTAAGTGGATGAGATTGAGCTCCGTCCGCCTTTATCCTCGGTTTGGCGCTGAACGACATCCTGGAATTCCTCACTCTCGGACTCCGCTTGATTTTGATGCTCCGGTTCTGGGGCATTTGCTGCCATGGCTCCCATTCGATCGGCTTCTTGTTCGAGCGCAGGACTATCGTTAAGCGCGTGTCCGGTAGAGAGCTGGTCGGTAGGTGCGACGCGTCCTTCGCGCTGCTGGATAACGTGGGACAGCTCATGTCCGAGCAGCTGCTGACCGTCGCGGCTATCGGGCTTATACTGTCCCGGGGCGAAGTGAATATCCGAACCTTGCGTATAAGCGAGCGCACCGACTTGACTTGCTTGAGATCCGACATGGATGCGCACATTGGAGAAATCTGCTCCGAACGATTGTTCCATCTTGGCCTGCAAATCCTCGGGCATGCCTTTCCCCCCTCCGGAAGGGGAAGATGATGACGGCGATGCGGCATGCAGCTCCGTAGATTCGTCCTTCAGTCTCTGCAGAACCGCTTGATTGCCCGCAGATGCCTGGAGCCGAGCTAACTGGCCCGTCGGACTTCCATCCTTTCGGCGCTGAATGGCAGCCGAGTCCGGCTGGGACGATCGCGGCTGCCTTGATAGTTTAGGCTCATGTCGCGTTAGAGCGCGTCGTCGTTCAGCAGATTCCTTCATGGATTCACCATCTTCCTGGAGAATAAGCGCAAGATTCGTTTTACTACGTTCATTTAAACTCTCGTAAACCGATTATATCCCATTGCCGCGGGAGCTGTCATACCCTTTTGCAAAATATGCCAAGCGCTCTGTCGAATTGGCCCTAGCATTCTATCATTCCACTCCGACGTATTTGGCAATCCTGTGATATAATGCAGAAATATAGGTTATTATCGCACGGGTTGACGGACTGTGCCGAATGCGGGGGAACGCTGGAAATGAATGCTGCGGACGAGACGATTGGCGTCTATGGAGCGGTTGATCATATTAGGGACGAACTAATCTGGCTGGACGCTGGCCTGCGCGCGCTGCTTGATCTCGGAGGCAACGATCCGTTCGTGGATCCGCTTGCAGCCTTTAGGGGACTGGTCGTGAGCAGGGAAGAGCTGCTGGAAGAGGAATCTGCGGAGATGGCCGAGAGCAAAGCTAGGGCTTGGCAGGATTATGCGGCGTTTCGGAGGGAGTCGGAGGAACAAACCTCCGAACGGGCACGGGACATACCCGGTCTGCCGCTATACGCTCTGGCATCGTCACTCCGGCTTACGGTATGGGAATATCGCTGCGTCGTGCTTTGCCTAGCCGTAGAGGTAGATCGCAACTATGAGAAGTGGTATGGCTACCTTAACGACGATGCAACTGCAAAAACGGCAACGGTTGATTTGGCCTTGAGGCTGTTGGGAGATTCGGAGGATGACAGGAAGCTGGGCAGAGTCCTGCTAGGAAGAGACGGCAAGCTCCGCCGCTGGCTGCTTCAGCCGCCAGGGGACGAATCCTCCGCTCAGGCGCTCAAGTCGCCGCTTCGGCTGGACGAACGTGTCGTAACCTTCCTGCTGGATACGGAGAAGCTCGACGGAAGGCTGGGCGAATGTGTGGAATCGCTCGATCCGGAGCAATACCCCGAGCTTGCCTGGGAGGGAGCCGGGGAAGTTGAAGACGTGCTTCGACAGGTGATCGACAGTTGGCCGGCGGACAGTCTGCCTGTTGTCATGCTGTGGGGGGCGCGAGGCGGAGGCAAGCGGTCGCTGATGCACCGTCTTGCTGCCCGTCGGAGGCAGCGGCTGCTGGTCGTGTCGCTTGCTTCGCTACCATCCGAACCCGAGAGACTTCGCACCGTCATGGATCACCTTATCCGCGAAGCGCTTATGACGGACTCCATTATCGCTTTCGAGGAAGAGAACGGCGGATGGAAGGAACGTTTGTCGCAGGGACAGCTGCGAGACTCTCTGCGAGATTACGCAAATCATGCGGGCCGTCCGCTTGTCGCCTGGATCGCTCGCGATCGAAGCGCCGTCGGCGAATTGCCGTTGCCTGAAGGATCCGCCTTCTGGAGCACGGAGCTGCCGCCGCCCGTTGCACGGGTTCGCGCGGAGTTGTGGCAAAAGCAAGCGGCTGAGCTTGGAGAAGCTGCCAGCTCACCGGGCGCTCCCGACTATGGGACTTTGGCCGTTGAGCTCGCGGATCGTTTTCATTTCACTCCTGGACAGATCGCGACGGCATGGCGGCAAGCGCTGGTGCTTGCAGCAGGGCGGGGGGACGTGCTGCCGAGCCGGGCCGATCTGGCCGCGGCGGCCAGAGGCCAGTTCCGACATCGGCTCCCCCCGCCC
>NZ_BDQX01000054.1:215345-215527 GCF_003112455.1 Paenibacillus agaridevorans
ATTCCGGATGAATCGCTTGACCTCATTCGGGAGGCGTGCAAGCGTTACATGCTGAGAGAGCAGGTGCTTGGAGGATGGGGACTGGGCGGCAGATTGACTTACGGTACCGGAGTCCATCTCCTGTTTGCGGGGCCGCCGGGCACGGGCAAGACGATGGCTGCTGAAGTTGTGGCGGGGGAGGT
>NZ_BDQX01000054.1:215684-221429 GCF_003112455.1 Paenibacillus agaridevorans
TTCGAGGAAGCTCGGCAGAGCGGCGCCATCCTGTTCTTCGACGAAGGCGATGCGCTGTTCGGCAAACGGACAGAGGTGAAGGATGCACACGATCGTTACGCCAATATGGAAGCGGCTTATTTGCTTCAATTAATCGAGGCCTACGACGGGGTAACGATTCTGGCCACCAATCTTATGCAAAATTTGGACGAGGCGCTGCTGCGGCGCATGAGCGTCATCGTTAAGTTCCCATTCCCCAGCGCTGAAGATCGCGCGAGAATATTCGCGTCTCTCCTTCCCGTCGGCGTTCCCCGGGACGAGGATTTGGACCTGCCGTTCCTGGCTCAACGCGTAGAGGTATCGGGCGGTCATATCAAAAATATTGTGCTCGCCGCCGCATTCCTTGCCGCATCCGGACATCAGCCTATCGGAATGACGCATATGGTACGTTCGGCACGCGCCGAGCTTCAGAAACTTGGCAAAATTCCGATGCGGGGAGCTTTCGCGCCTTACAGCGAATGATAGTGAAACGAAGGTGCAGGACGGAAAAAGAGTAGAGTAGTCCAGTCGTAGTATTCGTAGTGTATGGTTGTATTCGCAAGGCCAATCATCATTATTTTTCCGGCCCGTACTTCGGCATGAAACCGATTGCCGGGCAGGTGGAGGAGAGAAGACAATGGGAAGCTACACGGTAATTGCCGACGCCGGCGCCAGCCTGCTCAAGCTGCTGCGCGAGGAAATGACGCCGGATCCGGTATCCCGTCCGGAGCTGATCGGGATGGCGAGTCCGGCGGACAAGGGAGACTTGAACATATCGGTATACATATGCGCGGTGAGGGAGAACAACGAATCGCGCCGAACGGAAATGCTGATCGAAGGCGATATGCTCCGTTATCCGCCGCGTTCCATTGATCTGGAATGTCTAATAACTGCACATTCCAGTGCGGATATATTGACTCGCACGCTTGACGAGCACCGACTGCTGGGCAAGGTTGCGCAGATTCTTCATGACAATAGCGTATTGCGGGGGCCCATGCTGGAGGGAACGCTGGCCGATTCCGATGCCGGGCTCAAAATATCGCCATTGCCTTACGGAACGGAGGATCTGACGCGTCTGTGGCAATTCGGGGATGCGCCTTACAAGCTTTCGCTGGCGTATCGGATCGGTCCCGTGCATCTGGATTCCAATCGCGTCAAGCCGGCCGCCCGCGTTGTGGAGAGACGCATCACGCTGCGCGAGAAGGAGCGGGGATAAGTCATGCACTCCTCTCAATCCACTACCGTATCCCGTTGCTCGCTTGTCATTCGGACGACTGATGTATGGACAGGCCGACCGGCCGCTGCTTCTGCGGTCAGGGTGAGACTCGAGGATGTCCGGGCGACTCCGCTTCGCACGTCGGAAGGCAGCTGGGCGTTTCTGGACATCCACGGTAATTTTTGCACAATAATCGTGGAGTCCGACATGTATCTGCCATGTACCAGACAAGTCGATCTGTCGACGTTGAAGCAAGGTCATCCCGTCGTCGAGCTCTTTTTAATGCCAAGCAGAAGATACACTCCTCCGGCATCCGCCTCCGGTATTATTCGCAGATTGACGGACGGTGCAGGGAAACCGTTGTCGGACGTGGAGGTTTTCGCTTATGTGGAGGACGACAGCATGGCTAGAGGACGAATTCTGGACGAGGAGGTTGCCCCGGGCAGCACGAAGCTTCGTTGCTTGCCCGGCGCGACGAAGCTTAAAAACGGCGACGCGCTGGCCGTGCGCGGCAAAGACGGCAAGGGGGCCGAATGCTTCCGCGTGCTGCCGACCGAGGACGGGGAGGAGCTGCGGCTTGAGCTGGACAGGCCAACAGCAGGCCGGTGGAAGCGTCATACGCTGCTGCTTCCGGCAGCCGCTGCGGTGAGTGATCGGGACGGCTGGGTATTGCTGCCGTTCCGTGGACGCGTATCGCCAGTCGGTGGCGTCGCCGTCCGGCTAAAGCACGAAGATCGTACGCTGGAGGAACGGTGGCCGCTGGAGCAAGGGAAGACGAACGTGCTGCCTGACTTCGTCTGGGCGAAGTGAGTGGCTGGCGGTTGTCGAAGCGAAACTCGCATTATTACAATGGTACCAATGGTGCTTTTGAGTCGCGGCAGGTGTGGATGTGTATGGAAAAACATACACAATACATCGCTGAAGCGCCTGAAGAGGCAATGTGTATGAAATTTCGAGTACAATGGTGCCGTTAAGGCTTAACTGATGCGAATGTGTATGAAATATCGAGTACAATGGTGCCGTAGAGGCGTAACTGATGCGAATGTGTATGAAATATCGAGTACAACAGTGCCGTAGAGGCGCAACTGGTGCGAATGTGTATGAAATTACGAGTACAATGGTGCCGTAGAGGTGCAACTGGTGCGAATGTGTATGAAATTTCGAGTACAATGGTGCCATAGAGCCGCAACTGTTGCGAATGTGTATGAAATTTCGAGTACGATCATGCGCCAGGGTGACTGTAAATCCTATCTGAGCAACAAAAAGGCCCGCGTCGTTCGCAAACGATAACGGGCCTTTTTCGTATAGGCGATAAAACTTGCTTTTATGCTACCGCACCGAACCGTCAACGCGTTACGGCCTTCGAAGCTCGCCCTCGCCGCGGATAGCGAGTCCGCGATGAGCGGCGTTGGGATGCGCGTAGGCAGCACCCTGCAGCCGCTCGCCGTTATCGGCGACGGCGTCGAATGTGACCCGAATGTTCTCGTTTTGCGAAAGCCAGTCCAGCACTTCCGCATCGTCCAATTCTGCCACGTCGACGTACCAGAGCTTATCTCCGTATTGAGTGACCAGCATCAGCTTGGCATCTTTGAAGTGGAGCTCGCGGTTCTCCCACTCGTTATTGCCGATTGTGATGCTGATTAAGTTAAATTCTTCTACTTCCATAGTTACCTTCCACCCCCAGCCGCCTGAAGCGATTGTTTCGCCGTTAAGTTACACCTGCCTCAGGCCGCAGCCGACTCAACTCTTAATACAGCTTGCCTTGCCTGAACAAGACCGAGGACAGCTTCATGACCGCATGCACGTAACAGCTCTGGCGAAGCGTCATCGAATCTCCGAAGTAGGCGGGAAGGATGCTGTTCATCGTCTTTTGCATCTTCGCGAACAGCAGTTTAAATATTTCGGTTTCTGTATAAAATTGCGTCTCCCGTCCCTGCAGCCATTCGAAGTAAGAGACGATTACGCCTCCGGCATTCGCCAAAATGTCGGGGATGATGATGGTTCCTTTCCCGGACAGGATAGCGTCCGCCTCGCCGGTAATCGGGGCGTTCGCTCCCTCCACGATAATGCGGGCTTGCACTTGCGATACGTTGTCCTCGCGGATCTGATCCTCCAAAGCGGCAAGGAAAAGCACGTCTACGTTTAAGGACAGCACATCCTCGCGTCCGAGCACCTGCGCTTTGAGCCCAATCCCGTCCAGCGCTTCCGTCGTTCCGGGAAGATCGCCTTTGTTTGTGGAAGCATATTCGATCAAAGCGGGAATGTCCAGCCCTTCTTCATTGTACAAGGTGACGTTGCGATCGCTGACCGCTACGACACGGTTTCGCAATGCGGAGCACTTGTACGCTTCCAGAGCCGCGACCGAACCGACGTTGCCGAAGCCTTGTACGGCGACGGACAGCGGTCTGCCCGCGTGTTCCCGCGCCGTTTTTGCGAACGGGTTATCGCTGCCTGACAGCCAGCCGCCATGTTCGTTCAAGTAATCATGCAGCATGTAGCGGAACGTGAAGTAGACGCCTTTGCCCGTTGCTTCGCGCCGGCCGAGAGATCCGCCGCTGACGATGCTTTTGCCGGTGAAGCTGCCAAGATAGGGATGGCCGGGATGAATGTTTTTGTATTCGGCCATCATCCAGTCCATCTCGCGTTCGCCCGTGCCCATATCGGGAGCGGGGATGTCCTTGTCGGGACCCAGTACGTCACTGAAGTATTGCACGTATTTTTTGCAGATGAGATATAAATCTTTATCCGAGAAGTTGCGGGGGTTGATGACCACGCCGCCCTTGCCGCCGCCGAACGGCACTTCGTGAAGCGCGTTTTTAAGCGTCATTAACGCCGCGAGATTGGTGACTTCCTCTTCGTTTACCGTCTCGTGAAACCGAATTCCGCCTTTGTAGGGTCCGAGCGCGTCATTGTGCTGAATCCGGAATGCGGGAATTCGGACGACGTTTCCATCCCCAAGCGCGATACGAAGAAATGCCTTATGTACTTTGTTCGGCGTGGACAGAATGGCGGCAAGCGACTGGAACGAACGTTCGCGGAGCTCGCCTTGCAGCTGTGATAGGAATTTGGGATCATCCATTAGAGCGGATAACGATTGTTGTACGATTGCGCCTGTCTGGCTAGCCATTAGTGATGTCCTCCTAGCAAGCGTATTGGTGTTAGCGACCCCATTGTACCATATGTTGCCTGCTACATTGAAATCGCTTATGTTTTGCCGAACAGGGCAATCGCGTTCACAATATTGTCATGTCAATGCGATCCGTTATCCGAACCGTCGAACCCGGACTGCTCTTTTTTCTCTCCGGCCGAATAGGCGACCAGAGCGATTTGACTGCCGTTCTGCTTCGAAAGCCTGTTTTCCAACTGGCGAATGGCGTCCAGCGCATCTTCTTGGTGACGAAGCTCCGCCACATGGTACTGATTGTCCACTACGATTCCTCCTTTCCGCCAATGGTCAACCCTCTACATGATGGGCGTTTTCCATCGCCGTTATGCACGAGTAGCCCTTCCGGGCCAATTGTCCTTTTCTCCGCGGTCTAGTACACTAGATGCTGACTTGGCAGGAAGGACAGGTGGTTTCATTGCATAACAAACAGGACTATAGTTCTAAAATAAAATCCGGTACGGTTTTCGCCGCGCTGTTAATAGCAGGCATGGCGCTGCTGCCCCAGACTGCAGGCGCCGGCAGCGGCTTCGGTCCGGGGACGGCTCTGCATGCGCACGGAGAAGGCGGCGATACCGCCTACTGGTTGAAGGAAAGCGCGGTATACGCTCTTCGCGCGCTCTATTATGGCATGTTGCTCGTCACGACGGGCCATATGTTGACATTCCTTGCCGTATCGCCCGGCGAGAGAGGCGCGCGGCAGCGGGAGTGGATGGGGAAGTGGTCCGGGCCGATGGCAAAGGCGTTGCTTCTGGTCGTTCTGCTTCATGTGTTCGTTCAGTCTAACCGGGTGGCTTCGGGGCTTCAAGGCGGCTTTGACGACTGGCTGCGGGTTTTCACGATGACATCGTCGGGACAAGCCTGGCTTGTCATGGTTGGACTTGCGGTTTTTGGTTTGATCGTAGCTCGCCTTCCGGATGCCATCAAGGCCGTTTGGGCATTGCTGCTGATTGCAACGGAGAGTTTGATCGGGCATCCGGCGGCATCGGACGAGTTAACGGTCGCGGTTTTATCTGATTTCATTCACTTGGCGTGTTCGTCTATGTGGGTATCCGGCGTTGTGTTGTTGCTGCTGTTCTGGAGGTACGACCGGAAGGAAGCTGGACGTTTCGCCGAGACGTTCTCGGGTATCGCTTGGCTAATGATCGCCATCTTGGTTGTTACGGGCGCTATAATGGCATGGCTGTTGCTGCCGGACTTGTCGGCGCTCTGGCGCGGCGCTTGGGGGAGATGGCTCATGGGGAAAACGGCGGTCGTGCTGCTGGTTATCGGGATCGGCGCCGCGTTGCGAAGGAGCGCGCGGCGCGGCGAGCTGCCGCGAGGCAGCCTGCTTAAGCTTGACGGGTTC
>NZ_BDQX01000054.1:221486-222394 GCF_003112455.1 Paenibacillus agaridevorans
TCCTGATGGGGGCGCTCCTCATTATCGTGGCGGTGTTTACGACAATCAGCCCCGCTCCGGCCAGCCATCCCGTCAATTATCACAGAATGGGCAACGATCTGCATTATACCTTAAAGATCGAACCCAATGCGCCGGGACCGAACGACGTCGAACTCCAGATCTGGCTGCCGGAGGACAAAGGCGAGCCAGCGAGCATCGGCATGGTCATCATTCCGCAGAAGAAGCCGTCCGCTGCCGTTAATATAGAACTGGAATCCCGACCGCCGGGCATCGATATCCCGTTCCCGGGTTATAACGAATTCCGATTCGTGGCGAAGAAAACGGAGCTGTCCGGCGCGGGGAACTGGAAAGCGCGGTTCACCGTGCGGCTTGGAGACGGGACGGAGTTGGAACGGGAATTCGATTTCAAGCTGGGCTACTAGAATATGGATAGGGAAGGCAGGAGGACGCGATCATGACTTACAATTGGCTTCGGGGACTAATATTGTGGGTGCCTACGGCCGTTATCGGCATCTGGGAGTATGTCCGGCATGCGTTCCTGCTGCCTTACGTATCCATGGAGCTGGGCAACTGGCTGGCTCCCGTTATCGTGTTGCTGGTGACGCTTACGCTGCTCCGTCCCTTGTTCGGCAAGCTGGAGCATATGCAGCAGGCGCTGCAGCGGGAACAGGTGGGCAAGGCGGCGCTTGAAGAACGCGAGCAACTGGCGAAGGAGCTTCACGACGGAATTTCGCAGTCGTTATTCCTGTTGTCGGTGAAGCTCGACAGCCTGGACCGGTCTCGAAGCAAGGAAGAGTCCGGCCGGACCATGGAAGCGATTCGCGGAACGATCCGTCATGTACACGACAGCGTAAGACAATTTATCGCGAGTCTGCACGAGCCTCCGGTAGCCGCGGATACGGCTTTGC
>NZ_BDQX01000054.1:222490-246184 GCF_003112455.1 Paenibacillus agaridevorans
AGGACGCAAGCGGGACGGCGACTATTGTAGAGTGGGACATTCCCGACGGCTTGTTCGGACGCAAGGAGAAGGTGGAGCTGCTGGCGATTTTGCGGGAAGCGACAATGAATATTCGCAAGCATGCGGGTGCGGGAAGAGCTTCCATCCGGGCTACGATTCTTAATCAAACAGGGCATGGGGAGACGTCATTCCGCTGTATCGTGGAAGATGACGGAATCGGCTTCAATCGGGAGGATTTGACCGGGAAGGGCAAGTACGGCGTTCGGATGATGTCCGAACGGGCGGTATCAATGGGCTGGAGCCTGCGGATCGACAAGGCGGAGCGAAGCGGAACGATCATTACCATTGAGGGCAGGTGCAATGAAACATGATGGAGAATGGACCGGTTGGTCAAGTGAGCGTGCTGATCGTAGACGATCATCCGCATGGCAGGGAGGGGATGCGGGATCTGCTCGGCGCGGATCCGTCCTTTCGCGTCGTCGGCGAGGCCGTGAGCGGCGAGGAAGCGATCGCGAAGGCAGCCGACCTGATTCCCGACCTTGTGCTGATGGACATCCGCATGCCCGGCATGGGTGGGCTGGATGCGACCTTCAGGCTTAAGCAGCTGCTTCCCTCCGTCAAAATCGTCATGGTGACGGTATCCGACGATATTACGCATCTGTTCGAGGCGATTAAGCGAGGCGCGCAGGGATATCTGCTCAAAAATGTATCGCCCGCGTCCTGGCTGAGCTATTTGCGATCGGTCGCAATGGACGAAGCGCCGCTCTCCAAGGAGCTGGCGCTGCGCATGCTGCGGGAATTCGCGGCGAAGGCCGACGGAGGCGAAATCGGCGATTCTGCCGGCACCGTTCCCGAGGCGGGGAGGGGCGCGGGCGTCGGCGTTCCGTCTAACGGGCTTACTACAAGGGAGAAGGAAGTGCTGGAGCATATATCGACGGGCGCTTCCAATCGCGAGATCGCCTCCACGTTGTGCCTGTCGGAACACACGGTCAAAAATCATTTAAAAAATATTCTTCAGAAGCTTCATCTGAACAATCGCGTGCAATTGGCCAGATATGCAATGGAGAACGGTTTGCAGCGCAGAGAGTAGCAACTATGACAAAAACTTCAAAAATACGACGGCATCCGGCAGGAAAGCGGACGCAAGTGGAGAACTACAATTAAGGTTAACAGAGCTTACGCCGGGACGAGTCTGCGTCATTGAGATGTCTCCCGGAGAAATCGGAGGTTCGTGAATGTCCAATGAACCGCATTATACGGTTGACCGCTCGCTCCAATTGCGCAACGATATGCAGGAGCTCATGCGATTAAACGAAGAACTTGAAGCAATCGGCGCAGAGCTCGACTGGTCTCCGCGTGCCGTGCTGGATCTGTCGCTTGCATGCGAGGAGCTGGTGGTAAACATCGTCAACTATGGCTATCCTGTTGGCAGCGAAGGTTTTATCGAGGTTGGTCTCAGAGCCTCCAAGGATGAGGTGGAGATTACGCTGGCCGATCGAGGCAATCCGTTTGACCCGTTTAAGGATCCTGATCCGCTTGATCTGCTGGAGATGGATGTCGATGACAGGCCGATCGGCGGACTCGGCATTTTTTTTGTAAAGCGGTTGATGGACGAAGTGCATTACGAATTCGCGGACGGGATGAATCAGGTACGACTTCGCAAGAGATGGTCGAAGCAATAAATCGGGAGGTATGACATCATGAATATTCAAGTAGAAGAGATTGGCGGAGTAACGATTATTCCGCTTGAGGGAAGGCTGGACGGAAACAACGCGGGCGTGGCGGAGGGCGTATTTCTAGGGCTGTTCGCGGAAGGCAAGGGAACATTCGTCTTTGACTTCTCGGAATTGCAGTACATCAGCAGCGCCGGGCTGCGGGTCGTTTTGGTAGCGGCCAAGAAGCTGAGGGCCTCCAAGGGGCGCATGATCTGCGCGAATCTGGCGGAGCAGGTATACGACGTGTTCGAGATGTCGGGCTTTACGAGCATTCTGGAAATCGCGGGGACGAAGGAAGAAGCGCTGGCGAAGCTGCAGGCCGGTGCGTAACGGGACTGCGTCAATGCGACAGCACGAAAGGCGGAACTTATCTTGTCAGTAATTTATTTGGTCATCGGGGCGGCTGGCGTCGGCGCAGCCATCTGTGCAGCCATTGTCAATCGCCGTCTTGCCGCGAGATTAAAGGCTGCCGAGAAGCTGTTCGAGCTTAGCTCGGGACTCCATTCGTCGCTGCGAAGATCCGAGCTGCTGCAAACGGCGGAAGCGGCTGCCCGCGAGCTGGCGGGAGCCGGAGAGTCGGCGGTATCGGTCACGTATGGCGATACAACTGCTGATACACATGCGAATGTACCAATGGAGGGCGGTGGCGCGATCCCGATCGAAGCGGACGGCAAACGTATCGGGTCGCTGCAATGGACTGGCGGAAGGGATGCCGGGGCAGGAGCAAGAGGTGAGTTGTTGTCCCGGTTCGCGAGGCCGCTTGCGCTGGCCATGGACAATGCCAATCGGTACGAGGCGCTGGAGGAATCCGTGGGCGAGCTCCAGACGGTATCCTCCTTAAGGGAACGACTGGAGAGCGAGCTGCAGATTGCGGGCAGCATACAACTCAGCTTCTTGCCGACTACAATGCCGTCTTCCAATGAACCGTTCGATGTATGCGCCTTGCTGAAGTCGGCCAAGGAAGTCGGAGGGGACTTCTATAACTTCTACAAAATCGACGAGCGCCACCTGTTCTTCACGCTTGGCGACGTATCGGACAAAGGGATTCCCGCAGCCCTGTTTATGGCGATGACGTTGTCGCTGATCAAGGGAAGCATGCGGGCGGGACTGACTCCGGGCGAATTGCTCGGGAAGGTAAATGACATGCTCTGCGCCGACGACGCCCAGTTGTTCGCTACGATCGTATGCGGCGTGCTCCAGATCGATACGGGAGAAATCGTATTATGCGACGGCGGACATTGCACGCCTTATATCGTCAAAGCAGACGGCACTGTTATGCCGGTCAAGCTTAAGAAGGGGATTCCTCTCGGCTCATTTCCCGAGTTCGAATATACCAACGTATCGCTTCAGCTTGACAAGGGTGATCGTCTGGTCGTCTATACGGATGGGATAACGGAGGCGGAGAACGGCGCTCAGGAGCAATATTCGACGAACAGGCTGGAGCGATTCCTGTCTCTCACGAAGGATTATTCCAGCGCGGAAATCATAGACGCCCTGCTCATGGACGTCTTTATGTTTGCCGACGGCGCACCGCAATCGGACGATATCGCCGTGCTTTGCCTGTCGCGGAGATGACGAAATCCCGAGACGGTTCATCTATCATTCACAAGGAACTGACAGAACACTCTACGATGTGACAACTTTAGTTGTTTTCTCACAAAATATGATCAAATTTACGTAGTCATATGGACGTATTACAAGTATAATATGAAATGGACTTGCTAGAAATGACGACATTCGTAATAGGATGCAAGACGCATGGGCGCTGCCAGGCCTGGCCGACCTATGCTTGTTCGTCTGCTGCTTTTCTACAAATGCCTGCACGCATCACGTTCAGTCATACGCCTGTGGGACCAACGGTCCCTGCATTCAGGCCATCTTCGGTCTTGGGGTGGCAGAGGACCTAAAGTCCCCGCCGAATGCCAATACATATATCGTTTGAGAGGAGATCACACATGGCTGAGTATTTATCGCCAGGCGTTTACGTGGAAGAATTCGAAAGCGGCGCTAAACCGCTCGAAGGAGTAAGCACCAGTACGGCCGGCTTTATCGGACTAGCGGCACGGGGGCCGGTATCCGGACTTCCGCTGCTAATCACAAGTCCTGCCGACTTTGCTAGGGCGTTCGGCTCTTACCTGTCGGAGAGCGCTTTCGGCACTTACCGTTACCTGGCGTACGCTGTCAATCAATTCTTCATGAATGGGGGTTCCCGTTGTTACGTGATGCGGGTTGCTCCAGAGGACGCGAAAGCCGCTTCGGGAGGCGGAGAGGTTTTGTCCGTAACGGCCAAAAATCCGGGCGCATGGGGCAATCAGATTCGCCTGTCGTTCGTTCCTGCCAGCAAAGCGAAGACTCAAATCTATGAAGAGCTGGACGGCAACCGCTACCGCGTGAAAAACGCATCCGCCTTCTATCCGGGCGATGTAGTTGTTTTTACGGACGGCGCATCCAAGCAAGGCAATACGGTCGTATCGGTTCACGACGGCGTAATTGAGCTGGCGTCCGCCCTGAGCGGAGACGTAACGGACACTTCGCTCGTCCCTTCCAAAGTCATCGCGACTTCGGAATTCACCCTTCAAGTAGCCTACGGCACGGAAAGCGAGACTTACGAAAAAGCGTCTCTTAACCCTGAAGCTCCGAACTACGTCGAAAAGCTTGTTGGACGCTCCAATCTGGTAGATCTCAGCGTTGTTGCGGCTTCCTCCGCAGATGCTCCTTATGCGCTGATCGCAGGCTCTGCAGGCGGCGAATCGTATTCGTTTGCGCTCGCAGGCGGCAGCGACGGCTCTGCATCCAGCTTGTCCCCGGCTGACTTCATCGGTGTGGACGAAGGTCCTGGCCGCAGAACGGGCATTCAATCGTTTATCGACAATGACGTAGTCAGCATCATGGCTATTCCCGGCGTTACGGATCCTAACGTGCAGCTGTCGCTCGTTGCGCACTGCGAATCGCTGGGCAGCCGCTTTGCCATTTTGGATCTTCCGCGCGAAGCGACGAAAGTTCAAGACGTGCTGGCTCACCGCGATCTGTTCGACTCCAGCTACTGCGCCTTGTACAACCCGTGGCTGCAAGTGTTCGATCCTCTCGACAAGCGCAACATCTTTATTCCTCCATCCGGCACGATCGCCGGTGTCTACTCCCGTTCCGATTCGACTAGAGGCGTGCAGAAGGCTCCTGCCAACGAGACGCTTCGCGGCGTAGTGGGATTGGATGTTCAATACAATAACGGCGAGCAGGATGTTCTGAATCCGGCCGGCGTTAACTTGATCCGCGCTTTTACGGGCCAAGGCATCCGCGTATGGGGAGCCCGTACTTGCTCTTCCAACCCGATCTGGAAATATATTAACGTTCGCCGTCTCTTTATCTTCCTGGAGAGCTCCATCAAAAACGGCTCGAACTGGGTCGTCTTCGAACCGAACACCGAGCAGCTGTGGGCTCGCGTTCAACGTACGATCGACGCGTTCCTGACGCGTGTATGGCGCGACGGCGCGCTGGCGGGGACCAGCCCATCGGAAGCGTTTTACATCAACATCGGACGCGACACGATGACGCAGGATGACATCGACAGCGGCAGACTGATCTGCGTAATCGGCGTAGCTCCTGTTAAGCCTGCGGAGTTTGTCGTGTTCCGCATGACTCAGAAGACGGGATCGGAATAATAGATTCATTTTTAATACCGAATAACGGAAGGGGATTCCCATGGCAGGAGATCGCACGGATCCATATCGCAATTTTAGATACCGGGTCGAGGTAGAAGGCCTGGAGCAAGCCGGCTTTAACGAGGTAACGGGATTCGACGCGTCGCTGGACGTCATCGAATACCGCGAAGGCAACGAATTGACGACGCCTCGCAAGCTGCCGGGTCTGACCAAGTATGGCAACATTACGCTGAAGTGGGGCACGACGGAATCCATGGAGCTGTACGAATGGATCCAGGAATGTATGGAAGGCACCATCGAACGCAAAACGATCACCATCATCGCGCTTGACGAAGAAGGCAACGACGTTGCGACTTGGCAAGTTATCGAAGCATGGCCTATGCGCTACACCGCACCATCGTTTAACGGTCTTGGCGCTGAAGTCGCTATCGAGGCGCTGGAGTTCGCGCACGAGGGCTTGCTGAGAACGGCTTAGATCCTATAATGCGGCTCCCCCTGTCATTAAGTTTGAGGTGGGCGGAGCCTACACCGGACAAACAAGGGCCGGCCTCCGGCGTCACGACGTCTGGGCGCCCCTTGTTTTCCGCATTTTAAATTGGAATCAAATTCAAAAAGTTCGGTTTTCAATACCGAGAAGATTGGATGAAACTAGAACCTGAGGAGCGGAGCATAGCAGCGCTATGTGAGCACCGGAAGGTTCGGTTGAATTCAATATTCGACGTCGAGCAAGCTTCCTGGGATACTTCGTAATGGAAAGCGGACTTTTTGAATTACCTTTAAAAATGGAGAGATGAAGAGATGGCGTTTCAGACGGAGTACGACTTTGAATTGCCGCGCGGTTACGTGGACGATCAAGGCAACCTGCACAGACGCGGTACGATGCGTCTCGCGACGGCTGCCGACGAAATCTTGCCGATGAAGGATCCAAGGGTTCAATCCAATCCCAGTTATTTGACCGTCATTCTTATGGCGCGGGTCGTAACAAGGCTTGGCGACGTGAAACACGTGGATACAAGGTTGATCGAGAAGCTGTTTACGGCCGATCTCGCGTACTTGCAAAACCTGTATCGTCAGATCAATGATTTGGAAAGCCCGAAGGTGCTTGCGGTATGTCCGAAGTGTGATCACGAGCACGAGGTCGCGATCGATTTTTTGTCCTTAACGGAAGCCCTCTCCTAGCCTATCCTGTTGATCGGCTGTATGAGGAGGTCGGCTTCATCGCCTACTATTTCCACTGGACGCATGACGACATTATGAATATGGAGCATGCGGAGCGGCGCAGATGGTGCGACGAGATATCCAGAATTAACCGCAAGATGAACGACGACGGCGATAAGAAGAACGTCTTCGACGTGTTCGGGAAGAGGTGAAAACGTTATGGCAGCATTCAAGGTGCCCGGAGTGAACCGGATTCACCGGCTCGCGAGCTCGTTTCATTTTTGGGTGGAGCTGGATGGCATATATGTTGCCGGATTTTCGGAGGTATCCGGTCTCGAGGCGGAGACGGAAGTCGAGGAATACCGGGAAGGCGGATTAAACGGTTACGTGCATAAGCTGCCCAAGGGCATTCGATATCCCAATCTCGTGCTTAAGCGAGGCATTACGAAGTCGCCCGTGCTCTGGAACTGGTATGAGAGTGCCAAGAACGGTAAAGCAGTCCGCAAGTCGGGTTCGGTCGTTCTGCAGCAGCCGGATGGCAAGGAGTTCGGACGCTGGAATTTCTACGACGCCTATCCGGTTCGATGGAGCGGACCGCAGCTCAATGCGGCTTCAAGCGATGTGGCCGTGGAGTCGCTCGAGATTATTCATTCGGGGCTTCAGGGTGAATTCGGCAGATAACTACCATTAATATCCTGAATTGAAGGAGGATGCGCCACATGGATAGGAGCAAGGCGCCTAAGCAACGCAAGGCAGCCGATACCGCGGCTTCCGTCCAGGCATTCGCCGGGAGTATTCTTAACAAGCATCGTCCGGGTGGCGGCCGAAGCCAATATGCCAGCATCCCGATGCTGCATGCCAAGCCCAAGGGCGAGCAAGCGGCGGTGCAACAGCGGATTCATATTCATGTGACGCCTCCTCGAGCAGAGGATCCGAGAACAAGACGCAAGCCGGAGGAAAGAAAGACCGACCGGATTATAGAACGCGAGAAAGTCAGAGTCGAGCATAAAACGATCATTGTTCGCGAAATCGTAAAAATCATAGATAATCAACGGACGGTTAGAGCGCAAGCCATGGCCGCGCCGGTCCGATTGGAAGCATCCCCTCATGATCGACAATCCCCTGGCGCCGCAACATCGATGAAGCAGCAGGCTTCCGGCTCGCGGCGAGAGGATCCATATAGCGGCACCCGGCCCGCAGCAACAACGCTGGCAACAGGATTACATAAGGGAATGGGCAAGCTCGTACGGCAAAGCCCGTTCATAGAGAGGCTCCGGAGCATTATCGCTTCCGTCGAGGCGAGTACCACTCCGACTTCCGGACGGCAAGCGCAGCGCGGGAAGAAGGATGGCGGCATTGTTGCGGCTGCATCCTATGTAGCCGCCAAAAAAGCCCCGTTGATGCATGCCAAGCGCGAAGAAATGACCAAGCGGGAAACTCGCGCCGAGCTGTCTCCGAAGCGCCGAATCTCTAATGCTGGCCTATCTGCACGTCAAGCAAATACAACTGCGCAAGCTGCTGTGAACAAGGCAATACGAGCGAAACAAAAGGCTGAGCGAGCGGAAGAAACTTTGAAACGCCGAACGGCCGAAGCCGCCGATTCGGTACGCAAGTCTTTACAATCCGCGAAGGCTGCCGAAGACAAGGTCAAGGAGACGGAACAACGGGCTGGACGCAGAGAAGCTGCTGCGAAACGCCGTGCGACGGAAGCTGTGGAAGCTGCCAATCAAGCTGCCCGGTCGTCGCAAGTCGCAACGTCCAAGGCCAAGGAAGCGGAGCGGCGCGCTGACCATGCGGAGCAAGTTTTACAGACAAAAAAGACCGGCACGAAGCGCCGTAAATCGGATTCTGCCGTTCCGGAATGGCAGCCCGTTCAATCCGAAGAGCTGACCGGGGACAAAAAGCAGACAGCGAAACGGCAACAGAAACGGTCGGATCGCAATCCGCAGAACAACGAGGCAGTCAGTGATCGTGGAGAGAAGCTTCACTCCAGCGGCAACTCCTCAACGAAGACCAAGGGGCGTCGTCAAACGCCGAATTTGGTGCACAAACAATCTAACTCTGCTGCAGCACCGGACCAGGCGATAACGTCAAGCGTGCAACGGCAACCGGTACGCGACTCGAAGGCTGAACTTCAAAATCCTGCGAATAAAGGCGGCAAAGGATTGCGGCAGCAAGGAACTAACGCCTCGACTGCCCGCAGTGGCCCTTCGAAGACAGTCGCCAACCCGAATCAAAACAAGTTTTTTGCGCAACGTGTATTTCTTACGGCGGGAACGAGCCCAATTCGGCTGCTGTCCATGAGTCCAAGCTGGGTGACGGCCTCCTCCATCAACACCAGAAACAACAAAAGCCATCGCAACAGTCGTCTAATCAGAGATTGGAATCCGGCGAATCCAACGAATTCGCCGGATTCGTTAACGGAGCGGGCCCAATCAGCTGGTGGATCAGCGAAGCCGCCAATTCAGGCCAAGAAGCTCGTTCATCGCCAAGTTGAAGATGCAGATGTGGCAAGTACAGAGAGCTCGCCTCGCAAGAGGAACTCTCCAGCTTTCTCTCCTGTGGAAGAATCGTCAAGAACTCGTCTGAAAGCTCTGACCGGAACTGAGTTCCGAATGGACAATGCTGTTCCTATATTGCTAACAGCGCTAAAACATCACAGAACGTCTGCAGGCGTAAATGCCGGGCGACGCTTCCCCGAGCTGCTAAATGCGAGACGTCGGAATTCTGAGTCAGGAGCGCTTAATGTATCCGGGACCGGATCCCAGAAACGGCCGGGCTCAGTAAGCAGCCAGGAGCGGGAGGCTGCATCGGTGAATTCGCACGGGAGCGCATCCTATGAAGCAAGACGAGACAGGATCGGCGATCAGAAGCAAGCGAACTTATCCAGCCAGCTGGTAACCGGAAGGTCCAGAAATAACATGGCGCAGCCATCGGCGCCGCTGTTGGTAAGACGGGCGCTGAAGGCGGGGACCTCGGCGGAGCTCATGGAAGAAGGACTTAAGAGTCCTCTTACGACGGGGCGAATCCATCGCCTCTTCTGGAAACGGGATTCGGCGGTACGTCGCATCCAGCGACAGCAACCTTCGGCGTTGGAGAACAAGTCGCAAGCGCAAGCGGGCTTGCCGCGGCGAAGCGGATCGCTTGTTCTGCGGCGCAACATAGCAGATCGCGATACAGAAAAAAAAGCTTCGACTGTAAGCAGTCCGGCTGTTGCCCCCAACAGGCAAGATGCAAATCGCAGCCACCGGACAACGGGGACTACGGTTGCACAGGCGAGTAGAAGCAACGATCATGAGACTTCGCCCCCGCATGTTCCTGAAAATGCGGCTCCCTCACGGAGGGCGAACGTTCAGCAGCGGAGCGGAACCGACTTTCGCAGACATATGCCGGGGCAAGCTGCGGCATATGGGCCCTCCGGCTTAGTTCTCCGTCAACTGCCGGAAACCTTTGGTGCCCGAATGATGCGCTTGGCTGAGCAAGGCCTTACAGGGCAGACGGCTTCATCAACCAGCCCAATGGCGCGGGGGATGCTTATAGGCAGAAGACGACCGTCCCTTGCCCCTTCGGTAGAAAAACGTTCACCAATCGATTCTGCCGCACAGCGATCATTGGCAGCGGCGAAGCACGCAGAGCTTAATAAGCAAGGGGCTTCCCCCTCCTTGCCGAAGCAGGGGGCATTGGTTCAGCGCAGTGCGGAAAGCTCTCGGGAGGACCGTCGGCAGCATACGGCCAGAGTTGTGCGTCCCGGGAAAACGGCCCTCGCGGAAAGTACACGCGAGCAAGGGAGAACCATTGCCCATGTTGGGCCTGTAATTTCCCAGCCGCTAACCGTCGCACAGCGAACAAGCCAGAAGGAGTCTGCGCGCAATTCGGCTCCCGCGACATCCGGATTGACAATCAGGGAATCTGCGACGATATCTAATTCGGCTTTGGGCTCGGCGGCAATCGTACAAAGGGCCGGGAGCACGGGACAGGATTCGGTTTCAGCATCGATGAGCAGCAGAGGCAGATTATCCTTGACTCCTGCAATAGCACGACGTACTGCCGAGAGTAAACGTTCTCCGTTGATTGGCAGACAATTTACGGCGTCGGCAATACGCGGCGATCACGATCGAACGGTTCGGCAGATTTCCAGCACCAATCCGGGGACATTTTCTTCTTTGGCTTATAATCGGCCGGCACTCAACGATGCTGGTCTGGAATCCCAGCAGCCAGCCTTCGGAGCGAGCGCGCATAATGGTTCTCCGCTTGGACTGACGCATCGCTCAGCACCCCAGCAGCCCGCTGAGGCGTCCAGACAGATCAAGGTGGAAGCCCCTCGCGAGCTGGAGCCGGAGAAGCTGCAACGGATGATTATGAAGCTGCCTCAATTAAATCCCGAAGCCATCGCAGACCGCGTATATAAGGCGCTCGAGAGGAAGATGAAGCTCGAGCAGCGTCGAAACGGATATTAAATAAGGAAACCGAACCGAGAAGATCGGGAGCGGTACCGTATATAAACGACGGTTGAGGAGGACGGACGATGGCTTTAACCAAAGCGCAGTTCATGATCTATAAGAGCAACGATACCGAAACCGTTGACGTGTTGTTTAACCCCACGGAATACGAGTTGACTGCAAGCAACAACTATCCTGATAATGATGTGCCCGGTTTGCAGTCTCCAACTACTCAATTCGTCGGAGGAAATGCGTCGACGCTGAGTTTAAACTTGTTTTTCGATACCTATGAGCTGGGGACGGATGTGCGTGAGCATACGTCCAAGATTGTAAGCATTCTTGATGTTGATTCCGACCTGCACGCCCCTCCGGAATGCCGATTTGTTTGGGGCTCGCTTAATTTCAAGGGAGTAATCGTATCCATTACGCAGCGTTTCACCATGTTTTTGGAATCGGGAAAGCCGGTTCGGGCTACGCTTGACGTCGAGATGCGGAGCACCCAGACGATGAAGGAGCAATACAAAGAAATTCCGAGGCAATCGGCGGATCGAACGAAACGAAAGACGGTTAAGCAAGGCGATCAGCTGTGGAGCATCGCGGCCGAGGAATACGAGGATTCAGGCAAATGGCGGCATATCGCCGAGGCGAATGGCATTGACAATCCGAGGTTGCTGGCGGCAGGCAGAAACTTGACGATTCCCAGACTGGAGTGAGTGGTATGCCTACGCATAAAATGAGCGATCTAGAAAGCAAATACGGGAACTTCAGATCGCCGGAGGCCGACCTGTTGATCGAAGGCCAGGCCGCGCGCCTCGATAATATGGCGATTGGTTGGGTAGAGGTCGACTTGTCTACGGATGCGAAGGCAGATATCGTCCGCTTTAGCATTACGAATGCCTACGAGTGGAGCACAAGCCATCTCCAATGGGTAAATACCAAAATTGCTCCGGGCAAAACTTTGATCGTAAGGCTAGGGTATGCGGACAAGAAAGGCCAGGTATTCGACGGCATCATCACCGGCTTTACGGTCGATTATCCGGCCAGCGGCAGCCCGATTGTGACGGTGACCGCGATGGACCGCTCGTTCCTCATGATGAAATCGTCCAAAACCAAGGTATGGAAAGAAATGAAGGACAGCGACGTCGTCAGAACAATAGCTTCCGAATATGGACTTACAGCCGATGTTGATGCGCTTACCGTAAAAAAAACGACGATCGAACAGATTGGCATCAGCGACTACCATTTTGTCCAGTCGCTCGCCCAGGATAACGACTATCTCTTCCATGTTACGGGGAGCAAGCTGCACTTCCGCAAACGAAAGACGAGCGGTACGCCGCTCATCGAGTTGAAGTATGGCCTCAGCTTGCGTGAATTTACCTTCACGGCAGATGTCAGCGGGCAGACCTCCGAGGTAAAGGTGAGAGGATTCGATACGAAGACGAAGCAGTCGGTGGAAGGGAAATCCACGCCGATAACGGTAATCAGCGGCACAAAGAGCGGTCCCAGTCTTGCCAAGACATTGTCTTCACAGAAGGCGGAGACGGTCTATACGGGCGTAACGACGCTCGATGAGGCAAGACATCTTGCAACGGCGTTGTTGAACAGGCTGTCGCGTGATTTGATCCGCGGGCAAGGCAGCTGCATCGGTTTTCCGGAGCTTATACCCGGCGAATTGATTGCCATTTCGGGGATCGGCTCCGCTTTAAATCGCAATCTCATGTTGACCAGAGTCGTTCATCGGTTGGACTCATTGGACGGTTATGCCATTCAATTCGAAGCGGAGGGGAACGCATTATGAGATCGATGTATCCCGGTTTCTTCGATCTTCAGCAGCGATCGATGCCTTCCGAGCAATTATCCGGCGTATGGAATGCAATCGTGACGAATAACAAGGATCCGGATAAGCTTGGCCGCGTCAAGCTGAAATTCCCGCATCGCGAAGGCGAGCTGGAGACGGATTGGGTAAGGGTCGCTTCTATGTCAGGCGGGAATGGCAAGGGATCTTATTTCATCCCGGAAGTAGATGACGAGGTGCTTGTCGCTTTCTTGATGGGACGTCTCGACCAGCCCGTCGTGGTGGGCTCATTGTGGAACGGCAAGGACAAGCCGCCGCCAGGCGACGATAACAACGACATCAGCATGATCAAAACAAAAACCGGCCATGTGATCGAGTTCAACGACAAGTCGGGCGAGGGCACAATCACGATCAAAACCAAAAAGGGCCATACCGTTCTGCTGTCCGACAAGGACGGCAGCGTCAAGGCCGAAACGGCGGATAAACAAAATTCGCTGGTGCTGGACGAAAATGGGAAGAAGGTAACCGTAAAGTCGGGCACATCGAAGGTAGAAATAACATCGAGCGGAAACGTGACAATAAGCGGCACATCAACACTGGAGGTCAAGGCGGCGCAGGTGAAGGTCGAAGCGTCGGCAACCTTGTCTCTCAAAGCATCCGGCATGCTCGACATCAAGTCGGATGGGATGATCAACATCAAAGGCTCCATGGTCAAAATCAATTAGAGGTAGTTCAAAAAGTCCGCTTTCCATTACGAAGAATCCCAGGAAGTGTACTCGACGTCGAATATTGAATTCAACCGAATCTTCCGGTACTCGCGTAGCGCTGCTACGCTCCGTTCCTCAGGTTCTAGTTTCATCCAATCTTCTCGGTACTGGAAACCGGACTTTTTGAACGTTATTTTAATTAAATTCTAAACATTATTATTCTACTAGGTCGAAAGGGGAGTTCGTCATGTCTGCGCCATTTCTGGGGAAGGGCTGGAAGTTCCCCGTTCAGGTGGACAAAACGACGGGGCGGATTATGATGTCGGAAGGCGAAGAGGACATCAAGGAAGCCATCCGCATCATCATACGCACTTCGAAGGGCGAGCGGCTTATGCGCCCCGACTTCGGCTGCGGGCTCAAGGACTTCGTGTTCGGCACGATGGACGATATGTCGATGCAGCTCATCGCAAGCGATGTAAAGGAAGCGATCCGCGATTGGGAGCCGCGCATAAAGGATATCGAAGTGAAAGCGCAGCCCGATCCATCCATGAACGGCCGCGTGCTGCTCGAGGTTAGCTATACAGTAAGATCGACGAACAATCTCTTTAACCAGGTCTATCCTTTTTATCTGGAGGAAGGCACGAAATAACGGGAGCGGGCATCGGACATGACACATGCGGGAACGGGCGGCAATCGTCGTCCTCCGATAATCAATACAAATAACTTGTCCACCTATTTGGAGAAGTTCAAAGAGATGGCGCCGCACTATACGCCAGAATGGCGGTTTTCGCTTGATGGCAGCGATCCGGGAGCCGGCCTTGCCTATATCGTGGGCGAGATGCTGGAGGAGACGGTACAGAGGCTGAACAAGGCGCCGATGAACCATCTGCTCTCCTTCCTTGACCTGCTGGATGTAAAGCTGGAGCCGCCGCGGCCAGCCAGGGCCAGGGTAACGTTTCGGCTAAGCGAGGGCTCAACAGAGTCTGTTTATGTACCTGCAGGACTTAAGCTGACGGCGAATAACCCGCAAGGCGGAGAGCCTCTTGTTTTCGAGACGGAAGGGGCCCTGGCGGCAACGCCGGCCAAGCTGACCGAGATCGTGAACGTCAACCCTGCAAGGGATGAGATCGTGACGGTCGCTACCGGCTACGACGAGAAGCTGGAGGCCGGGACGGCAGAAGCCGTACCGCTGTTCGATACGCGCTCCGCTCCGAACGAACAGGGGCATGCCTTGTTCATCCGGCATGACGAGCAGTTTCTGGTGGATCGCCCTTGCCGCATCTACATAAATGTTTTCCACGGAGAGAAGCGGTACGCCGAACCCGAATTGGCGGCTGCGCTTTCTTCCGATCTGGTGGAGTGGAGCTACCGCAGCGATGGCGAGTGGAAGCCGTTCCGGTCGGCGATAGCCGCTGGCAACCTTATCATTCTTCATAAGAGCGAACCCGGCAAGCTGGAGCTGATGGAGCATCAAGGCGTCGAAGGCAGATGGATCAAGTGTGCGGTGAAGCCGCTGGAAGGAACGGCTTCCCCCATCCTGGAAAAAAATCTGGAGATGGACAAGCTCCAGCTACGCGTATCTCATGATGTTGCAGGCGATCCGGAGCGGATTGCGCCAGATTCTATCTACTTCAACGACATGGCTTTGGCCGATGACGGCTGTTATCCTTTCGGCGAACATTTTGTTCCCTACTCCGTCTTCTACATTTCCAGCGAGGAAGCGTTTAGCAAGCGGGGGAGCAAGCTGGAGTTGACTTGTTCGGCGATGGCGAAGCCCAATCGGCTGCGCATGGCGCCGGATCCCGAGGTCAAGTGGAAGATGGTCATGCGCACGTATGATTTCGAGGAGAAGGATCCTCCGCGCATCCGAATTCGCCAGGTGGTTTGGGAGTACTGGAACGGCAGCAATTGGAACGTCTTGCCCGGCAACGAACGGCATGCCGCTTTCTTCGAGGATTTGCCCGAGGGGGACGGCAAGCCGTTTACGCTAACCTTCGATTGTCCGGAGGATATGGACCGGACTTTCGTAAATGGCGTGTTCCAGTACTGGATCCGTGCCAGGGTGCTGCAGACGGACCCCGTTATCGCGCCTATCATGCAATACATGTCGCCTTGGGTGGAAGCGCCGAGATTATCCTATTCCACCGGTTCCCAGACCGTATTTGCGCCTTATAACGTCTATACAAGAAACAACGCGGACGACCGGGATCGCAGTTTGTCGGCGGTACAAGGAACAGAAGCCTATAAGCCGTTCGAGCCGATCCCGTCCCCCGCTCCCTCTCTCTACCTGGCGTTTAACGGGCCCCCGCTCAAGGGACCGCTTCGACTGCATCTGGAGCTGTCCCGGCGATTTGCCGCAGGAAACGAGAGACCATGGCTGGATTGGGAAGCGCTCTGCCGGGAGAACGGTAGGCTGGCCTGGAAGCCGATTAAGGTCGAGGATGGCACGGACGGACTGGGCATAAGCGGAGAATGGTTATGGGCCGGCCCGCCTACGATGGCGGCTGTAAGGTTGTACGGTCATGATCGCTACTGGATCCGGTCCATTAACCGGGACAGCCGGATCAGCGATGCGTATCCGGATATTCCCGTTGCGGACAGCGTCCGGATTAACACGGTTGCGGTTACCCAACAGATCAGCCAGGAGCGCGAGATGAGTATTCCTGCTGACGGACTGGTCCACTTGACCCCTACCGCGTTCGTTAACGAGCAGGTATGGCTGGATGAGCTGGATGAGCTTGCGCCTTCGGATCGGGCAGACATGCTGGAAGGCGAGCCGGATCGATGTTACGAACAGCTCGACGGCGAAGGACAACCCATCCGTTTTTGGGTGAAATGGCAGCCCGTTGCCTCTCTGGCCGACTCCGGTCCCGATGATCGGCACTATTCGCCGGATCGTGCCGGAGGCTTGCTTCGTTTCGGCGACGGGATGAAAGGAAGATCGCCTTCCGCCGAGCACGATCGGCTAGCGCGAATCTCGTTCCGGACTACGGCCGGCGCCGCCGGAAGAGTAGAAGCCAATCAAATTACGGGCATGCAGGTACCCATCGCTTACATCGACAACGTCACCAATCCGTTGCCGGCTATTGGCGGCAGCCATACGGAGGCGATGGAGGAAGTGCTGCTTCGCGGTCCTCAGCGGCTTAAAAACCGCAACAGAGCCGTTACGGCGAGAGATGTGGAATGGCTTGCGCGGGAGGCCTACCCGGGAATTGCGAAGGTGAAATGCTTGAGCAATCGCAATGCCTTGCTGGAGCGGGCGCCTGGTTATGCGACCGTGGTCGCTTGCACGGACGGAGGCGTTGCGGATACGGCGCAATTCCCGGAGCTTCGCAGATCGGTCGAAAGCGAGCTGCTGCGCCGCGCGGCAGGCGTCCTGACTGTAGGAGGCGGTATTCGCGTCATCGAGCCGGCTTATCTGGAAGTATCCGTGAACACGACGGTAGCGGCGGAATCGGTTGGGAGCCTGCTGCCGCTGGAGCGAGCCTGCCATGACAAATTATCGACGTTCTTGAGCTTTATGAGCGGCAACACCGACGGACAGGGATGGAATATAGGAGAATCGCTCCACTTGTCGCTGCTGTATTCTCTGCTTCACTCGGTTAGAGGTTTGCTGTATATAGACAGATTATACGTGCATGTAGTTAAGATCGAAGGGGGAGTCCGCACCGAATGGGATCCCGCGAGAATGAATGAAGTGATGCATGGCCTCGTCACGAACGGCACGCACCGAATAACGGCCGTGCCTGCCGAAGGGGCTTCGCGCTAAAAGTGCGTGTTCAAAAAGTTCGGTTATCAGTACCGAGAAGATTGGATGAAACTAGAATCTGAGGAACGGAGCGTAGCAGCGCTACGCGAGTACCGGAAGAATCGGTTGAATTCAATATTCGACGTCGAGTAGGCCTCTAGGATGACTTCGTAATGGGAATCGGACTTTTTGAACTACCTTTAAAAGGGAAGGAGGGACAATGATGCTGCCAAGGCTGCCGCTTGATGATCTTTCGTACGCGGAGATCGTCCAGCAATCCAGAAAGCTGATACCGAAGCGATTGCCGGAATGGACCGACGAAAATGCGCATGATCCAGGCATCACGATGATGGAGCTCTTTGCATGGCTGACGGAAATGCAGCGCTATTACATCGGCCGGGTACCTGACCGGAATCGGAGAAAGTTTCTTGATCTGCTCGGCGCGGAAGCTCGCGATACTTTATCCGCCGAGGCGCTTGTCGCCTTCTCGGATGTGCGCGAGCCGGTCCTGCTGCCGGCAGGAACAAAGCTTTTGGCGGAGGATCAAGTGTTCGAGACGGTGAGCGAGACCGAGCTGAGACCGCTTAAGCTGGAACGCATTTTGTGCCGGACGGAGAAGGAGAGCAGCGATGTGACGGCGTCCAACGACCATCACCATGTATCCTTCTATCCATTTGGAATAGACGCGAGGGCAGGGGCCAAGCTGTATGTGTCCTTCGACAGGGAGCTGCATCCCGGTGTTCCTGTATCGCTGACATTTAAAATGCTAAAGTCTGACGCAGCGCTGAGAGACATTTACGATTCCGCGAGTGAAGAAGAACTTGCCATGTTGATTCCTTCGGCCAGATTGTCGTGGAAAGCATACGGTTGGGATGAGGCCGTCGGCAAGGCTTCATGGCTGCCGCTTACGGTCATCGCGGATGAAACCGGGCATTTGACGGTCAGCGGTACCATTACCGTCACTCCGGCGTCTCCGATGAGAGCCGTTACGGTCCATCCGGCTGGAGACCGACCTAGGTATTGGTTTTGTTGCACGATAGAGGAGGACGGGTACGAGATGCCGCCGAGAATCGGCAGCATCCTCCTCCATACGGCCCATGCCGCACAGCGCGATACGCTGAGCGAATATGTCGAGCTCGAGGCTAGCGGAGAAGAGAACGAAAGCTTCTCTATGCATACTTATCTGGCTGCGTACGGCGATGTGCGCCTGCAATTGGAAGCCGCTCCGGGCGGCGGCTGGATGGAATTGTCCGCAGAGTCGTACAAGGTGGAGCGACACGCGGGAGGGGCGACCGTCGCTTTGATCCGCAAGGATTCCGTAAACCAGGGCGGCATGCTCCATAAAGGCCGAAGAGTTCGGATCATCGCCAGTACGCTGGATTTTTATCGATACCGCATGGTCGGCAGGAGCAACGGATTGCCCAATCAGCGGTTCGAGGTGTATGAGCTGCCTTGCAGGAAACGCGGCGCCATCGGCTTGCAGGCAGGGCGCTGGAATGTCGCATCCGGGGCGATGATATGGGAGGATTGGAGTGTTGTCGACAGCTTCGATCGATCGGGACCTGAAGATCGCCATTACGTCTATCTTCCCGAAGAGCGAATAATCGCGTTCGGCAACGGAGAACGGGGTGCGATACCCGACGCAAGTTCAGACGGCAATATAAGCTTGATTTCCTGCGAGCTTGGCGGGGGCGAGCGCGGCAATGTGAAGCCGGGGCTTATCCGGGAATGGGCGCACGAGGAGCAGCGAAGACTGGGGATCGAAGTGTCAAATCCCTTTTATGCTTCCGGCGGGGGAGAAGCCGAGACACTGCATGATGCGCTGGCAAGAGCCGCTTCGGAGCTGAAGCGGGCCTTCCGCGCCGTCACGGACGAGGATTACGAGGACATCGCGAGGTCGACGCCAGGCGTCGAGGTAGCCAGAGCCAAGGCGATTCCGCTCTATAAGCCCGGCCTTCCCGACTACCCAAGAGAGAAGGCGCATGGACAGCTGTCACTGGTCGTCGTTCCGCAGGGTTTGTCAGCGACTCCGATGCCAAGCCCAGGATTCTTGCAGACGGTAAGCCGATATCTGGATTCACGGAGACTCATTACGACGGAGCTGCATGTCATTCCTCCCGTGTACGTCCAGGTGACGGTTCATGCGGTTATCGTCGTGGAGGCGCCGTTTGCGGACGAGAGGGAACGTTATGCGGATCTGCTAAAGGGACTGCTCAGACCGCTTGACGGAAATCAAGGGGAGCGCGGCTGGACTTTCGGCAGAACGGTATACAAGGGCGACATTTATGGATCCCTTACCAAAGGAAGCGGGGTCGTATTCGTCCAGGATCTGTGGCTGGACGCGGACGGGCCGCATGTGACCAAGACGGCGGGCGGCGACATTGTTCTGCCGCCACACGGCTTGATCTATTCAGGAGAGCACGAGATCGAACTCATCAGCAGAACACGCTTGTAGGCTGCGGCATAGCCACTGGGCGATCGGCGGGAAGGGAGGAATTTCACTGAAGGAGCATAATCAATATTTCTCCGTCAACCGTCAGCAGGATTGGTTGAAGGGAACCGCCTACAATCTGGAGAATGGAATGGCGGGGCTTGGCATTCGACGCGACAAGCGATATGGCATAGCAGGCACGTTGCGGCTGGATGCGCTGGAAGGGTTGTCGGCTGTCAAGGATATGGCAGTCGGCGAGCATGAACGCATCTATCTGCTGGATGATCGGGCCGATCTCTGGAGCTACGATTGGCGGATAGGCGATCATAAGCGCTTATTCCCGCAAGGACATGGATTATTCGGCGAAGATGCCAGAATAGCGGCTTCGGGACCGTTCCTGTTCGCCGCTGACCCCGGTGGCGATTGTTCATTGTCGGCATTCCACACCGGTAACGGCCAGACGATGTGGTCGCGGCAAGGAGAACGGATCGAAGACGCCGTCTTCCATCCGTTAGCCATTGGTGCGGACGCGAATCATGTCTATGTATTGTCCCCTCTGGATACGGACACTGGGGGAGACGAACCGGCGGTTCCTGAAGGCGGCAAGCTGTCCATTCTTGTATTTACCCATGGCGGAATGCTGGTCGATGTAATCGCTAATCCTTCATTGCGTCAACCCGTTAGGGCGAAGCTGAAACATCTGCGCGGCGCCTATTATCTTGCTGTCAAGCCTGATGGAGGCCTGGCCGTATTAGATACGATTTTCGCAACGGTCACGATTGTGGAACAAGGCGGAGCTGCTAGCGTCGAGTCTCTTCCAACACGCACCTATGCGGGGCTGGCCTGCGACCGCAGCGGCATGATGTACGTCGGTGACGCGAGAGGTCTTGCCGGCGACGATGAGGATGACCGCTTTATTGTGACACTCGGAGCCCGCGGGGAGGTTAACGGAGCTGTTACGAGCTACCGCGGGCGCGCAGCGGTGCTTCTCGCGGATGCATCCGATCGACTATACGTGCTCGGCAACAGCGACGATACAACGATTACGATGCTTCATCTGCAGCCGCAGACTCTTGCCATGTCCGAGACTGGCGTGCCAGAGGGCGTATGGCTTTCCAGCGGGTTCGACAGTACGGAGAGCGGCACGGTGTGGCATAAGCTGACAGCCGATGCATTCGTTCCCGGAGGGACGCAGCTGCATTTATCCTACTTCTGTCTGGATGATGAACGAGCCGTTATCGCGGGCGCATATCGTTCTGTGGACGATTGGATTAATGATCCGTTCATTCCGTACAAGGAAAAGCTGGAGGGGCTCGCGCCGTTTTGGTCGCCGCCGATACCGAATCCGAAGGATGCTCTCTTTATGGAGGCACAAGGCCGCTATATGTGGCTAAAGCTGGAGTGGATCGGCAACGAGCGGCATACCCCAATGGTGGAGAAGCTAAGACTTTATTTCCCCCGGGAGACGTACTTGGAGTACTTGCCTGCAGTTTATCAGGAGGACGAGGAGAGCCGGGACTTTCTGGAGAGGTATTTGTCCATTTTCGGCACGGCTTTTATCGAGCTGGAAGAAGAGATCGGCGATCTGTCCCGCTATATCGATCCCTATCGGGCGAAAGGCGAGCATCTACGCTGGCTGGCTACGTGGATCGGACTGGAGACCGACGATTATTGGACCGATGAGCAGGTTCGGTCGTTTATCCTGGCGGCGCCCGAGCTGTATCGCTATCGAGGGACGAAGCGGGGGATCAGCGCCGTCATCGAGATGTATACGGGCGTGGAGCCGATCATCGTGGAGCAGTTCCAGACCAAGATAATGCGTGATCACGCCGAGCTTCGCAGCTTGACGGATGCGCTGTATGACGACAATCCGTATTCCTTCACCGTGCTGCTCAGGCCGGAGCAGGCGCTGGGCGAGAAGCAGCTTGTCGTAATCGAGGGGCTGTTGGAGGAACAAAAGCCGGCTTATACGGAAACGAAGCTGGTCCAGCTTCAGCCGTGGATGTACTTGGACCTGCATACGTACTTAGGCATTAATACCGTATTGACGGAGCCGTCGCTGCTCATGCTGGGACCGGAGCGCAGCATGCCGAACGATACGCTTATCGTCGAGATGGGCATGGAGAAACGAATGGACGTTCATACAAGGTTGGAGCTGGATTCCGAGCTTGAATAAACCGGACTAACGAGGAGTGGTTGGTGTGAAGAAGTCGAGGCTGTACCCGTTCGAGAGAAACCGTTATTTCTACGGCAAGCTGCTGACCGTAAGGGATTTCGAGTCGGAGCAAAAATATTTTAATGACAAAAGAAGGCTGCTCAACCGGCTAATGTTCGGCAGCGGCGTCCTGTCCGGCATGTCCGTCGTCGCCGTGGACGACAAAACGGTGTCCGTCGAGATGGGCGTGGCGATCGACTACATCGGTCGCGAAATCGTCATTCCGGCACCTGTCACGATGAAGCTGTCCATGATCGAAGGCTTTACGAACAACGAATACAAAAAAAACGTCTACCTCTGCGTCGCATATGACGAAAAGGGCAAGGAGCCGGTGCATTCCGTAGGCAATGCCTCCGTCCGCTCCGGCGAGGTCAGCGAATATAACCGCGTGTTGGAATCGTACCGGCTTTTCATCAACGAGACGGCCCCGGCGCCGTCATCCTTCGAGTTCGTCCAGCTGATGGAGAACATCGTCACGCTCTACGAGCGGGATAATGTACGCATTACGCAGCGCATGCCGAAATATGTGACGCCGGGCGAAGTGATAGAGGTGCGCCTCGTCGTCGAGAAGACGTTGCAGACTCCGCGCATCGCGTTCTCGTATGAGTACGAGCTGACAGGTTTTCAGAACGTTGGCGATTCCAATGGAGTCGTGTCTTTCCAAGAGCCGGGCGATGCGCAGGATACGGAGTACACGATTACGTATCAGCTAAAGGCGCCGCTGGAAGGCGGAGTGTTCGCGGAACTCGCAGTTCCAGCACGAAGTGCCAAGCTGACGATCGGCGACGAACCTGTTTCCGTCGACTCCAGCGTAAAACAGAAGATCGAAGTCGTTGACGTCCCCGTCGCGGAGCGGATTCTGGAGGACTGGCATAGCCGTAGTCTGGAGCACGCGGTAGAGGGATCGGCGGACAAAAGCATCTGCCTGGCGAAGATCAGTTTGTTGCAGATGGGGCCCACATACATGATCGAGAAGGTCGACCGAATGCCGTTCGACGAATATATAGAGAGCACAACGCTGACCCAACGCCTGTCGAGGAGCGGAGGCGGGGCGTCGCTTCATAAGTTTTTCGCGAGCGCGGAAACGCAGGATCTGGAATATGGGGCGAAGCCATCGCTCGACGTCAAGTATCATCCCGACCGCAACGAATTCGACTTCAAGCTCGGCATTCCGCGTCCGCAGCATCTTTATGATGAAATTGCAACAGGCACGATGGAGGTCGCGCTGGAGTCGATCGGCAAGACGGGAGGTTTCTTCTTCTCCAGGGGCAAGAAGAACTACGTCTCCGACGAATTGATTCACGGTCTGGGCGAGGGACCGGTAACCGTCGTCGTGGGCCTGGAGGAGATCGACGAATCCGGCCATGCCAGCGGCTCCGCAGCGAAGAAACAGGTTTATTACGGCCAAAGCGATGTGTTTAAAGGGACGGAATTCGAGCCTTCCCTCCCAAATGTCTCGCTGGGCACGATTGTTTATCCCGATAAGGGGACATTCCGCATCGGCATGAAGCTGCAAGGCGATAACGAGTCATCCGCCTCCGTAATCGCCGTTCGCTGGTGGGCATTCAAGAGCCTGGGCACTTCCGCGAAGGCGGCCGCGGCTGAGATGACATCTGCGTTGATGGAAGCGGCACCGGACAAAGAATAATCCATTTGGACATCAAAGTCATGGCCTCTCGATTCTCCTTATACGGGAATCGGGAGGCCTTTTTGTTGCGCCGATGGACCGAAAAGTAACTTTGATTAGCGTCCATAGGCGTTAGAACTATTAAGCCCCCTAATTAAGTTGGAGAGTACTAGTGGAAATAAAGTACAATCTTGAAAGAG
>NZ_BDQX01000055.1 GCF_003112455.1 Paenibacillus agaridevorans
CCGCCGTTATTAACGGCAAAGGCAATCGCGCTCGTACCGTCTGACAACGCCGCCGCATTTATGCCCATAATCGTACCGTTTGTACCGTTGTACAATACCTCCGGATCACTCCACTCGCCCGTTGTACGATCATATACGCGATACATAATGGAATCAAAAGAAGAGAAGTCAAATGGATTATCAACGTTATGAGAATACACATTACGGTAAGCAACCATGACTTTATCATCGCTTACAGCAACAACTGGCGCTAAATCGGGCGTCGCGTTGTCTGTTAACGGATAGGTCACCCAGGATTGACCGTCATAAATGGCCGCGACAACCTCCGTGCTGTTATTCATCAGCATGATTTCTTCATTCGTAATTTCTTCGCCTGCTTCTTTTTCGATAGGCTGATCCTGTGTTACCCAAACAGCAGCAACAAAATCATCCTCGCCATCCACTTGAAGACTGCTGTCGCCAAAGCCGCGGAGCGAAGAATCTGTAACGATCGAGCCTTGATCCTCATATTGACCGGAAGCGGCATTCAGCTTAGCCCATGATGCTACGGTATCTTCTACATTCGCACTTCCTGCATCCGATAAGTAGGCGAATAACGAACCGTCATCAGCCACGATTGGATTAGAGAACGGATACGCATTACTTTGAAGCGTTGTAATGGAAGATGTTGCACTCGTGGAGAGTGCTCCCCTTAGACGTGCATTGCTATTTTCGGAGCTCTTCCATGTGCGCTCATATTCCGTTAAGTAATCACGATTTTCTACCGTGATTCCCTCCAGCACCTCCATCTCCGGCTCTCCAATGGATTCTAGGTACATGCTAATTGCTTGTGCCGCATTAGCTGAGGTTAAGCCCTGTTTCGAGTGTTTCTTCCAATATTCCTCGATTTCGTTCCAATTCTCAAACAGCCATGTTTTGCTATATTTTAGCGACGCTAGATCATACGTAAACGAAAGGAATAAAATTTTAAACATAACACGAACGCCGACGATTCCCTCTAACGTTAACTTATTCCCTGTCATTAATTTATCATCAAAGGTAGGCAAATAATCCCTTGTCAAAAAGTGGGTCGTGTTGTCAAAAGTTAATCTTCCGAAAACTCCAATCTTCATCGCAATGATAGATAGGTCAAATCCAACACCGCCAAATACTTCGGCATACGCAACGACTCTTAATGACGTTAAGTAATCATTAACGCTTGTTACGCTAGGGTCATACCATGGATATCCAGCAATCTCATCGTAAAGCACGCTTGTATTGAAGCCTATCTCAATCGCAGCTCCAACCTCTATAGAGAAGGTTACAGGCACGACTCCTGCCATCATATTCCACACCTGTTTGTATTGAAAGCCCCCGCCTGCTGTAAAACCTCCTGCTTCTACGATATTATCCCATTGCCCTGTTTGCGTATTATATCGAATCGCCCCCATATAATATCCGCCAACCGTAAACATAGGCCCCATGTTTGAGAAACCCTGATTCTGTTTTGCTGTCTGATAAGCAGTTGTTTGTTCTTGAGCATAGGAGCTTTTTGCCATACTCAACATATCACCAGCACCAGGCGCAAAGCTTTGCTGATTTTTTTTGAAAAATTGCACATCGCCACCTGAACCGCTGGTCGTAGATGGAATCGTGGACTTGTGTACCTTCATGATCGTCTTATACACCATCGGATCATCGGTTGGATAAATGTTCATCGACATCGGACCTACGCTTAGGCCATACTTACTGAGCAGCTTCAATGTTTCTAACATTATTTTGTCATTATTGCTTGGAGCAACCGAAGTCATTGGGGTATTCTTCATATCATTACGGATACTATTTATTTCTGAGCTTATTCCCATAATGTCCACACCAGGCACGCCAAGCATATTCACCACTGTTGCTTCGCCATTGAAGCTTTTCAAAAACTCTCCCTGATCGTCATACAAGCGATGACTATACGATCCTGATTCCGCTTTTTTCAGCCAAATGGTTTTGGAATTAAACAACTGAACATGCTTCGTCGTATAGAATTCCGAGAATGGATATTTCATCGTATCGTAGCTTTGACCATCAGGCATCACACCGAGCTCATTAAGAAGCTCAACCTTCACCGTTTCATTAACGAAGGTTTCACCCCACCACATAAACTCCGTCGTCAAATTAATCGATGAAAACTGATCGTTCGGACCAAATTTCCCTCTATAATTCAACATGTTAATGCGTGTAGACTGACTGCTCGTATTCACAAACTGCGAATAAATAAAGGTTTCTCTTTCTCCGCTTGCATTGGCGCGAAGAACTTGGTTTTTATCGCCAAACTCAATCATGTCAACAGGCGCGGCATTACCAGAGCTGTAGACTAATATTGGATAATAAGCGTCATTGCCAAATTGAACTTCTAAAATGATTTCAATCTCATCCTTAGCCGAGATAGAATAGGCATTAGGTTCATACGAAGGATCATAAAAATCGGTCGTGTCGAAAATAACTTGCAGTCTTCCATCATTGCCGATCGTTACTGGAGTATCGACGCCAATTTCAGCAGGTGACGCATAGCGACCATTTCGATAAACCCCGCCACGGTACGTAATTTCACCAACATATGGTTTACCGTCAGGCTTTTTCAAATACACATCTACTTCTGCTAATCTTCTAAGCTGCAAAATATTAACCGGATATAGCTGTCTTGTTGCTGGATTTTGTTCCTTCGACTTTAGCGCCATCTGATCGATAACACCTGTATAAGTCGAATTATCATGGAGCGATGTAATATAAATATCACTTACAATGCCATTTTCCTCATACAGCGCCAGCTCGCCAGAAGCATTTGTCTTTACTTCACGTTCTACCTCTACACCATTTTCTTTCGTCGTGTAATTTAGAGTGCTTTCCACCTTCGGATAGAGCTGGAACAGATAAAGCTTATCTCGCAACGTTTCAACCGTTACATCAAGCTCCATAGCAATTCCTGTTCGCGCATGCTTAGCTGTAACCTTCGTTTGCCCCGTTTCTAGTCCAGTTAAGTGAAATTTCGAAGTCGGGGTGTACGAGTCATACCCATACTCCTCAATAGAGGCAACATTATTGTAAGTGCCATAATTCAGCGTTGCGATGTCGTCATTAGCAACATCCCAAGCCACTTGGTCAGTAATCAAATTCAAATCCTTGAACTGCGAATAATTGATATTTGTTCCTTTGACAAGTGTAATATCACGATTCAAAGCGAGAATCTGCTCACTTGACATATTAGAAATACGATCAATATTGCTCAGCGTCACCGCGTTTTCCTGCTGACCGTCCACCCATATTTCAAGCGAATCTGCATCGTACACGTATAAATAATAAGAATCATAAGACCAGGTAGTTCCTGAACTGTTCTTCGCTTTAATGCTAACGACATAATTATCCTTCAGACGCTGTGAGCTTCCATCAACTGCGTCTATCTGAAGCACAAAGTCACCTGTCGATTTGTTGACAGAACCGCTTGTGAATTGTTCGGTTTCAGCATTATACGTAATCTGACTGCCAAGTACATGCTCACCATTACGCGTGACCTCAAATTCAAATTCACTGCCCTCGAACCCATCAAAATTACTCATCGTCCAAGAAATAGGAATAGAGCCTACATCGTCTATAAACGCCTGACCTGCTGAGCGATCTATTTCAATTTTCACTGCAGGAGAGCGAACGACAATATGCGAAGTCGCTGCCAATGTATGCAGCTCATTCTCTGGATTTTTCGTTGACACGCGCAGCGTATACGTAGGTGCTCCACCTATCGAAAGCACCGTTAAGTATTGACCAGGAATGACAAAGCTCGATGCGTCGACTAAAGCTGTCGTTGCCGGGCCACTCCACGTTTGGATTGGTGTCTGTGCAGCCAAGTCTGCTTCGCTATAATTTCCTTCATATAGTTCTACCTTGAAGTTTGCTTTCTTCGGTGTTCCGCCTTGTGCAAGCTTTTTGTAACGCGACATGACATTGGTAGACCAATACATCACCGCATCCTGCTCTTGATAAGCAATGATTTGATTGGAAAAGCTTGGAATGACAATATCAGATGTACCGTCATCAATGATTTCAATCGACTCAGAAACGATTTCAGTTGGCGGATTAACACGCCCATCATTTTTAGCGATTAAGCTAAACGTGACTGAGCCTGTCGTCTTAGGGGTAATCGTTCCATCTGCCAATATGGACGCAATCGACTCATCGCTGCTTCTCCATTCAAATTGATCTCGAGATTGGAAAGTAGCTTTTGCCGGCACTTGATACGATAGCTTTGTTGCCGTTTTACTAATCAGATTAATTTCTTTTTCCGTACCTGAAGGCCAAGGGTTAGGATAAACAATGTTTGCATTATCTGCAGTTATATAAACAGGCCTTTCAATTTTGAAGTATTGGAACGTATCATTAAGCATTGCCATATCTTCACGCAAGCCTAACGTAGCTGAATTCAAAGCACTGCCATTGTTATAGAAAATTTTGGCGCGCAAATATCCAGATTCAGAGTGAGCATCAGAAAGCAAGTCAAACGTTTCATCGTTAACCTCTAATTCACCTGTTAACGTTAATGGTGTCACAGGCTCACCGCCAACATCACGCTTCCAATCCAACTCAATAATCCCATTATCGCGATCACCAATCGAAACGTAGACACGTTTTTTAATATCTTCGGGCGTAATCGCTCCATTAACTAACCATTCATAGAAGCCTTCCGTAGCCTCTAATGGAATCTCGACTTTAATGTTGTCGCCAACATAATACAGATTTTTATCGATGGATAGTCCGTTAAATATATCTGCTCTGCTAGGCACGATAATAATTTCCGGGTCATTAGCATAGCTACCATCGAATGCCGTATAATTATTGGGATAACTAGATTCGAACCCTTTATTTGGATATGGATTTCCGTAAAAATCAACATCTCGCCAATATCTCCAGATAAACAATGGGGACATACTATTAACTTTCGTAACGTTAAATCCATCATATTGTTCCGGAGCAGCAAGATAATCTATCGTTGCTTGCTTGCTTATCGAACTGGCAAAGCTGTATAACAACCCACCAGTTTCATAACCATACTCATTGGATTTCTCTGATTTAGAAAGCGCATAAGCAACTTGCCCATTTTTTAAATCCAAGTACCCATCCTTATATTTTTTTTCATCCCAACCTGGTCTAAGCTCATGTGGGCCGTTAAAATATACATTAATAGGAAGTAATTGACCTGTTTTATAAACAGCCGAGTTCCCTTCAAATCTATCAACACTATTCCACTTTTCAGGAAAGGTTGCTAGATAGTAGTTATTAAAATCATCGATTCCTCTTACGCCACCGATTTGAAGCCTACCTGCATTACCGTGTCTCAAAGCTAGCGGTACATAGGCACCACCATTATACGAATAATAAGTACCCAGATCTGAATGGCTGAGTGATGTGTTATAACTGAAACGGTCAAAGTTTTTAAAATCATAGAAATGCAATAAATCCGCTTGTGAATAGCCGTGGAACACGTCATTTTGAAAGAGATTCCAGTCCTTTGTTTTTACACTAGCTTCTCCCCGTCTATAAATATTGTAGTAGAGCGTAGCGCTTGTTTCTCCAGGCTTGAACGTTATTGTTCCATTGCTGCTACCATCAGCACGTCCAAATTTTTGCGAAACGTTAATCCACTCATACTTAAAGGAGACAGGAACTGACTGTGAACTATTCAGACGAAATTCGATTTTATCACGGCTAATAGTATGTACCGATACCTGTACGAGGTCTTTGTAGTCTTCATTTTTCCCTATGTATTCAGGCAATGTTGATGCTTGTGAGGAGTTCAGCATACGAGAAGCCTGATTGTCTATAGCGATAATATTTCCTTCTGCATCATATACAATCGGGTTGCCATTCGCGTCTAGGGTTTGAATTCCATTCTTGAAGGCTTGGGAATATATATCTTCAATATTGTTGAGATGCTGATCGGTAATATCAACCTCGCCCTGCTCTAGCTTATCCAACAATTGACCAAGCGACTGTTCAATCTCAATCAGTTTTTTGAGCTGCTCAAGCGTGATTTCATCACCATCGACTGATGCAATCTGCGATAAATCCGTATTTGGATCCTGAAGTAACTTAACTACTTGATCTAAGGAGTAGGATTGGCCGTTTAATACAATCGGAAAGTTCTTCACTTCCCCCTGATCATTTACCGTACCAAGCTGCTGCATCAAACGAAGCATCGTTAACGCTTCATCATCTCCATATTCATCTGCTAGAGCAGCATACAATTCTGATTGCTGTAATGCCTCTGAACTATTAGTTGAAGTAGAAACTCCTGCTTCGGTAATTGTTGGTGTAACTAGAGTCAGCACCATCATTACAGCAAGCAAACAAGCAATTATTGGCTTCCATGCGCGTATCTTCAAAGCTTGGTTCACTCCTTTTGTTACCACATAAGAAAGTATAAGTTTTCGGTCCTCGGAAACAGCTTTCTTATTGGCGATAAATCCTACCTCTAAACGCGGTCGCTCATCTTCGAAAGGCCTCGATAGAGGATTTCTCACATGTCTAGCTCGTATCGACCAGCCCGAGCTTCTTGAGCGTCTCCGGAGCTAACACAAAAAATCTCCTTCAATTCGACTCTATAAGAGATTATAGAGCGAACTATAGGAGATTGTAGTCCTACTTAAGTAGTACGTCAGCGTTAATTAATGATTTTCCAGTGTTTGGCCAGGGCAACAGCTTGCCCGCGCCGCTTCACACCCAACTTGCTGAAGATGCGTGTCGTATGCGTCTTGACCGTCGTTTCGACAATGCCGAAACGCTCTGCAATTTCTCTATTTGACAAACCTTCCGCAATCGCGGACAATATTTCGGATTCCCGCTCTGTCAGCGGCTCGAAAAACGGAGTCGAAGCCGATGCAGAAACCTGTGAGGCGTGATCTTCACTTGCCGTTTCTTCGCCTTGCGCTTCGGAAACAGCGGCTTCATTTTCTAGCATGTTGATATAAATCGTTCGGGTCGCGATCAACTCCAGCACATTCAAATCCCGGTTTGTGAACACGCCCTCCACATGCCGATTTTCCAAATAGAGAGCGAAGGAGGAGCGCGCCCCCGGAACGGCAATCGGCATGCATAGAACCGACCGCGGACGGCAAGATGCGATATAGGCGTCCTTTACAAAGTAGCTTTCGAACGCGTCATGAAGTACAAGCGGCTCATTTGTCCTCACCGCGTGGCGCACCACGCTCTCCGCATACAAGCTGTCCGTCTCGTCACGCGGTGACATATCCAACTGTGCTTCGATCACGAAGTCATTCTCCTGGCAGTTTAATACGACGCCCCGCTCAGCCCCCGATTGACGCAGCGCAGCCTCTAGGAAGCTTTCCGGCCATCTATTCCGCCTCACGCCGAACCCGTTAACGATCTGTTCCAGAATCTCATCGCCGTTCGTCTCGATTTCGTGCTCCGCCACATCGCCTGATTGAGGCAAACGAATACGCGGATGATAGCTTTCTATCCTCCCCTGGATTTCATAAGGCTTGGACACAACTTGCAGCAAATCAGCTTGCCATGTGCGAATGTGCGTAACTTTCGCCGTAGCTCCCCACGCGGAATAAGCTGTGCAAGCATCCATCCACGCGATCATCGCCCCCGACCGGCTTATCATGTCTTGTTCATAATAAAGCGCCAGCCGTTCGCAAGCAATCCCTTCCATAAGCCCATTTTTTTCCGACCTGGCCTGCTTAACCGCAGCCATATATTCGCGCAGTGCATCCATTGATTTTCCGGAGATTCGTTTCCACTCCGCCTTCATCAACGTGTGCGCAGTGGAATTAAAGCCAAAAATGCCTTTCCATTTCGCCATTTTGCGCAATTGCGCGCGAAGCGCTTGCCGGATGCGCTTGCGTTCCTCCGCAATCGCCTTCGGGTACAATGCGGCTAAAGTCAGCGCCTCATACAAGCGATGCTTGCGGATTCGCGCCCAATCCGACGGAAATTCATTGGCTCGACCGCACTTTGCCCAGTGCAGCGCCTCTCGATATCGGCCAACTAAGTAGGCCGCTTCCAGCTTGCAACAATAGCTGTAGTTGTCCTCTTCCTCCTCGGAGGCTCCGCTTGCCGCTTCCGGAATGGCGACAAAGCGCTCCAGAGCCGACTCGTCCCGAAGCGCCGCTGCATAACTCACGGCGATCTGCACAATTTCGAGTGTCTTGACGTTCGCGTATCTCCGCACATGCTTCGTAAAGTAATCCAGCAATTCGCTAAACGCGAACAAGTCTCTGTTATGTGTAATCAGACAGGCAATCACCGTCATATTGACAAAGTCTCCATCCCCGGCTTCCATGCCGCGACGAAGCGCATGCTCCAGATAAGCAGTTGACTCTTCATTACTTTCCAGTTGTTTGAAAATTCCGCTTATAAACGCAAAGCGATATTTGAAATGCGATTCGGACAAGTCCATATCGGAACGATTCGTCAAATCAGTGAATAATCCTGCCTGCGCAAAATTCGGAAGCACCCTCTGCAATAAAATTTCGTAGGTGCCGATAATGCAAGTCAGCGACTCATTCATCCCTTTTCCAATCCCATATCGAATGAATCGGGCGTATAACTCAATAAGCGCTTTCGGATCGTGCAATAACAGGGGGAAAGCAAGCCGCAGCATCAGACCGCATAAAACCTCGTATTCTTTATCGTGAGGGGCGTGCTGCGACCCTTGGAGCTTGCCGCGCTTGCGGTACAATAAAACCTGCGTCCTCATCACTTCCTTGACGATTGACAGCAAGGACGACTTCTCTTTAAGTTCCCACCCGGATCCCTCTAAAGCTTGTTTTCCGTACTGTATGGCCGTCTCGCCGTTCACGAACGTGTGGAATTGAATAAGCGGCGTCCACATCTGCAAATGCTCCGTCCGGCTCAACCTCCCGCCGCGTCCCATTAATTCTAGCAACAGTTCTTTCGCCTGTGTGGAATGACCGCACATATACGCCGCCCACACCATATTCAACTTCAATTGAAAATAGACCGATCCCGCCTCGAGTTCCTTCGGCTCAGCAACAAGACGCAGTCCAGCTTCGGCATAGCGCTTCACTCTCGCGTAATCCCCGTCCTTCAATCCCTTCAAGCTCGCTTGCAGATTATCCGTTGCCAGTTGCTGTCTTTCCTGCTCAGTCATTGCCTGAATGCTCAAATTCAATTGATCAATCGCCGCCGGCAACGATGCGTCGCCGCTTTCCGACAGACGGTTCTGCAAGAGCCTGCCGATCCGCCAATGCCGATGCGCATTGCGGCTTGCATCGAACGCATACGCCAGTTGATGCAGATGATCGTGCAAAAACAAGTATATGTTCTCCTGCGGTACGCCGGGCTCCATCTCATTCTCCCGGCCAATAATGCCCTCCACCTCAGCATCGCGCAGCATATCGGATACCACTTCTGGCGTATAATCGCACGCCTCGGAAAGGAGCGACAAGCGGAAGGACATGCCGCTAGCAGCAGCCATTGCCAGCAGCTCCTTCGTATCATCCGGGAGCTTGACGAAGCTTGTCTCCATCAGTCGAAGTTCTGTCGCTGAAGCGTTCGCTGAATGCACAATATCAGCATCCCAAGTCCATTGCCGCCGCTGGTCGTCGAAAATCAGGTTCTTTTTTTGTATCCAACCTTCCAGCAGCAAGCTTGCCGCACGCGGCGAGCCTCCGGTACGTTTATAAACCGCGTGGGCTAACAGGCGAATCCGGATGGAATTTTCGTGCAGCGCATCTGCGACAAACTGCCTGATCTCTTCGTAGCCGAGCGGCGGGAGCGCCAAATGCTCCGCTGGATGAGCGCGCACTCTCTCGTCTAGCCAGGAAACTTCAAATGATGGGGGTCGAGTTGAAGGCTGCTTCCGTTCCCTCTCTCGGTTATCTTCAGCCAAATCACCTTCGAGCTCTTCTCCTGTCTTACACGCTCCGATCACCAGCAGCCCGAATGCCTCTTGCTCCAACTCAAGCGCGCGAATGACTGCAACTGTGTCCCCGTCGGCACGTTCCATGCGATCGATAAACAGAACGATCGGGGAGAGGTACTCGGCCAAAAAACGAATGAGACGAGGCAGCAATAGCCCAAAGCTCATACGGCTCTCCTCCGTGTCCACAACCCTGGTTGGGAGCTTTGTTTCATTCTCAGGCAAGCCTCCAGCATCCGGTGTACCCTCTTGATAACCGAACAGCGGCGCAGCCTCCGGCAGCAACGCAACTACCGTCCGCGCTGCTTGCCCGAACTCGGCTTGAATCCGTTCCTTCAGCAGCACTACGACTTCGTCTGGCTCGCTCCAAAACTGACGGATCCATTGCCGAAGCGCATGGATCAAAGGGGCATACGGGACGGCTTGCCCCGAAGGAGGGCATTCCCCTTCCACAAACCGTCCACCCCACCGAGCAGCGGTTAGCCGCAACTCATGAACAAGCGCCGTCTTGCCGATGCCTTCGCCGCCGGTCACCCAGCGAAAGGTCAGCGCTCCGTTAGCTGCCTGTTCAAGCCCTGCCTCCAGTTGCCTGATCGCGTCGCTACGCCCGTACAAGGTACCCGAAGGGCGATACGAGCGGCTTGTGTCCAGCCGGCCGATCTCAAAAGGAACCAGCTCGCCGCTGCTGGCAAGCATCCTCCGGCATCGCTCCAAGTCGTCTAACACGCCATAGGCGCTCTGGTAACGATCCGCAGGCGATTTGGCCAACAGTTTCATCACGATCGCCTGTAACGGCCCCCCCGTCTCCGGTCGGAGTTCAGACAGCGGTTGCGGAGCCTGCCAAATATGTGCGTTGTCCCAATCCCCATCGCTCGCGGGGATAATCGGTAATTGGCCAGTCAACAGCTCGTAATAAATAACGCCCAGCGAATAGAGATCGCTTCGCGCATCCGGGACACGATTGAGCCGCCCCGATTGCTCGGGTGAGCTATAAGGAGCATGCCGATCCATACGTTCGGACAAGCGCGCCGATCGTTCATCCCATAAAATATAAATGTTAGCCGTGGTCAAACAACCGATCACTGTCGTCTGTCGATGCTCTCGGTACACCATCTCCGCCAACATCGTCGCTATATCTATACAAGTCGCAAGCTCAAGCGGAGAGCTTGTCAGATATTCGCTTAACTTCTTATTGTCGTCGATTCTCATGTTCTCTCCTATGATAACTCACGTTCCCCATATTTGATTGCACAAGAGCATGAGATCAGCATATTCATGCTCGTCAGTGGTTTTTATTATTTTTCGTTCCTTGATGGTCATCTTGGTACTATCTCCATACTATTAACGATAGCATCCGCAATAGTGGAATTCAATTCAATTGATAAAAATCGACATCGTTCTTCATAATCTGAGAAAATGGCATTCAAACTTTGGACGAGAATGGAAATCCAATTGTCTATGTCTTTAAATTTCTATCTTTCTTTTTTCAAGTTTTACTGTAACACCGAGCCAAGCGGCGTTCTGTAATCCCGATTACATTTTTAAAAATCGGCACCGCTGAGTTAACGGGCAGGATAACGGGAAGGATTTGTAGAAAAAAACTATACATTTGGCGATTTTTAATCTGGACCATTCTACTGGCAGTTGAATAAAGCGGATGTGACCATTCAACCAACGCTTGATAGGATTGCGTTTACGAAAATGCTATGCTGTTTTCGACAGTGCACGCTGTACATTTTGTTTTATCGGAGGTATACGAATATGCTCGACTTACGTAAAATTGGAGCTTATATTTCGAAGCTTCGCAAAGACCAGGATCTGACCCAATTGGAACTTGCCGATCAACTGAATGTAAGTCATCAAGCGGTATCGAAATGGGAGCGGGGCGAATCGCTACCGGATATCGGAACGCTTCCGCAGTTTGCGAAGTTATTCGGCAAAACGGTAGACGACATTCTTAATGCAGGAGAAAACGCGGGAAATCGGGAGCACCAGCACCTAGGAACGATCGTTACGGAGATTGCGGAGAACAGGCTGGAACAAGTTGCAGGGATGGTCAATACCGGATCGGTGGAGGTGGAAGAACTTGTAGAAGTAGCGCCGCTTGTAAAGGCAAGCGCTCTGCATAAGGTTACAGAACGATTAGACAGTAGCGTCCTTAAGTTGGATGTGATCATGAGGCTGGCTCCGTTTCTCGGAACGGATATATTGGATGAACTGGTTCGTCATGCAGAAGAAGGCGAAGTGATGTGGAATGCCATTGCCGGGCTCGCTCCGTTCGTAAGCAGTGACACATTAAGCCGTTTGGTTGACCGGGTTGTAGACGGCGCCATTGACGCGGACCGGATCATAAGCCTCGCACCTTTTCTGGACAGGGAAAATCTCGAGAAGTTGATTGGTGGAGTCGAAGCTGAGCATCTTACCTTGGATCTGCTGGCAAGTCTTGCTCCTTTCGTCGATCAAGGGACATTGAGCGGCATGGTGACAAATTTATTAAATAAAGGAAAGTAGATGCGCCATAAGGGGGATTTTGAGTGCCAACCGAGAAAGGAGCGGCGTATTCCGCTTGGTCAAACATCCATTATGCCTTGCGGTTGCACTGGCGAGCTAGACCGCTTACGCTGATTTGTTGTGTCATCTCGGTGCTAGTTGGTGTCGGTCTGCCATTTATAAGTATCCTTATGCCCAAAATTGTCATCGACAATATTACAGCAGGTGTCACGCCAGGCAGGTTTATATTGTCAGTTGGCGCTATGGCGCTTCTTCTGGCCTTGCTGAGCAGTGCGAAGAGCTATGCCGACCTCATCACCAATGAATCTGTCGGTACAATCAGCATTTTGAAACACCTTCAAACTACGATGCATAAGCATCTTAATATGGACTTATTCATCCTATATGGGCGTTTTCAGCGTCGTGTTTCAAGATTTTAAGCTCTACTCCTTCTCACTCGGCCATAACGTTGCCGCCTCCGAGAGCTATGACGCAGAATTGGCGGAAGAATCGCTCATTCTGGCCGGGATGGGATCGAAGTTAAACAACCTGACGGGTGGGCTTCATACCTTTTTGCATAAGGATTTTTCCGACGACGGCATTGAGATTTCGGGAGGCGAAGCGCAGAAGGTTGCGCTGGCACGGGCGCTGTATAAAAACGCGCCTTTTGTGATACTTGACGAGCCAACGGCGGCACTGGACCCCATCGCGGAGTTCGAGATCTATTCCCGATTTAATGAGTTAATAAGCAACAAGACAGCAATCTTCGTCTCTCACCGGCTCTCCTCCTGTAAGTTCTGCCACGACATCGCCGTGTTTCACGAAGGCTGTCTCGTTCAACGCGGCTCCCATGACGAGCTTATAACCAAGCGGGACGGGAAGTATGCCGAACTGTGGCATGCACAGGCGCAGTATTATGTCGGAGCGTGATAATAGGAAAAAATCGAGGAGCTCATTTCTCTAATCTCGATTATTAGCTCATAAAAGAGGCTTCTCACCAAGTTCAAATCGAACTCGCGAGAAGCCTCATTTCATTTCATGTGGTCAAAATATAATTACTTCGTGCTTGCAAACCAATCATTCGCCTCTTGGGTCAATACTTCTCCGCCGGAGCTAAGCCACTTGGCAACGGTAGAATCGTAAGTAGCATCGATATCAACCTCGCCCAAAATAGCTTTCATAATATACTCTTGCAGCATTGCGCTAAGATCCGGATATTTCGACTCGGAGGCAAGAGGAGCCTTCACGGCATTGCCAATACCTGTATGGTTGGTTATCGGCTTGGTCTTCTCATAACGTTGTACCGCGCGCGGACCTCCGAATGCCGACAAGAAATCCGGATTGGTAGCGAACAATAGATCGAAGAATAGTCCCGTGCCCAGGTTTTTACCTTGTGGATGATATTCGGCCGACTCCGTCCAGCCTTCCTTCATAACCCTCTGTCCGGCATCGTTATATTCCCAAACCTTGCCTTCCGCACCAAACTCGATCGAAACGTATACATCTTCATTAGACACAAGCGTATTGAGTATGGTCAGCAACCTTTCCATCTTCTCATCATCATTGGCCACTTGCTTGCCGAAAACGATGAAACGCGATAGAAGATTACCCACTAAAGTGCCTGATTGACCATCGGGTCCGGTTGGCGGCGCCATATTCACATATACGGGCTGCGGTCCCGATTCAGGAACGGAATAGAAGGGTTCCGTCACATACGTATTCGCTGGATCGCCGAAAAACTCTTGCCATTCCGGATGCTGCGCTACCCACTTCGCATTTAGATGTCCATCGTTGTCCCACTGTTGGTCATCATATGAGATATTGTCCGCATAACCAATGCGGCCTGCCGAAAACTTATAAGAAATATCGTCTTGCCCGCTCGTTCTTGACTTATCGGTAATGAATTCCGGATCGATTAAGTCCATGCTCTTCCATTTCGCAAGAAGTTTCAAGGCTTCTTTGGTTTCATTTAATGTAAATCCGTACTGGAGCTTGCCATCGCGCTCAAGCCAGAGGAAGGGATTTGTGTTGTACGCGCCGAAGATCGAGTTAAACCAGGAATGAACGTTGTCGCTTCCCATTGACATGGCATAGGTATTTTTTTTGCCATCCTGGTCCGGGTCATTATTGCGGAATTTCACGAAAACTTCTTCTAATTGTTCAAGCGTTTTTGGAACGTCACTGCCGACATTCTTCAGCCAGTCACCACGAATTGAAAGGGCATATGGCGCAGTAGCGGCATCTAAACGAGGCAGACCATAAAGAGTACCATCCAAGCTGCCATATGTGAACACATTCGGATCTTGTTTGACGACGATGTCATAATAGTCTGGCGCGAACTTCTTAACCATATCGAGCGGAATGCCCGCAAGGACATCGTTTTTTACGTAACCAACCAATTCGCTTGTGCTAATATACATAATATCCGGAATATCACCACTGGCAAGTAGAAGATTCAGCTGCTGACTATCATCGATACGAACCGGCGTAATCGAGACATTAAACGTTTCCTCCATTAATTTCTGCGCGTAGGTGCCATCTTCAAATGGATAGTTCGGACCTTGCCACTTCAAGGCGACAGTCGCTTCTTTTGCTTCGGCCTCGTTATTGGAACCTTGATTGTTTTTTGAATCCGGGCTCGAGATCGGGCTTGCATTTGATCCTGATGTGTTTGATGGCTCGTTTTTCCCGCAAGCTGAAACTAACAAGGCGAAAACTAAAATCATCGTAAGTACTATGCTGGATTTCCTCTTCATTGATACTTCCCCCCAATTTTGGATTCATTTAACCCTTAACCGCGCCAACCATAACGCCTCGTACAAAAAACCTCTGAATAAACGGATATACACATAATATAGGAATAATGGTTACCATAATCGCCGCAGCGCGAATGGATTCTGGCGCCGGCATATCTTTTTTCTGGACGGAACCCAAGCTGTTAATGAGCTGATCATTCATTGCTGCATTCTGTTCGATCACCAGTCGACGAATATGAACGCTGATGACATGTTTGTCCATAGAATTGATATAAATCAATGAATCGAACCAAGCATTCCAATGGTTTACGGCTTGCCATAAGCCGATCGTAGCGATGACAGGCAGCGAAAGCGGGATGATAACATGCGTAAATATTTTAATATCGCCTGCCCCGTCAAGACGGGCAGATTCTTCAAGCTCCTCTGGAATGCTCATAAAGAAATTACGTATAATCAACAGATAAAAAGCATTGACCATTGGTCCCAGTACGAGAATCCAAACATTGTCCAGCAATCCAAGATTGCGCATTAACAAATAAGATGGGATGAGACCGCCGCCAAAAAACATGGTAATAACGAATATCGTGGTGTAAATCTTCAAATGCGGCAAATATTTTTTTGATAACGCATACGCGGCGCCAGACATTACAATTAGCGATAAAACCGTGCCTGCGACGGTTCGGAATATCGTGCTTCCATAACCCGAATACACATAATTCATGGACAAGAACTTGCGATACGCTTCTAACGTAAAGCCTTCCGGCCACAAAAATAAGGCAAAATCCCTGCTGTACAACCCTGCTGACGTGCTTAATGACATATTGATCAAATACACGAACGGGTACAGGATGGACAAGCAGAAAATAGTAAGTGCGGCATAGTTAAAAATGTCGAACAAAGAAAGACGTTGTTTCCCCACAGCTTGCCTCCTCTACCATAATCCTGTATGGCCCATTCGATTGACAATTTTATTCGCTATCAGAACCAGTACTAATCCAACGCCATTTTTAAATAAGCTTACTGCAGTGGATAAACTATAATTCCCTTGCTCCAGTCCGGCTCGATAAGCATAGGTATCCAGTATATCGGCGACCTCGAACACCTTGAAATTATAAAGATTAAAGATCTGATCGAAGCCCGCGTTCAGAATACTGCCCACCTGCAGAATCAACATAATCGCAATGACATTGGCAATGGAGGGGAGGGTAATGCTGAACATCTGGCGAGCTCTACCTGCACCGTCAATCTTCGCCGAGTCATAGAGCTGCGGATCGATGCCGCTAATGGCGGCCAAGTAAATGATGGAGCCCCAGCCAATGCTTTGCCATATATCCGATGCAACAATGATGGACAAAAACCAATATTTGTCCGCCAAAAAATAGATCGTTTGACCCCCGAAGAGTTCGATGATTTTATTGACGACGCCGTTGGACGGAGATAACATCTCCATCATGATGCTTCCAATGATCACCCAAGATAAGAAGTGCGGCAGGTAACTGATATTCTGCGTAATACGCTTGAATGCCGTACTGCGAATCTCGTTGATGAACAGCGCGAGCACGATTGCGCCGCCAAAAGTAAATATCATCTTCAGGCCGCTGATTACGACGGTGTTGCGCAAGATGCGAGTGAAGTTTGTACTTGCATTAAACAGCTGGTGGAAATGCTCGAATCCGACCCAAGGGCTTGCCCAAACGCCTTTCGTAAACGAATAATCCTTGAAAGCAATTAATACTCCATACATTGGCGCATAATTAAAAATAATCATGTACGCTAAAGCCGGGAGGAGCAATAGGAATAAAAATTTATACTTCACGTATGACTTCCAGGTTACTGAGCCCATGTAAACACCCCCTTTTTCGCAACCGCTTTCATGCCTTCGAAGTCAATTTAAACGAAAGCGCTTTACGAAACAATCTCAACAATTTGGGATACCTTCGTTTTCTTATCATTTGCTCGAAAACGCGGGGGATTCGGGGAAAACTTCACTTTTTTATGATTCCTTCACTTCCTTCAATTCCCTTAATTCCTTGATTTCACTGCTTCGAACATGTAATTTATATTGATTCGGCGTCATCCCGAATCTGCGTTTGAACCGTGTAATAAAGTAGGTGCTATTGGTCATCCCGACTTTGCCGGCGATCTCCTCTACCTTTAAATTGCTGCTCTCAAGCAGCTCTTTGGCCTTCATCATTCTCAACTCGGATACATATTCGGATACCCCGATATGGAAGGTTTTTTTAAACAAAGCCGAAATGTAAGTGGCACTTATAAACGTCTTTTGAGAAAGCAGCTCTAATGAAATCTCCTCATGATAGTGTGTATCGATATAGCTCTTAACACTCTGCATAAGGATATGGTTCGTATTCTCCTCTACATGCAAGGAAAAAATGTCGGCAATAAACGTCTTCAGCCATTCTAAAGCCTCGAATATATCTCCCTTGCCATAGAACTCCTCAGGAACGTTTTTATAAACGAGCATACTTTCCCCGCTCTTTGGTTCGGCCTCCATCATCTTTTGGGTCACGAGCTGCATGATTTGATGGATGATGAGCTCCACGCTCTCTATGCGGCAGCTTTGCTTGGATAGCTTAACGGCGATACAATCAAGCAAACGATGAATCTCTTGAACATTGTGAGCATCGAAAGCCTGGACAAGCTGCCGATAAAGCTCTGGTATACGAAACTCTCCCATGCTCGCAACAGCACTGCTATACAACACCACGGATTTTTCCTTTGTTAAGAAGTGATGCTTGAGCGCTCTGAGCGCCTGCTCGCAGGAGGAGTGCAATTGGCCTAGTCCTCTGACAATCGATCCGGCGCCTACACGGATCGGGAATGCGAATGTGCCTGCTAATAGGGAAGTCGCCAATTCAATTCGTTCGAACACAACATTTTCGTCGGTTTTAAAATTAATAACCACAACAATCATATCTTTGGAATAAGAAGTGATCAGCACATTATAATCCGTCATTAATCCCGATTGAACAACAGCATATTCCAGTTGCTCGAATACGCTTTCATTCATGTCCAACTCATTTATTTGAAAAGCTGCAACGACACTTTGCTCTTCATGCAGGATATGGCTTATCTCTGCATTGCTTTCATCATCGATAATGCCTCGCAGCAATTGATTAAGCCTGCTCTTGTTTACCTGCATCCTAAGGGCATTTACGGATACATGCATATTTTTAATCGTATCGTTAATAAAAGCGTAGGCATTGCCATTCAACTCATGGGTGCCGCTCGTATGCAATAAGTGGGCAATAATTTGTTTAATGGGTCTATATTGATTGATCGCGACAAATAAGGCTACTAAGAGACCTACAATCAAAGTGCCTAACGATACATAGATGATTATGTTCTGAATATAACTGGATACGCGAAAAAAATCGCTAAGCGGCATGATTAATGTATAGGTCCAATCATTATAGCTCGATGTATGGTTAAGCAGCATAACGTTTTGTCCATTAATCTCACGAATATTCAGCTGCTTATCTTCTTTTTGACTTGCTTCGATTAGATCATTTGCCTGAGTCATAGCATAGCGAGCTGAAGGATCCGACTGCACAACAATTTCATTGTCATGATTGAGAATGAGTATGGCTTCGTTCGGATTAATCAACTGGCTGCGCAGCATATTGGAAATATATTTGCTGTAAATATTAATATAAAGAATAAATACGGGCTCCCCGTTCAGCTTTAATGCCGAAGCTCTTGCGTAGCTAATGACCTCTCCTGTTCTTTCGAAGGTTAGATTAGCGTCCTCCTTAAATGGAAACCATTTTTTATTGCCGTTCTGATCCGTCATGAAATGATTCACAAATTCGTTTGTAACCGTGGACTGATACTCATATTTAATGCCTCTGCTGGATATCAGCGTCTTCTCTCCTGGATAATAAATATTAAGAGATTCAACGAACGGCAGCACGGCAATCAGCTTCTTTAGCTGTCTGTTCGCTTCGACATGGCTATACCCTCCGGAAAAATCCAAATTCTGCGGGGCAAGCAATTGCTCTAACACAATCTTCTCAGCCGGCTCGAGCACGCCTAACTCGATAATCGAGTTCACATAAGTCATCCGCCGAGCATTAATATCCGACATTTCCTTTTCTACCATATTCGTGATCATGCCCATCAGTATTAATCCGATCAAGCCTATGATCACAACAATCATAAGCACATTCCAAATAAAATACTGCTTTAGAACGCCGAATTTAAGTTGATATTTCATATTGGCCTCCATTAATAATGATTTTACGCCCTCAACTCATCGTTTGAGGGCGTAATTGGCATTATGTTATTCATTTGATTGCAACACTACAATTATACTCTTAAAATCGTTCCGCCAATATAGCGAACGCCAATCGGATCGCTTTTGTCATTAAAATAATAAGAGATCAATAGCTCTCCCGGCCGCACCTCTACAGCCCGAGGATAACCTAAGTCAAGACTCCCGCCATCATCGCGCAAAATCAGCTCGGGTCCCCATGTCGCGCCGTTATCCTCGCTAATTCGAGCGCGTACGCCATAGCCGGGACGTCGATAGCCATATACCGCAAACAATCGTCCGTCTTCCATTAGAGTCAAATGAACGGTATCCCCATGATCATTGATTCGCGAGACAAAACGCCAGGTCAACCCGCCATCATCCGACGCATATAATTCATCCCATGCCGCAATCATGTCCGGCTTGCATCTTACGGCTACCAAGATCGTACCGTCCTTCATTAATACCGGAGAAGGACAGATCATGCGGTATTCATTGCTGTTCGGCATTAATGAAATAAGCGACCAGCTTACTCCATTGTCAAAAGAGGCGAACACAACGGGACGGTCATGCGGATTATTTTTCGGTTGCGCGGTTAAAAACAGGAGCACCACGCCATCCGGACGAACGATATAGGAAGGTCTTCCCTGGTATCTTGGAATATCGCATTTTGGAAGAGCAGCCGGCTTTCCCCAAGTTTCTCCGCCATCTCTGGACATCTTTACCCATGCAGTCGAATTCGGCTCTCCGGAATTAGGCGAACACCAGCATTCCAATAAAACATTCGGATCATTAAAGTCGAAACCTTCGGTATATGCAAATGGCCTTTCAAACAGCAAATCGTGGGTTGTCTTCACATTATCGGCTATTTCCGACGCCTCGCTCCATGTGTGTCCGCCATCCCTTGTTCGTACAGACTTTATTTTACTATATACTTCGACCCGTCCATGCTTGCGATTGGCGGGATTGG
>NZ_BDQX01000056.1 GCF_003112455.1 Paenibacillus agaridevorans
GGCCTTTTCCATACGCCGATCGGATTCGCTTTAATGAAGATGACGCTCAAGTAACGACGATCGATGGGGAGCAATATTTACTGGCAAGCCATAAGTTGACTTATTCGGACTGGTCGCTCGTTCATGTAA
>NZ_BDQX01000057.1 GCF_003112455.1 Paenibacillus agaridevorans
GGGCGTTAGTAACGCTTATGGTTCCAAAAAGTAGGCGAACGAGCAGCTGTAGGCGTTAAAAACGTCGATGGACCGAAAAGTAACTCTGATTAACGTCCATAGGCGTTAGTAACGCTTATGGCTCCAAAAAGTAGGCGAACGAGCAGCTGTAGGCGTT
>NZ_BDQX01000058.1 GCF_003112455.1 Paenibacillus agaridevorans
GGCCGTTAAAGCCGATGAATCGGTTCGTCCAGGCGATGCGGCAGCAATTGTCGGCTCCCGCCAAGCCGGGAGGACGCAAGTACAACGACGAATTCCATTATTTCGAATCGACGGTGCAGCATATTCTGGAGGACAGGGAGCAGTTGCACAAGCAGGTTGTGGAAAGCAAGCCGCTGGTCAAGTGGCAGTTAATGACGGAATTGCTGTCGGGCGGACCGAAAAACTTGTCGGCGATTCAGCCTTATATGGATACGCTGAATATCCGCCTCCATGCGCAGCGCTTCGTCGTGATGAGCATCGAGTTCGACAACAAGGGGCAGATTGCCTCCGCGCGCGACTTGAAGCTGTATGCCTACGCGCTTTGCAACGTGGCCGAGGAGCTGATGAACGCGGAGGGCCAAGGCATCGCTTGCGAGCTCGACAAGGGCAAATGCGTGGTCATTATGAGCTTCGGCGATGACGAGGATCGGGAACGGCATGCCATCCGTGCCGTGGCCGTGGCGGATATGTTAAAGGAATTCGTCCAGGAATATCTTGGACGGACGATCAGTATCGGTATCGGGGATGCTGTGGAGATGCTCGAGGAGGTACCGACATCCTACAAGCAATCGTTGGAAGCGCTCCGGTATAAGCTGGTCATGGGCGGCAACTCCATTATAACGAGGGAAGATATATCGGCGGACCCGTCGCCCCAATTCTACAAGCTGTTCGCCATGACCGACGGCATCGTCGCTTCGGTAAAGCTGCCGGACGCCGACAAGATGCGCGGGCAGGTTCGTAAGTGGTTCGAATCGTTTGCGGAGCAGGGCGTCCCGCCGGAATTGATCATGCAGCTTGTCGTGCAGTGCCTGATGAAGACCGCGACCGCCGCGGCGGAAATCGGCGTCGATACGGACGGCATATTCCCGGAGCAATATTTGGTCGAAATGCTGAATCAGTACGAGCGGCTGGAGCAACTGGAGAAATTTACGGTTGGCGCGCTGGACAGCTTTATCGAACGAATTCGCGAGAAACGAGGCAGCAGGGAACGCAACGAAACGATCGATAAAGCCAAACAGTACATTCAGGAGCATTATATGCGCAGCGACATGTCGCTCAATTTGCTTGCCGGCGAATTTCATCTTAGTATCTCGCATTTGAGCAAGCTGTTTAAGGAACAGATGGAGTGCAATTTTATCGATTATTTAATGGAGGTTCGCATGAATCAGGCCAAGGAGCTGCTGGCCGGAACGGAAGACAAGATCCGCGACATCGCGGAACAAGTCGGCTACTCCAACGTCAACAGCTTTGTACGGATCTTCAAGAAAATGACGGGGCTGACGCCGACGGAATTCAGGGAACGGTCCAAAGGTTGACGCGGGGGATGGAGTAGCGGGACGGACTGCGGGCGGATGCCAAAGAAGAGGCGGGAGCAGTCGGGTGGCTGACGCGGATGAAAAAGAGAGGTTGCTTGCGGGCTGGCGTAGACGGGGAACCGGCAAGGTTGGCGCGGCAGCCTGCGGGCTGTTAGTTGCACGGAAAGGGTGGTGATATCGATATGTTCACATTGCGCGAAACGATAGATGCCACATCAGGCGTAAGCATACGATCCATAGGGGCAAGCGGTGTCGACACAGGCCACCAATATTTCACGGCCATGTCCTGGATGTCGGACAGCAGGCATATCGTGGTTTGCACGGATATCGACGGGGACAAGATGGGCGTTTACGTCAAAGCGGACACGACGGATGGCTCGGGAGAAATCATCGTCGATCGGTTGGAATGGGGTAGGGGCCTCGTATCCGACGGCGATCGGTTCTATTATTATACCGGCCCGGACATCTACGAGCGGGATCTGGTTTCCGGACGGAGCCGCATCGTTTGCCGCCTGGATCCGGCGGCGGCCGTATACGGCCCACTGTCGATTACGAAAGATGGCAGTACGATGGGCATTTACTGGCGGGTAGGCGGGCAATGGGTTATCGGTACGGTCGACGTGGAGACGGGACGCGTGAGGGAGGTGGCGACTCCGGACTTCGCGGAGCCTTACCCGATAGCCAATCATGCCATGATCAGTCCGGAGGATCGAAATCTGTTGTTCTTCGCGCATGAAGGCCAGACCGAATATATTCCGGACCGGATTTATATGGCGGACGTTCGGAGCGGCGAGTTCCGTTGCGGCTTCGGGCAGAAGCGGATGGGAACCGGCGAGCTCGGAGAATACGTCGGCCATGAAATGTGGGCGCCGGACGGAAGGCAGTTGTACTTTGTGAAATATCCGCACAGCCCGCTGAAGCCAACAGGCGTTTACCGCGTGGACGCGCGGAATGGCGAGGCGGAATTCGTGAACGGCGACTATCGTTATTGGCATGTTGCGGTAAGTCCCGATGGCCGATGGGCGGTCGCGGATACGACGGAAGAAGAGGAGATCAGCAAGATTGTGCTAATCGATCTGGCAAGCCGTTCCTCCAGGCTGCTGTGTGAAATTCCGATGTGGAAGCAACATCCGGGGCATCCTCATCCTTCCTTTAGTCCAGACAGCCGCAAAATCAGCTTTACGCTGGCGGACGAGGAGCGGAATCTGCGGGTAGGCATCATCGATATAACGGAATAAAGAACCAGTAACCAGACTGACATTGGATGCCGCCTAGTAATATGAAAGTTATACTATTAAGAGGCAGGCACGGAAGGAGACTCGCTGGCGAAGCGGGTCTCTTTCTTTGATGTATGGCATGGGATGCCCGGCCATGCCCCCAGCTATAATGAGAGATGAAAACGACCTTATTTGCGCGGTACTGCTTGGCTTGCATAGTTGCAGGTCGCACATTCCGGAAGGATTCCGACAGCCGTTTTTCGCGTTAAAATCGGATTCTATAATTTAATTAAAAATAGTGCTTGCAATCCACTAGGCGTTCGTGATATATTATTTCTTGTCGCCGCGAGAGATTGACGCCGACGACGAAAGAAAAGATTGTTCTTTGAAAACTGAACAACGAGCGAAACTGCCCGATACAATCGCAAG
>NZ_BDQX01000059.1 GCF_003112455.1 Paenibacillus agaridevorans
TTTGGCCTTGGGTGCCGATGCTGCGAAACAGTGCGGAAACCGGCATGGAGCTCATGGGAGTAACGGATTGGATGCCGGCAACCGTTCCGGGAGGCGTGCATTACGACCTGTTCCGGGCGGGGCTGATCGACAATCCGTACCAGGACAATAACAGTCTTCTGTGCGAATGGGTGGAGCATCGTTGGTGGGTATATAAGACGGAGTTTCCCCGGCCGGATGTTGAAGGCGAGAAAATAGAGCTTATATGCAAAGGTTTGGATTATGAAGCTATCATTTATATGAACGGCCAGTGGCTAGGGGAGCATAAAGGCATGTTCCACCCGGCCGTTCTGGATGTAACGGAGGTACTTAAGCAAAAAGATACGGTCCAGCTTATGATTATTCTAAAGCATGTACCGGATGAGATGGGGCAAATCGGAAAAACGTCGCAGACCTTTACCCAAAAGAGCCGTTTCAACTATAAATGGGATTTCTCGACGCGGCTGGTCAATATAGGGATATGGGAAGACGTAGTCTTCAAGGTTCATCAATCCCATTCCATGGACAATGTCTATGTAAGATCGGATGTGGATTCCGAAGGGGAAGGCATTATAACCGTATCGACGGATATTCGCTCCTATAGAAGTATCGCGGGACAATTGACAATCAGCGTGATCCTGTCGGATCCGCAAGGAAATCAGGCAGGCGAGCAGGCGACGTTCATACCTGCCGACGACAGCTCTTACTCCACCGAGTTTCGGATCCAAGCTCCCGAATTGTGGTATCCCAACGGATACGGTGCTCAGCCTTTGTATGAGATGCGTATTCGCCTACATCATGGAGAATCGTTGCTCGACGAAAAAATATACAAGGTAGGAATTCGGAGCCTGAATTACGTCAGCAACGTGGACAGTCCCGAGGAGGCGCTCCCTTATACCGTTGTCATCAACGGCAAGAAGGTTTATATCAAAGGCGTCAATATGACGCCGCTTGATCATTTGTACGGCAATGTCAGCCTATCCAGATACGAATGGATCGTTCGTTTGGCCAAACATGCCAACATCAATATGATTCGAGTATGGGGAGGCGGAATTGTCGAAAAGAAGGCATTCTACGACCTCTGCGATCGGCATGGCCTTATGGTCTGGCAGGAATTTATTCAATCCAGCTCCGGCATTGATAACATCCCTTCCAAGCGGCCGGAATTTCTTGCGTTGCTGGAGCAATCCGCTATTGCGGCGCTTAAGGACCGTCGGAACCATACAAGCTTGAGCGTCTGGAGCGGCGGCAACGAGCTGATGAGCGAATCCCGAGTGCCGTCGACCTATGAGGATGAGAATCTGTCCATGTTGAAGGCTCTGGTCGAAGCCTATGATCCGCAGCGGTTGTTCCTGCCTACCTCGGCTTCCGGTCCCGTCGAACATATTACCCGGGAGAAGGGCGTGAGCCATGATATACACGGATGGTGGAAGTATGAAGGAAATCCGAATCATTATGAGCTGTATGGAGAGTCGGATAACTTATTCCATAGCGAGTTCGGAGTCGATGGCTTAAACACGGCAAAGAGCATTCGGAAATGCTTGAGCGAGACGCATCTTGCTCCTGCATCCATGGAGAATAGCAGCGTGTGGCGCCATCATGGAGAATGGTGGGATACTTACAGCCGCGAGCTTAACATGTTTGGGGCCGTGCCTGACCTGGAGACGTTCGTCGCTTGCAGTCAATGGATCCAGTCGGAAGGATTGCGTTTCATACTGGAAGCGAACCGCAGACGGAAGTTCCGGAATAGCGGCAGCATTATTTGGCAATTAAACGAGCCTTGGCCGAACGTATCCTGTACGAACCTGGTCGATTATTACGGCGAAGGCAAAATGGCGTATTACTCGGCAAGGAAAGCATTCTCGCCAAACCATGTGTCGCTTGATTACCGTCGCTTAAACTATAAGCCTGGTGAGAGCTTTAAAGCAGGGATCTTTGTTCATCGCGCAGGTGGTTCGGAGCAATCCGCAGTGACTGCCCAGGTTCTTAACGCACACGGGCAACTGCTTCATGAACAGCAATTCCTGGGAGTTTCCGAAGCGGACAAAGCGCTTGAGATCGGCGAGCTTGTTTTCGAAGTGCCGCGAACGGGGGAGGAGCTGTTCTTTGTACGATTGACGCTGGAAGGAGCTGCATCGGGCGAAAACCGCAATCTGTATACTTTCTCCGTCAGGGATGAGGCCGTTTATGCGCCTGCGTTGGAACTGGAGGACTCCAGGCTTGATATAGAATTGGTTGAACAATGGACAAACGAGAGCTTGAGTGGTCCGGAGCACAACTATCGTTACCGGATTACAAATTCGGGCGCGGTCGTCGCCTTGCACCTCTATCCGGAAGAAACGAGCGACCGATTCTGGCTCCTTGCGGATGGGGCGTTCGAAAGTTTATTCCCAGGGGAGACGATCACGATGACGGTCACCTGCGTGGAGAAAAAAGGACTGCTTTTTGAAGCCCAACCAGATGAGACGGACTTATCGGTCCGCCCTGTCATCGAGATTAAAGGCTTTCAAAAGCGCTCGACCGTGGAATGATCTTTTGCCATCTCAGCTTGGAGGCGTTGCATGATGATTCAACCGAATATACTGCTTATTGTGGCCGACCAACTGCGTAAAACAGCGGTTGGCGCCTACGGAAACCGGGATGTAAAAACACCGGTTATCGACAAATTGTCGCGGGAGGGCGTAACCTTTTCGAACAGCGTATCTGCGTCGCCCGTGTGCGCGCCTTACAGAGCCTCTTTGCAAAGCGGTTTATATCCGCACCAGCATGGAGTAAGGAGCAATGCGGATTTATTCAAGCCAAGTTTCAAAGGCGTGGCGGAGTATTTCAGCGAGGCAGGTTATGAAACCTGTTTTGTCGGCAAATCCCATTTCGGCCTGGACGAGATCGAGGAAAAGGACGGATGGGTCAGACCGGAGCATCGACTCGGCTGGAAACACTGGTACGGAACGGGCGGCGACCACCACTGGGATACGCCGATATACGACGAACGGGGCATGCTGGACACGAAGTATTACGGCCGATACGGAGCCGAAGTGCGCAGCGAAATCGCGATGGACTTTATCGAGCGGCATCAAAGCAAGCCGTGGCTTTTGCAATTGAATTACAGCGAACCGCATATTGCCACGATGCCGGCCTTGTACGGTATGCCGGCAACGCGAGAATATATACGCGAGTTGAACCAAAGCCTGGAGCTTGGATTGACGGAAGAGATGCTGAATGTCGCCAATCCGTTGGCATTTTGCGGCACATTTCCGCAGTCGCTGCTGACCCAATTGCTCCCGCAGCGGTATTTGGATATGTATGACGAAACGGGGTTGACGCTGGATCCCAATGTTCCTGAGCGTTTCCGCAAGCTTACCAGCATTTTTCTGAAGGAATGCTACGCGATGATTACTTGCCTTGACGAGCAGATCGGGCGTGTGATGGATTGCCTAGAGCGGACGGGAGAGTCTCGAAATACGATTGTCATTTTTACATCGGACCATGGCGATATGTTGAGTGACAATTTTCTGCGCGAAAAGAGCTTGCCGTACCAGAATGCTTACCGTACTCCATTTATCGCGTGGGGGCCGGAGGCAGGGGTTCCTTCGGGAAAGGGGACGGACGCGCTTATCAATTCGGTGGACGTTATGCCCACGCTGCTTGAGCTGGCCGGTATAAAGCCTGGAACGAATTTGCCGGGCGTATCGCAGGCGCCCTGGATTACCAGCGGGGAAGGCGTTTGCCAGCAGGATGTTTTGCTTGGCGTCGGGAACTGGCGAGCTTTGTTTGACGGTACGTATTTCTACGCTGTCGAGAAAAGGGATTCTACCGTAAAGGCCATCCGCCTGATTCATGCCCAAAACGACCCGTATGAAACGGAAAACCTCCTCGATGACGCTTTTGAGGGCGTCTATGTCGAACTGCAAAAACGAATGCATGAGCGTTTGTTCGTTCGCTTGGCCGAGGTTCAAGATAGGGCGTTTGCAGACACGGATCGTTGATATCGACCATGGAATGATCTTTTGCTTTAGAGGAATGATAGTATTAACCAAAACACACGGCCTCGAATTGCGGTTTTGTAAAATCGCAATTCGATGCCGTGTATTGGTTTAGGGGAACAACTCATGTTGACAATTAAACAAAACATAGGATAATGAGAACATGCGAAAACATACATCATGGACATTACCGCTTGCTTCTGTACAATGGTTGTTTTTTATTTTTGCCAATACGGTCGTTGTTCCCCTATCTGTGGGCTCAGCCTTCGATCTGCCGACACATGATATAGCCGGAATTTTACGAAGCTCTTTGATCTTTACGGGAATTGCTTGCATGCTGCAGGGGTTTATCGGCCACCGATATCCGCTTCTGGAAGGACATTCCGGAGTCATGTGGGGGTTAACGTTAACTTTAAGCGCATCTGCCTCTTCCATGGGCATGAGCTTGACATCGATTGGCGGAGGAATTGCCACCGGGATGTTGCTTGCCGGATTCGTTGTTGCGATGCTGGGGGCCTTTAATCTCCTTGGCTTTATTCAAAAAATCTTTACGCCGATGGTCATGAATGTTTTTTTATTCTTATTAACGTTTCAATTGATTTTAATCTTTTTCAAGGGCATGCTGAAGACTTCGGCAGACGGGGTATTGGACATGCCCGTAAGTTTGTTTTCCATAGGAATTGCCATATTCGTCATTTTGCTCAAAATAAAAGGGAAACCGGCGATCGGGAACTTTTCCATCCTTATCGGAATGGTCGTAGGCTGGATCTTGTATGTGCTTGTTTTTCCGTCAGGACAGGCCGTTAACGTTGAGTCTTCACTAAGCTTCCCTATATTCCCGTTTGGAAAGCCGAATTTAAATGTCAGCATTATTGCGGTTACATTTCTGGCCAGCTTCGTGAATTTAAGCAATACGATCGCATCCGTCCGAGCCGTTTCTAATTTATTGCAGCAAAAAGCAACGGAAAGCCAATTGAGACGTTCGTATGTGCTAACAGGCCTGTTTTCTATTGCGGCGTCCGTTCTGGGACTGGTTTCATATGCTACATTTGCTTCTAGCATCGGTTTTTTGGAAAGTACAAGAAACTTCGATCGCAAACCCTTTCTTATTGGCGGAGGGTTGATGTCGTTGCTGGGAGTCATCCCTTTTCTCGGGGGGATTCTGGCAACCTTGCCCATAACGGTGGGAAATGCGGTATTGTTTGCCGCGTATTTGCAGTTATTGGGGACATCCTTAAAAGGCATTAAAGGATATGATTTTAATTCCGTTACGATTCATCGTTTGGCGCTCCCCCTTCTGATAGGGGTTTGTATTATGAATGTAGACGCGACTCTGTTTAGCGGAATGCCCGCGCTCTTGCAACCTTTGCTTACGAATGGATTTATTATGGGTGTTCTATTATCGATATTGCTTGAAAAGCTCATCAATTGGGATAAAGTCGGCCCATAAGTACTCACTGTCTATCGGACCCGTTATGATTTTAAACCTGCAGATTCCTGTATTCGACAGGTTTTAAGCCGGTAGTTCTCTCGAATATTTTGCTGAAATATTTGGTATCTTTGTATCCAATCTGATTGCTGATTTCGTACACTTTAAGGTCTGTCTCCTTTAACAGGTGTTGGGCTTTGCTTATTCGTACGGAGGTTAAATAATTAAGAAAAGTAGTATTCGTTTTTTTCATGAACAGCTGGCTTAAATAACTGGGATTAATGAAAAAAAGATCAGCTAAAGTGACAAGCGATAGATTTTCTGCATAATGCTCATTTATATAATTTTTAATGTCCTGAATCATTCCCTTGTGCCGGTGTCCTTCTGGCTCTTCGGCATCAAGCGGAGCTTGCCCTGGATTAAATTTGCCGTATTGAGCTTGCAAGCTTGCAATTTGATCGTTTTTAAGGCGTTCATCTTCAATTTCAGTAATGGCTTGCCTAATACTTCTCTCTAATTCATGTTCGTCCACTGGTTTAAGCACGTAATTTAAAACGCCGAATTGAATTCCCTTTTGGGCATATTGAAAATCGGAATATCCGCTTAGAATAATGAATTTAATCGAATGTTTATTTTGCTTAAGCGCGGCAATCATCTCCAGACCGTTCATGTAAGGCATATTGATATCCGTAATGATGATATCGGGCTTTGTTTCCTCGGCTAACTTCAAGCCTGCTTCTCCATTGTATGCGGTACCTGCTACGATACAACGTAATTGCTCCCAAGGAATGATCTGTTGCAAGCCGCGCGTGATTCTATTTTCGTCATCAACCAATAATACCTTGTACATGACAGGGCTCCTTTTCATTCAGATCGGGTTGACAGGAAAGGAAATCATTATATTTGTGCCTATGCCTGGAGATGAATCGATATGAAAGGCCAATGCTTCGCCGTAATGCAATTGCAGGCGTTCGACAACATTTTTTAAGCCCAGAGAATGGGTAGATTCCTCTTCGGCGCATCGATTGTGCACGCTAGTTCGAATGAACGCCAGTTCCTCTTCCGTCATCCCCTCGCCATCGTCCCTGATGGAGATCGTACAGCTCTCTGCGCCGATGCTCCCATTAATATAAATATGATACTGACGGTCATGCCTCAGAAATCCATGAATAATACTGTTTTCTATCAAAGGCTGAAAGATAATTCTGGGAATCTGTATATCGAGCAGTTGTTCATCAAGCTCTACATGCAGATGAAAACGGTTGTCAAATCGAATGTTTTGCAGGGCAATATAGGTATCTATATACTCCATTTCATGGCGAATTTGATTTTTGCGGTTCGATTTGTTTAAAGCAATCTGGAAAAGCTTGCCGAGTGTCTGAATCATCTTGGCTACGGTAGGGGCCTTGTTCAACTGCGCCTCCATTCGAATGGACTCTAACGTGTTGTTAAGCCAATGCGGATTGATCTGATTTTGCAGAGCAAGGAAACGGGCCTCGTTATGTTTGATTTTGGAGGCTAACACATCTTCAATGAGATGTTTGATCTGCAGAATCATTTGATTATAGTGCTTCGTTAATGTACCAAGCTCGTCTGAATGCTGGGACCCCAGGATCGGACGATAGTAGCCCTGCTCTACGTGTTTCATATTATAGATGAGTCTTTGAATCGGTTTTGTAATTTGATAGCTGATCCAGATCGAAGCGGGAATGATAATAACCAATATTAATAATGTAATCAAAATGGATAGGCGTTTATAATGTTCCAGTTGTTTATATAAATTTTTAACGGGGACAAATACGGCCACATTAATGCCCGTTGCCGAGGAACGATCCGTAATGCTTAGTATCGAGTCATCTAGCTCAGCGGGATTCTTTATTATGGATTGATCTGATGCGCCGTATTCGGGGCTTATATCGAACAGGAGCTCGTCATATTTATTGTAAACCAAAATTTGGGATTGATATTGATCGCGGATATCGAATAAACGGTTATCCATCGTAATCAGACTGGCGGAGGAGAGCTCAAACAAGATAACGCCGGCCATCTTTCCTTGTTGATCCTTGATTAGCCGCCCAGCAGTAAACACATCGAACTCCTTCTCCTTAAGCGTTGTCTTGCCATAATAGGGCGTGATAACGAGCTCGCCATTTGCCTTCAGAATCTCCTGAAACCATTTTTGCTCCAACAGCAATTTATAATCTGTAAGCGCATTAATATTGCCAGTAGAGTATTGTTTGCCCTCTTTACTTATGATTTGAACCGATTCCACGTAGGGAAGCTGGTCATAAAATCTGAGGAGCTGACGGGAAATCAACAGATTATTTTCAATACGTTCTCCGGTCGAATAAACCGACTCTCCTTGCAAATACGCGATCATATTGTAATCGCTGAATATGCTTCTCGAGGTGTAATCGATTTGAAGAATATAGTTGTTTAAGGTTGTATTCAGTTGTGAGACATACAACTGAATGAAATCCGTAGTGGAGGTTTGAATGGTCGTTTTACCTTGCGAATATAAGGTTTGAGTAATAATCAGAATTGGAATGATACACAATACGAGAAAGTATAAGAATAACTTTTTGAAGAAGCTGATAGATTGAAATTTCTCCCAAACATATAGCAGCATGTATACTCTCTCCATTCGGACTGAAGCGTAGCATCAGTATAGAAGATTTAGTAGGGAGTGACAAGGCTGTACGGGCTGTTTGAAAGCGCTATCTAAAGGATGACGTACTAAATCATAAAGAATGTCGTATTTCATTCGATTTTCACGAGGCCTACAATTAAACAGAGAAAGACAATCCAAATTATTTAGACGGGGATAAGGTTGATGAGTGAGATGATTAAACAACAACGTGCCGAGTCTTTTGTTTTTGTGGGCGAAGAAGCATTAAAGCTGCGGTATAAGCCTTTGCGTCAAGGAGTTGTGGTCAGAAGCCATGTTGTAAAGGAGATTACGAATGATGAACACGTGATCTTTAAGGAGCATGTAGATTATGTAGTCGATTACGAACGCGGAGTCATAAGTCGTACGTCAAACAGTCGTATTCCGGATTGGTCCTTGCACCCCATGTTTGGTTTAAAACGTTTTGACCATACCTTGTACGCTGATTATAGTAATCAAGCTTACACAGTTTATGCGCAGTACGACTACATCGCAGACCGTTATGAGAGGGAGGCTGATCCTCAAATAGCCTCCTCCATTCTGCCGCGTACCTGGTCCAAACTTCAGGCAGGCGCGCAAGTCACCTACACGGTATTAGGCGATAGCATCAGTACAGGAGGGGAAGCAAGTGCGGAGCAATGGACTTATTTCAACCGGTTATCGCGTTATTTATGTGAGCAATATGGCCCTTCAGCGGGATCAGGCATCACTTTATTGAATAAAGCGATCGGCGGCGAAACAAGCAAGGGTGGTTTGGCCAGGATAGAGAGAGACGTCATTCCAACACGACCTGATTTGGTAACGATAGGGTACGGGATGAATGATCAGAGTATATCCGCCGCAGGGCAAGTTAGCGCCGTACCATTACCTCAATTTGTTGAAAATATGGAAACGATGATTAAATTGCTTCGCGAGCAAACTTCCTGTGACATTATTTTAGTTACTCCCTGTTCCCCAAATCCAGACTGGCAACGTACGAGTGGGAGAACCGTTGATTACGCTGCCGCACTATGTGAGCTCGGGATAAGGTACAACGTGGGCGTAGCCGACGCCTATGCTGTATGGGAAGCAGAACTTGCTGCTGGTAAAACGCCCGGAAGCTTGCTGCTTAACAATATTAATCATCCGAATGATTACGGACACGAGCTCTATTTGCAGGCATTTTTGAAACTGTTGCATGGCAAATAGGAACGTGTGAGAGGGGCAATAAGATTGCAAAATGTAACAAAAGCGCGTCTCCAGAAGGAAGGATGGATCAAGAACATACGGAAATACAAGGCACTTTATCTCATGGTTTTTCCCGGAGTCCTTTACTTTATTATGTTCCGCTACATTCCCTTAGGGGGGATCACGATCGCCTTTCAAGATTACATGATTTTTAAAGGCATTTTGAACAGTCCCTTTGTGGGTTTCAAACATTTCGAATCGTTGTTTTCCTATGCTCAATTTTGGCGCGTGTTAAAAAATACGGCCATTATCGGACTATATAATATCGTTTTTGTATTTCCAGTGCCGATCTTTCTGGCTTTGCTATTTAATGAGATCAGAAACTTGGCTTACAAAAGAACGCTGCAAACGATTTATTATGTGCCTCATTTTTTTTCTTGGGTAATTATCTCTGCGCTTACCGTTCAATTTCTTTCCCTTTCGGGTGTCGTGAATTCGGTTCGCAAATGGATCGGCTTGGAAGCGCTTTTATTTATGCAGAGCGAAGCTTACTTTCGCCTGATTCTGATTTTGACCAGCATATGGAAGGAAGCGGGATGGGGAACCATTATATTGCTGGCAGCGATCAGCAGTATTAATCCGGAAATCTATGAAGCGGCGATGGCCGACGGAGCGAGTCGTTTGCGCCAAATGTTCAGCATTACGCTGCCATTATTGATGCCAACCGTCGTTGTCCTATTATTATTAAACATCGGGAACGTTCTAGATTTAAGTTTTGATCAAATCTATAACTTGCTTACTCCGATGACCTACCCTGTTGGCGATGTGATCGACACCTATGTGTATCGTGTCGGCATCATTCAAGGACAGTATAGCGCAACAACGGCGATAGGACTATTTCAATCACTGATTGGCCTCATTCTCGTTGTATTCTTTAACAGTTTGGCAAGGAGATATCAGGAAGAGGGGGGATTATGGTAATGGCCCAATACAAAGAAAGCTTTGGGGATACCTTATTCCGTTATCTTACTATGATTGTTTTGGGCTTGTTGTCTCTTCTGATGCTTATGCCGTTTGCAAAAGTGCTGGCTACAAGCTTTAGCGGGCCTAATCCGGTCGACGCAGGTAAAGTTTTTTTTTGGCCGGTGCAATTTAATCTGGAATCCTGGTTCTATGTTTTAAAGCAAGCGCCGCTGTGGCATTCGTTTCTGCTTACGGTGTTTGCTACGGTTGCAGGCACGTTCCTATGTCTGCTGGTCACTGCATTAATGGCTTATCCGCTCGCGAAAAGCGAGTTTAAATTAGCGAAAATCATATTGTTTATGGTTGTGATGACGATGATTTTTCGTTATCCCATTATTCCTTACTTTTTGTCTCTGCGCTCCTACGGTTTGTATAACTCGATATGGGTGCTCATTATCCCCCATACGATATCCGCTTTTAATTTAATTATAATGCGGACCTTTTTTAGAGGAATGCCGAAGGAACTGGAAGAAGCGGCGCAAATGGAAGGCTGCGGTTATTTCGGGTTATTGTTTCGAATCGTGCTCCCTTCATCAAAAGCGGTATTAGCTACGCTTGGCATTTTTTATGCGGTAGGCATTTGGAATCAATTTATGACTCCATTAATGTTTATTGAGGATCAAGCATTATATCCACTGCAATTGAAATTACGGGAATATATCATCTACACGGATATGGCCACCGAAGGACTAAAAGTCGAACTGCCTTATAATAATACGACATTACAATCTACTACCATTATTTTTGCTACAATTCCGATCTTGCTTGTCTATCCATTTTTGCAAAAACATTTTGTAAAGGGCGCTTTGTTAGGATCTGTGAAATAATGACGGATGGCGTAATCAGTTGAATAACTGTTTACCATATAATGCAATCGAAAGGGGCAAAGTGAAATGAATACACGTCTTAGAGGCCTTAGCAACAAACTGTTCATCGTATTTGTTCTTATCTGTATGGTCATCGTTGGTTGCAGCAATAATTCAGGAGGCAATGCACCAAAAGAAACGGTAAAAGAAACAGGGAAGGAAGTAGAAAAAGAAAAAGAACTAGAAAAAGAGAAAGAGATTCCATACGTCGAAATATGGGGCAATAACGGAAACTTTAAAAATGCGTTGGAGAAAGACTCTCCCTACTCTAAATGGATGATCGACAATGTAGGAGTCGGCTACTATTCGCCTTTAGTGCCCTGGGAAGGGGGAACGGCGTATATTCAACGCTTAAACACGCGGATTGCCAGCAATGACTTGCCGGATGCGTTCGTTCCTTGGCAAGGGATCGAAGGGACATTAATCGAACAAGGCGCTTTGGCGGATTTAACCGATTATTTGCCGAAGTATGCGCCTCATATTTGGAATGCGATCCCCGAGGACATATGGAATGTTGTCCGCACGTCGGATCCGACAGGGAAAGGACGAATTTATTACCTTCCGAGAGTCGAGCTCTACCAGAGCTATGGCGCATTTATTAGACAAGATTGGTTGGATCGCGTAGGTAAGAAAGTGCCGACAACAAAAGCGGAGTTTGAGGATGTTTTGCAAGCATTTCTGGATCAAGATGCAAATGGCAATGGCGATCCGAATGATGAAATCCCGATATCGGGTAGAGAATTTGGACGTTGGATGGATGTTTTATTTGGCATGTATGGCGTAGCGATGTGGGAAGGTTTCCCGATGTGGGACATCTATGAGGGCGAGATTACTTATTCCGGTGTCACTTCGAATATGAGAGATGCCATAGTTAACCTGAGAGACATGTATGCCAAGAAATTATTAGATAATGAAACGTTTTTGAACAGTGCAGCCGATTGGAGCGCCAAGATGAATTCCGATCGAATGGGCGCCTGGTTCCATATTAATAAAAATACGACAGGACCGCTTGATCAACTCAAAGAAATCAATCCGGAAGCGCACTTGGTCGCGCTGCCTGTTCCTAAAGTCGACGGTTATGAGGGCTTCGTGACACATAAACGAATCAATCGCCCGGAATTTGTCATCGCCAACAAAGGAGAGGAAACAGTCATCAATGTACTCAAGATATTAGACTGGATTCATGATCCGGCAAATCGAGAAGAAAATATTTACGGCGTTGAAGGCGTCGATCATGAGGTTGTCAATGGGGAAAAGGTTCTTCTGCCGCCTGACTTTGAAGGAAATTCGGCCAAGATCGTAGGCAATTTTGTATTCGACCTGGATTCCTTATTAGTTCAGCTTGAGTTGGAATCAAAAGGCGTCGATGCAGAGACAGTAAAGATCATCGAACAGCGGAATCAAATCGTGAAAGACAATCAAGCCTACTCGAAGTCAATTGCTGGAGACGGCCTGACGGCAAGCGTATATGAGGGTTATGCCGACATTCAAAATCACACCTCGTATCAGGAAGTGATGACGAAAATTATTATTGGAGACTACCCGATCGAGAAATTCGATTCATTTGTGGAGGAGTGGTACAAGAGCGGTGGGGAAGAAGTAACCAAACGCGTGCGCGAATGGTATGCGCAAGCGAGTAAGTAACGGTTTACTGCGAGCGAATACATGATCCTTAACAAGGAGAGATGGATATGTCAAAGTCAATTCGTATGATGAGTACGATCCGGATTGTATTTCGAGCTTCACTGTGTGCCTGCTTTGCTGCTGTACTCATAATCGTGGCAGGAACTTCGCAAGCAGGTGCTGCGAGTATCGGCGATGATCTATTGTTAAATGGCGGTTTTGAGCAAAATGACATGGCTGTCCCGGAATACTGGGAAGCCATGGGGGGCTGGGAGAACCCAACGTTTACACTGTCGTCCGACGCAGCGCGGAGTGGAACAAAAGGCATGCTGGTTCAGACCGCGCAACCTACAAACCCTTGGTTGATGCAGATTGTGCCTGTCGAGGAAGGTGCGACATATGACATCTCTGCTTGGCTCAAGGCAACGGGGGTGCAAGGACAAGGCGTAGGTTTCAAATTGGAATACTATAGAGGAAATGAAGCGATCAATGCCAATCATATTCTCGGGTTCGATAAGACGCATATATTGCCAAGTAATCAGTTAACCGGCGAATGGCAGCAGCTGGATGTTCCGGTTACTGCGCCGCCTGAGGCAGAACTGGTCAAAGTATATGTGCGCCTATATGGCACAGGCTCGGTTTACTTCGATGATGTTTCCTTTACATTGCTGGAACATAAGCCGATGATCATGCTAAACACAGACCAAATCATTTATTATTCGCATCTTACGGATGGCCAAGTCCATGTCACACTTGACTCTCCGGCGGAGCAGCTCAGCGATAAACATATTGATGTTCGCATCTATAATGAAGCAACAAATGTAACGATAGCAACCTATTCACAGGCCGCTGTGGAAGGACAGATGATAGTTCCCTTCGACCCATCGCAGATGGTGAAGGAGGAAACTTACCAAGTCGAAGTACAAGTGTTGGACAATGCCAATGTTCTCTTGGAAACAGCAAAAGAAACCATTTACAGATTTGATCGGCCATCGATGCTTCAGGATGATGGCACGCTGTTGGTAGATGGAGAGCCTTTCTTTGCCGTGGGCGGCTATCACGTAGCTCCAAGCGATTATCCTTATCTGAGCCAAGCGGGTATCAATGTGTTGCAGAGCAGTGGAACAAATAATGCCGAGGTATTACAAAATGAGCTGGATACTGCCGAGCAATATGGCCTAAAGTTAATGGTTGTCCTATACAACGGCATGAAAGTGCACGAAAACGCCGCCATGACAGAACAATTTGTCACGAGATTCAAGGATCATCCTGCTGTTTTTGCGTGGATGATCATGGACGAACCGTTGCACAATGGTAAGACAAAGGAAGAACTGATCAATGCTAATCTAATTATTCGTTCCATCGATAAAAAGCATCCAATTTATATGGTTGAGGCGCCAATTACATGGGCGTATGATACGACAGCAAAATTGACTGATATCTTCGCAACGGACTATTACCCGCTTCCTGATCAGCCTATTTCATTGGTCGGGGATCATACAGCATTGGGTAAAGTCGCTGCTGGCGAAGGAAAACCGGTTTGGACCGTACTGCAAGCGATGTACAACTCTAACCACCCATACCTCCCTACAATTGATGAAGTGCGTAATATGGCGTACCAGTCGGTAGTAAATGGAGCGCAAGGGCTGGCTTACTATTCGCTTAATGAAATCGGTTTCGTATTACGCGACTCCGCACTTTGGCCGGGGTTGCTACAGTTCAGTGAAGAATTGTCACGGATTGGACATCTTGTCGCTGAAGCTGAACAACTGGATAGCGGCAAGTCGGAAGCGGGCGAGTGGGCTTTATGGCAGGACGGAGATGACCTGTACGTTATGGCGGTTAACACGAGCGGCCAATCCCAACAGCTAACGATTCCATTAGGTTTAACGGGCTATCATGCAGAACTATTGTACGGCGGATCCCAAACGTCGATAGATAGTCAAGCTGATGCGTTGCAAGTGTCGCTGGAAACGAATCAGGCACTTTATTATCATATCATTCCATTCGAAACGATGATCGAACAGGCAATGGATGCTGCCGATGAGGCTGAGGGGCTTTCAACCGATCATCAATGGTTGTCGCGTTTGCAAAAGTTGAAACGCAGCTTGGATGAGATCCAGACCGAGTTGCAATCCGCCAATCCAAAGATGAAAGATGTCGTGAAAGAAACGTCGAAGGTATTTAACACGATTGAGCAGTTATCAAGCCGCGTCCATAACATGGCTGACGGACCAACGAAAGAAACGATGCTGCAAGCACTCAACCAAATCAAAACGTATGTCGCACCGATAATGGGATCCGAAATAGAAGTTGTCATGGGGCTTGCAGGCGACGGTATAGTCGGTCCCATGCAATCGAACGAAATGTCGGTGGAGCTTAAAAACTTGGTCAATAGCAATCTAATAGACGTAAAATTGACATTGGAATTTCCAGAAGTTTTTGCACTGGAACCGATGACTCAGACGATCGCAAAGCTTAAGGGACAGGAATCGGCAACGAGGGCATTTGCATTCGAAATCGAAGCGCCGGTGCCGGATGGTCGTTATCGCATTGTGTTGAAACTGGAATATAACTACCAAGGCACTATCGTTACGGTAGAGAAAGAGAGCTACTTTCAGTACGTGGAACTCCTTGAGGCCAAGGTGGCGCCTGCAAAAATTATTGTGAACAAGGATGGGAGCTACGCGTTTAATATAACGCTCTCGAACCAGGTGGCACTTGATCAATTGATCTCGCTGGAAGCAGATCAACTTCCAACAAACATGACGATACAATTGCCGGAACCTTTTGTATTAGCCGGGCATCAGGATACAACCGTAACAGGCTCCATTTATGCGCCCCCAGGCATGATCGAAGGGGAGTACGAGATGGCATTAAACATTAAATCAGGCGATGATGTTATATATTCGTTGCCGCTATCGGTTCATGTCAGCTACAACTTGTTGCACAATCCAGGCTTCGAGCAGGCCAATGGCGCGGCACCGGATGGCTGGCTCATGCGTCGGGGAAGCTGGGTGCAAGACGAGGTGCATGAGGGGCGTTATGCTGTCGCATTACTGCCGGATGGCGGAACGAATACGTATAATGTGATCAACTCGTCCGGCTTTATTCCCGTTCAGCCTGGCGCGACATACGTGCTGCGCGGTTGGGTAAAAAATGCATCGACAACCGGGCTTGTACAAATCGGTTTGAGAGAGATCAAATCAGATAAGACAGCATCAGTTAGATACGTTTGGCGGGACATTGAGCCGGGTTCCGAGTGGCAGTATTACGAGCTGGAAGTGACGCCCGGAAGTTTATCCAAGTATTTGCAGGTTTATCTGAGTTCGAATACGCACACAAACGGCACGGCTTGGTTCGACGAATTGTATGTGCAAGAAATTATAAATGAGTGATCGGAGCAGGATGACAGTATGGCCTGAGTTCCTCTACAGGAACTCGGGTCTTGTTCAAAGGATGGTGGGGTAATGCGCATTGGCATGAGTTCATATTGTTTAAGCCAAGCCATGAGTGCTGGAAGAATGACGATCGTTGACGTGATTGGATGGGCTGCCGAGCATGGATGCGAGCATATTGAGATCGTCCCTATCGGGTTTACTTTAGAGGATAATCCCAGGCTGATCGAGGACATTCGCAGGAAAGCAGAACAATGCAATATTGTTTTGTCCAATTATTTAATTAAGGCGAATTTCGTGGGTGGCGATGAAAGCCAATATGAGGCGGAAATCACTAGAGTGAAGCGACAGGTTGATATTGCGGTCGCGCTAGGCGTGACACAAATGCGACACGATGTAGCCCACAGGCCGATTGGAGAAACGACGCTTCGACAATTTTACACGGATTTGCCGCGTTTGACGGAAGCATGCAGGCGGATAAGCGACTATGCGCAACCATTCGGCATAAGGACCAGCGTGGAGAATCATGGTGTCTATATACAGCATAGCGAACGGATTGAGGCATTAATCCATGCTGTCGAAAGGGGGAATTTCGGCACGACCTTGGATATCGGAAACTTTTTATGTGTCGATGAGAATCCGGCAGCAGCCGTGAAGAGAAGTTTGCCATTTGCTGCGATGATTCATCTGAAGGATTTTTATTATAGACCTTCTTATCGCAATCCGGGCGAAGGATGGTTTCAAACGGCGAATGGGAACTATTTGCGCGGGGCCATTTTTGGTCAAGGCGATGTAGATGTTTGGGAACTGTTGAGGATGATCAAGTCGTCTGGGTACGAAGGGGATTTGTCTCTGGAGTTTGAAGGCAAGGAAGCGTGCGAATACGGAACCAGGATCGGACTGCAAAATATTAGAACCCTGCTAGAACAATAAATGAATGATAGAAAAGGACGTTGTATTCATGAGCATAAAGATTGGAATGATAGGCGCAGGCGGGATTGCTCAAAATCATGTGAAAGCACTGGCACGCATTGAGAATGCGCGGATTGCAACCGTGTTCGATATCAATCCGGAACAGGCGGCGAAGGTAGCCAATGCCACGGGAGCGACGATTGCAACTAGCGCCGAACGATTGCTCGATGACAAAGAAATCGATGCTGTTTTGATCTGTTCCCCACAGTTTGCAAGAGGTCAATTAGAGGAAATAGCAGCCGGAAATAACCTTCATTTACTGGTGGAGAAACCTTTAGGCTTAAATATGGAGGACGTCACTCGCAAGGGGCGGGCCATTAGGGAATCGGGCGTGATCAACTCAACCGGCTATTGTTTAAGGTATTTGGATACGGTGCAGATGGCCAAACAATATTTGCATGGCAAGCAGGTTCATTTGGTTCAAGTTCATCGATTCGGGACAAGACACCCGGCAAAATGGTGGAATCAACTTGATCTGTCAGGCGGCTTTCTCGTCGATGCCGTCACTCACCAAGTCGATCTTGTGCGCTATTTGGTAAGCGAGTTTAACGAAGTGTACGCAAATTTTGGTCGTAATACGATCCTGCAAGAAAGTCCGGACTCTACCATTTATGATGGCGGGGCCCTGTCATTTACACTAGCAAACGGGGCAGTGGGAACACTGACAGAGTCTTGCGTTTCCCCCTATTATAATGGCTCGGAAATAAAAATATTCGGTCCTGATTTCTATTTGTCACTCCGTGCTAATGGAACACAAATCACGATTATCGATAATGATCAGAATATTACGAAAATTACGAAAATGGATGCGTATTATGAACAGGATAAAAGTTTTGTGGAAGCCATCGTTTCAGGCGATTCGACACATGTGCTAAGCAATTATGAAGATGCTTCAAAAACACTTGTCGTCACGCTTGCAGCGAACCAGTCTTTTATAGAACGGAAAAGCATGAGTCTAATAGAAACGACATATGGATGATGAAGATAGGTTAAGGGAAGATAGGGGTGGCAGGTGATGAGGAAATTAAAAATAGGGATGATCAGCTTTGCGCACTTCCATGCTTTTTCGTTCTTGAACGCATTGCGCAACCTGCCTGAGGTGGAAGTTACGGGGATTTATCACGAAATAAGAGGCCGCGTAGAATCGCTGTTGGAGCAGACGGGTATTGTCTACTTTGAGGATTATCGCGAGCTGTTAAAGACGGATATCGATGCTGTCGTTATCTGCTCCGAAAATGTTAATCATGCGGCTCATACGATAGATGCGGCAAATGCCGGGAAGCATGTGTTATGTGAAAAACCATTGGGCATTTCGGTTGAAGAGATGAAGCGGATGATTGACGCTTGCGAGGTCAACGGAGTTCAATTGATGACCGCATTTCCGTGTCGTTATCTTACTGCCGTGGTTGAGGCCAGGCAGGCCGTAAATCGGGGAGAGATCGGGGAGATCGTGGCTATCAAAGGGACGAATCGCGGTACATTTCCAGGCGGATGGTTCGCGAATCCGCAACTGTCCGGCGGCGGCGCACTGCTCGATCATACGGTGCATGTCATGGATTTGATGAATTGGTTCCTGGCCGGTTCCAGAGTGAAGGAAGTGTATGCTTATGCCGCAACCTTGTTTCAGGAAGGCGCCGAAGTGGATGATGCGGGCATGATCCATATGAAATTCGATAACGGAGTATTCGGCGTGATTGATACAAGCTGGTCGCGTCCCAAATCCTTCCCGACTTGGGGAGATGTCACGATGGAGATTGTAGGGACCAAAGGGGTCATTTCCGTGGATGCGTTCGCGCAAAAAAACGAGCTATTCTCTGATGATATCGGCAAGGGGATATACAGCTTCTGGGGCGATGTCAGCGATAAATATATGGTGAAAGGTTTCGTCGATGCCCTTCTGCACGATAAACCTGTTCCGATCAACGGTCTCGATGGCCTTCGTTCGGCAGAGGTCGCGCTAGCCGGGTACCGCTCCGTCAAGCTGGGGCAGCCCGTGCCAATCTAGCTTCATTATTTAGGCAGTTCAATAATACAAAGGGAGTGTTGGATGATGGCGCTGAATTTTGTAGTAGCGGGTACGGGATGGGCTGCGGTTGAATATTTGCAGGCCATACATCTACGTGACGATTCGGAAGTATACGGGGTCGTAACGCAAGATTCACAACGGGCTAAATCTTTATTGGAACAACTGGGTATCAACGCCAAGATTTTTACGGACTACATGGAAGCGGTTAAGGATGCGAATGTGGATGCCGTGGTGCTTTGTTCAACTCCCGATGTACGACCCGAACAAGCTGTTTTAGCTGCACAGTATGGCAAACATATGGTCATTGAGAAACCGATGGCGATGGATAGGGCTTCGCTCGAAAAAATGGCCAACGCGATTCGGCAAAATCCGGTTAAGTCTGTTGTCAGTTTTGTCCTGCGATGGAATCCGTCATTTGAAACGACAAAAGCGCTGATAGAAAAGGATGCGCTAGGAAGAATTTATATGGCCCAAATCGACTACTGGCATTTTGTTGGCCCGCAGTACGGTCAACATCGTTGGAGCAGCAAGAAACCGTTAGGGGGAAGCAGCATACTTTCCGCCGGGTGCCACGCCGTGGATGCCGTCAGATATTTTGCAGGTGAAATCTCCGAAGTAAGCGCCTTTAGTTGTACGACATGGAAGGACTCCGAATATGAGTTTGATCCGAACGCGATAGCGATATTTAAACTGAAAAATGGCGGGCTCGGCAAGG
>NZ_BDQX01000060.1 GCF_003112455.1 Paenibacillus agaridevorans
CATACCGCTCGCTCCCGTCCGGCCAACTCGAGCGCGTCGTCGTATACGCCGCTCCGGACGCCTGCCGCGCCGGGCCGCTCGTTTGGCTATACGCCGCTTCGGAGGCTTGACGCGCCGAGCCGCGCATTTGCCTATACGCCGCTTCGGAGGCCTGACTCGCCGGGCCACGCATTTGGCTATGCGCCGCCTCGGACGCCTGCCGCGCCGGGACGCGCGTTTGGCTATACTCCCGTCCGCGCACGCGCTCTGACGACAGGAAATCCGCCATACTCGCGGCTATTCCATACAGCTGAATCGGCAAGAACAGCGCCATCGCCGGCTCGACGAAATAGGCCGCCGCGGCGATGAACAACGTCGCGAGCGTCTGAGCGGCACCTTTCCACGCTAGCCCGCGCTTCATATACGCCAGCAAGTCAAAGCTGATGTACAGAAGGATCGCGATCGTGTCCAGGGCCTGCCGGCCGTCCCCGTAAGTCGTGAAGACGACGTATAGCAGCAGGACGAGCTTGAAGCCCATCAGCCATGTTTCGGGCCGCAGATCGCGCTCCATCAGCGGCGCCCCTCTCCGGTCAAATAATAGATCGCGATTTGCGTACGATGTTCGAGCCCTGTTTTGCCCAGAATGGATGTGATGTGGTTGGCGACCGTGCCCTCCGACAAGAAGGCTTGCTTCGCGATCTCCTTGTTGGACAGTCCTTTCGCGATCAGCGACATGATCTCCAATTCCCTCGCCGTAAAGAGGTCCTTGTCGATGTTCGTTCCCGCGCCGTTCTTCGCCGGTTTCTGATCCTCCGCTTGGCTCATCAGGCCAGCGGCAAGCTTCTCCATTACGACGTCCTGCAGCACATGATGCCCGTTATGTACCGTGCGGATCGCATCGCGGATTTCCTCGGGATCATTGTTCTTCAAAAGATAACCTTTCGCCCCGTTTCGAACCGCCTCCGAAATGAAACGATCCTCGTCGAACGTCGTCAGAATAAGCACCTTCGTCCGCGTCCGCTGCGTGATTCGGCCCGTCGCCTCCACGCCGTTCATATTCGGCATCTGCACGTCCAGCAGCGCGACATCCACCTCATGCTCTTCGCAATAGGCCACCGCCTCCGCCCCATCCTGCACCGTCGCCAGCACCTCGAACTCCTCGAACGTAGACAAGATGATCTTCATCCCTTCCCGGATGAACGAGTTGTCGTCCGCTATCAATACGGTAATTTTCAATGTCTCCGCTTCCCCTTTACAACAATTCCTCCGGCTTATAAAACTCTGCTTCAAGTTTCCTAAAGTCGTTGTCCCATGTTAGTACAGGCAGCCGCGAATAAATGGCCTTTGCTGATAAATAGCAATCAACAAAATCCAGGCTTGACCTTTTAAATTCTTGAAGTGACTTTTGTATAATGCCTTCCTCTTCGAACTCGACATCCGAATATTCCATCAATGCAAGCAGAGCATTTCCCGCGTCCTCTTGCTTAAATTTGTAGTATTTCGTCAATATCCAACAAAGCTCCGTAACTACTGTAGACGTCACGACTAGCCGGATAGCTTCTCTTTCGAATAATGTCACCAATGTTTGGATCTGTGCTTCATCGTCGCCTGTTAGAATTCGTAAGATCACATTCGTATCTGCATAATATCTATTTGCCATCGCGCTCTGTAACCTCTTTGTGTTTTTGTACAACGTGCTCGGCAATTGCTCGCTTAGCTTCGTATTCGTCGTATTTGATATCAGTCTTAAGAATACCAAACAGTTCAACGATTGACTTTTTCTTTGGTTTAACGACAACTTCGCCATTCTCATTCAGTATGAATGCCAGGCGATCTCCTTTCCCAATGTCCCAATGTTCCCTAAGGTCGCTAGGTATGGTTAGTTGCCCTTTCTCCGTCATCTTCCCAGAGTATAGTTCCTTCATCCTTTCACCCCTCCAAAAGTATTACTTTAAATTTAACAAATGTATTACTTTTATTCAAGACATCGAATGGTTGAGCATTGCTTGTTACCCGCTTGTTTTCGAAGCGCCTTCAATGAGTAGAAGCAAAATAAGGAATACTTAAACATTTCTTAATGGGTGGTAAAACTTTGTTGGGTACACTCAGGTGGTCGATATGTGAACGCACAAAAATTCCCCGACCGTCGAGGCCGAGGAATTCTCGTGCAAATAACAAGCTTGCTCAGTTGTTAGCGAACCCGAATCTCGCCGTCGTAAGATGCGATGACGCCATACAGATCCGGACGACGGTCGCGGAAGATGCCCCACTCAATGCGCTGCACTTCGAGCTGGTCGAGATCGAACTCGGCGACAAGCACCGTCTCTTCGTCGCGCCCCGCCTCGGCCACCATGTTGCCCTGCGGACCCGCGATGAACGAGGATCCGTAGAAGTTGATCGAGGAATCTTCGTCGCCCTCTTCGCCGATGCGGTTGGACGCGATGACCGGCATCAGGTTGCAAGCCGCGTGGCCTCTCATGCACATCTGCCAGTGGTCCTTGGAGTCGATCGTGCCGTCCTGCGGCTCGGAGCCGATCGCCGTCGGGTAGAACAGCAGCTCCGCGCCCATTAACGCCATGCTGCGTGCCGCTTCCGGATACCATTGATCCCAGCATACGCCGATGCCGATCTTGGCATAACGCGTCTTCCATACTTTGAAGCCCGTATCGCCGGGGTTAAAATAAAACTTCTCCTCATAACCCGGTCCGTCCGGGATATGGCTCTTGCGGTATTTGCCAAGCACCTCTCCGTCGGCGTCGATGACCGCGAGCGAGTTGTAGCGCGCGTAGTTTTTCTTCTCGTAAAAGCTGATCGGCAGCACGACGTTCAGTTCTTTCGCGATACCGCGGAAGTGATTGATTGCCTTGTTCTCTTCCAGCTCCGTCGCGTAGACGTAGTAGTCGGCTTTCTCCTTCTGGCAGAAATACGGCGTCTCGAACAGCTCCTGCAGCAGGATGATCTGCGCTCCTTGCGCCGCCGCTTCGCGTACCAGTTTCTCTGCTTTGCGGATATTCTCTTCTATATTCGTTGTGCAGCTCATCTGAGTAGCTGCTACTTTAACGGTTCTCATGGGTATGTTGGCCCTCCTTGTTGTTTCTGTTACGCCCGGCGAGCGGGCATTTGCTGCGTCGTGCAATGGACGTTGCCGCCCTCGCGAATGATGGCCATGCCGTCAATCGTGCGGATCCGGCGATCCGGGAACGCCGCCTGCAGCTTCCGGGTAGCCTTGCGGTCGGTCTCCTCCGCCGCTCCGCCGAACACTGGCAGGATGATGCCGCCGTTGACGAAGTAGAAATTCAAATAACTCAGCGTAAGACGAGACTCCTCGTATTCGGCGTAAGGCGGCTGCTCGAGCTCGATAACCTCCAGCCTGCGGCCCTTCGCGTCTACCGCTTCGCTCAAAATGCGGCGGTTTTCCTGCGTAATCGCGTAGTTGGCGTCGGATGGATCATCGCATACTTGCAGGATAACCTTGCCTGGCGCCGCGTAGCAAGCGATGTTGTCGACGTGACCGTCCGTCTCGTCGCCGCTAAGTCCGCGCTTTAGCCAGATGATGTTGTCTACGTTAACGAACTCTTTGACATAACCTTCGATCTGCTCGCGGCTAAGCTCCGGATTGCGGTTCGTATTAAGCAGGCACTCTTCTGTCGTAAGCAAGGTGCCTTCGCCATCCGTATGGATAGAGCCGCCTTCCATGACCAACGGGGCGTCGAATTGTTTTACGCCGACATGCTCCAGAATTTGCGGCGCTACGGCATCGTCCAGATCCCATGGCGAATATTTGCCGCCCCAGGCGTTGAACTTCCAGTTCACGCCGGCCAGCTCTCCATCGCGGTTTACGACGAATGTCGGGCCATTATCGCGCAGCCAAGCATCGTTATGCGCGATAGGCAGGCATTCCACGGCATCGTTGCCCGCAAATAGCGAGCTCACTTTGTCGAGATCCTGGGGATTTACGACAATCGTGATCGGCTCGAATTCCGCAATGGCATTTACCAGCTCCGCATAACCGGCGCTGACTTGCTCATAATGCTCGGGATAGACCATCGAGGCTTGTACCGGCCAACTGATAAACGTACGTTCATGCTCCGTCCATTCGGCCGGCATTGTATAATTCAATTGTTTCGGATTCATATGAATTGGTTCCCCCATTATCGCAATCGCAAAGTACTTCAGACGTTCCTTACCGCTGAAACCATCCTTATCATATAACAAATCAACTTTGGTCTCAATTGCCGGATTTTAGAGGATATCCATCGTTGCGGCTTCCCTAAAGGATCTGACGTTGTTTCCATTAGAAAGGCGGGAGTAAGATGAAGAAAAAAGTGCTTATTGTTATCGGTTGTTTTATTGCCATTCTTGCTTTGACGATCGCAGGCGCAAGGTCCGTTTATAACGATCATCCCGACTTCTTCAACATGTTCAAAAGCTTCACCGTTCGAATCGACAATCAATCGGACTTCGATTTTGTGGCAATCGAGGCTGGCATTCTTCAGAGCGGCAATAACGGCGACATCGTGGAGACCGGCTCCAAAGATACATTGGCAAATCCCCTCGCCAGCGGGGACAAGGTAACATTCAAGCCTAAACTTAGCATTCAAGGCGAGGGCGGCATCTACTTGAAGGTGACCGATTCCAGCGGCAGAACGGAAACTTACGGCATATGCTCATACACGGAATCTTTGTCCGGGCAGACTGACGTTACTGTAAGCAATGACGGTGTGAAGATCGATCAGAATTGTTACTGACATCGGGTAGAAGTCAGCAATTTTAACTGTTAAAGCGGGACGGGCCGGCATGAAGCTTGTGTTTCTTGCGATAGCGTTCCGGCGTCATGCCCGTATGCTCCTTGAATACGCGGCTAAAATGCGAAGGATGCTTGAATCCGACCTCATAGCCGATTTCGGTAATACTGTTTCCGAGCTCGATCAATTCAAGCTTGGCCTGGTAAATTCGGCGATGCATCAAATGCTGGAAAATGGTCATGCCGGTCACTTCTTTAAAGGTTTTGGACAAATAATATTTGTTTAAATGCAGCTCGTTTTGAATGGCATCAAGCGTGATCTCTTCCCTGAACGCGGCTTCTATATAAGAAATAATGGATTGAACATGCTGTTCCTTAAATGTTGGGAATGACGATACCGTTTGAAGTGGCTTTTCGCAAAGATCATAAATGAGAATGAGCAGATCCAGAAGACGGGCCTGAAACCGCAGATGGGCATGAGGTTTATGCTGAAGGTACAACTCTTCAAGCTTTTGCAGCTCGGCTTCTACTTCGGCCTTGTCTTCGTTTCGAAGCTGCAGCCGGATATTGTGAAGCTTCTCGAAGGGCGCAAGCAAATCCGGAGCGGAGGCAGGCTGAATATATTGTTTGAAGAAAGAGGGATCGAAGTGCAGCGTGGTGCGTATGTAAGCATCGTTATTGATGATATGCGCTTTGTGCAAAGTCATGCCGTGCATCAGCAGCATATCGCCTGGCTCCAGTACATGAATGCGGTCGTTAATCAAATAATTGACCTTGCCCCCGCGAAAATAATAAATTTCATAATGGAAATGGGTATGGTATTTCGTTTGATTGTTATAGCTGGTCGATGTGACCATTATAAAAGGAGTCTTAATTCGCATCTTGTTATTCATTTGAATTCCTCCTGCAAGTACACTTATTATACACCAACCACAGTCAAATAAAAATTTTATTACATAAATACGAATGAAGTTCCCCTCTTCTCGCAGTGGTACGATACAACTAAGCGACAAGGGTTTTTTGCAGGATTTGACAATAAATTCGAGATGATAAGGAGCTCACCGGAAATGGAATTTATGCGTTTAGGCGTTATTGGACTTGGAAATATGGGCAAAGGACATATCCGTTATATTTTGAAAGGAGATGTTCCCGGGGCGAAGCTGACGGCAGTCAGCGACAACGCGGAAGCGGGGAGGCAATGGGCAAAAGATAACGTAGATGAAGGGGTTAGCATTTATGCCGATCCTTATGAAATGATGGATTCCGGCAAGGTTGACGGAATATTGATCGCAACTCCGCATTATTCGCACCCGGAACTGGCAATTGCATGCTTCAAGCGCGGTTTGCATGTCATGGTTGAGAAACCTGCCGGTGTATTTACCAAGCAAGTTCGCGAGATGAATGACGCCTATGCCAAAACAGACGTAAAATTCAGCATGATGTACAACCAGCGTACAAACCCGTTATACCGAAAACTGAAAGATTTGGTGGACAGCGGGGAGCTTGGCGAAATCAGACGAACCAACTGGATTATTACGAACTGGTACCGCTCGCAAAGCTACTATGATTCAGGCAAATGGAGAGCGACATGGGAAGGCGAAGGCGGCGGAGTTCTGCTGAATCAGGATCCGCATCAACTCGATTTGTGGCAATGGACGATCAGCATGATGCCAAAGCGGGTTCGAGCCTTCTGTTATTTTGGCAAACATCGCGATATTGAAGTCGAAGATGATGTAACGGCTTTTGTTGAATATGAGAATGGGGCGACTGGCGTATTCGTAACGACAACCGGTGAATCGCCTGGCACCAATAGACTCGAAATCAGCGGCGACCGCGGAAAAGTTGTCATTGAAGACAACAAGCTGACCTTTTGGCGCCTGCGCGAATCCGAACGGGAATTCAATGCAAACTTCAAGGGTGGCTTTGGCCAGCCGGAATGTTGGAAATGCGATGTTCCTATCGTTGGGGAAAATTCGAATCATAGAGGCATTATGCGCAATTGGACAAACGCGATCTTGCATGGCGAAGAGCTGATCGCTCCGGGCGAGGAAGGCATTAAAGGCCTGATGTTATCCAACGCGATGCTGCTATCCACCTGGATCGACAATTGGGTGGACTTGCCGATTGACGAAGAATTGTATTATGCGCAGTTGCAGGAAAGGATCGAAAGCTCTCGTTACCGGAAGCGGACATAACATCGAACTAGGCATAGGCGCATATGGGCTTCACAGCTTCGGATATTCCTTCCGGGTTGCGGAGCTCTTTTGGCATTTCGGTGCGTTCGACTATAATGCTGACGAATATGCCAGTGGCGGACAGCACGAATAGAGAGGGGGCTAGACGTCCCCCTCCTACTCGCAATGAAACTATTAAGCTGTAAGCTGACGACTAAATCAAGTCCGATTGCTGCAAGAGCCTCGTTACAATGACAGCAACCTCCGCACGCGTCATATTGTTTTTCGGCGCCAATACATGGACATCCCGTCCATTAATGATTCCAGCCTTCAAGCAGGATGCGATGCTTTGTGCGGCATAGTCGGAAGCATCGCCGACATCCTCGAACATGGACAGCAACTGTTCAGCTTCATTCTCGGCAAGCTCCACGTTCAAGCCGGTTAATTTCATCGCTCTAGCTGTCATGGTCATGGCTTGCTCACGCGTGATTTTATCCGCAGGCCTGAATGTACCGTCTTCATATCCTTCTATGAGCCCATACTCGTGCGCGATGGCAACGGCATCATAAAACCAGTTGTCTTTGGTTACATCATCGAAAATATCCTTACCGGTACCGGAGCGCATAACCCCGAGTCCCCTAATGACAATCGCGGCGAATTCCGCGCGGGTAATATCTCTTGCAGGCTCAAACTTGCCTTCTCCGTTGCCATTAATCACAAGTCGGGAGCCTAAATCATTGATCTCCTCCTTGGCCCAATGCGTATGAACGTCCGCAAAGGTCTTGGGGCTTGAAACAACCGAATAGACGCTATTGGTCAAGCTTGCGATTTGAGCATAAGGCTTTCCGTCGATGATAACGACTTTTGTAGGCACATGTGACAAGGAGCCGTCAGAGCCCAGGACAACGCCTGTTGTGATCGTGCCCGAGCGGGAACCCTCGGGGAGCGCAATGTTTCTTTGCACATAACCGTCGAATTTTGAAATCTCCACATCGCTACTGTTGCTGCTGCTGGCGATGATCTTGAATTCTATCGGCTGTGCAACAATCTGATAACCTTGACGCTCCGCAGTGTCCTGCACCAGATTTACCGTATCCGCTGCAGGCGTTGCTATCGTAATATGGACCTTGATGTCCTGCAAGGACAACTGAGTTCCCAGCTGACGCGACACGGAATCCATTTTGATTTGCGCCGCTGCCAGCGTATAAGTTGCCTTGTCTGTTATGATCAGCAGCAGCGTCTCCTTTGCTTCCAGAAGCTTCACCATCTGTCCCATCAACTCCACGACGACCTTGTCGGATTGTGTATTCACCGGAATGGCAATCGTTGCGCCATTGTTCTCCTGGGACAGCTTCTGCTCCAGTCTGGCAGAATCGATGGTAACGATTGTGACGCTATTGCCGTTCTCTTGAGTCGTAGTTTCCGTACTGATTCCGACTGCCGGTGTATCTCCACCATTGTTGCCCGTTGGCGGCGACGATGGTATTTCTCCACCGCTGTCGCCCTTGGCATTGACTGTCAAGGCGGCCGATTTCGTATCGGTTGCGTCGTCCATCCAGGCGGTTCCATCCCAGATTTGTTTCTGGAATGTAACCTCAACGAGGTATTGTCCTGCCGTCGAAGTGGTATAGCTGGAGGAATAGACCCCCTCGGTTACCGTGAATACCCCGGATTTTCCGGCTTCGGTTGAGCTCCATAGAGCGGGATAATACCGCTCCTCGCCTAGCTGAGCTCCGCTTTCATTCTGTCTGTCGCCTGCTGCCGTAATCGTTACCGCATCGCCTGCCGTAGCGCTGCTGCGGCCGAGGGTTACGGTGTTTTTGGAAGCGTCGGCCGTTGGAGGCAATGGTGTTTCTCCACCGTTGTCGATCTCGGTGACTGTCAATAGGGCCGATTTCGTATCGGTAGTGACGTCAAGCCAAGCGGCTCCATTCCAGCTTTGCTTCTGGAAAGTAACCTCTATGAGGTACTGTCCTTCTGCTGAAGTGGTAAAGGTGGAAGTGTAAACCTGATCGCTTAACGCGAATTCCCCCGATTGTCCAAGCTCGGCAGAGCTCCATTCAACGGGATAATAGCGCTCCTCACTCATCACTGTTCCGCTTTCATTCTGTCTGTCGCCGGTTGCCGTAATCGTTACCGTATCGCCTGCCGTCACACTGCTGCGGTCTAGTGTTATGGTGTTATTCGACGCATCGGCCGTAGGGACCTCCGTTTGCGCCTGCTTAATGCCTGTAACGAGAACATGGCGATAGGCCGTATTTACTGATGTTGTTCTAAAGCCTATCGAGCCTGTTGTCCATTCGGTTACGGGATTGGTCCATTCCAATTGTAATTCCCCATCCATATAACCCTTTATCGAATTCCCGTATACAAGCACTTTCAATGTATACCATTGTTTCGCCGCAGCCGTGATGGCCGTGCTGGATAAGAGTGTCATGGCTCCATCCACGGATTTGTATAATTCCAGTTTTTTGTTGTTTACGTTGAGCCGGTACATATAGAAATTTTTGTTATCCTGTACTCTGAAGACAATGCCTGCATTGGCATTGGAGATGTGAACACGTACATCGGCTTCATAGGAATAATCACTCCATGAATCGCCTTCTGTAAGGAGAAGGAGGGCCGTCGTATCCGCTTTTTGAACCAGGACATTCGAGTCTTCTTCCGATTCTACCCGCCAGGTGCCTCCGCTGGAGGTCCATCCTGCGGTATTCCCGTCCGCGAAAACATGACTGTAAAGAACGTTGTTTGGATCGGATTCTATGGGCAAGTCATCCGCCTCTATGATATGAATCGTAAAGCTCTTTTCATAAAAAAGTCCGCCTGAATCTGTGCTCCGCACCCGGATGCTGTAGCTGTCTTTGGTTTTGTAATCCAGATTAGTACGGAGAATCAGCGTGTTCCCAAGCACGGGAATGGAGAAGCTTCCATTGTCGGTATCTCCCTCTCCTGCTGCAAGCGTGTATGAAAATGTATCCCCTTCATCGGGATCTGCTGTGGAGAAGGCGCCAACGAAGCTGCCTACAGCCGTATTTTCCACCAGAAGATCATTTGAAAGCATCATATCGGTCGGCGCCAGATTAATGGCGGAAACGACGACATCGTCAAACTTCACATTGGCCGAGGTGGTTCGGAATCCGATGCCTCCTGTTGTTAATTCATCGACAGGATTAGTCCAGGTCGTCATCAACACGCCGTCCACATAAGCTTGGATCGTATTGCCTTGAAGGGCCACTTTTATCGTGTACCACTGCTTGCTAGGCGTAAACGCAGTGTCGGCAGCCTCTATACGGGTTAAGGTTCCGCCTGTGGCTTTAAACAGCTCCAGCCTCTTGGCGTCCGCATTGATTCGGTACATATAATAGTTGCTTGCATCCGCCGCCCTGAAGATCAGGCCTGCGTTTTCTTTGCCGTTTGCCAAGTGAGGATGCGTTCGGACTTCAAAGGCGTAATCGCTCCATGAAGCGCCCTCTTTGGACAGCAGGAGCGAAGCGCTGGTCCGATTCCCGCTGGATAGAAATTTTCCTGCATTTAAAGCTGCTTCATCCGTTATAACTGTCCAGCTATCCTCAGGCCGAAGGACCCACTTCTCAAGTGTCCCGTCTTCGAAGTCATCGCTGAAGATAGGCGGAATCGTATTGGCGAAGGCCACACCGCGCACATTTTCATTCCTCACGGATGCTTTCAGGTCGCTCAGGCTTCTCGCAAGCACGCCCTTTACATAAACGTCGGTGAACGTCAACCCGTTCACCATCCCGCCTTTGGTTGGATTTCCTTGAATCTGGGATGTGCCTCCCGTCTGGCGAACATTAATATTCTTGAACAGGATATTGCTTACATCTCCGGCTGTGCTGGTGGAAACCCTGAACCAATAATTCCCGAATTGATTAATGCCGACCCGTTCGATATCGATATTCTCGAACGTAACATCCTGAGCGTAACCTTCCACCGGAAGCGGATTGTTTGTAAAAGCATGGTCGACAAGCAGCGCTCTGGCGCTTTGATATACAAATGAATTCTTGATGGTTACGCCGATTTGGGGCGTGGTTATGCCCATGCCAAGCTTGAAAGCCGCGGTGCGGGTCCAGGCGAGGCAGTCGTCGAAGACCACGTTGGATAGATGCTCAATTGCGCCTGGCCAATCCTTGGACATACCCATTTGCGGCCAGGTTTTGGTGGAATAGGCATCGTCGTCCGAGATTGCGAGGGCATGCTTAACCAGCACGTTCTGACTTTCGTTAATATCGATGCCGTCATTCTCAAGCATGCGCAAATCCTGGAATACCTTATAATTGGTTATGGTTACGTTGTCGGAACGGACCACCATGAAGGTCCAGAAGCCGGCATCCCGCAGCATCAACCCGTCGAATGTAAAGTTGCTGGTCGCAATCGGCACCAACAGGTTGTTGATGAAGCCTTCCCCTTGCTTATGAGTAGAAGGGGCATTCGTCATCTTGCGATTTCGCATTTCAACCCCTTTGCCATCGATGGTTCCGCGTCCCCGCATGGAGATATTCTCAGAATCGACTGCCGTGCTGATAAAGTAGGTTCCATCTCTAGAGAGCGAATCCTTGCGGAAGTCGACCCGGTAATCCTCGCCTTTGCCCGTACCGACGATGACGGCGCCTCCGGCCAGGTAGAAGTCGACATTGCTTTTCAAGGTCAGATTGCTGGAGGTGTAGACGCCGGCTGGAATATAAACTGTGCCGCCCCCGGCTTGATGGGCGTCGTCAATGGCCTGTTGAATACCATTGGAAGCCATTGTAGCCCCTGTATTGTCCGCATTGTAAGGCGCGGCCGTCACATTGTAAATGCCGGGGCCGGAGGCGGCGGGAATATCCGTCTCCAGCGGATCGGCCGCAATGACAAGTCTTTTCCTTATCTTTGCCGGATCGCTTTCATCTACCTTTTCATTCGGATCTTCATTAATATCCACGATCAAGTAGGTAGAGGTAGACAGCGTAAACGTCAGCTTGTTCCCATCGACCGTTCCCTGAATATTTTTGGCCAGCGGGCTGATCGAATACGAGGTAATCGGTTTGTCAGCCGTAACCTCAATGATGACCGTTCCTTCGAAAGAAAATTGGGCGTAGTCATATTCAGGCTTGTAATGGATGACAGGAACCGCCTCATTATCCGCTTTCAATGAATAGACACTGGATGGTGCATAAATAGAGGGCATGGGGTAGTTCTGAATGATTGCCGCCCCCTCCGTTGTTTGAAGCAAAGGCGCATTGGTTTCCGCATTCGCGGTACCCGTTGAAGCTACAAATTCGGTTTCGACAATTTCAGCCGCACGGGCTGTTTGCGGCAACAACCCTGTGAGCATGACTGCAAATACTAATAAAAGACTCAACACTTTTCTCATAAACCTACATACCTCCGTAAGATCAATATTCTCCCCCTGATGACTACACTGGGCCCCGCTTCTGCAAGCGCTATCAATATAAAGCGATTCTGTTTATCTCGGTTGCCCCCTCTCCTGGAATCATTCATTTACTATAATCCTTGTTGCTATAGAAAGGAGTGAGGTAATCTCACTCTCGAGGGATAAAATTGTAAGGTTACGCCCAAAACCGGATCTGCAGCGAAGAGGACTCGATGGCTCGATCGGTGTTGTCGAACCATTAGAATTTATCCCAAAAGAGTGAACCTGCCGCACTCTTTTTTGACCGATCAGAGATTATAATCGAATTTGAGAGAAAACCTGGATAATGAGGGGGGACCCAATAAAGGGCATGTTTGCTCCGAAGAATGACAGCGCTTTCCGAAAATCGTATGCAAGGACATTGCCCGAGCGGGGTCCTCGTAGCTTAACATCGGTGGGCAGACAAATCTAAGGAGGCAATGATACATGACAAAAAAAACGATCAGTATGTTGGTTGTGCTTGTCCTCATGATCGCGGGGGCCTTACCGCAACCGCAAGCGGCCCATGCAAACGGGAATGCCACGATTCAAAATTACCCCATGCCATCCATTTATACCGCATCCAGCGTGTATTCAGTAAGAGCGGATAGTCAATCGGTACCCGTCATTAGTTATATGCCCGATTATGATTATGCGCAATTTTCTTTTGACGGCACGGTAAGTATCGAGGTGACCTTTAATGCGCCGATTACCTCCTATTCCATCAGTCCATTGGCCAAAAACATCGAGGGTACGGTGAACGGAAACAAGCTCACGTTTTCGCTGTCTTCCTCCACCTATGTCATTGTGGAAATCAATGGCTTGCGGAAGAGGCTGGTCATCGCGGCGGATCCCTTGGAGACCAATATTCCTCCATCCTCGGGCGCCGGTATTTATAATGTAACCCATTCGCCGTACAACGCGGACAATACGGGGGCCGCGATGGCATCGGGCGCGATTCAGCGGGCGATCGATGCGGCCCATAATGCCGGCGGCGGCACTGTGTTTATTCCGGCAGGCGTATATAAAAGCGGAAATCTGACGTTAAAAAGCAATGTGACCTTCTATTTGGCCGGAGGAGCCGTCATTGTCGGCACGGGCAAAGGCGAAGACTACACCAATGATTTCCGCAAGACTTCGCGAAATGCGGACGGTACGTATTTTATTCGGACGACCGCAGGCTCCAGCAACATTACGATCCGGGGACGGGGAACCATCGATGGCAAAGGCATAGCGATGCGGGAGCGAAAGATGCCGGCGCCGAACAAAAATGAAGGGTTTCTGAATAATCTGCTGGTTCCGATGCAAACCTCGAATTTTAATTTTGACGGTCTCATATTGCGGGACGCCGGCTTCTGGTCGTTTATGGTGGTTCGTTCCGACAATGTGACCATCAAGAATTTGAAAGGATTTCAGGACTTATACAAAATCGAGAATGACGTGATCGATATCAACGAGAGTCAGAACGTGCTTGTCCAGCATTCCATTGCCATCTCGGATGATGACACGTACTCGACTAAAACCTGGCTGCAGACGGGAATGTCCAGCGGGTGGCCGGGAGCGCTCGAGCAATTGGAGAATGTGGTCTTCGATGACGCGTTTGCATGGACAAGGTGCGTGGCGTTCAAGATTGGCCAGGGAGTGGCTCAGGCGCAAATCGGGGTGACTGTCCGCAATTCGTATGTGTATCAGAGCGCCAGAGCCTTGCTGATTGATCATGGCTACACCATGAACACGCTTCCGGAGGAAGGCTACGCCAGGCGGATTACGTTTGAGAATATCGATATTGAACGAGTAGACGTCAATCAGTTCGGGAATTATTGGCTGGGGATCTCGACCAGCACCTCCGGCGATGTCAGCGATATCGCTGTGAAAAACATCAATATCCGCCAGTTGGGGGCGCAGCAATCCAGACTTTCCGGGAATGTCACCAGAGGCGGAATGGTGAAAAACGTTATGTTCTCGGATGTTTACGTCAAGGGCAAGCTCGCGACGAATCTGACAGACTTGAAAGTTTCTGTAATCAATAGCAACGTAACCGGCGTAACCTTTGCCAATTCCAGACCGTTGCTGTTCGGCGACAATTTCGAAGGCGGCAATACGACGGGCTGGACGTCAGTTGCAGGCAGTTGGAGCGTACCGACGGATGGCGGTAATAACGTGTTGTCCAGCGGAAGCCAGACCATCACGTCTTTGATTACCGCCAACGCCGGCAACGCATGGACGGATTACGAGTACGAAGCCAAAGTGAAGATGGCGATTACGAATGCCAATGCAGGCATCGTATTCAGAGTCCAGAACGCCAATAACTATTATATGTACCGAATCAATGCAGCGAATCAGATGCTGGAATTGTATAAATCCGTGAATGGACAAATGACGCTGGCTGCCAGCGCTCCGTTCGCAGCGGGGAGCAAGAAGTGGTATAACCTCAAGGCGGTTGTTGAGGGGAACAAGATTATTTGTTATGTAGACGGGCAAGCAGAGATGGAATGGACAAATCCGGTAACGGAATTGACAACGGGAGGAGTCGGATTCCGGACCACCTCGGCAGGCGTTCATTTCGACAATGCGGCGGTTTACCCGATCACCCGGTTCAGCGATGATTTTGAAGATGGAAATACGACTGGCTGGACATCGTCTTCCGGTTCGTGGAGCGTGACGGCAGACGGGTCGAAAGTGTTGACGCAAGCCGCCTCAGCCGCCGC
>NZ_BDQX01000061.1 GCF_003112455.1 Paenibacillus agaridevorans
CCTTGGGAGCAGTTACTCTCCCAAGCGTTCTTCCCTGGCAACAGAGCTTTACGATCCGAAAACCTTCATCACTCACGCGGCGTTGCTCCGTCAGGCTTTCGCCCATTGCGGAAGATTCCCTACTGCTGCCTCCCGTAGGAGTCTGGGCCGTGTCTCAGTCCCAGTGTGGCCGATCACCCTCTCAGGTCGGCTACGCATCGTCGCCTTGGTGAGCCGTTACCTCACCAACTAGCTAATGCGCCGCAGGTCCATCCAACAGTGACAGATTGCTCCGTCTTTCCCGATTTCCCCATGCGAGGATATCGCGTATCCGGTATTAGCATTCGTTTCCGAATGTTATCCCGGTCTGTCGGGCAGG
>NZ_BDQX01000062.1 GCF_003112455.1 Paenibacillus agaridevorans
TGGAGAGACAAGGGGGCATTTCGAGGTCTTTCGTATTTGCTTAGCCGGAAATGGCTGCTTCGCCCGTTTGATAAAGCCTGCTCAGAATGTGAGCCGGGAAAAGAGAATTATATTGGCACTTTTACTCGG
>NZ_BDQX01000063.1 GCF_003112455.1 Paenibacillus agaridevorans
CCGCGCAGGACGCGGCGAGGAGACAAACGAAAAAAATTCCTGCCATGCCTTCGCCTCCCTCAGAAGGGTGTAGAGCTTTTCCCTACAGTATATGGCGGTCCTCTCCTCCGATATGAGCATCGCATCAAAATCATTCCAGCGCCCCCGAGCTTGCCACATCAGCCCGAGCGTGCCGGATTTTAAGCCGAAGCCTGTCAGGCTCCCCGCATGATCTTGGAATCTCTCGGCAGAAGCAAGGCCAGCAAACCAAGTAGCGGCAAATAGGAGCATGCCTTGATAACCTGCTCGACGCCATGAGAATCGATCATGGAGCCCATGACGACTGAGCCGAGTCCCGCCAGTCCGAAGGATACGCCGAAAAATAGACCGGCAATCGTACCTACATGGCCGGGCAGCATTTCCTGGGCGTATACAATAATGACGGAGAAACCCGACATCAGAATAAGTCCGATTGCGATGCATAGCAGCACGGCGGCCGTCGGCCCCGCGTAAGGCAGCAAGAGCGAAAACGGCGCGGTTCCCAAAATGGAGAACCAAATCACTTTCTGCCGGCCGAACCGGTCGGCCAGAGGCCCGCCGAAGAACGTGCCTGCCATCCCTGCGAATTGAAGAGCAAATAAGCAAATTTGCGCGCTTTTCAGAGAGAGCCCATATTTGTCCATATAGTAGAAAGAATAGTAGCCGGTCATGCCGGCAAGATACACGAATTTCGCGAACAGCATCAGGACGAGCACAGACATGACGTAGATGATAAACGGTTTGCCGAACGTTGCTTTGCCTGCCGCGCCTATCTTTTTCTTAGCGACAGGACGGTCTTTCACATGCTCCCGATACCACTTGCTTACGCGCGTTTGTATGACAATCCCGACAAGAGCAAGCAGGACGAACCAAAGGAAACCGTATTGCCCTTGCGGGCTGATTACGTAGGCGACCATAAGCGGCGCGAGCGCCTGGCCGGTATTGCCTCCCACCTGGAAGATCGACTGCGCGAAGCCTTTGCTCCTGCCGGCGGCCAAGTGCGCGACTCGAGAGGATTCCGGATGCAAAATGGAAGACCCCACCCCGATAAGGACGGACGCAAGCAACAGATAGAGCAGCGATGGAGCGACGGCGAATCCGATCATGCCCAGCAGCGTAAATAACATTCCCAGCGGCAAAAGACTTGGCATCGGCTTCCGATCGGTGTAAGATCCGATTAACGGCTGCAAAATAGACGCCGAGATATTAAGCGCAAAAGCGACCCATCCTATTTCAGCAAAGCTGAGTTCAAGCTTTTGCTGGAATAGGGGGAAAACGGCGGGAACGACGGACTGCATAACATCGTTTAACATATGCGCGGCGCTTACGCTAAGAAGAATGGTGAAAGCCGTGTTCGTACCGGCTTGGGCGACTGCCCCTCTTGGTGACATCGTATGTAGACATCCTTTCTGCCAATGATGTTCTAATGCTACAACCAAGCATGTCACGGCGTCGCTCGCGATTATTGCTCCCTTCGAGCACGAATTGCTATAGCCTAAAAGGGAGACTGGAGAAAACATGCAAATTCAATTAACGCTGCCAGATATAGAAGTTGTTCAAATCGCGAATGCGTTCGAAAACGTTCCTCATACGCATGACGGACATTATCAACTGACGATTCCTACGCACGGCACCTGTTACTTCACGCATGAGAATAAGCAAATGACGCTCGTGCCGGGAGAAGCGCTTCTTCTTCATGCCGATGAACGGCATTGCTTCCATATCGGAGACGACGCTGGAGTCATTATTGCCATTACGGAAGGCGGGCGATTTGACGCCTCTCTTCCAGAGGTACGAGGACGTGACGAGACTGCACTGCGCCTGCAGGTAGAGCCCGGCCTTGTTAAAGCCCGCTTCCGCAGGTGGCTGGATCTGTCCATGCCCTCCGGGGAGCTGCTGGCCGAACAGCAGTCGGAGACGCTGATCCTGAACGAACTGCTCGAGCTCATGCAGGGAGGCGGGGAGAAGGGGCTCCTGTCCGATAAGGAGCAGTCCCCTCAGTTGTCGGACAAACATATTACGCAGGCAGTCGAGTATATACGGGCTCATTACACGGAGGCGATCAAAATCGACGATGCGGCGGCCATTGCGCTCCAGAGCCGCTTCCACTTCATCCGCTCCTTCAAAGCCGCTACCGGCTATGCGCCTTATCAATATGTTCTCCATCTTCGCATGGAGGAAGCGCGGCGACTGTTGAAGGGGACAGCGCATACCGTGATGGAAATCAGCTTTATGCTGGGCTTCTCTACGCCAAGCCAGTTTTACCGGGTTTTCGAGAAGTCTACGGGAGCGACCCCGGAGCAGTATCGTCTACGCCAATAAGTGTGACGACCATAAAAAGAACCACGGCCCAAAGCTGGCGTCGTGGTTCATCTGATCTTATCCCATCTATCCTTCTCGGCTACATACTACTTCCCCTTGTTTGCTCATAGTACGCCTTCAAACCGTCAACGATGGCCCTGGCCATCCGATCCTGCCCTTCTTCGCTCAGGATAGCGGTTTCCTCCGCCACATTGGACAGGTAGCCGGTCTCGATGAGCAGCGAGGGAACCTTGCTCAGGGTGAGTACCTTCAGCTCGTTCAGCCGGATCCCCCGATCCCTGAATCCCATTGCGTCTACGAGTTCTTCATGAATCGCCTCCGCTAGCAGCAGACCATTATCGTATCGATAAAACGTCTCCGAACCAGAGACGCTGCTGTCCTCGTAGGCATTGCCATGAATGGAGACAAAAGCGTCGGCCGGCCAGTCATTGGCCATACCCGCACGATCCTCAAGCTCCACGAACGTATCGTCCGTACGGGTCATCCGGACTTCGAAGCGCGAATCCTCCAGCAGCAGATCATACACACGCTCCGCGATTGCCAGATTGCTGACCTTCTCGAATATTCCGCTGAATCCCGTGGAACCAGGATCCTTACCTCCGTGTCCAGGGTCAATCACTATTTTAAACGTATCCTTCGCCGATTCGGAATCGGAATCGAGGCCTCCCGAGCTGACTTGCTCGGTCTGATTTTCTTTTCCTCCGAGCGTTTTCGGCATCTCTCCGCCATCTCTCGCAAATTGAGTCATATAGAGAAAGATACCTGCAATGGCAACGAGCAGCAGCAGCGAAAGCGTCTTGAATCTGGCCGATCTTGAATATCTTCTGGTTCTTTCCATTAAGATGACGCCCTCCCGAATGTGGATAAATGATGCCTCTACTACGTTATATCATCCAGAAATCATGGGATCGTCTACAACTTGCAACAAAAATGTCTCCAAATAAATTCTAACACGAAAAAAGATAGAGCAGTTCATTTAACCAGATTAAATTTTAAAGCGCTTACTGCTGAAGCTCGTTGACGGGGACTCCGTCAGAAAGCATCCACTGACCCGACATCATAAACTTGATAAATGCCCAAGCTTCTTGTTTTACCGTGGATGCGGCGTTCATCCCGACCGTCGAATCGACATCTTCGGCGAAGCCCCGCTGGAAGAAGGACAGCGGCATCCCGTATAAGCCGCCTCCGACCTTGGCATTATCCAGCATGTTGGCGAAATATTGCTCACGATTAAAAGTCGCATCCCGCTCGATCAGTGTCTCCAGGTCGACAAGCAAGCCGCGCTGCACGTAATGCTCGATCGGCAATAGATCCATCTCCAAAATATCCGGCCCTTTGCCCGCCAGCATCGCCGCATTCGTGGTTTTTACGAATCTCTCCAGATCCTTCTCGAATCTGGAGTCGTTTGTTTGGATATAGTGCAGCTCGATCTCGATATCGGGATGCAGCGCTTCGAACCTGGTCTTCGCTTCCGCGAAGCGGACATCCGGCCAGAAGGTCGCAAATACAACTTTCCGCTTTCCTTTGCCGCCCGATGCCATGCCTTGGCCGGTTCCATGAATTGGGCCTCCGTTCCATGCGGCGCCTTCGCCGCCGGCATAACTTCCGCCTGTAGACGTACCGCTTGCGCCTCCCATAAAATTGCCCGACGAGCTGCCGCCGCCCGCTCCCCTTCCACTGCAAGCAGCCAATAGGATCACGAGCAATAAGACCAGCGCCACGGCCATGATTCCGATTGTCCCTCTTAAGGTTATCATTGTCGAACACACCCTCTCATCCTGATGTCGTCCGGCTTACGCTTGCACCTCTTAAATGTAGGACAATCATGTCACCAAAGCTTGCCCGAGATGTCTACAAGTTGTCATGAACGAAAGTCGATCACGATCTGCTGGAAGCTGTAGTCATCCACAGCCTCGGCTTCTTTCGCCACCGGCTGCAAGGCAGCCGCATCGTCGTAGGGTTTCCGGCCCTGGATGAGCAGGGAGCCCCCATCCGGACTCCATGTCAGCCCATCCGCGACAATGCCTCGGTAAACCGTTGTTTTGTGCAACAGATTGTTCCCTTGCAGCTTCGCTACCTCGACGGTTGCATCAGGGGTTGAGTAGGCGATGAAGGAGCGATCCTGCGACAAGGCAAAATTCCCGACTTGGTCCAGCAGCACGGCATAACCGTCATTGCGGAGATCATAGGCGAACAAGGTGCCGTCCGAGCCGGTAAACGCGACCCGGTCCTGATCGATCCAATCGACCGAACCGTTCTGGTGCATCGTATGCTCATATTGCGGGATAAACTCGCCTTCCTCCAGCTTGCCCAGTACGAAGAACTGCGGCTTTCCCTTCTCTTCTTTAATCACGATTGCGCTTTTTCCATCCTCCGACAGCTTGACGGAATAATAAAACGCAATCTCGCTTGGCTCCGGCATCCTGTACGTTTTTATGGATCCGCTCTCCATATGGTAAGCTCCGATGCCAAGCTCCCCTTGCTCAGTAAAGGTAAAAAACGAAAAGTATGCGCTGTCGCCAGACCATGTAATGCTTCTCGAGCCCATCCTCAGAACGGTGCGGAGCGAGCTCACCTCCTTCTCCTCCCCGCTTTCGAGAGATACAAGCGTCAACGCGGACTCCTGTCCGGCGTCCTCGCTGTAGGAGTACCCGATGAGGTAACGCCCGTCCGTAGACATGTTTCCGATATCGAGAAGATAACCGTCCATTTCGCGAACGCGCTCAGCCTTCTCGAACGGCGTTTTATACTTGTCGACAATGATGTCGCCCTTGAAGCCCCACGTCACGCGGATCAATTCGTCGTTCCCGATCCATTGGAACAAGCCGGCGTACTTGGCGTCCCCGTTCGGGAGCCGGTACAACGCGTCGATCTCGAACGCGTCGCCGCCTATCGCCGCAGGCGTCTCTTCCGCCCCATCCGGTATGATGATCGTTTCTGTTTTAAGCGTTCCCGCGCAGGCGGAAAGCGCAAGCGGCATCAAGACGGCAAGGAGACATGCCGCTCCCGTTATACTCCAATTCCATTTCCGCTTCATACAGTCCTCCCCGCTTTCGCGCCGCGCAGTTCCATGGTTACTTTGTTCATTCCATCTTCGCTCATAATCGTAATTGTACCGCCGAGTTCGTCCATAATCGACTTGGCAATGGCTAGGCCGAGACCGACGCTGCCTTGTTCCCTGGCTGCTCTGCCTTCGGCCCCGAAGGGCTGGAACAAGCTTGCCAGCTTCTCCTGCGGAATCGGCTGGCCCGAATTGGCGATCACGATCCTGACGTTTTCTGCCGCAACCGAGCTTGCCGATGCCAAGATTTCCGCCCCGGGATCGCTATACTTGATCGCGTTGTCGAGGATGTTGATAAACAGCTGGCGGAGCTTGTCCGGTTGAGCCTCTACGAGCAGTTCATTACCGGTCTCGCAACGGATGGCCTTCTTGTAACGCTGCGCCTTGAAAGACATGGCGTCGCATACATCCCTTAAGAGCGATCCGGCTTCGATCCGCCCGCTCTCCTCCCAGCCTCCTTGCTCCTTCGACGTTTCCAGCAGGGATACGACCATGCCGTGCAGCCGCTGGCTTTCGCCCACGATATGATCCATCCCCTTGCGGAAAAACGCGGGATCGCTCTCCCCGTTCTCCCGGATAAGCTCCGCGTAGCCCAGAATGGACGTGAGCGGCGTCTTGAGCTCGTGGGTGACGTTGTCAAAGAAATGTTTGCCCTGCAGATGCAGCTTCTCCAGCCGATCCCGATCCCGTTCGATCTTCCCGATCTGGCTCTTGAGCTGACCGATCATGTCGTTGAAGTTGTCCGCCAGCCGGCCAATCTCGTCGCGCCTGGTTACCTCAAGCCGGACGTCCAGGTTTCCCTGCATGACTTCGGTCGAAGCGCCCTCCAGCTTGGCCAGGGGCACCGAAATATGCCGCGACAGCAAATACGAAAACAGGAACGCGGCGCCAAAGATCGCCAGCGCGATGTAAAAGACAGCGTTCAATATCCGGTCGGATTGCTCATAGAGCAGGTCGAATGGCTTCGAATAACGAAGAATGCCCACCTTTACGCCGTCGATAACGACGGGATAGGAATAATAAACCGCTGCCGTCCCGCCCTCATAGGAAATTGTATAAGCCGTCGCTCCCCGCGTTGCCTGCTTAAGGTCGTCTTCCCCCGCACCCGAAAACGCGGACTCGTCGGAAGCATGGATGAGCTCGCCGTCCACCGTGTAGGCGCTGACCTCGCTCGACATGGCGTACCTCAGATCGCTGATCATTTCCTCCGCGATTTGTCCGAAGTAGATGTCGTCATTGCCGAAGTGATTGATCATAAACGCTTGACGCACATAATTGTTGCTTGTTTTTTTGAGCCCGATCAGATCGTCGGTTATAATCTTCTGATTGCTGGTCTGGATGATATTCGTAACCGTCCAGCTGAGGAGCAGAAACGACACCGCGAAGATGAGGAAAAAACCGACGATGAACTTGGTCCTGATGGACCGGAATCCCCCGCGCATGGATTAATCCGCATCCTTCTCGAATTTGTAGCCAATGCCGAATACCGTCGTAATCAGCTCGCCGACATCAAGCTTCTTGCGCAGCCGCTGGATATGGTTGTCGACGGTTCTCGTCTCTCCGACGTAATCGTAGCCCCAGACCAGCTCCAGCAGCTCTTCTCTCGTAAAGATTCTGCCGCGGTTGCTGCACAGCTTCAGAAGCAGATCGAACTCCTTCGGCGTTAAGTCCACCGTCTCGCCGCGCCTCTTTACCATCCGTTCGCCGCGGATAATCTCGATATGATTAAAGCGCAGCGTTTCTCCGCCGGCCTCCTCCTGCGAGGTTTGGCTCGCTTGCGCGAATCGCCGCAGAATAGTGCGGATCCTCGCGATAACCTCGCGCAGGTCGAACGGCTTCGTGATGTAGTCGTCCGCTCCGAACTCCAGGCCGAGTATTTTGTCGGTAATGTCGGACTTGGCCGTTACCATCAGAATCGGAATATTGTGGCTCGCTGTCACCTTCTTGCAGATGTCCAGTCCGCTGCCGTCCGGCAGCATCCAGTCGAGAATAAGCAGATCGGGGCGGAATCGCTCTACTTCTCGCATCCCTTCGGCGCTGCTCCCGGCGGTCTGCACCTCGTAGCCCTCTCTCGTCAATCCGTATGCCAGCAGCTCCGCGATCGCCGCTTCGTCTTCAATGATCAGAACCTTTGTTTTCTCCATTGGTCGGCGTTCTCCCGTATGCCCTGCTGCAGCAGGGCGAAAGTTTGCCTCCATCATAGCACGAAGTTGTCATCAAGATGTAACGGGCTTCCATTCATCGAAATCCTTTAATCAACAAAAAGCAGTGGCTCCCCGTTAATGGTGAGCCACCGCTGATTAAGTCATTGGATTAACAACCGATTATCCATTCACTTTTTTACCAATGTGATATCATCCAGATAGACTGTCTCGCGGGCTCCGACGAAATCCAACGCTTCAATCCCGATTACGGCCTTGGCGACTGGCGTCCCGTTTATCTCCTCTGGAATATCGACTGTCATTTTCATCTGATACCAATCGCCGCTGCCGACGGTCGCTGACGTGATGAGCGGTCCCGCATACGAGCCCAATTGCGTGCCGTCCGCCGCCTGAATAACTACGAACATCTGAAGCGTCCCGCTTGTCGTCATGCCGGGCGGCTTATAAAGATAAGCGCTGTATTCGTACTGTCCGTAGCTGGTCAACGAGACAGGCTGGCTCGGCCAAATCGCCCAAATCTGTCCGGACAGCTTCAAGCTGTGTTGTCCGGTTCTGGCTTGTTCATCGCTTCTCGCCGTGACACAGGATGCCGGTTGGCCGCCGCACCCATATTGCCAAGGCCGGGCATGAGCATCCTCCCCGTATCCGATTTCGAAGGAAGTATTCTTCAGCACGGAGGCTTGCGGGTCAGCCGCGATGGCAATTTCCGGGCTCACAAGCATGTCCTCGCCCTTATACGTCACCCGATATTTCACCGTTTGCGCCACGTTAGCCGGCGTTATGCTCTGCACGGTTAGCGTAGCTGTATGCACTACTGAATTCCAGCTCACAGCAACCGGATGTTCCGCAACCGCCTCCTGATCGTCGACAATCGCTTGTACGGTGAAGTCTGCCGCAACAGGCGCCATTTCCGGAGACTTGTTGAATACGGCTTGCACTGTTCCGTTCTCGCCGGTTACTGCCGTTAACGATACATCATCAGCCAACCATTCCGTCAAGGCAAAATCGTCCGCATATACCCAACCAGCGCCAATTGGCTTGTAAATGACGATCGTAGCATGGGAGAAACCTTCCGGAGGCGTAAACGTGATCGTATATTTTTTATACTCGTCAGAGTCAACCGTCACGTGGGCTCCTGTTAGTCCAACATCGGGAACGTCCCAGAAATTCATGCCGACCAAATTTAACTCCGTTGCATCCGAAGCTTTCGCATAGAATGTAAGTTTATAGGTTTTTCCGCTTTCAACGAATACATCTTGCTCGACGCTGCTCCCTTTGACCTTCACAGCTTGATTTCCTGAGTATGCCTCATTCGTCAGTTCGGCAACCGTATCAGGAAAATCGAACCACTCCGTCATTCCGTCTTCAAAGCCTGGATTTTTTACGGTTGTTCCGTCCACTGACAGCAAGATTAACTTCATTGCATTCCGAACGGTTGAGGAAGGCGATTCTTCGGCCAGTTGTCCAACACGTCCTGCGATATCGCCATCTGGATGAGCTTTTATCCAATTTGAAAGCGCATTTGTTTCTTTGCTCGAAACAACTCCCCAATTAAGCGGGCCTTTATATTGGTAAAACAACTCATACGTCATATAATCGGCAAATTCCGCAATAAGCGTCTTCCTTAGATCCATCTTGGCGATTCTGTCTAGTATTTTGTTCAGTAAATCCGTCGCTTCAGCATCACTTCCCGGCTCGGCAATCTCGGCTTTCATGTCCGCATAGCTCAGCTTCGACAACTCATAAAATTCAAACATTCGCAGCAAGTCTTGCGCCCGCTTCTTCTGTTGCTGCGTCTGCGCCTTGGCAACAACGGATTCAAGAAGCTGCCTGCTGGCAGCTAAATCGCTCTCCGATATGTCTCTCAAATAATCTGGAGAGAGCAAAGGCATAAAGTTAGGTCGTTCCGATGCATTCTTCCACGATAAATACCATTCGGTATCGAATATGTCCTGCTCCCAAAATCTTTGCCAAAATGCATAGTAGGCCTTAAGATCTGCCGCTGCTTCAGGTCCAACTGCCCGTTCGTACCACTCTTCAAGCAATGCGTCTACATCCTGTTGCGGATCCCATTGCAGTTTGGCTGACAAGTAAGGCTTTGGCCCTTCACCGAAATTGGCATACAGCTCGCTATAGTAAGCGCCTACTCCCATAGAAGCCGCATACTGGTATTGGTCTGCCATCAGTTGGAACGGCGTTCTCGGCAGCACGTAGGGCGAACCAAACAGGTAATCATAGAAGGCTACAGTCGCCCCCACTTGCGTCCACGATTCTGTCAATTCGTACGCGATCTCCCGCATGTCCGGATCTCCCCATGAGACACGCTCGTCGGTAATATAGACGACAACTCTCGGATCAAGCTGTACGTCAGTTGGCGGATCGTAAACATTTAAGTACGCATATGTGCCAATATATTTATCTGGATGCTTGGCGAAGACGCCTTTCGATACTTGATCTACCCAATCGAAATAAATATCCGACATGTCGACCATTCCGATTGAATTCAGCTTGGCCGAAGGATCGGCAGGGTCTGCCTCGCAAAATGCCGTTGTATCATTTATCCCTAACGAGTAGGAAGTAGCTTCCGGATGCTTATCGAAATAGGCATTAATAATATCGATCGATTCGGCAACGATCCCATTTGCTTGAAAACAAGGATGTTCCGTTTCTATATTTTTATCCAGCGCATTCGGTTTATAAAATTGAGGGTATTGGGCGACTGGAAGCATTCGATATAAGTTATGTGTGAACTCTATGCCTCCATACATTTGCATTCGCAGGTTTCTCGCCCACTCGGCACGAAGAGGCAGCTCTTCAAGTTGTTCTTCGAAATTTCTAGTGAAAAATGCCGGTTCTTGCTTCACGTTATCGCCTATCGGGACGGCCAAGCTTGTCGCCTGCGGAACGTCTTCCCATTCTTCCCCCGGCATTAACCAGCGTACGCCTACGTAACGTTCCAGAAATTCGTCGACACCATACTCTGTTCCCCACGCGGCCTTACCAGCAATCGTAATTCGTTGACCACTCTGATGAAATACAAATCCGTCAGCTCCCATGCCATCAAGCAATGTGGATTGCTCCTGAGCAGACAAGCCTTTCTTGCCGACATAAATCTGAGTCCCTTCGTACTGGTCGGGCAAATCCTGCTCGATCGGCTCTCCGTTGCCGCTCACGGGAGCATCCTGATCGATTGCATCCGCATGGACTAAAGTTGCATCGTCGATGTAGACGACTTCACCCGCAGCGAAATTCGTGCCCTCAAATCCTACCAGCGCTTTGACAACTTGTTTCCCATCTATCTGTTCGGGAATTTCAAAAGTCAATTTCATCTGTTCCCAAGTGCCGTTGCTCACGGTCGGTTCCGTGGCTGTTCCCAAATACTGTTTTAGCTGCATGCCGTCCTCCGCCTGAAGATTGACGAACATTTGGACCGTCCCGCTTGTCGTCGAACCTTGCGGCGAATAGAAATAAGCCGTGTATTCATACTGTCCGTAATCGGTCAACAAGACTTTCTGGTTCGGCCATACCAGACTCGTTCCGGACAATTTCAAACTATATGTTCCGGTTCTGGCTTGTTCAGCGCTTCTCGCCACGAGACTGGCCGGCGCTTCGAAACCGCCGTTCCAATATTCCCAAGGTTTAGCATTGTAATACCCCGCATATCCCGCTTCGAAGGAGGGGTTCCTGAGCAATGAACCATGTGGATTGGCAGGAATGATGATCGTCGGACTGGAGAACGTTTCCCCATCTTTGTTTCTGACCTGATATTTCACAGATTGCTGCACATTCGCCTTTTCGACGCGCCCAACAGTTAATGCTGCCGTCTTCGCAGCCTCATTCCAAGTTAAGCTGGCCGGGCGTTCATTTTCTGTCGCTACGCCGTCAATAATCGCCTGTACTGAGAATTCCGATGCAGCAGGCGGAGTGGCGGGCGTGTTAAAGTACTCAATATGAATAATTCCGTTCTCGACTGTCACTTTGTCTGAATTCAGACGATCAACGAGCAAAGGCAGTTCAACACCCGTCGATTTCTTGATATACTTGATCAACTTGCGAGCGGCATCTCTCGTCTGATCGTCGGTCATGCTGCTGATGACCACCGAAGCTGCGGCGCTTCCCGCATTTACGATTTTCAGCTCCGTGTCCGGTTCCGGACTCGGTTCCGGGCTTGGGTCCGGACCTGTCGGAGTAGTCGTACCCGAACCGGATGAGTTGTCTATCCGATCCTTGTCTACAAGCTTCGCTTCTATCGTAACCGTTATCTGAGTGCCAAAGTTTACTTTATCAGGCCATTTACTCAAATTGGAACCGCTAACATAAATGTTTGCAATATTAATCGTCCCGTCACCCGTTACGGTGGCGATCGCGTCGAAAGTAAACGTCTCCACGACTGTCCCCGTTTTCAACACGACATTGACTCTGACGCCTGCCTGGCGAACTTGCCCGAATCGGCCCAACAGAACGATTTCCCGCGATTGGGCGGAATCCCTTACATTGACCTCCACGCCGTTAAAGCCGTCGCTCGCGTCGGTCAGTTCTCCTTCTTCCAGAATACCTCCGCTCAGCATAAGAACATTGGCAATACGGGTTGCGCCGGAGACAAAAATCCGAACCGGGCCGTCTTGCTTGTTTACGACAAGTGTTCCCGTCAACCGGGAATCCTTGATTTTCACACTGTTGCTCCCGCCGCCGAACACAAACGTTTTACCTTTAACCGTTACACCGTCCAGCACAATATCTCCTTCGCCGACACCTTGCGTAATGTAGAGGTCGCCGGCGATCACGAGATTTTTCAGTTCGACGCTAGCGGTGTTCACAACCACATTGCCTGCATAATCCCGCTCATAAGACCCTTTACTCCGAACGAGAGAACCCATGACGTTGTTGATCATTCGCACGGTCTCCGCTCTTGTGATGCGCTCTTGCGGGGCGAAGCGATTCCCGTTTCTGCCGCTAATGTATTGGCGGTGGTGCAGAGAAGCAACTGCCGCAGACGCATAAGCGGAAATGTTCGCTTCATCGCTGAAGGCGGACCTTTCCCCTGCAGACGCGGCATCCTCCAATTGAAAAGCGCGCGCAAGTATAACAGCCGCATCCTGCCGCGTAATGGCAGCTTCCGGATCGAACTTGCCCTTGCCAATTCCTTGAATCATGCCGGCAGCATACACATTCGCAATTGCGCCGGCGTACCATGCGCCGCTCTTTACATCCGCGAACGGATTGGTTTCTGCCGCCTGCTCTGGCAAATTAAATACGCGATAGATGAGCGCTGCGAACTCTGCTCGCGATATCGCATCGTTCGGGCGGTAATTTCCTGCGCCGTCTCCGGTTAACAGTCCGTTATTCGCCCATTTCGTCATCGTATCCTCCGCCCAATGTCCGGTCAGATCCGATTGAACGCTGACTTCCTCGCTTGCCGCTGCACGATCGGCAACTTGCCCCCATAGCGATACCACCATACTCACTACGATTACGATCGGCAACAAACGCCGATTGATCGCCTTTGTCATTCTTGTACCCTCCCTTCAAAATATAAAGCGGTATGTTTCGAATGATGCATGATCGGGCACGCTGTTTCCTTGCAAGGTAAGACGAACGCCGCCATCCGGATGTTCAGAAACGCTTGCATCGGCTTCCGCCCATACCCCCTCGCGAGAGAGCTGTTCCACTTTATCAAGCTTGCGACGAGTCGGAATCCAAAGAGCAAGAGACGGGTATGTCTCCAAGCTGAAGTTGGAGAGTCCGAGCAGCACTTCCTTATCATCTTCCCACCATACTGGATAAATATTGACGCCGAATTCGACCATGGCCGGGAATTCGCCTGCTGTCAGATAGGACATAACTTGTTGATACAGCCATTGTCGCCCTGTCTCTTTCAACAAGCCCCCTGTATGCGGTACAACCACCATTGGATATGGTTCTCTCGTCACTACGACGCCTGAGGATTGTCGATTGCCGAGGTTATCATAAATTTCCGACCATTCCTCGGCTCCTTCTTCTGCCGACAGGATATATTCCGTGTGCATCGGCATATAAAGCCAAGCGACTAGATCCTTGTTTCGCAACCAATCCGGCGCATGAGGAGCAACGATACGCTCGACTGTGGTTCGATGCGACATATCCCCCTTCTCTACGCGGATCGGACTATTCCTCATGATACCTCGCTTGCACAGATGATAATAGGCTTCGGAAGTGATCACTGTTCCTTTTTCCAGCCAGGACGTTAATGTTTCTTCCGGATAAGCCATCGCCTCTTTCATTGTGATCAATGTCGGTATATGGCTGCCTGGCGCAACAGGTATACCGATACGGGTAAGCGAATGATTAAACCGCATTGACGGTTCGTCGCTTAAATCCATGCCGGCGATCACATCAGGCTCGCTAGGGAAAGGCAGCGATGTTCCTCTCCGCACTTTCCCGGACACGGCGTTGGCAACAGCTTGCAAATAATCTTTTAAAGGACCCAGCGTTTTTTGATAATTGCCCGACACATCATCAAAACCAAGGAAGCCGTCGTTAATGCTTAAGGTCAATCGCGGACTGAAACTTATAGACAGTACATAAAGCTCCAAAGCAAGAGCGCGTGCGGATTTCCCTCCGATGGTCCAAGGGAATTGCTCGATTTCGGAGCTGAGTTGGCTGGGCTCCGTGATCATGGCAGCCAACGCGTCAAACGTCACGCAACGATCAAGAATGCCTGGCAGATGCTCGTCGGTATAGCTGGCGCCGCCGAGCCTGACATGCGGCTCCGGCTTGTTCTTTGTCCTGAGCGCTTTGATCTCGGCATCCAAATGACGACCGTGACGCAGCATCATTTCAATCGTATTGGTCATCAATCCCATCTGAATGTCAGGATTGGCTGATTCGCATGCCTCGCGGAGCAGAACGCCAAACTCGACAAGAATATCCTCCTGGAACGCCCGCCAGTCGCGACGAAGCTGCAACTCCACAGGCGTGCATCCTAGAGGGTCCTTTAGCAACGCCTCGTTGATTTCATCACGGCCATATGCAACTCCCATTCTATTGGAAAACGCCTCCATATGCCGATCACAGAAGCATAGAAACGAATCCGTTTGAGCGCGGCCAAACAATCGAAAATCGTCATCGATCCATACCGCATCGACATCCAGCGAGGCAAACAACTTGTAGGCCTCGTAAATATAGGAACGAAATTCCGGACAAAGCGGACACGGACAGCCATGTTCGACTCTGCCTTTCCCATCGACCATATCCGTAAATGACTTGGCATGTTCGGCAGGCAGCATATTGGCATGACCCAGAGTCACGTAATAGTTGACCATCGGGCTCATCCCGGCGGCGCGAACTTCGGCGAACCGTTTAGCCATCAAAGGCAGACGCTCGCGCAGACTCTCAAGACTCGGATGATTGGCTTCCAAATGCGTACTAAACGCCATAACCGCATCAGCGCGAATGTTTTTGGCGTAGGCCATAAATGACTTCCACAGCGCATCATCCTGCAAAATGGTAAATAGAGGGCGCAAAATATATTGCACCTTCTCCGGTTTAGTGTTCGAATTGTTCATCATTGTTCCATTCCTTCCCACAATATCCTGTACGTCTTATTCTTTTACACTGCCTAACACAATTCCCTTGATAAAGAATCGTTGCAGAAACGGATAAATGATTAAGATCGGAAAAGCCGCTACAAAAATTTGCGCCGCCCGACTTGTCCGATTATTCATCAGGGCATTCAACTCTGCCTGCTTGGGCGTCAAATAAGCGGGGTCCAATTTGATAATAATGGTCTGCAGAAAGCTCTGCAGCGGATAATGTTCGGTACGATTCGAAAGAATCAGACCATCAAACCAACTGTTCCAATGACCAACTACAGCAAACAAAAGCAATGTAGCCAACGCCGGCATGGAGAGCGGAACGAAAATTCGCCACAGTACAGTAAAATATCCTGCGCCGTCCAGCTTTGCAGATTCCTCAAGCTCCTTGGGCAAACCTCGAAAAAAGTTAAGCAGAATAATGACATTAAAGATCGGGACAGCAGAAGGAATGACAAGCGCCCAGATGGTATCCAGCAACCCTGTATCCTTAATGATCATGTACCATGGGATCAGCCCGCCGCTGAACAACATCGTAAAAACAAAATACCAGGCGTAAATCGTTCTCCCCGGAAATTGGCTATTTTCCTTCGACAGCGGGTAGGCGATCAAAATGGTCAGCAGCATGTTGATCGTTACACCGATCGCGACCCGTTTAATAGAAACCCAAAATGCAACCAGGTATTCTTTTTTTCCAAATACATTTTCATAGGCGGCAGTCGTCCAATCTACAGGCCAGAACGTCACTTCTCCGGCGGTTACGGCGGAAGCGGAACTGAAAGACAAGGCCAAAATATGGAGCATAGGAAGGACGCATGTAATCGCCAGGAGCAACAACAAAAAATTGTTCATAATGGTAAACAGGCGATAACTTTTCGATACTTTAACAGCCACTATATTCCCCCCTAATTACGCTGTTCTAAAAGATGCGATAATTCGCAAATCGGTAGGCCAAGACATAGGACAATGATATAAATAGTAAGGAAACAACAGACTTAAACAAGCCTATCGCTGTAGCAATGCCATACTGCGCTTTCTGGATGCCGACACGGTACACGTAGGTATCGATAATATCGCCAGTCTCGTATACAGGTATGCTGTACAAATTGAACACCTGATCAAAGCCGGCGTTAAGCACGTTTCCAAGACTAAGCGTACCGAGCAGCACAATGATCGGCAGCATTCCAGGCAATGTAACGTGCCAGGTCTGACGCAAACGATTTGCTCCATCTATTTCTGCGGCCTCATACAACACCGGATTTATGCTCGTCAACGCAGCCAAATACACGATTGTACTGAAGCCGAATTCCTTCCAAATGTCGGAGAATACCAATGTAAAACGAAACCAGCGATTATCGCCGAGAAAAAAAACCGGGTCCACCCCGAATACTCCGAGCAACTTATTTACAATCCCCTGCGAGGGAGACAAAATATCAATCAGAATGCCGCCCAATATAATCCACGACAAAAAGTGGGGCAAATAAATTAGCGTCTGAACAGTCCGCTTGAAAACTGCTTTTCGAACTTCATTAAGCATGAGGGCCGCGAAAATGGGCACAATCATTCCGGCTATCATCTTCATCAAAGCAATAATAATCGTATTGCGAATAATCTGCGAAGTGTCCGGGAGGGAGAGAACAAATTCGAAATTATCCCACCCTATCCAGGGCGAACCCCAAATTCCTTTGTTCGGCATGAACTTCTTGAACGCAATGATCAGACCGGCCATCGGTCCGTAGCTATAAACGAGAACCAGCAAAAAACCAGGCAGAATCATCAGATGCAGAGGCCAATATTTTTTCACTGCGGCAATCATTTCTCTGTCTCCTTCCTCTATGTTACTGAAAGCAAGCGGGCGAGAAGACGGTTATTCACATCTTCTCGCCCATCCCGATGCTCTCACTCCATCCTGTTACTGCATGTTTGCATACCAGTCATTTACTTCTTCCGTAATCTTTTCTCCGCCCAGTTTGTTCCATTCTTCGACAAATTTATCAAATTCGTCAATGGAGGCGCTGCCGATGATGATTTTCGCAAACATTTCCTTCTCTTTCGTCTTTAACAACTCGTCGCGTTCGATCATCGTTGGAGTTGCGGTGCCATAAAACTCATTGAAATGATAGCGGTCCTCCTTGAAATACTCGTACATTCTGGTAAATGCTCCTTCTTCGCCGGCTATTTTGCTTTGCAGCCAGAAGGTCGTATCTCCCGCTTCATACTTTTTAAGCTGCTCATACCGGTTCTTAAGGTCACCGCTCCACTCGATTGCCGAAGGGTCATTCGTCTTGAGCGCTTCCGTGATGTGTTCCCCGCCCTGAATGTAAAGATCTTGCAGGAGGACCACAAGCGGATTGACGGCCCATACTTCCTTCCCTGTCTCTTTCAGTTCTTTACCAAAGCTGTAAACAGCGCGCGGTTCGCCTTCGGCTGGCAATCCTCCAGTCAAAACGCCAACCCAATGATTCAGCAGTTTGAACACAGCTTCCGGATTTTTTGCGTTTTTGTTGATGACGTAGAAGGAGTTTACCGTTGCCGATACTTGCGTCATGCCGGGTTTATCGTCAATGGAAGGGATCATGTACACTCCCCAGTCCTGCGTCACTTTATTATCCTTGACAACTGCGTCTTGCAAGGCGGCGCTGTACCAGAACTGGCCAAAGATCAGGCCCAAGCGGTCGTTTGCTATATATTCCACATTTCTTGCATCGTCATTAACAGCGGCTTCCGGGTCAATTTGTCCGGCTTTATAAAGATCCTGCAGTTGTTTTAATGCAGTCTTTACTTCCGGTTGTACGCTGCCATAAACCAATTTTCCCGAGCTGTCTTTCACCCATTGCCCAGGATAAGCGTGGTAACCGTTAAGAAAGCCCAACGGTTGGCTTATCGTTTCCTTATTCAGTCCCAGACCGAACACTTTCCCTTTGCCGCCGGAGTCTCTCGTCGCGAACGCCTCGGAAATGGCCAATACATCCTGCATCGTCTTCGGTTCAGGCAGATTCATTTCTTTCAGCCAGTCTTTGCGCACCCAAACCATTTCCGCGCTGTTAAAAGGACTGTTCGTCTGCGGGATTGCCATCAGTTTCCCGTTAAAAGTCGCAGACTTCATTTGTTTACCGCCGTCGGATGTCAACATTTTTTTTGTTTTTTCATCGGCATACTTCTCATACGCTTCCGTCAAATCCATGACCATGTCGGATTCGACCAAAGTCGTTAAATCCTCAGCCGATACCAAGAAAAAATCCGCCAGGTCATTGGCTGCGATGCTGATCTTGAGCTTGGAATGATACTCCTTGCTGTCCACAACCCAATTATTTTTAAGTGTAATTCCCAAATCTCTTTCATAAGCATCGTAGATGGCGTTTTTATCCATCGTTTCCTCTGGATAAAAATACTCAGGCACGTTGCCTCTAAACGTCGTTAATGTAATCGGAGGATCATATTTACTATTCATATCGATTTTTTCTTCAACAGCCGGAGCCGATTCTACCGGTTTCGATGTTGCGTCATTTTGTCCTTGCTTGTCCCCATTCGTGCCGCTGCATGCCGCCATTGCCGGAAGCAAGGCGACCATACAAGAAAGCGCAAACCTTTTTGTTTTGCTGAGACTCATATCATTTCCCCCTTAAATTGTTGTACATCTGTCTGACTGATCTTTACTATATACTCAGAACTCTCCTACAACCATAAGCTTTCCTAAACTTTTATATACATCTATAAACTACTTTCAATAGCTTCGTCAGTCAGCCTGTTTACAACTTGACGATCCTTTGGAAAAACTCTTATGATGGTTCTACTGTCAGAGCGGAGGGAGTGTCGTTTGTATGAGAATATCCATATTCATCAAACTAACCCTCGTCTTTTTGGGTGTTTTACTGCCGTTCTACGCAATGACGCTGCTGATGAACGTAAAGGGCTCGCAAAGCATTCATACGGAGATCAGCCATTCGGTAAACAGCCGAAACGCATTTTATATGCAAAATCTTGAACAGGAAATCAACCGCCTCTCCCAAATATTTTATGAATTTACGGTAGACAAGGACCCGATGCTCATCGGTGTATCAGAAAACTTGCACGCATTGGATTTGCAAGATAAAGTTAAAGTTTTACAAAAAAGATTGATTATGGTCAGGTCATCCAGCACTTTTGTAAACAAACCAATGATTTACTTCCCCCTTATGAATAAGATGATCACCCCTAACAGCGTGTACGACTATAACAAGCTTGATAATCCTGATGAGGTAGACAGACTGTCCAGAAACGTAGACCCTGGCCGAATCTTTCAATTGGAGGACGGGCGATTATTCCTGAGCATGCGTTATCCAATCGACATCAATTTCGAGCGCCAACCCTTGTTTGTGGTTATGATGGAGCTTTCTGCCGATCAATTAAAAGACAGCTTGCGTAATATCGTCAGTCCGCAGCAAGGCGATTTTCTGCTGATCCACAGGTCGGAAGACTGGATGCTTTCCAGCACCCAGGATGATACGATATTGCAAAATCTGAAAGTGCTTTCCGAGCATGATCGAACAGGGGAGGCTCTTTCCGGAGCAGGCTCTGTAAAGCTGATGACGACAACCTATTGGAAATCGTTTATTACATCGGACAAGCTCGATTTATCTCTGTTCGTCTATATTCCGGAGGAGAATATTTGGGGTCAGCTAAGGAGTTATGAAAAGTGGGTATGGGTCATTCTCGTCCTATCGATTGCTGCGATTATTCTGCTCGCTTTAACCTTGTACAGAATGATTCATAATCCGCTCCGAGTGCTTGTTTCCGCTTTTCGCAAGGTGGAGCAAGGCCGGTTTGGGCCAGTTGCAGTAAAAGCGACTCGAGACGAATTTCATTATTTATTTGCAGGATTTAACCGTATGGTCTCCCAGTTAAACATTTTGATTCATGAAGTGTACGAAAAGGAAATCAGCTCGCAAAGATCTGAATTAAAAAGGCTCCAGGCACAAATCAATCCACACTTTCTATATAATTGCTTTTTTATTATGGGCGGCTTAATTACGGATAAGGAATATGACAAGGCGGCTGCATTTAACTATCACTTACGCGATTACTATCGATTCATCACGAAGAATGAAGAAGACCTGATTCCGATGGAAGAAGAAATGAAACATACGAAGACCTATGTAGATATTCAGACCATCTGCTACGGAGATCGTATTGACGTAGAGATAGAGCCGCTCCCCCACCAGTTGGGAAAAGCGCTTGTGCCGCGCCTGATTATTCAGCCGATTATCGAGAATGCTTATAAATACGCGCTCGCCGCTCACACCTCGCAAGGGGAATTATGGATTCACTATGAACGGGAAGATAACATCGTGAGCGTAATGGTTGAGGATAACGGAACGAACATCGATGATGACCGTATCGCCGCCCTGTCCGCCCAACTCACAGCGGCAGTCGTGCCACAGGAAGAACCGACCGGATTAATCAATGTGCATCGCCGCTTACAGCTTATGTTCGGCCAAGACTGCGGCCTGATTTTCTGCAGATCTCAACTAGGCGGCTTATGCGTAATAATCAAAATGAAGCAGTAAAAAATGAGGAGGAACCGGCATGTACCGAATGATGGTTGTGGACGATCTCCCTATTATTGTAGATCGCCTCGTAACGTTAATGGATGAATGCAAACCATTGGAACTCGAAATGTACAAAGCCTATTCGGCTTTTGAAGCCATCGATATTCTCAAAAAAATCAAAATCGACATCGTGCTGACTGATATTAAGATGCCTGGAATGGAAGGTATCGAGCTGCTTCATAAAATTCGTGAATATTGGCCTGGCTGCAAAGTCATTTTTCTGACGAGCTATGGGGAATTCCATTATGCGAAAGCCGCTATCTCTGGCGGAGGATTTGATTTTATCCTCAAGTTTGAAAGTGACGAGGTTATTATCAAAGCCATATTAAAAGCTGTGTCGGCGCTCGACGACGAGTATGCGACAATCAAGCAGCTTCATGAGGCGCAAATGCAAAAAAGACAGGCGGTCCCGCTTCTGCAAGAGCAGGTTTTGTACAATTTGCTGCATGGAAAAGGAGAGTTTCGCCGCAGCAAAGAACAATTTAGCCAGACTGGAATCACACTGAATGGCGAGCTTCCCGTATATGTACTTGTGGGCAGAGTAGACGACTGGGCCGCAATTACCGGGACGACAGATCGAAAATTGCTGCTCTATGCCGCGCGGAATGTGACAGAGGAGCTGCTCCGTGTATCCGTCGATATCGTATCGGTTACCGTCGAAGAATCGAGAATGGCTTGCCTGCTTCAACCCAAGGCGATCTTGAGCGACGGGCATCAGGGGGAAGTAGCTGACGAGGTGTGGGAACGGACGTTTTTCTTTGTCTATGAATCCATCCCTTCCATTCAGTCCATATGTCGCGATTTACTTAAGGTTTCGTTTTCTTTTGCACTTGGGAAACAGCCTGTCATGCTTAGCCAACTATCGGAAATGTTTGACCTTCTCCGCTCTCAATTTTTGAGCCAAGCCAGCGCGGGCAAAGAGCTTAGGCTTACGAATCGGACCGCTTCGGACACTGACAATCCGCCAGCTGCCACCGCCAAACATAAAATGCAAAGCTTCGTGATCAAAAAAATAGAGCTGCTGGCGCACTATTTGAAAAACGGAAAAAATGAGGAATTCGACAGGCTATTCGAGGAAATCATGGTCGAAACGAGTCGCGAATCGGTCTCCGGTTTTTTGAAGCTGGAGGTCTATCACAGCTTTGCCTCCATATTTTCGTCCTACTTCCGTCTTCATCCGCCTGATTCTGCTCTATCAGCCAGGATCGAGCTTGGCAAACTGACGCAAGCGAACCCGGAGGACTTGTCTTGGGAGGAAATAAAAACTTACTTTTCCGCAATCGCCAATCAAATCTTTGCACACAAAGGAGAAGTAGAAAAGCCTGGCAAGGAAAATATCATTTTATGGCTAAACGATTTTATCGAGAAACATATTGAAGAGGATTTATCGCTGACGCGACTGGCTGAAATCGTCCATTTGAATCCCGTGTATTTATCGCGCTTGTATATTCAGGAAACGGGAATCGGGATTTCCGATTATGTAAATGTGTGTCGCCTGGAAAAATCAAAAGAACTGCTCAAAAATACACACTATAAAATCTACGAAATTGCTGAAAAGGTAGGCTATGATTCGGTTTTGTCGTTTATTCGTTTTTTCAAAAAGCAAATCAATATGACCCCTCAGGAGTATCGTAATTCCTAATTAAACTTATTCCGACAGCAAAAAGCATTCAAGGACAATCAATAACCTTGAATGCTTTTTAGCTTCGAACCGTAGCGCCCTAGTGCATCACCCAGCCACCGTCTACGTTTAACGTTTGGCCTGTCATAAAATCACTGTCAGACGAAGCAAGAAAGATAAAGCAGCCTGCCATATCATGCGGCAGCTGCCGCCGGGGAATCGCTTGCTCTTGCTCCAAATAAATCCTTGTTTCTTCTTGTAAGGAAGCATCCGGGAAATCAAGCAATTCCTGTTCCGTCCTAACTGCACCAGGCGATATCGCATTAACGGTAATTCCATCGCCCCCTACTTCGCGGCTCAAAGCGCGAGTGAAGCCGATGACGGCTCCTTTGGAAGCAACGTAATGAACAAAATCTTTCTGACCGCGGAAAAAAGTTACAGAGGCCACATTAATAATTTTACCGTACCCTTTGCTGCGCATATAGGGAAAAACGGCTTTACTCGTCAGGAAACAGGATTTGGCATTGACGGCCTGCACCTTGTCCCATTCTTCTCCAGTAATTTCATGCCAGGTTTTACGCGGATAAATGCCCGCGTTATTAACGAGTATGTCCACGCCTCCCCACTTTGCTCCTATTTCCCGAATCATACTCCCGATCTGTTCTTCATTGCTGACATCCGCACAAATAGCGATTGCCGTTCCGCCATTTGCTTCGATCTCCGCCACGACTTTCTCGGCTTTTTCCGAATTGCCTATATAATTGACAACTACCTTGGCCCCCTCGCGGCCAAAAGCCAGACATACTTCTCGACCAATCCCGGTAGCGCCGCCTGTAACCAAGGCGACCTTATGCCGTAAACGCATGATCACTCCATCCTCCCCCTTTGCTGCAAGCAGCTACACGATGTAATCCAGACATTCATCCAAAGGAAATAAGGGTCTTGGCGCCTTTTTAAACGCCAGCTCCAATAAATTCGCAGTGCTTGCTCCAGGCGTATCAACAATGTAAATACCGCCATTCGCGATGCGTTCATATTCGGCTCGAAACTGCGAAGCTGATTTCACCAGAACGAAATCGGCTTCCAGCGGTTCCAGACCAACACTTCTATACATAGCCGGATCACCGGTAAAGGTCGGATGCTCCATCAGCAGCAAATGTATGCTGCCTATGCGAATAACTGCACAATGGCCCATAAACGCCTTCATATTGGAGACCGTACCGCCGCCAAAAGTAAATGAACCCTCTGAGGAGACGTGTTCCACCGTCCCTTGAATTTCGACAGGTTGCCCGTATTCGATACTCTTGGAGTGACCGACACTTAATGTCACGCTTTGACCTGCGCCTTTGTCAGCAGCCAGCTTGGCTGCATGGCCATCAACCATACTTAACAGGCAAGTAAATCTCAATTCATCGCCGAATTGCAGAAGCTGACGCAACACGGCATTGCTGTCTCCAGGCGACCCGGCTCCAGGACTGTCTGCAGAGTCGGAAACAATAACGGGACCCGCTGGCTTTTGCTTTCTCATTACCTCTATGATTTGTTCTACATGCCATAAATTCACTTGAAATTGTTGACGTCTGCTCCATAATAACGCCGCCAGCCGCTTTGCTTCCTTCTCTGCTTTCGCTGCATCCCTGCCTACAACGACAACCGTACAGCCAAGCTCGGCGACATCCAGCCACGGCTGAACAATCAGAAGCGAGGTCTCTAATGAAGCTCCGTTTTGCCGGCCTCTGTCCGCTTCCAACCACAACCCCTTCATGGGATCGACACTTGTTGTATGCGCTTCTGCCGGCAAAATTAAAGGGATTTTTACATGATGCATGTACGGCTTAATCGACTTATCCATCATTGAAAACAACATATTGGCAGCTCTGTAGCCCGTATCGGCATAATCGGCATGAGGGAATGTTCGATAAGCGACAAGCGCATCCGCTTGATCCATGATCGTCTGAGTAACGTTAGCATGCGAATCAAGCGTAATAACGATTGGAACATCTGCACCTACCTGATTGCGAATCAGGGTGACAATTTCCCCATCGGCATCATCGCTGTCTTCGGCTACCCATGAACCATGCAAAGCAAATAAAACGCCATCGCATGCAGGCAAACCCTCCAATCGCTCAATCAGCAATCGCTTTAGCTTATCCAGATCGCTCCGCCTGATAGGCCCGGAAGAACACGCTTGGGTAAATAGGGTTGGAAGTATGGCGACATCGGATCGCTCCTTGGCGGCACGGAGGAATCCGCTTAATTCATTGTCTACGTTATTGTCGAACAATTGCTCTCCCGTTCTAAAATAATAGTTATAAAAATCAGAGATGCCGCTTTTGCATGAGCTAAACGTATTGCTTTCCTGAAGCATGCCTCCAACGACGATATTCAACTTTCTTGCCAATACCATTCTCCCCTATTCAAAATAATTGGAATGATAACTCGAGCATGAGCCTCCCTCTAACGCCGGTCTTGCGCCGCGTGTATATTGGCCCAACACGCCTTTATGCGTAATAGTCGGAGGCGTCCAGCTTTCCAGACGCTTGCTGTATATCTGTTCAATTTCAGCCGAAGTACGTTCTACGCCTTCCGTTCCAACTACATCGATTGTTCGGTTCGGAATATCTATTAAAATAATGTCATCATTCTGAACAACGGCAATCGGGCCTCCCGAGAGCGCTTCGGGTCCCAGATACCCTACGCAAGGTCCGCGCGTAGCGCCGGAAAATCTCCCATCCGTCACCAATGATGTCGTGTGTGAAAGCAAAGGATCAGAAGCGATTAATTCAGAGATAAAAAACATCTCCGGCATACCGACAGCCTTGGGACCTTGATAACGAACAATAATGACATCACCCGGCACAATTTCCTTATTGATAAGCGCATCGACGGCAGAACGTTCGGTATCATAAACTTTCGCCCTCCCCTTATGCACCTGCATGTCTGCCGAAACCGCCGAGATTTTAATCGTTGCTTCTTTCGGCGCCAAATTGCCTTTTAACACGGCAAGCGATCCATGAGGTTTAAGCGGTTTGGATATAGGATAAATAACATTTCGGCGATTTAGCTTGTAATTGGCCAAAAACATTTCTGCAAAACGAGGCATTTCGTTGTTTCGATATTCGTTTAAGTTTTCTCGTAATGTCCTTCCGGTTACAGTCAGCGCATCCAGATGCAAAAAGGATTCAAGCTCGAGCATCACCTGCGGTACGCCTCCCGCATACCAAAACAGCTCTGTCGGATAATGGCCGGCTGTCTTCGTATCAACAAGCACCGGAATTTGACGATGGAGGCGATCAAACTGCTGCGCATCGAGCTCAATCCCGATTTCTCTGGCGATCGCAATTAAATGCATAACCGCATTTAACGAACCGCCAATAGCAGAATGGACCATAATGGCATTCTCGAAAGCTTCCTTCGTCAATATTTTAGAAGGTGTTATCCCTTCGTCCACCAGCCGCATAATTTGTTGACCGGCAGCGCGCGCCATGCGCCCGATCTCCGCATTTGTTGCAGGAATTAACGCTGACCAAGGCAACGCTAATCCTAAAGCCTCTGCCATTACTTGCATCGTAGCCGCGGTCCCCATATATTGACAAGCACCGCAGGTAGGGCAGCAAGCACGTTGAAAAGCTAAAAACTCTTCCTTGGTCATTTTGCCTTTATCTACTTCTACGCTCATATGCCATAGCTCTTCATTGGAACGCATGCAAGGGCCCGCCCCCATTGCTCCGCCAGGCACATGAATAGCTGGTATGTCCAACCTGGCTATCGCCATCAAATGAGCCGGAACCGCCTTATCTCCAGCAGAGGATAGAACCATTGCGTCAAATGGGGTAGCCATGGCATGAATTTCGACCATGGAAGCAATCATATCCCGGGATGGAAGGGAGTACTTCATACCTTGATGCGCTTGCGCGACTCCATCGCATATGTCTGTTGCTGTATAGATAGCAGGTTTTCCGTCCATTTGAAAAACGCCTTTTTCGATCTCGCTTACCAGCTGATTTAAGTGATAGGAGCTGGGATGACTAGCCCCATGCGTACTTTCAACCAGTACCTGCACCTTATTTAAATCCTCGACTGTCCAATCCATCGACATTCTAAGCGCATCGCCTTCGAAGCTGATTTTTCGCACTTTTTGACTTTCTAACGACTCGATTTCTCTCTTCAACCTTAACAGCCTCTTTTCGCATATATATAATCAAACGTTTTTGGATCGATATCACAGAAAAGAGAGTGCCCAAAGTTATCCATAATAACTTTGGGTGCCCTCTTTCGGATAAATCAGAACATTAATTGATAAAATTAGCGGTCTGAAGAAACCGTTTGATCGAGACAGTGGCTTGCGCCCTTGTTACTGTACCCTGAGGAACAAGACGGGTCTCTGTAACCCCTTTAAAAATATGGCTATGAACGATATCCGCCATAGCTGCAACTGCCCACCGGTTAATATCGGCATGATCTTCGAAGGCTTGCAAATCGAGCATTCCTGGAGCGCCCGCTGTTTTATTGGCAAATTTCAAAGCATTTGACAACATAACCGCCATTTGCTCCCTCGTGATCGTTGCCTTCGGCCGGAATGAGCCATCCTCAAAGCCGCTGATGACAGACGCCCTGGATGCAGCGCCAACTGCTCCGGCAAACCAATCTGCTGCCGAAATATCACTGAACTTCTCGGCATACGAATCATCTTCGACAAGTCCCAGCGCCCGTACGAGCAGGCTGACAAATTCAGCGCGCGTTACAGGATTGTCCGGGGCGAAGCTCGTTTGGGAAATTCCCTTTACAATTTGTTTGGATGCGAGTAAATCGACATCGGATTTCGACCAATGTCCCTGTAAATCAGTAAACGATTTCTTAGCATGAACAACCGCATACAAACTGTTCGTGTTTCGATACATGGTTGCTTCCGTAATCCCGTTGGTCGTATTGAACACGGAAGGAACGAAGGAAACGTTATAGGAAACCGGATCAATTACAACTGCCGTGCTTCTGGATGCGTCAACGTTGCCTGCCAAATAGAGACTCCTTGCTACGTATGTGCTGCCGAAATCGGAGATCGTATAGCTGTTATCGCCGGTCTCCACATAAAGCGTGAATTCAACGATGTCGCCAAGCAACGCGATGTCTGTTTCCGCGAGATGATCAACGATTCGTTTCGCATCGGGATCTGTAATTGTCCTCATCCAAACATAGACAACGGCCTTGTCCGTTTGTTCTTGTCCGAGTTTTTTCAAGAGAGAAACCAGGGGCGGCAAATGAACCGGCAAACGGTAATCGGCATTGTCAGCTTTAATTCTGATAAAGACATCAGAATCTAACCTGGCTGCATCAAGTATAGCCTTGGCTGGAATTCCCACCCGTCGAACCGGCTCGGTTCCGGTTACTTCAAACGTAACCGTTCGTTCGTCTTGCTCCTTGTCCGCCAGCATGTCGAACGCCTTGATCAACGGATCCGCATGAAGTATGGCCTCATACACAGAAGTCCCATCAGCATCCGGCGCAACACGGATCGCAGCCGTTGAAGGGTCAAGCTTGAGCCCGCCAGGAACAGCCGTTATGCCATTGGAACCTGTCTCCGCGCCATTAGGAGGAGTCGTGTTCCCCCCGCCTTCAGGATTTTCGGGTACTATGCGATTGGCACGATGAACGGTCAGCGAATTGCCATTAAAATTTGCCACATACACATGGGCAGAGACCTGATCTACAGCGAGCGCAACAGGGTTCTTGCCGCTTGTAATCTGCGTCGTTTCATGAGTTGCTCCATCAATGACCGTGACGGTATTGCTGCCGAAATTCGCTGCATAAACCTTGTTGCCATCCTCATATACGGCAAGCGCTGCAGGACTTGAGCCGACAGCTACGGTCGAGGTGCTGTTGTTCGTGCCGTCAATAATCGTAACGTTCCCGCTTCGTTTATTGGCAACGTAAATTTTGTTGGTCGCTTGATTGACTGCAACGGCGCTCGGCGCGAGCCCGGACGCAACCGTTGTCGTATTCCCGGTTGCACCATCAATAACGGTGACGTTATGACCGAATAAATTCGCCACGTATATGCGATTTGTAGACGAATGGACTGCTATCGCGTTAGGACCCAACCCGACGGCTATCGTTTCAGTTGCGAGCGTGGCTCCATCAATGACGGTCACGTTGTCGCTGTCGATGTTTGCGACATATACCTTATTGGTCGCTTCATTAACAGCCAGCGCGAACGGACTGTCTCCGACAGCCACATCTTGTGTGTGAAGTGTCGTTCCATCGATTACGATTACATTCCCGCTTCCGGCATTTGCCACGTAAATCTTGTTGGTCACGGAATTGACTGCAACGGCAAAAGGCCGTTCCCCCACAGCTATAGTCGACGCAGCATTGGTCGCCCCGTCTATCACTGTCATGTCATCACTGTCCGCATTGACGACGTAAACCAGGTTAGTTACAGGATTTACAGCGACTGCATAAGGAGTCGTACCGGTCGCAACGGTAGCCTCCGGAACCATTCCTGCATCCGTTTCTTTTAAAATCGTTACTGTATCACTATCCGCATTCGCAACATAAACTCGTTTGGTCTGCGGATTGATCGCTACATCATGAGGCCCTCCCCCCGTTGATAGGTTCGATAAAGAGGCTGCCGCCTCCGCTATTTGCCCTGCTGGAAACCCGGAGGCAAACAGCGCGATGGCAAGCATAACGATCCAGGCAGATCTTTTCGAAGACTTCATATAAGCTTTCATTTATCCACCGATCCTTTCCATGAATGATTGCTTAGTCAAGGGATCTCCTTGCCCCGCTCCATGTCAGGAACCTTTCTTATCGTCGGTGTCCAGATCCTCGATCAACGGCTTTGTTCCGGCTTTGAATTCTTGCAACGTCCGACCGACGGCGCGACCAAGTTCAGGCAGCTTTTTCGAGCCAAAGAGCAGAATCCCCGCCAACACGATCAATGCAATTCCCGTAGGGCCGATCCCCAGCATAGCTCCCACCTCCTTATAATCAGGCTTCCCTTTTCCATTTAAGACCGTTGGACATGACACTTGGAGCAGAAGCATAGTAAATCCGCTGTCTTACGCCAGCGAAACTGCCTGACCGTCGGTGTCGGAAGTCGGTGTGCCATTCTTGAAGCGTAGAGAACCGTCAGCAGCAACCCACAGATGAGAGGTTTGATTGGATGCTGAATTTTTGAATTTGAGATGACCTTTGTCCCCGGCACCCACAATATTGATGCTGCCGTTCGTTGAAAAGCTGTCTCTCTGATCCTGGCCCTCAGCCATCGATTTCATTTTGGCTCCTGCAATTGAAGCTTCTCCCAGGGTCGTGCAGACGATTTGCGAATCATCCAGATAATCCAGGTTCGTTGTCAGCCCATTGATATATAATTTCGATCCGTCAGTAACTTCGGCGAATTTGGCAGCCACATTGCCTACGATTGGAATGTCTCCGCCGGTAAGAGTGAGATGAGAATTATTTTGTACGCTAACTACATAGTCGCCAACTGCTGTCCGACCTCCGTAATAGTTATAGGTCATAAAACCTATGATGTTGACAGAACTTGATCCTATAGCAAGAAAAGGAGAAACGGATATGAGCGTACCGTTGGCTTCTTCCGCGCCGCAGCCGGTCAAAGTTAACCCAAAGCCGCGAAGCAGGTAAATCGCTTCCGGGAGGGGCCTGGCAGGGTGGTATCCGATATAGTCTGCTCCGCAGGCACTAAAGTTGGAGTAGGAGAGGTTAATTTTCCACGCCCACTTGTCGCAGGCTCCCGCCCAACAAGAGCTGACAGTATGGCTTTTCCCCCCCCCCCCCCCCCCCCC
>NZ_BDQX01000064.1 GCF_003112455.1 Paenibacillus agaridevorans
GCAAGCCGGAGACCCGCTCGCGACGGACATTATGCAAGAAGCGATTGCCGCGCTGGGGGCGGCAATCGCTTCGATCGTCCATCTGCTCAATCCTGAACTGATTATTATCGGAGGAGGCGTTGCGGATTCGGACACCCCGCTGCCGGAACTGCTTCGCGAGGACGCACATACTGGATACTTGTGGCCCATCGTCGTTCTCGACGTCTATGGACATCCAATTTCACTCTATACCACAATGCCGAAATACTTCTTGAGCGCCTCGGCATCCTCCGCCTCGGAGGCCGGTGTAAAGGCATGGACGCCGTCCGGGCGGAACAGGCGGAACTCCTCGTTCCACACCGTGTTTCGCCCGTCTTTCGTATGCATCGCTACGATCCGGTTATTTTTGAACACGGAATCCGGCGCGTGCTCGCACCAGAAGGACGCCATCAGATAGTCCTTCGGCAGTTGAGGCTCCTCAGTGAACGAGAAGAGGCGTGCCCAGCCGTCCTTCTTCTTCTCCATCAACATCCAGCCAAATTCCGCGTCCCGGTCGAATCGATAGCTTTCGCCGCCCTGTTGCTGCTCTAAGCCTTCCTGAAGCAACAGCGGCCTGCGGGGCACGATACCGCCTACCCCGACATCGCACAGGAAGACGCGGCCCTCGGCCTCGACGCGAAGCACCTGATGCCTGCGCTTAGGCGGCGTATTTGCCTCGTCGCGCCAGAACCGGGCGAAGTAGTCGGTCACTCCGTAGCCGAGCTCCCTCAGCAGCCAGCCGAACAGCGCGTTCAGTTCGAAGCAATAGCCGCCGCGTCCCCGGCCTACAATTTTGTCGTAGATGGACTCCAACTGCAATGACAGCGGCACGCCGTTCATAATATCCAGGTTCTCGTACGGCACGGCCTGGAGATGCAGCTCCTGCAGCTTGCCCAGCGTCTCCGTACCGCCATCCGGCTTCCCTGTAAACCCGATTCTTGACAAATACGCCTCCACGTTCATTCCCCTGCTCCCCCTCCATTTTTATTGCTGCGCCCAATTCCCCTTGCGGAATACCGGCTCGATCGTGCCGTCCGGCAGCTCCCCGTCGATTTCGAGCTCCGCGCAGCCGATCATAAAGTCCACATGCGTCAGGCTGACGTTCGCCCCGCGGGCGACCAGTTCTTCGCCCGACAGCTTTGTGCCGCCTTCAAGATTGACGGGATAGGCGCTGCCAAGCGCGAAGTGGCAGGATGCGTTCTCGTCGATGCCGGTATTGTAGAATACGCGGTTCAGGTTCGAGATCGGCGAGTCATGCGGCACCAGAGCCAACTCTCCCAGATAGGACGCTCCTTCGTCCGTCTCCAGCAGCGTCGTCAGATGCTCGCGGCCCGAGTTGGCGTCATACTCCACGACTTTGCCTTCCTTGAACGTCAACGTGATGCCCTCGACCAGTCTGCCGTTCAAATTCAGCGGCAGCGTGCTGCGAATCGTTCCGTTGACGCCTAGCCGATGGGGCATCGTATACACTTCCTCCGTCGGCATGTTCGCGACGAAATAAACGCCCTTCTCGTTTTCTCCTCCGCCGCCGCGCCATATATGGCCTTCCGGCAGAGCCACCTGCAAATCCGTGCCCGGGGCGCGGTAATGAAGGCTTTTGTACTTCTTGCCGTTCAGCAGATTCTGACGCTTCTTCAACTCCCCGATATGCTCCCGCCAGGCGGTTACCGGGTCGGCGGCGTTCACGCGGACCATGTGGAAGATCGCCTCCCACATCGCTCCTATGCGCTCCTCCTCAGGCAAGTCCGCGTACACCTTGTCCGCCCATGCGCGGGTAGGCGCCTTGATCAGCGACCAACTGATCCGGCTGTTGCGCGTATAAGCCGAATACGCCTTGCGCGCGACTGCCGCGGCCTTGGTTGCCGCCGCCACCTTGGCGGAATCGATGCCGCGGAGCAACTCCGGATTAGGCACCTTGATATGCAGGATGGCGCCGCCTTCCTCCGCGAACCGCTCCATACGGTCCGCCTCCCATCCCGGATAATAGTCAAACGAATCCTGCGGCGCCTTCTCGTACCGGATGCGAGTAATGTCCTCGTCGTCCCATTCCACGATGACGTATTTGGCTCCGGCCTCATACGCCTTCGCCACGATGAGCCTTGTCAGCTCCGCCGTCTCGATAGGCGCATGGACAATCAGCACCTGTCCAGGTTGTATGTTGACGCCGACCTTGACGACAAGCTCCGCGTATTTGTTCAGCTTGATTTCAAAATCATTCATTCCTTGTTCTCCTTCCAGCCTCGCAAAGCCTAATTCAGTTTTATTTTGTCCAATTCATCGAGGAACGCAATTCTCTTCTTGTATGCCTCGCGAAGCGATTGGATCAGTCCTTCCGCATGCTCGCGTCCTCCCGCCTTAATCAGATGCCGAATGATATCGCACACCTTGCGGTACTCTTTGCGGTTCTCGCTAACCTTGGCTTCGTGCGTGATCTGCTTTACAAAGAGCATGTGCAGCTCCTCCGGATGGCTGTCCACCAAATGCACGTAATAGTGCGTCAATAAATGGGGGTTCTTTTCTACATATCGCAGCAGCCTGTCGTTGCGCTTCTCCTCTATAATCAACTTTTTGTACAACGAGCCTGCTTCCCAATCGCTTTGGGCAGCCTCTTCGATTTCGTCCAGCAGCGCCTCGTAGTTCGCTTCCCACTCCAAAGCGCCCGTCGCTTCCTTGAGCTTGAGGAAAAATTCATATTCGCCTTCGAGCGTATATTTTTTGGCCAAAGCCTTCAGCGCTTCCCGATCGCCGGTCGCTTCGTAGATGATGGCCCGTTTCTTTTCCCAGTGGCTGACCAGGCCCCAGTGTCTTCGCTCCCTGTCCCCAAGCTCTCCCTGTTCGATTAAGGATAATGCATCGCCGTACCGTTCCTCGAGAATGGCCTTCTCGATCGCGATGTCCCGAAACGCTTGGATTTCCAGATGTTCTTCCATGTATCGGTTGGCCTGCTCAGGCCCGTCGAATCTCGCGAGAACCTCGTAACGAAGCTGCGACGCCTCCTCCGTGAAGAAGCTGCTTCGATATTCCTTCGTTTGCTCCTCGGCCTCGAACGCGTCCAGTTGGCTCCACCATTGATCCTTCTCCTTCGGACTGTCCATCCACAAGGAAGCGGTGCGCATGAGGGACAACCGCCATTCGTTCCAGCCATCCCAATTCGAATGCTTCGCTTCTTTTAATGTCATAGCAAACAGGGAGGCTCGTATCTTCGTATCGACGCTACCCCCTTGCTCCGCGGAGGTCAGCAAGTGCCTTAACCCCTCCTTGATCATTCCTCCCACATCGCCGCCGGAGTCGTCGCTTTTTTGCAGCAGATCGCACATTTCATGAAGCACGCAAAGAACGATCTCCGCCGCGGCAAGATGCTGCCCTTTTGCCGTCGCCGCGTCGGCGGCTTCCATGACTTTCCGTGCACCCGTTAACGCCCTGTACACATTGCGATAGAATACGAAACCCCGATCCGAATATTGTTTGATTGAAGCCTTGATAATCGCTTTGTATTGCTTCAACGACTCTTTGCTGCCCGTCTCGACGAAACGAAGCGACAAATCCTTGTTCACCTCATCGTATTGCTCCGCCAGCCCTGCCAGCAGCTGAACAAGCTCTTCCTTCGCAAGCGAAGCGAGCAGCTCTTCCAACCCTTTTTTTGTCATACGAATGCACCCTCTCTCGGACCTCAAGCTCTTGTTACTATCTTATCCATTGATCGGGCGGTAGAGCAAGCCATTCCATCTCCAACCAAGGTGAACGGCTGTCGCCGTCCTTTGGCGGTGCAGCGCGTTTCATTCCGAGCATTAGAGGTCAAGTATGAAGAAAACACCTGCGCCGGGCTGCGCAAGTGTCTTCTACTAATCCTTATACGGGTCAAACTCGTCCGCTCCCGCCATGCACACGCCAATGGGCTTCAATACATGCAGAACCTCGATCGTCCCCGAGTGCGCGTCAAGAACATCCTGAAGCTTGCGGTACACAAATGGACTTTCGTCCGTACCTGCTCCCCGAAGCTCGACGTCATATGCGTCGACGGCTTCCTTCATGGCTTCGGCAGAGATTTGTCCGCCTGCGCGCGTCCTCGTCTTCCAATTCATTTTGCCCGCGGCCTGCGTCCGACTCATGATTCGCCCCGCACCATGTACGGTGCTATAGAAGGAATCCCGATTCTCGTCCGTTGCCTTGCCCCTCACGATGACCGAGATGTCCCCCATGCTGCCCCCGATAAAACCAAGCTGCCCCGGCGCCGACGGAGTCGCGCCTTTGCGGACGACGACGGCTTCCTTGCCGTCATGCCGCTCCCGCCATGCGAAGTTATGATGGTTATGCACCTCGAAGTCGGCCTGCGCACTCAAAATGGAAAGCACCTGCCCGATCACGTAATCCCGACCGGCATACGCGTATCTTCCGGCCAGCTTCATCGCGCGCTCGTACATATCGCCAAGCTCGCTGTCCAGATCCAGCAGAACAGGAGGTTGATCCATGCTCTCGCCGGGCGCTTTTCCAAGAAATTCGCGTCCTGCCGCCAGATTCAGGAACCCGCTGGCCGTCTTGTGGCCAAATCCCCTGCTTCCAAAATGGTTCGCGATCCACAGCCGTCCCGTCGCCTTCTCCTCGAATAAATCAACGTAATGATTGCCGCTGCCTACCGTGCCGAGCTGACTGTGGGCGAGCGCCTTCAATTTGTCATGCTCCTGCTTCCCGATTGCGTTATACACGTTCCAATCTGGATCGTCGAACAGCGGGTGGTCCACCTTCTCGCTATTGACGCGCCCTACGCCGAAGGACACCTTGCGGGCGATGGCGTCCATGATGGAAGGCAAGGACGACTTGACGTCCGCTGCCATCAGGTTCGTGCGCACCGCCTTGTTGCCGCAGGCAATGTCGTAGCCGACGCCGGACGGAGAGATCTGCCCGTCGTACGCGACCACGCCTCCGATCGGCTGGCTATACCCTTTATGATGATCGGCCATCAGCAGCGCCTGCAAGACGTTGCCGTGTTCGGCACATGTTTTTGCCTGCGACATCGCGCCCGGATCCGGCGTTCCCCATACACGGACGCCGTCTATAATTTGATAAGCCATATAAATGATTCGCTCCTTTAACCTTTCATGTTCGCCGCACCTTATGTATGCCGCACTCGCTCCATTGTCGCTGATTTCGCCGTCTCCGAACAGGGTGAAAGTATGGCTGGCGAAAGATTGCGCCGGCTATGGGCATGCCGATGCCGCTATGTGGGATGCCGATTGCAGCTACGGTCGGATCGGTTGGCTCACATGTTCGGTTGCTTCGAAGGAACTCGTTCAGTGCAAGCCAAGGCAAGAGCTCTGATCTACGATTCGTTTACCTTAATCAATTGCACATCGTCCATATAGACGACCTCTTCACTAGCAAATCCAAGTAACTCTAGACCAATTTCCAAGTTTTTAACCGGTGTGCCAGCAAATGATGGTGGGATATCCCCTTCCCACTTGATCTGCACCCATGTCCCCGCACTTGAAGACGCCTGAACAACTTCACTGGCAAAAATGCCGTAGTAATACCCGTTTCCGTCAGGAATGAGCTCTTTATTGGCATCTTTGCTGTACAAGTAGAGCTTAACCGTTCCATTCGTCTGTATCTGCTGCGGAACCAGAATATAGGCTGTAAGCTGATAACGCCCGGTCTCTGGCAAGGCGACGGTCATATTCGGCCAGGCCAGATGCATGCCTGATGCCTTTAAGCTATAGCTCCCCGTGCGGGCCTGTTCACTACTGCGCTGCATGACTGCACCAGTCGCTTGAGGCTCTGCCGTAAACCCCCAAGGCAAGGCGAGCTCGCCTGTATTGTACCCCTGTTCAAATGAAGCATTTTTGTTAAGGGGAGCACCTGGAACCCCAGCGACAGTAACAGCCTGGCTGTCCACAGATGCTTGATTTTTGTAATCGATCCGATACGCGAAGCTTTGCTCGCTTTGAGTTGCAGCGATTTGCGGCACAGTTAAAACCGCAGTACGGGTTGCAGCATTCCATGCTACTTGTGCTGGGTGGGCATCCACGGTTGCCACTCCATCCACAAGCAAGCGGACCGTAAAATCAGCTGCAGTCGGCGTTACCGCAGGTGCATGATTGAATGTCGCATGCACATTCCCATTCGTAGCGCTCAGACTTAAGATGGTGCTCTCTCCTTCGGGAGTGCTAAGCTCATTCAGCTCAAAATTGTCCACATAAACCCAGCCCGCTCCCACATCGTTGTAAACGACAATCGTTGCATGTGTATATTCGTTTGGCGCAACAGTTGGAATGACGTATTGCTCATACTCTGTCGATGTTACCGTCACAAGATCGCTGACTGTACCTACGCCCGGGACGCCTCCGTAATTGATGCCAATGAGATTTTTCTTTCCGGAAGACCCGGCAATTTTCCCGAAAAATTTCAGGACATATGCTTTTCCAGCTGGTACATAAATACCTTGCTCCCGGCTGCTTACGTTGACGCGAAGCGCCTTGGCGCCGGAGTGTGCATCATCGGTTATTTCATCAATTGTGCTGTAGGTGATATCCCAATCCTTGAACCCCTCTTCAAACCCTGGATTTCGGATGAGATTAGGACCTGTCAGATTGCCTTTGGCAAGGATCAGCATGAGCCTTGCTTTATCCCGAATATCTGCAAGATCAGCATGCTCTGCAAGATCCTCAAGCAGCAATTGTGCTGAGCCGTCTCCATCACCACCCTTTATCCAAGCGACAATGGCATCCTGTTCCTTACTCGTAATACCCGACCATAAGCGTCCAACCCCATAGGACTGACTCCAGGAATGCTGCTTCACGGGATCGCTTGAAAATTGCTTGATCAATTCCATCCGTTTATTGGCGAGTGTCATTTTCTGCACAACGGAATGGATGAGCGCCAGCGCTTCTGTCTCATTAGATGGCACCTCTACATCCTCGTTGCGCGGATAACTTATTGCGGCTGCTTCATTGTATTCGAACATATGCAGGATATCACTTGCCCGCTTTTTTTGAGCCGGGGTTTGTGCTTTATCGACTACAGCTTCAAGTAACCGTCTGCTTTCGGCAATATCATCCAAGTCCACAGCCATCATGTACGTATCATCATATAGCGGCAGGTAATTTGTTCTTGGCTGTGCATTTTTCCATTTGCTGTACCAGGCGCTCTGGAATATATCCTGTTCCCAGAATCTCTCCCAGATTTCGTAATAGGCGGCTAACTCCGGCGCAGCTGCGGCACCAACTGCTCGTTCATACCATTCTTCGAGCAGATCGTCCACATCCTGATAAGGATCCCACTGTAGCTTACCTGCAAGCCATGCCTTCGGTCCTTCTGCAAAGTTAACGACAGACTCGCTATAGAATGCTTTCACTCCGCTTTGCGCCGCGAACTGATAGACTTCGGACATGTTATGGAAAAACGTGCGCGGAACCATATACATACCACCGTAAAGGTATTCATAGAAAGCAATTGTAGCTCCAGTGGCTGCCCAATCCGCTGTCAATTGCTGCCCCTTGCTGCGCATATCCGGGTCATTCCAAGAGGAACGTTCATCCGTGATATAAACAATTATGCGCGGGTCGAGCTGCAAGTTCGTTGGTGGATCATATACATTAAAGTAAGCAAGCAACCCGATTTTTTTATCTGGATAGTCCGTAAATACGCCAGCTGCGACTTGATTCACCCAATTGAAATAGATATTCGACATATCAACTTCGCCGAGCGAATTTAGTTTATTTGGATAATTCGGATGAGAAGGATTAGCCTCACAAAAATTGGCCGTGTCGTTAATACTTAGTGCATAGGAATCTGATTCCGGATGAGAAGCAAAGTAAGCTTTAATATTCGTAATCGCCTCGTCTACAATTCCAGGCGCCGTGAAGCATGGCTGCCACCCGAAGGTAGGATTATGAGGGTCATCCAGATGCGCGCCCGGAGGATAAAACTCGGGATGCGTGTCCTTGTATTTGGATGGCGGGAATAGCTCAGCCATATTATGACTGATTTCCGGTCTTTCTCCCAACCGAATATTTCGCATCCACGCTTCTCTAACTGGAGTATTGGTAAGGTATCCGTCAAAGGTACGAGAAGGAAATCCTGGCTCCTCTAACACCTGATCGCCATGGTTCACGAACAAGCTCACATGCTGCGGGACATCCTCCCAATCATCACCAGGCATAAGCCAGCGGACGCCTACATAGCGCTCCAAAAATTCGTTGACGCCAAATTCGGTGCCGAGTGCTGTTGGTCCGGCTATTGCAATGCGATTGTTGTCCTGATGGATAACAAACCCTTCTTGCTCTAGCCCGCCCAGCAGCTCAGTCCGTTTCTGCTCTGACATTCCTTCATACCCAATATAAATGTCCGTTTGTGTATTGACTGTTACCGTGCTCGCATCCACAGTGTTAGTAGCTACAGTGTCAGCAGCAGCAGCAGCAGGCATAGGTGAGTTGTCCTGGGCAGCGTTCTCTGCTGTCTCCAGATCTTTAAATACAAATTGGAAGTCATCCAAATAGGCAGCTTCTCCAGCTGTAAAGCCTTTGATTTCCACCCCAATTTGTAGAGCTTTAACTGGCTTTCCATCATATTGCTGTGCTATGCTTCCTTCCGCCTGAAGCTTCATCCACTGACCATCACTTTCAACAACAGGGGTAGACTGACCTTTAATAATCCCATAATAATAGCCATTCCCATCAGGAATTAACTGTCCCTGCGCATCAAGTGCATACACATATAGCTGGACCTCTCCTGCGGTCTGTGACCCTTGCGGTGCAAGCATATACGCCGAATATTCGAACTCACCATGCCGTGGCAATGCGATTTCCTGATTCAGCCATGCCAAATCGACGCCGCTAGTCTTCAGACTATGGCTTCCGCTTTTCGCTTGCTCGTCACTACGCACCATGGACATCGCTGAAGTACGATTGTTGTACCAATATCTCCACGGTTTCGCATCCTGTTCTCCGGCATAACCGATATCAAAGGATGGATTCAAATTGATTGGTTGGTGAGCATCTGCCTCCACAACGACCACACCGCTTTCCAAAACGGCATGATCCTGGTAGGCTACCCGGTAGGAAATATGCTGCTGAACGCTCGCCACAGCTATTGCTGGTACGGTTAAGATTGCTGATTTCGTCATTGCATCCCATAGCAGGGCAGCAGGAACTGCAGAAGCCGCAGGCTCGTCGTTCACCACCGGCGTAACCACGAAATCTGTTACTTGCGGTATTGACGCAGGCTCCACAAAAAACGTCATGCGAACGAGGCCATTCTCTGCCGTAACTCTATCTGTTGTTGAATCATCTACCAAAAGAGGTAGCTCCGCACCTGTCGATTTCTTTACGTAATCGACCAGCTTATGGGCGGCTGCCTTAGTCTGTGCATCTGCACCTGCAGCGACAATGATTCGTGCAGCCGGATTACCATTCTCTACGATTGGGAGATCATCCGGCTCCGGATCTTGCGGCTGTGGCGTACTCGGGGTCCCCGTTCCACCAGAGATTAGACTTGAAGCCGTATGCTCGTAAGACTCCGTCACCAGCTTGGAGGCGATTGTTGCAGATATACCTTTGGCAAAGCGCGCACTTTGAGGTCTCATACTTACAACTACATCGTTAGCATTAAATTGCGCCTGCTCGATCTTCCCTTCTCCAACGACGTTTGCACTTGCATCAAATAGCATCGTCTGAATAACAGTGCCAATCCCCAACTCAATACTTGCACCTGCTGACAAATTTCTTACTTGCTTAAATATGCCGTTCAAACGAACTGAACGCGCTTTCAATTGATCAAGCATGCTAATATCCACATTTTCAAAACCGCTGAAGGTTTCGGAAAGGGCCGCTTCTTCCAAAATGGCTCCTGATAGCAAAATTGTTTGCTCGATTTTCGTCGTTCCAGAAATAAGAATACGAATTTTTGAATTCCATTTATTCACATATAAATTCCCTGCCAGCAATGAATCCATGATGTGGATGCTATTCTCGCCGCCACCCCATACGTAAGTGTTTCCTTTGACCATTACATTATCAAGGTTAAGATCACCTTCTGCAACGCCTTGCGCAATAAACAGATTCCCCTCGATAACGAGATCACGCAATTGAACATCTGCTGCGGTTACAACAAGATTGCCCGATACGTTCCCGGTCAAGGTCTTACTCTCCCGAGCCATATCACCAGAAACATTATTAAGCAGCTGAACAACCTCAGCACGTGTAATATTGCCTTTCGGCACAAATTTCAGATCGTTTCTTCCTTTAATAAAGCCCCCGGCATGCAGAGACGATATGGCATCAACAGCGTAGGACGCAATTTGGCTGTCATCCTTGAAGCCGCCCCCTCCTGTTCCCGTTCTATCAACCTGGAACGCTCTGGCCACCATGACAGCTGCGTCTTCACGCGTAATATTGCGGCCAGGCTCGAATCTGCCATCTCCTATTCCCTGGATAATCCCCGCGGTATACGCCTTCCCTACAGAATTGGCAAACCATGCATCTGAAGGAACATCCCGGAATGGATGCGCTTCCTTCTCCTGAAATACAAACAACCGATCCAGCAAGGCAACAAATTCAGCTCTCGTTGTCGGCCTATCGGGCCTAAATGTTCCATCAGCGTACCCGCTCAACAGTTTTAAATCGATCCACTTGTTCATTGCAGGCTCTGACCAATGTCCTGAAAGATCAGAGCCCCGGCTTTCGCCGGAGGCTCCCGCATAAGCAACCGATCCAAACGGAACGGCTGCCGCCACGATCATGCAAATGGATAATGCCAATGACACTAGACTTTTTAATCCCTTACTCATTCAACTATCATTCCCTTCATTGAACTCAGTATGGTTTCTTTATCCTTTCATTGCCCCCATCGTTGCGCCAGCCATAATTCTTTTCTGAAATAAAATATAAAAAATGATAGATGGAATCATGACGATGATAATGCCGGCAAACATCGTTACCCAATCCGAGGTAAATTGCATTTTCATATTCGCGTGGTACATATTAACCCCAATTGTATGCTTGGCCGGATCACTCAAATAGATCAGCGGCCCCAGGAAGTTGTTGTACAACCCAAGAAACTTAAAGATGGCCACCGTTACGATGCCCGGTGTAGACAAGGGAACGATTATTTTCCAGAAAATCTGAAATAATGACGCCCCATCAATCGCACCGCTTTCCTCCAAATCCTTGGGGAAGGAGGCCATAAAACCGCCCAGCAGCATAAGGAAAAACACATTTTCACCAAAGCTGTCGAGTATGATCAGACCTGTAAGGCTATTCGTCAAATGCAGTGTTTTCATCAGGATATATTGCGGAATGAGTGCATTTATACCCGGCAAAAACAAGGACAGCATAATTAACGACCAGATGAAGGCTCTGCCCCTAAATTGCATTCTCGTAAGTGCATAAGCATTGAGCGCTGTCAAGAAGGTGCCCAGCACCAGGCTGACGCCAACATAATACAACGTATTTAACAACGATTTACCTACGTTGTAGCTCGTCCAGGCCTTCGTATAATTCCCCCATTGCAATTGACTGGGGAGCTCCCAAATATTCTGAAAAAATTCCGCATTCGTACGCAGCGACTGCAGTACAATCCACACGATCGGAAAAACAATCGAAGCTGCCCACAAAAAAAGCAATAGTCTCCAAACCCAATCCATAAACTTCCGCCGCTCTTTTATGGCCGATCCCTCCCTAATCCAGAGAATGGCGAGTTAAAACTCAACCTTCTCCTCTGGATAATATTTGTCGATGATGTACTTGGCGGCGACAAGAATGACAAACAAGAGCATGCCGATGGCAGATGCATAGCCATAATTGTGGTAGTCCTTACCAAAGGCCAGATTATACATGTACAAACCAATCACATCTGTCGAGCCCTCGGGTCCCCCATTTGTCATAACAAGCATGAGTTCAAATCCTTTGATCGTACCAAGCACAATAAATACGACACATACACGAATGACACTTCTTAGAAGCGGAATCGTAATTCGAAACAGCATAGTCATCGGACGGGCGCCTTCCAATTCGGCAGCTTCATACAACGACTTCGGAATCGCGCTAATCGCATTGATAAAAATGACGACATATAATCCGACCCCACCCCATACCATAGGGACGACCAGTGCCCACAAAGCGGTACTCGAGCTGCCCAGCCAATAAAAACTGTTCATATCCAGACCGAATATGCCCAAAATGCCGTTCAACAGCCCAAAGCTTCCATCGTAAATAAACGCCCATAATAGCGCAATAACGACGGTAGACAACACATTTGTAAAAAAATACACGACTTTATATAACGAATTTTCCCGATACGTTTTGTTGTTGAGCAAATAAGCAAGCACCAGCGAAATTAACACGATTAATACCGGCACAACAACGATTAGCAGCAAATTATGATATAACGCGCGCCAAACGAATTTGTCTTGAAACATGTGGACAAAGTTGTCAATGCCTACGAATTTTGCATCGGTCAACCCATCCCAATCAAGCAGCGAGTAATAGATGGACAACACATTCGGATACAACGTGAACAGTAAGTAGCCGAGAAGGGAAGGAGCAAGGGCAACGAACAGAAAAATGTATCGCTGCCTGCTTACCTTTTGTAATCCCCGATACCTTGCTTTCGTTCCCTGCCCATTTAAGCCCGCATTCAAACGCGATCTCCCCCTTAGACGTTTATTGCTGCTTGTCTTCTTTCTCAAGCGCTTTTTGAAGCAGCGCCTCCGCTTCCTCCAACACAGGAAGAGGATCTTTCTTGCCGGTCGCAACCGCCGTAATCATCTCGCTTACCAATTTCCCCGCCTGGCCGGCCTCAGGGCTGGTCGGATAGAAGTTGCGGCGCGTAGAGATATACTGTACATTGTGCCGTTCCGCATACTCCATGACTGCCGTCTGCACAGGCTGAAGCTTCGCAATGCGCGCGGCATCCTGGCCGAAGTCCAGGCGAATCGGATAGGTGCCTGACTCCGAAGCCAGCTTCTCCTGAATATCAAACGCATACAAGCTTACAAGAAATTCCTTCGCCCATTTCTTCGTCAGCTCAGGCTTCTCTTTCCAAATGGAAAATCCAACATCAGCAACACCGGAATTAACAAAGATCGTCTGCTGTGCATCATTCATTGCCGGGATCGCCATAAAGCCCCATTTAAAATCAGCTGGTGTATGCTCCTTCATCTCGTTGCCGACCCAGTCTCCTGTCGAAACAAGCGCGGCTTTTCCTTGCAATACTTGCATTTGCGACTGTGTATGGTTCAGCGCGGCTACGCCTTCCGGGAAATAGCCCTTTTTGCCAAGTTCATAGATACGATTCCAAGCTTCTTTCAATTCTGCTGTTGTATATTGAGCACCACTGAAATTACGGAAATTATCCATATATTGGTCGAAATTACCATTTGCCTTGGCCAGATCGAATTGAACCATATTAAATGTATAATCGGTCAAATACCCTGCATAAACGCCTGGGAACGTAATTGGAATGATGCCGTCACCCTTGATCTGTTCCAGTAACTGTACGAATTCATCCCATGTGCCTGGGCTCTTGTTCCAGCCATATTTATCAAACAGGTTTTGATTAAAGAAGAAGCCGGCCGTATACATACCCAGTGGCATTCTAGTTGTATAGCCGAAAGCTAGTGTAGCTTCGTAAGCATCATCGGAAATGACAGAGCGCAGTTTTTTACCGGCTTCTTCCGGCACATCACGATCCCACAAATCATCCTGAGGCTCGAATTTCCCTGCATTAGCCAAGCGGACATACTGGTCACCAGACGAAAAGCTTGGGGTAAACAGGTCGAACATGTCTTTATCATCACCCGCAGAAATTTTAGTTTCCAAAATGGTTGATAATGTTGGAGACGCGGTAATGTCAAACGTTACATTGGGATATTTTTCTGAAAACGCTTTAACAGCAGTATCTACCCATTCACGTCCCGAACCGCTTTCCCACAAGCCCATCTTGAGGACGACCTTCTCATCCTGAGGCAGCCCATTCTCATACAGTTTAATTTCTTCTTTTTGCCCTTCCCCTTGTGATGGCGATGGCGGAGACGTGTTTTGCGGTTTATTCGTGGAATTCCCTACACAACCAGCCAGTAGCACTGCAGTAGCAATACACGACATCAGAACGAGATTGATCTTCTTCTTTACCCTCATCTTCTTTACCCCCAAATGATAGATTATAAAGCTGTATACTGAATCCATATCACAACTGGATGGTTATGAAAGGGATTCAGTTGTAACAGCAAGTTGCAGCATTGCTTTAAGCTTGATGCAACTTGCTAGTGCTACACAATTCCAGCTAGCAATCGTTTGGCATTTAGCCCCAAAATATCAAGCTTCACCTCATCAGGGATATCTGCAAATGCAACATGGCCAATCTCCCAAAAAACATTGTTGAACATCGTGTCACTGGAAAAGAGCAGCTTACTTGTATCCGCTCGTTGTACGAAATGCTCAAGCCATAATCTGGAGTAAATAAAGGCGCCGTTTAAATCCAGATAAACCTGTTCATATTGATTGGCCAGTTGAATGGCAGCCGAAATTTCGGGCTCCCTGCCTCCGCAATGGCCGAGTAAAATTTTGGCGTTGCTGTACTTTGCCGCAATCTCCCGAAACATCGAGGGCTCCGAATTCGCCCCCCAGGCATGCGCAAGTACAATTAGCCCTCGCTCATGGGCATATTCCCACATCGGGATATAATCCGGACCAAAAATCGGATAGCGATTGATTTCCGGATGGACCTTAAAGCCGATAAAACGGTTGGTCAACGTAAAGCAGCGCTCTGCTATATCAAGACTTTCAGTAATTAATGAAGGGATGTACGTTACCCAGCCGAGCAACTTTTCATCCTGCTGCATAAAGCCGTATAGATCAAGATTTGCGCTTAATTCTCCACTTGCCAGCCCCCTGAGCATGGAGACGACTGAATAATTGACGCCCATTCTTCCCATGGTCCGGCTATATTGAAGTGCTTGCTCACTTTCCTCTATATAAGGGATATAGAGGCTGTTATATGCGCCAAGGTGGCAATGCATATCAACCAGAAAAATATCCTCAAATGGGAGGCCCTTCTGTACTAGCTCAATTAAATCCATCTTTAGTTCCTCCCTATAAGACGCTGCAAGTTTCGATGTGAAATGTTCGCTTTATCCTCATCCGAAAGCTCAGCATAAGCAAGCATGGTGATGGAAGAACCCGGATGGTTAAATGGCATATTACTGCCCCACAACAGCCGCTCGGAACCGAATAATCGGACCGTCTCCTCATACGTCAACCAATTATTATTGACTGACATCTCGACATAGACATTGGAATGCAACTCCAGATATTCATACCACATCATATTTCGAAGATGTTGAACATCCGTCAGAATGATTGGAACATGGCTGAACCTGCGGCAAAGCGTATCAAAGTAAGGGTCCTCTCCATTGTCTGAGTAAATGGATGTATAATTTAGCATGACATTAAGATTCAGCCTTTCGGCCATCTCCAGCATTTCCTGCGTATGATTGGAAGCAAGTGTGTAACCGTTTTCTTTAGGGAATAGCCTTATGAAACGCACATTGTTTTCGAGCAGCTGCTGCTCCGTTTTTTCCCAGCCGATTGCGTACTTATAATGTGGCGAGAGTACAAAACAAGGTTCAATCGACTGATTGCGCTTGCAAACCTCAATGAGCTTTTTGTTCCCCACCAATGGATTAAGTGAACGGGCATCCACATGGTACAAAACCGATTTTTCAATACCCACACGATTGGCAAGCTGAAAAAATTGCTCTTCTCCAGCAATAGGCACGCGCTCCCTGGTATAAGTACCAATCATTCCATTAGCATCATACAGCTTCATTCATGCATCTCCTTCGTTAGCAACCCTCTGTGAAAAGCTTTGTTATCGCTTGCAAGGATTTCTTTTCTTTGCGATCGATCGTTACGACGCCATAATGACCAAACGGTATTTTCCACCAGGCTCCTATGAACTCCCCACGATGCCTGTAGTCTGCCCAACTCCATACAACGGCTCCCTGTATCCCTGACTGGATGACGGCTTGCCAAACATGCTCCAGGTAAGCAATTTGAAACGTTTCCGTGAAGCGATGGCTACCCTCCTGCCCGGCAATGCTAGGCGCCCCGAACTCGGTCAGAATAATGGGTTTATCTGCATATTCATTGGCAGTAGCGATTAAATGCCGTTCGGTTTTTAGTCGCACCAGTTCATCCATATCCGAAATATCGATTACCTGTTGCTCATGGAAAAGGCCATAGTAAAGATTAACACAGACGAGATCAGCTTCCTCAAATGCTACATGGCCGGGCGAACCAATCGTCACAAAGGTTAGCAAGCGTGTCGGATCAAGCTCCCTTGCCCTTCTGAGCAGCCTGCGAACAGAAATGATTCCATCCTCCGAGTTTGTCCCGGACTCATTGGACATGCTCCAGCAAATAATGCACGGATGATTCCAGTCCCGATCTATCATGCCTTCAAGCACTTTTTCCGCCTTATCCACAACTTCAGGTATAAATGTTCTACCAGCTCCCTCCGCTAACCACCAGTTTAGCGGTACCTCGCTCATATATAACAGGCCAATTTCATCCATGATATCTAGATGGACCGTAGACTGCGGGTAATGAACCCGAATCAGGTTCGCTCCCGTTTTTTTGATGTTTAACAGGTCTTCGCGAATGATGCTGGCCGGCACAGTCGGACCGTAATCTCCATACTCGTCATAGCGATTAAAGCCTTTGAGCATAATCGGCTTGCCGTTTAATAGAACTTGGTTCCCAGAGGTTTGAATCGTCCGAATACCAAATCTTTGGCAGCGTTCATCGATGACTGACTCATGCATATCCTTGAGGATGGCATTTAACGTATATAAGGCAGGATTCTCCAGGCTCCATTGCTCGGCCCCCTGGACTTCAAGCTCAAAACGTATACGAATACTGTCATTAGGCTTGCATGAAACAGCATGCTCGGATGAAAGGCTCCGATCCTCTATAGGGAGATTTATCTGCAGCTTACCTTCCAAATGAAGGCCGCTTTGATTCCTGATTTCGGTCTCGCACAGAAGAATTGCTTTTTCATCCGTCAACTGCTCCGTATGTACACGGACCGATGAGAGATACTGCTTGCTGCTGGATTGAAGGGTTACTTTCTGCAAGATACCGCCGTATTGCACCCATTCCACGATAGGTCCGCCCGGAAGCCATTCCTCTTTGTGGCGGTTATCGGTACGTAATACAATGACATTCGAGCCGTCCTTTTGCATGAATGGAGAAAGATCGAATTCAAACGGCAGATAGGGACCTAAATTGTCCCCCAGATAAGATCCATTGATCCAAACCTTCGAATAACCGCTTACACTGTCAAACACAATTTTCTGTAAAAGCTCGAGGTGTATGTATTCCGACTCGATCTCTGCTGCAAACCAGCCAACCCCTTCGTATCCCCGAAAGTGTTCTCCGTAGAAATCCCAAGCCCGCGGAACCTCTGCCACTGTCCACCCTGACCGATCATAATCGGAATTAAACCAGCCTTTCGATTCCCCTATCTCATCATGATCAATCTGGAATCGCCAATCTTTTAATTCTATGGTATGCCTTTGCATGTTGCTCCTCACTTTCCTGAATCGAATTGAATGCAATTTATACTTTTAATTGATTAATTGAATAATTTTAATCTCCCCCTTAAAACAACCACCTAATTAAGAATGTTGGTTTCACACCCCATAAAGGCGTGTTAATTGATTCATTTAATAATTCAATTATACAAACGTTCTTGTTTGATGTAAACCCTTTCTCCCAAAAAAATATAATGCCATCCATGTTGGAATTACAAAGCACAACATGTATACTTAATTTAATTAATCAATTCATTTAAGGAGTACGCGTTATGAATCTTTCCGAAACTCAGCTGTCGATCTTGAAATTAATTGATCTGTACGGCGAAATATCTCGTAAACAGCTTGCCTTACACTCCGGGCTTTCACAGCCTGCAGTTACCAATATTACAAGGGAATTAATTGATCAGAAATATATTCTCGAGGGCAAAGAAACCGATAGCGCGGGGCGCGCTGGCCGCAAGGAAGTACTGCTCTATGCCAATGCCGACCGCTTTCGTTTCCTTGGTATTGACATTGGCGGCTACTGGATTCGTTTTGCCATATCCGATAATAAGCTGAATATTTTCCATCAATCGATTACCCCGATGCATGAATTCATCAATGTGCCTGACAAGCTGGCTGCATTGACCGACCACATCAACGTTTTTTTGCAGGAGCATGGCATCGCAGCCCATACTATTGATGCAATCGGCGTAGGCGTTACTGGCATCATTAACATGGAGGAAACTCATATTTTGAATATCCCCAATCTCGCCGATTGGGATAATCTCCCTGTTGTCTCCGTGCTGCAAAACGCTTTTCATTGCCCCGTCTTTCTCGAAGAGGGCGGACGGACCATGGCACTGGCAGAAAGGCTCATCGGAAAAGGAAAACACGTAGATAACTTCATTGTCGTAAATATCGGAAAAGGAATTGTCGCGGGGCTGATGTTAAGTAAGCAGCTCGTTTACGGAGCCAGTAATGTGGGAGGGCTGCTAGGGCATGTGACGGTAGATGAGACTGGCAGACAATGCCTGTGCGGCAACTATGGTTGCCTGGAAATGTTCGGGACGTATCAGATGATTGAAGAAAAATTCGCAGCACTGGACAATTCCGGCATATCGCTCGAGGACGCTTATCAACAGAACAACAAAGCGGCCATGACCGCTTGCATCGAGGCTGGCAACGCAATTGGCATTGCACTGAGTAATGTCGTGAATCTGATTAATCCACAACACATTTATTTGGGCGGCAGGCTTTTCGAAACACTGCCCCTTGTGTTTGAAGAGCTAAAACGAACGATTCAATTACGCGCTAACCGGTTTGCCAATGTTGTACTGAGCATTGAAAAAAATAGCTTTGGCGATATGGAGGGCTTGTACGGGGCACTTACACTGGCCAAGTCAAAGCTCATCCACCTCTACCCATAGCTTCATCCTCACCTGGGGAGAGCAGTTATAGAGCAAGAGGAGGCGGACAAAAGCCGCCTCCTTTTGCTAGATATGAGTAATTAAGCATTTCTCTTCATTTCCCGCTTTTCCCCACCAACTAGATTAACAGCTCCAGCAAGCAAAACGGGAACAACTAAACAAGCAGATTTTTCAGCTACATTTGCCCGGAACGGCCCACACGCGGCGCATTGTAGTCGATTTTTCAGCTACATTCGCCCGAATTTGCCCCCATGCGGCTCAGCTCCCACATCGCCAGCTACTCCAGGTAACAAGCTTGTCCGACTCCACCCGGCGGGCGACCTCATCCGCAGGGCATCCGGCCATCCACCATCGAGCTTAACTCGACTGGTTGACGCAAGTGCCGCGATGTGGCGTCTTCGTGAAGCGGTTTGAGACAGACGACGCGACGATGGCCTCCGGCTTTACGCGGGCCGATACGCCCATTGCTTCGACCCTCCCCACCATTTCGGACACGAAAGCCGCAGTCTGGTTGCGCCTCTCGTCCGTGCCCGCGTCGATGTCGATGTACATGCTGAGCTCGGCGCCTTGATAAACATGCGGCAGCAGAATATCCTCGAGCTCCGAGAGTTTGGCCGCGTCGAAGAACGCCGCGATCTCCTGGCTAAACGTCGTCTCCAGCGTCAACTTTTCTTGAATGGAATAGATCTCGCGAGGCAAAATGACCTGCCGATAACAGAACCACGCCCCCCGACCCGGCCGAAAAATAACGATCGACGTAATAAACTTGGTATGGCCGGCATGTACCTGCGCGTCCGTGCCGATCACCAGCTGGTACGAAGAACGCGCATCGCTTTTCATAAAGCCCACAATCCGCAGAAATACCTCGTCCAGCGTCATATCCCTGTCGGTCCTATTACGAAACACGGTCTCGTGAAGCAACGCGTAATGTTTTTTCTTCATAAGGATCACCGTGGAAGCAATTTCGGCTTCTTCCTTTCTATGGCTATGGCCTCTGCTTCTGTATCATACGCTCGCCCCCAGCCTCTGCGGTTGTACGAACGCCCTTATAACCCCACTTAGATTTGTACTTCCGCTCAACGAAAAAAAGACCCCGAACATCAGGGCTCTCTGAGACGGAATTCATCGGAGAACGTTCGAGGGTACTCCATTAGCTTGCCGTTCGCATGCTGCGAAGGAAAGCGAGAACCGCTGCTGCCGCGAGGACTACAGCCAGGACAGCAGCCGTGTAGACGACACCCGGATGATCTTGTTGCTTCATACAGATGGCAACATAAGCCCAGACGAAGACAAGCGGCACGACCGCATCCCTTCTGGTAAAAGCGATAGCGAGCGCAATCACGGCGCCGACTGCAAGCACGATTGGTGCCCACAAAGTCTCCGACAGTCCGAATCCGTCCCATTGACTTGCATGCAGCGCCGAGGAGATGTTGACGATGGTTGCGACACAGATCCACCCCAGATACAGGCTAAACGGCACGCGGACGAACCATCGCTCCCCCATCGACACGTACGTTTCGCCTGCCGCCCTGACGCGGGTATAAATCGCGATTATCGTAAGAAGCAGCGCAAGCATGACGAATACGCTTTCGTATACATATTCATAATGCCAAGCAAGAAGCCAGCCTGCATTAAACACGCAGCTGAGAGGGAAATAAAAACCGACCGCTTTCACGGCTTTACTGTTCCTGCCGGCATGCGTGAAGGAATAAATAACGAATCCGATCAGAAACGCGTAGATGAGCAGCCAGATGGAGAAGGCGTAACCGGCCGGCGTAACGAGCGAGGGGTACTTCGCCGACAGCTCCCCCGTCGTTCGGCCTCCTAGCGGCAGCCTTTGCGCCAAGACATTCATCACAAGCACGAGTACCAGACCAATAGCATGAACATATCTCATAGCTAGCACACCTCCGAATAGACGAGCTTAATCCCTATCTATTCACCTTATTGCTTTATTATTAAACAAGGACAGAGCCAGTCTCGCTGCATTTGTGCCAAAAAATACAGATCCGGTCCTAGTATCCCTGGCTTGCAGGAATCTTATTCCTGTTGCCCCAGGCTTGTCTGGCGGTCCGGTCCGCGGTTTCCAACCGATTTACCGATATCTTTAGAGGGTTCATGGTCCAGAACCAGCAGATCCGGGGTTACTTGCGCTTTGCAAGGCCGGGCATCCAGCGTCAGCAGCTGCTCGCTCATCAGGTAGGGCTGGGCGAATTCGATCCGGCGCTGCTGGAGTCCGCGAGCAAGCGCTCGCTTAAGAAGCCGTCCTTCCGCTAAGGTGGACGGCTTTGCTTTAGCCTTGATCACAAGCGGGTCGTTCCCGCTTTCAGTTGCGCAATGACAATGCCAAGGACAGAGTTGGATTGGACCCCATAATTCCGCATCGGACAAGGCCTTGCATGAAGCCGCTCCAACACCGACGGAATCGTAAATTGCTCCGGCGCGAGGCCATCATTCACCTCGTCCCACTCCAAGGGAGCCGCCACCGTGGCCGCTTCCGTGCCTCTGGCGGAATAGGGGGCTATGATTGTTTTGCCGGGCGCATGCTGAATATAGTCGACATAAAGGCGGCCGCCCCGCTTCTTCTTTAGCCGCTCGATCGTGAACAGCGCAGGAAACTTCTGTACCAAATATTCCGCGACGAATGACGTGAACACTCTTGTGTCGTCGTACGTCAGCGTGTTTTCCGGGCCAAGCGGAATGTGGATCTGGATCCCTTTCCCTCCGGATACTTTGGGATAACCTGTTATGCCGAACCGGTCAAGCACCTGGCGAATTTCGATGGCCGCGCGCACCGCGAGCGCAAACTCCTTGCGGCTTGGCGGATCGAGATCCAGCACAATCTCGAGCGGATTCGCTTCGCCAATGCGCTGGAACGGGACATGGAGCTCGATAACCGCCTGATTGCCAAGCCAGACCAGCGTCGACAGGTCGTCGCAGACGATGTAGTTAATCCCTGCGGATTCCGAGGTACGGACAAAAGGCGGTGCGTATGTGGGACAGTTTTTTTGATAAAACAACTCCCCCGGCACGCCGTGCGGATACCGAATCGATGTCAATACTCTATTCTGCAAAAACGGCAGCAGCCGGGGGGCGATCCGGATGAGATAAGCCGCATAGTCCTCCTTGGTGATGCCAGCGGAAGCCCACAATGGTTTGTCCGGGTGCGTCAATCCCGCCTTGGGGAGCAGGTCCGCATTGTCCACGATCAGCTTGCTCCAGGAGCAAGTGTCCGCCTTCTCTCCAAATCGGAAGGAACAAAAAGCGGGATGAACAAGATGAACGACCGCCGATTCAAGACCCTTCCCGCCATTATCGTTGTCTGCAAGTCCGCCGAAACCGAGCTCCACGCAAATCCCCGGCTTGGTCCGGACCAGCGAAAGCAAACCGCCATCCTCCCCCCGATTGTCCAGAATCGTTTTGGCGAGCGTCTCCCTCTCCTCCGGCTTCATCCCTTCCCGGAAGGAACCGACTGCCGTCCATTCTCCATTCCCTTGCAACAACCCTGCTATGAAACTGTCTTGCGACCTGTCGTATCCAAGCACGACGAAAACCCCGCGATAGAGTCCGGCTCCTTGCTTGAAGTGCGCCGTCATCCCCGCTATACTCCCGAGATTTGTCATGACCATCTCCTTCCTCTCTTCGATATAGAGGTTGTTCAAAAAGTTCGCTTTTGATCACGAAGTATGCCAGGAAGCGTACTCGACATCGAATATGGAACGCAAGCGAAACTTCCGGTGCTCACGTAGCTTCCACT
>NZ_BDQX01000065.1 GCF_003112455.1 Paenibacillus agaridevorans
GTTACTCCCATGAGCTCCATGCCGGTTTCCGCACTGTTTCGCAGCATCGGCACCCAAGGCCAAAACCCTTTTACCTGCCACTCCATGGCCGATAAGGAAATTTCCATAACGCTCCACACCTCTTCTGTTTGTATACC
>NZ_BDQX01000066.1 GCF_003112455.1 Paenibacillus agaridevorans
CGCATCCCCCTTGCGTAATCGAAGTTCCATATATAATGACGGGTTTACTGCTTGCATAGGCAGGGGCATCGCTTATGTCAGCATCATGATCCACCCCTATCCACACCTCTTCTACCCCTTGGTAGAGCG
>NZ_BDQX01000067.1 GCF_003112455.1 Paenibacillus agaridevorans
AACCGAACCTTCCGGTGCTCACGTAGCTCTGCTACGCTCCGCTCCTCAGTTTCTAGTTGCCTTCCATCTTCTCGATACTGAGAACCGAACTTTTTGAACTCGCACTATATGTCAAGTCTGTCCGAAACTGAGCAAAAAAAAAGACCACGTCCGGTGGTCTTCTGCTTACGCGCTCAGTACTTTTCTTCCCTTTTGACGACGAGCCGCCAAAACTTTACGACCGTTCTTTGTGCTCATCCGCTTGCGGAAGCCATGCACTTTAGCACGTTTGCTTACATTTGGTTTAAATGTAGGTCTCATTTATATTGCACCTCCTATATTACGTGTGGATCCATACATCGGACGATACGCGCCCGTCCAAGACAAAAATACACTTTTATAATTAAACCACGCGGAGGGCAAAAAGTCAATGTTTGCCCCTGCGCCGACGACTGCCATTTTTTTCGGCTAATGCCTGTGGATAAATGAATGAACGACAATGGTTCGACGAAAACTAATAACATGTGGACAATTTTTTGGGCCAAAATCGAACTTTGTCGAAATGGTAACATGATATTAACAATATCTTGTGTTGTCGATAACTTTTATACACAAGCTCTTGAGTATGTGGATAATATCCGGCAATTCGTTGAAATACAAGGCATCTTTTGCTATGATAGATATGTTTTCGTTGTGGATGAGCAACTATTCCACACCATCTTATTAACAGCCTGTGGATAACATTGTGAACAACATTATCCCCTATTTATAACTCACATCTTAAATATCCGTCATAATGTGGATATTTCGTGCATGCAGATAGGTATTCGACAAGTTTCCGCGCGGGCCCGCCTCTGGGCGACAGAAGATAAGGAGTGACAGTCTGTGGACAGCCATACCTACGATTTATGGCAACAAGTATTGTCCATCATTCAGACGAAGCTGAGCAAGCCGAGCTTTGACACCTGGTTCAAGGCAACCAAGGCTTCCTTCGTCGATGATTCCATACTTGAAGTAACGGCGCCGACCACGTTTGCCGCCGAATGGCTGGAAGGCCGATATACGAAGCTGATTCGAACAACACTGTACGAATTCCTCGGCAGACAGATCGATGTGCGCTTCTCCATCGAGGAACCGAAAACCGCCGCCGAGCATAGCATCGTGTTCCCTCCCAAAAACGTGCAGCCTCCTGTCTCGTCCGACGAGCCGCACACTCATATGCTTAACCCCAAGTATACGTTCGATACATTCGTCATCGGTGCCAACAACCGGTTCGCCCATGCGGCTTCGCTAGCAGTCGCCGAAGCTCCGGCCAAAGCCTATAATCCACTGTTCCTCTATGGGGGCGTTGGACTAGGCAAGACTCACTTGATGCACGCCATCGGGCACTACATTATGGATCACAACCCCAATACGCGGGTTCTTTATATTTCTTCCGAGAAATTCACGAATGAATTCATTAATGCCATCCGGGACAGCCAGGGCGAGAGCTTCAGGACGAAGTACCGCAATATCGACGTGCTGCTTATTGACGATATTCAATTTTTGGCCGGCAAGGAGCAGACGCAAGAGGAATTTTTCCATACGTTTAACGCGCTGCACGAAGAACGCAAGCAGATCGTCATCTCCAGTGACCGTCCGCCGAAAGAAATACCAACTCTAGAAGACCGGCTGCGCTCCCGATTCGAGTGGGGACTTATCACCGATATCCAGCCGCCGGATCTCGAGACGCGGATTGCTATTCTTCGAAAGAAGGCAAAAGCCGAAAATCTCGATATTCCCAACGAAGCCATGAACTATATCGCCAACCAGATCGATACGAACATCCGCGAGCTGGAAGGCGCGCTGATCCGGGTCGTCGCCTATTCGTCGCTGATCAATGCCGATATTACATCGCATCTGGCTGCAGAGGCGCTTAAGGATATTATTCCGTCGAGCCGGCCGCGCATGATTACGATCCAGGATATACAGACGAAAGTTGGCGAATTTTACGGGCTGCGCCTGGAGGAGTTCAAAGCGCGAAAACGGACGAAAGCCGTCGCCTATCCGAGACAAATCGCGATGTATCTCTCGCGGGAGCTTACGGATTACTCGCTTCCGAAGATCGGCGAAGCGTTCGGCGGCCGTGACCACACGACAGTCATTCATGCCCACGAGAAAATAACAAGGCAGCTTAAGATCGATCAGGAGCTGTACAAGATCATTCAGAATTTGACGGAAAAAGTCAAAAATCAAATGTGAACAACAGAGCAAGCCTATGCACAAGCTATGCACATGTGGATAGGCTTGCTTTATCCGCTTTAAATGGGGTTATCCACATATTCAGGGCCCCTACTACTACGACTACTAAAAAATCTTTAAAATAATACCTATACAAATGCAAGTTCAAAAAGTTCGGTTTTCAACACCAAGAAGATTGAAAGAAGGTAGAAACTGAGTAGCGGAGCGTAGTGGAAGCTACGTGAGCAACGGAAGTTTCGCCTGAATTCAAGATTCGATGTCGAATAAGCTGCTTGAGATGCTTCGTGATGGGAAGCGGACTTTTTGAACTACCTTTTCAACGACTTCGTCGTTTCGGGGCTGAATCCCTCAAATCTTGTAGAAACGGGTGAACAAATGAAACTCACGATTTCCAAAAACGAACTAAACGACGCGATTCAACAAGTCGCCAAAGCCGTCTCGGCCCGTCCCGCCATTCCGATCCTCGGTGGCATCAAGTTCGATGTAAACCATCAATTCGTAACGCTGACTGCCAGCGATACAGATATATCTATTCAGAGCTTTATCTCCGTAGAACAAGGAGATAAAATTATCGCGCAAATCGACAAACCGGGAAGCGTTGTCCTTCCTGCCAAGTTTTTCGTTGAAATCGTAAAAAAGCTCCCTTCCGACCAAGTTATGATTGAGGTAAGAAGCGGTTTCCAAACGATTATTCGCTCCGGTTCCTCGGAAATTCAAATGGTCGGCCTGGATCCGGAAGAGTTCCCTGTTCTGCCGTCGATCGAACAGAACGACATTCTTCAAATTCCCGGAGACTTGATCAAATCGATGATCCGCCAGACGATTCTCGCCGCTTCGACAAGCGAACAAACGCCTATCCTGACCGGCGTGCTCTGGAATCTTCACGACAGCATGCTCAAGTTCATTGCCACGGACCGGCATCGTCTCGCCAGCCGTACGACAAAAGTCGATTCCGAGCTGAACTTCAGCAATATCGTTATTTCCGCCAAGACGCTCAACGAATTGTCCCGTCTTATTCCGGATCAGAATACGCTGGTCGATGTCGTCGTTGCGGACAACCAGGTATTATTCAAGGTCGACAATATTCTGTTCTATACGCGTATTCTTGACGGCACTTACCCGGATACATCCAAGATTATTCCGCAAGTATTCGAGACAGAACTTGTGCTCGACACCAAAAATGTGATGGACGCAATCGATCGCGCCTACCTCATGTCGCGTGAAGAAAAGACGAACATCGTCAGGCTCGCGACACTAGATGACGGTACGATTGAGATTTCGTCCAGCTCAACGGAGCTTGGCCGCGTAACGGAGCAGCTAGAGGTAAAGCAGCTGACAGGCGAACCGCTGCGGATTGCGTTCAACTCCAAATATATGCTAGACGTGCTCAAAGTTATCGACAGCGAACAGCTGTTCATCGGTTTTTCCGGCGCTATGCGCCCCATTATCGTAAAGCCGATGGACCACCCATACAGCATGTACGTCATTCTGCCTTACCGTACGACAGGTTGAGCCAAGCAAGCTGAAAGGGTGATGAAGGAATGAAAGAAGTATCCATTCGGACGGAATATATCGAATTAGGGAAGTTTTTGAAGCTGGCGGATTGCATATCCACAGGTGGACAAGCTAAATTTTTTTTGCAGGAGACGGTTATCCACATTAACGGGGAGGCCGACAACCGCCGGGGCCGCAAGCTTTACGCTGGCGACAAAGTGGAAGTCGAAGGGCACGGCATGTTTGTCGTCACGCGTGAATAGGCGAAGCACCGGGAGGAACGAAACGTGTTTCTGACGAATATCGAATTGAGCAATTACCGGAATTATGCCGGCCTCGATCTTGCAACTCCGAACAAGGTTAACGTCTTTTTGGGTCCAAACGCCCAAGGCAAAACGAATCTGCTGGAAGCCATCTTTGTGCTGGCGCTGTCGAAGTCGCATCGCACGTCCAAGGACAAAGAACTGATCGGTTGGCAAGGCGATTCCGCGAGAATATCGGGGGCGGTGGATAAGCGGTACGGCAACATCACCCTCGATTTGCTGTTCTCCTCGCAGGGCAAGAAGGCTAAGATCAACGGGCTGGAGCAGCGCAAGCTGAGCGATTTCATCGGTTCCGTTAACGTCGTCATGTTCGCGCCGGAGGATCTCGAGATAGTCAAGGGCACGCCGGGCGTGCGCCGCCGATTTCTGGACATGGAGATCGGGCAGGTGCAGCCCGGCTATCTATATACGCTTCAGCAATACGGCAAGGTGCTTCAGCAGCGAAACAACTACCTGAAAAGCGCAGGTCCGGGGACTGTTAACGCGACGATGATGGAAGTATGGAATATGCAGCTTGCCGAGCTCGGTGTTAAAATTATGAAAAAAAGGAAATACTTTATACATAAATTGCAAATCTTCGCGGAACAGATTCATGCCGGCATTACGAACGGTTCGGAGAAGCTGACGATTGAGTATCGACCCTCCTTCGATGTGGACACGACACAAGATGAACCTGTTTTATTTGATCAATTTATGTTAAAGTTATCACAAGTGAAAGATCAGGAGATTCGGAGAGGGGTCACGCTTGCCGGACCTCATCGCGACGATTTGGCCTTCTTCATCAATGGCAAGGAAGCGCAGATATTCGGCTCGCAAGGGCAGCAGCGCACTACTGCTCTGTCGCTGAAGCTTGCCGAGATCGAGCTGATTCATGAGGAGATCGGGGAATATCCGCTGCTCTTGCTCGATGATGTTCTGTCGGAGCTGGATCAGAACCGTCAGACGCAGCTCATCGAAACTTTTCAAAGCAAGGTTCAGACCTTTATTACAACGACCGGCCTGGAGAGCGTCAACACGAGCAAGCTCCACGATGCCGGTATCTATTATGTGCGAGAAGGCAGAGTCACCGTATAACGAGATGAATAGGGGGCTGGAGGAGACATGTACATCCATCTGGGCGGAGAAAAGATTATCAGGGCCGTAGAGCTGGTCGCCATCTTTGATATATCCATTGAGCAGTCCTCCAAGCTGTCCAAGCAATTCGTCGCGGGAGCCCATAAGCGCAAGGACGTGGAGACGATCGGCGAAGAAGAGCCGAAGTCTATCGTCGTCACAAAGAAGAAAATCTACTATTCGCCCATATCATCCTCAACGCTCAAGAAACGGGCCCATCATTTCGCGGCGAATGGATAAGCAATAGGAAGAGCAGTCGAGAGGAGCAGTGAGCTTGCATGACTTTGGAACAGAACACGTATGACGAGAGTCAGATACAGGTTCTTGAAGGGTTGGAGGCCGTCCGCAAACGTCCGGGGATGTATATCGGCTCCACCAGCGGAAAGGGTCTTCACCATCTCGTATGGGAGGTAGTCGACAACAGTATCGACGAAGCGCTGGCCGGCTATTGCGACAAGATCGACGTGATCGTGCACGAAAACAACAGCATTACCGTTATCGACAACGGACGCGGAATCCCGGTCGGGATGAACACGAAGCTGCAGAAGTCGACGCTCGAGGTTGTCATGACCGTTCTTCATGCCGGCGGCAAGTTCGGCGGCGAGGGATATAAAGTATCCGGCGGTCTGCACGGCGTAGGCGTGTCGGTCGTCAATGCCCTGTCGGAGTCTGTCATCGTGCAGGTTAAACTCCATGGCAAACTCTATCAGCAGGAATACCGCCGGGGAATTCCCCAATATGATATCAAAGTCGTGGGCGAATCCAAGGAGACGGGCACGAAGGTAACCTTCCTGCCTGATCCAGAGATTTTTACGGAGACGACGGTATTCGACTACGAGACGCTCCAGTCCCGTATTCGCGAGCTGGCGTTTCTGAACAAGGGCATCGAGATTACGCTGACGGACGAGCGTACGGACGTGTCCAATTCGTTTAAATACGATGGCGGTCTGAACGAGTTCGTGCTGTTTCTTAACCGGAACCGCGAGGCGCTGCATGAGACTCCAATCTATGTTGAGGGCTCGAAGGACCATATCCAGGTCGAAGTCGCGCTGCAGTATAACGACAGCTACACGGAGAACATCTACTCCTTCGCCAACAACATCAATACGCATGAGGGCGGTACGCATGAATCCGGCTTCAAGAGCGCGCTGACGAGGATCATCAACGATTACGCGCGCAAGACGAATCTCATCAAGGACAACGATTCCAACTTCTCGGGCGACGACGTGCGGGAGGGACTCACCGCGATCATCTCCGTTAAGATTCCCGAACCGCAATTCGAGGGACAGACAAAGACGAAGCTGGGCAACAGCGAGGTACGGGGCATTGTAGAGTCGTTCTTCGCCGAGAAGTTCCAAGAGTTCCTCGAAGAGAATCCTGGCGTATCCCGTCGCATCGTGGAGAAAGGCCTTCAAGCCGCACGCGCACGCGAAGCGGCGCGCAAGGCACGCGAACTGACGCGTCGTAAGAGCGCGCTCGAGGTTGGATCGCTCCCGGGCAAGCTGGCCGACTGCTCCTCCAAGGACGCGGCAATCAGCGAGCTGTATATCGTCGAAGGAGACTCCGCGGGCGGATCAGCCAAGCAAGGGCGCGATCGCCATTTCCAAGCGATACTTCCGCTCAGGGGCAAAATCCTGAACGTAGAGAAAGCCCGCCTGGACCGCATTCTCGGCAATGCCGAGATTCGTGCGATCATTACGGCATTAGGCACGGGCATCAGCGACGACTTCGAAATTTCGAAGGCCCGTTACCACAAAATCATTATCATGACTGACGCCGACGTCGACGGCGCGCATATTCGTACGCTGCTGCTGACGTTTTTCTACCGCTACATGCGGGAAATTATCGAAGCGGGCTTTGTCTACATCGCGCAGCCGCCGCTCTTTAAGATCGAGCGCAACAAGGTTGTCCGCTACGCATTGACGGAGAAGGAACGCGACGTGATCCTCGCAGAGTTCGGAGAAGGCGTAAAGGTAAATATCCAGCGCTACAAAGGTCTCGGAGAGATGGACGCCACCCAGCTGTGGGAGACGACGATGGATCCCGAGAGCCGTTCTATGCTCCAGGTGTCGATCCAGGACGCGATCGAAGCAGATACGATCTTCGATACGCTGATGGGCGACAACGTCGAGCCCCGGCGCGAATTCATTCAGAAGTATGCCAGATACGCAAATCTGGATATCTAAGCGGAAGCAGCCACCCATGACGGGGGCTGCTTTTCTTCTCAAGGACTGTACGGGGAAGTTAATGCTTTTTGCGTTTGATGCCTCCATAGGCTGCTGCATATCGGGTTACTTTGCGGTGCATCGACTTGTCGGCCAGCTTGTTGAAAATATAGGGATGAGGCTTCGTGTTCACTTCCAGCACCCAAGGGTGGAACTTTGTATCGATGGCGACATCGACGCCAAGCTCCTTGAGACCGGGATAGGCCGTTTGCAACTGACTGCCGATCTTGACGCCAAGCCTCTTAAGCTTTGCATGGAGCGCACTCATCTCGGAGGCGGACAGATGAGAGGACAGCAATGTCTCAAAAGACCAAATCGTCCCACCGTTATTGTAGTTGGTTACGATTTTTCGGGGGTTGCCCAATTTTCCGATAATGCCGGTGGTTTCCCATTGATTCCTTAAATTTTTCTGGACCATGACGCGCAAGTCGAAGCGGCGGCCCCGATGCTTGAGCAGATGGATGCCCTTCTGCACGATGTAACCTTTGCGGCTAACATAAGCACTTAATGCTTCGAACAAAGCATCGAAGATGGCAGCGGAACGTACCGTCGTCCCGTGCTGGAAGCGATAGCCGCTTCCTTGCTCTCCTGTACGCTCTACGCGGATGACTCCGTTGCCGTATGTGCCGCTGACGGGCTTCACATAGACCATCTCGTACTCTTGCAGCATGCGATGCAGCGTTTCGCGGCTGAACCGCTTCGTTTGCGGGATGTAGCTGTGCATTTCGGCAGAGCGCAGGAGCACTTTTGTTTTTGCCCACTTGCTTCTGACACGTTGGATAGCCAGGGGATCCACCTCTTTCTATGGGATAGTTCCTGTAGGATGCCGGAGTTCTCGAAGCGGTGAAACGGCGCCGAATAAGCGACATCTTTTTCTTTTATCACCCGGCTCCGGGACAAGACAGACTATGGAATGAATGGTATAATAAAAGTTGGGTCTATTTAATTTATGACCATTTTTCGCGTTCGGAGCTTGCGAAATGGCCTATTTTTACCACTGGGTACGAACAAGCGATTCCGCCAAATGGAGCATCCCGAGCGGTGCTGCCATAACGGCACAACAGGTTTATGCAAGAATTAAATGTTAAAGATAGAACTAGGAATGGTTGACGATCCACCAGATAGATGACGTCAGGGAGGTAAAGCATGGCGGAAGAACAAAGAATGTCAGTGACAGACCGCGATATCGGTACGGAGATGCGCGACTCCTTCATGGATTACGCGATGAGTATTATCGTGAGCCGTGCGTTGCCGGATGTGCGCGACGGGCTTAAGCCGGTGCATCGCCGTATTCTGTTCGCAATGTCGGAGCTCGGCATGTCTCCGGACAAGCCGCATAAGAAATCGGCGAGAATTGTAGGGGAAGTCATCGGCAAGTACCATCCGCACGGCGATTCGGCGGTCTACGAATCCATGGTTCGGATGGCGCAGGACTTCTCCATGCGTTATATGCTCGTAGACGGGCACGGCAACTTCGGTTCCATCGACGGCGATATGGCGGCGGCTATGCGTTATACGGAAGCCCGTCTGTCCAAGATGGCAATGGAGCTGCTTCGCGATATTAACAAAGAAACGATCGACTTCGCTCCTAACTATGATGGCGAAGAACATGAGCCCGTCGTACTGCCTTCCCGATTCCCGAACCTGTTGGTAAACGGGGTAACGGGCATCGCCGTAGGCATGGCGACGAATATACCGCCGCATAACCTGAATGAGGTTATTGATGGCGCTCAGGCGCTTATCCGCAATCCGGACATTACGTCGCTAGAGCTGATGGAATATGTCAAAGGACCGGACTTCCCGACGGCCGCTTATGTCATGGGACTATCGGGTATTCGTCAGGCTTATCTGACGGGCCGCGGTTCGGTGACGATGCGCGCCCGCGCGACGATTGAGGAGAACAACGGCAAAGCGCGTATTATTGTTCACGAGCTGCCTTACCAGGTCATTAAGGCGAGACTGGTCGAGAAGATCGCGGAGCTGGTGCGAGAGAAGAAGATCGAAGGCATTACCGATCTGCGCGACGAATCCGACCGTAACGGCATGCGGGTCGTCATCGAGCTTCGCCGCGACGTCAATCCGAGCGTCGTGCTAAACAATTTGTACAAGCATACGCAATTGCAGTCGAACTTCGGCATTAACATGCTTGCGCTCGTCAATGGCGAGCCAAAGACGCTGAATTTGCGCGACATGCTGTATCATTATTTGCAGCATCAGATCGAAGTCATAAGACGCCGTACAGAATACGACCTCAAGAAGGCCGAGGCGCGCGCGCATATTCTGGAAGGCTTGCGGATCGCGCTCGACAACCTCGACGAGGTCATCGCGCTTATTCGCGGATCGCGTACGACGGAAGAAGCGCGCGAAGGTTTGATTACCCGTTTCTCCCTCAGCCACGAGCAAGCGCAAGCGATTCTGGATATGCGCCTGCAGCGTCTGACCGGATTGGAGCGGGACAAGATCGAGGCGGAATATGCCGAGCTCTTGGCCAAGATTGCCGAGTACAAGGCTATTCTTGCGGACGAGCAGCTTGTGCTCGATATCATCAGCACAGAGCTTAATGAGATCAAGGAGCGGTTCGGAGACGAACGCCGCACGGAGATCACGGCCAGCGACGAAGAGATTCTGGATGAGGACCTCATTCCTCGCGAAGACGTAATCATCTCCATTACGCACTCCGGCTACATCAAGCGTCTCCCGGTGACGACGTATCGCAGCCAGAAGCGTGGGGGCAAGGGCGTTGTAGGCATGGATACGAAGGAGCATGACTTTGTCGAGCATCTCTTCGTATCGAATACGCATCACTTCCTGTTGTTCTTCACGAACAAAGGCAAAGTGTACAAGCTCAAAGCCTATGAAATTCCGGATCTCAGCCGTACAGCGCGGGGAACGCCGATTATCAACCTGATTCAGATCGAGCAGGGCGAGACGGTTAACGCGGTTATCCCGGTTCAAGCGTTCGATGCGGATCATTATCTGTTCTTCGCGACGAGACAAGGCGTGGTCAAGAAGACGCCGCTTGACGATTATATTAATATCCGCAAAGTGGGTCTAATCGCGATCTCCCTGCGCGAAGATGACGACTTGATCGGCGTTAAGCTGACAGACGGCAACCAGGAGATCATTATGGGTACCGCCCAAGGCATGTCGATCCGGTTCTCCGAAGAAGACGTTCGGTCCATGGGACGGTCGGCTACCGGCGTTAAGGGCATTGGCCTGGACGCTGACGATACGGTGATTGATATGGATGTTGTCGTTCTGGATAAGGATGTGCTTATTGTTACATCCAAGGGCTACGGCAAGCGTACGCCGGTTGGAGAGTACCGTATTCAGAACCGTGGCGGCAAGGGGATCAAAACGCTCAACGTTACGGATAAGAACGGGCCGATCGTATCGCTTAAGGTTGTGGAGAACGACGAGGATCTCATGATCATGACGGCGCTAGGCACGATGATCCGAACCAGCATGGAAGGAATCTCCACGATGGGACGGAATACGCAAGGCGTCAAGTTGATTAATACGCGCGAAGACGATACGGTTGCGACTGTCACTCGCGTTGCGCGGAGCGAAGAAGAAGTGGCTTCGTCCGAGGACGAACAGGACGTAGAAGGCACGGAATCCGAATAAGGAAGCAGCGGCAATCGGATTTGTTAAACATTGATCCTGCGCTTTGTTCGCGGGGGAGGGGAATAGGATGGTCGCAGTAGCGGTTGCGCAGCTTAAGATGGGCGATAAGATCGGGGAGGATGTTCTCACCCCGCTCGGCGGCATATTGTTTCACAAAGGGAGAATTATTACAACGAAGGAAATGGATATTCTGCAAGCCTTCTTGGTGAATACCGTTATGGTCGACTACGGCGATGCAATTCCGCCGGAAGCCCAGCCGGCACAGGCAGCACAACCTGTACAGCAGCCGGTGACTCCCTTCCAGCAAGAGTACGAAAAGATGATCGAGGTGCTCAGGGGGCTGTTCAACAACTATGTGACCGGGCAGGGGATGCCTGTCATGGATCTTCGAGTGCAGCTCGAGAAGCTCCTGGGCCGGATATCGGAGTACAAGGTGCTCACCTTCGCGCCGAGAGTATTCCAGGAACGCGACTATCTGCTTCACAATAACGTGACTTCCGCGATGACCTCCTATCTGATCGCTCAGTGGGGGGGACTTCCGCAGAAGGATTGGATGCAGGTAGCGCTCGCCGGTCTTCTAAAGGATATTGGCAATGTGCGCATCGATAAATCGATTCTGTCCAAGCCTACCCCGCTGACGGCCGTTGAGCAAGAGGAGATGAAGCGGCATACCGTTCTGGGCTATCAGTTGCTAAAGAACGTTGCAGCGCTTAATGAAGGCGTCAAGCTGACGGCGCTTCAGCATCATGAGAAGGTAGACGGCACGGGTTACCCGCTTGGCATAGACGCCAGCCAAATTCATCCCTATGCAAAGATCGTGAGCATTGCGGATATATTCCATGCGATGACGCTAAACAGGGGTTACAAGAAGGCCGTCTCTCCCTACCTTGTATTGGAGCAAATATTGAGCGATGCTTTCGGGAAGCTGGATCCTGGCTATGTCAGAACGTTCGTGGAGAAAGTGACGCAGTTCCATAATGGAACCATCGTCAGGCTAAGCGATGAACGGATCGGCGAGATCGTCTTCTCGGACCGTACCCATCCGACGCGGCCATGGGTGTCCATTGACGGCAAGATTGTCAACCTGGTTATCGAGCGACAGTTCCATATTAAAGAAGTGTTGAAATAGCGCATCATAAGGGCAAGCCTATCGGAGACCGGAATCATCGGCAGACGATACGGTTTGCTCTTATTTTTGTACCATGGAACGAAAAAAGTTCGAGATAGATGAAGGAGAGGGCTTCGCTTGGAACGGTTAAAACGTAGAAATTAAATTAATTAAAAAAAACACTTGCAATCCACTAGGCGTTCGTGATATATTATTTCTTGTCGCCGCGAGAGATTGACGCCGGCAACGAAAGAACAGATTGTTCTTTGAAAACTGAACAACGAGCGAAACTGCCCGATACAATCGCAAGATTGAATCGA
>NZ_BDQX01000068.1 GCF_003112455.1 Paenibacillus agaridevorans
ATGAGAGCATTCAAGGACGGAGTGTACGTTGAACCGCTTGAGCTGGAGAAGCTCATGCTGGCGGTCGAATAAACCGATCGCATATTAACTTAAGTCATCGTAAGCGACCTACTTAGAAATCGTTCTTCTTCCAGTATGTTTCTGGAACGAACTTTTTTTGAGTAGGTTTTGTTGTTGAGGGATTCGGTATGCGGACCGCATTCTCGTACTGGAGCGCTCAACATCAGGGTAGTTAAAAATGTTATAGTTGTTGTATAAACGCGACTTTAAAAAGATTAATCTTCGAAGGACGAGGAGGAATCCGTTATGATAAGCGATTGGGATTTGAAGCACCTGCGACGTTCGATTGAATTGGCGGCTATTTCGCTGGAGAAAGGGGACGAGCCGTTTGGTTCAGTCCTTGTTTCCGCCGAGGGAGAAGTGCTTGCAGAAGACCATAACCACGTTGCAAGTGGCGACCATACCCAACACCCGGAATTTGCTTTGGCGCGATGGGCAGCCTCTAATCTGACACCTGAAGAAAGAAGCAAGGCGACAGTATATACCTCTGGCGAACATTGCCCTATGTGTGCGGCGGCTCACGGTTGGGTTGGTTTAGGTCGGATCGTTTATGTATGTTCGTCCGAACAACTGGTACAATGGTTGAGTGAAATGGGGGTAGCTCCATCGCGCGTTCGAAATCTTCCCATTCAAGATGTCATTCGGGATACGCCAATAGATGGACCTGTTCCTGAATTAGCAGAGCAAGTTCGTCAACTCCATATTCAGTTTTACGCAAGGAACCGCGGTTAAACCTATCACGAAAGCCTTTATTCCAGAGTTAATAGTGTAAATTCGAGTGATTGGAAAATCGGAGGTTACTAACTATGTCTGACGTAAATGGGACAAAAGAATATCCTTGGAAGCTGAAAACACCGCCACAGACATCGGAATATGAAATGTATAAGGATGAAAAGGACGGCAAGGAGATTTTGGTCTGTACGGTAGGGAAGACGGTCCTGCATTATGATTACCGCTGTATCGCTGATCTACACGCAATGTTAAAGCAGCATGGTGATTGGGTGGAGCTTGGCAGTGCAGATGAGCAGAAGCCTGCAAAGGATGGCACTGTTGAAGCATGGGGGCGCTCGCCGGAAAACCCAGTAGGCGGATGGTATGGATTAAAGAAGGGGTTTCGGGGGCGTTTCGGGATGTATATCCCGCCATTAATGGAGGAGCTAGGTCTTGCAGAAGTCGAACATCATCCACGGAATAACCGTATGAGAGCAAAGTAATTTAGATTGAATCCTACCAGGGGTGGTATAGTTGAAACAATGGTCTAGTGAAATTGAGATCCATGCACCAATTGAGCAAGTATGGTCATACTTTGACGGTTCATTAGAACAAATGCAGAAGATTATGCCGCAAGTGGTTGAAAATAAACCGGTCAAGATTACAGAAGAGTTTGTCGGGAGCATTTACCGTCAAAAGTACAAAGAAGGCAAACGAACGGAAGAGTATGATGTCCACACGTTGGAATATTTGAATACTCCGAATGAAAAGAAAGTGAAAATCGGTTTTACGTTAGCAAACTATTTTGAGATTACAGCTTACTATGAGCTATTTAGATTAGATCATCATAAAACAAGGTTTAGATATACGGCAACGAATAAAGCTTTGAAGTGGTTCATAAAGTTATTTATGATTTTTGCAAACGAAAAGGTCGTTATTAAATTTTTGGAGAAAGTAAAGACGGTCGCCGAATCGGAAGCCCGGGAATTGTAAAACCGACAGCTTAGAAGTCTTAACGTGAGCATTCAAGAAACCACTCCATTGTTTCAGGAGTGGTTTTCTCTATACGAAGGAGGTTTGTCGATGCTCCATATCGTAAACGGAGATATTGTCGGCGATAAGTTAAGGGCGGGAAATATCCGCGGAGATATCCTGGTCTGGAGAGAAGTGTATCCGGTAGGTCCGGTCTTCGTTGAAATGGACGAGCCCCATCAGAGGTCGCCAAGAGTGGAATATCTGGAGAGAACGTTGGGTATTTCGGCAGATGACTACGTGACCCATTATAAGTCGCAAGAACAGATTTTGCAGAACTTCCACAAATACAACGAGATCGTATTATGGTTCGAACATGATTTGTTTGATCAGCTCATGTTAAGCTATTTGTTGCATTGGTTTTCAAAGCAGACGCTAGGACATACAAAACTAAATCTATTGTGTATTGGCGACTATCCGGGTATTGATTTGTTTCGAGGACTGGGCCAACTTTCAGCAAAGCAGTTGGAAGCATTAGCAGGTACGTGGCAGAGGATCGGACAGAAGGAACTTGAGACGGGCAGCAGGATCTGGGAGGCATACACTTCTCCGGATGTAGAACGGCATGTTGAAATTTTGCATCAAGATACATCGGCACTGCCTTTCGCCCACGCGGCACTTGAACTGCACGTATCCCGCCTGCCTTCCGCCAAGAATGGACTGGGAATCGTAGAGCAAACAACTTTGGAGTTGATCCGGCATGGGGTGAATACCCCTCACGAGCTATTTAAAGAAATCGGGAACCGTTTAAGCGTGCTAGGTATGGGTGATTTGGAATTTTGGTATCGACTGCGTTGTATGTCGGAACGGCCGCATGCGCTTTTGGAGATACGGGGCCCTCATACATTTCCTGATCATCGCAAAAAAACAACCGCATCCTTTGAAAAATGCGAAGTTGCATTAACCGAGGTAGGGATGACAGTAGCCGCGGGAGTAAAGGATTGGGTAGAGATGAAGGGAATAAATGAGTGGTATGGCGGTCTACGGCTACATGACGATTTAACATGGCGCTGGGACTCTGACAGAAAGCAGTTAGTTTATACGGAATAAGGGAATAACTTGCGTTTACAGACAGTATGGTAGTCAGAATGTAAAGGGATAGAAAAATATATGTTGTAAAAATAGCTCTCCAGCAGCCATCGAAATGAGAAGGCAGCTAGGAGAGTTATTTATTTTTCTTCGTATTTACTTATTATTATTATAAAAACGCATCCAAATTAACAAATGAACATAATAATTATAGAGTATTTAAAAATTGCAATGAAAAAGGAGATTTTTAGGGATGAATCAAGTGAAAAAAGCAATGTCTAAAATTACTATTGTAATTTTAGCAGTGCTTATAACTATTTCGGGAATTGTCACGCCGAACACTGCATCAGCTGCTGCACCTGCAGGAGTTCCTTCGCAAATGACAATGGGACTAGCCGGGGGGGCTGAGCCAGGCAAGTCTGCGATGAGTTTTAACTGGGTTACCGATCCCAAAGTAACTGATTCGGAAATTGTATATGGAACCTCGCCTACACTTACGGATGGTGTAAGTGTAAGTGCAACTATGTCTACGCCAAAAGAAGAAGATATTATTATCTCAAATACAAAAAGACCCAATGAATTTACACCCATAAATTCTTTTAACGTAGTCATTCGGGATCTTACACCTGAACAGGAATATTTCTATAAAGTGGGTAATGAGACTGATGGATATAGCGCTGTAGCGAGCTTTACTGCCGCTGCGGATCCTGCTAAAAATAAGCCGTTTTCTTTTGTTGTTACACCCGATACACAGGGATATGATGTAAAGTCGTATGAGAATACCGCGAAAATGTTCGATCATATTAAGGAAAAGGAAGCAGATGCTGCGTTTCTTCTCCATACGGGGGATATAGTTGAGGACGGCAATTCATCCTATGAATGGCAATACTTCTTTGATGCGGCTCAAAATCTGCTAGATACGATGCCGATCGTGGCAACTCCAGGCAATCATGACGGTTATGCCTATGATAGAGATTTTATACAGTATAAAGCAAGATTCGACTATAGTTCTTTAAAGAAACCGGACGGTTTGTCCGAAGCGTCACAAGGTACGGTATATTCTTTTGAATATGGAGATGCCCTTTTTATTTCCCTAAATTCTTATGCCGTCACTTCTGAAGACAGAAAAATTCAATGGGATTTTCTGGCGGAAGAAGCTAATAATACTTCAAAAGCGTGGAAAATTGTATACTTCCATGCTCCGCCTTACGATCCTGGTGCAAGCCACTATGCATTAGATAACGTAACAGGTAAAAAGCTTACTGATGCAGGCATTGATCTTGTATTACATGGTCATGAGCATGCCTATGCCAGATCGACTTTAAAGACTACCTCTACAGATCCTGGCAAAGGAAGTATTGAAAATGTACCGTTTGGCGAGGCGCCTACTTATGTGATAGGCGGATCGGTGTACAATTATGCGTACAGCTTAAACGCCACTGAAGACACTTCATGGAATGATTTTTTCTATGATCTTCGCATTAACAAGTCGAGTTCTGGTGGTGGGTCCATCCATTCGCCTGGCGTTTACAGCAAGGTGGAAGTTTCCAGCAATGCCATCACGTATAAAGCATACTACAAAGCATTAGGCGAGGATAAACCGTTTTACGTCATTGATGAATTCAATATTGTAAAATCGGGAGAAAAAATAACACAGCCAACAGGCGGCGACGAAGCACCAACCTCGGTAACGTATATGTACGACAACTTTAATGAACAAACGCGCAAGTCGGAAAAAGACGAGTATATTGCACGCTTCAACTGGGTAACTCCAGTAACAACGACGTCGTCCCAGCTCTTTTATGCGAAAAAATCCGACTTCGAAAAAAACGGCAAGTTTACGAATTTGGTGTTGGGAACTAATTTTACAGTCGATTTGAGAAGCAATGTTGAAAATCTAAATTATACAGGTGCTGGAGTAGAATATTCTGTTGAACCCGTCCAAAGTCATAAGGCAGAAACCGCTGTCCTTGAGCCAGACACGGAATATGTGTATAGCGTAGGCGATGGTTTCCAGAATGTGACAAGCGTCACGAATCCAGCCAGCTTCAAGACGCCAGCCAGCAATCTGGATACGTTTAATTTTAACTGGATTTCCGATGCCCAAGCAAATGATACTAGAGGTTATGAGGCAACGCTCAATAGTTATATGAACATGAGCAAAAAAGCGCTGACGCAAGCCTTTACGGATTTTCCAGATGCGTCATTTGTCCTAAGCTCGGGCGATCAGGTCAACTTTGGTTTCGATACATGGGAATGGGATGCTTTTTTTGAAGCTAACCAAGAGTTGTTCTCGAAAGTACCGCTTTACATGGCAACGGGTAATCATGAGTTTGACGGAGCGGGCAACAAATGGGCCAATAACAGCTGGGCTCCTGTAGACCCTGCGCTGCAAAACTTCCTGGGTCGCCATAACCCGCCTAAGAATGGTGTATCCTTCTACGGCGGCGGCAATGGCACAGAGCGCATGGTTTCGGGTATGACGAAACTGCAGCACGAATCTAGCAACTATTATTTTATATATGGCGACACGCTATTTTTGGTAATGGATTATCAGGATCAAAGCAGTAAAGAGCAGATCAAAGCGCAGCAAGACTGGATGAAGTCCGTCGTAAAACAAAACCCGACCAAATGGCGTGTTGGCATGTTCCACAAAACGCTGTTCGGATATCGGATGCCTACTCCTGTAGCCTCTTGGACGGATGCTTTTGATGAAGCAGGAATTGATATCGTATTGATGGGACATGACCATATTTATGCCCGTACCAAGCTTTTTGCGAGCGGCCAAGTTGTTCTTGACTACGGCGACGGAACAACCTATCTGACGAACTACTCTGCAAATAAGGACAACCGCGGAGCGATGTACAAACAAGACCCTGGAAACCCAGCCATTGCCTACATTGATGTAAGAGAAGTCGGACGGGGATATGCCAATATTTCGATTTCGCCTGACGAAATTAGAGTAACAAGCAAAGGATTCGATAAAGAGGATATCCTGCAAACCGGGGATTCCGATGTGCTGGTTACCAACAAGCCGCGCACGTATGATTTGGAAGGCTGGAAGTATCCAGCGGTTCCGCAGGAAGTTAATGAGTTTACGGTTACGAATATTAGTTTGACGGGAGTTGCAAAAGAAGGGCAAAATCTACACGCATCTATTACGCCTTCAAGCGCTACTGCCTCTATTCAATGGGAACGTTCGACAAATGGTACGACCTGGACACCAATTGAAGGGGCAACATCATCGCAATATAAGATTAAGGATACGGATGTCGATTCATTTTTGCGTGCCGTTGCTACGGGAACCGGATTTTATAACGGTGTTGCAGCAAGCGCCGCGACTGCGAAAGTTACAGGACTGGGAGGTAATACCGCAGAGGCTATAAAAATCGGAACGGCGGATGAATTGGTTGCCTTGTCAAAGGGATTTGGCACGCCTAATTATCCAGTAGATGGCAGGTATGTGTTGTCTGCGGATATCGATATGAGCGGTGTGGAATTTTCCGCGATTGGCGGAGGTACTGCTCCGATATCATTTGTAGGCACATTCGAAGGAAACGGTCACACCATCCGCAATTTAACGATAGAGAGCAGCGGCAGCCTGGTTGGTTTCTTCTCTTATATTGGTACAGGCGGTAAAGTGATCAATCTCAAATTGGACCATGTAGACATTACTGGCGGCAACCATACAGGTGCCATCGCAGGACTTTCTACGGGTACGATTGAAAACAGCACCGTAAATGGCAAAGTAACGGGTAAAAGCAATACCGGCGGTATTGTAGGTGTACTTCATGGAGGCACATTGCAAAACTCAGCTGTTACGGCAACCGTTTATGGTGATCCGGCTGGGGGCTTGATCGGCGGCACAAACTACGTTGCGCCTCTTACCAAAAAAGATGAAGTGACTGGCAATATTATTTTAAATAACTACGTTGCAGGAACTGTTTCGGGGCCTGCTGGCGGTGGATATATTGGTGCCATCGTTGGCGATATGGGCGGTTCTTCGGGTAGTCTGCTTCAAACCTTCCATGGCAATGCAGTGACTAATGAAGTAATTGGCGCTAATCCTGGCAAATTTGCTGGCTATTGGTCTAGCGGCAGACCAATCATTGATAAGAATCAAGTCAATTATTATGACAGCGGTAAGTTAAGTACAAGCGGTATTCCTGCAGCTGCTACAATCGGAAAGTCAGCATCTGATTTTGTACTGCAAGCCACTTATGAAGCTTTGGGCTGGGATTTTGAAAACATCTGGGAGTGGGATGAAACGAATCATGTCCCTCTACTTAGAGCTATTCCTGCTGAAGTCGAAGTTGGCATTGTACAAATCGGAACGGCAAGCGAATTAGCCGCATTATCAGCGGGCTTTGGCACAACGGCCTATCCGATTGATGGAAATTATGAGCTTACCGCACATATTGATATGAGCGGCGTGGACTTTTCCGCGATTGGCGGCGGCGATCATCCAACATCGTTTATTGGAACCTTCGATGGAAAAGGCTACACAATCAGCAATTTAACGATCGAAGGGGATGAAAACAATACCGGTTTCTTCTCTTATATTGGCACTGGCGGCAAGGTAATCAATCTTAAATTAAATCATGTAAATATTAAGGGTAATAACAACACTGGAGCCATTGCCGGAACGTCTATGGGAACGATCGAAAACAGCTCTGTAGATGGAGAAGTAAGAGGGGGCAGCTATACAGGCGGCGTAGTCGGATTGCTCCATGCAGGTACTTTGCAAAACTCCGCTGTTACTGCAGCCGTTTATGGAAAAACAGTTGGCGGCTTAATTGGCGGAAGCAACTGGAACAGTTCGGATTCGCCAATTATTGCTAAGGACTCGACGACAGGCAAAGTGATTGTTAATAACTATGTAGCGGGTGCCGTTTATGGACTTGGTTCGTATGAAGCTGCTTTAATCGGTGATATGGGCGGTTCTTCGGGCAGTCTGCTGCAAACGTTGCATGGCAATGTATTGGTAAACGATGTATATGATGCAACCGGTGCAGAGAACGTTAAATCGGAAAATATCGGAGCGTATTGGTCAGGCAGCAGACCCATTATTGATAGTGATCCTATCAACTATTTTGACAATGGGAAGTTAAGCACAACCGGATTGCCTTCGGGTATTGTTCCTGCTTTCGTAGGCAAGTCGGCATCTGATTTGACGCAACAAGCTGCTTTTGAGGGCTTGGGCTGGAACTTCACGAACATCTGGGAGTGGGATGAGGTTAAAAACATCCCTGTACTAAGAGGTATGCCAATCGATGAAGAAGTGGTTGCCTCTGCGCTTACTGTAACTGGAGCTACGATTTTAGTAGACGGAAATGTGACGGACAATCGCTCACAAATCGAGGAAAACAAGCAAGTAACGGTGACAGCCGTAGTTCCGAGCGGAAAACGTTTTGTAAAATGGACGGCAGAAGGGCTTGAAAATGAAAGCTATACTGCAAATCCATTGCTATTTACAATGCCGGCAAACGAAGTAACATTGACTGCCATATATGAAGATATTCCTGGCAGCGGCGGCAATGGCGGAGATGGCGGGGATGGCAGCGGCAATGGCAACCCTGGGACAGTAACTCCAACTCCAGAAGCGCCGAAAACGCAAGAGAACATCATAACTGTTACAGCTGAGTTCGTACAAACTTCTGCAGGCAGAACGGCTGTTGCAGCATTAACGGAGCAAGCAGTAGAAGATGCCGTAGCTTTTGCAAAAACTGCAAATGGCGCAAAAAATACGGTAGAAATCAAGGTTGAAGCGCCAGCAGGCGCCAAGGCAGTTGAAGTGGCTATTCCGCAAAAATCGATGACAGCAGTAGCCGATGCTCAGTTGGCAGGACTAACGATTGCAACAGCAGTAGCATCCATTACGTTTGACGTTACAGCTGTAAAGGCAATTGCGGAAGCAGCTAAAGCGGATATTAAAGTTTCTGTAAGTGCTGTGGATCCAAGTACACTATCTGTATCAGCGACAACTAAAGCGCAATTGATGGGCAGACCGGTATTTGATTTTACAGTTATGAGCGGTGATGAAAAAATATCAAGCTTTAATGGCGGAAATGCCTCAATCGTTGTACCCTACACTTTGAAATCAGGCGAAAATGCGGATGCAATTGTCGTATACTACCTGGACGAGAGCGGAAACCTGGAAAATGTACTAGGTAGATATGATGCTGCTACGGGCACGGTCAAAATGACGCTTCGTCATTTCTCAAACTATGTTATTGCCTATAACAATAAAAAGTTTGCAGATGTACTGAGCACAAGCTGGTATGCAAGTGCGGTACAATTTGTAGCGGCGCGTCAGCTTTTCAATGGGGTTGCAGAAGGTGAATTTGCTCCAAATAAAGCAATGACAAGAGCCATGTTTGCTACGGTCCTTGCCAATATGGAGAATGCCGACTTAACAAGCTACAAAACATCGGAATTTACGGATGTGGATATCAACGCTTGGTATGGCTCCGTCATTGCTTGGGCGGCAGATAAAAACATTGTTTCCGGTGTAGGAAATAGCAAGTTTGATCCAAATGCATCCATTACTCGCGAGCAAATGGCAGTGATGCTTCATAACTACATCGAATATAAAGGTATTACATTAGAAAGCACTAGCCCGCCAGCCTTTGCTGATGCAAGCACAGTTAGTGTTTGGGCGAAGGATGCAGTGGCCAAGATTCAAAGTTATGGCTTAATAAGCGGCGTTGGCAACAATACTTTTGCACCATCTGCAAATGCCAATAGAGCAAGCGTGGCGACTATATTTACAAATCTTATTAAAGCTTTAATTAAGTAAATGAAATAAAAAAGGAGACATCTCCTGCGTCATTGCGAAAATGACCGGGGATTGTCTCTTTTTTTGTTATGTTTGCGTCGTCGGCTTTTGAACTCAGAATTTCAGTTAATCTATACTGATGTGACGTCTACTTTCTTGACCAGAACCATATTCCTTCAGGTAGGCAAGGTAGTCGTCACGCCCGATCATGGATTTGGCATCTTCCCAGTATGGCAACAAATTAACGAAGCCGAATCGAGTGCCCCCATGCTTGCCGATGTCCGGGGATCCTGCAAAATCATGTCCACCTGTTTTTTTCTGCACCAGTCCAGAATCAAAGTCAGATATTATTTAGCCAACTCTCCGAACCGGGAAAAGATCGCGAGCGCTGGATCAATAGGAGCTTCGGCGCGTTGTACGTTCGCCGGGATGTGAACTGTCGGCGTCGGGCGAGGGCGGCGGCTTTCGAATTGCGGTAGCCATTCCGCTTCCGCATCGAGCATTTCGGTGACCATGTCGCGAATTTCTTTCAAGGTCAGCACGGAGGACGTCAGCGGATCGAGGGCGATCGCCTGGACGACCGTCTCCGGATCGCCGGATTTCGCAGCGAGTACGGCCAAGCGCTGCACGTTGATATTTGTCATATTCAGCGCCGCGCATTGCGGTGGGAGCTCGCCGACGATGGTCCGGTGAATGCCGGTTCTATCGGCGAACACGAGGCCTTCCGCGCAGCAATCGTCCGGCAAGTTCGCGATCATGCCCTTGTTGCGGAGGTTGCCGCTGAACTTGAACGGTTTGCCCGTTTCGAGCGCTTCGATGATATAAGCGCAGTACTCAATGCTCCGTGGAGGCAGGTCAGCCGGCTCGTCGGCAAGCAAGTCGGTTTCCTTGTACTTGTCCGCCACGTAGGTGCACCAGTTGTAATATGCGCCTGTTTCACCGCCGAAACCGGGCTCATCGCAGTACAGCTCGAGCGCCTTGGAGCTATGGCGGAACCATGGCACGTACTCGGACAAGTGTCCCGTCGACTCCGTCATGAAGTATCCGAAGTGGCGGAACACCTCGCCGCGTACCTTCTCGTTGACGTAGAATTCCGGTAATTCGAACTTCTCGCGCAAGACCGGGTAAAGATCCTTGCCATTGTGCTCGATTTTCAAGAACCAGCCCATATGATTGATACCGCCGGTAATGATGTCGATTTCTTCTTTCGGAATGCCGGTATAGCCGGAGATGAGATCCAGCGTCGTCTGTACGCCATGGCATAAACCGACGTACTCGATATTCGTTTCGCCGAGCGCCCAGCAGATCATCGCCATTGGATTAACGTAGTTGAGCAGTATCGCTTTCGGACAAAGCTCTTCCATATCTTTGGCGATATCGAGGATGACAGGAATGCTTCGGAGAGCTCGGAATACGCCTCCGGGTCCGAGCGTGTCGCCGATACATTGGTCGACGCCGTATTTAAGCGGAATTTTGTAATCGAGCTCGAAAGCGGAGAGACCGCCGACTTGGAACGAGCAGATGACATAATTCGCTCCAACGAGCGCTTCGCGACGGTCCGTTGTGATCGTTGTCTTCGCCTTCAGGCCGTTAGCCTCAATAACACGGTCGATATAGGCTTTGACTTGCGACGTCTTCGTAGTCGAAGGAGCCATCAAGACGAATTCTGTTTCCTCCAAAGCTTTCGTTGCCATAATATCCAGAATAAGTGTTTTACAGAATACGACGCTTCCCGCGCCGATAATTGCGACTTTTCTCATCGATGCTCCTCCTTGAAATTAGGAATAGGTGCGAATCATGTAGTCCGTATATTGCCTAGCTATGACCAGGTCCTTCAAAGCGTCCTGCGCGTCGCTTGGCGCCGGGCGCTCTCTGCGTACGGCAGCAAGGAAATTCCGGGCTTGATTGCGCATCGCGGATATGTTCGGAAGCGAGGGTTGGATTGTAGAAGGAAGCTCGATTTCTTTGTTGTCCTTCATTACAGTCAAAACCCCGGCGCACTGACGCGCGAGCGGAGGAGGCAAGTCCACTCGGACGAAGCTATTCGTGAATGCAACCAATATGCTTTCGTGCCATGCGTCACTCGTATGGTAGGGCGCCATTTCCAACGTAACGGTTACACCGCTGTCACTTTCGCCCGCGAGCAGCACGCCTTTGCGATCCGCGTAAGTGATGCGGAAGCTTTCGCCGAGGAAAAAGCGGATGGCATTCACTTGATGAATGTAGTAGTTAACGAAAATGTCGAGCACATTCGTCTGCTCGTCCGAATAATCCGATGGACCTGCTTCGCGATCGATGTGCGGGTAAGGTTCATCGGAATTAAGAGGATGATCGGCACCACCGATCCAATCGCCCGGTGGCATGGTGATCCGAATGTAGCGCATTTCTCCGTAATCGCCGGAAGCTTTCCACTCGTCGACGATTTGTTTAGCGCGCTCCATAGAGGGATCTGATCTTTTGTGATAGCCCACCATGTGGAGGGTACCGTGCTCTTCGCCGATTCGAACGAGTTCGGTGCCAGCTTCGACGGTGAGTGTCAGCGGTTTCTCGGTAAAGACGGGAATCCCCGCTCGCAAAATGTCGGGGATGATCGCCTTATGGCTGCGGAATTGCTGCGGAGCCACGATCGCGTCGACTTTCGCTTTTTCGATCAGCTCCAATTGGTTATTATACACTTCCGGCACTCCGTAACGGTCCGCAACCAATTGCGCCAATATAGGTCTAGGTTCCGCCAGCGCAACAACCTCGCACTCTTCCTTCAATACCGCGTAATTGCTTAGGTGCGCCATCTGGCCCATGCCGCCGACGCCGACGAATCCGATTCTGAGTTTGGTCATGTTCATTCTCCTTGAGGTCCTAAATTTTCAAATAAATACAGGCCATCTTTACCTGGTGCAACGATATCTGGGTAACCGTTGCCGTTCAAATCCTGCACCCAGAAGTAAATGCCGGCTCCTGATGCTTCTCCCGCAGGACCAAAATCGATGACGTGCTTCTCGAACTTTCCTTTGAGAATCTTGTAGTAATACAAGCCGATCGGATCGTGCGCGCCGGGGTCGCCGTCATTGTGGGCCCGGTAGCGTTTCCCTGTTATAAGTTCGACTTCGCCGTCGCCGTCGAGGTCCGAGAGCCAAAGGTCATGAAACTGCGAACCGGACATGTCGATTTCGTGCTTGATCCAGGTCCTCGTTCCGTTGGAATCAAGCAGATGCTCGTACCAATGCAACCCATAATCGTGAGCTTGCCCTACGATCAGGTCCGTCAAGCCGTTCCCTGTGACATCGTAGCCAAGAACGGGAACGCTGGCAGAGCCGAGAGAGAATTCCTGGTGGAAGGTCCATAAACCAGAAAATGGATCTTCAGGATGCTCCAGCCAACCGTCGCAGAGAACGACATCCATGCGCCCGTTGCCGGTGATGTCGGCGAAACCCATACCGTGTCCACTAGCGTCGGTTCCGATGACGAATTTCTCGAATTTCGCCGTTCCTCGTCCATCGACGCCGTGAATTAACTTATAGAAGGCTTGCGGCGCCCCTGGCGTATTCGGGAAAATTTCCGGAACTCCACATCCGTCGATATCCAAATAACGGATCGTCTCGATCGAGCCGCAATGATCGATATCGATCGTTTCCCACGCGACGCCTTCTTTGCCGGGGTTTTTACGCCATCTTAGCGTTTCTCCCCACCATGCGCCCGTAATGATGTCGGGAAGACCGTCTCCGTCGACATCCATCGGGTAGTCGGAGAAATCGTCATGGTACTCGCTGATCGCGAGAACATCGCAAATGAAATGTTTGCGGACGTAGTCCGGCCCTTCATACCAATAGGCGCCACTGATGATATCGGGGATGCCGTCGCCGTTGACGTCGAATACCGCGCATGCTTCGTATTTTTCGTCCGACACTCGTCTTTTTTCAAACTGAATCATGGTTTACCCCATTTCAATTGTAATGTTGAATCTTGCAATGAGGAGCATGAACCCTATAAAGTAATGAACAAGGGGAACGCTCTTTAATATCTTTAAGTTAGCGAATGTAAGTGGTTTCAACAATGGCTAAGGTTGCTTTGTTTACTATCGATTCTTGCTTATGGAGGCTTCAGTATGGATAATGGAACGATCTTTATTTCTTCGCCTCGCTTGATCGGCGGAAGCTCGAGTCGCAACGATGAAAGTCACCCTTTTCATTTCGATTTGCACAAACACGATATTTTCAGCGAAATGTTGTTGATCGAGAAGGGGGAAGGCCGATTCGAAGTCGGCGGCACGACGATCGAAGGGAAAGAGGGGATGCTTCTTTTTTACCAGAGAGGAATATGGCACCGCGAGGATTCACTTAAGCACCCCTTTCATTCCATCTATATTGGATTCGATAATTTGAGAATCCGTCGTCTGGAGAATGATTTCTTTTTCGATCGAGATGCGGTTCCGGTGCTTCATCTGGGAGAACATTTTCCCGTCGTCCGAAGCTTAATGTTGAAATGTCTGGATGCCTTTTATAGCAATGAACCGGAATCAAGGACAATAGCCGATCATTTGCTCGGGATCCTCTTCGCCAAGTTATCGGGGATTGCCCATTACAAGGGACAAAACGATAAAACAGAACGAGCCGGAGGGGATGCGGTGTTAACCGCGCGCAGATATATCGAGGAACGCTACCGCGAGCCGATTACGCTCGATCGTTTGGCCGAAGTCGCTTATGTGAACAAATATTATTTGGCACATTCTTTCAAAGAACAGCTGGGTCAAAGCCCGATTCAATTTTTAATTAGATATCGGCTGGAAGTCGCATGTTATTACTTAAGGGCGACCGAACGCTCCATAGGTGAAATCGCCGAACAAGTCGGGTATCAGAGCGAACCGTCCTTCTACCATCTCTTTCGAAGAGTTATCGGAGTGACGCCGTTGCAGTATCGGGACGGGAGAAAAGAGTAGGGTAATTTGAGATTAAATAAGCCGCTAATCGCTGGTTGCTTGCGAAATGATCATGGAGCGCTTTATGCTAAAAAGCAAAAACGGAAGGTATCATGGCCGCAGTCCCTCCTGAACGGGTTAAGATTATCAATTATCTTGGAAATTCTGCGGCAGGGCGACTCCCAAGCCCGAGCGGGGAATTTAAACTCAATCTGGACTCGCGAACTCATCTAAGCGTTAAATAATGAAAGAATAGCGGATTGCCCGATAAGGGCTCTCCGTTATAACTGCGATGTATTTCCTGTGTTGATTGTATGCATGGCTAAGTAAAGTGGGGAAGTTACATGATTTTTATAAGTAGGACACGTAAACCCCAATCAAATCATATTTATAATACTTAATATACTATAGTCGTGTTTTTTTATAAATTCATTCATAAAAGTTCTATTGACACCACGAATTAAAGAATATAGTATAAAGCATGTTAATAATTATAAATATTGATTTGAGGGTGAGTGACAGATGCTGAATATGAGAAGAGAGAGAATTAAGAGGGTATTGCCGTTGTTAGCGATGACGGTTCCTTTCTTCCTGCTGGTTGTTACGTTTTCTTATGTCCCCCTATGGGGATGGTATATAGCATTCGTTAAATACTTCCCTGGTGAAAGCGTTATTAACTCAGAATTCGTTGGCTTCAAATATTTTGCCCAAATTTTTTCAGCGGGTAGCCAGTTCGAAAATGCAATGCGTAACACGCTCGTGTTTAGCGCCGTTGGGCTAATCCTTAGCCCCTTGCCACTTCTCTTCGCAATTCTTGTTAATGAAGTCAGATGGAAGCGCTTTAAACAATTTGTCCAAATCGTAACTTCATTTCCGAACTTCATTTCGTGGATTATCGTTTACTCAATCTGCTTCACGTTCCTATCAGTAGATGAAGGTGTAATTAATCGGTTGCTGGTCAACTTGCATATTCTAGATAAGCCATTCGATTTTCTCGCGACGTCTTGGCTGACTTGGTTTTTGCAGTCGTTGATATCGATATGGAAGAGCCTCGGCTGGTCGGCGATCATCTATTTGGCGGCGATCGCATCCATCGATCCTGAACAGTACCAAGCCGCGGAAGTTGATGGGGCGGGTAGGTTACAACAGATCAGGCATATTCTAATTCCTGGTGTTATGCCAACGTTTGCCGTTCTGTTCTTACTCAATATCGGCAACATGCTCTCCAATGGCTTCGATCAATATTACGTGTTTAATAACCCGCTCGTTCATCCAAAGATCGACGTACTGGATACTTACATGTACAGATTGGGACTTGTGCAGTTGAACTTCCCACTCTCCACGGCAATTGGCGTGTTCAAATCGGCCGTAAGCGTTATATTGGTTTTCACAGCGAACATGATCTATAAGAAAGTAAACGGTAAAGGCATCATTTGATTTTCTCTGGGAGGTGCGAAGGTGAATTATTCCAAACGATATAAAGTATTTGAATTAGCTAATGTGGTTTTGTTATTTTTGATCGGGTTCGCGTCGCTTTATCCTTTTTACTACATCATCATTTACTCGATATCGGATCCTATGCAAGCGAGCTCAGGTATCGGCTTGTGGCCGAAGGGATTTACTTCGCAAAATTACCAGACAGTGCTGAAGATCGACAATTTGGCGCATGCAACATTCATATCGATTGCACGCACCGTTATCGGTACTCTACTAACTGTCGTATGCACCGCCATGTTCGCTTATGGGTTGACGAAACCGATTCTGCCCATGCGTAAATTCATGTACCGGACCGTCGTTATATCGATGTATATTAGTGCGGGCTTGATCCCAGCATATCTCTTAATTACAGAGCTTCAACTCAAGAATACGTTCTTGGTCTATATTATACCGATGATTATCGTTCCCTTTTATCTCATCTTGATTAAGACGTACATGGAAGACCTTCCGGCCGAGATGGAAGAGTCGGCGTTTGTAGAAGGTGCAGGATATTTCACCGTATTTCGTAAAATTGCTTTTCCGCTGTCGATGCCCATCCTAGCGACAGTTGCCATTTTCCAAGGAGTGAATCAATGGAACTCTTGGGTAGACAACCTGTATTACGCAACCGATTCCAATTTAATGACGCTTCAGCTCATGCTGCTGAATCTCATACAAACGCAATCCGTATCCGCGAGCGTTATTGATTCAAATCTAGTTAACACGATTAAAGTCACTCCACTGTCGTTGCAAATGACGATTACAGTCGTGGTGGTTCTGCCCATCTTGCTCGTATATCCGTATTTCCAGCGATTCTTCATTAAGGGCATCATGCTCGGCGCAGTCAAGGGGTAGTTTGCGTAATTTACGGGCGGTTAAATTGTTATTAAAGCAAAATGCTTTAATATATAAAAATCCCGAGGGGGGAAACAACGTGTCAAAGACACAATTGAAAAGGTTTACTCTTATGATGTCAATCGTAATGGTCGTTGTTTTAACTGCGTGCTCCAAGAACAACGGCGAGAACAGTGTGTCGTCTAACGCTCCGACATCTAGTGCAGCTGCAAGCGAAACCTCAAGCTCCGAACTCGAGCCGGTGACGCTAACGATTTTTGCAGATTGGGTCATTAACCCGCTTAGCAAGAATATTCAGACAGATCCGGTCATGGAGGAAATTCGTAAAAAAACGGGTATTACGCTCGATTTCGAGCCATTCCTGGGCAATGGCGATGCAAGCGCAAAGCTTAGCGCGCTATTGGCTAGCAACGAGCTTCCCGATATTATCGTAACTTCAAACAACGACATTATTAATAAGCTAGTCCAGAATAAGAAAGTAATGGCGCTTGATGATCTTGTCACTTCGCGCGGCCAAAATTTAACTCAAAATTTCAGCAATGCTTTGAACTTGATGAGGCTGCAATCTCCCGTAAGGGACGGAAAGCTATACTTTATCCCCGGAGATATCAACGGCGGTGATTATAATCCGTACTTGTCGGCGAATCTGTGGTCAGTTCGTTGGGACCTGTACGATAAGCTCGGCAGACCTGCTGTAAACACGCTGGATGAATTCGTAGACCTTCTAAAGAAAATGCAAGAGCTCGAACCGAAAAACAAAGATGGCAAAGACAATTACGGACTCGGCCTGTTCATGGGCGAAGCATGGGGCGGCGGCTTGGTTACGAAAGGCGGAGCTAACGCAGCCGGTATGGTCGACGCTGGCGGTAACGGCATATTCTTACGGGATGTAGCGAAAGACGAGCTTGTACCGAGGTTAAGCGATCCGAACAGCGCATTCTGGGAATCGCTCGAATTCTACAATAAAGCGTATCGCGAAGGCGTACTCGATCCAGAATCTGCTACTATGAAATTCGGTACGATTCTTGAAAAAGCCGGTGCAGGCAGATATCTGGCTTCTTATGGTAGTTGGCTATCTAACGGCCAGAACGAAAAATTCATCGCCGATGGCACGCCGGAAAAAGGTTATGTAACGTTGCCGATTGCCACAAAGTCCGAGAATATCTTTGCCAACGCGGTCAACGACGCGGGTAACCAATTTAAATGGGGAATTTCGACTACAAGCAAAAACGCGGAACGTGTAATGGATTTATTTAACTTCTTGGCTACTTACGAGGCTACAGAATTGATCGTAAATGGTCCTCAAGGTTTGACATGGGATATGGTAGACGGCAAACCAGCATTAACTGCGCAGGCTATCGAAGATAAGAAGTCCGATCCGGATTATTCGAAGAAAACAGGCTCCAACCTCTGGAGCAACATGAAAATCAATGGTAACTACGACAATCCAGCAGGCTGGAAGACGAACTTTACATGGAGCCCGGAATATATTAAAGCCAACCTTGCGGGCGCGCAGAAAAATTACATCGATGCCATGGGCTATAATTATCCGATGGAGGGCATCGACAGCATACCGAACAACACGCAGTCGTTCTCCCTCCAAGCTTCGCTCCATACGGAAGCAGGGTCCGACCTTGCGACGAAGGAAACAAATATCGCTACGTATGCAGGTACAGCAACAGCAGTCTTGATCTTCGAGAAAACTGAAGCTGATTTCTTGGCAGGCAAAGAGAAGATCATCAACGAATTGAAAAAGATGGGCATCGAAGAAGTGTTCACTTTCTATCACGACGAATACGCAAGAATTAAAGAAGAAGTAGCAAACATGAAATAAGATACTGGGGGAGTCGGAAGCAAATGTTGCCGCGCTCCCCCTTTATATATAAATATGATTCCAAGGAGGAAAAGTTATGAGATGTAATCGCTTCATATCCATTCTGCTAGCATTCTGTATGGTGGTGGGAAGCTTTCTGGCAATACCGCAGAAAGCATCCGCGGGAAACTTCAAAGTACCAATTACGGCAGTAACGGCATCCAGTTCATCTGCTGGCCACGTGGCTGGATCTGCTAGTGACGGCATTTATGCAAGCGATTCCAACTATTGGTCTCCAACATCCGCGCCTACGGTTGGTGTTTCCCAATCGATCATATTTGACTTCGGGGCGCAGAAAAAGGTAGGCGCTCTGGAGCTTTGGCCGCTCGCCTCCAACGGTCCGAAGGATTTTTCGATCGATACTTCGACCAACGGCAGCACATACACGACACGACTTACGGTAACGAACAACAAAAACGGACATAATTATTTCGAGTTTCAGCCGCATACGGCCAGATATGTACGGATTAGTATGACAGCAGCGCACGGAAATGGTGGTATACAAGAAGTCATGGTCTATCCAGATTTCTTCGCACCTACGATCGATTATGCAGGCACCGCAAACGATATGATGAATTTTTCCACTACAACGAACCAAGGCTTCGATAAAATCAAGGCTACCGGAGCGCAAGTCGTTAACTTGTTCCTCGCCGCGCAGGGCGGCTATGGCGTCATGCCCTCTGGAGGAGATTTGACAGTACCTGGAAATTATACGTTCACAAACCTGGATACGTTGATTGACCGTTTCGCTTCCCGAGGCATGGACGTTCATCTTGGAATTAACAACCTGCCTGCAGACTTATGGCCGGACATTTATGCACAAATGATCAACGAGGATGGCGTAAGCAGCGAAAACACAGTCAACTTCTTCAATGATAATGCGATCACGAAGATGAAGGCGTTCATTAAGAATGTAGTCCAACACTACGACGCTAACCCTTACGTCAAGCTGTTCGACATATCCGGTCCGGGATTTTTCGGCGGCGTAGAAGGGAATCCTGGACCTTCTTTGACGAACCCCAAGCTTAATTTGTACGACAACTACGCTAAAGACAAATTCAGGACTTGGTTGCAAACTAAATACGCCAACATTGCCGAGCTGAACACGGCGTGGGGCACTTCTTATGCCGCTTGGGCGAACATCCAACCGCCGCTTCCGAACCGGGGTATGACGGCGGATATCGACACGCGTAGAAGCTGGTCAGACTTGATGTATTTCTACCGAGATTCCTTAACTAGTTATATGACGCAGTTGATGGCGGAAATGAGATTGTGGACGAACAAACCGATGAAGTTAGAGACGGACGGCGGGTTTATTCATACACCGATGGAAGCCGCATCCGCTGTCGGGTTCACTGCTAGACTCCTCAACAATTATAAGCCCGGCGTGTTAGGCAACAGCATCATGGACGAAAATTTCGGCACTGCGCACTTACCCGGTTATAAGCGGGCTTACGGCTTAAAAACGACGAGTGACAATACGAACTTACAGTCCGAAAAGATGGCGGAGGATGCCTTCTTTAATAAACTTGTGAACGGCGTCGATTCTTACCATCGCATTTATGTCGGATCGGACTTCGGGGCATACAATATGGGCACGCAGACATGGAGCGGAACGGACTACAACGGCAACGATCACTACTACCAATTCACTAACAGGGCATACCGGTTGACAGATATGGTTCCTGTTTACGATAATCAGACCGAGGTCGCTTTTTTCGATTCCATCTTGACCTCCAATTATCGTAAAGGCTACAAAAATCGCGATTATATGGATATATATAATAACGACTACTCTCCCGATTACGTTAGTCAGCGTTGGGCTAACTGGGCGAGATATTTGTCCCAGCCAGACATTATCGACGACTTCTTCATCGAGGACGGTCATCTCTCACAGTACAAAGTACTGATCATTCCAAATACGAGCTATACTATTACTTCGAGAGCGGCTGCAGATGCCATCAAGAACTGGGTTAGTGCCGGTGGAGTTCTAATTGCATTTGGAAAAGGCTCGCTGAATTATACAGTAGAAAATAACCGCAGCGTTTCCGGCAGCACGAACCTATCGGATTGGTTGATGGGTATTTCGGGTGGAACAACAGCGACGACGAGCAGCGGTGGCTATGCGCGAATCGTGACGCCGAAGCCAAGCTGGCTCACTTCGTTCAAAGCCGGTCAAGCGTTCGCATTCTCCGCGGATTCGGGCCAAGGACAGGCATTTAGCGCAATCGCGGGTTCCGCGACGAAAATATTGCAAGACGCTTCTGGGAACGCGCTAATGGTCGAGAATACTTACGGCTCCGGTCACGTGCTTTTCTCGACGTTGCCCGTAAACCAGTCGGAATTGTTCCAAGACGAGAGTATGGGTAATCTGCTCAGTAACTATTTGGACGCGAAAGGAATCTATCGTCCCGTCATTTTCGATGCTGACAGATTTAACGTGGCGTATGCTGGCATTAACGAAGTAACGAATAAACCACTCACGATTGTCGCGAACACCGTCGATTCCTCGAGCGGCCAAAGCTTGTTCTTCTCGCATCCGAGCAACTTTAACGGATTGAACGCTGAGGCATTTGTCGTATCCCCTTGGAAAAACGTCGACGGTGGCATCATTACGGAAACATCGTTGGCCGGCAACGAATACCGAATCGATTATACGATTTCCTCTGGTTCGGAAGTCAGTATTACTAGCAACTCGAACTCGTCGATACCGATTAAAAGCGCGACTGCGAACCGCGGCGATAAGGCCGTCAACGCAAAGAAGGCGATCAACGGCGTTAATGCAGAAGGGGACGGATGGAACGGTGGCGGCGCGACTGCCAATGATCCGTCAACAATAACCTTCGATTTCGGAAAAAACCGCAACGTCGGCACATTCGATTTGTTCCCCGAGACCGAAAAGGATCCAGGCAGTCAAATCGCTGACTTTAACTTCGAATTCGGCACATACTCCGGCCTTTCCTTTGCGACAACGGGAACGGCGTTCGGTACGGGACCGACATCGACGGTTCACGGCAATATTAAAAACTGGAGAGGCGCCAAGTGGGCGAGTTCTCGTGTCGCCGGAGAATCTGCAACGGGCACTTTGACTAGTCCAACGTTCACGCTCGGCAAAGAAACGTTCAGCTTCCGGAAAGCCGGATATGACGGATCGAGCGGTGGCACGCAAAACTATTACTACTTGAAGCGGGCCTCGGACAATTCGATTTTGTTCACAGCGAAGCCGCCTCAAGGAGAAGATTTCGTCGTTCAACAATGGGATGTGTCGGCGTACGTAGGCGAACAAGTATATTTTCAGATCATCGACGGAAATAGCTCTAGCTCTTTCGCTTGGCTGGCTGCGGACGATATAATATACTCCGATAACCTGGGTTTCGAGCAGGGCAACTATCAGGATTGGACGGTAACGGGCAACGCCTTGCTGCCATCTCCATCGTCTAAAAAAATAAATTGGGGCAATGTTGGCAACGTGCAAGGACAATATTTCGTTGATACGCGGGCTTTGGGAACGCAGCCGACGGAGAGTACCAGCAATGGAGAGGTCAGAACAGGTACGATTAAGTCAAAGACATTCGTGCTGGAGAAAAATTTATTTTTATTCGATAAAGCGGGATGGGATGGTCCATCCGGCGGTAGCTCCAACAAATATTATTTGAAGCGAGCTTCCGATAATGCGGTACTGTTTACGGATTCACCGCCGCAGAACAACAACTTCGTTACGCAGATGTGGAACGTGAGTGCTTATATTGGTACTCCTGTATACTTCGAGATGGTAGATAACAATAACAACTCTACCTACGCCTGGATGGCACTGGATAACATCCGCCAAGGCGACAATCGAGATTTCGAGACGAACGACTATTTAGGTTGGACCAAAACGGGTATGGCTTGGGGATCGGGTCCAATAAACAGCCGTGCCGGCATTAGCGGATTCCATGGCAGTTGGTGGGCGGATTCAATCTCGGGCGGCGAAACGGCTATTGGAACGCTCAGAACGCCAAACTTTACCGTAGAAAGCGCAAGGATTTCTTTCCTTAAAGCGGGCTGGGATGGGCAATTCGGCGGTAGTAGTAACTTTTTCCGCCTGCGTAAAGCTTCAGACAATTCGATTTTGTTCACTGCAACTCCGCCTTTAAGCGACACTTTTGTCAGGCAGACATGGGATGTGTCGAGTTTTATTGGCGAACAGGTCTATTTTGAGGCGGTAGACAACAACACGGCATCGTCGTACGCATGGATCGGTGTAGATGATTTGGAATGGCGCGGCGTCGGGCCGAAGAGCTTTACTGTATCGACATCGACGGATGGCGTGACGTTCGGTTCTCCTGTGCTCTCTGTGACCGACCAGGGCAACTCCAGCCAGCAGTACTCATTCGCGGCGGTTAATGCACGTTACGCGCGAATTCAGACGACGGCAGGATATAGCGACTTCAATTCAGCGATCAGGGAAGTCGTCTGGTACGCCCCTTACTCGGAGCTCGCTGTATCTTCTGCGACGGCGAATACGCAGCAAGTCGGTTTCGAGGCCTCTAAAGTTATTAATGGCACGACCAATTCCGACAACGACCTATGGGCGCCTTCGGGCAGCCCGAGTCCGGGAAGCCCGAACTGGATCAAGCTAGATTTGGGCTCAAGTAAGACATTTAAGGCAGTGCAGTTGTTCCCTCGATGGAATCCGGTCGGCAATTCGACGGGCTTGGGACCGAAAGATTTCGAAATTCAGGTTTCTACGGACAATGTCAACTGGTCAAAGGTGTATGTTGCGAAGAACAATAACGAAAACGGTGTGAAATACCACTTCCCCGAGCAGAATGCCCGTTACGTACGGTTAATGATTACTAGCGGATGGGGTAACGCATCGCAAATCCGCGAAATTAAAGTGCTTAAGTAATGAAGCAATAAATAACCCGTTGGCCATCTCGGCCAACGGGTTATTTATGAATGCAAGCGGCCGACTGATTCGCGAACGCTCCAGTATTTGAGAGAAGAATTGACCAAAGAAGGAATGAAACCTTCCCCGGAAACCGGCTTAGCTATCGGTATGCCGCCCGGGCTGTGGTTGCTATCAATTGTAGTTTGCGCATCAAATACTCCGTGGGGAAGCCCGGCATTGCGATAGGCACTCAGGGAACGGCGGCGGTGCGAGCAGTTGCATCGTGAGCTCCCGGTACTCCGTGGAATGCCAGGCATTTATGCGAAATGAGGCACAATGAGCATCAACAGATCGCTTAGTTGTGTGTGACTTTGGTCCAACAAGCCTCATGCACAGCCGATCAGTTAGTTCCGGCCAAAGTGCGGATTCCTGATGTTCCAAACAATTGTGACATCATCGGAACTCTTGTCGATTGTTAGCCATTCTTGCGACCCTTTATAATATGGGAAGAAAGACGGGATGCAGTCACAACGACGAGGGGGAAGCAAGATGTTCGCAAGAGCGAAGAACACGAGTGTGAAAAAAAGAATCAGCGCCGGGCTGGCCGTCGCCATGCTAACGGTCGTGCTGGGAGCATGCGGTGGCGGAGGCAACGGCGAAGCCACACCGAGTCAATCCGCTGGACAAAGCGCGGAAAGCGAGGGGAAACAGGAAGTTACGCTGAGCATGCTGATCGATTCTTCGAACAACGAGCAGAACAGCGCCATTCTGAACAGGGCCGCGGAGATTGCGAGCCAGAATAGCGACAAGTACATCATCAAGGTGCGGCTGGACACGGTACCCAGTACGGATATGGACAAGAAGGTAGACGTGCTGGCAGCCGGTTCGAATCTGCCGGACCTCGTTGCTTCCGGACCGAAGGCTGTCTGGATGAAGCGGGGATTGCTGGCGGATCTGACTGAGTGGTTTAATGCTTCTCCGCTCAATGGCGACTACATGTATCCGAGCCTGCTGGAGGAAGGGCGCAATGGCGGCAAGCTGTATTCCGTGCCGATCAAAGCCGACTCGATCTTCCTCATCTATAACAAGGATTTGCTGGAAAAAGCCGGTATCGAGAATACCGATTTCGATTCGATTACCTGGGACGAATGGGTCGCGATGCTGGAGCAGATCAAGCAATCCGGTCTCAAGGCCGCGAACGGTAAAGAGGTCAAAGGCTTCACCTTCCGCATCAGCACGTACGAAACCGCGCCGTTTATTTTTAGTGCGGGCGGGGAGTTTTTCACACAGGACGGCACGCAGGCAGTATTCGGAAGCCCCGAAGCGGCGGACGGGCTGGCGAAGCTCAAGAGTCTCGTGACCGCCGGCTACGCGGACAAGCCGGAGACGGATTACGCCAACTGGATGAGCGTGTTCTTCAACGAGAACGCCGCGTTCACGATTACCGGCGGATGGTCGCTGACCTCCTACGAGGAAGGCGGGCTGGACCTCGGCAAGCTCGGCTTCTCCACCGTGCCGAAGATCGCGAACAGCACGTCCATCTTCGGACCGGGCCTGTCGTTCTCCGTCTTCGAATCCAGTAAGCACAAAGAAGCAGCGACGGAACTGCTGACGGCCATCTACTCGCCGGATATTTACAAGCAATGGCTTGAACTCACGGCAGGCATCCCGGTTCTCAAGTCGTTGTCCGACGACCCACAATTCGCGAACAACCCGATCAAACCGGTGCTTTCCGAGCAACTGAACAATATCAAGCCGATCCACTCGGACAACGCGCCGAGCTTCTGGACGAAGTACGATCAACTCTTGGAGAAAGTCATCCTTACCGACACGGATATCAATTCGCAGCAGCAGTCCCTGCAGACGGCCATTCAACAAGAGATTCAAGACAATTTAAAGTAAGGGCAGGGGAGGAAGAGGAGAATCGCCCTCTTCCTCTTCTTGCTTGGAGAGGGGGCTCGGCATGAGTTTCAAGAAACGGGAAAGTATGCTTGCTTATGTGCTGGTCGGGCCGGTTGTGCTCTTCTATGCCGTCATTTTCGTCTATCCGCTGCTGCAGATGCTGCTGCTTTCTTTTCAAAAGTACGATTTTTATTCCCCTCCGGTATTTACGGGCTTCGAAAATTATGCGAGGCTTGCGCGCGATCCGGAACTGTTAGACAAGCTGCTCAATACGTTGGCGTACTGGTGCATCGGGCCGGTTACGATTGCGGCCTCGTTCGTCGCTGCGTTGCTAATGAGCAAGCTGAAATGGGGACAAGGCTTCTTCCGCTCAACCTTCTACGGCACATCGATGGCACCCATGGTCGCGCTGGCGGTCGTGTTCACGTATATGTTCAGCCCAAATCACGGCATCGTCAACAATCTGCTGACGTCGCTTAACCTGCAGCCGATCGAATGGCTGTACGACCAGACGCTGGCCAAGATCGTCGTCATGTTTATTTTTTTCTTCATGAACGTCGGCTTCTACACGATTCTATTTCTGTCCGGCATCCTCGGGGTGGACCAGAACCTGTACGCGGCCGCTGAGCTGGACGGCGCGGGACATTGGCGCAAAACGGTGCACATCACGCTTCCGCAAATCCGACCGGTGATGATTTTTGCCGCGATCCTGATGACGATCTCGATCTTCCAGATGTACGGCCAGATCGTCATTCTGACGAAGGGCGGTCCGTACGGCAGTACGGAAACGGTGTTCATGTACGCCATGAACAAGGCTTTCACCGATCATCAGATGGGCTATGCGGCCACGATCGTCGTCGTCTTGTCCATCGTTCTGGCTCTCGTCTCTTACGTCATACTCAAAATCGGAGAGGAGAAAGAATAAGACCATGAATACGACCAAGACACAGCATTACGTGAGCCTGGCGCTGCTGACGCTCGGAATCGCCTTTATTTCCGCTCCGCTGCTCATTTTGCTGTTCTCTTCTTTTAAGACGAACGCCGAAGTGTACTCGTTCCCGTTTCGTTTCTTTCCCGAGCATTGGACGCTGGACAATTACCGCAGCGCCTGGAGCAGCAATCTGAGCCTGTTCGCCTGGAACTCGATTGTCACCTCGCTCGTTCCGACGGCGACGACGATATTCACCGGCCTGCTGGCAGCTTATGCGCTGGCCAAGATGACGTTCGTCGGCAAGGGCGCGCTGCTGAAGTTCATCGTCTTGATGATGCTCGTTCCGTTCGACATTTTGATCGTGCCGATGTTTCAGCTGTTCAAGGGCTTCCAACTGCTGGACACGCTGACGGGCATTATGATCCCGGGTCTGGTGAGTGCCTTCGGCGTATTCCTGATGCGCCAGTTCATGCTGCAAATTCCGGACGAGCTCATCGAGGCCGCGCGGATCGACGGATGCGGGCTGTGGGGCATCATCGTGAAGCTGGTGCTCCCGAACGTGAAGCCCGGAATCGCGGTGCTCGGCATCACGACGTTTCTGCATAACTGGAACGTGTTCACGTGGCCGTTCATCATCACGTCCGGCGACATCAACAAGACGCTTTCTGTAGGGCTCGCGGGCATGGTCACGTCGATCAACAACTTCAATCCGGGCGCGCTGTTGGCCGGCGGAATCATTATGATCGTACCGGTGTTCGTTCTGTTCGTATTTTTCCAAAAAGGTATTACGCAAGTATACATGACTACCGGGATTAAATAGGATCTGCTATACTGAGGGCATTTGCTTGTCGCCGGGGGGATTATCCGCAATGATGCCGACATCGATGCGTAGCAGAATGGTATTGCTCGTCCTGTTAATGATCATGGTGCTTACCGTGGCTGTCGCTTTAATCGTGCTCCGATCCAATTACGAATCGGCTAAGAGCATGGCCGACGAATACAATCATCAGTTGGCGTTGGACACGATGGAATCGCTCGATATCAAGAACAAGAAATACGGCGAAGTCTCGCTGCAGATCGTCATGAGCCAGCTGGTCCAGGAACAGTTGCCCCGCATGCTTCGCGCCGATACGGCCGATCCGGGGTTTCTGTCATTCAAGACGGAGCTGACCGGATTCCTCAACCAGTACTACTTCACGTCGGACGAGATCGAAAGCATCCGCGTCTGGTTCGGCGACCACAATTATTTGTTCGTCGGCGAGTCCAGACTGAAGGGGGGCGGCGGGTACGAGGAGCAGCACGGCTACCGGTCGGCACGGGAAAGCCCGACTCATCTGGCCTGGGTGGCCAACGCCAACGGTACGCTTTCCCAATGGCACGTCATCACGAGCTTCCAGAACAAGAAGAGTCCGAACAACGGTAGCGCCAATCCGGTCATCGGAGCGGTCGAGATCAATATGAAGCCGCAGCGTCTACTGGAAAGCATGGACAAGCTAAAGGTCATGCCGCATGCGAGATTCAGCTACGTCAACGCGGATGGCTCCCTGCTGGTCCAGTACCCGGAAGAACGCGGAGAAGATATGGCCGGCGCGGACGCGGCGATGCTGCAGGCTTTCCGCGCAGGCGATGGGAAGCCGCTTGCGTCGGGCTTGCGTTCGGACGGCTATCTTTATTTTTTCGAGCGCTCGTATTTGGGCATGTACTTGATCATCTCCTACCCCGAGCAGACGTTTCTGCAGTACGTGTCGGTCGCAGGCGTGCCGATCGCGCTCGTAGCGCTGCTGGTGCTCTTGCTTTCCCTACTCGGTGTCCTCTATATCTCGAATATGACGACCCAACCGCTTCGCACGCTTCTGAAGGGCATTCACGCTTTCGGTGAAGGCGGGCTGGAAGAGAAAATTCCGGTCACTGGCGTACGGGAAATCGATTTGATTGGCAGCGGCTTGAATCGCATGGCCCGGCAAATCCAGCAACTGCTGGAGAGAGAGGTTCAGTTCAAGCAGGTTGGGCACGATCTGGAGATGAAGAACAAGCAGGCCGAATTGCGGGCGCTGCGGAATCAGATCAATCCGCACTTTCTGTTCAATACGCTTCAATCCATCCACTCGGTCGCCCTCCGCAAGACGGGCCATGAAACGGAAATCAACCGGATGATCATCCATTTGTCCAAGCTGCTGCGCGAGAGCATCTATCATATCGGAAACAGCGTCACGGTCGAAGCTGAGCTCAACAATCTGTGGGCATACGTCGAGCTGCAACAGATCCGGTTCAAGGGCCGTTTTCGCGTCAAATGGGACATTCATTACGAATCGCTCCCCAAGAAGCTGCCCTGCCTCATCCTTCAGCCCTTGATGGAGAACGCGATCCATCATGGGGCGTTTCACGCCGAGCGCGAGGAGGTGCTGATTACCGTCAGCAGCTCCTACGCGGATGGCGAACTGACGATATGCATTCGAGACCAAGGCTGCGGCATGGACCGGGAGACGCTGGTTGGTTTGCTGGCGAGTCTGGACGGCGAACGGGTGCCAGGAGCTAGCGGGCACGGCGTCGGACTGTTCAATACGCACAGCCGGTTGAAATACGAATTCGGCGACTCGTACACCATGAGAATCGACAGCGTTCCCGAAGCCGGCACGAACGTCCGGCTGGTTATCCGGGATCAGAACCAATACAACGAGCGACAGGTGGTGGACGAGCATGTATAAGGTGCTGATCGTCGACGACGAGGCGATGATCCGTGAGGATCTAAAGGATTTCGTGCAGTGGGAAGCCGCCGGCTTCACGGAAGTGAGGCTTGCCGCGAGCGGACAGACGGCACTGCTGGCGGCCTCTGAAACGAAGTTTGACCTGGTGCTGGCCGATATCAACATGCCCCGCATGAACGGGCTCGTCATGATTCGGAGCTTGCGGGAGTCGGGCTACAAAGGCCATATCGTCGTCATTACCGCATACGGCGAGTTCGAGTATGCAAAGACGGCCATCACGCTCGGCGTGAAGGAGTATGTGCTTAAGCCGATCGACTTTCGGGAGATGAACGTAATCGTGCGGCGCATCGCCGACCAGCTCAGAGAGGAGACGGAAACTGTCCGCAGCCAACAGTACGCCGTCGAGGCGAAGGCGTCGGCGGCGGAGTTGCTCGAAGCGACCGCCCTGCAAAGGCGGGAGAGAGCGGAAGCCGCGATCGGGGCGTTGTTCGCCGCGCGGGAGCGCCTGCGTCAGCCGCTGCCCGTTGTACTGTCCGTTCTGCAGCAGACGATCGTGCAGGCGGAGGCGCAGCTGAACGGCTACAATCCGTCCTACTATGCGACGAAGCAGCCCTTGTTTCTCGAGCTGCTGCAGCGACAATCGGCATGCGAGACGGAGCAGGACGTCCGGCAGCTGTTCAGACAGCTGGCGGCGCATTTGATCGACTGCTACGAAGCGGCGGGCACGGTGGAAGGCGGTGCGTTCAGCCAGCTTAAGCCGTTAATCAAAGCGCATCTGGGCGAGGAAATATCGCTGGAATGGCTGGCGCAGCGCGTGCACATCAGCGCGAATTATCTCAGCGTCGTGTTCAAGAAAGAAACGGGGGAGAACTTCAACGAGTTTGTCATGAGAGAACGGATGATGACCGCCCGTGAGCTGCTCAGAAACAAGGAGCACCGCATCGTCGATATCGGAGAAAGGGTCGGCTATGCGAACTACCGTAGCTTCAGCAGGGCGTTCAAAAACTTCTTCGGCCTGTCGCCTAGCGAGTTCCGTGAGCAACAAGGCTCTCGTTAACCCGACGGGAGGCAAGTTCATCGAAAATGTCTCGTCATCCAAACAATTGTCAATTGAATGCGCTTCCAACAGATGCCATGATGGGGGCATGTCCCTCCGGTTCGCCTTTAGGCGACGTATGCCGAACGCGCCGGCCGGACGGAGTGTGACGAAATTGAATGGAGCGGGGCGACCCGCCGGGGAAGGGGACAGAAATAGAATGACGGTAAGATCAGGATCAAGGGGAAGGACGGGCCGCAAGTGTCTGCTGCTGCTTACGGCGGCCGCATTGATGATGCCCGCGGGCTGGATTGGCGGCTTGCCGCCCAAAGTGTCCGCAGAAGGAACGCCACCAGCGGAGCAGGCGATTTCCAGGGAGGTGCGGGTGCAGGCGGTTGCGGCAACTGCTTCGTCCAGCCAGATCGGCCACGGCCCGGAGCTTGCGTTGGACGGCGTATACGACGACGGCGACAACAACTGGCGGCCCGCCGCCAGGCCGACTGCTTCGAATCCGCAGTGGATTCAGTTGGATCTGAGTGAAGCGACGAAGATCGGCGCGCTGGAAGCGGCCGTAACAGGAGAAGAAGGGCCGAAGCGCTATGCCGTTCAGGTGTCCCTGGACGGCGCGAGCTTTCGAACCGTCGCGGAGCGGGAAGTGCAGTCCAGCCGCACGCTTTATGTCTCTTGGGACAGCGTGGAAGCACGCTACGTAAGGCTGCTGCTCTCGGATAGCTTCGGATCGGAAAGCGCGATTAACGAAATTACGCTGTTTCCGGACGTCCTGCCGCACCGCGTCGGCATCTTGTCGTGCTTTCCCGACATGAAGAACTTCGGCGACGCCGGACTTACCTCCTTGCAGGATCAGCGTCAGCAACTGATGAACCTGTGCGTCAGCATTGCGGATCCGGCGAGCCCTGGCATCAATCTGATGCCGGAACTGATCGACGACGCGCTGTATCCTAACGGCATATCGGACGAGGAAGTGCTCGATTACGTGAGCGATCCCGCGAATTACTCGTGGGAATACGCGGACGACATGTTCGGGCGGTTCACGGACATCGGGATGGACATTTGGCTCGGGTTCCAGGGATTTTCCAGCCGGGCATTCCCGAGCTTCTACTCGACCATCGTGGACGAAATCGGAAGAACGATCCAGCACCGCGATTTTTTCAATGAGCTGCACAACGAGACCGTAATCGAAGTGGCCAAGCAGACGATGCGGCACTTTGACAGCAACCCGAACGTACGGAAATTTTCGATCCTCGGTCCGGGCTGGTACGGCGGAATCGAGTATTACTCCGGCCACAGTCCAGAGCTGCTGGCCGTATACAGCGACAGTGCGCAGGAGAACTTCCGCGCCTGGCTGGCGGACAAGTACGGTACGATCGGAGCATTGAACGACAGCTGGGGCGCAAGCTACGCGAGCTTTGACGAGATCGCGTCTCCGCTGCCCGACCGGTCGAACCCCGACACGGTGGACGACCGGCCGGAATGGGCTGACCTGATGTTCTGGAAGATGGCGTACATGGACGATTTTCTGGCGGAATACATGCAGGCCATGCGCTCGGTTTCCGACAAGCCCATCCATGTCGAGGTCGACGGCGGCTATCAAAGCGCTCCGATGGAGACGGGAGAGAGCATGGGCAAAATCGCCCGCGACTTCAGCAAGTATGACAACATTATTTTCGGCAACAGCAACCTGGACGCACCTTACGGCGTCGCGCAATATTCCGCCACGGCCCGCTTTTACGGGCTGAAGGGGACAATGGACGATACGGCGCAGCCGTTTGATAAAGCCCAGACGGACAACGCCTTCAATTTCCTGAGCCGTGGCGTGGACATGCTGGCGCACTCGGCGCTCGGCTGGGACTACGAAGAGTTCAACGGCGGCACCGGCAAATGGGACCCTAACGGCAACTACAGCGGCAATGATCTGTACCGGTACACGCAGGCGAACTCTAAGAAATATTTGTCGATTGATCCGGAGCCGGACAGCCCAGACGTGGTCATCTTTAATCCGTGGTACGCCAATTTGTTCCGCCAGGGGTACAATCGGAACGACCACAATTTTATTTTTGACGGCGACCACGGTATCTCGTGGTACGGAGCGCCGTTCGCCAATTGGGCGCATTACCTGCAATCACCCGACATCCTCGACGATTTTCCGATCGAGGACGGCGCTCTCGATAATTACAAGGTGTTCATCAGTCCCAATATGGGAGTGACGCTCACCTCGGACGCCGCTGAAGTCAAGATCAAATCGTGGGTGCAGCGTGGCGGCGCATTCGCCAGCTTTGGAACGGACAGCTTCAACTATAGCGTGAACCTGGAAGAAGGACGACTAGGCGGCGGCGACGGTGTCGGCGACTGGATGATGGGCTTGCTAGCCGGATCGGCGGCGACCAGCCGCGTCGGCACGCAGATCAAAGTATCCGCTCGGGCGCCAGCATGGCTGAAGTCGCTTGCGTCTGGCGCGTCGGTTTCCGTAGCGGCGGATGCTACGGGCGCGGGACAGGCGCTTGGCGCGCTGCCGTCGAACGCGGTTCCCGTGCTGGAAGACGAGGCGGGCAACGCGATTATGGCGGAGTTCGCGGTCGGCGAAGGCAGCGTTCTGTTCGGTACGCTGCCGGTGGCGGACAACGAGCTGTTCAAGGACAGCTTCATGAGCAAGCTGCTGTCGGATTATGCCGATTCCCGAGGCATCAAGCGCACTGTAACGGCCGATCCGACCAAGTTCCACGTAGCGGACGCAGGTGTCGACGCCTACAGCGGCAAGAGGGTCGTCGAGGTGGCCCGCAACGCGAATACCGATCCGAACGAAGTGCTCGTCATCCGACATGCGCCGTCGCTCGACGGCAAGGCAGCGATCATCGACCTGAATTGGGAAAAGGACGGCATGCTGGAATACACGTTCGAGCCGGGCAAGGCGTTCGTTTACGTGCCGAGCGCATACGGGACGATCGCCGCCTCCGGCTCGATCGCGGAGGAAGACGGACGTCAGATCGTCACGCTCGACCTGTCCAACGGCTATCCAGTCGCTTCGATTACGCTGAACGCGGAGAAGCCGCTGACGGCGCTGGCTTTTGCGGGGAACGGCTTCGGAAGCGGTTGGCAGCAGATCGGCGGCGCGTTCGGCGCCGGAACTGTAGCCGCGGACATCGGTGCGGTCGCAAGCTCGGACGGAGAGTCGGGCGCCGTCGGCAAGCTCGTCAGCAAGCCATTCGTCCTTGCGGACGATGCGCTGGCGTTTTACGGCGCAGGCTACGCCGGAACGGCAGTGGACGGAGAGCAGCCGGCAGCCGGAGACAAGATCATCGCCAATTTCGAGAACGGCGACTGGAGCGAGGTCGCTAATGTCGATACAGCGGTGTTCGGTGAGGCTCCCGCGACTGGGGGCGCCGGATGGGTCGGGGACGGCGACGGTTATTATGCCGCCTCCTCGATCGGTGGTGGCCAGAAGGGCATGCTTCAGACTTCGAAGTTCGTCGTCGATCGGCCGACGCTCTCGTTCGACGGGGCCGGCTGGAACGGCACGGTATATGGAGAGGGTCCGTGGCCTTACGCGCTCAATAACCGCTTCTACCTAAAGGACGCGGCTACGGACGAAATTCTGATTGAAGAGGTGCCGACCAATCGGGTAGGGGACAGCGGCCGGATGAAAACATACGTGTGGGACGTGGCTCAATATGCCGGCAAGGAAGTGTATTTCGAAGCGGTGGATGCCATCGGCGAAGCGGAGTCGGCTGCCTATGGCGGCGGCTTCGACTGGCTGGCCGTTGACAA
>NZ_BDQX01000069.1:0-15025 GCF_003112455.1 Paenibacillus agaridevorans
TCGGCGGGCGTTCTCCATCGGGAGCACCCCCGCCAATCGATGGGGGGGGAGCGGGCGAAATCGTATGAAGCGAGAAAATCGAAATGCGGTTTATGTGAGTCCCCGCGCATACCGCTTCCGGCATTCCGAAGGGGAATGCCTCTTGTATTGCCGGAACATTTGACTGAAATAATTGACGCTGCCGAAGCCGACGTTAAACGCGATTTCCGTGATCGGATCGGAGGAATGGATTAATAATTGCTCGGCGGCGTTGATTCGGAGCAAATTGACGTACTCCACGAACGTCTTGCCGGTTACCTTCTTAAAGGTTCTGCAAAAGTGGTATTCGCTCAAATTGACGATGCCGGCCGCTTGCTGTACGGTGAGCTTCTCCGGATAATGCCGCTCCACAAACGCGATAAGCTCTTTGAATCTATCGGTTAAATCCGCGCCTACCGTATCTGCGGAACCGGTTGGTCCATGCAGATGGCGATGGCGGGATAAATGTACAAGCAGCAGATGCAGCATGGACAGAATCGCAACCTGATAGCCTATAGCCTGCTGCTCGTATTCGGCGATCATCTGCTTGACAATACCGGTGATGAGAGAATTAAACGCATCTGTTGCCGGCAGAAGGATGGGAGAAAAAAGTTTTCCGGAAGCATAAGGATTTGTGATTTGCACTTGACTTGCGCTCGCCATCCGGCTTTCGACTAGCACGGAATGAAAGACCAACGCGTAATATTCCACCTGATGTTCGTCATCCGCAAACCCCGTATGGATCATTCCCTTGTTCACGAACATCAAATCGCCAGGTTTCGGCTTAACCATCTCGGAGCCGATATAGAAGGTCGCGTTTCCCCTTATAAAATAGATGAGTTCCAAGTCATCATGCCAATGCAGGTGCAGCACTTCCTTGCCGGGCGGAATGATGTGGAAGACGTCAAACGGAAAGTCCAGATCGCGATGCGGGACGTCTTGCTTGATTTGATAAGGATTTGTCATGCCGCAGTCCCTCCGAAAAGCAATATCCCTTAACTTTACAGCAATATCAGCTAGAGAACTCTTAATAGGAAGCAGCTATAATTATAGACTATCAACCGCTGGAATGAAAGTAATGAAAGCGATATCCAAAACAAGAACAGCCAAACAACGGTTACGGGAGGATTATCGAATGGGATTTGAAATGGAGCAGACAACAGGGGATTCAAGCTGGTATACGCATGATCGTTTCGGCATGTTCATTCATTGGGGCTTGTACTCGCTGGGCGCCAGGCACGAGTGGATGAAGGGCCGGGAATTTATGACGAATGAGCAGTACAACAAATATTTCAAACGCTTTGATCCGGATTTGTACGATCCCGAGCTATGGGCTACTCTTGCCTCGGACGCCGGCATGAAATACTTCGTAGTCACCGCGAAGCATCATGAAGGCTTTTGCTTATGGGATTCGGCTCTGACTGATTACAAAGCGACCAACACGCCGGCAGGCCGAGACCTGCTGACGCCGATGATAGAAGCATTCAAGTCAAAGAACATCAGGCCGGGACTGTATTACTCCCTGTTGGATTGGCATCATCGGCATTATACGCTCGATGTCAAACATCCGCTTCGATACAATAAAGAGTTTCTGGAAGATCAGAAGCATCGCGAATGGCAGCAGTATGTCGACTACATGCATGGGCAGACAAGGGAGCTGCTGACTAAATTCGGCAAGATCGATTTGATGTTTTTCGATTTCTCTATCCCGCCTGAAGAAGGCTTCCCTGGCAAAGGCAAGGAAGAGTGGCAAAGCGAGAAGCTTGTGGAGCTTATTCGCGAGCTGCAGCCGCATATTTTGCTGAATGATCGCCTGCAGGTGAAAGGGGACATCACGACGCCGGAGCAATATCAACCGCGCGAGTGGATTCAAATGAACGGCAAGCGCGTTGTCTGGGAGGCGTGTCATACCTTCAGCGGCTCATGGGGGTATTACCGCGACGAAGAAACGTGGAAGAGCGTCGACACCCTTGTGAAAATGTTAATAGACATGGTAAGCAAGGGAGGCAATCTGCTTCTTAATGTCGGACCGACAGGTCGAGGTGAATTCGATGAACGTGCCATCGATCGTTTGAAGGGCATTGGCGAATGGATGAAACGCCACAGCAGGTCGATTTATGGCTGTACGGCCGCGCCGGAGGAGCTTCAATGTCCGGAAGATTGCCGTTTTACCTACAATCCGGAGAACAACCGTCTTTATCTGCACGTTTACAGCTGGCCTTTCAAGCATATTCATCTGCGAGGTTTGACGGGCATGGTGGAATATGCGCAACTGCTGAACGATGCTTCGGAAATTAGAATGAAGCAAGGCGAAGAGGAAATGACGATGGAAGCGGGCGCTTTCAACGAGGGAAGGCCGCGCGATATCTTGACGCTGCTGCTGCCGGTCAAGAAGCCGAACGTAACCGTCCCTGTCATCGAGCTTTTCTTGAAAAGCCGATAGTAACCTTTCTTAGCAACCTACACTCAACAGAGTGGAGGTTGCTTTTGTTTTTTAAAAGATATGGCTCATGGTTTGCTCGTCCAGTGGACGCAATATGATTATAGATTTCGGCGGTCTAGCCGCTGCGTAGACGTGGATGGCATCGGCCGTTTCACCTTCGTGAAAAACCCCTATAAACACGGTTGAATTAGCCTATAAACGAAGTCTTGAAACCGTGTAAAGTGGTCTTCAAACAAACAGAAGCGTTCTCTTTCACGCAGTGATAGATGTCACGAAATTAGAAGTAAAGGAGCTGTAGAGACATGAGATTGCGATTTAATCAGGAATCGCCGGATTATGAGAACCCGGACGTTTTGCAGATCCATGCCGAGCTGGCGGATGCGCGGGGCATTCCTTATCAAGACAGGGAGACGGCGCTGGCTGCAGCCGCAACCTGTGACAAGAACGCCTCCTCCTACGTCCAAATGCCGACACTGGCGGATTATTTGATCCCCGCAGAGCCGGTATCGTTCACGATTCGATTGAAGCCGATCGTTGCGGGTCCGGAGCGGGACGACGGTGCTGGGCTGCGATTGCCGGAGCTGGGCGCAACCTATACGATTGCACGGTGTTAGATAGGCGCAAGAGGCTATCATTCTATCTTGGAAAAGGAGGCATTTCATTGAATTCAACGCAGGAGGATCGTTCACAGACGATGGATCCTTTCGCGGAAATCGCGCTTCGCGAGCATCCGCTAGCAAAGGAAGGCATGACCGAAATCCGGCCGCGCGAATGGACGAAAAGGTTGTTCAGGAAAGGGGAGACGGCAGCCGAGCGTTTGATCGAGCCAAGCTTCGAGGATCGGCTGAGCCGATTCGGGCAGGAATTGGCCGAGCTTCGCGAGCGATATCGCCCCTATCTGAGGCAGCTATCGCCGTCACCCGCCTATTCCCGCCCCAGCCGGAAGCTGACCCGCTTCGATTTCCGCTACGAGGAGGGAGGAAGCGGGGAATTCGCCCGGGTGCTGCGAGGCGAAGGCGAATGGGAGCATGTCTCGATCCCCGACTTCCGCGGACCGACGAAGGAGGAGGGCCGGTGGACCGGCTATTATCGGACGACATTCGGCTATCCGAAGCCGCAAGCAGGAAGGAAAACGTTTCTTGTGTTTAAAGCTGTCGACTATGAAGCGGCCGTTTACGTGAACGGCAAATGCGTTGGCATGCACGAAGGTTTGTTTGCGCCTTTCGAGTTCGACATCACTTCTTTGCTTGAAGAGACCAATGTGCTCGTTGTCGAAGTGAAAAACGATTATCCGATGATGGGCGTTGGCGGCACTCGGCTCGATGGTGACAAGATGTACGCCGCCACGGGTCCGGGCTGGGACGAACCGGTGTACGGCTGGCATCATTGCCCGCCCGGCGCGGGCATTTATAACCAGGTGATCCTGGAGGAACGGGCGGAACTATTCGTAGACGACATCTTTATTAGGACCAATCCGGAGGAAGGTTCGTTTGAGGCGTGGATCGACGTCATGAACATGACGGCAGGTCTTATCGAAGGAGCCGAGCTGACGGTCGACGTTTATGCGGACAATTTCGAGGGAGAAGGGCTCTCCGGCATTCGCTTCCCGATTGCTTACGCGGGTCCGGGCATGAATAATTACCGGTATAAAATCGCCTTCCCGGCATTCCGCAGCTGGGAACCGGACGCGCCGCGCTTATACAGGCTTAGAGCGAGTCTGGACCGCGAAGGGGAGCTGCAGGATGCCAAAGACCGTTGCTTCGGCATGCGATCTTTCCGGATGGACGAAGCGGCGACGCCGAAAGGGACGCTGTATTTGAACGGCCGGCCGATTCTGCTGCGGGGCGCAAACGAGATGGGGCATCTCCAGCAATGCGTCATGCAAGGTGACGAAGAGCAGCTTATCGACGATATTTTGATCGCGAAGCTGGCCAATCTGAACTTTTATCGGATTACGCAGCGGCCGGTGCAAGAAGAAATTTACGATTACATGGACCGTCTCGGCATGATGAACCAATGCGATTTGCCGGCGTTCGGCTATATCCGTCGAAACAAGTTCTGCGAGGCAGTGAGGCAATCTGCAGAGATGGAGCGGCTCGTACGCAGCCATCCGAGCGTCATTATGGTATCGCTGATCAACGAGCCATCCCGTCCCGCCAAGCGGGGCAAAGGACATCGGCATCTGTACCGTGACGAAATGGAAGCGTTCTTCGCATCGGCAAGGCATGCCATCTATATCGAGAATCCGGACCGCGTCGTGAAAAACGCCGACGGCGATTATGATCCGCCGACGGAAACGGGACTGTCCGATTATCACTGCTATACGATGTGGTATACGAATCATATGATCTCGTTCGGAGAGCTCTATAAGGGCGGGCTTCCGCCGCTACAGAAGGACTGGAAGACCGGATGCGGGGAATACGGCTCGGAGGCGCTGGATCATCTTGCCCTCATGCACAAGCGCTATCCGATGGAATGGCTGCCGGAGAATCCGGACGACCCTTGGATGCCGGATGCGATCGTCGATAGTCAGACGTATTCGCATCATGGCGATTGGTATCCGGAAGCCGACCGCATCGGAGACTGGATCAAGCGGAGCCAGCGATACCAGTCATTCGTCACAAAGCTGATGACCGATGCGATCCGCCGGCGCGCCGATCTGATCGTGCAGTCCGCCATCCATCTGCTCATCGACGCTTGGCCGTCGGGCTGGATGAAATCGCTTGTCGGAGCCGACCGGGTGCCGAAGCCGGCCTACTTTGCATACAAAGACAGTTTGGAACCGCTGCGCGTACATTGGCGGAGCGACCGATGGCGCGCGTATGCAGGCGAACTCCTCGAACTGGAAGCTTGGCTGCTTAATGATACGCCCGATGATTATCAAGGCTTGAAGCTAGTCGCGACGCTTCGGAACGAGACCGAGGATTATGCATCCTTCGAGCTTGAAGCAGACATCGGCAGCGCCAATTCCGCCTATGTCGGCTCCGTGCCGTTTGTCATGCCGGAGGTCGATAGACGCCGCACGCTTCAAGCGGACCTTTCCGTCTATAATCTTGCAGGAGAACTCGTCAACAGCGAGAGGTTCGACATCGAGGTATTCCCGAACAACGTTACGCCCGTAGATGGCGAAACAACTGGCACGGTAAATGCGGCGGCGATCGGAACCGCAGCGGAAGCGCTGCTCGCCGCAATGGGCGTGCCTGGCCGGACTTATGAAGCCGGCCTCCCTTTCGACGTGATCTTCTTGTCTTCCGCCGAAGAGTTCCGTCTTCATGAAACCGAGATCGCGAGAAGGATCGAAGCGGGGGCAAAGGCGATCATCGTCCCGGACGAGGGAGGAGAAAGCGAATGGCGCATCGGAGATATCGCCGCGCGGCAGGAGAAGACGGGCAGCCTGTATACACTGGCCTTCGATGAAGCCGATAAGCGGCTCGAGCATTTCGGGGCTTCCGACTTCCAATTCTTCTACAACAAAACCTTGGACCGCATAGACGCTCTGACCGGATGCGGCTGGCACTCGGAGTCCATGTCGCCGCTTCTATATGCGTACGCGAAGCCGAAAGGTCGGACCCCGTCGGGCGGAGCGCGCAAACGCAGGGTGCCTGTCGTCGGCTCGGTCCGGTTCGGGCGCGGCGAGCTGATCTTTGTGGGACTTCGCCTCGAAGGACGGCTGGGCTGCAACCCGCCGCTTGACCTGCTCTTGCATGAGTTGATTGTCGGCTTGAGGCACGGAAGAGGAAACTTAACGATTCTTGAAGGAGGCGGAGGATTATGAAAGCCATTGAGATAAGTCCGTCATACGATGTGCCGTGGACGCTGGACACCGGTTATTGTCATGACGGGATTCCGTTGTCGAACGGCGTGTTCGGAGCTCTGATCTGGTTCCAGGACCAGACCGTTATGCTGACGATTAATCGGGCCGATTATTGGGATCATCGCGGAGGAACGATCTGGCGGGACGAATGTACGTACGGCCATTTGAAATCGCTGCTGGAGAGCGGCGATTTCCAAGGCGCGCGGGAGCTCTTTCCGACTACGCTAATAAACGGCAAGGAGAAACGACCGACGCGGCTGGCGATGGGACGGTTCGAAGCGAGGCTGAAGCCGGATGTGCGATTGGTTTCGGCTAACCTGCATATGAACGAAGGTGAAGCCCGGCTGGTTTGCCGTCGTGGCGAACGCGAGCATGTTATCGATCTTGCCGTTGTGATCGATAAGCCGATGCTGCTGCTCTCGGGCGGCGAAGAGCTGTTTGAAAGCATAACACCTGTGTCGTCATATTCCTTCGAGAAGACGAAGGCGTACTTCGACGACTTCGGGATTCCGGCCCCTGCGGCACAGGAAGATGGGTGGGTGCAGGCGCTGCCGGAGGATCCGGCATGCGCCGTAAGGATGAGGCAACGCGGGGGGACGCTCGCGATCGCCGCGGAATACGGTGCTGATCCGGAGCAGGCTAGACAAGCAGCGAGCGCGTTGCTGGATTCGGTTTCCCCCTCTGACGGAGGGTATGCCGCCGCAACAAGCGAAACCAGAGAGCGCTGGCGGGCATTATGGCGTCGGGCGGCCGATATCTCCTTGCCTGACGATGAGATAGAAAGGATGTATTACTTGGGCATCTACCGGATGTTAGGCAATTCCATGCCGGGCAGGATCGCGCCGACGCTGCAAGGCCCTTGGGCGGAGGAATACCGGAATCCGCCATGGAGCTGCGACTATCACTTCAATATTAACGTCCAACAGTGCTTATGGCCGGCATACGGTTCCAACTTGCTGGACAGCCTGAAGCCGCTGTTCTCCATGATCGATGGCTGGAAGCCGACGCTGGCGCTGAACGCCAAACGTTTCGTCGGCATCGATGACGGATATATGCTTGGTCATTCGGTAGACGACCGCGGCCGTCCGGTCGGAGGCATGTGGACAGGAACGATCGATCAGGCGAACACCTCGTGGGTCGCCCAGATGATGTGGCAATATGCCAAGTATGCCGGAGACGAGGCATACTTGCTGGACGAAGTGTATCCGTTTATGTGCAAGGCTCTTCGCGTATTCGGGGAAATGATGGAGAAGGATGGAGATAGCTATTCGCTGCCGGTCACCGTTTCGCCGGAATTCGGCGGCTCGTCGCAAGCCGGACTCGGCCGGAATTCGACCTTCTTTCTCGTCAATGTCCACTTTTTATGCGAAAAGCTGTTGGAGCTCGACGAAAAGTACGGCATCGATCCGGATGATGCGGCCATGGCAGCCGACATCCGCGAGAAGCTTCCGCCCTATACGGCCGGACCGCGGCAATTCCAAGAGTTCGGCACGAAGCCCGGGCTCGAGCTGTATCTGTGGGAAGGACAGCCGCTTTCCGAATCGCATCGCCATCATTCTCATTTGGCCGGCATCTTTCCCTTCGATACGATTCAAATGGACGATCCCGCGCAGAAAGAAGCCGTCTCGAACGCATATAAGTCATGGATCGACAAAGGCATGGGGCGATGGGCCGGCTGGTCAATGCCTTGGGCTTCGATCTTGCACAACCGAATGGGCCGTGCGGATATGGCGCTGCTATCTCTACACCTGCTGAGGGAGGTGTTCATGATGCCGAGCTATGCGACCAGGCATAACGCCAATTATGAAGGCTTCTGCCAGTTTACCGGGGGCGACACCATGCAGGCAGAAGCTTCGATCGCGGCGGCGGCGGCGGCGCTGGAAATGTACGTGCAATGCGTCAGAGGAACCGTCAAGGTGTTCACGGGGCTGTCCCGGCGCTTCAAAGACGCCTCGTTCGCGGGCATTCGGGCTGAGGGAGCGTTTCTGCTGTCGGGAAGCAAAGCAGGCGGAAAGGTACAGCAAGTGACCGTTTACAGCGAACGCGATGAAACGATCCGTCTCGTCAATCCTTTCGGAGGAAGGGCGTTGATCCGGAAGGACGAGGCTGTTGTCGAGACGGATAAGGCGATCATTAGCCTTAAGCTTCGTTCGGGGGAATGCGTCACGCTAGAGCCAGGAGTCCAGTTGGTCATGCAATCTTCATAACGGAGCACACAAGATAAACATAGCGGGAGGAACTGGATTTGAGCAACCAGGTATCGATTACAAATCTAAGAGTGGAATATAGGAGCAATCCAATCGGCATTGATGTAGAGGCGCCGCGTTTCAGTTGGATGATGAAGTCCGCCGAACGTGGACAGAAGCAGACGGCCTATCAGATTCTAGTTGCATCCATGCCGGAGAAATTGGCAGCAGACACTGCGGATTTGTGGAACAGCGGTAAAGTCGAGTCCAATGAATCGGCAGCGATCGCCTACAAGGGCAAGACTTTGCAGCCATCGACCCGCTATTACTGGACGATTATCGTATGGGATCGGAATGGTCAAATGGTTGAAGTAAACGAAGAGGCCTATTTTGAAACCGGATTAAGATCAACAGACGGGATAACGGGCTGGGATGGTGCCAAGTGGATCGCGATGGACGGTAAGTTGCCTAAAAGCTCCGGGGCGCCGATGTTTAGAAAAGAAACGAAGCTGAACGGGGCGATCAAGCGAGCCAGACTGTATATTTCGGCATTGGGCGTATACGACGCCTATATCAACGGGCATAAGCTTGGGATTGTCAGAGAAGATGGCGGCTGCATCTACGAACTCATGCCTCCGGGATGGACGAACTTCGATCAAACCATTAACTACATGACGTATGATGTTACCTCCTTCTTAAAAGGTGATGTAGCAGCTCTAGCAATTACGTTAGGAAACGGGTGGTGGAATGGCCGTATTTCCAAAGCGCCAGCCCCCGATATACAAACGGTATATTATAACGATGAACGGAATGAACTGGGGTTATTATGCAAGCTGTTGATCACCTATGAAGATCATACGACGCAAGCGATTGTGACGGATATCGATTCCGGCTGGAAGGCGACCGATACGGGACCGGTAAGAGCCGACGATATTTATGACGGCGAGTCGTATGATGCCACGATGGAACAGGAAGGCTGGTCAGAAGCCGGTTTTGATGATACACAGTGGCGTGAGGTCAAGCAGCATGATTATAGAAGAATTTTCCCGGATGTTAACGTGACATCGTATCATGGCCATACCGTGCAGATTATGGATGGTTTGGACCGCGTCCCTCAAGGAATCACCGTCTATACCGACGTTGTCAATAATGAAGATAGCGCAATCGGCAGAGGAGAAGTCAAAGTCGACCATGCAAGAAGCGTTTATGACTTAGAGGCTGCCAAACGATGTGCTGTTACGATTTCTTCGGGTGAGACGGCGATCTATGATTTGGGACAAAACATGGTCGGCATTCCGAGGATTACGGTCCAAGGCCGGAAAGGGACTCGAATCAGACTTCGTTATGCAGAAATACTGAATGATGACAGCAATGGCGCAGACGGTCCGGTTGGCTCGATCTACACTGCGAATTTGCGGAATGCAAAAGCATCGGATGACTACACGTTAAAAGGATCTTCGATGGGGGAAACCTATCAACCAACCTTAACCTATCATGGGTTTAGATATGTTGAAGTCGCTATTGCCTGGGGCGAATCCGTGCTAATTAAGGGTTTGACGGGAAAGGTAGCGATGTCGGCCCTTCCGGAAACGGGAAGTATTGAAACATCACATCCCGATATTAATCAGCTTTATAGCAATATTATGTGGGGGCACCGAGGTAATTATTTGTGGATTCCAAGCGATTGTCCACAGAGAAACGAACGTGTAGGTTGGTCGGGAGATACGCAGTTATTTGCCAATACCGCTCTGTATAATATGGATGCAGCCCTCTTTCTCGAGAATTGGATGGATATGCTCGCAGAAAATCAAGCTGCGTATGGAAACGGCGCGTTTACATCGACGGCTCCGAGCGGAAGGTATGCGAACTTCAGAGGTTATGCCGGCAACGGCGGTTGGGCTGACGCGGGCATTGTCGTACCGTGGACCGTATGGCAAATGACCGGGGATATCACGATTATTAGCAAAAATTATGAGGCAATGAACCGTCATATGGATTGGATCTATGAACAGACAGGCGAAACGTATAGAGGGGCTGGAAGTATCGGGGACTGGTTGAACTTCCAAGGAACGGACCGTCAGCTCATGAGCGATGCTTATTATGCATTTGATGCCAAGCTGATGGCGAGCATGGCTGAAGTGATTGGGAATAAGGATGACGTGCGGAAATATGAAACATTGTTCGAAAAAATCAAACAAGTCTTTATCCAAAACTATATTCGCATCGATAAAGATGGAGCGTTAATGGTCCTGTCTTCGGGTGGTTTTTCGTCATTGGAATATGATGTCGACCCGGATCAAGTAGGCGTCGAGAACATTATTTGGGAAGACAATAGCCAAACTGCGCTGCTGTGGTGTTTGAAGTTAGGTTTATATGAAAACGAGGACCAAAAGCAGCAAATGATCGGCTTGCTTGCCGACAACATCCAAAATAGCGAGGCGTACAAAGCGGCACATCCAAACAGCTCAAGGGTTCATTATGCCGAGAACACACTGTCTGTCGGCTTCCTTGGCGTAAACGTGATCGCGCCCGTATTATCTGATGTGGGACTGACGGAACTTGCGTATAAATTGTTGCTGCAAGATGCCATGCCATCATGGTTATATTCGGTGAAAAACGGGGCAACAACGGTCTGGGAACGCTGGAATTCCTATTCGGCAGAAGACGGTTTTGGCGATATACGCATGAATTCATATAATCATTATTCTTATGGCTCGATAGCGGAATGGATGTATAAATATATGGTCGGCATTGCCGCGGATTCAACGCAACCAGGCTTCAAGAAAGTGATCCTGCAGCCTCATATCGACATAAACAAGAAGATTACTTGGGTCAAAGGATCGTATGATTCCGTCCGCGGGGTCATTCGAAGCGAATGGGAGCTCATCGGGGAACAATTCACATACTCCGTAACGATTCCCGCCAATACGACCGCCAAGCTTTTTCTGCCAGCGGATTGCGAACATCCTGTCTTGGAGGGCGGACGGACGATTCAGGAGGCAGAAGGGATCCAGTTCGTCGAATACATGAATAACAAAGCGATCTATGAGCTTGAATCCGGGAGCTATACGTTTACATCTGTTCTATTTGAAGATGCATCATTATGAACTGAAGGAGGACTAAATGAACCGATCCCATGCATGGTCTGTAAGAACAGCTGACTACATTTTGCAAAACGCCTCTCCGGAAGGATACCACCCTAACCTTGAAAATAGGTGGGCTTATGTCACCGGCATGACATTGATAGCATTTGAACGAGTATGGGAGCTGACCGGCGATTCGAAATACTTCGACTTTATTAAGCTGAATATGAGTCGGCACATTCACGCGGACGGCACGATTGAACGATACGTTCTGGAGGATTATAACCTCGATAATATTAACCAAGGCAAGCTGCTGTATCTGATGCTTCGGCAAACCGGCGATCCGTGCTTCGAGAAAGCGATCAACCTGCTGGCCGATCAATTAAAGGGGCAACCTCGGACGAGCGACGGAGGTTTCTGGCATAAGAAAAGATATCCTTTCCAGATGTGGCTGGACGGTCTGTATATGGCCTCGCCGTTTATGGCGGAATATGCGCTTGTCTTCGATCGGCCGGAGTGGTTCGATATGACGGCACATCAGCTGCTTACCATAGAGAGGCATACCCGCGACCTGAATTCCGGCTTGTTGTATCACGCCTGGGACGAAACCCGCGAGCAGGAGTGGGCCAACCCGTCGACGGGCAAGTCTCCTCACTTCTGGAGCCGGGCAATGGGCTGGTACGCAATGGCGCTTGCCGATTCGCTGGAATATTTCCCTCGCGATCATGCGATGCGCGGACAGCTCTGCGGCATTTTCGAACGAATGGCTGACGCGCTTGTGAAGGTGCAGGATAAGGAAAGCGGTCTTTGGTATCAAGTACTTGACCAAGGCGGACGGAAAGGCAATTATCTTGAAGCATCCAGTTCGGGGATGTTTATATATGCACTCGCCAAAGGAGTGCGACTTCATTACTTGACAAGAGGCTTTGCCTCGGCAGCTAAACGGGGATATGAGGGAATGTTGGACCGCCTGATCGAGCTCGATGACGAAGGCGGCGTTCACTTGACGCAAATTTGCGCAGGCGCAGGACTTGGAGGCGATCCGTACAGAGACGGTTCCTATGAATATTACCTCAGCGAACCGGTTGTACAGGATGCGATGATGGGCGTTGCTCCGTTTATTCTCGCCAGCACGGAAATCGAACGGATGGACAATCCATCACGATCTTCTTAACGATCTCCTCGGCGTATTGCTCTAAATCCTCATCGTATGGAATCCAATCGAGTCCTCCGTTCGAATCCGACGTTTACCCGTCCAGCGACACCTGAACCGCCCTTTTTTCTAAATTCTTTTCCCCCTATAAACACGGTTCGATTGGCCTATAAATATAGTTCCAAAACCGTGTAAAGTGTAGTTAACCTAACTAATATGGAGGGCCTAATGGATCATCCGGAGAACCAAATTCGATATGTCGGCGGCACAACCGCCAACCTGGACTATCATCATGGACAGCTGCGCCCTGCGATTGGCGTGCGGAGCAGGCAAGTGTTCCGGGCAAACCGTTCGCATCCGGAGTTGTCGGACGGCAGCGGTTGGACCTACAACCATGCGCCAATGTTGGCCTACTGGAAAGGCTGCTTTTATTTGGAGTATCTTAGCTGCCCCGTTCACGAGCATGTGCCGCCAGGCCAGACGCTGTTGACGACATCGAAGGACGGCTGGCATTGGTCGACGCCCGTCGTCTTATTTCCTCCATACCAGCTGGAACATGAGCATCATTATCCGGACGGCGAGATCCTTCCGGAGGGGACTTATAGCGTTATGCATCAACGAATGGGCTTTTACGCCGCTTCGAACGGCCGACTGCTCGCGTTGGCGTTTTACGGATTTTGTCCGCTGCCAAGCGTTAATCCGAACAACGGAAAAGGCATTGGACGCGTCGTGCGAGAGATCGGAGAGGACGGCAGCTTCGGCCCGATCTATTTTGTAAGGCTGAACGGTCATTCCGGTTGGTACGAGAAAAACGTGAAGTATCCCTTCTATACGGAGTCCGGAGAAGAAGGCTTCCGCGAAGCCTGCGATGAGCTGCTTGCGGACCGCATAGCCACGCTTCAATGGTGGGAAGAGGATCGCAGCCGAGACGGCTTCTACGCGGTGGAGGGGGGAACGGCCTTCAACTCTTACCGGCTGCCTGACGGACGGATCGCAGGGTTATGGAAGCATTCGCTTCATGCGGTAACGGAGGACGAAGGACGCACCTGGTCCAAGCAAACGCGCTCGCCTTCCCTTATTATGGCAGGCGGCAAAGTGTGGGGGGAACGCGCCTCGGATTCCAAATACGCGCTTCTATATAACCCTTCGCCGATCGGCAATCACAGATGGCCACTTGCGGTCGTGACGGGCGATGACGGGTTTGCTTTTGACGATATGCTTGTCGTTAACGGGGAAGTGCCGCCGAGGCGCTATTTCGGATTTCATAAAAATTACGGCAACAGCTATGTCCGCGGCATCGAGGCGGGAGATCCGCCAAGCGGCAGCATGTGGGTAACCTACAGCGCGAACAAGGAGGATATATGGGTCAGCGAAATACCGGTGCCGATTGGGTTCCGGGTTAGCGGGCCTGTCAACGATACGTTCGACAAACTGTCCCCAGAAGATCGGGTGCCGGACTGGAACGTGTACAGTCCGCAATGGGCGAGCGTCTCCGTCGCGGCGTTTCCATCCGGGCGCGACAGGAGCCTGGAGCTGAACGACGCGGATCCCTGCGATTACGCGAAGGCGGAGCGCGTGTTCGAGGAATGCGCCGCAGGCGAACTTCGAATCCGGATCTTGGCGAAGCAGGCGAATGACGGACAGCTGTATATCGAGTTGTGCGATGCCAAGAGCGCAGCGCCTATACGGATTCGGTTTCATTCGGACGGGGCGCTGCAAGTGCTGCAAGCCGGTACCTGGAAGGAGCTGCTGCGTTATGAGCCGGACCGGTGGTACGAGCTGATCGTCCGCTTCGATACGGAAAGGCAATGGTTTGAAGTCGAGGTAGACGGCGAGCCGGCTCCGAAGGCTTACCCGTTCTCCATGCCGGCTTACACTCTCGAAAGGCTCGTGCTGCGCACCGGACCGATGCGCAGGGAGCCGCATGTGGAAACGCCGCTTGTAACCGCGGATTTGCCGGAAGCGGACGAACCGGCGAAGGCCGTTTCTTACTATATAAACCAAGTTAACATCCATACGATTTAAGGAGGCACGAACAAGTGAAAGCGACCAAATTAGCATGTAACGAAGCATTGCCCTTCGACATGCCCGAAGTGGAATTGCCCGTATTTCCGGACTGCACGTTTAACATTGCCGATTTCGGCGCGATCGGAGACGGATTAAGCGACAATACGGAGGCGTTCGCTTCAGCGATAGAAGGATGCGCCTCGCAGGGCGGAGGAACGGTCCTTATTCCAGCAGGTCTATGGCTGACCGGACCGATTCGACTGCAAAGCGGCATACGGCTGCATGCCGAGGCGGGCGCCCTCGTCATGTTCAGCGCGAACC
>NZ_BDQX01000069.1:15098-21917 GCF_003112455.1 Paenibacillus agaridevorans
ACGATTATCCGCTGATCCGTACTAGCTACGAAGGATTGCGCACCGTCAGATGTATGCCGGCCATTTATGGCGCGGATTTGGAGAATGTCGCCATAACGGGAACGGGTATTTTCGACGGGTCGGGAGAGGCTTGGCGGCCGGTGAAACGAATGAAGCTGACAGAGGGGCAGTGGGACAAATTGATGAGGTCCGGCGGATATGAGGAAGGCGGTGTTTGGTGGCCGACGGAGCAGTCGCTTAAGAGCGCGGCGCTCGTGAAGAGCTTGATTGCGCAGAACGAGCAGGAGCCGTCCGCGTTCGAGCCGGCCCGTGACCATTTGCGGCCGACGCTGGTGCAGCTGGACCGGTGCCGCAAGGTGCTGCTGGACGGCCCTACCTTCCGCAATTCGCCGGCTTGGAACGTGCATCCTTGGTTATGCGAGCATGTGACCATCCGCAATGTCTCAATCCGGAATCAGTGGCATTCGCAGAACGGCGACGGCCTTGATCTTGACTCCTGCAGGTATGCGAACATTTACGATTCCGTATTCGACGTGGGCGATGACGCCATCTGCATGAAGTCCGGCAAAGATGCCGACGGCAGGGCATTAGGCGTTCCCACCGAATATGTGACGATCCGGAACTGCCAAGTGTTCCATGGACACGGCGGTTTTGTCATCGGCAGCGAGATGTCCGGCGATGTCAGGAATATTGCAATAACGGATTGCGTGTTCATCGGAACGGACGCAGGTCTGCGCTTCAAGAGTACGAGAGGCCGCGGTGGAACGGTCGAACACATCTATATAAGGGGAGTCCTCATGAAGGATATCGCCAAGGAAGCCATCATATTCAGCTCTTATTACTCGGGCAAAAACAATACGGATGAACCGATGGCCGTTACGGAGGAAACTCCGATATTCCGCGATTTCCATATCAGCGATACAACGTGCATCGGAGCGGATACGGCGCTGCACATCAAGGGGCTCCCGGAAATGCCGATTGAAAATATCGTCTTCGACCGGGTGCTGCTAACCGCCCGCAACGGCGCGACCTGTACGAACGCCCGGAACATTACGTTCCGGCAGACGAAAGTGCTGCCGGAGCACGGCGAGCCGTATACGATGGTCAATATTGAGGCGGTAACCATAATCGATTAACAGACCTGATGAAGGGGAGGAACCCGCATGCTGGAAATGATTGCGATTGGGTACGACTTGGACGCTTCTCCCCGTATGCTGCATGGCGTGCGGTTGCTAAGGGAAGCGCTCGAAGCCTGCGAATACATGGTGGAGGAGAAGGCGGGCGGCTGGGCATGGAACCGTTACCGCGATACGGGCCACCGCAAAATTTACGTAGGCCGCCGCTCAGGCTCCGAGCTGCTCGCGGAGCTCGAGGCGCGGGATGTGCTGCTCTATCATACGGATGAGCCCGAAGGCGAAGGCTTCTATCTGGCAACATGTCCGGGCCGGCTCGTCGTGGTCTCCGGCGGAGACGACAGCGGCGCGCTGTACGGCTGCCAGGAGCTGGCGGGCAGGATTCGCGAGGAAGGAGAACTGCCCCGCGAGCTGTCGTTCGGGGATACGCCTCGTCTGGCCTGGCGCGGACCCGCCGTCGGCTTGCAGAAGCAGCGCGTGGAGCCGGGAAGGCAGCCTTTCGAATATCCACTGACGCCAGACCGCTTTTCCTGGTTTTATGACAGGGTTATGTGGCTTGACTACCTGGACATGCTGCTCAAGCACCGGGGTAACTCCCTTTTCCTATGGAACGCGAATCCGTTCGCCTCGCTGATCGATCTGCCGGGTGAGCCTGAGGCGCGAGAGGTGACGAAAGAGCAACTGGAGGAGAATGCAAGCTTGCTGCGTTGGCTGACGGAAGAGGCGGACAGGCGCGGCATACAGATCTTTTTGGCCTTTTACAGCATTTATATTCCGCAAAGTTTTGCCGATAAGCACGGCTTGTCTTATAGGCAGTGTAAGCCCTTGCCGGAGACAAGCGACTATTTCCGCAGGCTGCTTGCCGCTTTCGTGCGGGATTACCCCACGGTCGGACTGATGGTATGTCTAGGCGAAATGCTGAAGGGGCAAATGTACGGGGTGGAATGGCTGTGCGAAACGATCCTGCCCGGCATCATGGAAGGCTTCGACCATTCGGCTGGCGCAGACCCGCCGCCTGTCATCGTGCGCTCGCACGCCATCGACATCGAGAAGGTGATGCAAGAAGCTGACGGGCTTTATCCCAATCTGCACACCGAAATGAAATACAACGGGGAATCGCTCACGACTTGGACGCCTAGGGGAGAAGTGCAAGCGCTGCATCGGCGGATGGCCGAGCGCGATGGTAAACATGTCGTCACCGTGCATATGAATTCCAATCTGGAACCGTTCCGCTTTGGAGCTCCATCCTTTATTCAGCGCTGCGTTCAAGCGGCAAAGTACCGTTTAAAAGGTTCGGCGTTGCATTTTTTCCCGCTGTCCTTCTGGAGCTGGCCTTATTCGCCGGACCGGTCGGAGATCCCGATCAAGCAGGTGGATCGTGACTGGATCTGGTTTGAAGCGTGGCTCCGTTATGCATGGAATCCGGACCGGGACGGGAAAGCGGAGAAACGCCACTGGATATCCCGGCTGGAGGAAAAGTACGGAAACAGGCAGTCGGCCGAGCGTCTGTTGCACGCTTATGAAACAATCGGGAGTTGCGCGCCCAAGCTGCTGCGCCGCTTCGGCATTACGCAAGGCAACCGCCAGACGATGAGCCTTGGCATGACGATGAGCCAGCTGACGAATCCGGAACGGCACGTCACTTGGTCCAAGCTGTGGGAGTCGCATGCTCCTCAAGGAGAGAGGCTGGAGGAATTCGTGCTGAAGCAATTGGCAGGCATGCCTCATCTTGGGGAGACGCCGCTCGATATTGTGGAGGAAGTGGAGCGTTCTTCCGAAGAAGCTTCGAAGGCGGTAAAGCAGGCCCGAATGACCGTACAAAAAAATAAAACCGAGTTCGAACGTCTCGCTGCCGATATTGACGCGATCAAGGCGATGACGAATATGTATACGTACAAGGTAAGAGCGGCGCTGCTTGTGTTCATGTACAAACATACGGCCTTTGGCAAATACGCAGAGCGGGCGGCGCTGCTGGAGGAGTCGGCTGAATGGTTGGACAAAAGCGTAGCCGCATACCGCAAGCTGACGGAAACGACAGAGAAGCAGTACGTGTTCGCAAACGGTATGCAGACGCTGCATCGCAAAATTCCGTTCCGCGATGGGGCAGCGATCTATCATTGGAGAGACTGCCTGCCCATGTTTGAACGGGAGCTTGCCGTTTTCCGGCAGCGTATCGGAGAGCTGCAGACTGGCAAGATGCCGTCCGCCCTGGTTCAGGCGCCGGCCGTTTCCTATCGGCGTTATAGTCAGGCAAGCTATAAGCTGCTGAGCGAGGACGCCGAGCAGTACCGGATCGAGAAAGGCGCCCGCGTCTTCACTGACGGCGACATTCCGATTATAAGCTGCGCGGAGGAGCTGTACGGCTTGACGGGAATAAGGTTCAGCCAGCTGCGGGCGGCGCACGAAGAAATTCAGCTCGAAGTGGAGCTGGAGGAACCTTCCCTGATTCTGGTAGGATGCTTCAATTCCCATGACGATCAATGGCTAAAGCCTGGCGGAGCAGCTGCCGTCGATCCATATACGTTCGGACTTGATCCGGTGATCCGCAGAGGCATACGCTTGTTCGCCTATCCTTCCGTCCATGTCCATGCCTTGCCTTACGAAGCAGGCCGGCATACGCTTCATTATGGCAAGGGGGCGTTCCTGATTCTCGGCGTCATTGAACTGCATCAGAGCCTGTCCAACCGGGATTTCGATCCGCAACACGATGAGCGTACGCTGCTCGATTGGCTGTACGAAATGACGGAGGTGGAGATGGTCCCGTGAAAACAGACTCGGAAGCGGCGGCCGGGCTGATCGGAATCATAGAAAAGCATGTCAGCCTGCTGCTGAAGCATGCAGCGGATCCAACCGGAGAAACCCCTTTGTTTGTCAATGCGCTTGATTCGCTCACGCTGATGCCGGTCAAATATGATCCGGATCATGTGAACCGCGAAGCGCTGCTCGCGAGCCCCGCAAGCCAGCAGCGCTGGCTGAAGCTGCTAAGCGGCCTTACCCGGCTGACGGGCGATCCGGCGTACGAAGAACGGGCGCTCGCGCTCAACCGGTTTCTCTTAAATAGCCAGACGGATAACAGCGGCCTGCTCTTATGGGGAGGCCATACCGCCTACAACATAGAGAAACAATCGATCGAATACGCTGGAGACAAATCGAAGGTGCACGAGCTGAAATTTCATTACCCGGATTACGAGCTGATGTGGGAGGCGGATCCGAAAGGAACAAAGCGTTACATCGAAGCGATGTGGAATGCGCATATCCTAGACTGGTCGCGCCTGGATTTCAACCGTCACGGGCCGTACGACACGCCGACTGGACGGTTATGGGAGCAAGAATATAAGGGCGGGGACGTCTTCTTCTGGGGACGCGGACTGACGTTCATCAATGCAGGCAGCGATCTGTATTACGCGGCCGCGATGCTGGCTAAACTGTCGGGCGAGAAAGCGCCGCTGGTGTGGTCGAAACGGCTGGCGCGCCGTTACGTGGAAACGAGACAGCCCGGCATCGGGATCAGCGGCTACCAATTCAGCCAATCCGCAACCTCCTGGTGCAACGGCCCGGCGGTAAGGGGCGACCGGGCGCAGTATCAGCTGGCGCCGCTTATTCCGGAAGGCCATACCGTTTATGAAGGAACGCTCTTCAAGCCGCGGCCCGTCGTCCAGCGCTGCATGCTGGCGATCGGCGAACAAGCGGGGGAAGCGGCGGAATGCTTCATCCGGTGGGCCTGCGAGGAAATGGCGGCTTGGGGGAAAATCGCTTACCGCCGCTCCGACAACAGTTTTGTCCCGATGCTGACCGACGGGTACCCGATCGAAGGGTTGTCGCTGGATCGAGACGGGTACTTCGGGCCGAAAGGAAGGGCGTTTCGGGCAATCCCCGCTAATTCGGATTTTTTCTGGATGTACGCGGCCGGCTACCGGCATTCGCGTGATCCGTTTCTATGGGAGATGGCGCAATCCATCGCCGCTGGGATGGGCGCAGGAGATATCGGCCTTCCGAGCGTAGGCGGAATCCGCATTTGGAAGCAGAGGGAGGACAACGCCGATTACCGGCTGTTGTACGGCTTGTTAGAGCTGTATAAGGCGACGAACGACAGCAGGTTTTTATCCTTTGCCCGGCAGGCGGGAGAGCAAATGCTTACGAAAGTTGCCGAAACACGCGCGTTTGCTTCGGAGGAGCGGATTTTGACCGACGATCCGCTTCCGCTTGCGCTGCTGCATCTTGCGGAAGCGCTGCGGGACATGCCGGGAAACGTTCCCCTAACGTGGAAGTAGCGAGGGTTAACCCATACGAGCTGATGCTGCCTAAGGCGGCGTCAGCCGTTTGCGTTTGCGGGCGATAATGGCCTCAAAGGAGCGATGACCGATGAAACGGAAACGGGCATTCGAAATTAACGGCAAACGAAAGCTGTTCGGCAAATTTCTATTGTCCTATGTACTCATTCTGCTAATTCCGCTGCTGGTAGGCACCTATGCCTACTACGAGACGGTTCAGGTCGTACGAGAGGACGCGGCGGAGCTGAATCTGGCGGTGCTGGAGCAGAGTGAGGAAGCGCTTAACCGGCTGCTGACGGAGATTCGCGATATCGTATCCCAGCTGTCGCTGGATTCGGAGCTGCTGAATGCGATGATTACCGCCGATGCTTCATGGCCGCCGGAAGCGGTGTTCAAGTTCTCCCAACTGCAGAAGAACGAATTGAACATGCTGTCGACGAACCAGCTCTTCTCCGATCTGTTTGTTTACCTAGAGAAAAGCGAAGCCGTTATTTCCGCGAACCGGATCGACAAGCTGGACGCTCAGCCGCTGAAGATCGGCGATGTCCCTTTCGGCCGGTGGCTTGCGGAGACTATCGCCGGCGAGCGGGTGAACCGGTACTTGCCGCTTGCGAGCGTAAATGATGGGAGGACGACAGAGGATTACGTGGCGTATGTCAGTCCGTTACCGGCGGGCACGAACATGCGGACCGACGGCGCCGTCGTCATCCTGATCAAGGAAAGCGCGATCGCACGGATGTTCCACAGGCTTCTATCGGAGGAAGGCGCGTTCGCGTATATTCTGAACGAAAAGGCGGAGATGATTGTATCCGCTTCGGCGGGCGGGGAGAGGCTCGAGCCCATAATCGCCGAAGCCGGGAGGGATTCGCAAGTCCCCATGAACGGGAAGGACATGTTCATCACGTCCGTGCAATCCCCGGGCAGCGGGTGGACGTATGTGGCCGGACTTCCGGCGAACAGCGTATTTGCCAAAGCCGAGTACATCAAGCGGATCAACTGGACCATCGTCCTGGCGGTCATGGCATTCGGGTGCGCGGCAGCCTTGTTGCTCGCTTACCAAAACAGCAAACCGATCGCGGAGCTGCTCGATTCGATCAAGGATTTTGCCGCCGGGGAGACGGGCAAGCGGGCATCCGCGATGGAGGTCATTCAGATGGCCGTGCATGAAATCATTACGAACAATAGAAGCATGAGCTTGACCATGAAGCAGCAGCTTCCGCTCCTGCAAGCCGCCTTCTTCGAGAAGCTGCTCAAGAGCGGCTTCAACCATGAAGGGGACATGCGCGCCCATCTCGCGCAGGCGGAAATAGCCGTCATTTGGGACAACGTCGCGGTTGCCGTCATCCGGATTCACCATGCCGGGTACATGCCGGAGGAGGAGATAATGGCGGGCAAAGCGCGGATGAAGCGCCTGC
>NZ_BDQX01000069.1:21995-22852 GCF_003112455.1 Paenibacillus agaridevorans
GCTTGGAGAGGGGACGTTCGTCCATGACCTGAAAGGCGAGAAGCTCGCCGTCGTGTTCTTCTTCCGCGGACCGGACGGGGAGGCGTTCGAGCGGAGGATCGCGCAGCTTCGGCAGCTGCAGGAAATCTTCCTGGACGAGCTTGCCCTCATGACCTCCATCGGCGTCGGACAGGCGTACCATCGCGTCATGGACGCATGGAGCTCGTACAACGAGGCGTGTCAGGCGCTGGAGCACGAGGATCCGGACGCCGCCCAGAAGCTGGCGCGCTACGATTGCATCAGCCGGCATTCCAGCCATTATTATTATCCGCCGGATCTGGAGCTGAAGCTTATGAATGCGGTCAGAGCGGGAGACGACGTGGTGCTGGGAAGGCTGTTGGAGCATATCGAAACGCAAAATATCGGGGTCCGGCAGCTAAGTCCGCGGCGCAAAAAACAGCTGATCGCGGAAATGCAAGGCACGCTTCAAAAACTGAGCGGGCAGCTCGATTATTTGTCCGGCGACGACGAGACTATGCTGGACGGGCAGAGCGGGCCGGAGCCCGACGCGGCGGAGGAGTACAGCTTTGCGCGCGTCTCGAAACAGCTGCTCGCCGTCTGCGTGCGGATCAAGCGGCAGAAGAACTCGAAGTTCGAGGACATGCTCGAAGGGATGAAGGCCTACATCGGCGAGAACTATAAGGACAGCAATCTCAGCCTCGGCATGCTGGCCGGCGAATTCAAGCAATCCGAAAGCTATGTGTCCATCTTCCTGAAGGAGCAGCTAGGCGTAACCTTCTCCGAATATTTGGAGCGGCTGCGGCTGGACGAAGCATGTCGGCTGCTGAAGGAGCAGACGCTGCCGATCGGAGACATTG
>NZ_BDQX01000069.1:22956-26883 GCF_003112455.1 Paenibacillus agaridevorans
TTCCGCAGGGCGTTCAAGCGGGCGCTCGGCGTACAGCCGACTTCTTACCGCAACGAAACGTTTGCGTGCTCCGAAAAATAAGTGTGTCCGTCTTCGGAAAAGCGCATAAAATCCGGCGTTTCCTCCCCTCCGAAAGCAAGGTGTGCCGCGAATGAAGTGTTCCTTTACCGCTTAGAGCCGGGCGATGTATGGTTTTCTTGTGAGAGCGCTGCCAATTCTGACGGCCCGGTATCATCGCATCGGCGGCTGGCGCAGACCGAGTATTCGCAAGGGGGAGGAACGCTTATGAATCAAGCGGCGGCCAAACGTGCCGGTACGTTCGCGGAAATAAGGCGGAAAGCCAGAAAACAAAGGATGCTGCTGCTGCTCTTCATTCCTGCAATCGCTTACTTTCTAGTCTTTCATTACGTTCCGATTTACGGAATCCTGATCGCTTTCAAGGATTTCCGCATGCAGGAAGGGCAGAGCTTTCTGGAATCGGTGCTCCTGGCTCCCTGGGCCGGCGAATACGGGCTGGATCATTTCAAAGCGTTCATTAACGGACCGTATTTCCTGACGCTGCTCAGGAACACCTTTTTGCTAGGACTGTTCTCGCTGCTGTTCGGCTTTCCGATACCGATCCTGTTCGCCCTGCTCCTTAACGAAATCCGGAAGAAGCATTACAAAAGCTTTGTCCAGACGATCAGCTATTTGCCGTATTTCCTGTCCGTCGTGGCCGTGATCGGCATGATGAAGATGGTGCTGTCTCCAAGCACCGGCATCGTCAATATCATGCTCGCCAAGCTCGGCCTGGAGCCAATCTATTTCTTCGCCGATGCAAGCTGGTTCCGCTTCCTGTTCATCAGTTCGGGTATCTGGACGTCGATGGGCATGGGCGCGGTCATCTATCTGGCGGCATTATCGAAGGTCGATACCGAGCAGTACGAATCGGCGGTCATAGACGGCGCTTCACGTCTTCGCCAAATGTGGCATATTACGCTGCCGGCCATCAAGCCGGTCGTGGTCATCACGCTCATTCTCAATATGTCCGGCGTGCTGAGCGTAGGCTCGGAAAAAATCATTCTGATGTACAACTCGCTAACTTACGAGACAGCGGACGTGTTCTCCACTTTCGTCTATCGCAGGGGACTTGTTGAGTTGGATTTCAGCTTTGGCGCGGCCGTCGATTTGTTCAACGCCATCGTTAACGTCATCTTCCTCGTAACGGCCAACTACCTGGCAAGAAAGGCGGCGGATGAAAGCTTATGGTAAAAGACGACTCCATCGGTTCGAAAATGCTGGATGTTACCGTACATGCCGTAATGCTTCTCGTCGTACTGATTACGCTGCTGCCGCTGATGCATGTCGTTTCGATTTCGTTTAGCGATCCGGACCAGATTATGAGGGGTAGAGTCGGTTTATGGCCCGCGGACTTCAGCCTTGACGCGTACTTCACGATTTTATTCGAGAATGTCCACATCCCCCGTTCGTTTCTGAATTCTGTCGTCATTACGGCAATCGGCTCGGTGCTCAACGTGCTGTTCACGACGATAACCGCCTACACGCTGTCCAAAAAGGATTTGCTGTTCCGCCCGTTTTTCCTGATGCTGTCGGTTCTGCCGATGTTTTTCACCGGGGGGATCGTGCCGCAGTTTCTGCTGATCAAAACGCTCGGCATGATGGATTCGGTCTGGGCGTTGACCGTTCCCGTGCTGATCAGCTCCTGGTGGCTGATTATTATGATATCTTTTTTCAAAAATTTCCCGCAGGAGCTCGAGGAAGCCGCCAAGCTCGACGGCTGCGGCGAGCTGCAGACGCTAATCCGCATCGTGCTTCCGCTGTCGATGGCTGGCGTCGTTACAATCGCCTTGTTCTATGGCGTTTCCCACTGGAATTCTTATTTTTCCGCCATGCTGTACATGCGGAGCTATGACAATTATCCACTTCAGCTGATTTTGAGGGAGATCGTTCTGCAGAGCACGATGGCCGAGCAGTTGGCCTCGCAGGGGAATGCCGCCTTGGCCGAGGATATGAGCACCAAGCTCACACCTGAAAGCGTTCAGTACGCGACGTTGGTCGTATCGATCGTCCCGATGCTGATTATTTATCCTTTTATCCAGAAGTATTTCGTCAAAGGGATCATGATCGGCTCGCTTAAGGGCTGACATTATAGCAAGGAGGTGAGGCGGCAACGATTAATCGGCCAGTCGTGCAAGACGCAGGATTACCTTGAATTCATGATGAGGGGGATGAAAGAACATGGAAAAAGGGAAATGGAAAGCGGTGCTGCTCGCGATTGCGACGGCGGTCGCGGCGACGGGCTGCAGCGAGGCCAATAACGGGAACGCAAACGAGCCGAATCAGGGGACCGCTACGACGACTGACGGCGGAACTTCGGGAGAGAACGCGACAATAAAGCTTTCGGTTGCGAGCATGCCCAAATATCCGCCGAACGAAATTCCGAACGATTACATCAAAGAGGTCGAAAAACGGTTTGGCATGCAATGGAATTTTGAATCCATCCCTCTGACGGCGGGCATCGAGAAGTATAACGTGATGTTCGCATCCGGCGACTATCCCGATTTTATTCCGAACATGAACAGCCCGACAAGCGTGAAGAAATGGGCGTCTTCCGGTTACTTGCTGCCAATCGGCGATTACATCGACAGGCTGCCTAATTACCGCAAATTGTTTTCCGACGAAGACTGGGAGCTGCTTCTGTCTTACGGCAGCAGCAACGGCAAGCTCTATATGCTGCCGAGCGTGGCGAGCAGCGACCCGATGACGTGGATTTACCGCAAGGATGCGTTCGACAAGGCCGGCATCGCTTCGTTCCCGGCCACGATGGATGAGCTGTACGAGTCAGCGAAGAAGCTGAAGGAAGCCTATCCCGCTTCCGTGCCGATCGGCGTTCGCGGCGGCACGGAAAACGGCGGCGTCAAAAACTTGATGAACGGCTTCCGCCAGGCGTTCCGCAATCCGCAGAACAGCAACACGCGCGGTTTCTGGAACGATCCGGACGAAGGCGGCAAGGTGATATGGAACCTGGCGTCGGCAAAGCATCGCGACATGCTGACTTTTATAGCCAAGCTGTATAAGGAAGGACTTGTCGAGAAGGAATTCGCGACGCTGACGCAGGATCAGTGGAAAGCGAAGCGCTTGACGGGGAAGGTGCTACTGGACTTCCAATACGCTAGCCATACGGTCGACCCGGACTACGCCTTAACGGATATTCCAGGTGGTCAATGGGAATTCGCGCGCATTCTGCCAAGCGCTTCGGAGCAGCCAGCTCTGGAATTCAAACCGCTTAACTTCTCGTTGTTCGGTCCGGTCTTCAGCAGCAAACTTGCCAATGAGCCGGAGAAGCTGGACCGACTGATCGAATATGTCGAATGGGGCGCCACGGCAGAAGGACAGCTGTTCCACCAGGCGGGCCTGGAAAACGTCACCTACGCGAACGAAGACGGGACGCTGAAATACAAGGAAGGGCTTGACCGTCAAAAGGTGGCGGAGCAGCACGGATTCGATTGGTGGCTGAGCCAAAGCGCGGAATTCATGAAATCCGATGCCGGGTATTTGAAGAAGCAGGAAGCAATGAAGGAATTTGCCCCGAACTATAACGTGACGCCGCAGAACGCTACGCTTACCGATGAGGAGCTGGAGACGGTGGGCACGACGGTCAGCGCCCTCGAAGATGTTGCTTTCCAGTTCGCTACGAAAGCGATTATGGGCATAATCGATATCAGCAGCGACAATGTATGGAACGGCTACTTGAGCGATCTGGAGAAGGTAGGGCTCGAAGAAACGCGGATGATTTACGAAAAATATTTAAAATAACGTCTGGCGCCCGTGCCGGCGCAATTTAGCACCATTTCAGGCTGCATTCGTGGCTGCACGCGGCGCGAAAAATACGGAAAAGGGCTCGCCGGACATGCGACTGCATGGCGG
>NZ_BDQX01000069.1:26954-47973 GCF_003112455.1 Paenibacillus agaridevorans
CCTAGTTCAAATGTGCATCGTATTCCCCTATAGAAAAGCAGTTTCCCCCTAAGTTTGGTAACGATTTTGTCTATATAATAAGTGTTGTCAACAGCAGGAATCATATAAAGGTGTTCATTTGATAGGAGGATAACGGGGGGGTTATTATAGCAAATTATATAGCGCTTACAATATAAGGGATGCAAAACAGTGGTTGAATATAAAGGGAGGTAATGATTATTATGGTGCGGAAAATGATTTCGATGATGGTATCCTTAGGTTTAATTCTAACAGTCCTGTCGGCTTGCGCGAGCAATTCCGGAAACAATGCAGAGCCCTCACAGAGCGCGAGCAACACGCCTTCCGAGTCGGCAACGCCTGAAGGCACCAACGCCGGCACAGGCAATCCGGCGGATCTGAAAGCCGATCTGACTTGGTTCGGCTTGATGGGTCCCGAACAATTCGAAGAGCGTTACAACCAATATATCAAGCAAAAATTTCCGAATATCAACATTACCTATATCAACCAGACGGACGAGCAGAAATTAGAGCAGATTATCGCATCCGGCACGCAAATCGACATGTTTCTGTCGTCGGCCGGCGAGTTAAGGGAAGACTACGTGCCGGCTAACATGGCGCTTGATCTCACCCCATTGCTCGAGAAACATGACGTCGATATTAGCACGATCGAGCCGGCCTATCTGGAGCCGGTCAAAATCGACGGAAATGTAAATTTACTGCCGATCACCGACAACAAATTCGTCATGTATTACAACAAAGGCATCTTCGACCGTTTCGGCGTGAAGTATCCTTGGGACGGCATGACCTGGGACGAAGCGCTGGAGTTGTCCAAGCAGATTACCCGCAATGAAGGCGGCAAGCAGTATATCGGTTTGTGGATGTCGCCGAAGCACTATCTCCGCGTCGCCCAAAACTCGGCCGGCTTTATCGATCCGGAGACGAATAAGGCGACCGTCTACAACGACCAATGGAAATTCATCTTCGATAATATTTTCTACAACTTCACTCGGGATCCCGGCTTGCAAAAACGTGCTGGCGAAGAGTGGCTCGCGCACAAGGATTTCAACAAGGAGTTCTTAGTCGGCATGTATGTCTACACATCCGGCTGGATGCAGTCTGCCGATACTTCGCTCGCCATGGACTGGGACATTGCAGCCGTTCCGACCTTCAAGGATATGCCTGAGGTGAACACGCAGCCATATGCAACTTATGTAGGTATCTCAGCTCTTTCGAAAAACCAGGATGCTGCCATGCAAGTGCTCAAATTTTTGATCTCGGAAGAATATCAGACGATTATATCCAAGAAAGGCATGATTACGCCGCTTACGACGCAATCGGTTCGCGATGCGGCATTCGCCGACTATCCGTTCGCAAGCGAAAAGAACATCGGAGCGTTATTCTACGGAAAGCCGGCTCCTTCCCGCGTGCTTACGCGATTCGATGAGCTTGTCATCGAAAATGCATTGGACCAGGATGCCGTCCGGCAAATCGCGATGGGCAAACTCGATGTCAATACGGCGCTCCGCAATGCGGAAGAGCTAGCTAATAAGCTGATTCAGGAGCAATTGGCGCAAAATTAATAATCTTGAACGTTTGAGGCCGCCATCTGGGGCAGCCGCGTCAAGAGGGGGATGGGCAACCATCCCCCTCTTGGCGCGCCCGGCCACCTAAAACATAGGGGAATTCGATTTGGAAAAAGGAAGGAGATCTGGCAAGCAGGTTGTAATGCCCTATAAATTTGCCGATCACCCCGCAGAACACAAAATGTCTGGCAGATATACTTGTAAATAAGGTGAAACGGCCGACATTGTCTTGGGAGGCTTGGCACGAATTAATCTGAACGAAAGGGGGAGCTACAGCATGATCGACGAGGAGTTGAGGGCGGGGAGAAAGGCGCTGCGCACCGTCCCGGGAGGGCTGCTGCTCGGTCCTACGGGAGCGCGATTATGGGCCGATTACGTGGAAGCCGCACCGGGCTTTATCGGCCGATTCGACTTCATTCACAAAGTAAATATTCCGCTCCTGTTCACCATAACGGTTAACGGCCTTGACTGCAAAATGGAAACGGCTTCAGCCGATTGGTATCCCAGCCAGCTCCGACTCGCCTATACAGACGACCGGATCGGCTATATAGAGACGAAATTTATTACTTGGGAGGACTGCGCCGTATCCTGCCAGACCTGGACGAACCGGTCCGATGGCGAGCAGTTGCTTCGTGCGGCTGTCCCGCCGGGTTTTCGAGCCTGCGGCGATGCAGGTTTGCAAGGCGGTATCGACATCCCTTTTTACAGCTTCGACATCGACGTTTGCCTCGTTGCGAGCGAGCCGAAATTGCTTAGCGACGGATTAAGCTTGCAGCCCGGCGAGACCATAACGTTCATTGTAGCCGCGGCGTTCGGCATCCGGTCGCTCGACGGCATCGAAGCTTTAATGAGCCGCGCAACTCGTTTCATCCAAAAGCCCGCAAGCCTTGAGGAGACGGCATCCGTGCAGCAGGCGGAGTACCAGCGCTGGTTCGACGCCGCGCCGCGCTTCAAGAGCAGCGACCCGGTACTGGACAAGACGTGGACGTACAGGTGGTTCCTGCTCCGGCACAACATGGCCGATCCGCGTTACGGCTTGCTGCAGCATCCGCTGTTCTACGAAGGACGTTCCCATAAGAAGGGCAAGCGGCCGTTCTCCAAGGGAGGATGGGAGTTCAGCAAGCTAATCAATTTATCGGTGCCGCTGCACTTGACGGACGCAAGGTGGCATCACGATCCCGCGCCCAGCTTGGGAGCGCTGCGGAACATGCAGGCAAGGCCGGCGGAAAACGGCATGTACTGCTGCTTGATGGCGGACGAGAGGATGCACTCTTTCGCCAACTATATCGGCTGGGCGGCTTATCGCTTGTTTCTCGTCCATCGCGATGAGAACGCAATTGTGGAGGCGCTTCCTGGACTTAAAGCCCAAATCTCGAGCTGGCGGGAAGTGTACGGCAACGAACGGGACGGATTAATGACGGAATACCGGCATACCCGGACTGGGAAGGAATATCAGCCAAGCTATTGGTATTTTCACGATTATCCCCGCAATCCGAAGGATCCGGATACGTACACGCATGTGAAGAGGGTGGATCGAACCGTCTATCATTATCTGAACACGCTCGGCGTGGCCCGGTTGTGCGAAGCGGTCGGCGATCCGGAATCGGTTAAATATCTGCAGCTTGCGGAGCGAATCAAAAATGACGTGCTGGAGAAGATGTGGGACGAAACGTCGGCGTTTTTCTACGATCTGCATAACCAGACGGACGAGAAGGCGCTAGTCAAAAATATAGTCGGCTTCTATCCGGCGTGGGCGGAGATGCTCGACGAGAGGCATGACGGCCTGATTGCGCACTTGCTCGATCCGAAACAATTCGCAACCGCTTGCCCTTATCCGACGGTGTCGGCCGACAGCGTCGCCTATTCGAAGGAAGGCGGATGGTTCGGCTTTTTTCCTAAAGGCCGTAACGGCTGCATGTGGAACGGGCCGACTTGGCCGTACACGAACGCGATTACGCTGGACGCGCTCGCCCGCGAGAGCAAGCGCCGCGGCAACGCTTATAATGAAGCGTTCGCGCGCGGCCTGAAGGAATATTCGTTTCTCCACTTCCAGAACCGCGATCTGAACAGACCGGGACTGGTTGAGCATTACAACAGCGACACCGGAGAACCGTTAAGCGATGAACAGGAATACAACCACTCGTATTATATCGATCTGATCGTCAGCCACGTGGCGGGCCTCTCCGTCGAAGACGACGGCCTCCGTCTCGAACCGCTCGATATCGGTCTCGACTATTTCGAGCTTGACCATGTGAAGGCGGCGGGACAAGACATTCGGATCACTTACGGAAAGCCGGGCCTCGGCAGGTATCCGGACGGAATCGAAGCAGGCTACAAGCTGTATCTGAACGGTCGACCGGTCTATGCTTCGGCTAGCTTGGCGGCGGCGGCGTTGCCGACGAATCAATGACGAAAGAGGGATAACTCATGCAATTAACGGAACGGTACAACGGGATATTGAGTCAATCGGAGCAGGATCCGCAGCTGACGGAGGCCTTGCTGCCTATCCGTTACGAGCCCGATAGCCATTCGGCGAATTTGCTTGCGCTGGACAATGGAGATTTGCTTTGCGTCTGGTTCTCCGGAAGCGGCGAGGGAAATCCGGATACAAACGTGCTGCTGTCTAGGCTTCCCGCAGGCGGCGAACGGTGGGAGGAGCCGATCGAGGTAGCGGCCGATCCGGAGCGCTCGGAGCAAAATCCGCTCGTCTTCCAGGCGCCGGACAACAAAGTGTGGCTTCTGCATACATCGAATGAGCCGCACAACCAACAGACCTCCAAAATCGTCGGCCGCATCTCGGATGATCGAGGATATACATGGGGGGAGCCGTTTGTCCTGCATGAAGGCCCCGGCATGTTCCTCCGTCAGCCGATTCTCGCGATGAGCAACGGAGAATGGCTGCTGCCTTGTTATTACTGCAAGCCCGGCGGACATTACAGCGTGGTGCTTATATCGGCCGACCAAGGAGAGACATGGTCGGAATACGAGGTGCAAGGCAGTCTTCATCGTGTTCAAATGAGCGTTGTGGAGCTCGACGGCGGCACGTTGTTCGCCGTCTTCCGCAGCCGCCATGCCGACCGCATCTACGAAAGCGTCTCCATGGATTTCGGGAAAACGTGGAGCGAGCCTGCGAAAACGTCGTTGCCGAACAACAATTCCTCGATTCAATTGACGAAGCTTTCGAACGGGCATTTGGCGATTATCTATAACGATTCTACGTTGGAGAGAGATCAATACCGCTGGATCGAGAGGAATGGCGAATGGCGCAAAAAGACGCTGCGGACGCCGCTGACCGTCGCGATCTCGGAGGATGGCGGCAGGACTTGGCCCCATGTCAAAAACGTCCAGATGTCGGATCTCGAGCATAAGGAGAAGCAAACCGGGTATTCTTATCCGAGCATTATCGAAACAAAGGACGGCAGCATCCACGCCGCTTATTCGTACCTGAGGAAAGCGATCAAATACGTGCGCTTTACCGAGGAGTGGGTGAAGGATAACGGAAGGACGCCTGTTTAACGAACGTTCATGAAAATATAGAGAGGAATAGACATTTTTTGCAATTTCTTAAATTGAGAAATTTTGCTACTATAAAACGGTAATGAAGTGTTTACGAAGCGTATAATCACAAACACACTCGACCGGGGTGATCGTATGAATTGGCGCATCATCGAATTGAGAGGGGATATTTTTTTTAATCCTGATTTTGACATATTCATTAATCGCGAAGTCGAAGCGTTTTGTCTATCGCAGCATACCCATGATTTTATAGAAATCAGCTATGTGGAGGAAGGCAGCGGATATCATTATGTCGAGGATCAGATGATCCCGATCAAACGCGGCGATCTGTTCGTCATACCGATCGGCACGTCGCATGTGTTCCGGCCATCTTCCCAAGACAATCAGCTTGTCATCTACAACTGCATCTTCCGGACTTGCCTGCTGGAGCAATTGAAGTCCGTCATCTGCGAATCGACCAAGCTGCACAGTTTGTTGTACGGCTCGTCACCGTCGGCCAAGTGGCTTCAATACCAGGACAAGTTCGACAAGTTTTTGTCCATCATGCACGCGATGTTCAGAGAATATTTGAAGAAGGGACCTCGTTACGATTTTCTGATGATGGGGCAGCTCATCCAGGTGCTGGCCATGCTGCAGCGCTATGAGTGCGACGGGAGCATGGTATCCACGCCGACGAACAACATGGATGACGCCATCCAATACATTAACGATCACTTTGCCACGAACCTCACGGTTCAGCAGGTAGCGGAGCGGTCGTTCATGAGCCCAAGCCACTTTCAACGGTTATTCAAGAAAACGACAGGCGTCACGTTCATGCAATATTTGCAAAATATCCGGGTTCAGCGCTGCTGCGAGCTGTTGAAATCGACCGAAGTATCGATTCAGGAGGCCGCCAATCAGGTTGGCTATCAGGATATGAAGTTCTTCCATTCGCTGTTTCGCAAGAAGACGGGCGTTACGCCAAGAGAATACCGGCGAAGCACGCCGGATCTGGCATTTAGAATGGCCTCTATGTAAGAATGGAAGCGCATTCCCTCTCGGGATTGCGCTTTTTTTTGCCATGCCGCAGCTCCGCGCAGATGCTTCGAACGTTTCCGCTTTGCGAATGGGTCAATCCGATTTCCGGAATGTCGAACAACCGCATGCCCGGATTGCATCCCCCTATAGAAACGGCTTGAATCGCCTATAAAAGGGGAAGATTGGCATTGTATAATGAGAAAAATTCGCTTCCGGCGGGCCTGTTTGCGGGCTTGACCTTGCGGAAGGAGAGAAAACGTTTAATGAATCAAAAGATAGTAGAACGGTGGGGCGTATATGAAACCGCTATCAAACTCCTGAATCCGTTTGAAAACCCGTACAGCATCGTCCAACTGGAAGCTATATTCCGGAGCGGCGAGCGGATGGTGAAGGTAAATGGGTTCTACGACGGGGACGACGTCTACAAAATCAGATTTATGCCGGATGCCGTCGGACCTTGGACATTCTCGACGAGCAGCAACGTTCCGGCGCTGGATGCCTTAACCGGAGAGTTCGATTGCACGGACGCCGAAGCAGGCAATCACGGACCCGTCCGCGTCGCATCGCGGGATTCATTCGAATATGCGGACGGATCGCCCTACATTCCGTTCGGAACGACTTGCTATGCCTGGGTGCACCAGAGCGGGGCGCTGCAGGAGGAGACGCTTGAAGCGCTGCGGAATTCTCCCTTCAATAAAATACGCATGTGCGTCTTTCCCAAAAGGTATACCTTCAACGTCACTGAACCGGCGCTCTTTGTTTTTCCGGGCTCAAAGGAAGACGGTTTCGACCTTGAACGGTTCGAGCCGCGATTCTTCCAGGGGATGGAACGGCGAATCGAGCAATTGGCGGAGCTGGGGATTGAAGCGGATGTCATCTTGTTTCACCCTTACGACAAGGGACATTGGGGATTCGATAGGATGAGCCCGGATCGAGATGAATTTTATTTGCGATATGTCATCGCGCGCCTCTCTGCTTATCGCAACGTATGGTGGTCGCTGGCCAACGAGTACGATTTCATGAGGGAAAAGCGGAAAGAAGACTGGGACCGGTTATTCCAAATCGTGCAGGAAAACGATCCTTATGGGCATCTCCGTTCGATCCACAACGGGACCAAGATGTACGATCCCGAGTCGCTCGTTCTCTATGACCACTCGAAGCCATGGGTTGATCATGTCAGCCTGCAGCACTGGGATCTAACCGTGGTAGATTCGATTCGCCGCAAATACGGCAAGCCGGTTGTCGTGGACGAGTGCTGCTACGAAGGCGATATCCCTCGCCGGTGGGGCAACATTACGGGTGAAGAAATGACGCACCGGCTCTGGGAAGGAACCATTCGCGGCGCTTACGTCGGTCACGGCGAGACCTACATGCATCCCGAGGATATCATTTGGTGGTCGCATGGAGGAGAGTTGCACGGCACGAGTCCCGAGCGAATCGGATTTCTACGGAAGGTGCTAGAGGTAGCTCCGCGGAACTTGACAGTCATCGACACGATCAAGGACGTGCCGGCACTTGGCATTCAGAACGACTATTACTTGTTGTACTTCGGCATTCACCGGCCAATCGTTCGTCCGATCCAGCTTCCGGAGGACGCCGCGTATACCGCGGAAGTTATCGACACTTGGAACATGACAATCAAGCCGATCGAAGGGACCTTCTCCGGCGATTGCGCGATCAGCCTGCCAGGCAGGCCATATCTGGCGCTGCGAATTCGGCGGAGCATGCAATAAAGGTTGAACATTGCTGGGACAGCGGACTATTCATACCCAATTGTTCGGAGGTGCCGCCATGGGGCGCATTGTACTAAAGCATGTTGAGAAACGATATGGCAAGGACAAACAGTATGCGGTAAAGGATTTTAATCTAGAGATCGAGGACGGCGAGTTTCTCGTCATGGTCGGAGGGTCTGGCTGCGGCAAATCGACGACGCTGCGCATGATCGCCGGGCTGGAGGATATTACTTCCGGCGAGCTGTATATCGGGGACAAGCTGGTGAATCATCTGCCGCCGAAGGATCGCGATATTGCGATGGTCTTCCAGAATTACGCCCTGTACCCGAATATGAATATTTACGAAAATATCGCGTTCGGCCTGCGCCTGCGCAAGGAACCGAAGCATGAGATCGATCTGTCGGTCAAATCGACGTCGCGCACGCTGGAGATCGAGCAGTTTCTGGATCGGAAGCCGAGACAATTGTCGGGCGGTCAGCGCCAGCGCGTCGCGCTCGGCCGGGCGATCGTCCGGAAGCCGAGCGTGTTCTTAATGGACGAGCCGCTGTCGAATCTGGATGCCAAGCTGAGAGTTCAGATGCGCACGGAGATCATCCGGCTTCACAAACAGCTCGGCGTGACGACCGTTTATGTGACGCATGATCAGGTGGAAGCGATGACGATGGGCAACCGGATCGTCGTCATGAAGGATGGCGTCATTCAGCAGGTCGATAGTCCGCGCCTCATCTACAGCAATCCGAGAAATATGTTCGTCGCGAGCTTTATCGGGACGCCGCCGATCAACTTTATCGATGGGAAGGTCGTAGAAACGGACGGTGGCAAGCTGCAGTTGCAGACGCAGAGGAGCTACCTGGCCATACCGGACGCGCATGCGGAGCTGCTGCGGAAGCACGGCAAAGTAAACCGGAGGGTCGTGCTCGGCATTAGATGCGAGTATGCGCATGCAGAGCCGGAAATGGCCGATCGTCATCCGCGCAGCCAGATGACGGGCACGCTCAAGGTGGCGGAGCTAATGGGAGCGGATATGTATCTGTATGTGGATATCGGAGCGGACACGCCCTTTGTTGTCCGTACAACTTCGGGCTTTGATTGCAGGGAGGACGAGAAAATCACCGTTACGCTGGACATGTCGAAAGCGCTTTACTTCGATAAGGATACAACGGCAAGCTTGATGTACGAATAATGGATGCAAAGGGGGAGAGATGAATGTTAAGGGCGCTTACGAGATGGCGTGCAATAATCGTACCTGCGTTGGTATTCGCGATGCTGCTGCCTTGGACAGTCGGTGCAGCGGGGAACGCCGGGGCAACGCAGTCGACGAATTCCGCGGAGGAAGCATCAGCCGTGTCGGCGGAAGAGCCGCAGAAGGAATCGCAAGAGAAATCGCAGACGTCCGCAGCGAACGAAACGGGCGAGCCCTACTTCCTGGATAAGCTGGCGGAATGGAAGCAAGCGGGAGCGCCTTCCGAACACGACGGCAGGGTCGGCATGTCCGGTGCAAGCTTCGCACGCACATCGGAAGGCGCCAGCGTTCAAGTCGGTACCGTGGACGGCCGGGCGGAGGCGCTCGATTGGCGCCTTACGAACGAGGAATGGGTTGAATACGATGTATCCATCGATCAAGCCGGGCTGTACCAGATCGATATGACGTACCGTCCCGTGACGGACGGCAACCGCAGAAGGCCGATCCTGCTGAACGTCTCGATCGACGGAAACAATGAGTTTCTTGAATCGAGATCTATTTCGCTGGACCGCCGCTGGAAGGATCCTTTCCCGGCCGCCCTCGACTCGAACGGCGACCAGATCCGTCCGATGGCCGAGGATATCAGCGGCTGGATCACGACATCGCTCCGGGATTCGGGAGGGGCTTACGTCGAACCGCTGCTGTGGTACTTGACGCCCGGGAAGCATACGATCCGCTTCACCAGCAACGAGCCGTTCGCGCTCGGCTCCATCGAGCTGTCGGAACCGGAACAGGTTCCGGACTACGAGACAGCCATGCGGGAGAATGCCGGCGATAACGAAGGCGGCACGAGCGGTGAGCCGATCGTGATCGAAGCGGAGCAGGGCGATTGGAAAAGCGTATCCTCGATCTCGCTTCGCTATGACAACGAGATCGGCAGCACGCCGTATAAACGCGGGAAAATCACGTACAACACGATCGACGGCTCGCGCTGGTCAACCGGAAACGGCGAGATCAGCTGGACCTTCGACGTTCCCGAAAGCGGCTATTACAAAATCGGACTGCGAACCAAACAAAATTACTCCTCCAACCGTTCGTCATTCCGGACAATTATGGTTAACGGCAAAATTCCGTTCGCCGAAATGAAGGCGTACCGGTTCCCGTACGAGTCCGGCTGGCAAGGCGTCCGGCTCGAGGACGAGCAGGAGCAGCCGTACCTGTTCTATCTGGAGAAAGGAAGCAACACGATCTCGATGCGCGCCACCGGGGCACCCGTCAAGCCGATGATCTCCGAGCTGGAGAAAATCGTAACCGATCTGATGGAGCTTGCGACCGATCTGAAAGCGCTGACCGGAGGTTCCAGCGACACGAACAGAACCTGGAAGATTAATACCGAGCTGCCCGGTTTTACGGACAAGCTCGGTACAATCGCGGACACGCTGGACGCCGTTCAGAAGAAGCTGATCGAGGTCAACGGCAAGAAGGACGCCGTCACGCAAGGATTGTTCACGACGATCAAGGACATCCGCTCCCTGCTGGCGGATCCGAACCAGATTCCTTACAAAACCGACCGTTTCGTCACGATGCAGGGCAAGGTCGCCGAGATGCTGCAGCAGCTGAAGACCCAACCGCTTGGGCTTGATCGCATTTATATCGTGCCGGAGAACGAGAAATTTCCAAAGATGGAAGCTGGTTTCTTCAAGAAGATGGAAGGGACTTTCGTTAATTTCTTTTCTTCGTTCCAGTCGAAGGAGCGGCTGGGCAGCATGGATGACGATGTGCTGAACGTGTGGGTTCTTCGCGGACGCGATTATATCAATCTTCTGCAACAGCTGGCCGAAGAGCAGTTTACGCCGAAGACGGGGATCCAGGTAAAGGTCAACCTGCTTCCGGATACGAATTTGCTCGTGCTGATGAATGCGGCCGATATCGCGCCGGACGTCGCGCTCGGGTTGCCGGAGACGCTGCCGTTCGATTACGCGATCCGCAACGGGCTGTACGATCTGACGCAATTCCAGGATTTCGATACGGTGCACAAACGTTTTGCGCCGGGCTCCTGGACCCCGTTCTACTATGACAAAGGCTATTACGCGGTGCCGGAGACGCAGAGCTTCTCCATGCTCTATTACCGCAAAGATATATTGAAGGAGCTTGGACTCGAGGTGCCCGACACCTGGGAAGAAGTCTATGAGATGCTCCCTACCTTGCAGCAGAACAATCTGAATATGGCGCCGACTCAGCATATGCCGTTTTTCTTCCAGAACGGAGCCGATTATTTCACCAAGAACGGCCTGCAGACGGCTCTGAGTACGGATGCGGGATACAAAGCCTTCAAGGAATGGACCGACCTGTATAACGTATACGCCGTAGACCAACAGCTGGCCAGCTTTTACCAGTCATTCCGAAGCGGCACCGTACCGATCGGCATCTCGGACTTTAGCATGTACGTCCAACTGATGGTGGCAGCTCCCGAGCTGAACGGGTATTGGGGCATCGCGCCGATTCCGGGCGTCAAGCAGAGCGGCGGGGAAGTGGCCAGGTGGATGGGCGGCAACCTGCAATCGTCCGTCATCTTCAAGAAGACCAAAAAAGCCGAGCAAAGCTGGGAGTTTCTCAAGTGGTGGACCTCCGCCGAGGTACAGGAGAGATACGGATCCGATCTGGAGACGATTAACGGCCTGTCCTTCCGTTGGAACACCTCGAATATCGAAGCGTTCGTACACCTTCCGTGGAAGCAGGAGGATCTGAACGGCATTCTGGAGCAATGGCGCTGGTTCAAGGAAATTCCGAACGTGCCGGGCAGCTACTTCCTGGAGAGGGAGCTGCAGAACGCCTGGAACCGGAGCGTCGTCGACGGTATCAATTACCGCAGCTCGCTCGAGACGACGACCTTGGAGATCGAACGGGAAATGCGAAGAAAAATGCAGGAATTCGGCATTATCGACAGCAAGGGCCAAGTCCTTCGGCCGCTTGAATTGCCCGAGGTCAACCAGCCATGGGAAGGGGTGGACCCATATGTCAGAGATTAATGCGCAGGCTTTGAAAAAACCTTCCGCAACCGGAGAAGCAGCGCTCCGCACGAAGGGAAAGGCGTCCGAGCTGCTGAGGGAAATTTGGCGGTTCCGCTTGTCGTACCTGTTCATTGCGCCGTTTATGGTCTGTTTTGTCCTATTTATATTAATTCCGGTCGCAAGCGCGTTTCTGCTCAGCTTTATGACCTATAACTCGCTCGAGCCGCCTCGCTTTGTCGGCTGGGCCAATTTCCGCTATATGATTTCGGAGGATCTGCTGTTTCTGAAATACGCGCTGCCGAATACGTTCAAATTCGCGATCATCGCAGGACCGTGCGGCTACATTGCCGCCTTCCTGCTGGCCTGGCTGATCACGATTCTTCCCGCAACCTTGCGCAAATGGTTTGCGCTCGCGATGTATTCCCCGTCGCTGATGGGGGGAATCGCGATGACCATCGTCTGGCTGCCGATGCTGAGCGGCGACCGGATCGGCTACTTGAATAGCTTTCTGCTCGAATGGGGATTCATCAGCGACCCCGTGTTATGGGTGACGAGCAAGGAACATCTGATGTCGTCCATGATCGTCGTTACGCTTTGGTCCAGCATGGGAATCGGATTTCTGGCGATGATGGCGGGCATCTTGAACGTCAATCCCGAGCTGTACGAAGCGGGGAGGCTCGACGGCATCAAATCCAGGCTGGAGGAAATCTGGTACATTACGATTCCGTCCATGAAACCTCAGATGCTGTTCGGAGCGGTCATGGCCATCGTCGGAACCTTTAAGGCGGGCAGCATCGGCACGGAGCTGTCGGGGATGAACCCTACGCCGCAATATTCCGGTCATCTCATTATGAACCAGATCGATGATTACGGATTTATTCGTTTCGAGCTGGGCTATGCTTCCGCTTTGTCCGTATTCCTGCTGCTGCTCATGTATTTATCCAATAAGTTTTGCTGGGGTCTGTTCGGTTCGAAGGGAGATGAATAAAGATGGCAATGCCGCTGCTGCGCAAGCCATTTCGTTTCAAGAGACAGTCCAGGCTGCACCGGATGAGCCGCTTCGAGAAGGCTGTCGTCGTACTGCTCGTCCTATTCAGCGCGTTTATGCTCCTGCCGCTGGTTTATATTTTCAATCACGCGTTAAAGCCGTACGAAGAATTGTTCATTTATCCGCCGACGATTTGGGCTCGCTCCCCATCCTTGCAAAATTTCGTCGAGCTGTTCAATATTACCTCGGATTCCGTTATTCCGGTCACGCGTTACATCTTCAACAGTTTGACCGTAGCGGTGTTGAGCGTCATCACGGTGACGGGCGTAAGCGCATTATGCGCCTACCCGCTTTCGAAGCATAAGTTTCCCGGATATAAGCTGGTGTTCGCAACGATAATGCTGACGCTGCTGTTCGCGCCGGAGACGGTTACGATCCCTCGTTATCTCGTCGTCAGCAACTTGGGGATCATGAATACGTACTGGGGCCACATCTTGCCCATGGTAGCCGTACCTGTCGGCGTCTTCTTAATGAAGCAGTTCATCGATCAAATTCCGAACGAGCTGCTGGAATCGGCTCGGCTGGACGGCGCCAGAGAATTTACGGTGTTCCTTCGGATCGTCGTTCCCGTCATCCTTCCAGCGGTCGCAACCATTGGCATCATCTCGTTCCAGACCGCGTGGGGCAACGTCGAAACCTCGAATTTGTTCATGCAGGACGAGCAGATGAAGACATTCCCGTTCTTTATTTCATCTCTGACCTCGAACATGGCGAACAACGTGGCAAGGCAGGGTGCGGCCGCAGCCGCAGCGCTGTTTATGTTCATTCCGAACCTTATTATTTTTCTTGTATTCCAGAGCAAGGTCATTGCGACAATGGCCCATTCCGGCATTAAATGAAACCGCGGGAGGAGAAATTATGAAGCCGGCACAATCCAAAATGAACCGTCTCCTGCGGGGCTTGCTGGCCGTGTGCCTCGTATGGGTCGTCTTTCCGGCGGCAGTATCCGCCGATTATCCTTATTCAACGAATTACAGATCGGCCGCCACAGGATCGCTTGTCTGGACGCAAGCCGCTTTTGCGCCGGAGCAGGTGCTTGGCAGGGATATATTCGTCCCCGATCCCAATGATCCCGCCAAACAAGTGCAGTCGCCGCTTATGCAGCCTCGAGATCTGTTCATCGACGCCCAGGACCGGATCTATGTAGCCGATTCGGGGAACAATCGGGTCGTCGTGTTTCATCCGAACGGCGAATTCGACCGCGTGCTGCCGGCGCTTGAAGGTACGCCGCTGTCCAATCCGCAGGGGCTGCACGTCGATGAGAAAGGCCAAATCTACGTCGCGGATACGGGCAACGCCAGGGTCGTGATGCTCGACCAGCAGGGGAAGCTGCTGAAGGAATATAAGCTTCCGGAATCAAGGTTTATTCCGGCGGATTACCGCTTCGAGCCGATCAAGGTCGCGGTCGATAAACGCGGATTCCTGTATATCGTATCGCTCGGCAGCTATAACGGGCTGATGCAGCTCGATCCCGAGGGCGGCTTTGTCCGCTTCTTCGCGGCCAATAAAGTGCCTTTCAGCGTCTTGGACTCGATCAAACGAATGGTCTATTCGAAAGCGATGTACGAGAAGCAGCTCAGCAAGCTGCCTCCGGCCATTAACAACGTGAACATCGACGAGCGAGGGTTTACGTACACGGTTTCATTCGGCGAAAGTTTGACCGAAGACCAAGTGAAGAAGCTGAACAATGCCGGGAAGTATTTCCTCGGCTCCAGCAGCACCTTAGGGGACGGCAACAAGAAGTTCGGCGAATACCGGTTCCGCCAGATCGGACAGACGGTGAATCTGAAGGATATTGCCATCGACGCCAGCGGCAACTTCTCCGTTGTCGACGGAGATTCGAAGATGATCAGCCAATACGATGCGTTCGGCAACCTGCTGTTCTTCTGGTCCGGCGACGCAAGTCCGAACACGACGCAGCTCGGCATCGTCAAGAGCCCGTCGGCTATCGACATCAACTCGAAAAATGAACTGTTCATTCTAGACGATAATGCGAATTTGATCCAGACGTATCGCCAAACCGAGTTCGGAGCGCTCGTCTACAAGGCGAACAACCTTACCGTCGACGGCAGGTACAAGGAAGCCGAGCCGCTTTGGCGCGAAGTGCACCATCTTAACGCGTATTATACGCCTGCGATGGTCGGGCTCGCGCAGTCCGCCTACGCACGCGGGGATTACGCGGAATCGCAAAAACTGTTTCGCGACGCAGGTATTCAAGAGGGTTACTCGAACGCGTACTGGCAAATCCGCTTGCAGTGGTTCCAGGACAAATTCGGTTTGTTCATGAACTTGATCATGGCGGCGGTCGCCTTGTACGTCGGTTATAGAATGGCTGCAAAACGTTATCCCGTTCTACTGAATTCGCCGATCCGGATCCGGTTGCGCTCGCGTTTCCTGGGCCAGATGAAACATTCGCTCTACGTGCTGAGACATCCGATCGACGGCTTCTCCGCGCTCCGCTACGAGAACAAGGGCAGCTATTCGAGCGCGTTGATTATCCTGGCGCTTGCGTATACTTCCTATGCGGTGTCTCGAACGCATACAAGCTTCACCTTTAATATGGAAGCGATCATGCCGCTCAGCGGACTTACTGTATTTCTCCAATTTTTCCTGGTATGGATCGGATGGGTCGTATCCAATTATTTGGTCAGCAGCATTATGCGGGGAGAGGGACGTTTCAAGGACGTGTTCGTCGGCAGCGCTTACGCGCTTACGCCGTTTATCGTCGTCGGCCTGCCGCTTACGCTGATCTCTAATGGCATGTCGCTTAGCGAAGAATCGATTTACAATTTTCTTCACACAGGCATGATGGTTTGGATCTTCCTTCTGCTCGTGTGGAAAGTGCAATCGCTTCAAAATTACACGGTAGGCGAGACCGTGATCAATTTGTTGTATACGGCCGGAACGATGATTATTATCGGCGTGCTGATCTTTATTCTGTTCGGTCTTAGCACCGAGCTGCGCAGCTTCATCTATTCGATCTTACAGGAGGTGTCGGCGCGTTGACGGAAGCAAGCAAATCTTACATCAAGCTGCGCAAGCTGCTTCCTGTGGCGGCGTTGGCTGCGGCGTTAGCGTCGGTCGGCATTTACTTGTGGACCCATTCCGCGAGCTCGAATGAGGAACGGACGGAGCAGGTTCGGGAGGCGGTCATTCCCGAAGGCATCAAGCCGGCCGTCAGCACGAAGGGGGAACTGCCGAACGAAGCCGATTTCGTGCAAGTAGCCGAAAGCGAGACGCTTGTGTTATTGGCGGATAAGAACACCGGTCATTTCAAAGTTCGCGACAGACGGGACGGGCACGAGCTGCGCTCTTATCCGAATCCGGAGGACTGGCCGCGGGAGACGATTTCCGGAACTTGGCGGAGCCATCTCCTGTCGCCGATCATGCTGGAGACGGCCACGAGCGAGCGCAAGACGGAAGTGAAGGTGGGAAGTCTTCTGTCGCTGAACGGCGGCATCATGAGCTGGAAGCAGCTGGAGGACGGCTTCGCCGTCACCTATGCGATGCCTTCCATTCAGATGGCGATTCCGGTCGAGGTCCGCATTAAAAACGATTATGTGGAAACGAAGGTCATCGACTCGGAGATCGTCGAAGGCAAAGAATCGTTGATCAATTTAAAGGTTTATCCGTTTCTGGGTGCCATGCAACCAAGCGGGCAAGAAGAGGAGTACATGCTCCTGCCTGACGGCTCGGGCGCCGTCTACCGAATTAAGGAAAATATTTCGAACGACCGCAGCGTGTACCGCGAACCGATCTACGGCACGGACTACGCGTTCAACTCGGTCTACACGAACCGGAGGCCGATTACGATGCCGATCTATGGCATTAAATCGGGAAGCGGCGGCTTTCTGGCCGTTGCGGACGAAGGCGAGGAATACGGATATATGTTCGCTTCGCCCGCAGGGGTGTACAGCCAGTATGCCTGGGCTACCGTAGAGCATAATTACCGGCTTCAATACTTCCAGCCGACGACGTACGACAAGACAGCAGGCTTCATTACGTTCAGCAAAGTCAAATTCGGCGGAGACCGCAAGATCCGTTACTACGTCCTTCCCGAATCGGCAAGCGATTATTCCGGCATGGCCGCGAAATACCGCGAGCATTTGATGAAGGAAAATGGCCTGAAACCATTGGAAGCAAGAGAATCGGAGCTGCCGCTTTACCTCGATCTTATCGGCGGAGATTCGGAGAAGGGGTTTCTTAGCAACCGGTTCATTCCCGGCACGACGACGGACGAAGCGAAGTCGATCATCGATCGGCTGCATGCGCAGGGCGTTCCCCGGCTGATCGTCACCTATCAAGGCTGGCAGACCGGAGGGGCGAGCCGGCTCGGCTTCGGCGCGAAGGTCGACAAGCGGCTTGGCGGCAACGACGGCATGCGAAGCTTCGCCGAACACGCGAAGTCGAAGGGCGATACGGTCATTCTGGAGACGGATTTCACGCTGAATACCGACGGCGACGACTTTGATCCGAAGAGGCAGGCGATGCAGGACCAAGCGGGTTCCATCATGAAGTTCCCGCGCCGGCAATCGAACGACGAGGTTGCGATCGTCAGTCCGAAGGTGACGTTGAACAAGATGGAAGACGCTTTGAAACGATTCGCGTCGCTTGGCATAGACGGGCTTCATCTGACGGGAACCGGTTACATGCTGTACAGCGATTACAATCGCAGATCCCTCACCAGCAGGGAAGAGGCTGCGTCGCTGCAAAGCGAGCTGCTGAACGCCGTGCAATCGAAGCTTTCATCGGTAACGGTCGCGGGCGGCAATGCTTATTCGCTGCAGAGCACGAATGCCGTAAGGCAGCTGGCCGGCGATTATTCGTACGACCTGTTCTTCGACGAAGCGGTTCCTTTCGCCCAAATGTCGCTGCACGGCCTGGTGCCGTATACGATGAACTGGGGCAATGCGAGGGACGAATACCGCAAAGATTTCCTGCGGAGCATCGAATACGGAGCGGCGCCGACATTCGGCGTTATGAAAGCAGAGACGGAGAAGATGAAACGGGCGTACACGATCTGGCACTACAGCTTGAATTACGACGATTGGGAAGCCGCGATCATCGAGGAGTACAAGCGCTTTAACGAAGCGCTCGGCGATGTTCAGGGCCAATTCATGACGCAGAACCGCACGATCGCTCCCAAGGTGAAGGAATCCGTTTACTCGGGCGGGAAGAAAATTATCGTGAACTACAACGATACCGACGTAACGGTCTTGGGAATAAAGATTCCAGCGCAAGATTTTGTCGTGGTGAAAGGGGGAGAGGCGGAGTGAACGGATTGATCCGATTAAAAAACCGATTGTCGCAACGATACGAGGGCATCTTCCTTATTTTACCTTGGATTATCGGGTTTCTCTTGTTCGTATCCTTCCCTCTCTTCTATTCGCTCTATATGAGCTTTCATAACGTTCGCATTACCGGGACGGGCATCCTGCATGAATATGTAGGCATCAAGTATTACTATAATCTTTTGTTCGAGGACGGCGGCGTCTTCTACGATCAGCTGCTACCGTTTCTGAGGCAGATTCTGTTCATGATTCCGATCATCGTCATCTTCTCATTTATGATTTCGATCATGCTGAATCAGAAGTTTCTGGGAAGGGGCCTGTTCAGGGCGGTATTCTTCCTGCCGGTTATTTTCTCCTCCGGCAATATCATTGATCGCTTCTTGAGTCAAGGGAGGGGGCAGCTCGGATTCTTGGAGCAGTTCTCCATTTCGACGACACTCACGCAATATTTGCCAGGCTCCTGGGCGACGCCGATCGTAAGCGTCTTGAACTCGTTCGTCCTTATCTTGTGGTATTCCGGCGTGCAGATTCTTCTGTTCCTTGCGGGCCGCCAGACGATTTCGGCATCCGTTTACGAGGCGGCGCGCATCGACGGCGCGAATCCATGGGAGATGTTCTGGAAAATCACCCTGCCGGGCATGATGCCATTCGTCCTGCTGAATACGATTTATACCATCGTGGATTTGTTTACTTTCCCCGGCAATCCCGTCATTGCGAGCGTCAATCCAACGCAATACGGTCCGACCAGCGCATTGATCTGGGTCTATTTCATCATCATCCTGCTTTTCTTAGGACTGGTGGTGCTGCTGCTAGGAAGAGCGGTCCGCAACACGACGCAAACGAGGTAGGAGGAGAGAAGGATGGAGAAAGTATGGAACGTCCTAAGGCAGCGGCAGCAGCGGTTCAGCCAGGTTGGAGTGCTTGATCGTCTTCGATTGCTGCTGCTCGGGCGGGAAGCCGATAAGGGATTGCTGTTTCGCGTATTTATTTACATTGTGCTGATTGAAACGGCTTATCTGTATCTCAATCCTATTTTATATATGGTATCCACCATGGTGAAAGGCATTGGCGATTTGCTCGATCCAACCGTGAACTGGATACCGAAGGAGATTTATTGGGGGCATCTGAAAGAAGCGTGGAGACTGCTGAACTACCCGACTTCGTTCGGCATCAGCTTCGGACTGTCGATCGGGGCGACGCTCTTTCAGCTCGTCTCCTGCGCGATGGCCGGATACGCGTTCGCCAGGGTAAAGTTTCCGTTCAAGCGCTTCTGGTTCATGTGCTTGATCTTCGCCTTCGTCATCCCGCCGCAGGTCACGGTGCTGCCGCTGATTATTATGTACCGGGAGGTCGGCTGGATCGATACGTACTTCCCGATGCTAATCCCTGCTTTGTTCGGGCACGGCCTGAAGGGCGCGCTTTACGTCATCATTTACCGTCAATTTTTCTCCATTCTGCCGAAGGAGCTGGAGGAAGCTGCGAAGATCGACGGCGCAAGTCTGTACAGAGTCTTCTTCAAGGTCATGCTACCGATCGCAACGCCGGCGATTGTCGTCGTATTCCTGTTCTCATTCGTCTGGAGCTGGAACGACAGCTATTTTCCGATGATGTTCCTGTTCAAAATGCAGGACGTTCCGCTCTCCATCGCGCTGGTGAAGGCGACGGCAGACATCTCGACGGAGGAAGGTCAGTTGTTCGCCCAGTCGCTCGATATGGCGAAGTCGTTTCTCGCGGTCATGCCGCCGCTGTTGCTGTACCTCTTTACGCAGCGCTGGTTTACCGAAGGCGTCGAGCGGACCGGCCTTGTGGAATAACAACAAATGGATGGGAGTGCTAATACGCTAATGGGAATGCAAGAAGTGGAACGCTGGGGAATATTCGAGGTTGCTTTACCCGGTCCCTCGGCAGGCAATCCGTTCGAGGAGGTCACGGTGTCGGCGACCTTCCAATACCGTAACGATCGGGTCGAGGTGGAAGGATTCTATGACGGGGACGGCATCTATCGGGTCCGGTTCATGCCGGATCGGGAAGGGATGTGGCGATATGTCACGAAGAGCGCTACGCCTGAGCTGGACGGCGCGACGGGAACCTTCCTCTGCACATCGCCGCTGGAAGGCAATCACGGGCCTGTAAGAGTCAAGAACGGTTATTTGTTCGCATTCGAGGACGGCACGCCATACATGCCGTTCGGCACGACCTGTTATCACTGGACGCATACGGGGAGCAAAGAGCATGAGCTGCAAACGCTGGAGGAGCTCGGGCAGTCTCCGTTCAATAAGGTCCGGATGTGCCTGCTTCCTACGAGGGATATGCGTCCGGAAATGGTCGCCTTCGCGGGGACATGCCCGGAGGATGCGGATACGACCCGATTCAATCCGGCGTTCTTCGCTCATCTGGAGGAGCGGATCGGCGACTTGATGAAGCTCGGAGTGGAAGCCGACCTGATTCTGTTCCATCCCTACGACAAGCAAGGCGGCTGGGGCTTCAACAGCATGTCGCGCGAACAGGACTTCTACTATCTGCGATACGTCATCGCCCGTCTTGGCGCATACCGCAATGTCTGGTGGTCGCTGTCGAACGAATACGATTTCAATAAGATGAAGACGATCGAGGATTGGGACCGGCTGGTGCAGTACG
>NZ_BDQX01000069.1:48037-68356 GCF_003112455.1 Paenibacillus agaridevorans
GTACGTGCAGCGGAAGGATCCGTACCAGCGGCTTCGATCGATTCATAACGGCACCAAAATGTACGAGCAATCGTCCTTGTACGATTTCTCCAAGTCGTGGCTCACGCACCAGAGCATTCAGCATTGGGATACCGGTCCGACCACCGAATGGCGGGAAGCTGTCCGCAAGCCGATCGTCGTCGACGAAATTTCCTATGAGGGCAACGTCGCCAAACGGTGGGGGAACATTACGGGGCTTGAGTTGATCCACCGCTATTGGGAGGGGATGACCAAAGGCGGCTTCGTCGCCCACGGCGAATGTTTCGAGAACAAGCCGACAAGAGCATGGATTTCGAGCGGCGGCAAGATGTACGGGGAAAGTCCGGAGCGGATCCGGTTTCTGCGCCAAGTGCTTGAGGAAGGCCCGGAGGACTGGATGAAGGCTCGCGAGGAGGGCATCCATGCGCTTCTGTACTTGGGCAAATACCGGCTATCGTCTTATAAACTCCCGCTGCCTCAAGATCGGAAATACCGGATCGAGCTTATCGATATTTGGGAGATGACGATAACGCCGCTTGACGGCACTTTCACGGGACAGAGCGACCTGGCATTGCCGGCTAGACCTTATACCGCCTTGCGCGCGCAAACAGTTTGAGAGGAGGGAACGGAGTGATTCACTATAAAGAAGAAGTAGAACGATTTGGCAAATTCGAGCTGCAGATGACAGGGCGCGAGGACGATGCGCTGTTTGCGGACTCCGGCTTGTGGGCTGAATTCAGCAAAGATGATCGACATTTCGTATCAGAAGGCTTCTATGACGGCGAAGGCAGGTTATTGATCCGGTTCATGCCGGACGAGGAGGGGGACTGGTCGTTCCGCGTCAATGGCGCATCCGCGCCAGCCGGCGGATACGCCGGACAATTCCATTGCCTGCCGGCGGGGGCCGATAATCACGGACCGGTGAGCGTATCGAACGCGACGCTGTTCGCTTATGCGGACGGCAAGCTGTACACGCCGTTCGGAACGCTGCTTGAGGCCTGGCATGTGCAGGACGAATCGAGCCGCGACCGGACGATCCGGACGCTGTCGGCATCGCCGTTTAACAAGGCGCGAATGAGCGTTGTCCCGCAGGCCGGTCATGCGGGGGATGGCGAGACGGATATATCTCCGTTCGCCTTGCGTCCGGACGGTCAGCCGGACGGCGATTGCTTCGAGCCGGCTTATTTCGCGAAGCTGGAAGCATGCGTGGAGAGTTTATCCCGCATTGGCGTGGAAGCGGAGCTGATCTTATTTCCTTCCTCCATGGACCTTGAAGGAGCCATTCGGTTGACCGCGGAGCAGGAAGAACGATATATCCGTTATGCGGTTTCCCGGTTGGCCGCTTATCGCAACGTATGGTGGACGATGGCAGACTTGGGCGATGGAACGCGGAGGCGGGAAGTCGATTGGCGCGCTTATTTCCAGACGCTTCGCGAATGCGATTACGGTCATCATCTCTGCTCGATCCACGGCACGCCATCCGCTTTCGATTGGGGCGTTCCATGGCTGACGCATGTCAGTCTCCGGCAGGAGGACGTGATGCTTGCCTCCGACTTGACGCTGCAATACGAGAAGCCGATCGTCATTGACGATTGCGGCCGCGAGGGTATCGGCGCGGAGCCTAGGGAAGCGCTGACCTCGGAAGACATGGCGTACCGAATTTGGGAGGGCCTGTCCCGCGGCGGCTTCGCGGCGCATGGGGAATCGCTTCGAGGGCCGGACGGAACAAGCTGGTCGGTTCACGGCGGCGAGCTGCTCGGCGAGAGCGTGGAGCGGATCGCCTTCCTGCGCGGTCTGCTGGAGGATGCGCCAGGCTACCTGACATACAGCAGACAACGCCACGATGCCTCGACTCTCGAGAAGCGAGGCGAATATTATTTGCAATATTTCGGACCGCACCGATTCTCGTCGCGCGACTTCGGGATGCAGACAGGCGAATTCGCGGTGGATATTATCGATACATGGAATATGACGATCGAACGGCTGGATCAAACGTTTCAGCAACGGTTCCAGATCAAGCTGCCCGGAGAGATTTACTACGCGCTCCGTTTGCGCAAAATCGGCGAAGGCGCGGAGCAGGACGAACCGAAGAAGGAGCAAGCGTCGGCGTAGAGTGGCGAAGACTTCACCGTCCTACCGGGCGGCAGAACGGAAATCGGAAGGAGAGCGCTGGAAATGAACGCTTATCGTATAACGAGTCCGGCCGAGCGCCGAAGCGTGGATGTATGGCAGTCGGACGACGATGTCTATATCCAATTGTCCCGCGAAGGCGACTCCGAGCCTTATTTCAGCAATAAGCTGGGACGTATGGCGGTTTACTCGGAGGGACGTCCATGGCGTGAAGAGCGGCTTCGGCTACATGCCGCGCGAATCGAGCAGCATGGCGGCACGCTGCGGATCGAGGCGGACGGCGGCGAGATGTTCCTCGCATTGGAACTGAAGTTCGATGCGGAAGGGCTGCTTCGGGTTTGCGCCAAATGGGAGAATCATTCCGATCGAACCCTGTGCGACGTCGCGGTCGGGCTCGAATGGGAGCTCGCCTCCCGCGGCAAGGAAAACGTGACGATCCCCCATATGATCTACAACAACAACCCGTCGGCGGATCCCGCCAGGCTTGTGCCGCATCTCGGCATCGGCGAGGGCAAAGGCTTTATTTGCGAGGAGCATCGGCTCCCGATCCCATGCGTGAACGTCGAGTGGAACGAGGAGAACGCCGGCGAGCGATATTTCTCGATGTTCTCGCTTCCGTCCTTTATCGAGGATAAGGAAGGCGTCGTCCACTACGGCTCGCTTGGTGCTTATCAGCGCGATGGAAGCATATCCGTCGCGGCGATGAGCGGCGTTCTGATGTTTGGTGGCGAGAAGGACATCGTGTACGTGAGCAAGAGCCAAATCGAGCCATACTCCGGCGGCTATACCGATTTTGCTCCGGGCTTTGCGCTCGAGAAAAGCTATGCTTTGGAATGGGGGCCGCAAGAGAAGCCCGGTCAGGCCTTCTCGAAGGCCGTTCACCGCGCCGTTCGGCTGTACGATCCGCAGGGCGCCGATCCTCTATCGCTGGATGAGCTGATTCGGCTCAAGACGGCGGCCATGGACGACCGGTGGCGGGAGACGGATCGGTCAGCCGGCTACGTGAAGTTCAACGATCGGAATTCGTTCGGGCTCGTATCGAAGAAGCACGGGCTTCACTACATGTACGGCTGGACCGGACAATGCTTGAAGCTGGCCTGGTGCGACGCGTCCTTGGGCTTCGATGGCCAAATGCGCGAGCGTATCGAGCGATGCAGGAAAGCCGTCGACTTTTATCTCGGGGAGAGCGGCACTTCGGTGCCCGGTCTCCGGAACGGCGCGTATCATTTGTCCGATGGCCGGTGGGAAAATTTCCGCTGGCAGCAGGAGCCCGTCATTTCGAGCCGCGCCTTCGGCGAAACCGTCAGCGACCTCGCCGATATCATTTTGCTGTTCCGCAGCCGGGGGGAGCAGGTTCCTTCCAGTTGGACAGCCGCGCTCGAGCAATCCGCGGATTTTATACTGGGGGCCATATTGCCTGCAGGCATATTTCCTTCCGCCTTCAAGCTGGACGGCAGCGCAGCGGATACGGAGATTACGGCCGCCGGCATTCCGTGCCTGATCGCGTTAATCAAAGCCTGGCAGGTGACGGGCGCGCGGACGTATCTTGACGCCGCCAGCGACAGCATGGAGCGCTATTACGCGCTGCATGCCGAAACCTTTGAACGGCCGTTCGCCAGATCTACGCTTGACGCAAGATGCGAGGACAAGGAAGCGGGCATGTTTTTCTTCATCGCGGCCTACGAGCTCTTCCGTCTGACCGGGGAACCTCATTTCCGGAATTGGGCGGAGATCGCCGCGGATTGGCAGCTAACCTACGTCTATATGTGGAACCCGGCATACGATCGCGGCACGGCGTTCAGGGATAGCGGCTTCCAAGCTGTCGGCTGGCCCGGGGTAAGCGTGCAGAACCATCATCTCGACGTCTTTTTCCCTACCTTCGAGCTATGGCAGTTCGGCCTCATGACCGACAACGAGACGTACGTGCGCTTGGCGCGGACGATTTTTGGCGCACTCGGCCAAGGCATTTGCACCAAGCCGGGCGAGTGGGGCTTCACCGTCGTCGGGGAACAAGCGGAAGGGTTCTTCCAATCCAACTTCCAAGGAAGAGGCAGATCCAACACCTGGAATCCCTCTTGGGTCATTTCGGAAGTGCTGCATCATGCGCTTCGCTTCCGCGAGGCGACCAATCATGGCGAAAACCACCAACAAGGCAAAGGAGTGCATCGTATATGATTAGACCGCACGGAATTATACCCGCGATGGTGACGCCATTCGACCAGGAGGGGCGCCTTAACGAACCCGTCGTCCGCTTCATGATTCGGCGTCTTATTCAAGCGGGGGCGCACGGCATATTCGTTCTCGGGACGAACGGCGAATTTTTTGCGCTGACCGAAGACGAAAAGATTGAGCTTGTCCGAATTGCGGCCGACGAGATCGGCGGAGCCGTCCCGCTCTATGCGGGATCCGGCGCGATTACGTCAGCCGAGACGATCCGCTTGTCGCGCAAATTGGAGGAAGCGGGCGCCGATATTTTATCCATCATTACGCCTCACTTCGTTCCGCTCAACCAATCGGAGCTGCATAACCACTTCGAAGCGGCGGCAGGCTCAACGAATTTGCCGATCGTTCTCTATAACATACCTGCGCGCACGGGCGTTATGCTGGAAGCGACAACCGTAGCATCTTTGTCCGACATAGCCAATATCGTCGGCGTAAAGGATTCAAGCGGCAATTACGAGCATGTGCTTCAGCTGATTCAACAATCGGGTCCCGACTTTGCGGTTCTAGCCGGTACGGATTCGTTCATTTTATCGACCTTGCTTGCAGGAGGCGGCGGAGCGATCGCAGCCTCCGCCAACGTCGTTCCCGATACGGTTGTTTCGATTTATAAACACTGGCAGGAAGGGCAGCTGGAGGAAGCCGCGAAATCGCAAGCCGACATCGCGGTCATCCGCAAGCTGATGCAGTTCGGAACGGTCCCGTCAGGGCTCAAGGAGATTCTGAACCAGCTGGGAATCGAAGTCGGTTCGCCGCGTCTGCCGGTCCGGCCTGTCGGCGCTGAGGCGCGAAATACCATTGAGGCAACGCTGCGCGCGGTTGGCCTGCTGAAGGAGGGGAACCCACATGCGAACATTGGTCGTTGATCAATCCGGAAACGGCGATTTCCGTACGGTTGCTGAAGCGATCGCGGCAGCGCCGGATCATGCCGTCGAACGCACGCTGATTGAACTGAGAAACGGGCATTACAAGGAGAAGATAACGGTTCCCGCAAGTAAAACCAATTTGTGCATGATAGGAGAAAGCCGAGACGGAGCCGTCATCTTCTATGACGATTCCGTGTCGACCCTGAAGCCGAACGGTGAGAAAATGACGACGTTCGACACGCCATCCTTCACGATATTGGCAGAAGATTTTTATGCTGAAAATATGACCTTCGCTAATTCGGCCAGCAGGCTGGAGAAGCGGGGACAAGCGCTTGCGCTGCATGTGGAGGGAGATCGCGCAATCTTCCGGAACGTAGCGATACTCGGCCATCAAGATACGCTGTATACGCCGGGCAACGGCAGACAATTGTACGATCGCTGCTATATCGAGGGACACGTCGACTTCGTATTCGGTTCTGCGACAGCCGTGTTCAAGGATTGCGAGCTGCATAGTCTCGATCGTCATAACGGCTTTGTGACGGCGGCTTCTACGGATGAATCGCAGCCTTACGGCTACGTCTTTCTGAACTGCAGGCTAACCGGAGCCGCGCCTCCCGCGACCGTCAGTCTCGGCCGGCCTTGGAGGCCGCACGGAAGCGCGATTTTCGTCCATACGTGGATGGGAAGCCATATCCGTCCGGAAGGCTGGGACAACTGGCGCGATCCAGCGAAGGAAAAGACTGCGCGGTATGCGGAATACGGAAGCGTGGGACCGGGAGCGGAGTCGGCGGCCCGGGTAGAGTGGGCGAGATATTTGACGGAAGAAGAGGCCTCGGCACTGACGGTACGAAGCGTACTGGAAGGCCGCGACGGCTGGAATCCCGAAGAGGTGCGCGCGGCCGTTATATAAGGAGGTAATTTCGGGAGCAATCGCTGACTATTCTTTCATGACGATATGGTAGAAAGCGATTCGCTCCCTTCTCCATGTGTAGCTTATATAAATGTTGTTGCCATGGGCGACGACCGCGGGGTACGAATATTGACTGATGCCCGAATCGAGCGGAAGCTCTTCGCCCCATGTCGCGCCGTCGTCGCGGGATAACCGAAGCACGAGCGGAGTGCGGGGCCCTTTTCCCTTCGGATCGTCCTCGCTCGGCACGGTCGGGTTGTAGGCCATGGCAAGCGTTCCGTCCGATAACCGCGAAAGATCGAAGCCGCTGTTGTTGTTCGGCATATCGGTCCGATAAGCCTCGCGCCAAGTGAGGCCGCCGTCCTGCGAATCGCTGCGGTACATAGCGCCTTCGGTGCTCCGTGCCAGCAGGTGGACGGAGCCGTCCTCCGACTCCCACAACGTCGGTTGGATGATGCCTTTCAGCTTCAGCTTGCCATGATCGAGGGGAACGATCGCCGTCTGAGTCCACGTATCGCCCTGATCGGGAGATATATCGATACAAGCGTCCCATGCGGGCTCAAGCGAATTCGGCGCGAGCAGGGTACCGTTCCTAAGCGTGATCGGCTTGTTCTTGACAGGTCCCCGTCCGCCGATGTCGCCGGGCACCAGCTCCTTGGGCTCGGACCAGGAATAGCCGTAATCGTCCGAACGAGTGATGCGGGTGTGCCATTCGGCAACGCGGGGGCCAACCTTGTAGAAGAGCAGCAGCTTGCCGTCAGGTCTGAGATAGAGAACGGGATTCCAATGCGGAAGGCCTTCCTCGTCCGCGACTATGACCGGAACTGACCACCCGCCGTCCGTTCTGCGCGCCGTCCAGATTGCCACGTCGGGAGCGCCCTCGCGGGAGCCGCCGAACCAGGCGACCATTACGTCGCCGTCTGGCAAGATGACCAGCGTGGAAGCGTGACAGCTCGCGAAGGGACGATCGTCTTCAAAAATAAACTCTTTTGCCTGAACAGAATAAGTCATAAAAAAGACACCTCCAACTATATTTAACAGCTGCTTTGAACATACCCCAGGGGTGAAGCTGTTACGTTACAAGCGTATGACGGCGCATGACCCGATTCAATAGGGCATTACGTTCGCATGTCCTGCGATAGCGCTTATATGGGAAAGGAGTTTGCGGAATGTGGAATCCCGACAATTTTATGGAAACTTTATATGAACGGTCCGCATCGGCAAGAAAGAAGCAAACCGAGCTTGGCCGCGAAGAGCGGAAATCGCTTCTAAAGGAACATCTTCGGACAGCGCTCGTTCCGTTTGAGGAAATGCGCGCGCCGCTCGATCCGATTCTCCTGGAACGAACGGAGTATGACGATTATGTCCGAGAGCGCGTCGAGATCGGAACGGTGACCGGTCTTCGCATGCCGGTCTACGTTCTCATTCCAAAAGAGAGCAGACGGACTTGGGAGCTGCCCGGGAATTCTTCCGGCAAGCTTCCCGGCATGCTGGCGCTGCATGGACACGGCTACGGGAGCAGGGAGGTTGCGGGGTTTGCGCCTGACGGGACGATGAGCGTGAAGAAAGGCGGACATAACCGATTCGCCTTGGAGCTTGCGCGGCAGGGCCATATCGTCGCTGCGCCGGAAATGATCGGCTTTGGCGACCGCAGGCTGCTCCGCGATACCGTTCCCGGCAAAGAACGCAGCTCTTGCAATTCCTTAACGGGACAATTGCTCATGCACGGCATGTCCCTTGCGGGCTTGCGCGTCTATGAAGCGATCAGGACGCTCGATTACCTTGCGATGCGGGAGGAGGCCGATCCTCGGGCAATCGGATGCATGGGTTTCTCGGGCGGGGCCTTGCTCGCGGCTTACGCGGCCGCAATCGACGAGCGGATCAACGCCGCTGTCCTATGCGGATTCACCAGTACTTATAAAGGAAGCATTCTGTCGATTAATCACTGCATCGATAATTACATTCCAGGCGTGCTTGATTATGCCGAGCTTCCCGATTGGATCGGACTCATTGCGCCGCGTCCGCTGTTCGTCGAATCCGGTGAGAACGACCCGATCTTCCCTGCTGGCGCCGTTCGCGAAGCCGTCGGGATTCTGCGGAAGATCTACCGGGACGAAGGGGCGGAGCATAGGCTGCAATCCGATATTTTCCCCGGCGCCCACGAGGTTAGCGGACGGAACATCTATCCTTGGCTTCGATCGACATGGCAATCGTTAGAATAAAAGCTGTAACAAGACGACTGACAAATAAATAGAAAACGGAGGATCGACATGAACAAAATCAGATTAGGAATTCAGGACCAAGCATCGCCACGGATGATTTACGGCTTGAAACTGCTTAAGGATGCTTTGGAAGCATGCGGCTTCGAGACGGAGACAACGAACGGGGAGTGGAACTCCTTGACCTACCGGAAACATCCTGAGCTCAAAATTTACGTCGGCAACCGGGAAGAATCGAAATTTATCCGATCGCTAGAGGATCAGGAGGTCCTTCTTTATCATTCGGAGGAGCCGGGCAAGGAAGGCTTCTACATCGCCACGCTGCCGGGAAATCTGATCGTGGTTTCGGGCGGCAACGATACCGGCGCATTGTACGGAGCCCAGGAGCTGGCCGAACGGGTTCGTCGCGAGGGACGGGTTCCCGATTTGCTTGCGCATGGCGAAACGCCGAAGTTTGTGATCCGCGGCCCGGTGCTCGGCCTGCAAAAGACGGAAATCGAGCCTCCGCGCCGCACATACGAGTACCCGATTACGCCGGATCGCTTCCCTTGGTTCTACGACAAGGGGTTGTGGACGGAATACCTGGACATGCTCTGCGCGCAGCGGAGCAATATCGTATACATCTGGTCGGCCCATCCGTTCTCCTCCTTGGTGAAGCTTAAGGATTATCCGGAGGCGCTGGAAGTGACGGAAGAGGAGTACAACCTCAACGTCGAGACGTTCGGCTGGCTGACGGAAGAAGCGGACAAACGAGGCATCTGGGTCGTGCTGAATTTCTACAACATTCATATCCCGCTTCCGTTCGCCGAAAAACACGGCTTGGAGCTTCATCAGCCGAAGCCGCTTCCGATCACCGCCGATTATACCCGCAAATCGATCGCGGAATTCGTAAGGTCCTACCCAAGCGTCGGGCTCATGCTGTGCCTGGGCGAGGCGATGCAGGGCGACGTGTACGGCGCAGAATGGTTCACGGACACGATTCTGGCAGGCGTTAACGAAGGCCTCCGGGATCTGAAGGTGAAGGAACGGCCGCCGATCATCCTCCGCGCGCACGCGGTTAAGGCGGAGCCGATTATCGAGAAGGCGATATCGCATTACCCGAATTTATTTACCGAAGCCAAGTATAACGGCGAGTCGCTTACGACCTGGACGCCGCGAGGCGGCTGGAAGCAAACCCATAACAAACTGAGCGCGATGCAGTCGGTTCATATCGTCAACGTCCACGTGCTCGCGAATCTGGAGCCGTTCCGCTACGGCTCGCCCGCCTTCATTCAGAAAAGCATGCAAGCGGCAAAGGATCGGCAGAAGGCGAACGGGCTGCACCTTTACCCGCTCTTCTTCTGGGATTGGCCATACAGCGGCGACAAGACGACGCCGAGGCTGAAGCAGGCGGAGCGGGATTGGATGTGGTATGCCGCATGGGCGCGTTATGCCTGGAACCCTGACCGTGATCCGGAGACGGAACGCCACTATTGGATAGAGGAGTTGGCTTCGCTGTTCGGGTCAAGGGAAGCGGGCGCTGCGCTGTTGGAAGCCTATGACGCCTTTGGCGAGTGCGCGCCGCGGCTCCTTCGCCGCTTCGGCATTACGGAGGGCAACCGGCAGACGCTGTCGCTTGGGATGACGATGAGCCAATTGACCAATCCGGACCGTTATTCCCCGTATCGGGCGCTGTGGGAGGATCACGCGCCGCAGGGCGAGCGGCTCGAATTGTATGTCCAGCGAGAGCTGGCGGACGAACCCCACATCGGGGAGACGCCGATCGACGTTATCGAATCGGCCGAGCTGTTTGCGGAGCAAGCCTGGACGGCGATTCAGCGCGCAAGCTCGCATGTTACAGACAATAGGGAAGAATTCGACCGAATCGCGAGCGACGTGGAAGCGATTCTATACATGGTGCGCTTCTACGGCGCCAAGGTGCGAGCCGCCGTCCAAGTGCTGACGTACAAATACACGGTGAACGGCAACTACCTGGAACATACGAATCTGTTGGAGGAAGCCGTTCCTTACTTGCAGGAGAGCGTGGATTGGTACCGCAAGCTGACGGAGCTGACTAAAAACACGTACCTGTATGCGAACAGCATGCTGACGGCGCACCGCAAAATTCCGGTGCCCGACGGCCGGAAATTCAAGCATTGGACGGACTGCCTCCCGATCTACGAGGAAGAGCTCGCAGGCTTTAGAGCCAGCGTGAATGACTTGAAGGCAGGAAAGCTGCCATCGCGGGTAAGCGGAGAAGTGAAGGTCGAGCCGTACCGGGAAGCCGCCTTCCGGCTGACATCCTCCGACATGGAGACGTACACGCTGTCAAAGGACAGCTTGCTCTTCTCCGACGGCGAGGTATACGTGCAGAACTGCGCCGAGGAGCTCGAAGGCTTGACCGGCGTCCGGTTCAGCCGCGCGGAAGCGGCGATGGGCGGAATGGCCGTCGAGTTCGAGACGGACGCGCCGGTTCGCGTGCTAGTCGGCTATTTCAATTCCTCCGACCCGCAATGGCTTCAGGTGCCGACCCTGGACGAGAATACGCATGCGGATGAACGGGGAGGCTTATCTCCCGTATTGCGCAAAGGAATCAAGACCTCCTTCTACCCGAGCGTTAACGTTCACGCTTTTCTATACGAGGCCGGAAGCCATATGCTGAACCTGGGCATAGGAGCCTACGCGGTGCTCGGCGTCATCGCCGCCGATCAGGAGCTGAAGGAGCGGGACGTATCGCCGTTCAGCGAAAGCTCCCGAACGCTGGATTGGCTATATGACGGCGATAAAAAAAAGGGAGCGCTGTCGCGCTGATGGAGGCGGCTCGGGGACAAGCGCTATTGGAGCCGTATTAATTCGGGGTTGGGCTCACCTTGCAGAAACAACAGCAGCTAGGCCAAAGGGCCCTGGCTGCTGATTTTTGTTACACATGTTTGATGAGGAGGAGTTGGCGAGATGAGCGACATGGCTATGCTGCGCAAGCAGTTTGCGGAACCGCCCGTAGAAGCGAGATCCGCGCCTTTCTGGGCATGGAACGACAAGCTGGATATCGAAGAATTGATGCGTCAAATCGAAGGGATGAAGGAGCAGGGTATCGGAGGCTTCTTCATGCATGCGAGGGAAGGCTTGGAGACCGAATATCTGGGAGAGGAATGGATGGAGGCGGTCGAAGCTTCGGTGATGAAGGCGGAGCAGCTCGGCATGGAGGCTTGGCTGTACGACGAGGACCGCTGGCCCTCCGGTACGGCGGGCGGCAAAGTGCCGTCTATCGGCGATGAGTATCGCTCTAAAGGACTGACGGTAGAGGTGCTCCAAGAATGCGGACGCGGGACGGCCTCTGAGCCATACCATGCCGACGATCGGACGGTTGCCCTCTTTAGGGCGCGCATCGACAATATGCAGTTGCACAACTGCGATCGTCTGCCGCTTGCGGAGCCGGTTATGACGCTTGAAGCGGACGAAGCGCTGCTCGTGTTTCGTGTCGAGGTGTCAGCGCCTTCCGAATGGTTTAATGACCAGGCGCCGCCGGACAGCATGAATCCAGAGGCCGTTCGCCGGTTCATCGACGAGACGTACGAGGTATACAAGGCAAAGGTCGGCGACCGGTTCGGCCAAACGATCAAAGGCGTGTTTACCGACGAACCAAGCGTCAATGACCGGCATTGCAGGTTTACGGAAGGACGCGGCTGGGTGCCGTGGACGTATTCGTACCCCGATTTTTTCAAGAGCAGGCGCGGTTACGATCTGTTGGATGAAGTCCCCCATCTGTTCTTTGACGGCGACCGCTCTTCCTGGGTTCGCCATGATTATTGGCGCACCGTGTCGGAGAAATTCACCGATGCGTTCTCGAAGCAGCTTTACGATTGGTGCGACAATAACGGTTTGTCGTTTACGGGCCATTATTTGCAGGAGGATAAGCTCGGTCTGGGCACCCGGGTCGGCGGCGCCATCATGCCGCATTACCGGTATCAACATATACCCGGCATCGATATGTTGACGGAATCGACCGATGAGCACATGACGGTGAAGCAGTGCACGAGCGTAGCGAATCAATACGGCCGCAAGCGGGTGCTGTCGGAAACGTATGGCTGCGCCGGATGGGAGTTTACGTTCGAGGGCCAGAAGTGGATCGGCGACTGGCAATATGCGCTCGGGGTCAATCTACGTTCGCAGCATTTGGCGCTATATTCCATTAAAGGCTGCCGTAAGCGGGACTATCCGCCGGTATTTAACTACAATACAAGCTGGTGGAAATACAATCGCGTTGTCGAGGATTATTTTGCGCGGCTCGGCGCGGTGTTGACCGAAGGGCGCGCGGTCAGGGACATCCTCGTGCTGCACCCGGCTTCGACGGCTTGGTCGCTGCTTGGCTCCGATCCATACGGCATGCCGAACCGGGGCAGAGACCGCGACATCCCCGGCATTAATCGGTACGGCGACGAGTTTAATCGTTTGCTGAGGGCGCTGCTCGGCGCGCATCACGATTGCGACCTTGGAGACGAGACGATCATGAGCGAGATCGGCGAAGTGAAGCCCGGTAAAATGATCATCGGTCAGGCGGCCTACAAGGCGGTGGTCATGCCAAGCATCACTACTATGCTGCGCGCGACCTATGAGCTGCTGTTGCAATTTCTGGAGGCGGGCGGCCGCGTCGTTGCCATGCGGCCTTTGCCAATGATGCTGGAAGGCCGAACATCGGAAGATCTCGACAAGTTGACGAATCATCCGCGCTTCACGGCGGTCGCGGATACGGTTGGCGTTATTGAATGGCTCGATCATGGCTCGGGCCTATCGCGCCAAGTATCCATACGCGGGCAGCATGGGACCGAAGAAGACGGCTTGTTGCATATGCTTAGGAAGTCTAAAGGCTGCAGCTCGCTGTTCATCGTTAACAATGACCGCAATCGCGGCCATGACGCGCGGGTCGAAACGGCCGTTATCGGTACCGTAGAGGAATGGGATGCGCTGACTGGCGAAGTTCGTCAAGTCGAGTCGTGGCTCTGCGAAGGCAAGCTGCGGTTTCGGGCGTCATTCGAACCGGCCGGCTCGAAGCTGTACATGATTGATGAATCAGCGGCTCCTGCCGCGCAAGCACCGGCCCAGTCGCCACCAGCGTTTAACGACAACGACTTGTATGCGGCGTTCGGGCCGAGGTTCCGGTTCACCCGTTCGATGCCCAATGTGCTGACGCTCGATCATTGCCGGTACCAGATGCAGGGCGGAAGCTGGTCCGAGCAGATGGAGGTGTGGCAAGCGCAGCGCCATATTCGCGATACGCTCGGCATGAGGCAAGTCTTTTACAATGGTATCACTCAGCGGTACAAATGGATCGGGGAAAGGCATCCGAACGATGGGACGGAGGTTCTATTCCGGTTCGAGTTTCATGTCGATGAGGTGCCGGAGAGCGAATGTTCCCTCGCGCTCGAGGGGGCGGAACGCTTCCGCATCCACTGCAACGGCGAAGAGCTTGCGTCAACGGCGGAAGGCTGGTTTATGGATCGTTCGATCTCATGCGTGAAGCTGAGCGGCGTACGCAAGGGGATCAATGAACTGATTCTCGACTGCAAATATACGAACGATATGGAAATGGAAGACATCTATGTGCTCGGCGATTTCGGGGTTAGCCCGGAACGCCGCATCATTGCAGAACCGACCGTGCTGCATGCAGGAGATTGGTGCCTGCAGGGGTATTATCATTATTGCGGCAGCATGATCTATCATTTGGATTATGAGAACCATCATGAACCCGATTATCGCGCTCATCTGAAGCTCGGGGAGGTATCGGCGGTCGTTGCGGAAGTGAGGGTGAACGGCGTAACGGCCGGTCACATCCCGTGGAGGGCGGCGGACGGGCTCGATATAACCGGCTTTCTGGCCGAGGGCGGCAATCGGCTGGAGATCGAAGTGATGGGCAGTCCGCGCAATGTGTTCGGGCCGTTTCACGGTGCGAGAGGCAAAGCGCGAGTCACGAGCTGGGGCTCTTTTCGGACCAAAGGCAAGGAGCATACGCCGGATTATATCACGTTTCCCTATGGCATTATGGGTCAAATCAAGTTGATGCGCTCAAAGGGCGGGAGCAGACTATGACGATTCAAGCCAATCTTCCGGAGAGGTTCCGGGAGCAACTTACGGCGGAACCGTTGTTTAGTTGCCGAACGGATCTTCATCTGGACGGCAACTTCGGAGAACAATGGATTGCCGTAACGGACGATATGATCTTCTGTTGGGAGAATGACGATAGGCCGAAGGAGTCCATATCCGTTCTGAGAATTCGAGATTCGCGGATTGCGGCGGGGATAGGCGGCGGAACGTTGCTCGTCGATACCGACGAAGGGCCGGTCGCGCTCGCTCGTTATACAGCCACGCATACGTCAATGTTCGGGTTCGCCGCGAAGCTTATCGGAGCTCTGGCCAAGAAGGCGGAGCTGCCGGTTGTCTCCGAACGGGATCTCCCGCGATTCTGCCCTACTTGCGGGCATCCGCTCGGAGAAGGCACCGGGGTATGCCAATTTTGCTTAAACAAAGGTCAAGCGGCCGCGCGGGTTCTGCATTATGCCAAACCCTATAAAACCCAAATGGCAACCGCGGCTTTTCTGCTTATTCTTACGACGCTCATCGAACTGGTGCCGCCTTATTTGACAAAACTGATTATCGATGACGTTCTCCAGCCTAAAGGGACCGGCTCCGCGCTCCTTGTTTTTGTTCTAGCTTTAGGCGTCACAACGGTCTTGATGTCCGTCATGCAGACCATTCGGGGCTTCATCGGCATTTGGGTTGGTTCCAAAGTGATGGGCGATATCCGAAACGACATATACGGGTCGCTCATGCGATTGTCGCTCGCTTACTTCGACAAGCGGCAAACCTCCCAATTTATCGGACGCGTCAATAGCGACGCCGAATCGATGCGCCAATTCCTGACGGACGGCGTCATCTATGTAGGCGGCGAGTTGCTTCGATTCATTGCGATCTGCGTCATTATTTTCAGTTTGGATTGGCAATTGTCCTTGCTTGCCTTGCTGCCTGTGCCTTTCATGATCATTGCTTCCTTTACGATCTTGCCAAAGGTAGGACGGCGCTTGTATCAGCAATGGCGATCGATCTTCCGGTTGAACACGTTGGTCGGAGAATCGATGCAAGGGATCCGCGTCGTGAAAGCGTTCGGGCGGGAGAACGAAGAGATGTCAAGATATAACGGCGCGAACTTGGAGGTTGTGCGGAACAACATCAAGACCGAGGGGCTATGGCAGATTATTTTCCCCGCATTCCATCTCATTGCCGGAGTAGGAACGTTGCTAATTTGGTTTTACGGCGGGGGGAAGGTGCTCGGCAACGAGATTCAGCTAGGGGTGCTGATGGCTCTCGTCGCTTACTTAGGGATGTTGTTCGGGCCGCTGCAATGGGTAAGCCAGATGATTAACTGGGCGAGCAATGCAATCGCGGCCGCCCATCGGATATTCGAAATCATGGATACGCCTTCCGAAGTGCCCGATGCCGCTCAGCCGGAACCGCTCGGCACGATCAAAGGCCATGTCGATTTCAAAGGCGTGACGTACGGCTACGAGAAACATCATCCCGTCTTAAAAGACGTGAATTTACGAGTCGAGGCCGGGGAAATGATTGGTCTAGTCGGTCACTCCGGAGCGGGCAAATCGACATTCATTAATTTGCTTTGCCGATTCTATGACACGGATGAGGGGGAAATCCTCATCGATGGCATTCCGATTCGGCAGATCGGCCAATCCGATCTCAGGCGGCAGATCGGCGTCGTTCTTCAAGAGACGTTCCTCTTCGACGGGTCCATAGCGGATAACATCGCTTATTCCAAGCCGGACGCGACCCCGGAAGAGATTATGCGCGCGGCCAAGATCGCCAATGCGCACGACTTTATCGTCAGGCTTCCCGATGGCTATGATACGAGAGTCGGGGAACGCGGACATAAGCTGTCTGGCGGAGAAAAGCAGCGAGTAGCCATTGCGCGGGCGATCATCCATGATCCGCGTATTCTTATTCTGGACGAAGCGACCGCGTCGGTGGATACGGAGACGGAACGTCAGATTCAAGAAGCGATATCGCGGCTGATAGACGGAAGAACAACGTTCGCGATCGCCCACCGGTTGTCCACTTTGAGGGGAGCTGACCGTCTTGTCGTATTGGACAAGGGCAAGATTGTCGAGGAAGGCACGCATGAGCAATTGCTGGAGAAGACGGATGGCGTTTATCGCAAGCTGGTAGACGCGCAGAAAGAAATGTCGCAGATTCGGGGGGTAGGCGTTTAATGAAGAATTCATTCGATATCCGTATGCTGAACCCGGCGGAGATTTCGTTATCGCGCAACAAAGGCGGCGTGCTTCAAGGCGTAATTGACGGTCAAACATATGAAGAGATCGTCGTCTATCGCGCTTTCCCGTTCAAGCACGCTACTTCTTATATCTCGATTCGCAAAGCAGGCGGCGAAGAGCTAGGCATCGTACACCATATCGATGAACTCGATGAGGAAAGTGCCTTTGAGCTGAACAAAGAGCTTCAGTTCCGATATTTCCTGCCTAAGGTAACGCGCGTAGACAGCGTGAAGAACAAGTCGGGGTTGTGGTTGTGGGAATTGCAAACCCATCTCGGTACGACAAAGATGGCGATGCGCAATCTACATGAGCATCTGCAGTATCCAGGGGGAGGCCGGATCATCCTGACCGACCTGAACGGCAAAAGATGCGAGATTACCGAATGGCAGGCGCTCGACTCGCATAGCCGGAATCAGCTCAAGGAAGTGTTATAGCGGCCCGCCGCGGGACGTTGAGTCCCCCGAAGAGCAAGATCCTTTAACTTTCGAGCAACATCAGATAGAGAACCTTGGTTATTTTGCACCTATAATTATAGTCAATCGACAAAGGCAGTGAAAGCGGTACCGACAAATTAGCGGAATAACGGCGGAACGAAGGAATAAGAGAATAAAAGAATAACAGAATGAGAGAACGAGAGATTCGGAAAGGGGAACGAAAAAATGGCTAGACCAAAGCTGGGTATGCAGGGGCCCGTTATCGCCTGGCAGGATTCATGGGCGGGGGCAGCGTCCGACGAAATCATGCGAACGGGCACGGGCAGCGTCTATCCTTCCCAGGAGGCACTCCCGGCTCCCGATTTATTCCTTCAGGCGCTGAAGGAGCTTGGCTGCGATTTCTACGTGCACCACATGTTACCGAACGGGGCCGGGCAATCGGCCATGGTGCGCGATATGGCCAAGCACGGCATGGACCTGATCTTGGGCAACGAATACGGAAATATTAACGGACCTTACGCGGAAGGGACGAACCGGTACGACGTGCCCGACGAGGCGCTGTTGGAAGCCGCGGGAAGCGGCAAGCTGATCGGCCTGCTGTACGACGAGCCCGAGCATCTCCAAATCAACGCCTCGCAATATCGCAAGGATGCCTTCCTTCCGCATTGGGGGACCACGGAAGAAAACACGCTGCGCCAATCGCAAGATTCGGTTGTTCGCGCAGTGGCGGAGAGGACGGCGCACGTGCGCGGCGTCCTGGCGAATGCCGGAGTCGATCCGGAGGGCGTGCCCTTGGTAGGCGAGTTTGTGTTCCCCACCCTCTTCCACACGAAAGCCAGGGGCGGAATGATCGTTTGTCCCAAAATTATGAAAGAGTCGTTCCAGTCGCTTCAGCTTTCCACGGCGCTCGGCGCGGCGAAGCAATACGGCCGCGGGCTGTGGATTTGCGCGGATTTGTGGGGACCGGACGTCGGGCCCTGGTTCATCCGGACGCCGGGATTCCCCGGGCACTCGCCGGAGGAGTACGCTTCGGCGCTCAAGATGGGCTACTTTATGGGACCGACCCATCTGTTCACGGAAAATATCGACGCTTTGCTGCAGCACGGGAACGGCAGCTTCCGCCGTACGGAGTTCGGAGAGGTATGGGAGGAGTTCGTGCGGGACTTTATTCCGGCGCATCCCTTGACCTGGTCGCACGCGGAAGCCGTCCCCGACATCGCGTTTATCCATTCGGACGACAGCAATTACGGGCAGAACGCAAGGTTGTTCGGCAACCGGGGGCTTGCCGTCCCCGACGCTGCGCAAAGCGTGTTCCGCGCGTGGCATCTGCTCAGCCACGGCACCATTCCCGCGCATGGCAGCTGCATGCATATTCCCGGCTTCGCCTTTCCGCGCCATCGCTTGAAAGCAGAGGTTCCGAGGGACGAATTTCCATTGCTGCAGGGCAGGCCTCATGCCATAGAGGAGCAGGTTCATCCGCTCTATTATCCGACGAACAACGTTCTCGTCTTCGACGAAACGGTGCGAGATGAGCAGCTCGGAAATCCGAAAATGATTCTGGTTGCGGGCACTCGCCTTTCCGCGGAGACGCTGAAGACGGTCCGTCGAAGAGCGGAAGCGGGAGCGACGGTCATCATCGCGGACTGGCTCGTCCCCGAGCCGTGGAAGGCCAGCGGCCGAACGGGCGAAGGCAAATGGCTGGTAACGAGCGATTTCCTGTCGGATGATCGGGTTAAGGAAGAAGCCGGGCCGCATCTCGGAGGTTCCGACTGTTGGATGCAGCGGTTCGCGGACGCGGAGGTAAGGATGTACAAGGCGGACGAGCGCGGGTTCACGCTGGATTTCGAAATTAGGAATAGGTGAGGGGGACGCAGATACATGAACACCTACAAGCTTGGCGTCGTTGGACTGGGGGAAGGCCGGAGCATTATGTCCGCGGCGATAAGCAGCACGAGATGGGAGCTTGTCCAAGTATGCGATATTAATCCGGCGGTATGCGAGCTTCGGGCCGAGGAGTTCGGCTTCGATCAGTGGACGACGGATTACGGGGAGCTGTTAAGCAATCCGGCTATCGACGTCGTCGCCATTTATTCGCCCGACCAGCTGCACCTCCCCCATATGATTCAGGCGCTGCAGGCAGGCAAGCACGTCATCTGCACGAAACCGATGTTGACCTCGCTGGAGGGGGCGAACGAGCTGCTGGAACTGGCGGGGAGATCCGGCAAGCATGTATTCGTCGGACAAAGCTCCCGTTTCTTCGAACCGATGATCCGCCAGCGCGCGGATTTCGAGCGGGGTCGCCACGGAAGCATCCAGACGGTCGAAGCGCATTATATCGCGGACAGCCGCTGGTTCTTGAACAAGCCGTGGAGCCGGCAGAAGGGCTTCAGCTGGATGTACAATTTCATGATACACGCCGTCGATCTGGTCCGCTGGTATTTGCCGGGCGCCTTGGAGGTGACCGGATACGGCAACGTCAGCGGGAACAGCCGCCAATACGGCCTCGAAACGTGGGATTCCATGCGGCTCCTCATTCGGGACGAAGAAGGCAGGATCGGCCAAATATCGGGCAGCTATACCTTGCCGGCGTTAGGCTCGGAGGTCGAGCCGGGCATCGGCTGCGTCATTCGGGGGACGATGGGCTCCTCGCGGGCGGAGTACTCCAATCTGCTGTATCATACGCGATTCGAGGGCGAAGGCCGCAAGACGTATTCCTTCGAGAATAAGCGCGATTATTACTTCCGATTCGAGGGCAACAGCCATCACGCGGGGGAATATCAGAACTACATCGACTATTTCGCGGAATGTCTGGACAATGGCGCGAAGCCGCTGCCAGACGCGGAGGAAGCGGTGGTGACGCTCGCCCTGATGGCGGCGATGGAGCGAACCATGCAGGAAGGCGGCAAGCCGGTCCGCGTGGACGAGTTGCTCCGCGAGAACGGGCTGGCGCATCTGCGAAGCTCTTACGGGACGAGACCATGAGCCGCGGGGGAGATGCGTCTGCCATGAACGAGCTTGCGATTATCGCGGACGACTTGACGGGAGCCACCGACTCGGGCGTGCAGTTCGCGCGGAGAGGCTTCGATACGCAGGTCGTCTTTCATGCGGAAGAGGTTTCGACGATCGAAAGGAATTCCGAAATTATCGTGCTGGATACGGACAGCAGGGCGGTTGCCGCAGGAGAGGCCTACGAGCGGACCAGGCTTT
>NZ_BDQX01000069.1:68492-69378 GCF_003112455.1 Paenibacillus agaridevorans
AGGCAATCTCGGCGCGGAAATTGACGCCGTCGCGGATGCCATTCCCGTGGATTGCATCATGGTTGCACCCGCCTATCCGAAGATCGGAAGGACGACCCGAAACGGCATTCATTATGTGAACGATGTACGGATCGACCGGACGGAAACCGCTAAGGATCCCAAATCTCCCGTCGCCGAAGCCGATCTCGTCAAGCTGCTGGCCTCCCAATCGCAACGGCAAGCGGGACTGCTCCCGCTGGAAGTGCTGCGAGCGGGCGCTAGCTCGCGAATCGGGGAGCTGCTTCGGAGCGGCATCGAAATCATCGTATGCGACGCCGTCTCGGACGAGGATTTGCGGCGAATCGCCGACGTCGCGGCGGCAGGCGTGGGACGGATGCTATGGGCAGGCTCGGCCGGTCTCGCGGAATGCCTGCCGGATTCGCTCGCGCTCGCGAGAGGCCGCGGAGCGCACGAGCGCCTGTCACGTGTCGTCCCCGAAAGGGGGAAACCCGTACTATTGGTTGCGGGCAGCATCTCCAAGATTACGCAGAGCCAGGTTGCCGCGTTCAATCAATGCCCGCGAACAAAGGCCGTGGAGCTCGACGCCGTCGTGGCCATGGCTTCCGACGAAGGCTGCGACCGGGAGCTCGAGCGGTGCCGCGAGAGGATTGCAGGCGGCCGAAGTGTCGAACCGAATCGCATCGCTGCTCGGTTTGGCGGCTTCCGAATGCATGGATTCGACGGAGCTGCAAGGCGTCATTCTGACCGGGGGAGACACCACTTTCCTTTAAATAGTTATTCTGCAAACAAATGAATTAACTCAATTTCACTTTAGCTAAGTCATGTTGTAAGACATTGTTTCCTTCCTGTGGGTCAAATGAAATATCGCTAAGTCCAAAAACGTTTG
>NZ_BDQX01000070.1 GCF_003112455.1 Paenibacillus agaridevorans
AAAGTTCGGTTTTCAGCACCGAGAAGATTGAAAGAAGGTAGAAACTGAGGAGCGGAGCGTAGTGTAAGCTACGTGAGTACCGGAAGTTTCGCCTGAATTCAAGATTCGATGTCGAGTAGGCTTCTTGGCATACTTCGTGATCAAAAGCGGACTTTTTGAACAACCTCTAAAAGGCACCTTAGGTCACCGGGCCGATTAATCACGTTATTGGCGGGGAGAGAGAGGGGATGTCGAAACAATCGGCAGTGTCAGGCAATTTCATTTTTTGATAGCGGTTTCAACGAATTGTAACCGTTTCCGCTGGGTTCGCATAAGCGGGACGGCCGGCGCGTCTGTCGCCATGTTCAATCTCGCAAGGACTTCATTCAAGAGGAGGTTTCAGGATTGAGAAATAAGTATTCGATGAGGATCAAAATAGGCTCGATCGTCATGTCGGTCATGCTGATCATGGGATTGTTGCCGACTATCGCGTTGCCGCAGGCTTCCGCTGCTACGGATTCGACCGTTTATGCGGCGGCCTACATGGGGGCTACGACGACCGCGGGCACGACTTTGCCCGGCAGCGTGGACATCGGCGGGCAAAGCGCGGGTGTCGTCTGGCACATCGGCGATGACACGTTTGCCGTACCTTACGAAACCGTGACGGTAACCGGAACGGCGGATGGCGGCGTATCCGTCGTGGCGCAAGTGGAGGTTATTCCGCCGGCAACCCATCCATTGGTTTATTTCGTGGACAGCGGCAGAGCCGGTGATTCCAATAACAACGATCCTTCCCCTTCGCCGCTGCATGCAGCGGTCCGGCAGTTGACGGGCAGCGACCTGATCAATCAAGCGCCGGATCAGAAATTTGCGAGCGGGACAACAGAATGGGGGTTCGATGATTCCGCGCATAAGGTCAAATACTCCAAAGACGGAGGTTTCACCAACCCGGCTACCGATCCTTCCAAGTGGATTGTCGGATTGCGGGCCGCGAACGACCATATCGTTTACAAATTGAAAGCCCTTTCTCCCGGGACGTATACGCTCAGCAGCGGTTTCCACGACTGGTACGGCAGCCGCTCCCGGGACATGAGACCGCGAATCGAATACACGGATACTGGCGGCGCGACAAAAGCAGTTCAGCTGGACCCGCTTAACACCAATGCATCCAAGCTTCATTCCAGCGAATTCACGATTGAAGGCGACATCGACGTCAATTTCCCGATGACGTTGACTTACGCTTACGTAGCGAACGAAAAGCCGATTCTTAGCTGGTTCGCCATTGCCAAAGGAGAGGTCAAATCCATAATCGAGGATGCCAGACAGACTGCGGCATCCATGGTGAAGATTCTGCTGGACGGCAACGACATCCCCGCGAACAACGTCAACGGCCTTACGTTTAAGGGCTTCGGCGTGCTCAGCGCCAACAGCACGAGCGCACTGCTGATGGACTATAAATCGGAGCAGCCCGAGGCTTACGCGGAAATGCTCCGCATTCTGTTCGGCGGCGACAACCCCATTATGACGCACGTCAAAATCGAAATGGGCAACGATCGCAACAACTCTACGGGTCCCGATCCGGCAACGATGCGTACGGCCGATGAGGAAGCCAACGTCACCAGACATCCGGGCTTCCAGCTTGCCGCGGACGCCAAGATCATCAATCCCGATCTTAAAGTGAGCATCCTGCGCTGGAGCGCGCCCGCATGGGCGAACAACAACAATGACAATATCTATACCTGGTACAAAAAAACGATTCTTGCCGCATATCGTGAATACGGTTACATGGTCGATTACGTCAATCCCCATATTAACGAGCATGCGGCGGACCTGACATGGAGCAAACAATACGCCGCGCGGGTCAAGGCGGACAACACGGGATTCGAAAGTCCGGAAGAGCAGGCGCTCTACAACCGGATTCAGGCAGTTATTTCCGACGAGGTCGGAACGGGCACTTTCGGCGGCAGCATGGTAAGCGATGCTTCCTTGCGGGAAGCAGTGCCGATCGCGGCGTTCCACTACAACACCGACGACGACAGCGGCGGCAATTTCAAGCGGCTTGCGGACCAGCTTGATATTGAAGTATGGAACAGCGAAGCGCAAGCCACCTTCAGCAACACGTCCTTCCGTCCCAACAACAACACGAAGGATCCATCGACGGCAGGCACCGGAATTGGCGGCACCGGCAGCGCGCTGGAAATGGGCAATACCATTATCAAAGGGTTTGTGAACTCCCGCAGAACACACTTTATTTATCAGCCGGCTATCGGCTCCTTCTACGAAGGCGGCCAATATTCCTTCAAGGAATTGCTGAGCGCCCGCGACCCTTGGTCCGGCTGGGTTCACTACGATGCGGGGCTGGACGTTCTTCGCCATTTCAGCTCGTTCGCGAAGATCGGTTGGGAGAACGAAGACAATACAGCAGGCATCTGGAGAACGGTTTCCAAAGCCAGCTCCGCCGGAGCGGCAGGCACCAACCCCGTCAGCGGAAGGAATGGCTTGCCGAATTACATGACGCTCGCCGCTCCGGATAAAACCGACTTCTCGACCGTAATCGTAAATGATAGCGAATATACAAGAAACTACAAGCTTCAGACGGTCAATATGGGATATGCGGGTACGCCTTCCCTCGCCGTTTGGGAGACTCGCGAGGCGGATGTAGGCCAGTCCTTTAACAGCAATTATTTGAAATATCGCGGCCAGGCGTCTGCTGACGGCGGCGGCGTATATACGGTGCAGGTCAAGCCGTTCTCGATCGTAACCGTGACGACGCTGGCTGCGGCCGACATCGAAGCCGATCCGCTTCCCGTAGAGGGCGAGCGTACCGTGTTGGATACCGATGTTACCGGGGCTGTCCGGAATACGACGGACAACGTCCTTTATGCGGATGATTTCGACTATAGCGGCCAAACCGTGCCGATCATCGGAGCAGACGGGGAAATTGCGGGTTCGCAGGATTATATCGAATCCCGCGGCGGCTCCAAAAGCGTCATCCCGCGTTACACGCACGATCGCAACGGAGCGTTCGAAGCTTATCTGGACGAACAATCCCAAAACTACGTGCTGAGGCAGCAGCTTGATAGAGAGATCATGGGACTAGGCGGCACATGGAACGGCGGCGATCCCGTGACGGCCATCGGAGATTACCGCTGGACCAATTACAGAGCGAGCGTGGATGTTTCGTTCGAAACGAACAACACCTTTGGCGGGAACAACTACGCCGCAATCGGCGCCCGTTATCAGGGCGGGGGCAGCTCCCACAATATCGGCGGCACGCCTTACGTACTAAAGTTCTGGCTAGACGGAGGCTGGCAACTGCTGGTGAACAACAGCGGCGTAGCGAACGGCAACGTGGCCAGCGGAACCGGCGGCGTGAAGATCGATGGGTTCGATACTGCCCATGACGCTTGGCATAATATTGCCATCCAGGTGGCAGGCGATAAGATTACCGCCTATGTGGACGATGTATTGGTGGCCAGCTACAGTGATCCGAATCCAAAGCTGTCCGGTCGGGTGGATCTCGCCAGCGGGTATTATCATGTCCGCTTTGACAATTTGCTGGTGGAGACGGTAGATGGTTATGTACCTTACTATACAGAGGCGCTCGACGACTTCGAGATGCACGACCTTTCCGCGTCGCGGGCTACCAAGCTGGTATACAATAATCAGTGGGATCACCGCAACGGACAAGGCATGTACCATTATCAGCGTACGCTGACGACCAACCAAGGCGCTGGCGCGACGTTGACCTACACCTTTACCGGTACGGGCCTTGATCTTCTTGGTCCCAACAACGGTACGGCCGTGCTGGAGGCAACGGTAGACGGTCAATTGACCGTCATGTCGGATAAAACGATCGCATCCAAGGAGCTGTACCAAACCTATGCGCTTCGCGGACTAGAATACGGAGAACATACGGTCCAATTTAAAGTGTTGAGCGGCACGTTAGTTGTGGATGCCGTCGCGGTCGTATCCGGCAATGCAGCGGGAACGCCGGATATTAGCAAGCTCCTGGCGGCGGTAACCCAGGCGCAGGACATTACGCTGCAAGACGAATATATGGCCAGCGACTGGCAGTTTTTCGAAGCCGCAAGAAACGCAGCAAAGGAAGCCGCGGACAACCCGGCCGTCTACAGACTGGATCAAGAGGGAAGCGAGCAGTTGACGGCTCGTCTGATCTTCGCGCAGAATCAGCTGCTTACCGGCGACATACGGTCGCTTGCGTCTCCTCACTATTCGGCATCCTATGTCGGAGGTTTGCCGAATCTCCCGGCGCAGGTGGAAGCGACGCATGAAGACGGATCCAAATCGATGGTCCATGTCAACTGGAAGCTGGATGGCATCAGCTTCAATACGGCCTATCAAACGGTAACTGTAACCGGAACGTACGGAAGTCTGCAAACTACGGCATACGTGGAGGTTGTGCCGGAGGACATTATGTATTTCGTGGATGCGAACGCAACGGCAGCCGGCCTGACCAGCGGGCATAATGCCACCACGACGCTGGGGTATGATTCGCCGGCGTACAGCTCGGTAGCGGCTCTGGCCAGCGCATCCGGCAAGCCGTTGCTCAACAATGCTCCGGACCGGGTCTACGACGCCGCCCAAGGCTGGGGCCACCGCGCCTTCAATGCTAGCGGCGGGTCGCAGGCCGTTGTCTACAAGGGAATTGTAGCCGGAACGTACAGCAAGCAAACAACGACAGGCATTTACACCGGCAATGCGAACGGTTCGGCTCTGGTGTATACATTCGGCAATTTGCCGGCCGGCGAATATACGCTGACGTTAGGCACCTACAGCTGGTGGGCAAGCACCGCGCGCACGGAGCAAGTTTACCTGGAGTATGACAATAAAAGCGAGCTTAAGGATACCATCGTGCTTAACACCGCATCGTTTGATGCCGTAAAAAGCTATACCTTCACGATGGAGCAGGCAGGCGCGGTAAATTTGAGGATGGTGGCTGCCGTCAACAACCAGTCTCCTTTGCTTTCCTTTGCAGCCGTGGCGCCGGTCAAGAGCGCCGAGCCGGAAGCAAATAAAGAAGCGCTGCAGATGTTGTACGAGGAGCTTAAAGACAAAACGAACGACAACTATACGGCGGCAAGCTGGAGCGTCTTCCTGGATGCGCTGGCGGAAGCGAGCGGCGTGCTTCAAGACGAAGAAGCAACGCAACAGCAGGTTGATGATGCTATGGAATCGCTTCAAGATGCGGTGGCAGGTCTGGAGCAAGAATCGGTCGGTACGGATACGCTGTATCTGTCGGGTCCAGAAAGCGTTGTATCCAATCACACTTTTGATGTAACGCTTGGTCTGAATACGGTATCCGAAAGCGTGTACGGACTTGATTTCACAATCCAGTACGATCCGACGCAAGTTGAATATGCAGGCGCAGAATCGGTCAAGGCCGGCTTTACGCTGCTGGATCAGTCGTCCGAACCTGGACAGCTGCGGTTTCTGGCCATCGATCACCAGCCGGGAGCGGCAAACGCGGATCCGGTTGCGCTGCTGAAGCTACAGTTTAAAGCAAAAGCTCTCGCCGAGTCTGTTACTGGCAGTATTACCTTAACGGATATCGTATGGGCAAATGCCGCGGGCGTGGAAACGGAAGCGGAGGAGCCAGTGTCGTACAGCATCGAGATCGAGGCAGTTTCCAAAGCTGCGTTGGATGCGGCCATTTCGAACGCGAAGGCGCTACATGGCTCCGCAGTGGAAGGGAATTTGGCAGGTCAATATCCGACAGGCTCGAAGGCGGCATTATGGCTGGCTATTCTGGCTGCGGAAACGACGCAGGCTAATGAAACGGCTACTCAAGCCCAGGTGGATGGGGCACTGCTAACGTTGAACTCTGCTGTTCGGACCTTCGAATCGCTTGTGATATCTCATGCACCTGGCGATTTGAACGGTGACGGCAAGATCGGCATCGGCGATCTGGCTCTGATGGCGTCCGCCTTCTATGGCAGGAACGATGAAGACGCCAATTGGGCTGCTTATAAGAAAGCGGATTTGACCGATGATGGAAAGATCGATATCGAGGATCTGCGCAAGCTGGCGCAATTAATTTTAGGCAACATTTAAACACGAGGGCGTCCCAAAAGTAAATTTGGAAAACCCTCAAAACCAATATAAGATGACTTTCGTAAAAAACCAAGGAGCTATGCGGTTTGAATTCGCTTAGTTCCTTGGTTTTTAGCGTCCACTGCTGATTTCTTCAGCAAATTGTTTGGCAAGGGAAAGGGGAAAGCCACCCAACCTCCAGACTTACTTTGGGTAAGCCTCGAAGCAGGAACACATATGGAAAAAAAGGCATCCACTTTGTGTGTCATAGGCGTTAAGAACGTCTATGGCAAGAAAAAGCAGCCACTTTGTGCGCCATAGACGTTAAGAACGCCTATGGCAAGAAAAAGCAGCCACTTTGGGCGCCATAGGCGTTAAGAACGCCTATGGCAAAAAAAAGCAGCAGCTGCGAGTGGGGGATGTTCAAAAAGACATATTGCGATTTTTGGGACCCCTAATTGGGACGTCCCCGTCATGCGAACACTTCTGGGACAGCTCCTCTTGATTAATGAAGGGAATGGAAAGAAGCATGGAAAATAGTACGGGGTATCCATTATAGCGGGAAGGATCGGAATGTCCGATGCCAGGTCAAGACCTTCCATTGGAAATCTCCGATTCGATACGCTGCAGGAATTCCCTCGGAGAAATACCCTCTACCTTTTTGAATACCTTGCTAAAATAAAAAGCGCTGTCATAACCGAGCTTTTGCGAAATTTCGTATATGCGACCTTCTCCGCGCTGCATCATTTCTTTGGCAGCTGTAATCTTCGTTTCTGTAATATATTCTACAAAATTAATTTTGGCGACCTTGGAGAACAGATGGCTCAAATAGTTGGGACTGAAGTTGAATACATCCGCGACGTGATTTAACGTCAATTTGACATCCAGATTTCGTTTGATATAGTCCTGTACATTGCTCACCACCTGAGCTTTGTAGCTTTGTTTTCTGGAAGACAAATTTTCGCAGCAGCCGTCCCGGAATCGGATCAGCCAAGTGATAATATCTTCCATAGCATGCATTTGATAAATACCCCGATAGCCCTCGGGTTCGTTCTCGAAAATTTGCTCTATCATTTCCTCGCCTTCCGCCAGCATGGAAGTAGCCATAAACAGTACGCTGCATGCGGCATCAATGGCAGGCACGAGAGCGTCGGGCCTTCCTTCGAACGTTTCGATCATTTTCGTAATAATGTCATGCAACGCACGGATGTCGATCTCCTCAAACGCTCGGCGCATCTCCGACCGCATGGCGGAAAAATCGAATAGGGCTGTTTCTTGTCCCGCTGTGTCATTGCGCGTAAAAAATACAAATTCGTTTTGCTGTGCTGCGTGAGGCAACATCTGGCGTGCTGCCAGGTAGCTGTCCCGTATCAGATAAGGGTCCTCCACGGCATAGCCGACAGAGCCCATGATGGTGACATTAAAGTAGTTGCGCAAGATAAGCGCCATATGGTTTAGAAGCTTGGCGATATCGGGAACCCACACATTTGCATCCGTAGTGGGTACGGGAATCGTAATGGCAAAGTTGCGCAGATCCAGACCGGTTACAAAGCATGGTCTGTCGGTCAGCAGCGTGCTTTTGGCCATTTGCAGCGTGCTGGAGCAGAAGGCGACCAACTTGTCCCCGCTAGGGGGTACGCTATCGGGCTCCGTGATGCGGCAAATACATACGGTATAAGCGGGCTCCGATAAGTCAATCGACAGATCCTCTTTATGCAGCGTAAACTGGTTTCGGTTCTCAAACAAATTGTTGAACAGACGGATAAAAAACTTATCCCGCTGAGCATGCAAGTTGCTTCTGTATTCCAGGCTGGGATGAGTCTCCATCGAGCGGTAATCCTCCAGGATGGCGATGACTTTGACAATGGAGTCCGAGAGAGATTGCGGCGTCAGCTCCAGCTTGACCAAATAATCGGCAGCTTGAACCTCGACGGCAGCACGCGCGTATTCGAATTCCTCGTAGCTCGTCAATATAATAAAAAGCGGAATCCGACCGTATTTTTTGCGAACGCTGTCGGCGACCTCCAATCCGCTTTTGACCGGCATTTTAATATCCGTAATGACGATATCAGGCCGCAGCGTATCGATCATATCCTCCGCTTGGCCGCCGTTATGCGCGGTGCCGACAATTTCGATATTGTACTGCTCCCATTTGAGCATGGATTGCAGGCCGACACACACCAACGTTTCGTCATCCGCAATTAATAATTTAATCATGCTTTTTTCCCCCTGTCATTGCAGTCCGTTATGCCGATGTCTGCGTAGGCAATAAAATGAACATTTTCGTATATTTTGACGGTTCGCTCTCGATAGACAAACCGTATTTGTCGCCAAAAGCGAGTCGAAGACGTTCGTTGACGCTGCTTAAACCCATATGAGTGATCATCCCGGCGGAGTCGGTGTCATGCTTTTTAAGAATGGCATCGATTTTTTCCTGTTCCATGCCTATACCGTTATCCTCGATCGTAATTAGCAGATCCGCAGAGTCGCTTCGTTCGACGGTAATGACGATATGGCCGCCAGTTCCTTTGGGTTCTATGCCGTGGAAGATGGCGTTTTCAACGATCGGCTGCAAGGAGAAGCGCGGGATCGGACAGTTCAATAATTGTTCGGAGCCGATATGTTGTTCCAGCGTAATCGTACTTCCGTAGCGGTATTTTTGAATCAGAAAATAATCGTCCAGCAAGGCGAGCTCCTCTCCGAGCGGTACCAGCTTGCGGATGTCCTTGGCAATGTTGCGAAGCAGTCTGGATAGGGAGGTTGTCATTTCCGCGATGCCGGAAGCATTCTGAATCGTCGCCATCCATTTGATCGAATTAAGCGTATTGTACAGAAAATGAGGATTGATCTGGCTCTGCAGCATCCGGTATTCGAGCTCCTGCTTCTGCTTCTCGTCGGCCAGCCGAGTCTCCATAAGCGCGACTATATCTTGCGATAACCGGTTGATGCCACGGCCCACATCCCCCAATTCGTTATCCCATTCGATCATTCTATCGACAAAAAAGTGACCCTGCGCGATCTTGTCCATTCTTTTTTTGAGCTTCTCAACAGGGTTGCTGATCGTACGGGTCAAATAAACCGTTATAATGCCGCTCAATGCGATGAGCAGGCAAGTCACGCCGAGCATCAGCAAAATCCATACATTGGACAAGGTAGTCAATTGATTCGTTGCGAGCGTCTGCGTCAGTACAACACCGTCAATGACGGGATAGGAAACGGTAATTCGGCTCGATCCGTCCTTCGACTCGATATGGGATACCACAGTTTGCGACCCGGTGGAATAATCATTGATGAAAGCGGTGTCAACATAATCAGAAACGACGGGCTCTATTTCGGCTCCGTCAATTTCATAATGCGTTTCTCCTAGCGTCACCAGCAGTTGAGAACCGGATGGCAACGCGTAGCCGTGCAACTTGTCTGTAATGACCGAAGTACCGGCTAGCAAATAGACAGTGCCAACGGTTGAACCTTTGTCGTATATGGGAAAGATCACGGGGATGACCTTGGAATTAGAATAAGGATCCTTGATGATCCGCCCCCATTGCTCGGCGGCATCGGAATCAGTGCCGGGAAGCAGGTGAATATTGTGAATGCTTAGGGGCAACGACGTACTGCTGGCCAAGTTGTCCACCTGCAAAAATTTGTTTTTGTTATCCGTCACGACCAGCCGGCGTACATAGCCGTTGGACAGGTTGGAACGAAAGTCTTCCTGCATGGAAGCGTAGAGGTTAATGGCATCCATCGCACTTGCCTGCTCGGAGGAGAAATAGTCGACCAACAGCGTATTGGTAGTGGAATTTGCGCTATTCTTCATAACATGAGCGGAAAGATTGATTAAATCCTTTTCAATAATATGGGCGACGAGCTGCAAGTTGAATTCCGCTGCCTGAACCGCCGTTTTGCGTTGGAAATACGAGATCATTTCGTAGCTGAATATCGACATAAGGGCGGCGGTCAGTAGTGCAAATACGGTCATAATTAAAATAATGCGGCTTTTGATGGTTGTATGTCTATGCTTTCTCAAGCGCAAGCACCCCTTTGTATACGATAACAATACCATAGATGGCACAAACGTAAGAGGTAGGCGATAAAAAACAACCGATTTTACATGTTTTCGATATAATTTTGCAGGAATCCAATTGAAAACGCTTTAAAAGGTTGAAAAAGTGAAGGATAAGCCGTTAAAATTGTATCCTCATTGGGCAAGTTATGTTCTAATATTTGAAATAGATTCGGCAATGTCGAGTGGGCTTTACCAATAACGCCAGGAAAAGGGGACTTTTACATGAGATTCAAAAAAACAATGGGAATCGGATTAACGGCTATGCTTGCGGCTGGTATGGTTGCGGGTTGCTCTGGCAATAACGGAAACTCAGGGGCTACAGCAGCGCCGACAGCAGCACCGACGAATTCCTCAAGCGCTCCAGCGGACAAGGGCAACGAACCCGTTACATTGAAATGGGCATTGTGGGATTGGGAAGCAACCGCTTACTATGAGCCTCTTATTAAAGCGTATACAGAAGCTAACCCTCACGTAACGATTGAGTACGTGGATCTTGGATCCACCGACTACATGACCATGCTCAGCACTCAACTGTCCGGCGGAGCAGATCTGGACGTTCTGACGATCAAAGATATTCCGGGCTACTCCAACCTGGTCAAGCAAAATCACCTGGAGCCGCTGAACGGCTTTATTGGCGAAAGCGGCATTGACACAGCGGCATACGGCGGCACGGTAGAGCAAATTCAAGTGAAAGACGAAGTATATGCGCTTCCTTTCCGCAGCGATTTCTGGCTGATCTACTACAACAAAGATCTCTTTGACAAAGCGGGCGTGCCTTATCCGACCAACGATATGACGTTCGATCAATATGAAGAGATTGCTAGAAAAGTAACTTCGGGCTCCGGCGCAGATAAGGTATACGGCGCGCATCACCACACTTGGCGCAGTGCTGTTCAATTGTTCGGCATTTTGGATGGCCAAAACACAGTAGTTGACGGCAAATACGAATTCCTGAAGCCGACTTACGAGCGCATTCTGAAGCTGCAGGATGACGGTATCATTATGGACTACGCTACGCTGAAAACGTCCAGCACGCATTACTCCGGCGTGTTCTACAACAACTCCGTTGCAACGCTGAACATGGGCAGCTGGTTTATCGCAACGCAAATCGACAAAGTGAAAAGCGGCGAATCCGCCGCCGCCAACTGGGGTATCGTGAAATATCCGCATCCGGAAGGCGTGGAGCCGGGCACGACGCTGGGCACCATCACATCGCTGGCCGTTAACAAAAAGTCCGCCAAAAAAGATGCGGCTCTTGATTTCCTGAAGTTCGTGACAGGCGAAGAAGGCGCAACGGTTATCGCGTCCACTGGCACGATTCCTGCGATCAAAAACGACGAGGTTATCAGCTCGATCGCAAGCATCGATGGTTTCCCGACTGATGAAAACAGTAAAGAAGCTCTGAACACGTTCAAAACATACCTGGAAATGCCGATGCACGAAAAAAGCGCGGATATCGAAGTTATTTTGAACGAAAATCACGACAACATCATGACGAAAAACACAAGCATTGATAAAGGTTTGGAAGACATGAATAAACGCGTGGAGCTTGTATTGAGCAATTAGTACCACGGAAACAGTGTTTTGTGAGGCGGGCGTTTGCCCGCCTCTTTCAAAATAAAGCAGCAGGCGGCTTGGCGTACGAGAAGGTTTGGAGGGAAAATCATGCAGAAAGAAACGACGCTGGCAACGGGAAAAAGCAACAAGCCGTTTATCACAAGAGGGATGAAGGATCATCTGGTGGCGTACAGCTTTATTGCGCCCAATTTTATCGGATTTGCCTTGTTTACGCTAGTGCCTATGATATTTGCGATTATATTGGCCTTTGTGAAATGGGACGGCTCCAATCCTATGAATTATGTCGGGATTGATAATTTTATAAGACTTATAAAGGACACTACCTTTCATAAAGCGCTTTGGAATACGGTTGTCTATACGATAGGCGTAGTGCCTTTGACGATGGCATGCGCGCTTGCGCTTGCTATCTTGCTTAATCAGAAGATTGTTGGACGTAATTTTATGAGAACGGCGTTTTTCTTCCCGTATGTGGCTTCTCTTGTAGCGGTTGCGGCGGTATGGAACTTTATCTTTAGTCCCACGATGGGACCGATCAACAATCTGTTGCATACCATCACCGGCATTCCTATTGAGGATCTCCCTCGTTGGGCGGCGGATAAAGACTGGGCCATGTTTACGGTTATCCTGTTTACTGTATGGAAAAACATGGGATATTATATGGTCATTTACTTGGCAGGGCTGCAGGGCGTTAATCCCGAGCTATACGAGGCTGCCGAGCTGGATGGCGCAAATGGCTGGAAGCGGTTCACTAATGTTACGATCCCGCAGCTGGCGCCGACAACCTTCTTTGTACTTATGATCCTGGTCATCAATTCGTTCAAAGTGTACGACATCTTCATCAACCTGTTTGCCGGAGCAGATAACCAGTTAAATGATTCCACAAGGGTACTGGTTTATCAAATCTATAATACCGCCTTCCGTTCGCTGGATTACGGCTACGCCAATGCCATGGCTCTCGTGTTGTTCCTGATTGTTATGGGCGTAACCATCGTTCAGTTCCGCGGCGAAAAAAGATACGGTCAATAGGAGGAGACAGAAGAGATGGTTGGATCAAAAAAGAAGTTCCACGCAGGCTGGATGACGCTCGCCTATATCGCGTTAATTGCCGTTGCCATATGCATGATTATTCCATATATCTGGATGCTGTCATCCTCGTTCAAGCTTAATAAGGATGTATTCTCCTTTCCGATGGTGTGGATACCGGACAACATCCGTTGGCAGAACTATGTGGACATTTGGACCCGCATACCGCTTGGCACGTTTATTATGAATACGGTCAAATTATCCGTCATCGTGACCTTGCTGCAATTGCTGACGTCCAGCTTCGCGGCTTACGCCTTTGCGAAGCTTCGCTTTCGAGGGAGAAACCTGCTTTTCCTCTCCTATATCGCAACAATCGCGATTCCTTGGCAAGCCTACATGGTGCCGCAATTCATCATGATGCGCGAGCTCGGCCTAAACAATACGCATCTTGCCATTATTTTCTTGCAAGCTTTCTCGGCATTCGGGGTATTCTTAATGCGGCAATTTTATCAAGGCATTCCGGATGAGCTTTGCGAAGCGGCAAGGATCGATGGTTTGAGCGAGTACGGCATTTGGGCGCGCCTGATGCTTCCGCTCTCCAAGCCGGCATTGTCTACACTGACGATCTTTACTTTCGTTACGACATGGAACGATTTCCTCGGACCGATGATTTATTTGACCAAAACCGAGCTTAAGACGATTCAGATCGGTCTGCGGATGTTCATCTCGCAATATTCGGCCGAATACGGGCTCATTATGGCAGCCAGTGTCGTGTCGATCATACCGGTATTGATTATATTCCTGGCTCTGCAAAAAAACTTTGTGCAGGGCGTTGCTTCTTCGGGGATCAAAGGCTAAGACTAGCGCATAAGATTGGATCGGCTGCAGGCATGCGGCCCGTCCAATCGTACGCGCATTTAAAAATTGCAGGTTGATGTATGCGCTTTCGTGATTGGAAAATACATAGCGAGGAAGTGGATTTCCTTTGACATCCATCAAAAAGTATACAGCCATATGGACGACAATTTGCATGATCGTCGTGCTGTTCGCTTCGATTGGTCCAACCAATGTTTCTCATGCGAATAGTAATGGCACAATTTTGTTTCAGGACGATTTTTCTGGCGCGTCCCTTTCTTCCGATTGGAGCATTCTCGCAGGTGCTTACAGCGTACAAAGCGGCATATTGAACGCAACCAATACCAATTCGACGATCGTTACGGGAGATGCGGCCTGGAAGGACTACACGGTAGAGAGCCAAGTCCGGATCAACGCCAATGGCGGATACGCCGGCATCGTGTTCCGGGCGCAGGACAACAGCAACAATTATTGGCTCCGGCTGTACAGGCCGGCATCGGGATCGACCCAGGTGCAGCTCATCAAGCGGGTGGGCGGCTCTGCCTCCGTCCTGGCATCCTCCAATCAGACCTTGTCGATTAACCAATGGTACAACCTCAAGGTTGTCGCGATCGGCAGCCTGATCCAGGGGTACCTGAACAATAGCAAGGTCGTTGAGTTTACGGACACTCAATTTGCGGCGGGCAAAATCGGCTTGCAAAACCTGAGTGGAACGATGTCGGCCGATAATGTGGTCGCGACCGAAATCAAAGCGACGTTGGAGGACGGCACGAAGCTGCCGGCATCCTACAATCCGGTCGTTGTCGCCACCCTGACGGGACAGCAACCGGCAATGCCGAATACGATTAGCGGCAAGGCGTTCGACAATTCCGTTGTGGATCCCATATACGTAGACTGGAGTTTGCCGGCCAATGTCGACTATACGCAAGCCTTCGCCCCAGCGATCGAAGTAACGGGAACCGCTTATTTGAAGGTGGGAGCCGACGGGACGAGACACGATCTGGCGGAGCCCGTAAAGGCATACGTGGAGGTCGTGCCTCCCAATCTGAAATATTTTATCGATGCAGGCGCGGGAGTTCCTAGTATTTATAATGCCGTGAAGGCATTGACAGGGAACGACCTGCTGAACGAGTCCGACAATGCGGTTTACAATTCGACATCCGGATGGGGGTATATCGCTCTTACCAGCTCCGGAGCAAACAGCACTATCATTAACAAATCGGAGCAACCCGATCTGGACAAAAACGCTACAGGCATCATGATCGACGGCGGCGATCCGCTGTCTACCTTGTCGTACAAGCTAGACGGTCTGGAAGGCGGCAAAAGCTATCGCTTTACCTCCTATCATCGTCTGTGGTGGAGCAACGAAATGCCAATCAAAATATCGATCAGCTACAATCTGGACGGAAAAAAGGTATCCAAAATCGTCAATCGCCTACATCTGGATCACGCGGGTCATTCCAAGCTAATAACCTATGACATCGAGCTGCCGGCTGGCGCCGCAGACGCGACTTACGTGCTGACGAACGCAGGCTCCTATACGGCAGGGCCGGGAGCGGGAAAAACAAATAAAAATGCGGCGATCAGTTGGCTTGCCGTCGAGGAGTTGACTGGCCCCGTTCAGCCCGTCACGTATTCATCGATAGGCGGTATGGCTGGAGAGAACACCGACGTCTGGTTTGATACGAACGGCGTTCCGATTCAGGCTCACGGCGGCCAAGTCATTTGGGTGGACCATGTATCGTGGAACGGCAATGAACCGACATATACGGACAATCCGGTCGACGGTGACGGTGCCTGGCTGTGGGTCGGCGAAGATAAAACCTACGGCGGCCGGCCGATTGGAGGCATTCATACGTATGTATCCAAGGATCTGTACAACTGGGCAGACATGGGCGTTGCCCTTTATCCACATCGCGTATTCCCGATGGAAAAAACGGCGAATGGCCAAGGCGTTCAGTTCAGCGACAGCCAGCTTGAGGCGTTGAAAGCCCGCGCGATGGGAACGGCAGGCATTGGCACCAACGAACTGGGCGATCCTTTGTCCCAATTCGACATCGACTACGCCCGCGACTTCCTGCAGGCGTACGTCGACAAAAATGCGCATCCTGGCTATAGCCGGAGCAATGACGGCGATTTCGACTATGCGGCTGCAACCTACGACGAAGCAAGCTTGAGATTGGCGTTTGACCGTACGTATGCTTATTACACCATTATGGAACGTCCGAAAATGCTGTACAACGACAAAACGAACCAATATGTCATTGTGTACCACGTCGACGGGCCAAGCGACGCGCGCATATTGGAGTTTTACGATACGCTCAAGAACGACCCGGCCTATGTTACCGCCGCCAGCCGGTACAGTCGCGCGCAGATGGGCTTTGCGGTATCGGACTCTCCGTTTGGTCCGTTTAAGCTGGTCAACGCGCAGAAAATGAACTACATCGAGGGTTATTACGACAGCAACAAAGGTATGGCTCGCGATATGACCGTATTCAAGGATGACGACGGCAAAGCGTATGCTATTTATTCCAGTGAAGAAAACAAATATACGTATATTTCATTATTGAACGACGAATTTACGGCACCGATCAAGGACGGAACGGAAGGACTGGGCGAAACCTTTACGGCCCGTGTATTTACAGATACGAGCCGGGAGGCGCCAGCGGTATTTAAATATAACGGTTATTATTATTTCATTACGTCCGGCACAACGGGATGGGATCCCAATCCTTCCATCGCCTATCGCGCCAATCATATTTTCGGCAATACGACGGACGGAGGCAGGACGTTTACGCCTTATACGAATCTGGGCAATCCGTTCCCGTACGACACGTCGAATACGTCGTATCGTACACAGTCGACGGCGGTCATTCCGTATGATCCCGAGAACGGCCTGTTCATCTATATGGGCGACCGCTGGATCCAACGTGCGTTGGAAACGTCCGGTTACGTATGGATTCCGCTTCAGATTACGGCGAACGGAACCAAGATCGAAGGTCAGACGGTAAGCGACTGGAAGCTGGAATCGTTGGATGCGCTGGCGCCGTTGCAGGTGCTGCGAGACGGGGAACATACCGTCAAGCTGGGCGAAGCTCCGGAATTGCCCGCGACGCTTCATTTGAAGCAAGGCTCGACGACTTACGACAACGTGCCCGTAAGCTGGGATTCCGCAAGTCTGGCGTCGGCAAGCACGAAGCTTGGAACTGCTACGGTACAAGGCACGCTTGGAGGAAGCACTTCTCTGGCGGGCAATACGGTTAATTACGAGGTGTCGGTGACGCTGCCGGACCATATGCTTTATTTTGTCAGTCCGTCATCTGGAGAAGTGCCGCAATATACGCAGTTGGTCGGCGACTATACGGCCAGCACGGGCAAGCAGCTCCAGCATACCGTGGCAGAGCAAAGCTACGATCCACAGAATGGAAGAACATGGGGATACACCGGCACTAACAGCATACTCCGGACAAACAACACGGATATTTTCCAAAGCTTGCGCTATGTGAACACGACAAGCAGCCGGGATCTGACCTACAAATTTGATCTCGATGGGGGCGAATACAACGTCTACATCGGCTTCTACGACCCGTGGTTCTCGTCTTCCCAGTCGAATCGCGTTGCGAATACCGCCATCAACGGTACGACGGTGGAAACGGGAAGGATCATTACCGGCTCCTACGAGGCGGCGGCACACAAGGATATCGCGATGGACGAGGCCGGCACGATGGAAATCGTCGTTTCGCCAGCTAAGACCGGCAGCAATACCGACGTACAGCTCAGTTGGATCATCATCGCCAAGACGCAAGCGGATGCCGAGCCGGAAACGGACAAAACCGCGCTGGATGAGGCTATATTGAACGCGGAGGCGCTGCATAGCTCCGCAGTTGAAGGAACTCTGGCGGGACAATACCCGACAGGCTCTAAGGCGGTATTGTGGCAGGCCATTCTGGCCGCGAAAACGACGCGGAATAGTGAAACGGCGACTCAAGCCGAGGTGGATCAGGCGCTTCTGACATTAAACGCCGCCGTTGGGACGTTTCAATCGCTTGTGATCGCGCATGTGCCTGGCGATTTAAACGGTGACGGCAGGCTGGGCGTCGGCGATCTGGCCTTAATGACGTCACTCTACTACGGCAAGAATCAGGAAGGCGCCGATTGGGCTACTTACAAAAAAGCGGATCTGATCGATGACGGCGAGATCGATATCAAGGATCTGCGCAAGCTGGCGCAATGGATTCTGGGCAAGATTTAAGCACTATAGAAAGGGATGGTATCTATGAAAAGAAAAATATGGACGATCGGGCTGGCGCTCCTGCTGCTATGCTCCGTATGGCCTTCTGCGCTGTTCGCGGCGCCGTATGAGCCGGATTTCTACTTGAACGTATCCAAGGCCGAAGTCAGGGTCGGGGAGACGATCGAGGTGGAGATCGGCCTTCGCAATGCGCAGGAACTGGTGGCGTTTGAGTTAAATGTCAAGTTCGATCCATCCCTGTGGACGGCCGGCAGCGGCGCATTTACGACGAGTTTGACCGGCTTCAGCTCACTGGTAAATACGGAACTGCTCCCCGGAGGCCAAGTGCGAGCAGTCTACTCAAAGCTCGGGGATGCGGCGGGAGAGAGCGGCAGCATTGTGCTGGGGACCGTCAAACTGACCGCCAAAGCGGTCGGCGAAGGAAACTTCACGCTGGACGCCATCAAGGTAGGTCAATCCAATGATCAATGGACGACCTATAAGCCGGCAACGGGAGCGAACGCGGTAATTGTCGGCAACGGAACGGGAGGAGGAGACGGGACTGGCGGCGGCAGTGGCAGTGGTACAACCCCCGATAACGAACCGATCATTACGGAAAAGTCCGTTGTGGTGGGGGCGCCTTCGATCGTGGGCGGGACAGCGCAGGTCAAGCTAAATGCCAACCATATGCAGCGAGCGGTCGACCTGCTCAGCGGCCAAACACTGCGCATCGAGGTGCAGCCGGGAGTCGCGGCGAGCAAGGTGGAGGTGGAGTTCCCGCTGGCGCAAGTTCGCGGCGAAGCGGGACAAAAAGCCAAGAACATCGTCATCGACAGCGGCCTTGCGATTGTCACCCTTGACCGGGGGCTGATCGACGACGAATCCGCGTCCAATCTGCAGTTTTCAGTCCGCCGACTGGATGTATCGAGTTTGCCAGCGAATATCGGCGAGCAGGTGAATCCGGGAGACGCGGTGTACGATTTTGAGCTGCTGCTGGACGGACGTCCGATAAGCGCGTTTGGCGGGGGCGAAGTGACGGTAGAAGTGCCTTATACGCTGCGGCCGGGCGAAACGGCGGACAAAATCGTCATCTACAACGTAACGGATAGCGGCGAGCTGGAACTGGTCAAAAACGCCAGGTACAACCCGGCAACGGGAAAGGTAAAGTTTAGCCCGAAACACTTCAGCAAATATTTCCCTGCCTATGTGCACAAGACATTCGGAGATTTGGGCCAAGCGGCATGGGCGCGGTCGTACATTGAAGCGCTGGCGGCAAGGGACGCTGTAAACGGAGTCGGCAACGATGCCTTCCGGCCGAACGGTCAACTGACGCGGGCGCAGTTTATTACGATGCTGGTGCAACTGTTCGATCTGGAGGATGCGTCCGCTACGGCTACGTTTAGCGACGTGCAAAAAGGCTCTTGGCATGATAAGGCCGTGGCGTCCGCGCAGAAGCTGGGCATCGCGCAAGGAAAACCGGACGGCAGCTTCGGGATAAACGACGCCATCAGCCGGCAAGACATGGCGGTCATGCTGTACCGGGCGTCCAAGTCGATGGGACTGGCATGGAGCCCAAGCGCGGAAGCGCCGGCGTTTGCGGATGCGGCCAGCATCGCCCCGTATGCCGTCGAAGCGGTAGCCGTTATGCAGGAGCAAGGCATTATAAACGGCATGGGCGAAAACAGCTTTGCCCCGCGGGGACTGTCGACCCGAGCGCAAGCTGCGGCCGTACTGTACAGGATGTTTGGACTGTAGAAGGATAAAACGATAGATCAGACAAAGAATGGGAGCAGAGAGATGACCATACAGAAGCAATGGGCACAAGAAGCATGGGAGCAGATTGTCGCCAAAGTATCCAGGACGAGCAAACGAATTGGAGATCGTTTCCCGCATGCGAGCGTAAACGGACAATATGTACTGGAGCCGGCCTATTGGTGGACGGCGGGTTTCTGGCCTGGTTTGCTATGGCTGGTTTACCGGGAAACCGGAGACGAAGCATTACGTGCGCTGGCTGAGAGCTGCGAGGCGCAGCTGGACGGGGTGATATCCGACTACTATCGACTGGATCACGATATGGGATTTATGTGGCAGCTCACTAGCGTTGCCCGCTACAAGCTGCTCGGCGAAGAGGAGTCGAAACGTCGGGCGTTGCTGGCGGCAAATCTGCTGAGCGCTCGGTTTAATACGAAGGGCCGCTACATTCGCGCCTGGAATCCTTGGAGACCGGGCGAGGACAATTCCGGCTGGGCAATCATCGACTGCGCGATGAACTTGCCGCTGCTGCACTGGGCAGCCGACATATCCGGCGATCCTCGCTACAAGCACGTGGCGATTGCGCATGCGGATACGGTGCTGGACCATTTTATTCGGGAGGACGGCTCGGTCAATCATATTGTCATCTTCGACGCCGCAAGCGGCGAAAAGCTTGGCGTAAACGGCGGACAAGGTTATGCGGAAAATTCCGCCTGGTCGCGCGGCGCCGCATGGGCTATTTACGGCATGGCACTGAGCTACAAGCATACGGGGGACGAGCGATACCTTCGGGCGGCTCAGCGCGTGGCGCATTTCTTTATCGCGAATCTGCCCGAGGATTATGTGCCCGTATGGGACTTCCGCATTCCCGACGACGTTACGCGCTATCGCGACAGCTCGGCTGGCGCCTGTGCGGCCTGCGGCTTGCTGTTGCTGGCTGAGCAGGTCGGCGCGGCGGAGTCCGCGCTGTACCGCGAAGCGGGCGAGCGGATGCTACATAGCCTGTACACCCGTTACGGAGCATGGAGCAACGAGGAAGAAGAAGGTTTGATTCTGCATGGCACCAGCCATTATCCAGAGAACAAAAATATTGACGTGCCGCTTATCTACGGAGATTACTACTTCGCGGAGGGCATCTCGCGACTGCTTAAGCACGGCGAGTTGTTTTGGTAGCAGCCCCCAGGGTCGCCCATTCGCCTGCCGCTTGCCCGCCAGCTCCATCTTGCTCCTCCTGCTTTTCTTTCATATTTGGCAAGGAACGCCATTGGTATACGATGGACTTCCACAGACTGGATGGAGCCGCAGATAAACGGGTCGACGAAGAGGCAACCGGAAAGTATATAATAGAAGCGGAGTTTTATTTTCATTTTGTATAACGCTCGCAAGACAATGCAAGGCCATGGGAGAGAGGATGAGGATGATGACAGAAGCAAACTTGGGCGCTGCCCATGCGGCGGAACGGGCTTATTGGCTGGAGAAGCTGGGGCAGGTAGCCGATCCTGTCTTGAACGCGCTGGCAGAGCGGAGGCTAAAGGATGCCATGCCGGTCGAATGCAAGCCCGGAACGGAGAAGGAGCGCGCCCAATTTACGCATCTGGAGGCTCTGGGCAGGCTGCTTGCCGGCATGGCGCCGTGGCTGGAGCAGCCTGGCGGAGCGGAGGAAGAAGCGGAAGAAAAGCTGCGTCTTCGTTATGCGGAACTGGCAAGAGCGGCCATTGATGCCGGCACGAATCCGGAATCGCCGGATTTCATGAACTTCTCGGAAGGCGGGCAGCCTATCGTCGACGCCGCGTTCCTGTCGCAGGCGCTGCTGCGCGCGCCGGAAGAGCTGTGGCGGAAGCTGGATCCGGGCGTGCAGCGCAACGTGGTCGCCGCCCTGAAGGCGACGCGCACCCGCAAACCTGGTTACAACAACTGGCTGCTGTTCTCCGCCCTTATCGAAGCGGCGCTGTTCGCGGCAGGCGAGTCGGACTGGGATCCCATGCGGATCGATTACGCGATCCGGCAGCACGAGCAATGGTACAAAGGAGACGGCGCCTATGGAGACGGGCCGGAATTTCATTGGGACTATTACAACAGCTTCGTCATTCAACCCATGCTGATCGATCTGCTAGAGACGATGCGAGGACAGGATGGGACATGGGATGACATTCGCCATGCAGCACAGCGTCGGGCCATCCGCTATGCCGCCGTACAGGAGCGGTTTATCGGACCGGACGGCTCCTTCCCTCCAATCGGGCGTTCGCTCCCGTATCGCTGCGGGGCGTTCCACAGTCTCGCCCAGAGCGCGCTGCGCGGCGAGCTGCCGGAGGAGCTCTCTCCCGAGAGCGTGCGATGCGCGCTGACGGCTGTTTTACGGCGCACGCTCGACGCGCCGGGAACCTTTACGCCGGAAGGCTGGCTCAAGATCGGCTTGGCGGGACATCAGCGGGAGATTGGCGAAAGTTACATTTCGACGGGCAGCTTGTATCTATGCGCGGTGGCGTTCCTTCCGCTCGGCCTCCCTGCCTCGCATCCCTTTTGGAGCGGTCCGGACGCGCCGTGGACCTCGAAGACGGTATGGAGCGGCGGCGAAATTCCGATCGACACTGCTTTGAAATCGTAACAAGGGCATAATAGTCAATAGCCATTGCTAGCCTGCATCCGTCGATCCGTCGTCGGCATGCAGGCTTGTTTGTTAAATAATAGTAAGTTATGAGTTTTCTCTATACTTGACCTATCATTCTCGGAACGAAACGCGCCTCGCCGCGCCGAATAAAGCGGAAAAAACCGCTTTAATAAGCTGCGCGATGCGAGATCCGCCGAATAAAGCGGAAAACTCCGCTTTAATGAACCGTGCGGTGCGAGATCCGCCGAATAAAGCGGAAAACCCCGCTTTAATGAGCCGCGCGATGCGAGATCCGCAGAATAAAGCGGAAAAGCCCGCTTTAATGAACCATGCGGTGCGAGATCCGCGCTAACGCTCCAACTATCTGCGGAAGTGGCGGGTTTGATAGTTGTAGTTATGGGCTCTCCCGCCTCACGCTATCGTTATCCAGCGGATACCGAATAACAGATCGTTTAAAGGATGATGAGGGGGAAGCAAATCTGAGTTGCGGCACACAAAAGTTGGCGCTAGCACGGAAAGGACAGTCAGGATGATCTACCCTGACGGTTTTACTTAGCGGGAGTAAAGTTTGAACGGATACGTTGCACAGACCGAGGTTCGACCTTGCTGCAGTAGACATCAGATTCTGTAGTCGCACCGTTATTTTTACCGAAAATTTGTCCTTAGGCACTTGAAATCGGATGGGAAGTTGAGTATGATAAAAATGGTTGTTAGCACTAGAGGCTCACGAGTGCTAACGAATAAAAATCATGCGACAAATTTAGAAGGAGGCTATTTTCAATGATTAAACCTTTGGGTGAACGCGTATTGATCGAACCAATCGCGAAGGAAGAAACGACTGCAAGCGGCATCGTATTGCCGGATACGGCGAAGGAAAAGCCGCAAGAAGGCAAAGTCATCGCGGTAGGCAGCGGATCGCTGAAAGACGGCGTACGCGTTGCATTGGAAGTAAAAGAAGGCGACCGCGTTCTGTTCTCCAAATATGCGGGAACTGAAATCAAATACGAAGGCAAAGAGTATTTGATCATGAAGGAAAGCGACATCCATGCGATTTTCGGCTAAGAGAGCCGGGTTCCAATAAGATTTAGATTCCGTATACTTTATTCTAACCAATCGGGAGGTTAACGATTATGGCTAAAGAAATTAAATTCAGCGAAGACGCTCGCCGTTCCATGCTGCGCGGCGTTGACGCTCTTGCTAATGCAGTAAAAGTAACGCTTGGTCCTAAAGGCCGCAACGTGGTGCTCGAGAAGAAATTCGGCAGCCCGCTTATTACGAACGACGGCGTGTCCATCGCGAAGGAAATCGAGCTGGAAGATGCATTCGAAAACATGGGTGCACAACTGGTTAAAGAAGTAGCTACAAAAACAAACGACGTTGCCGGCGACGGCACGACGACTGCAACCGTTCTGGCTCAAGCGATGATTCGCGAAGGTCTTAAAAACGTAACAGCCGGCGCTAACCCTATGGTTATCCGCAAAGGCATCGAGAAAGCCGTTAAAGCGGCCGTAACGGAGCTCAAAGCGATCTCCAAGCCAATCGAAGGCAAACAATCCATTGCGCAAGTTGCTTCCATCTCCTCCGCTGACGAAGAAGTGGGCCAACTGATCGCGGAAGCAATGGAGAAAGTCGGCAACGACGGCGTTATCACTGTAGAAGAGTCCAAAGGCTTTAACACGGAGCTGGAAGTGGTTGAAGGCATGCAATTCGACCGCGGCTACATCTCCCCATACATGATCACGGACACGGACAAGATGGAAGCGGTGCTCGACAACCCTTACATCCTGATCACGGACAAAAAAATCACGAACATTCAAGAAATCCTGCCTGTCCTGGAGAAGGTTGTACAATCCGGCAAGCAGCTTCTGATCATCGCGGAAGACGTGGAAGGCGAAGCGCAAGCGACGCTGGTTCTGAACAAACTTCGCGGTACATTTACTTGCGTAGCGGTTAAAGCTCCTGGCTTCGGCGACCGCCGCAAAGCGATGCTGCAAGATATCGCTGCCCTGACTGGCGGCCAAGTGATTACAGAAGAGCTCGGCCTTGAGCTCAAAGGCACTACAGTAGAGCAACTGGGCTCTGCTCGCCAAGTTCGTATCACTAAAGAAAACACGATCATCGTGGAAGGCGCCGGCGACTCTGCCGACATCCTTGCCCGCGTAAACCAAATTCGCGTTCAATTGGAAGAAACAACTTCCGACTTCGACAAAGAGAAGCTGCAAGAGCGTCTGGCCAAGCTGGCTGGCGGCGTAGCGGTAATCAAAGTCGGCGCGGCTACTGAAACCGAATTGAAAGAGCGCAAGCTTCGCATCGAAGACGCCCTGAACTCCACTCGCGCAGCGGTGGAAGAAGGTATCGTATCCGGCGGCGGCACGGCTCTGGTTAACGTATACAAAGCGGTTGCAGCTGTTGAGGCTAATGGCGACGAGGCGACTGGCGTTAACATCGTCCTGCGCGCTCTGGAAGAGCCAATCCGTACAATCGCGGCAAACGCAGGCCAAGAAGGCTCCGTCATCGTTGAGCGTCTGAAAAACGAGCCAGTAGGCATCGGCTACAACGCTGCAACTGGCGAGTGGGTCAACATGTTCGACGCCGGTATCGTCGACCCTGCGAAAGTAACGCGTTCCGCACTGCAAAACGCTGCTTCCGTAGCGGCTATGTTCCTGACAACTGAGGCTGTCGTAGCCGACAAGCCTGAGCCGAAGGGCGCTGGCGGCGCAGGCATGCCTGACATGGGCGGCATGGGCGGTATGGGCGGCATGATGTAATAAATCATTATCGAAGTAATTCGATGATGAGCGACCGCGCATTAGCGGTAGATTTCATCCGCCGATGGAGCAGAGTACGCTCCATGCGGTAATCAAGCTTAAACATAGCTCCCCGTGGTCACATTTTGGTCACACAGGAGTGCAAAAATTAGAGGTTTCGCATGAGTTCACCAAACTTTTGCGAAGCCTCTTTTTTGCGTGGTCACATGAAGGTAAAGATTAAAGTAATGCAGGTCCTCAGAGATGCACTGTATGCTCTACAGGGTTCAGCATCATATATTGAGCCTCAGCCCGCATCTTCTGCAACTCTTCAATGTATTTATCCCCAACGCTCGTATTGACTTCTTCCAGCACTAATATGTACGCGTCGATTTTTATTATGGCTTCTTCAGGGCTCTCGATCTTGGTATAGGTGAGTCGTACTTTATTTTCTTCAAAACGTATGTCCGGTTCATTGAAGAGGCCTCGATGACCGTCTACGATGTTGTAGTACATGCTCTGTTTGATTCGTTTCAAGACACTATCTTGTACGGGTAGAGGAGAGGAATCATAGCTCTCTGCAGGAATCGCGCAGGCAATTGCAAGCATCAGAATGAAGAAAATAACTATTCCAAGTGTTGCCCAAAGTTCCGCTACAAGTGAGAATTCACTGTCATTGAAGTAGAGTATACAGACTTTACCTATCAGGTATATGACAAGCATCTTAAGAGGGAAGAACCGGGGCTCACGTAAAAACTTCATACTATTCGCTCCTTTTGGTTAGGCAGAAAAAGAGGCATAACCAGTCGGCTATACCTAATAACTAATCTCGAAAGGCGGTTTTGTTGTAAGAGTAATGAACTCTCTTGTTTGTCCCATATTTGCTTCCATAGGATTCGTAAGCGTTGAATACCAACTCTGTATTCCTTCACGATTGTCCCCTCGAAGAATGATAGATGATATCGATTTCCCCAATTTTATCATAGTAAATTAGTCTATATATGAAACTTAAAGTTTTCTTTATAATTCGACAGTGTTTCTATCGACGATGATAACATAGTAGGAAAATAGTAACTAAATTTACGTAATTACTGTCGTAATTTGGTTGTTACGAAGGGAAGGTTAACGTAACTGGCAGGGGCTATAGGTCTTTGGCATTGGGAATGAGAGAGTCAGTATGGCAATTAAAGAGATTCATAACAGCTACTAGAAGGGATGAAAGAGTTTGAAGCAGGCAATAAAACGTGGATGGAAGATAAAATCACGGATTCTGGCGTTGATGCTCGTTATCAGCATGTTGGTGGGCTTGCTGCCAGTGAACTTAATGCCGGTGCAGCAGGCGACAGCTGCCGAGTCAAGCGGGTTTCAAGATGTTAGTCCAACGGACTGGTTCTACGATGCGGTTCTCTATGTCCAGAAGAATGACATATTCAACGGGACGGGTGTTGACAGCTTCTCGCCCCAGGGCACGATGACGCGTGCCATGTATGTGACGGCGCTTGGCCGAATGGCAGGCGTGGATGTAAGCGAATATCCAATCTCGACCTTTGCCGATGTGCAGACGGGGATTTGGTATGCGCCATATGTAGAGTGGGCTGCTAAGAAAGGGATTACCGACGGCACAGGCAACGGGAACTTTTCTCCAAATGCAACCGTATCCCGGGAGCAGATGGTGACGATGACTTTGCGGTATTTTGAAAGCCATCAGATTCCCTATCAAAAGAGTAATCTCGTAACCACGAAGCCTGCCGATCTCGCGAAGGTTTCCCCTTGGGCTGTTGATGCGGTCATCAAGTTGTGGCAAGCAGGCTTGTTCGTTGGAGATGCCAATGGCAACTTCAACCCGCATGACCAAGCGACCCGTGCGCAAGCTGCCGTTACCTTCATGCGCAGCAATGCGGTTGTTGAGGCGTGGCAAGGGCAGAATCAAGCGACGGCGACGCCTAAGCCAACACCAATACCAACATCAACGCCTGAACCCAGCAGCAACACCGGCGGCAATGGCGGAGGCAACAGCGGTGGCGGAGGCATTAGCATTACTGAGTATGCGATTACGTTCGAGAGCAACGGAGGTACAGCGGTAACTGGCCAGACGGTGAGACAGGGCTCCAAGGCAGAGGTACCTGAAGTGCCGACAAAGGAAGGTTACACGTTCGGCGGCTGGTATAGCGATAGCAGCTTGGCAATTCCCTACGACTTCACGGCAGCGGTGATGGGCAAAATTACCTTGTACGCGAAGTGGACGATTAAAAGCTTTACGGTGAGCTTTGACAGTAACGGCGGACCATTGGTTAATAGTCAGCCAGTGAATTATGGCGGTACGGTTACGGAACCTGACGCACCGACGCGGGAAGGTTATACGTTCGGCGGTTGGTTCAGCGACAGCAGCTTGACAGTCGGCTACAGTTTCGCGACACCGGTAACGGATAACATGACGTTGTACGCCAAATGGACGGCTAGATACACAGTGAGCTTCAACAGTAACGGCGGATCGACGGTGATTGAGCAGACGGTGAACGAAGGCGCTAAAGCTGCGGCACCTGGCGCGCCGACGAAGAAGGATCATGTGTTCGGCGGCTGGTACAGCGATAGCAACTTGACGACCGCATACGACTTCACAACAGCGGTGGTGACGGCTGATATCACGCTGTATGCGAAGTGGACGATGGTTCAAAAAAACAGCTACACGGTAAAATTCATCAGCAACGGCGGCACGGCAGTGACTGACCAGTCGGTGGAAGAAGGCGCCGTGGCTGCGGCACCCGACGAACCGACGCGGGCAGGTTATACGTTCGGCGGCTGGTACAGCGATAGCGGCTTGACGAGCCCTTACGGCTTTACGGC
>NZ_BDQX01000071.1 GCF_003112455.1 Paenibacillus agaridevorans
TGGCGATGTCCATTCCGCACCGGAGATGAGTCGGCTTCGAAGCTTGTTCATCCCGGTCGGCGTCTGAACCTACCTCTAAAGCCGGGCCAGCATCATCGAGTTGCATCGATCAGAGGGTTCAGACACTCTCCCCACTAGGGAGAGAAACGTCGCCCGTGAGCTTTGGGAT
>NZ_BDQX01000072.1 GCF_003112455.1 Paenibacillus agaridevorans
CTTGAAAGGCAGCCTGTCGGCGAGCTTTAGAGCGATGACGCCGACTTAAATCTTGAAAAACAGCTGGTCGGCGAGCTTTAGATCGATGACGCCGACTTAAATCCTGTAAGGCAGCCGGTCTGCGAGCTTTAGAGCGATGACGCCGACTTAAATCTTGAAAGGCAGCCAGTCGGCGAGCTTTAGAGCGATGTCGCCGACTTAAATCTTGAAAGGCAGCCAGTCGGCGAGCTTTAGAGCGATGTCGCCGACTTAAATCTTGAAAGGCAGCCGGTCGGCGAGCTTTAGAACGATGACGCCGACTTAAATCTTGAAAAACAGCCGGTCGGCGAGCTTTAGAGCGATGTCGCCGACTTAAATCTTGAAAAACAGCCAGTCGGCGAGCTTTAGAGCGATGACGCCGACTTAAATCTTGAAAAACAGCCGGTCGGCGAGCTTT
>NZ_BDQX01000073.1 GCF_003112455.1 Paenibacillus agaridevorans
GTACAGCCAAGAAAATTTCCAATTCGACCGAATTAGGGACTTGACATCATACCGCTGGACTTATATGTTACTGACATTCCATATGAAAGATGCGTTAATGGAGAGATTAGAGATTTTCCTTCATCGGAAAGATAATAGCACAGTAGTAGGCATTCCGGCGAGCCAAGAGGAAATTGCTGAGGCACAACAGCGGCTTTTAGCTCATATTCTGTGCATTTAAGGAATCACTCTCAATATTTACAGATGATTTTTTTATAAACCAACCTAGCACCAAAACAAGTATGGCGAGAATAAATTCAATCCAAAAAACCGTTTGTAGACCGGTAAGGATGCTCTGAGTTTTCTCATGCATGGAAGTGGGATCGAGCGAATTATGAAGATAACGATTGGCTCCGGATGACATGATGCCAACGAACAAAGCGATGCCCATTCCCCCGGCAATCTGTTGGAGCGTATTGTATATGGCTGTGCCATGGGCAACTAGATGACGCGGAAGTTGATTCAATCCTGTTGTCTGAGCCGGCATGACGACGAACGATATGCCTGCGAATAAAAGGACATGATTGAAGAGAACGGAACCTTGCGCAGTATCGCTGTCGATACCGGCAAATTGCCATAACGATATGGCGATCAAGAGCAATCCGGGCACTATGACGAATCTCGGGCCGAATTTATCGCATAATTTTCCCGTCACCGGCATCAACATTGCGTTTAAAATACAGCCGGGCATAAGAAGTAAACCTGTCGTGAATGCTGTCAACTGCATCACATCCTGCATATAGATCGGCAGCAATGTCGTGGTGGCGAATAGGACCATCATCAGGACGACTACCAATGCCGCAACCAAAGAAAAAGTGGGATGCCGGAATACGGAAAGATCAATCAAAGGCTCTTTGATCTTGAACTGCCGCCATACAAGCAAAAGCAAGAAGAGGCTGCCTATGACAATCAAGCTGTAACCCTCAGGCTCAGTCCAGACATTTGTCCGGCTGAAGCCGTAGATGACGCTACCGAAACCGATGGTTGACATCGCAATGGATAAAAGATCGACCCTTGGCTTGGTTAGTTCTGTTACATTCTTTAAGTACATGAATGCAAAAATAATCGAAAACAATGCGATAGGAATCACCATATAGAATAGCCATCGCCAGTTTAAGGTATCGATGACCAGACCCGACAAAGCTGGCCCGATGACAGGGGCGACCATAATGACCAGTCCCATGAGTCCCATGGCGGCACCTCGGCGTTCTAAAGGATAAAGGGCGAGAATCGTATTCATCATTAACGGTATCAATAATCCTGTCCCGCAAGCCTGAACAACCCTGCCCATCAGCAAGATTTCGAATCCAGGGGATACTGCACACAAGCAGGTACCGGCTAAAAATAACGCCATCGCAGACATAAATATCTGGCGAGTCGTGAACCATTGCTGCAGCAATGCGGTCACCGGCACCAGTACCCCGATCACGAGCATATAACCCGTTGATAACCATTGTATGGTCGAAGGAGCAACGTTGAATTCCCTTATCAATCCAGGAAATGCATTGACAAGTAAATTTTCGCTAAGAAACGCAACAAATGCACCTATGAGTAGCGCGGCTAACATCCGCTCTCTCTTCATTACACTTGCATCGTGAACCTGCTCGTTCATCTTCTACCTCCCGGATGTTCTTTTCGTTCTGCAGATTATCCTGCATCATCACTTTCTAACAAGGAATAAAAATTATCGCGGTCTTCATCATCGAATTTGCCAATTGTCCGTACCCTGACAATTTCATGTCCGCCATTCATGTCTATTTCCTCGCCATACCTATCGTAGAGTGCAATCATATTGCCATCCCGATTCAACTCCATGTACCCGTAGCATTCTGCTTCGGGCGCTTTACCGTAAAGAAGCATAAATCTGATTTTGTCCACTCTGTTCATGCAGGCCCTCCTTTCCTGTCTATCCTTTCCCCATCGACCTGAAGAAAATTTTACGTGAAATCGGATGAATTGGAAAAAGCGAAATCGCTCTTCATTCTCGGAAATTCATTCATATTTCGAAACCATTAGGGGGGATCCCCCGTTATGTCGCTCATTCGCACATTATCTCTTGACAGGATGAGGTTTGGGGATTATGATATCGTGCCGGTTAACGAAAAAGATGACAAAGCCGTATAAGCTTGTTATAAATAACAAGTAGATGTTGCAATGCGGAATACGAGAGTGGGAGGAGAAGCCGTTGAATTTCGCTGTAGAAGCTTTTCTGAATGAGGTATGGCAGGAAGTCACTACGATTTACGCAAAAGAAAGCAAGAGAATTAATGAACTAAAAAATAGAAGCAGGCTGCAAGCCGGAATCAATGATTATCTTCGAGTAGCATGGAGAAAAGGCAAGTTTACATGGGCAAATGGACGCATACATATCGATGTGCACGAGCCATTCTCTTGGTCTGACAGCTCCTATGAAGTCGAAGCGGGTACATATATAACAGAGCTGACCAATGAACTTCTAATCGAGGAATTCTTTCCTGCCTTGTGCGAACGTGTAGATCGACTGTTCCGCTCTGAGGAGCTGGGAGCGAGTTTCTTTGATTACAAGTTTGAAGTTGTATTTGAGTTTGAATGGGAACAGTCGAAATTATCGTTTAACCATCAGTTCATCAATGAGCCAAAGTTGAGTCAATTGAAACAGATACTGGAGCAATTTGTTCACACAAAGGTCTTATCTGATCCACCAGTGCTGCCAGGAGAAAAAGAATTTTTCTTTTTTGCCAACCATTTGGTCAATCCTGATCTGATGAAGCAGGAAGTAAAAGAGGTTGAACCGTTGATCCAACGACTCTCCGATAAGCTGAAGACGAACCAAGAGCGCAAAAACGCTTGGATCAGCCAATATACTGCGGCCTTCAAACATTGGGCGCAGGATTACTTTTTACCGCGGCATTTTAACCAAACCGGTTTTTATGGAAACGAATGGGTGTTGAAGGAGGATGCCATTCATTCTTCCGTAGATGCTGGAGAAATGGATTTCTTCCTTTATACTGCCGTACAGATTGGCTTCACCGAGCCGAATACTCGGCTGAAGTACCTAGAACTTGCGGTGCAGTTGGGTTCTAAGCGGGCAGCAGATTATTTGAAAATAGGCAGCGGAAAATTTGCGAATACCTATCGGGGAGAGAGAGTAGAGGCCCGCAACAATGACGTATTGCAGATGATCGACATCCGGATTCTCTCTGAAGAGGAGGCTGCCTACGGAGAAGCGATCGATTATATCATCGATCTGTTGCGCCAGGGCTTCCCCAAGGGCTACAATCTAAAGCTGAAAAGCAGCCAAAAGCATGTGCTTCCGTTTAAAATGCTGGCAAAGTCCAAGCTGCATCAGTTTTTTGCCAATGCACTCAACTGCCGGGCGTTGTTCCCAAAAATTGCAGAATATGCGGATACGGCGATGGAGGAGTTCGCGTGGTACAGCGATGTGGAGCCGGGCGAGAAATCGGTTATGCCGGGCACTTATGCCGTACTGGGCCTTGGCTTGTACAGCGAGGATTATTTCCCATTGGTATGCCGCTATATGGACCTGGTGGATACGGAGCACCAAATGGTACAGGATGGGTATGCGCAGGCATTTATCGAGGCGCATGGCGTAAAGGCAGAGCATATGCCGGTGATCGTATCCATTTTGCTGGCAGGTAATGACGAGGGAAGACAGGTCAAAAATCTAACTATCGACCGTCCTGAGCTTGCCGAGGCACTAATCGAGACGCTGAAAGGCAAAGAGATTCATGAACTTGAAATGGTACTGTGCCGAGTCTTTGGAAGCGTGAAGAAGCTAGAAGGAGCCGCACGAAAAGCAGAGTCGCCGCTAAAAGAAGGATTGGAGCAGCTGTTGGCGTTGAATGGAGGATGAGCTAATAAAAATCCAGAACCATGGTCTTCAATACTTCTTCGATAAGTAACGGCAACGATATATTCTTGATGAAAAAGAGAAGCTCCGAATGTATTTCCGGGCTTCTCTTTTGACGTTCAACTTCCGATATTCAGAATATAACACGAACCATTTCAATACTTTGCATGGTGTCTTTCGAGCGGTCGTTCCAGTATACTTATCGGACATTTAAAAGGAGGATGCGTATGAAGCAATGGGACAAGCTTTTTGTTCCGCTCAGAGCCAAATTCATGGTGTTGTTTATGGCTTTAATTACAATCCCGTACGTGATCAGCGGCATTGTAACCTATCAGGGGTATATGTCGCAGGTGAAGGTCAGCGCCACCGTTAACACGACACAAATGACGGAGCAGATCCGCATTAATTTGGACCGCTTCATCAAAGAAATGGAAAGGCTTTCACTGGGCTTGTATTATGACAACGAGGTGATAAACATCCTGTCCAAGCATACGGGGGACGAAAGCCGGAAATCCCATGTATCCTTTAACGATCAGCAGAAGATGATGCTATTTATCTCCTCATTGGAGTTTGACCGCCCCGAAATTCGCAATGTCGTGCTGATGTCGCCGGACGGTAATCTGTTCAGCAGCAAATCGAAAGTGAGCAACACATGGTCCGAAGCGTCCGAGCCTTGGATCAGTGATGTCAAGTTGTCCGAAGGGGAATTCGTCATCGTAAAGCCTCATCATACCCACTATTATTCCAAGGATGACAACCCTACGATATCGGTTGCCAGGAAAATCTACGATCCATACAGCTATGACTATCTCGGAATGATTAAGATCGACCTGACTGCAGGGGCGTTTCAGTCTTTAATTGCTTATGCATCCGGCAAGCCGAATGCGCACGATAAGCTATATTTGCTCGACAGGGACAAACAGCTGCTCTACCCGTACCTTACGAGTGAGGAGCCGCTGCTTTATATGAAAAACGACGATTACTTGACAGCCTCTGTCGTATCGGACTATACAGGCATTCAAGTCGTCGGTATAGCGTCGGTCATCGATATGCAGCAGGACGCCTACCGGCTGGTTCGCTCTAATTTGTTTACGTCGGGGGCCGCCTTGCTTCTAGCCTATTTGCTTGCGTTGCTCACATCAAACTATTTGGTAAAGCCGATTCATCATTTGCGCAGCAAGATGAAGCTGGTGCAGAACGGCTCATTCACTGTTCGGTCAACTGTCGTTACCAATGATGAAATCGGCGTGTTGTCGGGCGGCTTCAACAATATGGTGGCCGAGATCGAACGCCTCGTCCGGGAGGTCTATGAAACCAAGCTTCGGGAACGCGACGCGGAGCTGTCCGCGCTGCAAAGCCAGATTAATCCCCACTTTTTGTACAATATGCTGGAGTCGATGAACGCGGTGGCGATGAAACATCGCGTGATGGAGCTGTCCGATCTTATTTCGGATCTGGGCGCGCTGCTTCGCTACACGATCCATAATCAGATCGGCTCCGCGACGCTGCGCGACGAATTGCAGTTTGTCGAGGCGTACGTCGAGATCGAATCCTCCAGGCTGGATAACCGGCTTTTATTGACGAATCAAGTGGATTCCTCCTTCGAGAGCTGTCTGGTTCCGAAACTGATTTTGCAGCCGTTTGTAGAAAATGTCATTGAGCACGGATTTGCATCGACTTCGGCCAGGGTAGAAGTGACGATTCAAGCCTGGATGGAGGAAGACGATGTATGGATACGTATCTCCGACACAGGCATAGGCATGACCGACGAGTTCAAGAGCCGGCTGGAGGAACGGATGCAGCGGCGGGACCACTTGTTCACCGAGCTTGTTGCGTTTGACGACAAGCGAGGTAAAGGAGTCGCATTGCGTAATGTGTTCCAGCGAATTCGCATTCGATACGGAGAGCCTTATGGCGTGCAAATAGATTATAGCGTGGAGAGCGGCGCGGCATTCTTGCTTCGGCTGCCGTTCCAGTGGAGGGATAAATGATGGTGACCGTTTTTATTGTGGAGGATGAGCTGAAAATCCGCAACAGCATTCGCGACTTCGTGGAACAAGAGGTAAGCGGTTTCAAGGTGATCGGCGAAGCTTCCGACGGGGCGGAGGCAACGGTACGTCTGGAGCGGGAGGCGCCGGATTTGCTCATCACGGACATCCGAATGAAAGGGATGGACGGTCTTGAGCTGATTGAGCGCATTCATCAGAGTTACCCGGATATGAAGATATTGATCATCTCCGCGCACGGCGAATTCGAATACGCCCAGAAGGCGTTGCGGTACGGCGCCGACGACTACTTGCTCAAGCCGATCAATCGGCTGCAGTTGACTCTGTTTTTAAACAAAGTGCGGGATGAAAAGGCGCCGCTCTCCTCCTCCGGCGATACGGAGAACGCAAAGCAGGAGCGCCTTGTTATCCGTACGATCAAGCAACGGGTTGCCGAGCGTCTGCACGGGCCCATTACGCTGCAAGCGATCGCGCAAGAGGTGCATATGAATCACAGATACTTGTCGACGTTGTTCAAAGCCGAAACGGGCATTAACTTTTCCGATTATATCGAACGCTGCAGAATGGATAAAGCGAAGAAGCTGTTGAAGGAAAGCAAGCTGAAAATTTACGAGATTGCCGGCCTATGCGGATATGCCAGCGCCAAGCATTTTATGGTCATATTCAAGCAAGCCGTTGGCTGTACGCCGACTGATTACCGAGACCGTCCCGAGCGGCAAAGTGGTGAAGATTACGAACCTTTTCAATAACCTGCGTGGTTTTTGGAGCCGTACCGACGTTGCTATACTTACCAATGAGAAGGCGGAAAAGCGCTTTCAAGAAAGGGGAGCCTTATGACGAAAAAATGGGTTGGTATTACGGTCATGATTATGCTGGTAAGTTTGCTTGCGGCCTGTGCGGGAGGCGAGAGCAATTCTGGAGGGGGTAATGGAGAAGGGGCGTCTTCGGGAAATGAAGCGAAGTCGAATACGGACGGCTCTGCTCCAAAGAAGGATGTTAAGCTGACAATGAGCGTGTGGAGCGAAGCACGCGTTGAAACGTATCAGGCGCTGGCGGAGGAATACAAGGCGCTTAATCCTCATGTAAGCGTTGAAGTGATGTCGATTCCGTTCGCGGATTATCAGCAGAAGCTGTCGATCATGGCGGCATCCAAGACGGCGCCGGATATTGCGTGGCTGGCCGAGCGGATGGCGCCTCAATTCCTAAAAAACGATCAGCTGCTGGACATATCCAGCTACGTGCAGGACGATCCGGACTATGACTTCGCAGACATTATTCCGAGTACGCTGGAAATCTTTCAGCATAATGGCGGTTTGTACGGCATCCCGTTTTCCACGCCGCCGCATGTCATCTTCTACAATAAGACGATGTTCGAAAGCAAGGGCTTGAAGACGCCGCTGGAGCTGTACAATGAGGGCAACTGGACCTATGAGGAGCTGCAAAAAACGGCGGCAGCATTGTCCGATCCGAACCAGGGTGTGTTCGGCGCTACGTTCGGCGTCAACACGAAGCTATGGAGCGATTACTTGTTTGGCATTGTATGGGCGATGGGCGGAGAAGTGTTTAATGAAGACATGTCGGCATTTACGCTAAATTCGGAAATTGGCGTAAACGTGCTGAACTATTACAAGCAGCTTCTCGAGAGCCGTTCCCACCCAAGCATCGGTTCGCAAATTACGTTTGACGGCGGCAAGCTTGGCATGTCTCTCGAAAATGTCACGAATACGAGCAAATACCGCGACAAGGTTGATTTTGACTGGGATATAGCGCCAGTGCCGACCGGAGCAGGCGGACATCCCGTCGCGCTTGGATTTGCGGGATATTCCGTATTCAAATCGGAGCAGCAAGAGGAAGCCGCGAAGTTTATAAAATTCCTAACCAATAAAGAAAACGCTTCAACCATTGCCGACTTCTTCGTGCCGCAGCGTAAGTCGATTCTTACTTCCGACGATTACCTGAATCTGTATGCGCATCCATCCGCGGAAACAATGAAAGTCGCGGCCTACGATCGCATGGACAATGGGCGTATTCGTCCGGGGCATCCCAATTGGGTGCAAATCGACGAGCAGATCGCCGCGAATTTTGATGCATTCCTGACAGGCATCGTTACAGCCGAGGAAGCTCTTAAATTGATGGAGCAAGCCGTTAATCCGCTGTTGAAATAAGGAGGGTGCAAATGAAGGAGTGGGATATATGCGAATCGGCAGCCTGAGGCGAACGGAAATTGTCTATGGTTATGCCTTTATTTTACCGATCGTACTGGGCTTTGCATTATTCCTGCTTGGTCCGATTGTATATGCGTTCATCATGAGCTTCTCCAATTGGTCGCTGATGAACGATCTGGAGTTTGTCGGAGCCGACAACTACATCCGGGCGCTGACCGAGGACCCGGTACTCTGGACGACGCTGCGCAATACGCTGTATTTCTCTGCCGGCATGGTGCCGATCAATATCGTGGTTGCGCTGCTGCTCGCCTTGCTGCTCCGGAGAAAGCTGCCCGGAATCGGACTGTTCCGCACGGCGATCTTTACGCCGGTCGTCGTTTCTTTCGTGGTCTGGTCCATCGTGTGGAAATTTATATTTGCAACGGACGGCGGTCTGGTCAACCTGCTCGTCCGGCAATTCGGCGGTACGGACATTCCGTGGCTTTACTCCATGACATGGACGATGCCCGTTGTTATTCTAGTCAGCGCGCTCAAAAACGTCGGGATGAATATGGTCATTTTCCTTGGCGCGCTCCAGACTGTGCCAACGTCCTATTACGAAGCCGCCAAAATCGACGGAGCTTCGCCGTGGAAGGCTTTTCGCAGCATTACGCTGCCGCTTATCTCGCCGGCTATTTTTCTGACTACGATTATTACGATTATCGGTTCGCTGAAAGTGTTCGGCCAGGTGTACGTCATGACGCAGGGCGGACCCGGCACAAGCACCTATGTCATGGTGTACTACATTTACCGGCTTGCATTCCGATCCTTTGAATTTGGGTATGCATCGACGATCGCGTTTATTTTGTTCTTTATCATTCTGCTGCTCACCATCGTGCAATGGCAGCTTCGCAGAAAGTGGGTGCACTATGAACAATAAAGGGATCGTCGGGCAGATATGGATTTATGCCGGACTTACCGTTGTCAGCCTTGGCATGTTGTTTCCATTCTTCTGGATGGTGACAACGTCGCTCAAGCCGGAATCGGCCGTCTTCCAGTTCCCGCCGCAATGGCTGCCCAATCCGCCGGTTTGGCAAAACTATGCCGATATTTTTACGAAAATGCCGTTCGGCTCTTATTTTTTTAATAGTGTATATATCGCTGTTATCGTCACTGCCGGAACCGGCCTGGTGGCCGCAATGGCGGGCTACAGCTTCGCCAAGATGCAGTACCCGCTGCGCAACCCGATTTTTCTTATTCTGTTGTCAGGCATGATGATTCCAACCGAAGTGACCGCCATTCCGTTATTCACCTGGATGTCCGAGCTGGGGTGGGTCGATACGCATATTCCGTTGATTTTGCCACCGATGCTGGGGGCGGGAGCCATCTTCGGCGCGTTTATCGTCAGGCAATTTTTTATCACGATTCCGGATGAACTGGATGAAGCAGCCAAGCTGGACGGCTGCTCGCCCATTCAAACCTTCCGCTACATTATGCTTCCGCTTGCGGTTCCGGCGCTTGCGACGGTCAGTATTTTTACGTTTCTGGACAGGTGGAACGAATTTTTTGATCCGTTGATCTATCTCAATACAAAAGAACTATTTACGCTGCCGATCGGTCTTGCGTTATTGACGACGGACGCGGGCGTCGATTGGCCGCTGCTGCTCGCGGCGTCCACCGTGGCGACGCTGCCGCTGCTTATCGTATTTTTCATGGCGCAAAACAAGTTCGTTGAAGGGATTTCCAATACCGGTTTGAAGTAATTGCTTAACTTGTATATAAACAAGGAGGAATGCTTCATGTTTGAATTCGGAACGAATCATCGAGCGGGCAGCGGCAGCCGAATCCTGAATATATGGCTGGCCGTTGCGCTTGTCTTCTGTTTGATTCCCCCTTCGGATGCGCGAGCCGCCGATGAATTTGACGGACTCCGCGCGAAGCTGGCGGACAAATTGACGGGCGGTTCGAGCTACGATCCGCTCGATCCCGACATCGCCGCAAGAATCGGCTCCATCGATACAAGCGCCCAGACATTCTGGGACAGTATGGACAAGTCGAGCGGAAGAACCCACTTGTGGGCGGATTCCACCAGTCCCGCCATATCGGCGGATATTACGCGAAGCTACAGCCGGTTGAAAAGCATGGCTATTGCATACCGGACGGCGGGCGGAGCTCTTGAAGGCAATGCGGCCCTCTTGTCCGACATGAAGAGCGCGCTGGAGTGGTTGTACGACAATCGATTCAACGAAACCGTGACTCGGTACGATAATTGGTGGGATTGGGAAATCGGCGTTCCAGCCGCTCTTAACGACACGGTCGTCTTGCTTTACGATGAGCTGGCCTCCTCTGCCATTACGGATTATATGAACGCGGTCGAAGCATTTAGTCCCGATCCGACATTGTTGCGCGGGGACACGGTCAGTACGTCGTCCAATCGCGTATGGAAGGCGAATATCGTTGCCGTTCGAGGCATTATCGTGAAGGACGGCGCCAAAATCGCCATCGCCCGGAACGCGTTAAGCGACGTGTTTGACTATGTGGATAAAGGGCCGGGCTTCTATAGGGATGGCTCTTATATTTTTCATGACAATATTCCTTACAACGGGGGGTACGGCAGATCGCTGCTCGCCACTTTGACCGGTATGGTGCGGCTGCTGGACGGCTCGACTTGGGAAGTAACCGACCCCGACTTGAGCCATATGTATCAATGGGTGTATGACTCCTATGAACCGTTGATTTATAAGGGCGGCATGATGAGCATGGTGTCCGGCCGGGAGGCGAGCAGAGAGCAGCTTCAGGAGCACGTTTCCGGGCAGCAATTGATTGGCACCATTATCGAGCTTTCGCAGTTCGCGCCGCCAAGCGACGCGCTTGCCTTCAAGCAAATGGCCAAGTATTGGCTGCAAGAAGACACGACGAGAAGCTTCTATGAGGATGCACCCATCTATCTGATTGTTTGGACGAAAGAGCTGATGAACGATACCGCCATTGTCCCCAGAGGAGAGTTGGTGAAGCATCACCGGTATCCCGCCATGGACCGGCTTGTCCATCTGAGGCCGGGGTTCGGCTTCGGCGTGAGCATGCATTCGACGCGCGTTCATAATTTCGAGACGATGCACAATGAAAATTTGCGTGCGCACCATACATCGGACGGGATGACCTATTTGTACAACAATGATTTGACGCAGTTCAGCGACAACTTTTGGCCGACCGTAAACGCCTTCCGTCTTCCCGGCACGACGGTACTGAAGGATTCCGTCAGCCTGACAAGACGATTCTCCGATCAAGCATGGGTCGGCGGCTCGGACATCGCCGGCTTATACGGCGTATCCGGCATGTCTCTGCATCCGTACAATCAGAATCTCAGCGCCAAAAAATCATGGTTTATGTTCGATGACGAAGTGGTTGCGCTGGGCTCGGATATCCGAAGCACGGACGGCATCGCGGTGGAAACGATTGTGGAAAACCGCAAGCTGAATGGGAGCGGAAGCAACGCGTTTATCGTTGACGGCGCGGCCAAGCCGAGCGCGACAGGCTGGTCCGAAACCATGTCGAACACGAGCTGGGCTCATTTGGCCGGCAACGTGGCAGGCTCCGATATCGGCTATTATTTTCCGGGGACGGCAGCGGTCCATGCTCTCCGCGAATCGCGAACGGACAGCTGGACCAGCATCAACGACCGTCCCGTCACATCGGCGGCGATGCACACGAACAACTTTCTGAATCTATGGTTCAACCATGGGACGAATCCTTCCGGAGAGAAGTACGAATACGTGCTGCTGCCTAATAAAACAGCTGTCCAAACGGGGGATTACGCGGCTGCGCCGGATATTGTTGTTCTTGAGAACACCTCCGACGTCCACGCGGTCAAGGAAACGGGGCTGGGTATTGTCGCCGCCAACTTCTGGAACGATGGCGTTACATCGGTTGACCTGATCACAACGAACCGCCGCGCGTCCGTGATGACGCATGAAACATCCGGCGACATCGAGATCGCCGTCTCCGATCCTACCCAGCTTAATGACGGTTATATCGAGATATCCATCGCTCGAAGCGCGACCGGACTGATCTCCGCCGATCCCGGAATGACGGTGGTACAATACCATCCGTACATTAAGCTTAGAGCCGATGTAAATGGAACGATGGGCCAATCGCTGAGGGCAAAGTTCAGCTTGACCGGCACGCCCGTTCCTAATCCGGTGCCGCCGGATCCGCCCGCCGCGCAGGATGTCATTATCGTCGACAATAAGGACAAAGGGTTTGCAAGCGATTCGGCATGGCGGAGTCTGTCCAACGTGGCCGGTTATTACGGCGAGGATTATTGGACGGACAATACAAGCAGCGCCGATCCCGGGAAGTGGGCCATGTGGACGCCGTATATTGGGAAAAGCGGGAATTACGCTTTGTATATGCAATGGGCCGCGGCATCCAATCGGCCGGCCGCCGCGCCTTTGGAAATAAAGGACGCCGATGGCATCGATACGTACAAAACGGTCAACCAAAAACAAAATGGCGGACAATGGGTGTTTATCGGCAACTACGATATGGAAGCCGGAACGAGCAACACCATCAAAATTTTATCAACCAATCCGGGCTATACGATTGCCGATGCCGTAAAGCTGGAATACCAGCTAGCAGGCGAAGCGGAGAAGCTGCCTGCCGTCACCTCGGGAGCCGCTTTGTCGCAGCATCTGGATTCCAAGGCTAGCAACAACCTGTGGCAAAAGCTGAACGCGACGGCCGTGAACGATTATGTAGAGTACGAATACGACGTGCCGGCGCCAGGAACGTATCAGATTCAATTGCATGCCAAAACCAACAATACGCGCGCGAAATTCAAGCTCTATTTGCCACAGGAAAACGTGTACGTTGGAACGGAGAAGGATCAATATGCTTCCGTTGACGGCTATGAGACGTTCGATATGGGCCAGCATACATTCGGCTCCGCAGGCACTAAGCGGTTCAGGTTTATCGTAACAGGCAAGCATGCTAGCAGTTCAGGCTACACGCTCGGCAATGATTATATCAAGCTGACCGCGCAATAAGCGGTTGTTCAGGGAGGGAAAGCTTGTGGGAACGCATCCTGACTGGTGGACATCCAGGCCGGAGCATATTGATGCGGCGGCAAGCTCCGTTCGGACGGGGCGCAGCAGCGTCCTTGTCCGCTCGGCCGGCCATAGAGAAGTGACGCTTTTTGAATACGGCCCGAAGGCAGAGCTCCGGCGGCAAGCCAATTACGGCTCCGCCGCCGGAGCGGGCGATCTGTCCTGCTATGCCGACAAGACGAGCTCGGCTCCTGTCGTTTTGCTCGTCGGAGGGATTCACGGCGGTGAAATGGACGCAATCGTTGCGCTCCTCCATTTCATTCATGTTCTGGAAACGGGGGTCGACGGCAGAGGGAAACGGCATGATTATATATTCGAGCATGCCCGGCGGCTTCGCCTTCTTCTCATTCCGTGCATGAATCCGGACGGCAGGGCGCGTGTTCCGTTCGACAGCTTCTCCGGCAAAACAATGGAAACGATGCGCTATTATATGCAAGGCACTTGGAAGGACGGCACTCTGTGCGGGTACCCGGATTGCAAGAAGGCGCATCCGATTCGCGAGCATGTCGATTACCTCGGCGCCTACTTTAATGATGACGGCGTCAATATGATGCATGATCAGTTTTTTGAACCGTTCGCGAACGAAACGAAAGCTCTCCTGCGTCTTGCGGCTGATGAAGCACCGGACATGACCGTCCTTCTTCATTCCGGAGGCAACGGGAAAAACGGCATGCTGCCGACCCATTATATTCCGCATATCGTCAAACGGAAATTGCATCGTCTCGACGTACGTCTGGATAAGCGTTCAAGTGAACGGGGCCTGCCGTATATCAGTCGTCTTACGCCGGCCGAAGACGGAATGGAGTCGCCGCCCCCGTCCTTTAATTTGGCATCGGCCGTCCATCATGTATGCGGAGGGGCGAGCGTGGTTTACGAAACAAGCATGGGATTGGACGCGGGCGGTGTCATATTAAGCGCGGACGAAATTTTGGATGCGCATTTTGTCCTGTTTGAAGAATTGATTCGCGATCTCCTTGCAGGCGATAACGGTATTCCGATAGCAGGAGCTGCCGAAGGGCAAGACATCACATAACGAGGTGCTCACATGAAGACGGTTATGAAGGAAGAAATTCAATCTCGAGATAAATTTGCGTCAACGACGCTCGGGCGGGACGAACTGGAACAAGCGATATCATTTGTTCTGAAGCAGATCGATCGCAAGCTCGAGGACTTTACGCACGCTTTTCCCGGACCAACGACGACCTCTCTACAATACGAGGCGGGTGACAATGTCCACTGGACGACGGGATTCTGGACCGGGCAGCTGTGGCTCGCTTACGAGGTGACGGGAGAAGAGAAATACCGTGCGGCGGCCGAGATTCATACGGATAGCTTTGATCGCCGTATTCGCGAGCGAATCGATATCGAGACGCACGATCTTGGCTTTCTGTATACCCTATCTTGCGTATCGGCTTACAAATTGACAGGAAGCTTAAAAGCGAAAGAAGCCGCGTTGGAAGCGGCGGATCGGTTGATGGATCGTTACTTGCCGCAAGCGGGAATCATCCAGGCATGGGGCAACCTGAGCGATCCCAATCAACGCGGGCGTTTTATTATCGATTGTCTCAATAACTTGCCACTATTGTATTGGGCAAGCGAAGTAAGCGGCGAACGCCGCTATGCAGAAGCGGCCGAGCGCCATCTGGAGCAGACGGCCTCCCATATTGTTCGCGAAGATTCATCCACCTATCATACTTACTACATGAACCCGGAAACAGGCGAGCCGCTCTTCGGCAAAACATCCGGCGGTTACGCTAACGATTCCTGCTGGGCGCGCGGTCAAGCATGGGGGATATGCGGATTTCCGCTGAACTATGCTTACGTACGAGATGAACAATATCTGAAGCTTGGCAAAAAACTGATTCATTATTTCTGGAACAGGCTTCCGGGCGATTTGATTCCGTATTGGGACTTGTCCCTCTCTGGGCAAGAAGTGCCGAAGGACAGTTCAGCGGCAGCCATAGCCGCATGCGGAATGCTGCAGCTCGCAGACGCTCTGCCGGAGACGGATGCGGATAAAGGAATATACGAGAAGATGGCTGTTGCCATCGTCCGTTCCCTTATCAGCAGCTATTCCGCCGCTTCGGAGCCGGAATGCGACGGACTTCTGCTGCATGCCGTATATAGCGTTCCGCAAGGCATGGGCGTGGATGAATGCAATCTGTGGGGAGATTACTATTACTTCGAGGCGCTGGTTCGTTTGTCCAAGAACTGGAAGATGTATTGGTAAATCATTTGCAGTGAGGTAAATCATGAAACCGGCCCTCCAGGCCTGAACGCTTTTTTCCAGGTGTTCAGCCTAGGGGCCTTTTTTATACAGTAAATCCAGGTTCATAACCTCAGAAGAACGACACTTGGCAAGAATCTAGGAAAAAAGTCTTTAGCTCTCTATTATGTTTCCTGGATTCCCGCCAACTCATAACGAGGATGGCGGGTCGACCCCTAGACTGATGTAGATTTCTTTCGTCATTGCGATCTTGAATCCCGGGACCGGCGCGTCTGCCGTGGACTTCGCGAACGCGGGCAGAACGTCCGATGGAGGGTTTCAAATCAGTACGGTCGTAAAATAACGGAAGAAGCGTTCGCGGCGCTCGACGAAGAGCGCCGTTAAGCGCCGCACGGGCCAGTCCTTCATGCAGGTTTTCTCCTGCAAGGGCTGGCCTGTAATCGTTGACCGCCAGTTCGTTGGGCGCAGGATATGGAACTGTAAAAGGCGGGGCGGCGGGATTGGCTTTTATCTATTTCGCTTTAGTAGGCGGAATTTTTAATCATAAAATCTGTATGGATGTCAAATTCCGCTGGCCCCTTCCTGTCTGTCTTTCGCAAAATAAACTCGAATGTGGGTTCATAATATGAATCTTGCAACGTTTCTCCGCCCAATATCTCTATGCTGTACCAGCCGTTTTCAATTTCAATCATTGGTCTGTTGTATTGTCGGTAATGATTAAGTAAAGCGTTGACTCTTTCGTTAGTGAATTGTTCTAATATTCGCCAAGTAAACAGCATAAGTATGTTGTTTTCAACTTTTAGCGAATAGCCGTCACGTCTGAATTGTAAATGGCTATCTGTTTTTAATAATTCCGGTGTATCACCAGAAAGGTTAAATATGATGGTATAGGGATAGTTTTCAATCCCTACCATTGGAAGTATAATACCATCAAGCACAACATTATCGCCGTTCTCGTTTGATGTAAACTCCATTGCTAAGTTATCTGAAAGATTGTTGGACTGACGACGAAAAATTAAGTTTACTGATATAAAGTTTTTGAAATCCCCTCGAACAATGCAAAATGCCAAAAAAGTAAGCACTTAACGCTCTGATCTGGGAGATATATCATGGTTGGAAGGACGGTTTTTGAGTGAAAAAAAAGGTAATAGTGAAGAGAATCAACAAGATTCTTCTGTCTGCAATAGGAGGAATTGTGCTTATTTCAGGTGTTTTGGCGGGTTATGTTTATTTTTTTATACTTGAAAAGCCTGCCGAACCGAATAAATGGGATGCTGCGGAGCGCTATGTCTGGAATAAAATCAAGTTTGACCAGGATGCACAAGTCATTTCAGCAGATGGTTCAGAATATTATTTGCTTGCCAATAAGGGAGCGGCCGCTGAAGATAAATTAATCATCTTTTTTTCTGGTGGCGGTGTGGCCTGGGATGCTGAAACTGCCGCGCAGCCGATCAGTCTGAGTCATGTAATGAAGAACGGTGAGATCAAATATTACTTTCCGAACATTCCATTCTTTAAAGTAAGTACACTTGGCGGCCTGTTGGAAAATAATAATCCTGACAATCCGTTTAAGGATTGGAATATTGTATATATCCCTTATTCGACTGGTGATCTGCATATCGGAAATGAATCCAAGGAATATACGGACGCCAAAGGTAAGCCGTTTACAATGCGTTATAACGGTCAAACCAATACGCGAGCAGCATTGGAATGGATTACAAACCATTTCGCTGAGCCGGAAAAGATCCTCATTGCGGGAGAAAGCGCCGGAGGATTCGGAGCTGCATTCTGGGCTCCTGAGATTGCAAAACGCTACCCGAATGCCCGCATTTATCAATATTCAGACGGCTCCTACTTAAATGCCGACCGCTGGCCGGATATTATCGATAACGAATGGAAGGCTAACTTTGCAGAAACCTTCGGTTATGAAGTCCATGGCGATTTGATTTCGTCCGTATTCGAGGCGAACCGCAAGCTGCTCCCGGACAACGCGGTACTTTTGCAGTCCAATACGCTTTATGATGAGCTGTTGTTCGACTTTGAAAAGGATCTGAATGATGACGATTCGGATGATGGCGAATATATCGATCTCTGGTCGGCTCGCATGCTGCAGTCTGCTGGAGAGCTATCTGATACAGTGCCAGGCTACTATTATTACATCACTGATTATGGTCTTAACGAGAAGACGGGGAGGACACCGCATACACTATCCCCATTAAATCATTTCTACAAAGCCGAACAGGATGGGGTCAAGCTGATGAAGTGGCTGGACGATGCCGTGATTAAGGATGAGTATTACTCCGTGGGGCGGCATTTTGTAAAGTAAGGGGGCAGCGATCTAAAATTATGATTGTTAACGACAGGTGTTCAATTGAGGGTGTCTCAAGTCCTAAGCGACGATGAGGCACCCTCTTTTTTTTGAGCGAGAATGGACTAATTTTCCATAACTCAGGAAAAAAGTCGGTAGAATCGATATAACCAATCTTTATAATGGAGTTAAGCCCAATAATACATAGGGCTAATAGATGGGGTATGAGCTTGTAACAACCCCTACCTTAAATGCAGGAGGCCATCACATGGGAAGATCATTCGCAAATTTGCATATCAAGTCGAGTAACCTTGAGAAGACTGTCGAAGCACTTAAAGAGCTAAGCGAAGGGCATGGCAAAGTGTTGGGCAGAAAAGAAGCTCAAGAGACCAAAGAGGTCATGCTTGTAAGCCAAAGCGACGAGAACTGGATCAGCGTGCTGCATGAATATTTTGTTTGGGGTACGGTGAAGAAGGTTGGCAAAGCATTGTCCGGGCTTATCGAAGGCCCGGTGATGACCACCGCTTATATGAATGAGGAATTATTCGAGGTGTCGTTTTACGAGAATGGGGACATTCAAGCCGAAAAAATCTTTTGCGAGCAATGGACGAGAGATGAATATGAGCAACTTCAAGAAGAGCGTATAAACGATGACTACTTGCGGACGGCGTGGGGTATCGGCAATGAGGATTTTGACGATCTCATTAACACGACGAGTCCGGAACAAGCCGTAGATAAGCTGTCGGCAATCGTGAAAACGTCGCTATGGAGTGATTGGGAGTGGGTACCGCACGAAGAAACGCTCAAAGAACGTTTCGTGAAATATGAATTTTAAGAACAGCGGATTTTACAAGCTTAGATTCTTCATAAGTCCGGAAGAGTTTAAAAGCGTTTTGAAGCTGTTTGACGATAAGCAGGCTCAATTTCAGCTAACCAATTCCGTCCGGACGGAGCATGATCGGAGCCAGGTGTATGCGGCGTACCAGACCTTTTATCGGCACTTTGCGACAGCGGAAAAAGGGACTGGTTATTACCCGCACTTTGTTTATTCCATTGCTGTAACGGCCGATAAGGAAAGCTCCGGATTTTTTGCGCGAAATGAGGGCGTCCCGTTTCCCTATTACGGACAATGGGCGGAGGATGAGCTGCCTTGCATTCTGCTTTCGTTTCCTAAGGGCTTTCAAGTGGATGTGGAGGATGAACAAGGGAAGTATTACATCTATGAGGATATCCGGGACCATAGGCCGCTCACCTATACGTTATTCGATGAAATAACGGGCTTTATTAAAAAAAGGACAAAGCCGCTTCGCTTCTCGGCGCATGATGCGGATGCGATGAAGGAGCAAAAGCCCTCCGTGCGTATAAGCCCTGATGCGATGCAGGATTTGAAGGGGTCGTGGATGTTCGGCAAATACGGACTTGTCATCCATGGCCGATAGGAGGGAGCACTCATGCGTAAGATATGGAAAAAAAAGATCCTGATTAACGATCCTGTTGCGCTGGACCGCGTCCAGATCGAGCAGGACTTGCGCGACGGCAACCAAGTCTTTGTCCAGTTTTCCCACCCGGACTTTTATGGGTCTATCTTGGAGGAAGTGGACGAGCTTTGCGCCCGTTACGATGAGAATTTCGGAGTGCGTTTCTACGCCCACTATTCCCTGTCCTTTGATTGTCATACGCTCTTGCGGGTTCCCCATGTCAAAATGCTGAATATCAATAGTCTCGCCAATGCGCATAACACGGAAGCATTGGCCAAGCTGGAGCACTTGCGCAACTTGCACGTGGGGATATACGAGTTGGAAAATTCGGATATTTTGGACATCGAAACGCTGCGATCTCTAACAGAGCTAACGATTATGTCGGATAAAAAAACGCTCAATCTACAACATTTTAAAGCTTATACGCAATTGGAGCACTTGCATGTCGGAGGCAAAGTAAAAAATCTCGATGCGGTAGGCGAGCTGGAGGACTTAAACTATCTCGCGCTGCATTCCATCGGCAAACTGCCGGTTCATTTTGTTAACCGGTTGAGGAAGCTGAAGCATCTTCGCATCTTGTTAGGGGGACGGGAGCATATCCGGGAAATCGAGGAAAATGACATCGACGATCTGGAGATATGCAGAGTCCGCGGTTTCAATGACTTGTCCAACATTGCGAACTTCCGATCCATCACGAGACTTGTCGTCGAGGACCAGATTCAACTGAATGAAATTGCCTTTGACCGGGAGATGAAAGCGTTGGAGGAGCTGTCCATTTCCAATTGCAAAGGTTTATCCCATGTGACGGGACTGAAGCAATTGCCTTCTCTGCGCAAGCTTCGCATCTCCAAAACGGCAGTCGATTTCGACGGCTTTATCCATCAGCCCCTGCCAAGTTCTTTATCTACAGTCGAATTCGCGACGGCCAAAAGCAAAGTAGACGAGGAAATACAACAATCTTTATTGAAATTGGGATTTCAGTTGACTTGAACTTATGTATGCAGGAAGGGAAATGGAGGAGGGCCGAAATCATGTTTGCATTAAAGTTTATCTGTACTTGGGTATTACTCGTTGCATCATGTTCGGCGGTATGGTGGAGCTTCAAAACAGAAAAGCTTATAACCGTCTCTTGGCTGGCATTTCTTTTGCCCGCCGTCTTCCAGCTTGCTGCAGCTTTCCGTATCGGCCCCGGCAAAGCGAAGTCGCTGATCGTGTTCGGCTGCATAAATCTTGCCTTAACTGCCCTTGTGGGTGCGGCTGTCTGGTATCTCGTCCAATTGGCTAATGCCTATAAAAGAGGCAAATGATCGAACCAATATCAAACAAGTATTGAGGGAGAGGATCGAACCCATGTATGAGAATTTGGCAGAAAAACTGAAAACGACATCCGCGTTAAAATGGTTTCCCGGTCATGGCGCGGAAGAGAGCTGGATAGTGGAAGTCGAAGAGGAATTAGGATTCCGCCTGCCGCCATCTTATCGCTGGTGGTTGGCTCATTACGGTAATGCCCGGTTGAATGGCGGGGAGATTTTAACGATCGCTCCTCCGGAATACCGGGATGAATACGACGGCGACCTTCTATATATACACAGACTGAATAAAGCCGAGGAATGGTTGGTAAGTCGGTTTCCCCACAGATTGGACGTGTTCGTTCCGGATAGCGACGAGCTTTATTATTTTGATACATCGACTAGAGATGCACAGGGTGAATTTCCGATCATGTGTTATGATCTCATGAATGATTTGATCGACACGTATGCTTCAACGTTTGCGGAGTTTCTAGAACGGCTGATTGACGAACGCTCATAAATAAGAATGAATGAGGAGTAGATAGAAGAGAGGATGACAGAAATGCGAAATGATAACCAGGCTCGGCCCTCCGCTGGTTCTGTTAGGGAAGATGGTCGTTATTCTATCGACCTGACAGCTCCCCGCAGCCACACTCTCGTTAGGCGGACCGGTGTAGGCAGTCTATCCATCGGACCGTCGCAATTGGGGAAAAAGGCGGAGCTTCACGTCGAACAAGGCGCGCGCATCGATTGGACCGTATTCGATGCTTTTGCCACTCCGGCGGGCTCGCCCTGGCCACGATTTCTGTACTATGCAGGCAGTGACGCAGGATTTTTTGATTGGGCGCAGAAACGTCCCATTGAGGAGATGACATGGGTTCCGATCCTATCTGCCGATACGGCGGTGGACGCCAGCCAGTCCATTTTGCATAGCTTGCATATCGAGCTGGAGCAGTCCGAAGGTCGCCTGAGCCTGAAGCTTCCGAAAAATCCCTTCCGCCTGAACGTGTCCGGAGATCTGTCACGCTTATTGGCCACTGGCGATATGCCGTTTTCCTTGACGCTAGCGCCGCAAACCGGCCGCCGCAGGAATGATCCTCCTTTCATGCTGCCCGACCTAGGTGAATTGCACCAAGTGGAGAGCCTGACCCTGCAAAACACGCCTCTGGGACAGCCCATCTCGCTGGAATGCCTTGACCGTTTCCCGAACCTTAACTCACTGAGTTTATGGGGGAACTTTTGCGACATGCACTTGTTGGCCCGACATGCCGGGTTAACGAATCTGGAGCTGCGCTTTATGCCTGATTTGGAGGACTTGCCCTCCTTGGATACGTGGCCGTTACTTGACAGATTTATCGCCTACAATGTGGAAGAGACCGCGGGCAAGCGCCTAAAACAGCAACTGAAAACACGCGCCAATACTCGTCCTTGGACCGGCTATACTTCAATAAGCAAATTACGAAAGCCTGAGTGGTGGACGACCGAATATGGCCGCCCGTTCTCATCCTGGCCCAAACGTCTGGCCAAGCTGGCTAACGAAGCTTATGACGATGCAAAGGCAGCTTTGGCACAAGCCCGCAGCTTTGCCGAGGCCGAGGCGGCCATTACCGCCTTCACCGTTCGCTTTAACACCCTCAAAGGCATCGAAACCACCGAGAGAGAGGACCTTGGCGAAGCCGTATGGCAACTAAGCCAGTCCGATCATCAGATTGGGCAGCCTCTAACAGCGGAGATGGCCCAACGCTGGTTCGATGCGGCTCGCGATTACTGATTAAGGAGTGTTGACCGGTGATTACCGTTTATGAGGAACAGCGGAATGGAGCTGTGGCGGATACGATTGAGCATTCCCATGCATCGCTTGAAACGTGCCTGGAAATCATCCGGCGGATGGATGGCTTTACACGAAGTTTGGTCACGATTAGGTACGAGGAGAACATGATTATGATCGGCGGCGGAAGTGACGAGTTTATCGTTACTGTGGAGACTGAATCTGCGATTCATAACCTTCTCGGTCCGTTGGAGGATGAAGACGAGTTTGTTGAAATTACGGTAGGCGGCCAAGCCTGCGAATTTCCGCAGAAATACATGGTTAGCTTTGCGTTTATCGAGTCTGCGCTCCTTCACTTATTTGGGGAAAAGACTGCCGAACAAAACTGGGAAATTATAAATAAGTAAGGCACGTTAAGCTAAACCGTATCGCAAATAGTGGCAAAGCGAAAGATAGCAGTAAGTGTCTTTTTAATGATATAATGTAGTCATAATAATGTCATTCGGGAAGGGGTTGTTAATAATGAATATCAAGCCCTCAACAACAATTCGACATGATTACAACGGATTTTCGAAATATTGCCATGAAATAGATGAGCCAGTGATTTTGACACGTAATGGAGAAGCGGATTTAGTTGTAATGAGTCATGAGGCATATCGGCGAATGGAGGCTCGCATCAAGTTGCAGTCCAAGCTTTTAGTAGCGGAAAAGCAGATTGCCGAAGGTTCAGAATTACTTGATCATGATCAGGTAATGGAAAGAATGCGGAGGAAGATCGATGCCGCAATCTGATATTTTACAGGATTATGGATGAAACAATAGTCATCCACCTTATTTTGCATGGGCGTAGAGATTACTTGCGTGAGCTGTTTGGCTCATTTGAATAATGATTTAAGCAGCCGCTCGATTGCGAGTAGCTGCTTTTTTATGCAATTATACGAAAGTATAAGTTTTCTCCATACTTGACCTATAATTCTCAGCAATGTTACGCGTATGATGATCTCTAGAATGTAGCCGCAAGTTCGCGTGCACGCTTTAAACCTTCCGCTTTTATTGCTTTAGCCCTGTCGCGATATTGGTCATGCCCCTCAATAAATAATGCATGCAAATCGGTTATGCCGATAAAACGCAAAATTGATTTCAGATGACGATGGCTCATTTCTTCCTCGACGTCCGGGCCCTCCGAATAGACCCAACCGCTCGCTTGGATATGCAGCACTTTCTTATTTTGAAGTAATCCGATTGGACCGTTTTTCGTGTATGAGAACGTTTTGCCCGCCACCGTTATGGCGTCGATATAGGCTTTCATGACTGGCGGATATGAGAAATTCCATATCGGGTTTACAAAAATGTATTTGTCCGCTTGAATAAATTGACTGATCAACTTGTCCAAGCGGACGATTTTACTTCGTTCGATCTCCGGCAACTGCTCTAGTTCCACCCCCTCTTTCAACCTGCTCCTCCCGTTTATAATATCCGCATCCAGCGACGGGACGTCGGCTTTATATAAATCCAAGCGAATGATCTCACACCCGGGATTGACTGTGCGATATTCATCGATAAACGCTTCTCCAGCCGATATGGAGTACGATTCTGACCCGTTTTGCGGATGTGCGGTAATGTAAAGAACAGTTGTCATTCTATGCTCAATCCTTCCAAATAGATTCGGTTTCGAACTCAGTATATGCCTTGGGGAGGGAATGAAAAAGATGAGCATTTATAGTAATATTATCTAAAGTAGTAGTCGGCAAACTAATATAATTTCTATCAGTTATGGGAGGCGGTTAGAATGAACGACGAACAACGCCGTAAAGAGTTGGCGAAATTTCTCAAAACCCACCGTCTCCGGATATCTCCGCAAGATGTGGGATTGAACTACGTTGGTCCAAAGCGTCGGACGTCCGGATTGCGCAGGGAGGAAGTTGCCGTCCTGTCCGGCATTTCCTTGCCGTGGTACACGGCGCTTGAACAAGGCCGCGATATCCGGGTATCCGAACAGATCCTCGAAAGTTTAGTACGAACTTTCAAACTCGATAGGGACGAACGACTTTATCTGTATACATTAGCGAATCAGCGCCCCCCTCTTCTCCCAGTTCTTAATCCCGGTAGTGCGGCCCCTCCGTCTTTTCAAATTATCGTAGATCAATTTACGGAATTTCCCGCTTTTTTCTCAGATCAAAGGTGGAACATAATCGCCTGGAACCGGGCGGCCCCCCTCGTCATCGGTAGTTTCAGTAGCGGAGAGAAGTACTGCAATAATATGATTTGGCGGATGTTTACAATGACGGAGATTCGTCTTATGTTCGTCCATTGGGAGCGTGTGGCTAAAAATCTGTTGGCGCAATTCCGCACCTATTACGCCCGAAATATGGAAGACCCGTGGTACGGCGAATTTATTGGCGCGCTGTCAGAACAAAGTGCGGAATTTCGGGAATGGTGGACCGATCACGACGTAGGTTGCGCGCTTACAGGATCGATTGAGATCGTGCATCCTAAGGTGGGAAGACTGCAATTGGAAGCACATGAGTTCTACCGTTGTGAAGATCAGGGGACGGCTCTAACCGTCTACATCCCAACACAAAAAAACAGATGGTAAAATCACTTAGGAGTGCGAACATGATTTCATTCTGTACATATCCTCGGCATTCGGAAAGCGACGAACCTTCGGCCACCTTCTAAATGAGCAATCGCTATGAGATAATTCTCCTCAGTGGCTAAACAAAGGGGTTGAATAACATGATCGAAAAGTACGGAAATGACAAAGAGCGTTTTCTAAGAGACATAATGAATATGATGGTGCCAATAGAGGGCGGATTCGTTGAACTACGCGATCATATAAATACGAATAAATGGCTTAGTTCGGATTACACGTTAGCAGACCCTGGAAACGGACGGGAAAGAAAGGTTGTCACATGGACGGAAACGATCGAACCTTTCTTTGTCATGAAGTATCCGGTAACACAACATATGTATCATTTTGTATTGCACGGAGTAGAAGTAGAACCGAACGTGCGCAACCTCCCCGTTACGGAAGTTTCGTGGATAGACTCGCTTGTTTTTTGCAACGAATTGTCCAGAAGGTTTGGCAGGAATGAATGCTACACAATCGCCGGAGAAAGCGAGAACACAATATATAACAACAAGGCGAACGGTTTTCGACTGCTATCAGACGCTGAATGGCAATATGCATGTAAAGCGGGGACCACAGGGTATCGGTATGCATCAATTGATCAGATCGCATGGTATCAAGAAAACGCCAATGGATCAGCTCAACAAGTCGGAAAGCGGCTTCCCAACCCCTGGGGCCTTTACGATATGATCGGGAATGTTTGGGAATGGTGCTGGGATCTATATGATCCTAATCGATATGGGAACTATAGGGTCTTCCGAGGAGGCAGTTGGGCTGAGGTTGAGAACAATTGCGGGTCAACGGTTAGAAGGAAAAGCATGCCTGAGTTCAAGATAGATGACCTTGGCTTTCGAATAGCGCTTTTGGACGACGCGCGTTAATGAATGAGCTTGCTTTCCCGTGCCTTTCGTACGAAACGGGCGGAAATACGATTGATGGAATCCTTCAAAGCAAGCCCGACGAACAGCGCGGTTGCGGCAAAAGCGGCCATTGCCAGCAAATCCCGGCGGACGATGTCCCACAAGATCCCGCCGACTGCTTCCCTCATCATGCTTATCCCATAGGTAAACGGTAGGAACGGATGTATCGCCTGAAAAAAGGCGGGAGTCACCTCGATCGGGAATGTCCCGCCGGAACCGGCCAATTGCAGGACTAACAGTACGATCGACATGGCCTTGCCGACATTCCCGAAGACCGAGACGAGCGTATATACGATCAACATGAACACGGCGCTCAACAGCAAACCGAACACGATAAACCATAGCTTATCCAAGACGTATGTTCGGAGCAGCCACATATCCCCAAGCGTGACCAGCAAAGACTGTAATAGAGCTATCGTAAGAAAGCTCAGAAAGCGGCCGAAGTAAACCTGATAGCTGCGATAAGGTACATCGGGATGATGGATTTCGACCGTGAGCAGAGAGACGAGCAATAGCGCTCCAACCCATAAGGAAAGCGTAGTGAAGAAGGGCGACATAGCCGAGCCGTAATTAGGAATCGGAAACAGCGTCTTTTCCTCTAAGACGATAGGGTTGGCAAAAAAGTCGCTCAACAGAGAGTTGTTGTTTTTTAGAAGATCAATAAGCTCGTCCAAGCTCCCCATCTTTTCAAGCTCCCGGATCCGGTCCGCCAGCTTTCCTACCTTGCTCTCGGCTTCGGGCAGCTCTTGCTTCAGATCGGCAAACTTCTGTTCGCCGACGTCCAGAAGCTTGGCTGCATCGGCAACCATCCGCTCGACATCGGGAAGCGCTTCGTTCGCATCCGCCAGCAGGGTTCGAGTCTTGGCAACGTTTTGTTTCGCATGATCGATGGCCTGGCTTATTCTCGGCGTTGTTTCTTCATCATAACGGTCAAGGATGTTTCCGAGAGCGTCGGAAGACTCTCCCGCTATCCTGTTCAATTCGTCGATAAGTTTATCGGCAGGCTGCGCGCCTTGGTCTATGGCCTTCGCGATCCCATCGACTAATTTTCGTTGCTGATTGAAGCGATCCTCGATCTCCCGCAATTTATCCGTTACCGGCAAGGGCAGGCTTCCTTTACTGAATGGGGTGAGCCGTTCGAACAAGGATATTAGCTTGCCTACTCTATCGGAAGCGGCGGTCAGGCGTTGAGAAAGATCGGTTAAAGTTTGATTCGCCTGCTCCAGGTCCGAATGGTCGTTCCGAAGGATATCCGTCAGCGATGCCGCGGCATTCGCCGTTTGTTGCAGCAAGGCAAGCTGCAGCTTGATAGCGGGCGCCGCTTCATCCATAACAGCCGAGCTGTGGTCAAGGAATTCGCCCAAGCGTTGGGCAAAGTCTGTTCCTTCTTTCGCGAGCTCCGTCACAATTGGCAGATTGCTTTGCAGCTTGCGTATCCGTTCATTGGCAATGGATGCATCCCGCGCGATGATGTCTAAGGTTTGATTCAGCTCCGGAATGATCGATTCCAGGTTAAAGACGGCATCGCGAATCTTGACGATGTCCGGCAGGTTGCTCTCGAGCCCGATCCCGAGTTCGTTGAATATCCGGAATATGATATCGGAAGCGGTCTTGGTGAACTGATGATTGACTTCATTAATAACGCCTTTTGCACCTTGGGCGGTTATTTTCGGTGCAATCGCGTTGATCTTCTCGTTGACGGTGTAGACAAGTACGGCTTTCTCAGGGATGTCCGACAGCACGGTGGAAATACGAGCGGAAAAGTTCTCCGGTATGGTAATGCTGGCGTAGTACCTTCCATGTTCCACCCCTTGAAGGGCTTGCCTCTCGTCCGTGAATACCCAGCCGATTGCGTGGTTTCTTTGCAGCGAAGCGATGATTTCTTCCCCGATGTTAATCGGCGTTCCGCGCAGCGTCGCGCTCTTGTCCTTGTTGACGACGGCTACTTTAAGTTCACCCGTGCGTCCGTATGGATCCCATGATGCCTCAATGTTAAACCAGGCATAAAGAGAAGGCAGGACGGCAAGTCCCAAGACGATGACAAGAGCGGCCCAATTCCGGACAATGCCGCGAATATCGTTGACATATATGAAACCGATCTTGTTCAATCCCATATTCCTCAAAGCTGTATGAATCCGCGCCATACGTATCCCTCCAAGCTTCCAGATCATGATTCCAATAAAGTAGCATGCCCAATGGCACCCAATTTATCAATATCTATCCGCTTGAAGGTGAAGGCGACCGAAGATTGGGCGAATCCCGCTCAATCGCGCGACCAGTCCCGCCGCAGCGAGAACAGCTCCCGAAGCGCATCCGTCGAAAGCTCGGTAATCCAGCCCTCCGAGCTGGAGATGACGTTGTCGCTTAGCTGCTGCTTGTTCTCCAGCATCTCGTCGATGCGCTCCTCGAGGGTGCCGAGCGAGATGAATTTATGCACCTGCACGTCGCGAGTCTGGCCCATCCGGTAGGCGCGGTCGGTCGCTTGGTTCTCCACGGCCGGGTTCCACCAGCGGTCGAAGTGGAAGACGTGGTTCGCCGCGGTCAAGTTAAGCCCGACGCCGCCCGCCTTGAGGGACAGGATGAATACGTTCGGCTGCTCGGACGGCGGAAGGTCGCGGGACTGGAAGCTTTCGACCATCCGGTCGCGCTGCACCTTCGGCGTACTGCCGTTCAGGTACAGCACGGGCTCGCCCAGCTCGCGCTGCAGGACATCCTGGATCATCTTGCCCATGCCGATGTACTGCGTAAAGATAAGACAGCGCTCGTCCGACTCGCGCAGCTCCTTGACCATCGCCAGCAGCCTCTCGAGCTTGGAGGAGCGGGCGACGATCGCCTCCGTCTGTAGAGGGCCGTCCTCCGGCTCCGCTCCCGTATCCTCATCCAGCAGAGCCGGATGGTCGCATGCCTGCTTAAGCCGCGTCAGCGCTCCGAGAATCGCGCCTTTGCGCTGAATGCCGTCGAGCTTTTTCAGCTTATCGAGCAGCTCCTTGACGCAATTGTCGTACAGGGCAGCTTGCTCGGACGTCAGCGGAACATACGTCTTCATCTCGTTTTTGTCCGGCAGGTCGAGCTGGATGGAGGGATCCTTTTTCTTGCGTCGCAGCATAAAAGGTTTTACGAGCTTCTTCAGCTCCGCCGTGCGACGCCCGTCCTGTTCGCGCTCGATCGGGCCCGCGAACCGGTCCTGGAACGCCTTGGCGGTCCCGAGGTAGGTGGGCACGATAAAATCGTAGATCGACCATAGCTCCGCCAGCCGGTTCTCGATCGGCGTCCCGGTGAGCGCAATGCGATGGAGCGCGGGAAAGCTCTTGACCGCCATGGCTTGCCTGGTCCCAGCGTTTTTGATATTCTGGGCCTCATCCAAACAGACGGCGCCCCATTGGAACCCGGACAGCGTCTCCTGGTCGAGCGAGGCGGTAGCAAAGGAGGTCAGCACGACGTCAACGCTGCGGGCCTCTTGCCGAAACTCGTCGCCGCTCTTTCGCCCGGAGCCGTAATGCATCGCTACCCGCAGGGACGGGGCGAAGCGGGAAATTTCCTTCTGCCAGTTGCCGAGCACCGACGTGGGACAGACGATCAGCGAGGGGAGCCGCATTTCCTCGTCCGCCTGCTCCTTGGCGTGGAGCAGATAGGTGATCAACTGAACCGTCTTGCCGAGGCCCATGTCGTCCGCGAGACAGGCCCCGAGCCCGAAGCGGCGGAGAAAAGCCAGCCAGGCGAACCCATCCTGCTGGTAGCTGCGAAGCTCGGCACGAAGACCGGCCGGCGGATCGAGTCGAGGCCATTCGCTCTGCTGGTTGATCTTGGCCATCAGCCCGGTCAAATGTGCGTTGAGCTCAACCTCGAGCTGAACGCGGGACGAATCGGCCGCGAATGTCTCCGCGTCAGCGTCCGACGCCCCGCCATCCGCGTCGCCGTCTGCCTCGCCCTGCGAGAGCAGATGCAATTGCAGCACATCCTGGAAGCTCAGCCCCTGGCTCTTGTCCATGCCTTCCATCATGCGGCGGATTTGGGCGATCAACGCCGGGTCGAGCACGATCCAGCGGTCCCGGAACTTCACGAGACGCTCCCCTCGCGCGAGCAGCTCGTCGAACTCCTGCTCGTTCAGGTCGGCGTCGCCGATGGAGATGCGCCAGTCGAAGTTCAGAATCGCTTCCAGTCCGAATAGCGACTTGCCGCGGCCGCGCTTCTTGGATTCGTCCTCCGACTGCACCGCCGCGCGCAGCCGCGGCTTCTTGCGGCTGGCC
>NZ_BDQX01000074.1 GCF_003112455.1 Paenibacillus agaridevorans
TTGAAAGTCGAATCGAAATTGGTTCGATGAGTAGGCTCAAACGGAATGGCACACGTTATCGTGCAGTAGGTAAGGGAAACCTTACCTCATAAGGCTGGAATCGTAAGGTTCTTAGCAAATCAGGGTGGTACCACGAAATCTTCCCCTTTCGTCCCTTCAGGCACTGCAGCTACTTGCT
>NZ_BDQX01000075.1 GCF_003112455.1 Paenibacillus agaridevorans
CCCTGCCATAACGCTTACTGCTGTACGTAATTTAAATGACAGCACTGTATTCCGGGCGGGTGAATCTTTGACGAACAACGTGTGGAGCAGAGATTACATGGATACGCTCGGCATACAGATTAAGTATTTATGGACAACAACGAAAGGAACGGACGACTATAATCAAAGGCTGAATGCCTCGATATTGACAGGCGAGATTCCCGATATTTTTGAGGTGGACAGCCTGCAGCTCAAGCAGTTGGTCAATGCTGGCTTGATCGAGGATTTGACCAATGTCTATGAGACGCATGCGTCTGGTGCCGCCCGCAGGATGCTTGAAGAAATTCCGAATGCGCTGGAAACCGCCGAGTTTGACGGAAGACTGATGGCGATACCGCAAGGGGCTTCAACTACGGATCAATCGCAGGTGCTTTGGATCCGATATGACTGGCTGAACCGCCTCGGTTTGCCGGAGCCGGAAACGATGCAAGATGTAATAAATATTTCGAAAGCTTTCACAAAGCTTGATCCAGATGGGAACGGCAAACCTGACACGTTCGGCCTTGGACTTAACATGGGCTTGCATAATCGGATTAATGTGGCCTCCTTGAAAGGATTTTTAAATGGCTTTCACGCTTATCCTTCAAGCTGGATTAAGAAAGGCGACGGACAGATCGCCTTTGGCGGCATACAGCCTGAGGTAAAGACCGCTCTGGCTGCTTTACAGGAAATGTATAAGGATGGCCAGTTGGACCCGGAGTTTTCCGTGAAGGATCAGAATTTTATGGCGGAGGAAATTGTAGCCGGCAAGGTAGGGATGCAATATGGAGCCTGGTGGAACCCGACCTATCCCTTGCAGACAAGCAAGGATGCCGAGCCTGATGCGGATTGGCGAGCATATGGCATTCCTTCTATAAGTGATTTGCCTGCCAAGGTGGAATACAATTTTCCCGTCTATAGCTATTTTGTCGTTAGAAAAGGAATAAAGCATCCCGAAGCGCTCGTTCATTTGCTAAATTTAATGGTGCATCGCGGTTATGAGGAGCCGCAATGGGAGCGTTTTTTCATCGGCAAGGACGGTTTTTTATACAATAACTATCCATTAGTCTACACATGGCCGGAAAACGGCAGCTTTAAAAATTATCTCCATATACAGGAAGCTTTGAAGTCAGGCAACCCTGATGAACTGAACACTGTGGAAAAAGGCTACTACGACAATATCCAGGCTTATCGGCAAGGGGCAAATCAGTATTGGTTTGAAGAAGGCATGTACGGCGAGATTAGCGCATGGTCACATATTAAGGAAAAAATTGATCATCAGCTTATCCAGATGAATGAGTTTTATGGCCCGCCAACCAAGACGATGAGCCAGGTCACGCCCATCCTTGAAAAGCTCACGCTAGACACTTACACGATGATCATTATGGGCGAATTGCCGCTAGAAGCATTTGATGAATATGTTGCTCAGTGGAAAGAATTAGGCGGAAATATTATTACGAAAGAAGTGAATGAGTGGGTAAAAGCGAAAGGTGGATGACAAGCATGTACAAAAGGCTTCGTTTTTTTAGCTTGTTTATGGCAGCTTTAATATGTACGACCGCGCTCTATGGCCTAAAAACGGCTACTTCAGCGCATGCGGCCTTTGATCTGCTTGTATACGAAACACCCTTTGAAAATAGCGGCGACACAGATTGGCTTTCAGCATCAACCAGCTATGATTCAAGCCAATTTCTATCCTCTGGACAATCTTTAAAATATAGTCGCTCCTTAAGCTCCAGCTATGTGTATCCTTCCAAGTGGCTGCCTGCAAGCGCTGGCGAAAGCTATTACGCCACAGTATGGATAAAAACCTCTGGGCTTAGCAGCTCAGGCGGCGCAACAATGGCTATTGAAGCGCTCAGCTCAACGAATGCTTGGCTGGGAGGGAAATATGTGAACGGCATTCGAGCGGGACAGTGGACAAAGCTTACTGTTCCGATGTATACGCTGCCGGCAAATACAGCTAAAATAAGCCTCTCTCTCTATTTGGAGCAAGGCACAACAGGGACAGCTTGGTTTGATGACCTTAACGTGTATGAGTTTCAGCCAAGCCAATTGGTTTATGCCTACCTGGATTACCCCTCTTATCGAGGCAAGCTGATCGATATGGATCATACAGACATAAGAGTGAAGACGATCCCCCATGCCTGGTCGGCTGATTTTAGCGGGTATACGACAAAAATCAGTCTGTATAATCAGGCTGGTATAGTAATGAATTCCGCCACTTATACGGGCCAGCAGTCTACGGCTACGATATTTGACGGTTCTGCACTGGCGAATGGAAGCTACAAGCTTGTTATTCAATTGATTAAAACATCAACCGGGCAAGTAAAGGGCTATATCGAAAAGCCGATTACTAAAACAGTCTCAGCTCCAGCCAACTATGTAGATAAATACGGCAGGCTATGGAAGGATGGCAGTTTATTTTTTCCGATAGGCATTTATACTTCCGACATTACAGCAGCTGATATGCTGGATCTGAACAATAGTGCGATTAATACGATTTTGCCTTATGTGCATCCTGATGCAGGCAAGCTGGATTTAGCCAATAGCTACGGCTTAAAGGTCATCTATTCCTTTAAAGATTTTTACTACGGCTCTCTGCATGCCCCTTCATTTATTACGAGTGTGGCGGATGAGGCCCATTATATCGCCCAGCATGTAAATTGGTTCAAATCTCATCCAGCTCTACTCGCTTGGTATTTGAATGATGAAGCGCCTCTTGATGCGAGATTGCCCGATCATTATGAAGCCGTAATTACAAATGATGCTGATCATCCGGCATACATCGTAGATTATAATGTTCCAAGCCCGGACAATTTCATGCGGTCTTCTGACATATTTGGCATGGATCGTTATGTCGTAAAAGGGTTGTCATCCGATCCGATCAGCGAGCCCGGCAGCTATCAAAGGAGTTCTATGAATGCGCTTCCTTTCCGTGGTCAATGGCCTGTCGTACAAGCGCATAATCTTGAGAATTACGGCCAAGGCGGCACTCGTCCGCCGACACTCGCAGAACTGCGCAATATGACATGGCAGTATTTAACCGAGGGCGCTACCGGTCTTATGTTCTACTCTCAGTTTGATTTGCAAAACGATGCCAGCGGGCAGCCTTATGCGACTTTGCTAGGAAACGTGAAGCAGGTTGCAGCAGAGGTGAAGGAGTTCGTGCCGCACCTCTTGTCCATCGAAGCGGCGCCGCTGACAACGACAACTGGCGGCAGCTGGTTGAACTGGACAGTCAAGCGGTACAACAACAAAACATTTATTTTTGCGGTGAATAACGGAAAAACGAATCAAACCGCATCCTTTCAAGTTGCCGGAGCACAGCAAGTAAAGGTGCCTAAAGAAGGGCGTGTATTGCCGGTAACAACAAGTACGTTTACAGATTCGTTCGCACCATTGCAAGTACACATCTATGAGGTGGAAGGTTAGGTGGAAAAAATGAAAAGAAAGTGGCTCAGTTTATTTATTGCAGCAGCTCTCGTGCTTCAGCCAGGGCTCGTTCCAAGCGTGACAGATCGTTCGTCTTCGGTTGCTTACGCAGCCAGCGGCGATGAATTGGTGTTTGAAGAACACTTTGATGATGCAGAGATGCAGGATTGGATTACGACCGCAACTAGCTATGACGATTCGGAGGCTTATAGCGGTACGCATTCCTTGAAATATGAACGGACTGACCCAAAAGAGTACGAATATCCAAGGTATCAAATTAATTTGGAGACCGGCTCTACTTATTATGCTACTGTGATGATTAAAACAAAAAATGTAGCCGGCGCCGATAAAGCAAGAATCGCTTTAGAGGCTTATGACGGTGACGATTGGAAAGGCGGGCAATACACAGAAGGAATTGTGGCAGCGGACTGGACATTGCTGAAGTTGCCGACATACACCATTCCAGAGGATGCGACAAGAACGCAGGTTTCGCTTTATTTGAGCAAGGATGGCACGGGCACGGTATGGTTTGACGATGTCAAGGTATACAAAAAAGCGTCAGGCAGCAGTACCATTACAGGATATGAAACCTCATTCGAGGAGGACGATGAACAGGATATATGGATAACAAGCTCGACGAGCTTTGATGACACCGTATTCCGTACAGGCACTCGCTCTTTGAAGTATGAGAACGGAGCTACGAATAACTCACCGCGCTTCGAGTTTGCTGTTACCCCAGGAATGGGATATTACGCAGAGGTGTGGGTAAAAACTGAAGGAATATCGGGCGAGGATGGGGCACTGCTTGCGCTGGATGTCGTGGATTCGGCAGGAGGTTGGATAACCGGCTCCTATGTAAATCCGATTAAGCCTGAACAATGGACACTGCTGCGAATACCGCTGCTTACAGCTCCTGCCAATGCGACAAAAGCAGATTTGACTTTATATACAAGAGGATCGGCAGGCACGGTTTGGTTCGACGATTTGCAAATTTATTCGGTTATGCCTAAGCTGCTGCAAACACAGCTTGCGTATCCCAATTATAGAGGTTTTATTATGCCGGGGGATGAGTCCCCCATCCGGATAAAGGCAGAGCCAGCAATTGGAGCTGATTTGACAGCTTATACACTGCGCGCCAGTTTGTTAGGAAATGATGACTCTGTGCTGGAAGCACAAGAATACACTGGGGTTTCAAGTATAGAGCATACATTTGCTTCTGCACAATTGGCCCCGGGCACCTACAAAGCTCGAGTAGAAGCTCTTTCTGCCGATACGGTTGTTGATTCCAAGGAATGGACGATCCAGAAGGTTTCCAGTCGTGCTGAGTTGCCGAGAACCTATGTGGACAGCGAAGGAAGGTTTTGGAGAGACGACAAACTGTTTTTACCGATTGGCATATATGCAGACAAAATTATTGCCTCTGAGCTGGAGGAGCTGAAGGACAGCCCGATCAATACACTGCTGCCTTATGATTATCCGTCCGAGCAGCAGCTTGACCTAGCTCAGCAATACGGCAAATCCGTTATCTTTTCGCTGAAGGATTTTTATTACGGGTCGACATGGGCGCCTGAAGGCATTGAAAGTGACGAGGATGCGGTAGAAATGATCAGTGATTTCGCAAACCGATACAAGAGCCATCCGGCTTTGCTGGCCTGGTATTTAAATGATGAGTCGCCGAATGATGACCGTCTGCCAAGTCATTATGAAGCGGTGAAAGAGAATGATCCTGATCATCCAGCCTATACCGTCGATTTTAATTTGCCGAATGCCAATACGCTGGACAAAACGACTGATATTTTCGGGTTGGACGTTTATCCGATTAAAGGGCTCGATACCGATCCGATCAGCGAGCCTGGCAAACTGCAGAAAGAGACAACAGCAATGCTAGGCAAAAAAGGTCAATGGGCAGTCGTGCAAGCGCAAAATGTGGGCAACTACGCGCAAGGCGGGCTTCGTCCTCCAACCGAGCAGGAAATGCGCAATATGGCATGGCAATACATTACTGAAGGTGCCAGAGGAATACTGTTTTATTCTTTATTCGATTTGAAAAATGATGACAGCGGACAAGCCTATGAAAAATTGCTAGGTCATGTAAACACGGTAGCTCAAGAAATAAAAGATTTGCAGGCTTTTATTTTGTCAGATAAACTGGATTCAAATGTGAAAGTAATTGGCGATTACAGCGAGCATCTGCACTGGATAAGCCGCCAAGTGAACGGAAAAACGTATCTTGCTGCAGTTAACAGCAGTAAAGAAGAGCTGGAAGCAGCCTTCAGTATACCTGCAGGCATGCAGGTGAAGGATTGGAAATCAGGGAGCAGCATCGCAGTCAGTCAGAATCGTTTGCAGCAGACGTATGGCCCATTAGAGGTGCGCATTTATGAGCTAAGCCCGCTACCTACCTATCCTGGGGGAGGACTGGTTATCGATCCGATGCCATCCACTCCTATAGCGGAGCTGGAGGAATATTTGAAAGGTATTGAACAAAAGCTGGCAGGCGCAGCCCCGTCTGAACAAGCCGCGCTGATTGCTGCTGGAACGGAACGAATTAAAGCTTTGTTTGAACAAATAAGCACGTTAGACCTAAGCTCTGCCGTTTCAATTCATGCTGGCGCCGCCGCAGCTGAACTCGGCGGGCAAACGCTGCAGGAGCAAATTGCGAATGTTCAAGCATCTATCAAGCGTCTGAATGAGCTGTTAGGAAAGCTTAATCCTTCTGCTTCGGCCTTAAACGCGAAACTGATTATGGATTTAGGTTCGACTGAAGCAGGCCGCCTATCATTGACGCTGGATGAGCAGCTCCTTCAAAAGCTGAAAGAAGCTGGCTTGCTGGATGTTTCTGCGAAATGGTCGGGTGTAACTGTAAGCTTTGATCCAGAACAATTTAATGGCGAGACAGAGCTTCAAATTACAGAAGTAGATTTGCAGGAAACAGGTTATTTGGAGCAAGCCCTTGCCTCGCTTGCCTATCATATTCAATTGAAAATAAACGGAATAGAGCAGCCTGTTTTCCAAAAACCGATCCGTTTGGAATTGCCAGTCGATGGGGACTTCGATCAGGAGCTGCTCGTAATGGCTGATCTTGGCCAAGACGGTCCTGGATTGATTAGAGGAAATATGCTCAGTGGCAGCTATGCAGCATTCATTGGCGGTGCTTCAATATTCGCTATTTTGGAAAACAAGGTGGCATTTGATGATATTGACCATGTCTCGCATTGGGCGGGTCGCGCGATTGGAGTTATTGCCGCAAACGGCATTGTGAATGGAAAAGCGGAAGGTCGCTTTGATCCCGATGCACCTGTGACAAGGGCACAATTTGCAGCGATGCTGGCCAGGCTTTATCAGTTGAATCTCAAAGACTTCTCACAGCCATTCCACGATATTAATGAGACAGACTGGTTTTCGCCGTATGCAGCGGCCGCTGCTACGAGCGGTTTAATTAATGGTCGTGCAAACGGGACATTTGGCCCTAATGACGCGATTACTCGCGCCGAAATGGCCGTATTGGCCGGGCGGGCAATCAGGCTATTTCATCAGGAAACGGACAGCCATCAGGCTGGCAATGAATTAAGTCAATACGTTGATATTTCCGGGCTGACAGAATCTATGGCGAATGATATTGCACTAGCTGTAAGCGAGCAAATTATTGCAGGTGTTTCTTCCAATAAAATGCAGCCGAATGGCACTGCAACACGAGCGCAGGCATCTGTTGTCATCTATCGCTTGCTAGCTGTAAAATAAGGAATCCTATATTAAACAGCAGTTCAAGATTTTCACGCTTGAGCTGCTCTTCTTTATTTACTCCCGCAGTGCGGCAATTGAGTCATTCAAAAAACAGGGGGATACAATGAAGATGCTACCTATTAAATTGTCTAGCATATTTTTCAAACTGGCTATAGCATTTTTATTGATTATACTGCCCTTGTCTATTCTCGGCTTGTATTTAAACTATTCGAGCTCGACAACCGTAAAGGAACAAATCGAACAATCGCTTAAGTCTAGGCTGCATAACTATGTCAGAGGAATGGATGCAGACTTTCAAAGATTGATGCGCCTAAGGAATGAGCTGCTCGCGGACAGCGACCTGCAAACGCTTAGCTACGCCAAGCATCATCTCTCCGATTATTTATATGCACAGGCCGTTCTCCGCATTCAAGAGAAGCTGAGGCTGCTCCAAGCTTCCAGCTTATATATGGATGATATCAACGTTTATTTACCGCGCATTCAAAGAAATATTTCTTCAAGGGGATTTATAACTTTGCCAGTTGAAGACGAAATTGCTGCGCTCAAGCGGTCTACTCTTTCATCCCCTATTGTTTTTTGGAACGATCAATATTTAATAGGCGGTTCGTTTCCGGGCACTTATGGGATTGAGGACAGCGAGGATGAGCCTTTTCTTATATTAAAGCTATCCGTTTCAGAGGATTTTCTGCAGCAGTCTCTAAATGAGGTGCATAATACGAAGCTTGGAGGAGGCATGCTGCTGCAAGCCGACAAGCAGTGGAAAATTGTTAGCGGGAATGACCAAATGCATGCATTAGCCGAAAACTTAATTCCACATATCGCCGGCGAATCGATGGAGCAGTTCCAGAATGGCAGCTTTAGTGTAACGGCCAACCATGTGGCATATACGGTCATTTACGAAAAATCTTCCGTATTAAATACGGTTATGGCTGTTTTTTTACCAGAGGAAGAGACGCTTGGGCCGCTTACGAAATACCGCTATTGGTATTGGATCATTACTTTAACGTCGGTTGTAATAGTCATTATATTTTCATATTGGATTTATCGTATCATTCATCAGCCGATACAAAGAATGGTGTTTGCATTTCGCAAGCTGGAAAAAGGCAACTTGAATGTTTCCTTAAAGCATAGCCAAGAAGATGAATTTGCTTATTTGTACGAGCAGTTCAATATTATGTCCAGCAAGCTTCAATTGCTTGTTCACGAGGTATACGAAGAGAAAATACGCTCGCAGCAATCCGAGCTGAAGCAGCTTCAGTCTCAAATTAACCCTCATTTTTTGTACAACAGCTATTTTGTACTGCATCGTGTAGCGCAGATGCATGATACCGATACAGTCATTCGACTATCCCGTCATTTGGGAGAATATTTTCGTTATATTACTCGGAATGGTGCTGATGAAATAGCGCTCGCGCAAGAGATTCGCCATACTCATTCTTATATTGAAATTCAGATGCTGCGCTATTCGCGCAGAATACAAACAATTTGCGAAGAATTGCCAGACAGCTGCAAGGAGGTTCTGGTGCCTAGACTGGTTCTGCAGCCTATTTTGGAAAATGCATATGAGCACGGGTTGGAAAATAAAATGGCCGGCGGCATTGTAAAAATGTCTTTTTCGTCGACAGATGAGCTTTTGCAAATTACGGTGGAGGACAACGGGGATGATTTGTCGGATCGGCAAATTGAAAGGATTGCAATGGAGCTCAAATTAGAGGAGCATGTGGAAACAACCGGCATGTTAAATGTGCACCGCAGGCTGCAGTTGAAATTCGGCAAACAGTACGGATTGTCCGTTTCACGTTCTTCACTTGGCGGTTTATGTGTCGAAGTAGCTATTCCAATAACAAAGGGGACTTAGGCATGTATAGACTACTTATCGTTGATGATGAGGAATTGATCGTCCATGGCTTGGCACAGCTTATTGAAAGTTCGCTCGATTATGAAGTGGACATTCATCTCGCATACTCTGCCTTCGAAGCTTTAAATATTTTTAACCGAATAAAAATCGACATTGTGCTTAGTGACATCCGTATGCCTGGCATGTCGGGTCTTGCTTTGCAGCAAGAGATCAATCGCGTATGGCCGCATGCTCTCGTTATTTTTTTGACGGGACATGATGATTTCAATTATTTGCACACAGCTAGCCGAAACAATAGCTTCAATTATATATTGAAAACAGAGGATGACAACATTATCGTTGAGACCATCCATAATGCTGTTCAAATGCTGGAAAATAAGTTTGAGCGGGAGCAACTTGTCATGCAAGCAAACGCTTATATGCTTGAAGCGCTGCCTATGCTGCAAAAAGAATGGATTGGCGATTTGTTGCGCGGAGAAGATAAGGATGCCGGCAAACTTGATGAGCGCATGACTGAGCTGAAAATACCGCTTAATGCCGCTTTTCCCGTACTACTTATGCTAGGTAGAGTAGAGAATAGAGAGCTGAAGTCACAGGATCAGACGCTGCACGGCTTCTCGCTTCATGCGATTGTAAATGAACTGCTCAGTCCTTCGCTGCAGTTGTTCTCCTGTATGTATGAACATGGCAATTGGATATGGCTAATTCAGCCTAAGCTTGCCCCCGAGCACAATGATCCCCAATTTAATCTGGACAGCTCCTGGAAGCTTGCCACAATGCTAATCAGCCAGTCCCTGGAGCAGATTCAAGCGGCTTGCAAAAAGTATTTAGGTTTGAAGGTGTCGCTGCTCGCTGGAACTATACCGGTGCCTTTCCATGAAAGCAGCCAAACATTCAGCAGACTTAAACGAATTTTCAATTTTGAGTACGGCTTGCATAAAGAGGTTCTTTTGTTAGAAAGTCAACTCTCGCTCAGTACGGAGCGAGAAAGCGATACTTCATTTCAATCGCTGACTGGAATGATTAGAAGGTTGGAGACCTATCTTGAAACTTCTCAGCGCGAGCCGTTTTTTTTGCTCTTATCTAAGCTTGTCCGTAGTACGGAGGAGCATGCGAACGATCAAATCAAACTGCAAACGTATTATGCTATCGTTCCGATTTTCTTTACATTTTTGAATAAATCATTGGATAAAAGCAGCATTGGGCTCAATATTGATTTAGGAAAGCTTACGCAGCTAACAGCTCATAGCTCATGGGAAGATGCTATGGAATATTTGGCAAAGGTAGCCGAAGCGATATTCGAATATAGCCAATCGAATGTGGCGGAGCTTGAGCTCAAGGTGATCGCAACCATTAAACGTTATATTGAGAACAATCTGGCAGGCGATCTGTCACTTGCCAAAATTGGAGAGGTTGTCGGATTTAACCCATCCTATTTGTCCCGTTTGTATAAGCAGTTGTCTGGCGAGGGGTTATTTGAGTATATAACTGAAGTTCGATTGAATAAAGCAAAACAATTGCTCAGAAATCCGCTGCTCAAGGTGCATGAAATTTCGATGGAGCTTGGCTTTGAATCATCGGCATATTTTACAAAGTTTTTTAAACGAGCGACGAACTTAACGCCTTCAGAATATAGAGAAGTGCAAGATTAACACGTAAATTTATCATTTTCAATGAAATCACCTATAATCGCTAAAGATATACCTTTGTAAAAAGGTATCCTTTGCGATTATTGGAGGATTTCAGAAAAGTCGAGAGATTTTCAAATTTCGGGGTACAATTGCATGACACTTATGGTACTTCCATCAACTGGGATGAGCTGCATAAGTTATGATTTAAATAGACCTTCGCTTCCCCCGCCGTTCAAAATGATAATGCAACCGATACAAACAAATATCCTTCGTCCACTGATATAGAGTCTCTTCATCCTCTGGACGAGCAGACGCTTCAATCCGCAATGCGAATACGCCATTCTCGAAGGTCGTCATGCTTCCCCGCGCGCCAGACCATTTGGACATGGGCATCTCCGCGATAAGATCGCTTACCCCAGCCTCATTGTAGCTCCACAGTCGCTTAGCCTTTTGATCCGAGAAGTCGATTCGCTTCCGATATTCCTTGCCGGTCAAGTATTGATGGAAGAATGGAGCCGCCTCGGATGGCGTAAGTACCTTCATCCACTCCCTCGCCCCACGCTCAAGCATGGCAAGCAACACAATCATCTTGTAGCTCTTGGCCATCGCGGTCTTTTCAACATCCTTGAGCCAAGCTTCATATTGCTGAAATAGTCCTTGCTCGCGCTCCGTCAATTCGTGAGCCCAATGCAAGAAGCCGATGTAACTACCGAATTCGCTAGCGTATTCGCGGCTATTGGCACGACCATGCAGATGGAGCTCCAAGTAAGTCGGAGTCCGGCCAAGCTCATGCTTTAATTGTCGGTAGGCTCCCAGCAGATACTCTCTTCTCGGAAGCTTCTTGCGGCTGATCTCCGCCAACAGGTCGATGACTTGTATATCCAGCTTCAACTCGCATTCGCCAGGAAGAGCCGCCGTTACTGCCACCTTGCCAGAACTGGACGTCTCGTCCTTTTCCTCGAACAATCGCATCTTAAGGTCCGCATTGCGATAATTGCCGATCAAATCAATAATATGACAATGGCTTTTGTTTTCCGATAGTCGAAGCCCCCGGCCTACTTGCTGCGTGAACACGGTTAGAGACTCCGTTGGTCTGACGAATAATAACGTGTCGACGCTTGGAATATCTACGCCTTCATTAAACAAATCCACGGTAAAAATAATATCGAGGTTCCCCTTCGACAAGCCTTCAATCGCTTCGGTTCTTGTCATTCCAATGGTCCCTGAATGCAAGCTGACGGTCGAAACTCCCCGTTCCTGAAAATAATCAGCCAGGTAATCCGCCTGTCGGATGGATGAACAGAAGGCAATGGTACGCGTGATCTTATGCTCTCCCCAGGCTTCGTAAATGCGGAGTGCCATGGAATCGCGGAGCTGTAACGCTGCCAGCTGCTCCTCGTCATAATGCGAGCCTAACCAGCGAATCTGCGAATAGTCCGTGCTATCGTATACGCCAAAGTAACGGAACGGCGACAGCCAACCTCTTCGAATGGCTTCCAAGAAATGAATTTGATAAGCAACGTTGCCGTCGCATAACGCGAATACGTCTTTGCCATCCATTCGGTCTGGCGTCGCCGTAATGCCGAGCATAAACTTCGGCTCAAAATAGTCCATAACTGAACGATAAGATACGGCCGCCGCGTGATGAAATTCATCCACGACAATGAGATCAAAAGCATCAGTCGAGAAGCTTTCCCGGTGCCTTCTCATCCCTAATGTATATATAGATGCAAATATACAATCCGCATCTGCTTCCTTATGGACGCCGTTATAAAGCCCAAAGCTTCTATCCGGCAAAATACGCGAAAACGAGGCCTTGGCTTGATGCAATATTTCCTCGCGATGCGCGACAAATAAAACACGTTTAAATCGCTTCGCGAGAAATCCGGCAAGATAGGTTTTGCCAAGTCCGGTGGCCATCACGACCATCGCCTTCTCGTAACCTTCCTCCAAGGTTCGATCCAGTCCCTCTAATGCCTCTAGCTGCGCAAATCTTGGGGTAATGGCAACCTCCGGGATTGCTGTTTCCCGCTCCATTGCTTCGACGATTTCATCCGACCGGTAATCCTCTTCCTCCATTCGCTCAACGAGTCTCGTTAACTCAGGACTCTCGCGATGACGCAGCAGATATTCCTCTTCGTAGCTCGTTATGCTCGTTCAGCGGCATGGTCGATTCATGATAGAAGTTCTGCATGAATTTATCTAGCGCAACCTGGAAGGTATAAGGCTCCGCTTTGGCGTTCATCGCCAGATTCCATTCCATACCCATCTTCATCGCCGACATGGAGAAGTTAGAAGAGCCCACGATTAGTAAGCCCTCGCCAAGCTCGTAATCGAATAGATAAGCTTTGGGATGGAAGGATGTCCCCATGCTTCGCCACAACCTGGCTTCTAACCGTTCGTCAATGCCGCACAATAACCGAAGACCTTCCGGCTGCGTTACGAATAGGTAGTCTCCCGCCAGCACCTTCACTTCCGCTCCGCGTTCAATCGCGCTCTTCAGATGAGGTGCCAGCAAACGTACTCCCGACTGCATAATGAAAGAAGTCATAATATAAATGCCGGCGGCATGCTGCATATTAGCGATTAATTCATCGCCAAGGTTTTCCGTAATCAGCCTGACGTTAAGCTTCGTCGTCGACATCGATCAGATACACCCGCTCCCGGAAGCCACCTCGTTTTTCGGCCTTTTGCCTGCGAAGCTCCTCTCCTTCCTCCACGCTGTATCCGTGTGCGGAAGTCAGGGCTCTAATCACCTCAAGAACATCGGCCAGTTCCTCCAGAGCTTCATTGGAATTTTTGGCACCTAGATATTCGTTGACTTCTTCCATCAGCTTCGTATTTAGTTCTTGGAGATACTCCTCGTCGTTCAGAACCCGAGTCCGGCATGTCTTGCCCGTCTCTTCAATGATTTGCGGAATGCGATCTCGAACGAGTTTATTGTAAGTTGGCATCTGGATCACCTCTTCCTGTATGAATTATATCGGTCTAGTTTGTCTGCAAGAAGGATACTTCGAGCAACCCATGAACTCCGCACCTTGCTTGCTCTTGCGTCTTACCATGGGGGCGCCGCATGAACAGGTAATAGCAGATGCTATTTCTTTTCTTGCTGTCGATACCTCTCTCTTAGCCGTTGTGAGCTTCGATTGAACAGCTATTTTCTTACCTGGTTGCCATTTCCCCCAAGTCTTAAGCTTCTGCTCAACAATAGCACCATGCCAATAGTCGACTTTAAATTTATCTGCTTCGTCTTTTGCAGGAGAAGTCAGATCAGACGTTGTCACAAGAAGAGAAAGGATGCAGTCATGGTTGCGTTTTGCCGCTACCAACTCACGTACTGTCTGTACTGGTACCTTATTTCGCTCAGAATAACATTTAGCTTGAACTGCCGTCTTCTCGCCGCGTCGATCCGTGATGACCAAGTCTACTCCACCATCATTGCCTCCAACGCCGACTTCCTTTACTGCATAGCCTTGATTTATGAAATACATGGCCAGTAACCTTTCAAACTCGGCGCCGGAGAGATCCTCCAACTTCGTAGCCAAAATCACTTCATCTGTCCTTATGTGTTTGGAAGTCCGATGGGCTACCGAGCTTGCCCTTTGTGTCTTCGGCTGAGACTTTCTTTTCGTTTTAGCTGCACGTCTCTTTCTAATCCAAATAAGACCAACGATTTCTGACAAAATAACGGATCCAAACAATATTCCAAAGAAAAATCCCCAATGCAGCCCTGGTATATTGAAATAAAGAGCTAGTCCTCCAAGAATAAAGAGACCTCTTAATAGGTAAGCAATCTGGTTTCCCTCTGATTTATATGTTCTAGCCATGACTTCCTCCTACTGGCTCGTTAAAATAGTTTCGAATAGTTTGGGGACGAATACAAAGATTGCAATTCCAACGGCTATTATTAACATAGCGATAATAGCAGTGAGAATAACCATCGAACCAGCTTGAGACTTTTTGAATGTCTGGACCTGATTCTGCGGCGGAATATAAGACCGATTAGCATATCTCCTTCTCTGATCGGAAGGTCTATGGTTTATGGGAGCAGGAACTCCTAACATATCTACAAGATACCGTGCAGCTTTGGATGGCGTTGTCTCCGAGCGATCAGCCGCTTTATCGGCGAATGTATTGTTATCCGTGTGCCCGATACCAACAATAACAGGAACTTGAGAATCATATATGGCTTTGACAACATTTGATTCGTTAAACACATTAAAATCGTTCTCATTGCCACCACCACGAACGATCATGATGACGTCATACCCTCCGCCAGCCGCAGAAGCAATTCCTTCTGCAATTACACTGCTAACACTCAGCTTTACTGGAATCAGATCGTAAGCAATTCCTCGGTGCTGCTTAAAAACTTCCTGAACGTCTCTAATCACCTGTGATTGTTGTGATGTAACCAAGGCTACTCTGCATTTCTCTTTACCGCGCAAACGACTAAAATCATCTTTGTATTTGTCCAGGTAACCCTTTTCAATAATTTCGTTCGCTGCTTGTTTCTTGGCTTCAAGCTTCATGTTAGCTCCCTGCAAAATAGCATGCGATACTCTAAATTGAAAAAAACCGAAATTAGGTGAAGACGATACCTCAAAGGAACCGCTAAATTCATAGAAATGTTTAGTTTCTAAAGCGGCGGCTATCTCAACTGGTACGACTAGCTGCAACTCCGAATCGTCGTCCCCAACCGATCTTATATATTGGCAACCACCATATACTTTTGAATTTATATGACTAACCTCAGCTAGTATAGCGAATTCCCTATTCTTAATCTCAGAACTCGCAGTTCTTTTCACAACCTGAAGTATATCCTTATATGCTTCAGTTAACGACATCACCTTAATCTGAGTACTCTGAACCATTACACTAGGCCTCCCGTGTGACTTTTGAATTAGTTATATACTTTTTCGACACAGGATTTCCTAATCCTTCCTATGAAATGGAAAAGGTTGCGATTAAGCCAAAAACAGATTACTACAATCTAGGAGGCCCATGCGCAATTAAAACGCTCACGATCACAATGTCGTTCGATCCATTAAAATTGAATAGCGGCCAAACCGTGGCGACTTTCTTCTATGATGAAGCAAGCGAGCGATATTCTTTCTTGCCGCCAGAAGTATCGGTACTTTTATGCCGAGCTACCTACGAAACTGGCTAATATTTTTGATAAAAAATACAGTAATTTCCGGAAATATTTGTTAAGCTGAGTTTAGCGAGACCCGCGGGCGATGACATCGCAGAGAAGGCCGTGGTGTCGGTTCACTATTTGTACCAAGGGAGGAAATGAATATGTCGAAACATGAGGAAAACAAAGCGGAACAAATGCTAGAAGACATTACCGGTATGACTTGTATTTACGTACCAGTAAATGATGTTTACGAGTCTATTAAATGGTACCAAAAGAATTTAGGGTACCAACCTTCTGACAACGAGCTTGTTGAGCCTGGGATGGTGACGGCAATTTTGAATTTTCCCGATCGGAATGGAAATCTTCCCTCACCTGGTCTAAGGCAAGTTGTACCCGCATTGTTCCTTCACAAATCGGACGAAGAAGGCGGTAGATTACGGTTCTCCTGGTCATTGGACAGCGGAAAACCCCATGCAATAGCATGTTTGATTACACCGCGAATCGAGGAGTTATATAACCGTTTCAGGGCAAACGGAGTGAATATTTTAGGAGAACGGGTGACATGCGGACCAAACATAACGTTCGCCGATCCTGACGGAAACGTATGGGAAGTTTGGCAACCATAAGATGAGATAGACTCTACTTCGCTGACGGAAAACGATAGTTGAACAAAGCTAATGGGTTTATTTATAGGATCGAATCCTGGTACTTGTCGATATACAACGTCCCATCTAATTGGAGCTCTGCGTAAAATACTTGATCTAAAGAATGGATGTCGGCTTTCTTTAATTGCTGGTTGAGCCAGGCAACGGAGACTTCCAATTTTCCAAGATTTTTTTCTACGATTTTACCATCAACGATAAGCTCAGTCGGTATTCTGTGAATAGTCGTAATAGTTGCTTTTATATCTTTTTTTGTTGCAGGTAGAAGTTCTTCCTTTTTCAACACGCTGAGTTGACCATCCGGTTCCAAAATTGCAAATTCAACCTCTTCAGGCGAGAAGACATCCTTGTTCCGCAGCAACATGCTTAAATCGTCAATGTTGAGATGCTGCTCAGCCAATGCCTTTTCCAGAATCTTTCCCTGTTTGACGAGAATGGTAGGCTGACCGTCGAGAATCTCACGCGTTTTGACGGATCGCAATCCGACCCATGCAATGATGAATGCCAAGACCGACCATAAAACCAAGCTGGATAGTCCTTGCAATAACGTGATTTGTTTGTTGACGATAATCTCGGCTGTAGTGGAGCCAAAGGTGATCCCCGTTACATAATTAAAAAACGTTAGATGTCCGACTTGTTTTTTACCGAGTAGACGCGTCAAAACGAGTAAGGCAATAAAAGACGTTACCGTACGAAACAGAATTTCTCCATACGTCATGTGTCAAACTCCTTAGCATAAAAGATAATTTTATATTGGCCTTTGTTTCCAGTAACTATACTTGTCAGTGAAGAAACAGACAGCACGGAGAACCGTATCACAAATAGCGCAAAATAAATCTCTTATACGGAATAAGCAAAATTCGGCATGTGAGGAGTTCCTTGAGGAACTCCTCACATGCCGAATTGGATATTAATCGGACTTCTTGCATCAATCGCTGATCGCGACAAAGGTTAGAGGTCGAATGGGATCTGGTCCGAACGAGTTATGATCGTGTAGGGATTTAAGCTTGGAATAACATCAGACCCAAAAAGTTCATCGTAAGATGAGCTCTTTGGGTCTGATTACCTCAATTAGAGCCTTCCGGCTCAAGTTCCGATAAATCTGTTGGCGTACCAGCCGTTTTCTTTTTAACATAATGCGTGAAGTAGCCCCTCTCTATCGAAACATCTCCCGACTTGGAGAATCGCAGCGACTGTCTTGGCCCTTTCCCCCACCGTGTATAGCTTCTTATGACTGCCTGAAGCCCCATTTCACTTGCCGTCTTACGATAAACGCTCATAATAAAACTTAATTGCGACAAGCTGCCCTGCATCAATCGCTCCAGATAAGGCACCTTCCCGGCTCGCCATTCTTGTACAAGTTTTGGATTTAGCTTATCCATACGAATAAAAAGCTCAATCGGACTTGCTTCCTGCTTCTCGTGAATCATTTGATGAACGAGCTGCTTCACCTTTACTTGCAATTGCTGTCTGTTCATGTATTCTAGAAACCCTTTCACTTGTCTTTCCTTACAACAGCTTCAAGTACCAATCCAACGTTTTGTCCATGATCCTCGTCGTCATAGCGATAAACGGCAAAGCATCGCCGCTTGTATGCGCCAAGTCCAGGGTCGAATAATATTCGGCACGATCTTCTTTTTCAATGACAATAGGTGGGAAACCGCTTTTCATCAGTTCAAAGTTGAGGAGCAGCCTCGCCGTCCTTCCGTTGCCATCGATAAACGGATGTATTTTCACAAATTCAATATGCAGCAACGAGGCGCGTTCAATCGCTTCTTTCTCCTGTTTCCACGTTTCGTATAGTGTAATCAGTTGCTCCATTTCGTCCCGCACTTGAACATAGTCTGGAGGTATATGCGTGGCGCCGCTAATAATAACATTCTCTTGTCTATAAACGCCGGCATGCTCATCATCAATATGCTTAAGGATTAATCGATGTATATTCTTGATCTGCCACTCCGACAGTTGTTCCTCGCGACTTACGATCTCTTCAATATAGAGGATAGCCTCCTTATGGTTGATCGCCTCCAAATGCTCTTTGATGGTCTTGCCACCCACCGTAATTCCCTCGAGCGCCACCTTCGTCTCCGAAAGGGTAAGCGTATTGCCCTCAATCGCATTGGAATGGTAAGTCCAATTAATGATCAGATGTTCTCTTATACTGCGCAATGTATGAACGGGCAGAGGTCTTTTTTTATCCAGCAGCAGCTTCTTCTCGTTAATGACTGAGAACAATGCGACTCACTCCATTCCATTAGAGAATTTCACCTTATTATACACCATCTCGAGTGGTATAATTTGCCCTCATATAATCTCCCGATAGTGTTCATACAACTTCGTGAATTCAATGGGTGTAGGGATGGATAATTCTTTCTGGTACAGATCTGTTACGTGCTCATAGTACCGAGCAAGCGCTGCTGGGTCGCCCAGTTTCCCATAGGCTTCAAGCAGCAGCAGATGCGTTTCCTCATCCCATTCGCTCCGGGACACGAGCTTTTTGATGAGGATAGCTGCTTGCTCGGGCTTTTGGTGCTGAAGCAGCCATCGGCCGATCTGTTTAGCAAAACGTATGTATAATTCGTGCAAACGGATTTGCTCGGGAGCCGCCCATACGTAGGAACGCTCATCGAATAACTCTCCTGTATACAAACGCTCGCATGCTAATGCCGCTTCAATATTTTCGGCACTCAGCGTGCTAAATTGAGACACTTGATCTTCGAACATCACGAAGTCAGCTTCGATCGGGTCAAAGAGCAACCAGTATTGTTCAAGCGAGTTGGCAATAATGTGTTTATGCCCTGACGCATGCAAAGATTTGCGAAGTTGATAGACGGTCGTATTGATATAGATTGCAGCATTTTTTATTGGCATGTCCGGGTATATGTACTCGATGATGCGGCTTTTGGAAACAGGACTGCCTCTATGCATCAGCAGATAAGCAAACAGTTCCATGCTTTTTCTGGAGATCCATTTTACAGGTTCGCCCTGCTCGGTCTTGACCTCTAACCCTCCCAGGGCTCGCACCGTCAATTTGCCGATAGGGACATCGACGACGGAGGACTTTTCCCCTATTCTCGCTGCCGCCCGGGCAATCGTCTGTTCCAGACGGGATTGGGAAACCGGCTTGATCATATAATCCAGAGGGTAACTGTCGAACGAATCGATAGCGTACTCCTTATGCGAGGTTACGAATACAATGTCCAGCTCGCGATGCGCGGAACGCAGTCCGCGGGCAACCTCCAGGCCGTTATCATGGCCGAGGTTGATATCGATAAATACAAGATCAATGTCCTCGTTCCGGATTTGTTCCATGGCATCCGCAGGGTGCTGATAGCAGCCGGCCACTTCCACGTCATGAATCCGGGATAACATTTGATTCATCACGAGATGCATGGCCTTCTCGTCATCTATGACAATAACTCTCATCGCAAATCCCCATCCTCGAGAACAATTGTAAATTTGCTTCCAACGCCTGGCTTACTGTGCACCTTAAGCTGGCCGCCGCTCATTCGCAGAAAATGCTGGCTTACGAGCAATCCCATCCCGGTTCCCTTCTCGCCGGCGGTTCCTTTTGTGGAAGAGAACCGGGTTTCATCGAAGAGTTGACGAATTTGCTCCTCGTTCATCCCTACGCCGTCATCTTGCACCGAGATTTCCGTCTTGCCCCCAAAGGATGCTGCGCTTACAGAAACAACTCCACCCGGCTTGGAAAATTTAATCGCGTTGGACAGCAGGTTGCGGATGACTAGAACAAGCGCTTCGCGATCGGCGCTAACCCGCATGTCCTCGTCCACGTCGACGCGCAGTAGCAATTGTTTGGCTTCGCAGTTCAGCACAAGCAGCCGACATGCTTCCTCGACGACACCGTGTATGATCAGCGATTCAGGTTGAAGGACGATGCCCTCCTTCTGGCCGCGAAACCATTCCAGAAGATTTTCGACCATCGCATACGTGTTGCGAACTTGTTCGCTTAATGTACGAATAATCTCGGACTCTGCTGGGTGCAAGCTTTGTTTGTTTGTATCCAGCAATTCTACCAGATTGACCTGTAAGGCCAACGGATCGCGAATGTCGTGGGATACGGCCGTCAAGAGCTGGTCCTTCATCTGGTTAAGGCGGGCGACTTGCTCTAGCGCTTGCTGCTTCTCCGTAATGTCGATGATGATAGAGATCGTTCCCAGCTTGCGCTTCCGATGGGAAAAGAATGGGTAAACATTCACGATGTACGATTTTGTCTCGTAATCCACAGGGCTGCTGATTTCAATGCGTCTTTCTTCCATGCGCGAGCAAGCGGACAGCCATTCCGGCCAAGCCGCCAATACTTCCCGAATATGACGTCCCAGAATGGGATGGTCCGTCTTCCCTATGACCAGTTCAGAGGCGAATCTATTGCTATCAATAACGTTGCCATTTGTATTGATAATAAGCATTCCCTCATGCATCGTTTCGACCACGATATTTCTGGCCATCGGGACACTTGAAAAAAGCTTATATCGCATAATAATCCAGAACATGACGATGCCGCAAATCCCGCTATAAACGGAAACAGGAAGAAGCCACGGCAGCAGGTTCGGCTTAACGAGCTTTAATATTTCTACCATTAACGGAATACTCCCAAACATGAGGAGCAACATACCCGATTTGCGTATTTCGGGACGGGCGCCAAGTATATAGCGCACCAAAGCGAAGATGCAGCCGGCTATAATCGCATAGCACAATAGATTAAATGCAAGGGAATAAGGAGTTTTGGTCGTGACCAAATGTCCGTTAACCAATTCTTGCGTGCTGTTAATCACATGCCAATAGGAATCGGTCCATATCACGAACGACCAGCAGGCAAATAAGGCAATCAGGAGCCACTTCCAGCGCAGCCACTTGTCCATGCCGACCAGATCCAACACAAAAAGAACCATCAGGGGGACCATAAACACAAGCGCCGTTTGCTCCAAATTTCTGAAAACAATCTTGGAGGCCAGATCGGCGGAGCTTATTTCCAGAATAACGCCTCCGGCATAAACCACTCGGCACCCCAGCACCCAAACAAAAAATCGAACGCCGCGTTCACGGCGATAAACGATAGCATACATAAACAGGATGCATATCAGCATCGCTGAAAAAATGATAGTAATGGTAGATGGCTGCCCTATCACGTCCATAATCGGTAAAGATACTCCTTCGCCATAGCATACTTCGATTATACTGCATAAAGGCTGTCTTTCATAATTTTGTCATAGGGTAAATGGTATGATGCAGGATGACAATCGAAGTGAGAAAGATTACATAGAGAAGCAGGAGGTACATGATGAGGAACTGGCAAAAACGAAGCGTGACGGTTTTTCTTGCGTTCATGCTAATGCTTGGAGCTTATCCAGGGCTGATAGCGAAAGGTGGTACAGCCCATGCGGCGCCAGAGGACTTTGCAGGAGGAGTCGGAACGTCGGAAGACCCTTTTCGGATTGCGTCGGCGGAGCAGCTGGGCGGAATAAAGAATCATCTCACTAGCCACTTTGTATTGGTAAACGATATCAACATGTACGGATACAGCGGGTGGGTGCCAATTGGGGATACTTCGCTTCCGTTCACTGGGAAACTGGACGGTCAAAATTTTGAAATCTCGAATTTTATGTTCGATCGCCGTACTATGGATGCGCCTGCGGGATTTTTTGGCGTTATTGGCACGAACGGCCATATCCGGAATCTGAACTTCAAAGATGTGTTAGTCGTAGCACTGGACGAGACAGGCATATTGGCAGGAAGAGCTGTCGGGGCGGTGATCGATCGCGTCGGCATTGCAGGGAATGTAACTGGCGAGGATATGGTAGGCGGTCTGGTTGGTTCTTTGAGCGGTGGAAGCATAGTAACCAACAGTTATGCTTCAGGTATGGTGACGAGCCGAGGACAAACAAGTCCAGGAGTAGGAGCTGGTGGTCTGATTGGCAGTAGCTCCGCAAGCTCGATAATAGATAGCCATGCCAGCAGCCATGTCGAAGGTAAGAGAGAAGTCGGCGGATTGGTCGGGACTAATAAGGATAACGGAACGATAACGAACAGCCATGCCTCCGGCGATGTCATCGGCCAAAACGATGTGGGCGGCTTGGCCGGTATCAGCCACAATGGCGCGGACATCTCCGGTAGCAGCGCCACTGGCAATGTTACTGGTTTGAGTGATGTCGGCGGATTAATTGGCGAGTTGGAAAATGCGGAGCTCTCTATCAGTTATGCTGTTGGAAATGTAGCAGGCTGTAATGATGTAGGCGGTCTGATTGGTGACAACGATGCGCGCATTATCAACAGTTATGCAACTGGTAATGTGACGGGCCTATCGGATGAAGCGTCATGCGGCAATTACAGCGACTCCATCGGCGGACTTGTCGGGGATAATAAAGATGGAACCATTGAAAACACCTTTGCGATCGGGCGCGTAACAGGCTCTGCATACATCGGCGGTTTGACAGGCATTAATGACAACGGGGGCATTATCCATAGTTACTATGACATGGAAACTTCGGGACTATCGGATACGAATGGGGAAGGTCTGACTTCCGAGGAAATGAAAGACAGGCTGAACTACACAGGCTTTGATTTTGCTACGGTTTGGGGTATAGATGCTCCGCATCATAGCGGTTATCCTTATTTGAGCGCCATTCAAACCTTTGTAACCTATGCGGGCAACGGTACGGATCACGGCAGCGAACAATATCGGAGCCACTCCTACTCTAATGGATCGCAAGTGAAAATTCTAGAAAGAAGCAACGATTGGACGAAAAGCGGATTCCTCTTTCAGAGTTGGAATACGGCGGCGGATGGCAGCGGGGATACTTATCGTGTCCAAGATACCGTTACATTGATCGACAATATGGTATTGTACGCCGTATGGAAACGGCCGGACGTACCTTACGTACCTCAGCTATCGGATAACGCGAATCTCTCACGTCTGACCGTTAAGTCCGGCGAAGAAGAACTGGCATTAACGCCGACATTTGCGGCAAACACAACGAACTATCAAACGGAAACAACGGCGAACGAGGTCACGATCGAAGCGATTCCTTTTGATGCCAATGCCTCTGTTGCCATCAATAAAGCTAATCTTGTCGGAGGCAAAACAATCGCTCTGCTCGAGGGAATCAATGAATTCGAAATTGCGGTTAGAGCCGAGAGCGGCACGGTCAAAACCTATAAACTATCGATCCAACGTCTGCCAGAGATTGATGAATTGCCGCCGGAGGTGCCGGCTTGCACATTCCGTGATATTAAGGGGCATTGGGCTGAGTCTCATATTTGCGAAGCCCTGCAAATTGGAATTGTAGAAGGCCCTTCGGAGACAACATTCCAGCCTCAAAAATATATTACCCGCGTCGAGTTTGCGGCTATGCTGCTTCGTACGCTAGAAATCGATTCCGCGCCTGCGGGAAGCGAGCTGACCTTTATCGATCGAGATCAAATTCCTGCCTGGGCGACAGATCTGATTAGCACTGCACAAGAGAACGGCATTTTGCAGGGATATCCGGATCAGACGCTTCGACCGATGCAGAGGGTGAGCCGATCGGAGATGGTTGTCATGATGGCGAGGGCATTAAAGTGGGATTTGGAGGCGGGATACACCTCTTTCGCAGATGATGCGGATATTCCTGCTTGGGCCAAAGGTTACGTCCTTGGCGCTGTAGAGAGGGAACTGGTGACCGGACGCGACGGTAATCGGTTCAGCTCCATGCAACCGGCCACAAGGGCGGAAGCGACAACGTTGCTATTGCGTCTGTGGCATGATCTTGCAACCGATGCAAACTGATATCTGAAACCTGATTATCATCTCTTCGCTTCCTATAAAGATCGCAAAAACCCGACCTCAACAGGTCGGGTTTTGTCGCTATTTCACTCCAAAAGAAACCCTACCATCCTCCACCGTAGCCAATCCACGGCTCTCCGCGACTTTAATGCCGTTCCTCAGCGCCTTGTCCAGCGCGGCTCCGGTTCTGGCGTAGCCCAGCAGCTTTACCGTTTCTCGGACAAGGTCATCCGTCGAGAGGCTGCCATGGGTAAAAAGAATTTCATGGATGGCGTTCGCGACCTCCTCTGAAGGAAGGTCCTCCGCGCTCCTCCGGTCGGAGTCATTTTCGCTTATCCGATAGACGGCATATTGGGAATGATCGATATCCTTTGGCCAATAGTAGACGCTGTCCTCCCAGGCCGTAGACTGGAAAGGCATCGAAGAAAGCAAGCTCTCCAGATGGCGCTCGATCCGCGCTCCGGACCTTGTCATCCCCCAAGCTTGGATGACTCGGCGAGTCAGCAGCGATCGGCTGATGGGGCCCTCTCCTTCGATGACATTCGCGAGCTGTTGTTTCACAAGCCTGCTGGAGGAGGTGCTATAGAACTCTTCGGATGACTTGGACGCGATCTGCTCCAGATTTACGGGCTGATACGAGGTGCGCCATCTGCTGGCCTGCGGCGAATCAAGCGCTTGTTGCGCCACCTCCGCTCTCTCTACTGATCCCGCTGACTTTGGAGAAGAGGACTGAACAGACTCGTCGCCCGAAATGCTCGTAGGGTCCCCTTCGTTCGCCGAAGTCGACAACTGATTCGCTGTCGTTGCCGCCGAAGCTGCAACGACATTCTCCATAGTCGCACTTCCTGCAGCCTTGCGCTCCTTTGCGGCTTCAACAGAAGCGATAATTCGCTTGACTTCCTTCTCGGGATTATCCAACCAATCCATGGCCCATACCCGGTGGATGCTCCAGCCAAGCTGGCGCAGCACTTGTCCGCGCAAAACTTCCCTGTCCCGCGCCGTCTTGCCCGTTCTGTAACCACTTCCGTCGCACACTACCGCGAGCAGATACGTATCCGGCTGATCCGGGTCGACAATGGCAAGATCCATCCGATAGCCGGAGGTACCTATGTGGAGATCGACCTTGTAGCCTTCCTTCTTTAACGATTCCGCAATTTCCGTCTCTATGCCTTGTATCCGGTGATTCACTTCTTCCAGACCCACGCCAAGCGCGGACGTCCCCTTCTCCGCATATTCTAGAAATGAGCGGAGCGCCGCTACTCCTTCCGCACGGGTCCGGGACACATCCAGTTGATCCGCGCGAAGCGTGGAAAACACATGCATCTCGTGGCGCGCCCGGGAGACGGCAACGTTAAGCCTGCGCCAGCCGCCTTCGCGGTTCAGCGGGCCGAAATTCAGGACGACCTTGCCGGTGGCGTCGGGGCCGTATCCGATGGAGAACAGGATGACATCGCGTTCGTCCCCCTGCACGTTCTCCAGATTTTTTATAAAAATCGGCTCGTACAGCCTCGCTGCCGCAGTCTCCAGCTCGGGATCGCGCCGGTACGCTTCGTCCAACATATCCTCGATCAGCGTCTGCTGGATGGAGTTGAAGGTGACGACTCCGATGCTTCGATTGCTCAAAACGGGATCCTTTAAGCGGCGAGCAATCTCTTGCACGACGGCCTCCGCTTCGGCGCGGTTCTGCTTCGTCTTCCCTCTATCGTAAAACCCTCCAACGGGATGCCACTTCACGCTGGATTGTCTCTCCATTGGAGACGGGAAGGTCAGTAATTTATTCTCGTAGAAATGTCGATTGCTAAACGCGATCAAGCTCTCATGCCGGCTTCGGTAATGCCACAGCAGATGGTCCTGCGGCATGCCAAGCGCCAAGCAGTCCTCCAGGATGCTCTCCAGATCCTCCGGTACGATGACTTCGTCGCTCTCTTCGCCGCTGGTGCTGGAGAAGAAGCTGGTCGGAGGCAGCTGCTTGGGATCGCCCACGACGATGACATTTTTGCCTCTTGCCATTGCCCCAACGGCCTCGCTGGTAGGCAACTGCGACGCTTCGTCGAAGACGACAAGATCGAACGGCGCGTACTTCGGATCCAGATATTGCGCTACGGACATCGGACTCATGAGTACGCACGGACATAGCCGATTAAGCAGATTCGGAATTTGCTCGAACAGCTTGCGCAGGGACAAGCCCCTGCCCCCGCTGCGAATAGCCCTGAGCAGGATGCCCGCTTCCGAGCTGGATGCGGTCTGATTGCCGATCGACGGGATATTCGCGGCCAGACGGGCTGCGATCTCTTCTCTCGTCAATTGCTCGAACGTCTCCATCGTTTCCTGGAACGACTTGATCTTCTCCTCGAACAATCGCCCGGAAAACGAAGCCAGCCCTGGATCACTCTCCAGAATATAAGCGATGGCTGCTTTGTTCCAAGCTTGCTCAAAGGCCGCTTGCAGCTCATCGTGGCGCAGCTGTCCGCTCTCATAGGCCGTTACAACCGATGACAAACCTGCCGATAAGGCACGATCGCGTACTTGCCTCCATGTGCACCAATCCCTTAGAGATCCTACATGCTCTTGCCATGTTTGAGCCTTCGAAGCGCGGTACTCGAACCACGGCTGCTCTCCGCGCTTGCCGTCCATGGCCTCCAGATCCAGCTGCAGCAAGGCGACGAGCCCCTTTTCCTGCTGCTGGAACTCCTCATAGCAGGCCGTACAATTTACCAAAACATGTCCGTGCTTCCCGTCGAACACGCTCTTGCCCGCAGTATAAGCATCCGCAAGCCGCTCTCTCGCCATCTTCGCCGCGGGCGCTTCTTGGTGCAGCTGCAGCAGCTTCTCGTTAAGCGCCAGTATCCAGACATGGACCGCTTGAACGGCCTCCCAATCCGCATCGCCGCCATTCCAAAGCGGGCCAAGCAGAGATGCGACGGCGGGTTCCATCGCGGTCAACGCTGCCGATTCCGTCTGATACGCGATAATCTGCTCCAGGAGCCTCTCCGTCTCGTTTTTCTGAAGCGCTGCGCCGGCATTTGCTTTGCCTCTAAGCAGCTTGAATATCCGATTCTGCTTCAGCAGTCTGGGCAGGAACCAGCTGAGCTGGGCTTTCTTCCACTCCTGCAGAGCGTTGCCGGCGTCAAAGGTCAACACTTCCGCCGCAAATAGCGCCAATAGCTTCTGCTTCGCTTCATCCCTGGCCCTGCCATGCCGGATCGCCCGAAGCACTACAGTGCCGGCGGCTTCCAGATCGGTCTCGCGAAGCAGGCCGGCAGAAATAACCGGAGGCGCAGCAATTAATTCGCGGACAACATGCCAGGTGCGCAACAGCACCTGAGAAGAAGGTCCTCCAGCAGGAGGGGCAAGCAAAGCGCCTACTTCTTCATAAGCCGACCTCACACCTGTAATAGCAGCTTTGTAGGCTGCAAGAAGCTCTTCCGTCCCCGTGCGCAACTGAGGATGATAGGTCGACACTCCTGCATCCGACCAGGCATGGCCATTGGGATGGCCTGTCGCTTCGCCGGCAACGGCAAGCTCTCGAACGAGGTCGCTCCACGCCATATACGAATCCTTGTCCATGCTGCCAACAACACCAGGCTCCAGGTTGACCACGGACGGGGCAGTCTTAACCAAACCATAACGAGTAATGGCTTCATATAATGAAGAGCCGAAGCCGTATTGCTTATGCAAGGACTCGACATGGCTATTTAGCTCCCGCCTCGATGCCGCGAGCCGAGCCGCCAGTCTTCGCCATTCCTCTGGAGACGAAGTCCGCGCCGTCTCCAGCGTTCGGCGCAGCTGCTCAAGCACTGCTTTTTTGGTGCTCTTGTTGGAGTGAAGCTCCAGACAGAACGGGCCGAGTCCGATGCTCTCGAGCCTGCTCTGCACGACGCTGAGCGCCGCCATCTTCTCCGCCACAAACAAGACCGTCTTGCCGCCGGCCAACGCCGATGCGATCATATTTGTAATCGTCTGCGACTTGCCCGTGCCCGGCGGACCGTGGAGCACGAAGCTTCGACCGCTGCCTGCCGCGCTAACCGCGGAGATCTGCGAAGAATCCGCGCTGATGGGAAGCAGCAATTGATCCGGCGGGAACAGCTCATCCAGCTTCTCAGGCTCGGGAAACGTATCCGTCTGCTCCCATTCCATGCGGCCCGCCATGAGACTGGCGACGACTTTGTTTTTGGCGAGCTCGTCCGAACGGCTGCGTATATCATTCCACATGACGAAGCGGCTGAACGAGAACAAACCAAGGATCGCGGACTCCACAATGTCCCACCGGGGCATATTCATAATGATATGCCGGATCGTTGTAAAGATACCGCCCAGATCGATGCCCTTCTCATCCCTTGGTAGAGGATCCAGACCGCCGATGTGGCTGCCGAAATCCTGTCTGAGCATCTCCAGCAGCGTAATATTGATCTGAGGCTCCTCGTCTCTCGCTCTGAGAATAAATCCGGCTCTCGAGGATTTGCGGATGATCTCGACCGGCACGAGCACAATCGGAGCGTACCTGGGCAGCTCGCTGGCTGTAGACTCGTACCATTGCAACAGCCCCAGGGCCAGATAAAGCGTGTTCGCCCCATTCTCCTCGATCGAGAGCTTGGCCGAACGGTAGAGGTGAACGGTTTTGTCCGCGAGCTCACGTTCATTTACATCCCCGCGTAGGCGCTTATGCTGAAATTCTTCGTAGATCAACGCGCCGAGAGGATGATCCTTGCTAACGCTGCGAAATAGCTCCGCGCTTCGTATCGGATTGTCCCAATCCGACGGTCTGGGCAGCAATTGAAACTCCTGCCCTTCCGCCAACGCGTCTTCCAGCTCACCCAGTCGCGTATGAAGAAGCGGCAGCGCGGACTTCGTGAAACGGAAGTTAAGCAGCGTATTGCGCAGCGTCAGGTCGAGCAGCTTGCGCTCCCACTGCTTCTGCTTCGTTACCGCTATGGCGGAAACCTCGACCGGCCGTTCGAGAATGGCTAATTCCGTCGGCGCTTCCCCCGTCACTCGATGATTGGCGTCCCGCTTCTCCTCTACGATCTCGAAGCCGGTCGCCGTCTGAAATCGGATCGGAAGCGGCCGGATCGAGCTGGCGCGAGCACGCTTTACGTCAACAAAGCCGAAGAACAGCTCCGGGGCATTAAGATGATTGGCTGCCGTCTTTTCCGCCTCTTGATAGGAAGCTCGGCTGCCCTCGCACATCATGGTGCACTCCACCAAGCTGATCTCATGCACGCCGGCCGCAAGCCGTTTCGTAAGCAGCGAGCTGTCATCCTGTACGCTCTCCGAAAAGGATTCCTGGATGAGCCAAACGCCCGCGAACGCATGTCCCTCGGTGAACACGACCAGCGGATGCAGACCGATCGCCTCCAGACAAGCGGCAAACAGCAAGGTCAGATCCAGGCAACTGCCCATTCCGTTGCCCGCAACGGCATCCGGAAGTCTAACGCGCTGACCAACCTCCTCGAAGCTTGCCGGAGGGACGACATAAGTGGCTTGCATGTCTTGAATCGCCGAATAAACCGCGGCTGCCTGATGGCGAACCCGATTGGGATTGTTGCTCTGATACGCGTCGAATGCGGAGCTCCCCGTCCACTTCTCCAGATAAGGCGCCGCCTCTCTTATCACCCGCGCCGTGATCGGATGATTGGGCATAACGAACGCAGCAATCATCTCCGGCATGACAGCAAGTCCGACCCATTGATCGTAGGCCAGCACCGACAGAGGCGATCTGTCCCTGTAGACGACGTCCTCCCCGCATGTTACTTCCAGCGTAAGAGTACCTGCGAGTCTCTCCGTTAAACTCGCCAGGAAAACGCCCGATACCTCGATAGACACCGTGCTGATATCTATCGTCTGCCCGGGCAGAATGACATCAATCGATTTTGTCCATACGCTGGCGAATTCAGGCTCGCTTGCAACGGTCAACCGTACGGCATGCAAGCTGCTGCCCGAATGATTGCTGAGCGAGATCCGCTGTACGATTGGTACGTAATTTTGTTGCATGGCATAGTTCACTACATCGTGTCGCATCCACTCGCATGTCAGCCCTCTGTCGACAACAATCTCCATTTTGCAGCCCCTGCCTCTCCGAAATAACGCTCTTCCTGTCATTATAGCGCAGGCGGTATTCTATTCCCACAAAATATGAGCTTGCAATAGAGTCAAGCATGGTATGGACATATTTCCGGGATAAGAAGACCAGTGCCCGTGTAGTACTCTGGGTTGGTGTCATGCATGATAAATAGGTTGTACGTCCAGCATATCCATATGATACCTCATAAACTCTACCTAATCGAATGGCGCCATTCTCTCAGACGCTCTATTTACATCATTGGCCACTGGCGTGTCCAGCATACACAACTCTTGCACGGCCGATCCTGCGTTAATACCGAAGTGCTTGCGAACTCCCCGAAAAAAAAACACCCCGCAAGACTCGTCGTCCCGCTTGGGTGTGTTTCTGCACGCTAGAGCTATATTCCCCCTACTTATATAATCAGCCAGCCGTAAGACGATTAAAAAAATCAGGAATGAACAGGCTGACCTCCGGTACATAAGTAATTAATACTTGAATCACTAACAAAATAATCAACTTGGGCCAAATAAACGGAAGCATCTGCGGCACCTTAATCTTGGCAATAGAAGAAGTAACAAACAAACATACGCCTACAGGCGGAGTAATCTGCCCGATCGATACATTAACCGCCATCACGACGCCTAAATGCACGGGATCAATGCCTGCTGCCAAAGCTAATGGCAAAAACAATGGCGTAAAGATCATCAGCGCACTAATCGCATCTATAAAGGTTCCGGCAATAAGCAGAATAACGTTCATGAGAAGCAGCAGCATAAAAGGATTTTCGGCAAACGGTCCCAGCAGCTCGATCAGTTGGTCCGGAATACGATGATAGGATAACAACCATGTAAACAAGGAAGCCGACCCAATTAATAAAATGATGGCTGCGGATATTTTGGAGGTTGTAAGCAAAATATCAAGGACATCCTTAAGTTTAAGCTCCTTATATACAAAGATGGCAATAATAAGAGAATAGATGATCGCAATAACCCCGGACTCCGTCGCCGTAAACAAACCGGATAAAATGCCTCCAACCATAATGGTTGGCATTAACAAGGCCAAAAACGCATCCTTTAACCCCGTCGCGACTTCCTTGCCCGTAGCGCGTGTTTCTCTTCCTTTATAATTCATTTTTTTGCCGACATAATAACAATACCCAAGCAGCCCAAGTCCGATCAAGACACCCGGCATAACTCCCGCCATAAACAGATCGGCGATGGATGCGTTGGCCATTACGCCATACAGCACCATAAAGATGCTGGGCGGAATGATGGGACCTAATATAGCAGAGGTCGCTACTAAACTCGATGAAAAACCTATATCGTAGCCTTCTTTTTTCATGACCGGAATTAACATGCCGCCGATTGCCGCTGCAGTTGCGATTGCGCTGCCGGTAACGGCGGAAAAAAACATACTAGCCAGAACGACAACCATGGCCAACCCTGCCGGAAAATGTCCGACCAACGTTTGGGCAAACCGAATTAATCTCGCCGAAATTCCGCCCTTGGACATAATTTCTCCTGCCATAATAAACAGCGGAATCGCAATTAACGAGAAGCTGTCTATCCCTCGAAAAATTCTACGCGGCACATTAATGAGTAAATCAGGATCGGTAAACAAAATCGCTAGTATAGAAGTAAAACCTAATGCATACGCAATCGGAACTCCGATGAAAAACAAAAGAAACATTACCAGGATTAAATAGATCATTTTCTCATCAAGTCCTTCACAGTGTAATAAAGCATACACAGACCGCTAATGGGAATAGCCATATATACATAAGCAACTTGCAACGGGAGAAACCCTACCGTTTGGCCCGATTGGAAATTATCGCGGATCAGCAGAATACCGTAATAAATAAAAACGAAAAGAAAAGCAAAAATCACAATCAACTCAATCATTTTAAATAACTTTCGAATGGAAGAAGGAAAGTTTTCTACCAAATCAATTTTTAAATGCTCTTTATGTTTAACCGCTAAGGCTGCGCCGAATAAAACAAACCATACGAAGCTGATCATCAATACTTCCTGAGACCATGAAAAGGAAAGGTCAAACAAGAATCTGCACATGACTTGTATCGCTGTAATCAGAACTGCAATCAACAGAAATGAACAGGTTAGAAACTCCAGCGTATAGCTTAAGAAATGTAGTTTGTTTTTCACTGTAAACTTCCTTTCTTAGGAAACGATTGGGCAGAGTAAGCAGCAAGGCTTACTCTGCCCAAAATTAGCGGTTATTGAATATTGCCAATACGCTCAACCAGCTCTGCCGGAACTTGATCGGAAAGCACGTCCTTGACTTCTTTGGTTAGTTCACGGAACGCATCGATATTAGGCTCGGTCACAATGACGCCTTCCTCTTTAATCTCTTCAATAATATTTTTGTCAATCTCGGCAAGCTTCTCGCGTTGGAACAACTGCGCTTCTTTAAACGCATCCTCTACTACTTTTTGTTGTTCGGCCGACAAGCTTTTCCATGCCTTGTTGCTCATCGCGACCGCTGCCGGAGAATAGGTGTGGCCGGTTAGGGACAAATACTTTTGAACCTCATAAAATTTCATGGAGTAAATCGTGTTCAGAGGATTTTCCTGTCCATCTACGACACCTTGGTCCATCGCGGAATATAATTCGTTAAACCCGAGCGGAGTGCCGTTGGCTTTTAAAACGGCCATGTGAGCATCCCATACTTTGGACGGTTGAACTCTAATCTTGAGGCCTGCCATATCTTCGGGGTTGCTGATCTCTACTTTATTATTGGTAAAATGGCGGAAACCGATTTCCCAAAATCCAAGGAACTTCATCCCTTTATCGTTTGCTTTTCCGATCAGCTCTTGTCCAATTTCTCCGTCCAGCGTTTTATACACATGATCCAGGTTGCGGAACAAATAAGGGATACCGAATACATTCATCTCGGGGACAATGTTGGCAAAGGAGCTGTCCGCAACAACTGCCGTAATATCCAACGTCCCGTCCATGACTTGTTCAACCGTTTCGTTTTCGTTGCCCAGCACGCCATTGTTGTAGATATCTACCTTTACCGCCCCGTCGGTTTTCGCTTCGACGATTTCTTTAAATTTATCCGCCGCAATTTGGTATTGATGCGTTGTAGAACCTACGTGGGCAATTTTTAAAGTAATGGCCCCTGCTTCCGAAGAATTGCCGCCTTTGTCATTGCTGCCGCATGCCGCTAAAAACACGGCCATCCCAAGCATAACTAAGGCAAATCTATTCGTTTTTTTCATTTCTCCTACACTCCTTTGTTTTAATCGATTGAGGTAACTAGGTCCTTGATCCAAGGCAAACCTGATACGGGCGAAATGTGAACCTCCGAATCCGCAATTGCGCGGATGCTGCATAAGTACCCTGCTTTGTTATCCACTACAGCCATACATTCCCTGCACGCATTTGCAGAGCGGCACGAATATCTAACGGCGATCGATGGATCTTCAAATTCCCTTAGCCACAAGATCGCATCCAATAAACTCATGCCCTCTTTGTAAGGAACTTCAAACCTTTCCGTACGCATACCGGTCTGAGTATCGCCGCGTACCACATTTAAAGTGATCAGCGCCACTTCACTTCACTCCCTTTACTTTAGATTACACGCTGGATAAGCGATGAGAATGGAGTTCCCAAGCGCCATCCCGATGCCGTTTATATTGAATACTAACGGGCTGCTCATACGGCTGCTCGTAATCCAGTCGAACATGAGCTCCACGCGTTTCTTTTCTCAAAAGCGCTCCCTCAACAATGGCTTCGCCAAGCATTATCATATGAAGCAGCTCTACCTTTTCAACGAAGCCCAGTACATAAGCCGAGGATTTCGCAAGGGCTATGCGGACAACCCTGTCCCGCAGCGCCGCCAGCTGTTGGCGGGCAGCGACAAGCTTTTCTTCTGTTCGCAGCGGGCCGGCACCCTCCCACATTACCTTTTGAAGCTCGTGCTTAATGGCAAGCATGGAACCTTCATCCTGAGCAACTTGACGTGGATGCCACAAATCCTCTAATCTTGCGAATTCCTCTTTTACTCTCTCATCGCTCCATGTGACCGAGGTTTGGAGCCTTGCTGCCTGCTCCCCGGCAATACGCCCCGATACAAAAGCTTCTGTAAGTGCATTTCCGGACAAGCGATTGGCTCCGTGCATACCATTAATCAACTCGCCGCATGCATACAGCCCCTCAATTGTCGTTTCCATTTGCGTATTTATTTTGATGCCACCCATCGTAAAGTGAGCCATTGGAGCAACTTCCACCAAATCTTTTGTCAGATCAATGCCCTGCCTGCTCAATAGATCAATCGTCGATCCAAAAGCCTCTTTTAGCTTGGGCTCCGGAACCATCCTGAAATCCAGATAAGCTCCGCCATGCGGCGTACCCCTGCCCTCTTTTACCTCGCTAAATATAGCAAAGGAAGTTTGGTCGCGTGCCGCCGTATACACACCGGAAGTCTCGTTATTGTAACGATCCATAAATTCTTCTTGCAGACCGTTTAACAAACGACCGCCGAGTTTATACCGAAAGGGGTCCCACATAATAGGGTCAATCCCCACAAGCGGGGGATGCAAATGGGCGATAGGGAAAAATTGCACCATCTCCATATCACGCAGCTCGGCGCCCGCTTCTGCCGCAAGCACGAAACCGTCTCCCGTCATATTTGCCGAGGCGCTATTGCGCTCGTAGATCTCGGTAAGGCCGCCCGTTGCCAAAATAATCGCTTTAGCATCAATTTTAACGGGCTGCAGTTGCTCGATGGAGAAGCCGATCGCGCCAACGGCTCGTCCATCTTCTACAACGATTTTTGTAATCATCATATTTTTGATGCGCTCGATCGCTTTATCCTTCCAGATGGCTCTTCGCAGTCCGGCAGATGTTGCTCCGCCCGTATTTAGTATATCTACATAAACACAGCGTCTTCGCGAGTGACCGGGCGCCACTACTTGAGATCGGATACCTTCGGCTGTACGAGCCCACTTTACGCCATAACCTTCCAGTTCATTAATTAATTCCGGTCCGCGATCGACAATCGTTCTAACAATATCGGGATCGGCCATGCCCCGACTGCCTTTTATCGTATCCTCGAAGTGAATATCGGGATGGTCCTCCTCAGCCTCTCCCAATGCGACAGCTACAGTCATTTGGGCAAGCACGGTCGCACCGCCGCGCCCAATAATGCTTTTATCCGCTAGCACAACCCTTGATCCTTTGTCTGCCGCCGCTTTCGCTGCCACCATGCCGGCCGCGCCAGAGCCAATGACTAACACATCCGTCTGCACGTATAAGGGTTCCATCGTACAACCTTCCTTTCTGCTATGTAGCGACTCTTATTTTTGTAATGCTTGTACAGTTATGCCGGCCGCGGTTAATGCCTGATTAATGGTCCTTGCAAACTCCAGCGCGCGGATACCGTCCCCGTGAATACATATCGTCTCGGCTTCAATATCGATATCAACCTGCTGCCTTGTAAGAACCTTTCCTTCCTTAACCATGCGAATTACTTGCGCCAGCGCTTGTTGTTCGTCCGTAATCATGGCGTCAGGTTCCCTCCTGGACGTCAGCGTTCCGTCGGATTGATAGGTACGATCCGAAAATACTTCGCTTCCCGTACGCAGACCGATACGCTTGCCCGCTTTTAGCAGCTCTCCTCCGGCCAAACCAAACAAAATCAATTCGGGATTCACTTTATACACGGCTTCTGCAACAGCCTCGGCCAATTTGGCATTGGTGGCTGCCATATTGTATAGCTCGCCATGAGCCTTTACATGCCGGAGCTTCCCGCCTTCCGATTGAACAAAGCCTCCAAGAGCGCCAATTTGATAGACAACAATGTCATAGGCTTCTTGCGGAGATATATCCATCTTTCTACGTCCAAATCCGATTAAATCCTGCAGTCCGGGATGAGCTCCAATCGAGACGTTGTTTGCTATAGCCAGCTTGACCGTTTTCCTCATCGTCCCCGCATCTCCGGCATGGAAGCCGCAAGCAATATTGGCCGAAGTGATATATGGCAATATTTCTTCGTCATAACCCAGCCGGTAGGCCCCAAAGCTTTCGCCCATGTCGCAGTTTAAATCAATAACCTTCATATCCATCCTCCTATAAGCTGTACATTTTAATCGTTAATTGCAGTTGAAGCAGGCTCAGGTCCATAATCATTTTTAATCTTTGCGCTTCCTTTATATCGATAAGCTCAAACCTGATTGGATTGCCGATTTGAGCTTGTGCCAGCAGCGGCAAGTCTACCGAAATGACCTGAGCGATTTTAGGATATCCACCCGTTGTTTGACGATCAGCCATGAGCACAATGGGATTGCCGTCCGATGGAACCTGCACCGTCCCCATTACAACCGGCTCAGAAAGAAGCTCTCTTGCTTCCTTTAATTGCAGAGCGGCTCCTTTTAACCGGTATCCCATACGGTCAGACTGGGGCTCAACTACAAATGGCTCTTGAAACAAGCTTTGAAGGCTCTCTGGCCTAAAAAACTCAAACTGGCTCCCCGGCAAAACCCTTAACACAGGCTGTAAGGCATAACGAGGAAGCAGCTCATCCGACACTTTCCATGAAACGGATGCGAAGGAATCGCCCTTCTTGTTCTCTCGCTTTAATTTGTCGATTATTTTTGTGGATCGTTCGTTCGGGGGACGGATTTGCAATACATCGTCTGCTTTCAGCATTCTTCCTTCTAATCCGCCTATTTGCGCCCTCAAATAAGTAGAATAGGAATTCATCGGCTTAGGAAGCTTAAATCCGCCTGCAACCGCGATATAAGCGCGCATCCCTTGCTTCGCGGATCCCATGTGCAACGTTTGTCCAGCTTCTATCCATACAGGCCTCCATAGCGGAAGCTCCTCCCCGTCAATCATTGGTTTGAATGCAGCTCCGCAAATCGCAATGAGAGCGGCATGCTCAAAATATAAAGTTGGACCGACAACGGTAATTTCCAGACTCGCTTCGGCTTCCTCGTTGCCAACTAATATATTTGCGACGCGATACGCTAATGTATCCATCGCTCCGCCAGCAACAACGCCAAATTTTTGGTATCCGAATCTCCCCATATCCTGTATCGTTGTCAGGACGCCAGGTTTAATCACATAAATGCCCATTCTATATTCGACTCCATTGGTCATACTCTATTGGTGATATTGGATAGAAACGAATCCTGTTACCGGCCTTCAATAAGGTAGGAGGATTTTTATCCGGCAAGAATAACGAAATCGGCGTTCGTCCGATTAATTGCCAGCCACCCGGCGTTGAAATGGGATAAATGCCTGTCTGTTCGCCCGCAATCCCCACCGTCCCGCTTGGGATGACTAGACGAGGCGTTTGTTTCCGCGGTGCGGAAATTCGTTTATCCATCCCGCCCAAATAAGGAAATCCCGGCGCAAAACCAAGCATGTATACCAGATAATCGCGGCTGCAATGAATCTGGATAACCTCTGTTGTACTCATTCCGTTTTGCGCAGCTACAAATTCCAGATCGGGACCAAACTCTCCCCCGTAGCAAACCGGAATTTCCACCAGCGCAGGTTCCGCGGCCGCCGTATGCTGCACTTGCTGCAAAACACTTTCCAGCCACTTGCTTACAATCTCATAGGGAGAAAGGTCAAGCTCGGAACCGGCTTCCGGATCAGCCTCCGCCCTCTGCAGCATCCCCATATACACCTGCAAGGGCTCATAAACGATCGTTACCGAAGTATAGGCTGGAATATATTCGATCATGCCGTAAAACGAGTGCTGTTCCAGATAATGAGACAGCATCATGACCCGTTGATGAGTACCCTCATCCACCTGGGTGCCCAAACTAACCATTATCGCGCTATCTCCAAGCGAAGCCATTTCGTAATTCGTAATCTTCGCGACCATAACATCCCCTATTTCAATTCATGATAAATCGATTATCTTTCTTGTTCCGAATTTCGGAACCATCGTTCCGTAAAACAATCACATATATATCGATAATTATAGTCGGATTTAAACGGAAAGCAATCATTTTTTTCCTCCCGTTATACGGTTAGCCATTTTCCGTGTATACTGGTAATCGACACATTCGCCCATCACTGCTTGAAGCAGCTTAAAATATGGAGGATTTTATGAGTATTCCTACCGTTTCGAACCATAAAAACAAAACAGTCGTACGTTCTATGGATCTGCTCCATTTATTTTTGCATCACGAACAATTGACGATCAGCGATATGGTTAAGTTGTCCAACATGCCAAAAACAACCGTACATCGTATGATCGGCTCTTTGGAGGATATGGGTTTATTAGAAAAAGACCATGAAGGAAAATATAAGCTGGGATTGTTGTTTTTACAATTTGGTCATCTAGTGAGCGAGCGGCTGGACATTCGAAAAAGCGCCTTGCCAATCATGCATAAACTGAGCAGCGACGTTAAAGAAGCCGTCCATTTAGCTATACGAAACGGCAATGAAGCCGTCTATATCGAAAAGCTGGATACCGACCACCCTGTAAGATTATTCACGAAAATCGGAAGAAGGGCTCCTTTATATGCGGGGGCTTCGTCGCGGATTATTCTTGCTCATTTAGAGGCCGAGGAAAGAGAGCACTATTTAAATACAATAGAGCTTGAGCCCATCGGAGAGGGTACGATTACAAATAAGGAGCAGCTTCGAAATATTTTAAGCCATTCTAGAGAAGTCGGCTATAGCTTTAGTCGGGCCGAGCTGGAAAACTATACGGCCGAGTTAGGCGCTCCGATCTTCGATTATTCTGGTAAAATAATTGCAGCTATAAGCATCGCAGGTCTTGAGATCAAATTTGAGGAGCAGCATTTACCGGAGCTTATCCAAAAGCTTAAACAAGCGGCACTGGAAATATCGCTTCAGCTAGGTTTTCAGCTTTCGCATAACGGCAATAGATAAGGAAATCTGTACATGGCATAGCTCGAAAATCGGCCTCTCTGCACATTTGTGCAATTCTCCCCAATTTCTTAAACAAATGGAGCTCCTGCACAGCAAATTGTACGAAAATACACAAATTCTCGCTTCATATCGTCGATCGGGACCTCTTCGAACCAAAATTTGTGTATATATGTACAAATGTACGAATAGATTGCCCATCCCCCATCTTAATTGTGTATTTTCGCACAATTGTTGTACCGTTTGTAAAATAGCCAAGGGCGCACCCAGCACACAGCCGTTAGTTTGCCGTAAACGGCCCAAACTAATCTGCATCTGAGAGTGCCATAAACAAGCCGTCTCTTTCCTATCATCAAAAAAAACACCCCGCAAGGACGTCGCCGTCCCGCTTGGGTGTTCTTCCGCACCTATTTAGCTAATTCCTTCAGCTCTCTGTTTCTTCCTGTAATGCTTGATCTCTTGATCCGTCGTGACCAGGATCGGCAGCAATTTCTCGCTCCGGATCATCGCCGACTTGCACATCGGACATGTGGGCTGCTCCTTGAACGAGAAGCTGTCCCTGATCCAGCCGTTGCAGTCGTCTCTGCCGCATGACCAGATGGTGGTCAATTCCTCAGGCAAATTATCCAGCGGTTTATTCCATGAATAAGCCATCGAACCTTCCCCCTTCGCATCACTCGAAAAAAAAGAAAAGCCCCAAACGCTAAGTCTGGGGACAATGTCTCACTTACAGCTTGACAACATTTTCGGCTTGTTGGCCGCGGTTGCCTTGAACAACGTTGAATTCCACTCGTTGTCCTTCGTCCAGCGATTTGAAGCCATCGCCAACGATTGCGCTGAAGTGTACGAATACGTCGTCTCCACCTTCAACCTCGATGAAACCAAAGCCTTTTTCTGCGTTAAACCATTTAACTGTTCCTGTTTGCATAGAAACACCTCCATATTTTTATATGACCTCTTATTTTATCGAAATTAAAATAAAAATTCACATATTGCACAAGATTATTAATTAAAATAATAACCCTCTGCAATATGCGAATTGCGGTCAAAATTCCAATAAACTCATTGTACCATATCGGCGAGATAATAACAAATTGTATTTGTCCCATTGTATTTGTCCCGTCATTGCTCCCTTATGCCCGCCCATCATAACGCCCGCGAATTTCCTCAAGCGCGTCGATCAAGTTTCTTCGAAGATCAGGCGGTTCCATCACTACAACCTGCGCTCCGTAGCTCAGCACAACGGACAAGGCATACTCCTCCTTATAGAATACCGTCCTCACGTCGATATAGTCGCCTTCATGACTGTACTCGCCGGGGAACTGCTCCGAAACTCTGGGGTCGGCGCTTTTGTCAAAGCGCAGGTGAGCATGAATGCCAAGCGGCTGCTCCTCGGAGCCCACCGATTCCGTCTCTTCACGCGGCTCGAACGTCTCGTCCGCGATCACCAGGCCGCTCATTCGGGAGACGCGGAACAACCGCCTGGCCGAGCGGGTGAGACAATGGCCTTCGACGTACCACGCGCCGCGCTCCCAAAACAGTCGTGTCGGTTCCACTCGTCGCTCGCTCATCGTGCCGGATGCGCTTTGGTAAGCGAATGCGATGACGTTCTTGCGCCCGATAGCGCCATAGATGCCGCGAACCGTCCCCCTCTCGGGCTCCGAGGTGCTCAGATCGAAGAAGATATCTTCGGCATGCTCCCCGCTCTCCAGCTTTGGATGCAGACTGCGGAGCTTATCCTTCATCCTTGTAAACCTGTCTCCGACTGCGCCCTCCACACTCTGCAGCAGCCGGTAGATGACGGAAAAGTCCTGCACCGTGAAGTGCTGCTTGGTCAGGAAGAAGCCGTCCATCAGCTCGAACCCGCCGTCCGCGCCGGTATAGGAGACTACCGGTATGCCAGCTTGGTTGATCAGCTCGATCTCCCGGTAGACGGTCCGCGTAGATACCTCGAATCGGGCAGCCAGATCGGCCGCCCTTACGCGTTTCTTTGACATCAGCTCCAGCGTAATCGCGAGCATCCGATCCAGCTTCATCCCCACACCCCGTTCTCTACATTACCCCTATGCCAGCGTGCAGAAAAACTGACGAACATCCTCCACGAACCGGGCAGGCTGCTCCATCGCGAAGAAATGACCGCCTTCCGAAGACTCCGACCAATGAGTGATGTTGTGAGCTTTCTCGGCCAGAGTCCGTACAGTCGGGTCATGCGATACGGATACAAGCACCCCGGTCGCAACGCTTCCTCTTCCCTTGGGTACCCACGCCATAGGATCGTTCATGGATTCGTAATAGATCTGGGCCGACGAGCCGGCGGTGCCGCTGAACCAATAGACACTGACGTTCGTCAGCATGCGGTCGCGGTCGATAGAAACCTCCGGCAGCTCCTCGGCGGGAGCCGTAAGCGATTTAAACATCTCGACGATCC
>NZ_BDQX01000076.1 GCF_003112455.1 Paenibacillus agaridevorans
TGACGAAGCAGGGGGCGGAAAGGCGGTGAAAGATGCCCCTGAGCGGGTTTTCAGACACGACCTAGTAGTTGATGCTTGGGTAGAGCGGGAATTGGGCCGTCAAATCGCGCACCATACCGCGAGCCTTATCCAATGTCGCGCTGTCTTCCGGATTTTTGAGCACCAGCGCGATAACTTCCGCGATGACCTTCATCGCATCTTCGTTCATGCCGCGAGCCGTAGCCGCAGGCGTACCCACACGGATGCCGCTCGTGACGAACGGGCTCGTCGGGTCGAATGGAATCGCGTTTTTGTTCACGGTGATGCCTACTTCGTCGAGTACATGCTCGGCAGCTTTGCCCGTAATGTTTAGGCTGCGCGTATCGATCAGCATCAGGTGGTTGTCCGTGCCGCCGGATACGATGTTGATGCCCTTGGACAGAAGCTCCTCGGAGAGCACCTTCGCATTGTTCACGACGTTCTGGGCGTATTCCTTGAAGGATGGCTGCAAAGCCTCTCCCAGCGCAACTGCTTTCGCTGCGATGATATGCATCAGAGGGCCGCCTTGGGAGCCTGGGAATACGGCCTTGTCGATGGCTGCCGCCCAGGACTTGCGACACATGATCATGCCGCCGCGAGGTCCGCGAAGCGTCTTATGCGTTGTTGTCGTAACGAAATGGGCATGCGGCACCGGGCTTGGGTGAAGACCGGCTGCAACCAGACCAGCGATATGCGCCATGTCAACCATAAAGAGCGCGCCGACTTCGTTCGCGATTTGGCCCAGCTTTTCGAAGTCGATGATGCGCGGGTAAGCGCTCGCGCCCGCCACGAGCATGCGAGGGCGGTGTTTGAACGCCAGCTTGCGAACTTCTTCGTAATCGATGGTGAAGGAATCCTCTTGTACGCCGTAAGCCACGAAGTTATACAGCAAGCCGGATGCGTTAACCGGGCTGCCGTGCGTCAAGTGACCGCCATGGGCCAGGTTCATACCGAGTACGGTGTCGCCAGGCTTTAGAGCAGCCAGGTACACAGCCATGTTCGCTTGTGCGCCGGAATGCGGCTGTACGTTTACGTGCTCTGCGCCGAATAGCTCCTTGGCGCGATCGCGGGCCAGATCCTCGACGATATCGACATGCTCGCAGCCGCCATAGTAACGTTTGCCCGGGTAGCCTTCTGCATACTTGTTCGTCAATACGGAGCCCATAGCTTCAAGGACAGCTTCGCTTACGATGTTTTCGGACGCGATCAGCTCGATGTTGTCGCGTTGGCGTTGCAGCTCAAGGCCAAGTGCCTTTAATACCTCTGGATCTTGTTTACGTAGATGTTCCATAATGATGATTCCTCCTGAAATAGAATATAGTGTGATTCATTACTCGCAATGATCCGCCGATTGTTCGGCGGTTAAGACGTTTTGAGGCTGCTCATATACGGCGCGAGCGCCGCCTATTAGCTTCGGTCTGGTTATGGCCATCGTCACATGTCCCTCTCCAATGGAACGGATAGAAGGGCGTACGGGTACAGCCACCCTCTTTAAATGCATCCCAATGAACGTATCCCCGATGTCTATACCCGCATGAGCCTGAATCGACTCCACGAGACAGGGATTCGAAAGCCTGCCGTAAGCATAAGCCGCCATCGATCCTCCAGCTTTGGGAATAGGTACGGCATGCACAAGCTCAAGACCGTATCGCCGAGCCGCTTCTTCTTCCAGAACAAGCGCCCGGTTTAGATGCTCGCAGCATTGATAGGCGGGAATGAACGCAATATCTTTGCGCGCTGCCTCCACGCCCGCATATATGGCGGCAGCGGCCTCAAGCGCTCCTGCCGTGCCGATCCGCTCGCCGATTACTTCGCTGGTACTGGCGCCGATTACGAGCAGTTCGTGGGCGCGCAGGCGGCCGGCTTCGGCCAGCTCCCGGACGATGCGCTCGACATCGGCGGACCAGAGAGATGGATCGGGGATTCGCTTCTCCGTCGTCATCGTTCAACGCCTCCTACTAAGGATTCGCCCGCGCTATTAAGAGGTTGTTCAAAAAGTCCGATTCCCATTACGAAGTATACCGAGAAGCTTACTCGACATCGAATATTAAACGCAACCGAACCTAAGCGAATGCTTTCGAAGCATGTTTCCTCCGGAAACATTTCAGGTGCTCACGTAGCTCTGCTAAGCGCATGCTCCCGATGTCGTTTTCTTCGAAAACGTGTACCGCTCCTCAGTTTCTAGTTGCCTTCAATCTTCTCGGTACTGATAACCGAACTTTTTGAACTCACTATTAAGGGCGCGAGTTGAACTTTTTCTCGATCTCCATCACTTTGTTGACGCGGCCTACATGACGCTCGCCGTTGGAGAACGGAGTCGACAGCCACACCTTGACGATCTCTTCGGCTACGCCCGGTCCGATAATACGTTCGCCCATGGCAAGCACGTTTGTGTCGTTATGCTCGCGCGTCGCTTGCGCGGAGAACAAATCATGCACAAGCGCGCAGCGAATACCCGGAACCTTGTTCGCGGCAATCGACATGCCAATGCCCGTGCCGCAGATTAAAATGCCGCGCTCGGCTTTGCCCGAGACAACCGATTCGCAGACTGGCATAGCATAATCCGGATAATCCACGGACTGGCTGCAGTCGCAGCCGACATCCTCAATCTCGTGTCCAAGCGACTCCAATAACGGAACGATTACATCCTTCAAGCGGTAGCCCGCATGGTCGGCTCCAATCGCAATCTTCAATGCCAACACCTCTTCTCCAGAATTTCCTTGCCCGGTTCCTTGCACTAGGCAAATCCCCTCATGCTGTTAGTATACCTCTACGGCGGGAAAAGCTCTATCGGAGTTGTCCTGCTTTATGTTAAGAATTCGACAACAGCCGACCGCGGACGACAACCGTACAGGCAAGGCAAAGCGGCTAAGCGACAGCTTATGCATTTTTGCATCTTGAAAAAAACGAAAAAAAGAGCAGACATGCTTTTCAGCATGACGCTCTTTGCCCAGGCGACCGGCCGTATATTCCGATGCTCCACCGTGGTTACCCACTTCCGTCGCCAGTTACATCGGAAACCGTGTTTGTATATTCATCATATCTCATGGCGTGATATAAAGCAATCCGGAATTCGGAGGAAGAACGCCCGTTTTCACTTGATCAGACTCCGACCCGACAGCTTGTCGAGCAGCTTGCGGACCGCATCCTCGATCTCTCCGGAGCAGCTCTCGTAGGTGGATAACGCGCCTCCAAAGGGATCGGCGATATCAAAACTGGGAATGCTTCGCTCCAGCTCCAGCATCCGCCTGCGCTCCTCGCTCGTTAACTGCTGTCCAATCGCGCCCTTCATCTGCATGTCGGAATACAGGCTTTCGAGCTCCTCGATATTTTTCAGCACGGCGGCATCCGCCCCCGCGAACTCCTTGAGCGTATACGTCTTGTCCACCGCATCCGGATGGACATGAAGCAAGCTTCGCTTATGACCCGTGGTCATCGTCAAAATGAGATCCGCCCAAGCAACGGCCTCAGCCGTCAAAGCACGGGAGGAACCGTTATGCGCGATATCCCGTCTGCGGAGCGCCTCGAGTGCATGAGAGGAGATCGGAAGACCGTCGACGGTGGACACGCCGGCGGATCGGACGGCTACTGTTATGCCTCTCCTGGCCGCTTGCTCTCTCAGCAGCGCCTCGGCCATCGGAGAGCGGCATGTGTTGCCGGTACAGACGAACAATATTCGTTTCATCCCTGTGTTCCCCTTTCTCATTCGATTGGTATGGGCTCAGGGCCCTTCTGCGTTAAAAGACAAATAATGCGCCGAATACGAGCAAAATCGCGCCTCCTAATGCCTCGCCGTATTCGCCCAGATTGCCGCCGACTTTCCTGCCCAGCAACAAGCCCAGCATAGACATTAGCCCGCCAATCAATCCGAACAGAGTAATGGTCAGCCACAGATCCGCCGAGAACATGCCCAGCGTAATACCCACCGAGAAGGCGTCGATGCTGACGCTGAACGCAAGCACCAGCAGCCCCCAGGCCGTGCGGTGATCGAAAGACCGCACCTCTTCGCCCTTGAACGAGCTGTACATCATATGGCAGCCGAGCAGAATGAGCAGCACGCCAGCGGCAGTCGATGCAACTTGCCCCAACATATCGCTGACAAGGTGTCCCGTCATTAAGCCTCCGATCGGCATCAAGACGTGGAACAGTCCGATCACGAAGCCCAGCTTCAGAATATCCCGCACCCTGATTCCCTTAAGCCCGATTCCCAGGCCAAGCGAAAAAGCGTCAAAGCCTAGCGCCGCCGCTATGCACAACAGCGTCAGCACTTGCCCGGCAAATAGATTCGCATCTCCCAATCCAATCTCCCCTTGTCCACCGCGCATTCTCTAACCAACATATGCGGACAAGAGGTCGTTCATACTAATTCCTGGGATTTGCGAGTAGGATGCGGCCGCCTGCCGCCTTGACCATCCGATTGAGAAGCGCAGCGCCGATCCCGTCCGGGCCCGGCGTTTCCGCCCAGATCCGCTGAATGCCCGCGGCATCGAACTCGCGCAGCGCGGCGTACAGGCGCTTGGCCGCCTCCTGGGGCAACGCCTCGCTGCCCATGCCGATGACGAGATCGGCCTGGTACTGCGCCGCCCGTTCATCGAATGCAAGCACGCCGGTCGCGACACCGGCGGAACTGCAGTCCTCAACGGCATGCTGGATGGCGGCCGCCACGATGTCGCGGTCGTCGCCGCGCACCAGCGTCAGCTCGCCGCGCGGCGCATAATGCGTGTACTTCATGCCCGGTGAACGCGGGGCAGACTCCCCATGCAGTTCGTCGTCGGTTATGACGACGGCCTCCGGCAGCGCAGCCTGAAGCTGCTCCGACGTTATGCCTCCCGGTCGCAGGATGCGGACAAGGCCGTTGTCTTCCAGCTGCACGACCGTAGACTCCAACCCAACGCCGGTCGCTCCGCCGTCCACGATACCGTGTATGCGGCCTCCGAGATCCTCCAGCACATGCGCGGCCGTCGTCGGGCTGGGACGGCCGGACCGATTGGCGCTCGGCGCCGCGACGGGGCAGTCGGCCTTCCGCAACAGATCCAGCGCGACGGGATGATCCGGCATCCGGACGGCGACGGTGGACAGCCCCGCAGTCACCAGCGGCGAGAGCGCGCCTTTTTGGGCGGGCAGCACGAGCGTGAGCGGCCCCGGCCAAAAGGCCGTCATAAGTGCCTCCTCCAGCGGAGAGACGGACACCGTCAGCTCGTCGAGCTGCTCCCGGCGCGCGATATGCACGATCAGCGGGTTGTCGGAGGGACGCCCCTTGGCCTCGAAGATGCCTGCGACAGCTTCGTCACTCCGCGCATCCGCGCCGAGGCCGTATACCGTCTCGGTGGGAAAGGCCACCAGCCCGCCAGAACGCAGCTTGTCCGCCGCCGTGGAGAGCTCATCCGTTGCCGTGGAGAGTTCCCCCTTGACTGTGGTGAGCTCCTTCCTTGCCAGGTCCGTTGCCTGCGCCTTACCTCTGGGCGTATCGCCACAAGTCACGTTGCCGGGTGCGTTGCTGACCGCCGCACCGCTAATCGTATTGCCTGTAGCGTTGCTGCTCGTCGCTTCGCCGCCCGTCTTGTTGTCCGACGCGTTGCTGCCCGGCCCGTTGCCGCCAATCATATTGCTCGAAGGGCCTGATTGCCAAACTATAGTCTCGATCATCTGTATGATTCAATCCTTGCTATATTTAAAATAACCGTTGCACCGTTATTATAGCACAAGAAAAGGATTAGGCTGACACGCAGTATAAGTGCGAGTTCAAAAATCCGTTCCTTCCTCCTAAAGGACGGGTAAGACGTTATTCTTCAATAAGGATATGTATGTTTACTGTGACGGACACACAACCTGATTCGCCCTTTCGGAGCAGCATTCAATCCCCTCCCGACCCAGTCGCGGAGCTACTTCCGGAGCTGAAACCCGTAAAATTCGGTTACAGGGCGTCGCGGGGCTACTTTTGAGCTGCAAACCCGTAAAAAATCGGGTTATAGGGCGTCGCGGGGCTACTTTTGGAGCTGTAGCCCGAAAAAAGAGACTGTCGATTAAATAACCCTCAGACTATCCCGCATCGTGTT
>NZ_BDQX01000077.1 GCF_003112455.1 Paenibacillus agaridevorans
TACCTGTAGTATGATAGGTTTGATTCCATTTCTCTAGGAAATGGTTAAACACGAAGCGGCTGCAGCCCAATGTTTTGCGCATGAGCACGCTCTGCTCTTGAGTCGGATAGATACGAAATTTGAATGCCTTATGATGAAGCATCGCCTGTTTCACCACCTATCTACAAGAAATACAATTGTTAACACCACCTAATTATAGCACATACGTTCGCTTATATTCACCTACAAAATTCCCGATTCATCCCCTTCCTTCGCTCTCACTTCGTGAGTAAGGTGGCATAGAGGCAGGGGTATTCTCGGTGATTGTGATAAAAAAGACCGCTCCTTCCCATCGTCCCCGTATGGAAAAACGGATGCTGGACTAGAGGATTATCGGGGAGTTGCCCTGACCGAGACCATACAATACCTGACAGTACAGGGCGCCGATCTGTCTTATGCGCGTTTCGATTATTCTGCAAGCTTGAACACCTCAACATTTATAAATTGTTGCTTTGACGGGGTCAAGCTGGATAGCAGATATGTGAATCATACATTCAGCCACTGTTCTTTCCGAGGAGCAAAGCTAAATCATGCAAGGATCGGCAAACAATTTAACGATTGCGATTTTACAGGCTGCAATTTAAGTAAAGCGATAGCGAACGATGTATCGTTCATACGCTGCCGTTTTTCCGACGCCAATTTTCGCGGGGCATTATTGTTGTATTGCCGGTTTGAGGAATGTAGTTTTGATGGAGCTTTTTTTCATAACGGTTCGTTAGCAGGAAGCCGCTTTACGGGAGAGACTGGCTTGCTCCCTGTTTGGGGAAATACGATACTGGACAATGTCAAAATCAAAGAATGTGATTAATTAAAGAAGAAATTCAAGAAAATTGCCAAAAACCTGCTACTGGATTTTGTATCTCATCCGTCCCGATCTTGGCGAAAATATAGAGAGAGCCAAAACCAAAAGGATAACTGTAATCATCTTGAAGCAAAGTTTCGGGGTAACCATCTTCATCTACCTGAAATAAAAAAGAAAATGATTCATCCTTCAGCTTCGTATAATAATAATCTTCATTTTGTATAAGTCTCGGGTTTCCGCCTAGTTTGATCAAAAAAGACTGATCCATTGCCTTCTCGTCATTGCTTAGTGCCCCGTCCGAAATTGCATGTTTTATAAGACCTGGGTTAGTAAACATATCTTTGACGCTTTCAGTTGAAATCGGATGTTCAATCACCTTTATCGAGCAATTAGGATAAATATTGTTTTCCAAATATTCCTCATAGTCCTCAGGAATGAAGATCGAAATCATGCTCTCAGGTTTAAAGGGATGGACGAGGCTCAAATAAAAGTAATATTTTAGGTTACCTTCGTGGATGAGGTCATCTCGATCATCAAAGAAGTCAGGTGCATTCCCGCCGATCCAGCCTTTACCCTGTTCGTTCGAAAGGCTTGATTCTGCATAATAAAGAAGACTGTCCGTTCTCTCAACTAAAATATTCATGTGATTTTCCATAGGCATATTACGAATCCCCGTTCATGCGTAAATTTACACCTTGAAGCGATATCCAGCGCCCCATACGGTCTCGATAAACTGGTGCTGCGACGGGTCCTTCTGGATCTTGTCCCGGATCTTCCCTACATGGACCGTGACCGTGGCGGTATCGCCATAATTTTCGATCCCCCAGACCCTGTCCAGCAGCGCCTCCTTGGAGTAGACCCGATCCGGGTTTTCCGCGAGGAACAGCAGCAGGTCGAATTCTTTTGCCGTCATCGCAACCTCAGCCCCGCGCAGCGTTACCCGTCTTGCATCGACCTGGATCGCGAGTTCGCGAATGTTAAGCTCGCGCGACTTCCGGGCATGCGAATGGCCGGTGCCTGCCGCGACACCGGTCAATCGGTCATATCGTTCGAGATGAGCCTTTACCCGCGCCACGAGCTCCGTCGGGCTGAACGGTTTTGTCACATAATCGTCAGCCCCTAAGCCGAGGCCCCGGATCTTGTCGATATCCTCCTTGCGGGCGGAAACCATGAGCACCGGAATAAACTTGGTCTCCCGGATCCGTCGCAAGAGATCAAAGCCGTCCATGCCCGGCAGCATGACATCCAGAATGATTAGATCGTATTCTCGTTCCAGCGCTTCTTCAAGCGCTTGCCGGCCGTCTGCCCGAAGCGTAACCTCGTAGCCATTTACCTCGAGAAAATCCCGCTCCAGCTCGGCAATCGCTTGATCGTCCTCAACAATTAACACTTTCCGCTTCGACATCTCACGCTCTCCCCGCTTCGTTGCTATCCCGTTTCATCGGAATGCTGATCATCACCGTCATGGATTGTCCCGGTTCGCTTTTCGCATGGATCGTTCCGCCATGATTAACAATAATCTGCTTCACGATGGCAAGGCCTAATCCGGAGCCGGCCACGTTCTGATTCCGGTACGTATCCGCGCGATAGGAACGATCAAAGATCCGCTCCAGCTCGTTCGAGCCCATCCCGGGTCCGTTATCCGTAACCGCGAATACCCAATCGTCCGACTGCCGCCCGAAATAAACGTGAATATGGGGCTCTTTCTTGTCCATGAATTTCACCGAATTGCCGACGATGTTCTGCATGACGCGCCTCATCTTCTGTACATCCATCGTCACAACATCATCTTGCCCCGCCTCATATTCGCCCGTCAACCGCACGCCCGCGCTTTCGCATTCCATTTGAAGCTCGCTCATCGTCTGCCGATAGAACGGCTCCAGCGGCACCGTCTCCAGGTGGAAACGCTCTTGCTCGAGATCCAGCTTCGACAATAGGAACAGATCGTCGATCATCCGGTCCATATCGAGCGTCTTGGCATAAATCACGTCGATATACTTCTTCAGCTTCTCCGGATCGTTCGCAACACCTACCCGAATCCCCTCTACATAGCCTTTGATCGAGGTCAGCGGCGTCTTCAGATCATGCGAAATATTCGAGATCAGCTCCTTGCGATTCTCCTCTAGCGCCAGCTGAACGTCGATCGACCGCTGCAGCTCGCTGCGCATCTTTTCATACGAGCGGATGACGCTTCCCACTTCGTTGCGCGCCTTGGATTCCAAATGGAAGTTCAAGTCCCCTTCGGCAATGCGCCGGGAGCCCTGTTCGAGCTGTCGCAGCGGCCTTACGATATCCTTCGTCGTGATCCAGAGCAGCGGGACCAAAATAATACCGACTAGAATCGCGATGCCGAGCAGCACGAATTGCTCGAATCGGCTCGTATTGGACTCTGCAATCGTCATGTCGGCCATCAGGTAATACGTTAAAGGATCGTCGATTTCAGGGAAATCATAGGCAATCGAAAGCAAGTCGCGTTCCTCCCACTCGCTCGCGACAAACAAGCCATCTTTGTCTGGTCCAGCCGTGGACACATCCTGCCGCAGCTGCCCCAGAAATGCCTCTCCTTCGCTGAGCGCGCCGTAGCTTTCCCAGCGCTCCCCTTGCCGGACGACAAGGAACCCTCCGAAGGGCTGCAGCCGATCGCCAATGGAGGCTGCGAACGCGGGGGACGTCAGTTCCTCCGGCGTATACCGCTCCGCATAGCGCAGGTCCACGAACAGATCGATGCCGCGAGAGAACGCTTCATGCGGGGATTGATCCTTCACGATACCGCTCGCGAGATACGAGAGGATCGCCGTGACGAGTCCGACTCCGGTCATCGCAATGATAATCGCCGTCAGTATCGTGCCAAATAAATACGTTAAAATGAGTTTCAATCGAATGGACATACGTCAGAACCCTTTTCTCTGGAAGGCCAGCAAGCCTAATATAGTGCCAATAATATAGTAGGCTGTCATAAATAGCAACGTTGAAATGGTCATGCCGGCATTCCCCCCATACAGGAGCGGCTGCAGCCAATCGGCATAGTCCGTGACGAAAAACCGATTCAGCTGCGGCTCGAGAAATCCGACGACGCTCATTGCCATCCACAGCACGACGCTTACCGCCAGCCCAACACCGCTGCTTCCCACCCATAGAGACACGCTATTCGCCAATACGAGCAACAAGCCGCTGAACAGGATCGCGCCGCCAAGCTCCGCTAAACCCGCCCCAAGCGAGGAAGCCGCAGGCACGCCGTGAAGAATGAAGCCTCCAACGAATGTCGGCACGAACATACACAATACGATGAAAGCAGCGGCCGCCCACCCCGCGAACAATTTCCCCAGGAAGAGAAACTCCCGGCTGATCGGCAGCTTCAGCGCATGCTTGATCGTTCCCTTGCTTTCGCCGACCATTAGGTCGCTGCCTAACGCCACCATAAGAAAAGGGAGCACGACCGCAAGCAGCAGCTCGATTGCCGTCAGCGGGAGGTTATCCTCCAGTCCAAGGCTGTCACCGATAAAGACGAAGAGAACGCCAATGATGAAGGAGAGAAGCAGCAGAACCTTCAGCTTGCCCCCGCGGAACAGCTTGAGCAGCTCCTCTGCGGCAAGGTAATTCATCTGCGCGATCATACGCCCCCGCTCCTTTCCTGTGCGAGATGATGCAAATAATAGTCCTCCACGCCCGCAAACGACTCCCGAACCTGCACGATACCCGCCGTATGGATATGCCGCCCTTCGTAAACAATGCAAGCATGCGTAATCCAGTCCTCGATGTCGTGCACCTGATGCGACGACACAATGACGCTCATCCCCGTGTCAGCCACGAGGCCGCGCAGCATCAACGCAATCTCTCGCCTACCCTCAATGTCCATGCCCGAGAACGGCTCATCGAGCAGCAGCAGCTTGGGCCGATGAAGCAGCACGCTGGCCAGCTCGAGCCGCTGCTTCATGCCGGTGGAATACTTCTTGATCTTAAGGTCCCGGTGCTTCGTCATGCCCACGAGCTCCAGCGTCTGCCGGATGCGGGCTTCGTCGACACCCGGGTATAGCTTATGGTAACATCTCAGATAGTCATATCCCGTCAGATAGAGGTACGGAGACGGCTCTCCGATCATCAGGCCCATGTATGGCCTCGTCAGCTCGGGCCGTTCGGCGACCGAGGCGCCGTTCCAGCACGCTTCCCCGCGGTCTGTCCCGAGCCAGCCGGCCATCGCCTGCATCGCCGTCGTCTTCCCGGCGCCATTGGGTCCCAATAAGGCGACAACCTCACCGGCATGCACGGTGAGGTTCAGCCCTTGGATCCCGCGACCGCCGGGGTAGACCTTCGTCAGATCGTTCACTTTGAACATATTCGCATGGTCCTCCCGAGGTCAATTGTGTTAGCTGCGATCGTCGAAAGTTGCCGCGTCGATCATTTCCACGGGCTTGCCGGCAGGGTCATACGCATCCGGCGTCGTGGCATTGATGCCGCTCACGTCACCTGCGCCTTCCATCTCCACGCGGTGGGTGACGCCCGCCTTATCTTTGCCGCTCACTTCAAGCTCGCCTTGCACGCTTTGCACCTCGTTATTCGCATCGACCGTCATTTGCAGCCGCACATGTTCAATGGCAACGTCTTTCGTCAACTCCGGCAATTGCGCTTCCAGGTCGATTCCCTCAAGTCCTTGGAAGAAGGGAAGCTGTCTGAGCTGCTCCCACCCCGCATGCGCTTCCGGCGCATGTGCGCGCCCGACCCGTTCCTCAGCCGATGCCGCGTCCATTAGTAAACGTATCGGGAGCGGAATGTCCTCCTTGCTGATGTCGACCGTAATCGTTTTCGAGCCGTCCGCCAGGTCCGCCACGCTGAAGTTGTCCTTCAGGTCGCCGACCATGAAATCGAGGAGCGCTTCTTCCGCTTTGTTCATCGGACGATCCTGGAACTCCTCATCCGACCATTCTCGATATTCGCCGGCGTGTTCATCGTTAAAGTTGATCACTTGATAATGCAAATCATGCGTCCGGTCTACGAGAAAGACCTTGTCGTCTCCACTGCTGAACAAGCTGGCGTTTCGTTCGACACCCATGATCGTGAAGTCGAAGTCGCCGCTGACGTTGTGCTCGCCGCCTGCTTCACCCATCTTCGCCAAACCGTCCGCCTTCAGCACCGTCTGGCCGTCAACCGTAACGCTAAAGTTTCCGTTGAATGTCGCGCTTTCGATGGCAGTTCCCGACGTATGGTTCGCTTTCAGCACCGCTTTAAATGCATCGTAACCTTCCGTGTTCGGACTATACGCGAAAGCCGTCGCCGTAAATAGTGTAATGGCGCCCAATGCCGCGCCTATCATGATGAATTTGCTTTTCTTTTTCATTCTCGCTCGCTCCTTTAAGGTTGTATGGCCTCTCTCGCCTACAACTTCATTCTAAAGGAGGAGTCTAAAGTCCCTCGAAAGCAATTCGAAAAATTTTCTAAAATCGGGGAATTGGGTAATTCCGCCTCGCCTTATCCGATAGTGAGGACAATCTTGCCGCGGCCGTGCCTTGTTTCGATCAGTTGGTGTGCATCCGCGACCTGTTCAAGCGGGAACGTCTGCCGGATATGGATGCGCAGCTTGCCCTTACTGTGCAGATCGACGAGCTCGGCCAGACGGGCGGCGGAGCGCTCGCCGCGGATGACACGGAGACCAAGCTCCTCGATAAGGTCGTAAGCGACAAACGTACAAATACGGTTCCTGTCCTTCACTAATTCGACCGAGGCACGCACCGCTTCCGCCCCGGCCGTATCGAAAGCGGCATCGACGCCGTTCGGCGCCAGCTCCTGCACTCGCTCGACAAGTCCCTCTCCGTACGTAATCGGGATAGCCCCGAGCGAGCGCACGTAATCATGGTTGCTTTCGCTGGCAGTGCCGATGATCGTTTTGGCCCCCCACTCCTTCGCCAACTGTACCGCAAAAGCTCCAAGCGATCCGGCTGCGCCATGGATCAAAACCGTATCGCCCGGTCCAACGCCGATGGCTTTCATGGCGATATACGCACCCTGGCCATTGCCTGTCAGCCCGCCTGCCTCTTCCCAGGTCATACTGCCGGGCTTACTTACGATTTGGTTTAGCGCCCACGACCACGTATTCGGCGTAACAATTCAATAGCCCGAAGCCGAGCACCTCGCTGCCTATGTCAAGGCCGGTAACCCCTTCTCCCACTTGATCGACGATGCCCGCGAACTCGTTGCCCGGAATTTGCGGAAGCTGAACGTCAACGCCCTGTGGAGTCCACCCGCTCCGCACGCCGCAATCGTAATGCTGTACCCCGGCCGTTTTTACCCGGACCCTGACTTGCCCTGGACCGGCCTGCGGATCGGGAAACGACATGACCTCCATAACCTCGGGTCCACCGACCAAACGAAATGCTGCTGCTTTCATCGTACAATCCTCCTCCTGTTTATCCCTTTTTGTCACGTCATGACCGTAACGTTTTTAATGCCCCGCTCCATGCGATAAGTTGATCTAACATGGTGTTTATTTTATCAACGTGCAGTGAAAATCGTAATTGATCTCGCTACAGGTTTTATTTTACAATTACGTATAGATAAACAGAAATATATCTTTTAACATAAAGGTTATATACTCGGGTATATGGGAAAGGAGAGACGCATATGGAATTGTTGCAGTTGCAGTATTTTCGAACGGTTGCCCGGATGGAGCACATGACTAAGGCGGCACAGGAGTTGTTAATTGCGCAGCCTGCGTTGAGCAAGACGATTTCGAGGCTGGAGCAAGATGTAGGGGTTCCGTTGTTCGATCGGCACGGAGGCCGAATTCGCCTGAATACGTTCGGCAAGGCGTTTCTGGACAAAGTCGAGAAGGCACTCACCCTACTGGAAGAAGGACGGAAAGAAGTATCCGAGCTGGCGGGACTCGAGCAAGGGAGCATTCACCTCGCGACATCGACGCTGGACCGGTTATCGGATGCGCTAGGCGAATTTCTCGCGCTTCATCCGGATGTCAACTTTAAGATTACACAGGCTTCAATGGAAGAGATGACACAGTTAGTGGAGGCAGGCGGGGTCGACCTGTGCTTTACGGCGCTGCCAATCGATCGGCCCGACATTAGCACGGTATCCGTCTTGAAGGAAGAGGTTTATTTGGCTGTTCCCCAAAGACACCGGTTTGCCGGAAGAAAGAGCATCCGGTTAAGTGAACTGGCGGAGGACCCGTTTATCGGATACAAGGAGGAATTTCCTTTTCAGAAAATGAACGATTTGTTTTTTCAAGAAGCCGGGATATCGCCTAACTTCGTCTGCCGGGTCGACGAGCCTGCCGGCATTGCAAGTCTTGTCCAGACCGGGCTTGGCGTTGCACTTGTAGGAAATTGCGGCGGTCCAAACTCCACGCTAAGCTTGCTGCATATTGAGTTCCCCGTTTGCCAGCGTAATTTCCAAATCGTATGGCATGAGAAGCGGTACCTATCCCTCGCTGCGCGCAGGTTTCGCGATTTTTTCATCGAGTACTATGCCAAATCAGCAAAACGGGCATAGATTATTTAAATATCTTAAATTTTAAAAGATAGGCGGTTAACCACTCACAGCCGGTGTAGGATGGCAGCCTGTTTTAAAATTTCATCACATATGCATTGGGGTATTCGCAAATATCGAATATTGCTCGTCTTCTAGGGCGAATTTGTTGTTATTCATGTGGAGGACTAGCGATTATTTAAAGCTAGTGAACTAAGTTTACAAAACAAGCCTGCTGAAACCTGCTTGTGGCAATAAAGCAACCCTGTTATACTGCTAAAAAGATTATCCCCCCTATAAACGAAAAGGTTGTTGATTCGAATGTTATTATTTTCCAGGTTATGCAAGTGCAAGCCCCCAATCCCGTAATCTCAACAAATAAATGATTTGATTGAGATTTTGCAAGTATAGGGGGAAGCAAAAGTGTTACGAAAAATCTCAGCACCATCATTATTGTTGTTAATCGTATTGGTAGGATTTCCGCAAATAAGTGAAACGATCTATACGCCGTCACTGCCTGATATTGCGGAGCAGTTGCAAGTCAGCGGCAATCGTATTCAATTAACATTAAGTATCTATTTTCTCGGCTTTGCCGTAGGCGTATTTTTCTGGGGCAGATTATCCGATCTAATTGGCCGCAGACCTTCTCTTTTGTGGGGGATTGCTGTCTATGGAATCGGAAGCCTTGGCTGTTATTTCTCGCCGTCTTCAGAATGGTTGCTTGTTAGCCGTTTTATTCAAGCGTTTGGGGCAAGTACAGGCTCTGTTGTGACACAGACCATTTTGCGGGAGAGCATTCCGGATGACAAGCGACATGGCATGTTTGCCCAAATTTCTGCCGCACTCGCCTTCACTCCGGCTATTGGACCATTGCTGGGCGGATGGATAGATCAATGGCTCGGATTCCGTGCTGTCTTTATGACCTTAATTGTGATTAGTGTTGCCATATTCGCCTATACGTGGACCTCTTTGCAGGAAACGCGAGATGCAGCTTCGATTACAAAGACTAGCTCCTTTGCGGTAGCTCGTAAAATGCTTACAGATGGCCGCATCTGGGCATTCGGCTTTTTGATTGGCGCAATGAACGGGATTCTTTTTAGCTATTATGCCGAGGCCCCTTTTATTTTTATTGACTTCTTCGGACTGGAGCCTGGCTGGTTTGGGTTGCTTGGCATTTGTGTGGCCTTGTCGTCTATTATGGGCGCCATGCTGTCCAAGAAGCTTCTAAGTCGGCTAACCGCTGAAAAAATTATTGTTTGGGGCTGCCTTACAGCTTCAGCCGGGGCTTTGATATTAGTGGCCCTCGTTTTGATCGGACTTCAGTCCAGTACAATCTCGATGGCCTTCTTCGTTGCCTGCCTCTTTATTTTGCTGCTCGGCGTCGGTATGGCGATTCCGAATTGCCTAAGCCTGGCTCTTGTTCAGTATAAGGATGTGGTCGGCACTGCAGGAGCGGTATTCGGGCTGGGCTACTATTTACTTGTCAGCCTGATTACGAGCGGTATGAGCTATTTGCATAACGATTCTTTGCTTACGATGCCGCTTTATTTTCTCTGTCTGGCCATTGTAATGATCTTGGTCAGCAAAGCTCTGCTTAGCAGAAGCACGGTAGGAGAGAGCCTTCAAACGAAGCGATCATAAGATTTTGGAGCTGGCCTAACTAGGTCAGCTCCTTTTTGCTAGAGAGGGCTCCGAGTGTGTCGAGTATTTGCGCTTCCTCCTGCAAATATAGCATTACTTCGTCAATCTTCAGTTCGATTTTCAGCTTCACCACTATTTGTGATACGGTTCTCTTATTAGCTTGCTTATGTAGTAACTATCTAATACAATTTCATGTCTAACTCTGTTTACCATCACTTGTGGTAAGGCTCACCGTATCACTCTAACGGCGAATTTTAGGGCACCCAACAGTAGCAGATGTCCCTCTTGAAGAAGCAAAACGATAAAATGAAATAAGGTGACAGCGGTTGATTACCGTCGTCACCTTGCTACCGAGGACTTTTTCAATGTCTACAACATTAGAGATTGCCTTGCCTTGCTTAGCTACTCTCATCCGTTCTGAGATTTTAATTCTTTCATCGTTGGATAATCCGTATAACCCTCGCTTCCGTTACCAAAGTACAAAGTTACGCGGTCTGCCTCATTCAAAGGAAAACCTACTTTAAGACGTTCGACGAAGTCCGGATTAGCTAATGACCATACCCCGACCGGTACCACATCCGCAAGGCCATTATCCAGATCGACGCTAAGGTCTTCAAGTGCTCGCCCGGCCCGATTGACTAATAGCGGATTGGGCCATAGGGAACGGATCTCCCGAAGTAGCGCCTCGTTGCCGAGATGCATGACATGAAGGTAAGCCAGATCCAATTGGGCTAATTGTTTGACCAGATAACGATACACTTCAGAACCTTGCTCTCCTTCATCAATGCCTCCAAGCGTTGTTCCCGGGGAGATCCGGAAACCTGTTCGGTCTGCCCCGATCTCTTCAACGATAGCCTTGGTTACTTCTATCGCGAAACGAGCGCGATTCTCGACGGAGCCGCCGTATGAATCCGTTCGCCTATTCGAATTCTCGCTGAGAAATTGATTGATGAGATAACCGTTGGCTCCGTGAATTTCGACGCCGTCCGCACCGGCTTCAACCGCTGCCGCAGCTGCCCGGCGGAAGTCTTCAATTGTCGCTTGAATGTCAGCTTCGCTTAACTCGCGCGGAACGGGGACATCCTGCATCCCTTTAGCCGTAAACATCTGCGCAGCGGGGGCGATAGCCGATGGCGCAACAGGCTGGCGATGATGCGGCGTATTGTCGGGATGCGACATACGACCGACATGCATTAGCTGGATAAACATAAACCCGCCTGCTTCATGCACCGCATCCGTTACCTTTCTCCACCCTTCAATATGCTTATCCGTATAGATGCCAGGTGATCCTAAATAACCTTGACCATCATCGGAAGGCTGCGTGCCTTCCGTAATAAGAAGTCCCATAGATGCTCTTTGGGCATAATAAAGGGAAGTTAGTTCTCCCGGAGTCCCATCCTCTTGCGCTCTGCTGCGTGTCATGGGCGCCATCGCCAAGCGATTAGACAATTCCATTCTTCCGAGTCTTGTTTTACTCCATAATTTATTCATTTAATAAGCTCCTCTCGTGTTGTGTTATGCCAAATTCGGATAAATCGCAGCTACACCGCCGGCCAACCCGCTTTGGATCATGCGGCTCGAATCATCGGCAAGAATCTCAAAGCTTCCGGATTCGATTCCATCAATAGCGATTTTTGCGATCTCCGCAGGGTTGGACTTAGGAGCATTAACGCTTGAGGTCATATCTGTCTCCATGTATCCAACATGCAGGCCGGCCACTCGAATATTCCGAGGATACAGACTAATACGCAGATCGTTCGTCAGTGCCCACTCTGCCGCCTTCGCAGCCGAATATGCTCCTATGCTTCCCGTACTTAACCAAGATAAGGCGGAGAGAATATTCAGAATGGACCCTCCCCCGTTATTCGCAAGGATAGGTGCGAAAGACCGAATCATGGATAGGGTGCCGAAAAAGTGCGTATTGAATTCCAGATGGATGTGATCGAGATCGCCGTCAAACAAGGAAGCGCCTGTTGATACTCCTGCATTGTTAATCAGAATCGTTACATCTTTCGCGGTAGCAGCAGCTTCAGCTACTTCTTGAGGGTTAGTGATATCCAGTTTGACTGGAATTGCGCCTGGGATGTCAATGGACTCCGGATTTCTAGCCGCGGCATAAACCTTAGCTCCTCTAGATACAAGTTCAAGAGCCAGATGACGGCCAAAACCTCGGTTCGCGCCGGTGATAAAGGCAACTTGTTCAGAAATTTTCATGATTACTCGCTCCTTAGCATGGTTTGTTTTAAAGTGGCGATTACTTGATTTTTACGATGATCTTCCCTTTTGCTCTGCCCGATTCGGAGTGCTCAATCGCTTTCTGGGTGTCTTCAAAAGGATAAATTCGATCAATAACGGGCTTTATTTCATCGGATTCGATCCATTCGGTAAGGATCTCCAATTGTTTGCCGCTTGGTTTCATAAACAGGAAGCTGTACTTGACCTTATATATTTTCTCTATTTTGGTAATCTTCCGTGCAACCAATCGAAATAGATTCATTTTGACGAAGCCGGCCCTCTCCTCTTCTCCGAAGCGCGCATTGGGCGGCCCTACGATGGATACGATTTGACCTTGCTTTTTGACAACTTTAAAGGCCTTCTCTAAAGTCTCTCCGCCTTTGGTATCGAAAACGGCATCATAACCTTGTAACAGCGTATCGAATTGTTCTGTTTTGTAATTGATGATTCGATCGGCTCCAAGCGACTCGACCAATTTGGCTCCAGCTTCGCTTGTCGTTGTTGCGACATAAAGTCCCATCGCTTTGGCAAGTTGGATAGCAAAAGTACCGACTCCGCCGGAACCAGCTTGAATCAATACCTTCTGTCCGGCCTTTAGTTTCAATTTTTCATGCAATACTTGATAGGAGGTAAGCCCGACCAACGGAATGGACGCCGCTTCCTCAAAGTTAAGGTTGCGAGGCTTGAGCGCGATATCGTCTTCATTCACGGAGATATATTCAGCGAAGGCTCCGCCCTTGCTTGGTCGTCCGTATACTTCATCGCCGACCTTGAACTTTCTAACCTTCCGTCCCGCTTGAATGACCATGCCTGCAAAATCATATCCTAATACATGAGGCATATCGATTTTCTGCAGGATGCGTACTTTACCGTCCCTCACCAGAAGATCGAGAGGGTTCACGCTGGCCGCATGGATTTCCACCAGCACATCGTGATCGCCTACTGCGGGCATTGGAATTTCAGTTGATCTGAACGGGAATTTCCCGTATTTGTCCATTACCATAACTCTCATCTTTTCTTGTTTAGACATTGACTGGTTCCTCCTTTTTAGTTTCGGTTCCCTTTTGAGAACGATCGTTCTAATTAAATTAAAAAAAAGCCATCACCTCTCTAAAAGTTTCATAGATGTATGTGCGATACGGTGAAGTTTTTCTTTGGCAACCGACATTCTTGCCATTGCCCTTAAACCAACCCATACATTATGCAGGTATTCCGCCAATTCTCCGGCATGGTAATCCGTGGTGAATTCGCCGTCCCGCTGCCCCCAGAGAATAATTTCCTTGAGTTGCTGCTCTGCTATTGTAAACGCCTGAATGAGCTTGGCATCAACATCGGCATCGCGTACTGCCAATTCTACTGCGGAATTCACCATTAAACAGCCGGAAGGCGAGTCTGCTTGTCCATCAATCATGAAGCCAAATATAAATTGAAGAGCTTCCGTTGCAGTCTTGGAACGTTTAATTCCAGATTCAAGCTCAGCATTGATTTTCTCGCTAAAACGATCCATCGCTTTTAGAAACAACATATGTTTGTCTCCAAATGTGTCATACAAGCTTCTTCGATGGATTCCCATGCGCTCGACCAGATCGGTCATGGACGTCTTCTCGTAACCCTGTTCCCAGAAGAGTCTCATCGCTTTATCCAATACCGCGTTCTCTTCAAACTCCTTACTTCTCGCCATTTTCATCTCCCTCCAGTCATCAATATAGCATATTGAGAACGATCAGTAAAGAATTGGGGGTTACCTTATCTTTCCGATGCATCACTAATCATACCCCTTGCACTCTCAGGATAATTCTGGTTACATATTTCCAAATTTGGTTTTCTCAGAAAATTCGCCGTCACTTATCATAAGGTTCACCTTCAACACCCTAACTGCGAAAAATTTCGCCGTCACTTATGGTGTGGTTCACCATAAGGCACCCGATAGTGGGGTGCCCTTCGTAGATCCTATTGATATCGTGGAAGCTTGGTGGCTTAGAAATCATCTATAATATTCTGCCGAACGTTTAAAACCACGTTGCCTTTTTTATGGCCCTGCTCCACGTAGCGGTGAGCTTCCGCCGCTTGCTCCAGCGAATAACGGCGGTCAACGACCGAACGCAACGTGCCGGCCTCGATCAGTTCCTTCAAGTAAATCAAGTCTTCGGCGCTTTCCTTCATTGTTTCGCCAATCACCTTCTTGCTGCTCGTCAAGTTGATCCATAAACCTTGAACGATTAGCAATGGGCTTACTTGGACCGCTTGCAAGTAGAACCCTCCAGGTGTCAGAAGCTTGATGCAAACCTTGAATGGACTCTTCCCAACCGTATCGAAAATAATATCGTAAGCCGGACCGCCATCCGAAAACCGTTCTTTCGTATAATCGATCATACAATCGGCACCGAGCGATCTTACTAACTCCACATTCGATGTGCTGCATACTCCGGTCACTTCCGCGCCGAAATGCTTGGCCAGCTGCACCGCATATGTCCCGACGCTGCCTGAAGCGCCATAGACGAGCACTCTGCTGCCGCGCCGGATGTTGCCCTTCCGGAGAAAATGCAAGGCCGTACAGGCGCCGACCGGAACCGCGGCAGCCTCCTCGAACGTCATGTTCACCGGCATCGGTGCGACACTTCCCGTCTCCGGCAGGCATTTGTATTCGGCGTACGCACCGAAACTGGCACCACAGGCGGCATACACGGCATCTCCTGGCTTGAATCGAGTAACGCTTCTGCCCGTCGATTCGACTACGCCGGCTAATTCGAATCCAAGAATCTTGATTCGTTTCGGTCTCCATAAACCGTTGAACAGCCGTGCCAGGAAAGGATCTGCCTTACGTAATCGCCAATCCCCCGCAGCGGCAGTTGCCGCATAAACCTTAATCAGGATCTCGTCGTCTTGCGTTACCGGCTTGGCGACCTCCCGCAGCTGCAAGACATCCGGTGGCCCATACCGCTCGTATACGATTGCTTTCATCCCTATCCCTCCATTTCTACGGTCCCAGTTCCGCGCGGGTGTAATGCATTTTTCCTTTTATCTTTTTGTTTCTTCGAGTTGTTACGAGCGCGACCTCTTTTATTCTCATATCAGGCTTTCTCACGCCGTTTGGACCAGACCGAGTACCCCAACCAAGCCAGACCCAACCCTACCGGCACCGCCAGTATCCGATCATACGGGTGGTGGATCAGCGAAGACAGCGGGAGGGGCAGAAGGGTCCCAATGGTAAGCAGACCGGCAGCCCAGCGCGACAGATGCCTGCTCGGAGCGTAGCGATGCCGAACAGCAGCCCGCCGAGCAAATACAAGCCCCCTGTTACCGAATAGATCGTTTCGAGGAAGCCGACATTGATATCGCCGACATTGCCGCTTGGAATTCCCAACATGCCCTCGACAAAGGTTGGCGATTCGGCAGCGAGCGGTGGCGAGACAAAGGCTTCGATGAATTGAAAAGCCATTGTGAGCGCATAGAAGATGCTCAACAGGAGATAACCGGCCAAACCGAGCCAACCGGCCTTCTCCACTTGCCTTGCGTAGATCCCCGTTACGCCGAGCATGCCCAGAAAGCACATGGCGACGCCCAAGTAGTGAACAATGGCCCATCGACCGGTGTTGACTGACGAAAGAATATCGGCAGGATGGATCATCTGAACGACAATAAACAGGATCCCTGCCAGCATAGCGGCTATACCTGCGAAACGGATAAGATTCGGGGCTGTAATAGCGGCTCGCCGATTGGTTTGCGTATGCTCGCTACCCTTTAGAACTGCGGTAGGTTGATTCGTTGTCATAGGTTTGTCTCCTTTTTTTCGAATGATTAGGATATTTGTTCTCGTTGCTATTCGGACCATTCGCCTGATTGGGATCAAGCTGGAGGACCGAGACCAAAGGCAAGCCGAGATCGCGAACTTTCCTGAGCACGCCGTGCAATGCGGGCTGATCGACCACTTGAACAGTGAGGATGGTTGTTCCGTCGCTTTCGTGGGTGAGGCTTAGCCCCTCGAACCTATAAATCCACCGGTCATCAAGGTGGCCCTTGAGTCGAATTTCATACAGATCGGGGTTGTGATGTTCCTCTGTTGAACCGTGTGTTTCACTCATTTTTGACCGCCGCCGCCTTCCTTGCTTCTTCACGTAGACCAATGAGGTGGAATTGTTCCTTGCATAATTAAAAATACACGTACATAGGGTGAGACCGCATCACCACATGTGGTGAGTGACGTGGTGATTTTTTCAACAAGGGACTTGCTGAAAATAAAAAAACGCCCGGCAATTGTGCCAGGGCGTGGGGGGATGAACTATTCAACTATTCAAGCTCACTTTAATAGATCGAGTTCCTCAGCGCGGCGGACGGCTGCCCGACGGTTATTTACCTCAAGCTTCTCGTAAATGTTCTTGGTATGGGTCCGTAAGGTGTTCAGAGACACCCTGAGTTCGCGGGCCATATCCGGGCCGCTCAAGTCAGTTCCGAGCAGTCGAAGCACGTCGCGCTCACGTTCGCTTAGCGGTTCTCTCAGAGGTTCGCGAATAACCGGTTTGGCAAGCATTCTGCCCTCTTCTTTCCCAAATGCCGTCAGAAGGCGTCGGACATAGTTCGGGGCTATCCCCTCTTGCTCAGCCGCTTCCAGCAGGACCTCCATTGGCCGGCCTTCGTCTGCAAAGATTCGGACGTAGTCTTCCTGCTCGGCAAGCGTTAAGGCTCGTTCCAGAAGCAAAAGCGCTGCAGGGATGTCGCCTTGCATATGGCGAGCAATTGCCTGCAACACCAGGATTTCGATCGCGCTTCCCGTCCTTCCTCCTTCTTCGGCTGCTTGAAGGAGACGCTCCAAGAGACCGATCGCCTCAAGTACGGTTCGATCCGCACGGTCACTTCTATATTGGGCCAGAATCACCCTTGCCAGGATGATGTGCTCGAATTCGCGCAGGTAGCAAAGATCGTCCTTGGCGGACAGGCCTTGCTCCCGTGCCCAATCGAGGGCTTCACCTAACCTCCCCTGCTTAACCCGCACCCGCGCCTTTAACGCCGCTATAGGACGTACATTTAGGAAGAAGTCGTCCACATACAGAGACTCCGCCTCGCAGAGAAGATCGTGCGCGTCGTTCAAATCCCCTTCGGCCTCCCGTATTCGTGCCATTGCGACTCGCCAACGATACCGGTATTGCGGGAACCCAGTGTGCTCACCCTGCTCCTTGCTTCTTAACAGGTTCCGTGTGGCGGCTTCCAGATCGTCATGCACGCGACAAAGTTCGCTCATTCCTACGTAAATGTCTGCCGTCCCCCGCAGAGCAGGCTCGCCATGTTCCACCGCAAGCTGCAATCCCCGCTCATAGATGTGCATCGCCTCGCGGAGTCGGCCTTGTGCGATCCGTATTTCGGCCAAAGCGATGGAGCCATTGATCGCGTCGGAGATAGCCCCAGCCTGCTGCACGCTTGCTATGCCACCGGCAAATATCCGGCGCGCCTCCTCGAGATCCCCGTTCCTCCATAATGCGAGTCCCAGAAGCGCAGTCGCCGCTCCGCGCGGAAGATGGTCATCCTCGGGCACGAGTTGGAGCGTTCGCCGCGCGTAGCTCATGGCGGCGGGCACATCACCGAGAACCAAGGCTAGTCCGGCCCGGTACACGGTGATCAAACCCGGGAGACGGCGAAATTCCTCTTCGTCCACAACGACCATTTTGACCGGGCTGCCCTGCTGTCGTTCACCCTGATCTTCCACTGTCTCAAGCCATTGTTCGGCGTCTCGCAGTCGGACCTCAACGGCATCTAATTTGCCTCCGGCCAGCAACGCCCCGGCATACCAGACGCTGAGCACAGGTCTGCAACGAATCAGTTCGTCGGGGAGCTTCTTCAGCCAATTCAACATCACGGCCTCTTGTCTGCTCCTGCGCAAGGCTGGTATCGCCAGCTCGATCAAGTCTGCCGCCCGCCCGAAATCATTGCCGGCCAGCGCGTGTCGGATCGCATCGTCCGGCAAGCCATGCCGTTCGAACCATATGCTTGCGCGCTGATGTAATGCAGCCACCTGATCGGGCTGATCCGACCTCAAATGGACAGAGAGAACCTCGGCGAAGAGGTGATGATAACGATACCATTGGCGCCTGTCATCCAGCGCAACGACAAAGAAGTTGCCTCGCTCCAAGGATTGGAGCCGCGCTATGCCATCCACCTGGCCGGTGATGGCATCACATAACGGTCCATGCAACCGGTCGAGAATGGAGGTCTGAAGCAAAAAACTCCGGGTCTGGTCGGACTGGCACTGAAGGACCTCTTCGACCAAATAGTCCATAATGTACCGATTGTCTCCGGCAAATTCCTGAATGAACGTAGGGATATCCTCGCGCCCCTGCATCGAGAGCGCCGCCAGCTGAAGCCCCGCGATCCAGCCTTCGGTACGGGTTTCTATCGCCATCATTTCGTCGGCCGTAAGATTCAGACCCATGACCTGATCGAGGAACGCGGCCGCTTCGCCGGGAATAAAACGCAGGTCGGTGTCGCGCAGCTCAGTCAAATGGCTCCGGGCGCGTAATCGGCCCAGGGGAAGCTGCGGATTTTCGCGTGTGGCGATGACAAGGTGCATTTGTGGAGGGAGATGCGCGATTAGGAAGTTGAGAGCATCGTCGATCCATTCAGCATCAATAACATGGTAGTCGTCCAGGACGAGGACGAATTTGTATGGGAGAGCTGAGATTTCATTCAACAAGATCATTAGAATCGATTCGATTGACAGTGGATTCGGGGATTTGAGTGCAGTAACCGTGCCACTTCCAATATTGTCCTCAATCGTCTGCAGAGCAGCGACAAGGTGAGACAGGAAGCGCACAGATTCGATATCCCCTTCGTCCAGCGACAACCATGCGACAGGTCGATCACAACCAGCGACCCATTCGCTGACCAGCGAAGTTTTGCCAAAGCCGGCTGAGGCAGAGATGAGGGTCAGCTTGCGGTCCAGACCCTCGTTTAGCCGATCGATCAGGCGCTGCCTTTGGACAACGGTTGTCCGTGGCACGGGGATAAACAGTTTTGTGGCTAAAATGGTCATGTTCATCGATTTATACTCACATTCAAATGAGTTCCGCCCGTATTTTTTAAAATAAGGATCACCCGCTCCATCCTACTACTTCATATGATTCATTTTATCGTCAATTTTAGCTTTTCACCACTTCATATTTACTTTAACAAAACGCCTTGTACCATAGCACCTTCCTGCACTTATTCTGCAGGCCTTTCGCCCTACTTGTGATACGGTTCTCCTTATCATCCTTAGCGCAAAAAAAGCGAAAAGAGCATGATCCATTGCAAGACCATGCTCTTTCATTTTAGATATAGGGTTACGAATTACTTTAGGTCAATCAGCCTCTTCACAATTACAGCTGCTTCAGCACGTGTTGTCTTGGCCGTTGGCTCAAAACCATTATCCTTACCAACCATGATCCCCTTCAGCACGGTGAAAGCCAGATCATCCTTTATATTGGAGGAGATACTCGCAGCATCTGGGAAATCCTTCAATATTTCATCTGTATTCGCAATCTCGAAGGCTCCAGGCTGGTTCCTCAATACTCTGCCGATCATTTGGGCCATTTCTTCACGCGTAATCGCGGCGCGAGGATTGAATGCTGTGCTGCTATCAATGATTCCGCTATTCAATCCAGCCTTAACATAAGGAGAGAACCAATCCGAATCGTTCACGTCGATGAACGGCTCCGTTGCCTTAGGCGCTTTCAGATGGAATGTAGTGACGAGCATCTTCAGAAATTCAGCACGAGTCACATCGCCTGTAGGGTTATAGTTCCCTTTGCCATCGCCAACGACGATCCCCTTGGCAGCAGCAACCTGAATCGAACGTTCTGCCCATTTCACCGAACCCATATCGTTGAAATTCACTTTATTCTCGATAACAGCATAGGAGGAGAAGCCATGTAGCACCGTATCAACGGTACCTGTCGCAGGGTTGAAAGTTCCTCCAAAATTACCGATAATCGTTGTTGGTTCGTCTCCTTGTTCAGATGAAGTCTCGCTAACGTTCACTACCGTTAATAGTGCAGTATCCACATTCCCCAAACCTCTTGTTGGTAAAGAAACACCTACTGGATTATTAAAAGTAGAATGCACTCCGTTGTTGTCAGTAAATTCGAAGCTGTGTATATCTGATACAAAATTTGGAGAACCATTAGACGCATTCTTCGGCGCACTCTGCTGCCCGCGATTCAACTCAAATCCGTTTGGAAACTCCTTTGGATTGATGGAAACCTGTGTGCCATTCAACTTGATTGTCACACTCTCGACTCCAGCATCCAGCAGCGTCTTCATAGCCGAGGCATCAAGCGTAATCTCAGAAGATTGAAGGGTAACGTCTTCAAAGTCCAGGACTACCGCAGGTTTGACGGGATTGGCGCCAAGCTTATTTAAGTGTTTGTTCGCCTGATCCACATAATCCTTACTTTCTGCTGCAGCCAAAGCAACGTCAGCAGCACTTACTGTAGCTTTTGCAATATTCCCTTCTACTTGAGAAGTAAATATAACTTTGCCCACTTCATTATATCCTTCATTAACGATACTCATAATAGAGTTCATAATATCTAGCTTCATACCTTCAGGGAGAGTCCTCCATGTTCCGTTACTTAAGGTGTTGTTTAAGTTGTTTATAACATTTTCCAACCCGTTTAACGTTTCCCCCACTTTTGACACTGGCACCACACTCTGAGTGGGATTGGCTTCACGAGCTGCTACGGTGAACGTAAGTTCATAGGCTTTAGATTTACCCGTCATATTCACACCGCGCAGGCTTGCAGTATGAGTTCCATTTTGTCGAAAGGCTAAACTCTTAGTGAAACGATGATGAAAAGCATACCAATGCATATCTTCACGCGCAAAATATTCCGGTTCGCCCCCATCGATGATTAACTCATAACTGGAAGCATCCGGGATCCATGCAGTCCATCCCAGCGTGACGTTTAAGCCCTCCTGATACTCTACTCTAAAATCCAGAGAAGATAAGTTAGCATCACCTGGTAAAGGTGGAGCCAGTGTTGTAAAAGTAAATAGGGTTGGAGCAGATTTTATACCGCCTGGATGAACGGCATAGAGCTTTATCGTATATGAAGTCTGATGAGCCAACGAATTAATGTGTATACTGGTTCCCTTGTCCGAATAAAATCTAGCACCTTCAAAAGCATATTTTTCAGCACCATCAACAGCATCAAAAGTTAGCTTTATACTGTCGTGTGTTAGCATGTCTACCTTTATCGTTTCATGGTCCACTGCTGCTATTGCCGTAGTAAACGTATGGGTAAACTCCTGCGAGGTGCTTGTTCCATTACTTGCAGTCAGCTTATAGGTATAGCTTGTACTCGGCGTTAGCCCTGTAAGCTGATAGGCAGCATCAGTTACAGTCGCCTCCCAGCCATCCCCATTGGATAAGTGATATTCCGTTGCACCTTGAACTTCATCCCATATTAGCGTTGCTGTCCGATGAGTGATATCCTCTGCCTCAAAATTCACTTCAGTAGGCCATACGATCGCCGCTTCCGTTGTGGTGAACGAGATTTCAACAGGCTCAGAAGTTAGTGTAGTACCCACCAATGCATAGATAGACACTGTATAGGTCGTATTACTCGTTAAGTTCTCAATCGTGTATGAACCAGAACCGTCTCGCACATAAGTCGAAAGCTCAGGACCCCAGCTAATGTAATATTCAGAGTGACCCGGATTATCCATCCATTGTACTGTAGCACTCGTCTCGGTTATATCTATGACTTCCACATTAGCAGGTGGTTCTACGCTTGTAAGGGTAGTGAAGTAAAGAGGAGACCAATCCCAATCCCCCTCACCATATTTTAACAAAGCATAGTGTAGTGTTCCAGACTTCAGACCTGTCAGATTATATATGTATCTGTTCTTTTCAGAGTCAAAGAGCAGATCATCAATATCTAGCTCCTCTTCTAAGACTACTTCATCCGTATCATCATAGTTAAAAGGTATTGTTATTTTCAACGAATAACTTTGAACTCCCTCGATTGGTTCCCATTCTAAAGTAGCTGTGGTACCCGTTTCATTGGTGGATATAAAACAATGATCAAGCCCATAACAAGGATCATCCCCAGCGTATGTATGAGACACCATAGCTCCTGGTGAAACAATGAAACTAACTATGATTATAGTGATTAAAAATCTAGAAAACGTTCTTCTCATAATTGCCTCCCATTGGCTGATGTATCCTATTTTGCTACTACTCTATCATGCTGGATTAGCCCCTGTGTGAAAGATAAAGAAATCTTTAAGTTCGCGCTTGCAACACACTTCGAATACGAAGCTGGCGAAAGAACAAAAAAAGGGTCAACAGCGTCAAGTAATGCCTAACACCATGACCCATTTTTTCCACATTGTAAGAATTATCCCAAACCCGAACCGGCTCACGATGTTATCATGAAACCGGCGCTTATTCGATCGTTTCCACATATACGTTCACATGGGGCTACTTTAACAAACGTGTCAGTGGCGACGAGCCGTTCGTTCTATGCCATCGGCGATTACTTTATACAGTTGGTGCGGCAAGTCGTGTCCCATGCCGTCAACCAACATTAGCTCGGCGCCCGGGATTGCAGAAGCCGTGTCCTCGCCACACGCCGGGACGAACAGGGGATCGTCCACCCCATGAATGACAAGCGCTGGTACTTTTATGGTCGCCAGCCGCGGACGACGGTCACCGGAAACAGCGATCGCGGCAATTTGTCGTCCGACACTGCCTGGATCGTAGGCTCGCTGGGCTTCCTCCAGAATGAGTGCCCGATAAGCGTCTTCTTCAAATGGATAGCCAGTGCCTGCGATGCGTTTGGCAAAAGAGAGGTTGTGCGCCAAAAATCCTGCTTCGTCCTCAAAGGGGGTCGGTGCCGGTTTAGTCATCATCGCCATGACATCCGGGGAAGCTTGCGGAAGGGTGGGATTACCGGAACTAGACATAATGGAGGTGAGTGATAAAACCCGTTCAGGGTACGCACTCGCTGCAATCTGGGCGATCATTCCGCCCATCGACCTGCCAACGAAATGTGCCCGGTCAATTGAAAGGGCGTCGAGCAGTCCGATAGCGTCGCCTGCCATGTCATCGAGAGTGTAAGGGATGTCCGTTCGTTGTCCTGACATGAGCGCATTCGCCAGTGCGTCAAAATCCAGCGCCCTATATTGGTTAAAGTGTGTCGAGCAACCTACGTCGCGATTGTCAAAGCGGATTACGCGAAAGCCCCGCTCTACCAATATCTCGCAAAACGGAACCGTCCATCGAATCATCTGGGTTCCAAGCCCGGAGATGAGGATGATAGCCTCGTCATTTTCGTTACCGAAACTGTCATAAGCCAAATCAACTCCGTTGACTTTCACAATATTCATGATCATGTTCTCCTCCAATTAATTCGGTATCGGAAGTTCTGCCATAGGCAGAAGGCGCGAATCTTCGATCGCTTTCATTCACTAATGCTCTTTAGAGAACGCATTAGCGGCTAATCTTTTGACATGGTTTCTGATATCAGGCGCCCAGTCATCGATGAAGTCGTGAAAACGATCCAAATCACCAGCATACAGTGCCCGTAGAGCTTCTTCGTATTGATGGAAGTTCCCGGCCATAGCTGTCATAAAGTTATGTGTTGCTTCTTGTGACTCTCGGATATTGCTCTGTTTATCCCCAGCTCGGCGAGCCTCATCAATGAGTTTTCGTAAGGTTACCGACGCCCCTCCAGGTTGACTCTTGAGCCATTCCCAATGCCGTGGCAATAACGTAACCTCACCGGAAACAACCCCCAGCTTGGGTCGACCGACCCGCCGCGTAGGCTGGTCATTCATTTCCGTACCGGGTAAGTCATCAAACTGTTCTCCTAATCGTTTGAGCACATCATCTGTCTTTCCGCGAAAATCAACATCTATCGGCTTCCCCGTGGAATCGTCAAATAAAAGCAGCTGTGTGAGGTCTCCGTCATCCAGAGCATCCTTCACTGTAGTAACAACGTGCTGTAACGAACCACTGGCGACGACTCGCACGCCTAAAAATGCCGTGCAGTAAAAACGCGTTAGAGCATTATTCATGCTGACCTCCTCTATGAATGTCTCGCCAAATTATACCCGGATAAAAATAAAAAATCAATATTACCCGGGTAAAATGTATTTTCTCATCCGTTATGGAGGGAAATATTCATTGACCTTACGCCTCCCGTTAAGCTGAACAGGCTGCCGAGCGGCAGCCTCCAAATTCTTAATAACTATAAAGTCATAAAATACATTTTTTATTCAAATAGAGTCAACTTTGTAAAGCGAAATATTTACCAAAAGGTAGGGGCAGGTGGTTCGTCTATTTTCATACGGAGTAAACTATAAGGCTTCTGCCGCAGGTCATCTCCATAATGAAATCTTGCCTGCCGATGTAATTGGTTCACGATGAAATATAAGTATTGATCTGGACCAATAGAAAAAGTATCCGGCCATAAAATTCTCGGATCATGTGCGATGGTTTCCATTATTCCATTCGGCAATATCTTACGAATACTATTGTTTTCATAGTCTCCAGCGTAAACGTTTCCTTTTGCATCGGTGATCATTCCATCTGAAGCACCTTTTTCTCCCCAATACTTCACGTGAGATAGTAAATTCATATCCGGTATCGTTCGGTCTCTTAGGGCATCCGTTGAAATCGAGTACAGATGACGACTGGAGAGAGGACAAAAATACAATATTTTGCCGTCCGGGGAAATCGCTATACCATCGGATGCCAATCTAAATGGTGAAGCAGATCCATCTTTGTTTCGATTCATCAGGATTTTACCTTCGACTTTCGGTAAGAAAAAGCGATCGGGTGAAGTTGAATTTGCCCCGTTTAACCGTCTCCAGGCATAACCGGTTTCTAAATCAACGACAATAATGGCTCCTGGTCCTCGGGAAGACGAATCCGTTATATACGCATAACCTGCTTTACCAACACGAAAGTCAACTCGGACATCATTCAGATAAGTGGTTGGAAGGACAACATCCTCCGTAAATGTATATACCCTTCTTATGGTATTTGAATTTAAATCTACAGCGACTAACTTCGCCCCCCCTTTGATGGGTTCCGAGAAATTAGGAGCCCCCGTATCCAGTACCCAAAGCGTTCCCTTTCCATCCGCAACGACACTTTGGACACTAACGAAGGACGTTGTGATATTCGATGGGCTTACCACATTGGCGTCTAAACTAGGATAAGGCTGCAATGTGCCGCTAACGATTTCAGCCACCGTAAATTTAACGTCGTCTCCCCATTTCGGAAAGCAAATAAAAATGCGCCCCGTTTCAGAAACAGTAACACCTGTAGGCATAGCTCCGTAAAATAAAAAAACCGCCTCAAACTTACCGAAATACTTTTCACTCGGTAACATCACTTGTATAAATCCTCCTCAACAGGTTCGAACTGCTATCACCTATTTATATGACTGAATGTGGTTCAAGTGCCTGGATTATAAATAATTTTACAGGATCCCCGCAAGTTCGTGCCTATGTCGGACAACGAGTAAACGGTGATGTGTTTCAGTGCAGTCGACCATCGAGCAGTCGCAAAATTATATTGAAGAAGCCTTCAAAACCACTATTAAAGTGGAATTGAAGGCTCCTTTTTGTTAGCCTTGACCATTTAAATGGGGGCAAAAAACCAAAAACGACTTTTGGGACTGCCTCTATTGTTGGTCCGGCAGACGTAATGCGTTTGCCGAAGTTTGCGCTTGATCTAGAAATTCCTCTGCTTGGGTCAATTGCTGCCGGGCCGTCTCCAAAGCTTGTGAATTTGTTGCCGCATTAGATTCACTTATCGAGCTTATCGCCTGATTTAAAGCTGTTTGCGCCTCAGAAACCGCGTTGGATGCATGCTGCTCCAGCGTATTGCCGCTCGAGTGAAGTGTGCCTTCTGCCGGTTTTCTTGCATTTTCGGTCGCTAGATCAATTTTGTTTTCATTGGGCAAGATGATTCCTCCTTCCTAGAGCAAAGATTAATAACTTAAACAGAAATAAGTATGCGGTTGAGATTTTGTTTATATTCTTGCGACTGCATGGGAATATTCGGACCCCACATTTCCGGAAATCATTTCAGAATAGGGTTCCAATGCGTTGGAAAGTCTAACGTTGATAAATGAAAGGAAGGGATAATTCCTCAATGAATATGTCAACTCTAGCGCCACACGAATCGATGGAACTACATGAAGCGCTAAACTTCAAAACGCTCTGCCTCGCTAAGTCAAAACTTATGCAAGGCTTGGTTTTTGACCAAGAGCTCAAAGCGTTGATGCAGAAGGACGTCATATTATCCACGCAACAGATCGCCGAGCTCCAGGCCATCTACGCAAGAGCTCCATTCCAAGCGCCTGTTCCGAATAGCCCAACACCTATTACTCATTAAAGGGGAGCGCCCATGAACACCGATTATTTAGACCCGATTAATTCATTAAATATGCCAGAGATGGCAGATATGACATTTGCAATGGACTTCCTTATTCGGGCCAAGGAAGGCGTGCGAAATTTATCCATCGCCCTGACGGAAACGGCTTCTCCCGATGTAAGAGCGCTGCTGCGCAATCATCTTATGCAGGGGATTGCACTGCACCAAGAAATCACGGAGCTTATGATTCGCAAAAAATGGTTCCATCCTTACGAGCTGAACGAACAGTACCAACTCGATCAGCTTTCAGCGAAAAATACGGTGATGATCGGGCAGATGAATTTGTTCCCGGATGATACGTCGCGTAAAGGGATGTTTGATCGGACCCCAGATGAACATATTGGAGGACATAATGCATGAAGGCGGTAACGTATCAGGGGATTAAAAATGTCGTGGTCAAAGAGGTACCGGATCCGAAGATTGAGAAACCGGACGATATGATCGTAAGAGTCACCAGTTCCGCCATTTGCGGTTCGGACCTTCACCTAATTCACGGGATGATCCCTAACCTTCAGGAAAACTATGTCATCGGGCATGAACCGATGGGGATTGTTGAAGAAGTAGGCCCTGGAGTGACCAAGGTAAAGAAAGGCGACAGGGTGATCATCCCTTTCAACATCGCTTGCGGAGAATGTTTTTATTGTAAGAATCAGCTGGAAAGCCAATGCGACAATTCGAACGAACATGGGGATATGGGTGCATATTTCGGCTACTCCGGAACAACCGGTGGTTACCCTGGCGGGCAAGCCGAGTATTTACGAGTTCCGTTTGCTAATTTCACCCACTTCAAGATTCCAGAAAACTGCGAGCAACCAGACGAAAAGCTAAGCTTGATCGCCGATGCCATGACGACGGCATTCTGGAGCGTAGATAACGCCGGCGTCAAGAATGGAGATACGGTCATCGTGCTCGGCTGCGGTCCGGTCGGACTTCTGGCCCAGAAATTCTGCTGGCTGAAGGGAGCAAAGAGGGTCATCGCCGTCGACTATGTCGATTATCGCTTACAGCATGCGAAACGAACAAACAATGTGGAAATCGTAAACTTCGAACAGGATAAAAATATTGGCAACAATCTCAAGGAAATGACCAAAGGCGGCGCCGATGTCGTGATTGATGCGGTAGGAATGGACGGCAAGATGAGCGATCTCGAATTTCTAGCCAGCGGTTTGAAACTGCAAGGCGGCACCATGAGCGCATTTATCATTGCGTCTCAGGCTGTCCGCAAAGGCGGGACCATCCAAGTCACTGGGGTATACGGCGGACGCTATAACGGATTCCCGCTCGGCGACATCATGCAGCGCAACGTGAATATCCGTTCCGGACAAGCTCCGGTCATTCACTACATGCCGTATATGTATGAGCTGGTTACGTCAGGCAAAGTAGACCCTGGAGACATTGTTACGCACGTCATTCCGCTCGGCGATGCCAAGCGCGGCTATGAAGTGTTCGATACGAAAACGGACGATTGCATCAAAGTCATCTTAAAGCCCTGAATATGGGTAAATACAGGGGAGGACAATCCGAATGAATTCCAATTACGCTTTGCATGAGATGCTGGAGGTTCATGAGATGGCTGCGTTCAAGACCGTTTGCATGACCAAATCCAAAACCATGCAAGCTCTGGTAACCGACCCGGAGCTCAAGCAAATTTTGCAGCAAGATGTGCAATTATCACAGCAGCAGCTTCAGGAGCTTGGTGGAGTGCTGTCTAAAGTGACTCTAACTTAAAAGGAGGATAGAAACATGAATACCCTACTAGAACACATGACAGGGCTTCATACGCTGACCGACGACGTGATCGCAATGGATTTTTTGATGAACGCCAAGAGCGGAGTCAGAAACTACGCCATGGCCGTAACCGAATGTGCCACCCCCGAAATCAAGCAAATTTTGATGAAACAGCTCGACGAAGCTATAGACTCCCATGAAAAGATAACAAACTACATGATGCAGCGGGGCCAATACCATCCCTACCATATTCCGGAGCAAATTCAGCTTGATCTAAAAAATATTCAGACCGCTATGAACATTCCGTCTTAGTTTTTGCTTAAATAAACAAAGCTTAATTCAATAAGGCCACCGAAGTAATCGGCGGCCTTATTATCGATGATTTAACTATCGTGTCCCTGAGCTCTCCAGCCCCGCGTCAAGGGATAAAAAAACGAAGACATCTGCTTGAATTTGCAAAGAGGGGATGCCTCTTTGATTTTTAGAGGTTCCGCTAGGAAGAGAAGATCGTTTTTGTCGTCGTCATAGGGGGACAGGCGCGGTCGGGTTTGTCAATACGATGAATGCCGGAATGTCGGTTTACGATAAACCAATGAAGAACAGCGGCAACAGCGCGAAACAGTTGTTCTTGCACCACGAAGCGGCGGATCGGTTTGCAATGGATCCCGCTTTCGAGGATTTGGCCGAACAGGAGGATATCCACACGGCGAAATTCGCCGCCAAGCGGCTCGAATATCGCGCCACTGACCACTTGGTGCTGAAAGGAAGCCCCTTCTCTTTTGAAGCGTATGACATACCGATTTTGCATCGGCGTCCTTTCCTTGCTCATCACTTTTTGCATCCGTCCGCAGATATAAGCGCATCGAGGTAGTGCTGTGTCCCGTTAGGTGAATCATTATCAGCAATTGATTACACCACAAATTTCTCAAGAGCAACAGCAACACCATCGTTATCATTTGATTCGGTAATGTGTTTTGCACAATTTTTTAGCTCAATTATCGCGTTTTCCATAGCGATCGGATATCCGCACTTATGGAATAGTCCTAAATCGTTAAAGTCATCCCCGAATACCATTACATGTTCTGACTTCACCCCGATATCATTAAGTACCCATTGCACGGCTTCTTCCTTTGAGGCTGATTTTTGCATGATTTGAACCAATACTCCTCTATCGGTTGCGATTACATTCACATGGTCGCCGAATTGCTCAATAACGTCCCTCCATCTGCTGTATCCATGAACCAATATTTTGGTTGGGGATAGTGAACTAATGAAATCCTTATCAACAACCGGGGGTTTATGATCATTTGGACGGATACCGAAATGACCGAGTTGCGAGTCGGGAATTGGTGTACACGTATACCATGAGTCATTGACCTCGTATGAAATTATCGATTGAGGTGCATGTAACTCGATGAAATTGTTAATCTGTTGGCTAATCTCCATTGGGATACTAATGTGCCGCTGAGTTTGCTTAGACTTGCATGTTATTAGAGCACCATTGTAATAAACCAAGTAGTCTACAAAAGGAAAATTCTTCACAAATCGATTAGCAGCTCTAGGCGGTCGCGCCGTGGCAACGATAATATGAATTCCAGAATCATAACACCTTTTAACAGTCTGATAATTTCTAGGTGATATGGATTTGTCGTTGCCGAGCAAAGTTCCGTCCAAGTCTAATACAATTGCCTGTATGTCCGACATCTGCATCTCCCCTCACAATTAATTCTTCCAATAATAACCTAGTTTCAAGAGAGATGCTAGATTCACTATTAAATTAATCTCCCGTTACGCCATATTGAAATGCATGTCGGCTTGGGGGTATTTACAGCAGGTAACCTTATAGTGGTAAAATATAGATAAAAATTTTATAGTTATTCATCCTGGCCGCGCCGCGGGGAATCCCCCTTCGCCGCTCAGGGTGCGGGTAGTTTTCTCGGGAGGGCGATGCCAATGAGGGATACTGCTGAGGGTCAGCAGAAGCACGGGCAGCAAGAACATATCGAGACGCTGCCGCTGTTCTCCACTACGGATAAGAACGGACGGATGACTATGCTCCCGCCGGGACGTCGCGTCGGACGCGCGGCTCCGCTGATGCCGTGGCTGCTTACAGCCGCTGTACTGTGGGCGCTGACAGGCTCCGTGCCGTTCGGCGCACTGCTCGGCATGGCGCCAACACCGGCGATTAGCATGGTGCTCGGTCATCCGGTCACAGTTGGGGTCGCCGTTTTGCTGCTGTTCGTGGCAATCAGTATGACCGCTACAGCGTACTCGAGATCGATTGAGCAGTTCGGGCAGACCAGGGTGGCCGGCCTGTTCGCGACGCTATCGGTAACAGGAGGGCTCGCAGCAGTCGCGGGAATCCTCCTGTTCTGGACACTGACAAGCGACCTGTCTCGCCCCTTTGACCTCGAGGCCATAGCGACATCGCAGACGATCCCCCTAGAGCTCGGCGCCGTCGTCGGAGCTAGCTTCGCCCTATGGGCCGCCATTACACTCCTGCGGTTGCCCGGCTCTATCGCCCACGCCCGGCGGCGTCAGGTGGACATCGAGCGGCTCCGCAAGGAGGGTTTGTCATGCATCGGAACGTTGACCGCCTTGAATTTTACTAATAGTTGGCTCTTTAATCTCCCGATTTTCACGGTTGAGGTACATTATATCGTTGACGGTGCTCCTCGTGTCGTCTCAGCATACATGCGCACCAGCGCCGACCGCGTCCCTGTCGTCGGGTCGATACTGATCGTGCTGACCGACGATCGCGGAACCACCCACGTGGAGCTGGACCAAGAGAGCGGAGCGACATTCGAGACGGACGTGGGGAAGTACGCCCCGTCAGACGGTTAATTAGGCGGCCCTGATGCAACACGGTTATAAGGAGTTCAATTCAATACGGAGCTAAAGCTTTTGTTTGCCGTTACTTGTGGAAAGTCTCCCCACGATCCATGCCTCTGTATCCGAGCTTACATTCTTTGCTGCGTCGATGGAACCATGACGTTCAAGAAATGCCGAACATTTTAAACTGATTCGTTTAACCATGTTTCCGTTCCCATTTTTGATGCTATTTTAGAATGTTTTTCTCCAAGTGTAATTGTCGAAGAAACAAAAACAAGGGAAGACCCAGTGAAGGACCTACCAGTAGCGTACCTGCAATCGGCAGCCATAAATATTTCATTCTCTTTCTGGTGCCTTCTAACAGAATGAATCCCATAAGCACGATCGCGGTAACTAAAACATCCATCCATGCAAAAGCTCCGATACGAGTACTGGTTATGGCTTCAAATAGGAGAGATAGATCGAGGCCGTTGCGCACGACCCAGGGGATAAATTGCGAATAGGGCAAGACGAGTCCCAAAAGAGATAATACTCCGTAAAAGTACTTCATTTATAACCCTCCGTTATTTTGAAATTTGTAATTCCAAGAAGCTTGCAAAAGTCCGTTTGCTCCATCTTCGCTGCTGCGCGTGACCGCTCTTCAACCCATGTCCTTCCAGGCTCCGTTCCAAGCCCTCAGCGCGATTTTTAAAAAACTTGCCGCTACTTGTGGTACGGCTCAGCTTAACGGGGCTATCGGCGAAAATGACGAAAGGAGCTGCCGCGGCCAGCTCCTTCGTTGATTTGCTTATAGAGTAGAGGGGCCTCATATCCCCTCACAGCCTTCTTACAACTGATAGGGCGGAGCTTTTCCGGCTACAATATTATCAGGATGAACGTCTGCCTGCTCATAATCATTCATACGGAGAAGGATATACTCAACTTCTTCTAACGGCATTTGCAATTGTTGGCTGACTTCATAAAGTCCCATATTCTGCGTAAGAAGTTCCCGTGCTTGATTTACCTTTCCATCTAGCCAATTGTTTTCCAACATCCAACTTTTTATCTTAGCTAAAAATTGATTTTGCGTTTCCTTATCTGCATACTTCTTATATTTAGCAACAGACTCCGACATATAAGTATAGAGATAAATCCCTAATGCCTCACGTTGTTCATTTTTAGACATCAGTTGATACCGTTCATAGGTAATGCTCATGTCTAACGCTAAAGTATTATCATTGCTATCAAAGCGTCTAAATGTTTTTCGGCCATAACTTTCAGGTAACACACGCCAGACAACAATGATATCATACGGAAACTGCCATGTTTCTGCTACTTCTTCTAATGGTAATAGTTCATCACTCAATTGACCTACACACGTTCCATGTGTGTCTAGATAAAAAGCTAGTTTCATTCATGCCTCCTTCTTGTAGACAATATTAATCTCACCGCCAAATTTGAACTCATTATATACTATCAAAGTTTTAGCAAACATGACATCTAAGAGGTCTGCTACTTATTCCACAGATGATCTTGTTTTCTTAATATGCACAGAAGGCCACCGAAGTAATTGGCGGCCTTGTTATCGGTATTCAACTATCGTTCTCCGTTAGAATGGATTCTTGAGGCATTTTTAGATTTTTTCTATCGGGATGCATAAGTACCTCCCTTTAAAAGCTATTAATTCTAGTTTGCTTCTTAATGAAAGGTTTTATTCTTTATCTTGTATTGTACTACCGTCTCCTATTACCGGAAAACCTGTTGAACTCTTTCAAACATGCACTTTTTGAGCAACATCCCATAAGTATCCGAATGGATCCTTTAATCTTGCTCTTATGTCCCCCCAGAAAGTCTCTTCGGGTTCGATTAGAACCTCGGCATCTCTATTTGTATTTGTCATCTTTTGGATGAGCCTATAAACATCCTCAACATACATATAAAAAATAACTTGTTGAATATGTTCACTAGATGGTCCAAATGTATCCGTATCCTCGTTTTCTTGGCTTAGGGTAAGATTAAGACCTAGTCTAGGATGGTTTGGAATCTCGTCATTCTCAAAAAAATAGAACTTCCTTATCAATCTCCCCTTACTCCATCGGGATTTCATGATATAACTCGATTAAGTTTCCTGCGGGATCTCTGAAGTTCACACTCCTTATCCCATATTGTCTAGAAATCGGCTCCGATAAAAATTTAATTTTTTCTTTCAGCTCCAGAAATGACTTGTCTACATCCTTCACCTGAAACACAAGTACGATACGATCATTAAATTGATCGTTTACAGAATAAGCCTCGTTGATTGCATCAGCCATGGACTTTCTATCAAAAAGAGCTAGCGTGGTATTTCCTGCATTGAAATCAGCATATCTGCCCTCTTCCGTGCCCCATATAGGTTCAAATCCCATTACATCCCGATAAAATATAAAACATTCTTTAAAGCAATCCACTAATATGCGAGTGTGAGTTAGTTCCATTTCAATGTTCCTCCAGACTCATATTTTTATAATAAATGCCCAACACCTTACAATCACCATTATAGTTTCTATGTCAATCTTGTTGATTGTAAAAAACGGACTGACTTCATGTCGTGGTGCTATTGACTCCCGTTAGTTGAATATTCTTATGTGGCCTTCTCCTTCAGGAGTCTTGCCCACATGTAGAATATACGAAATGGAAGCTGCGCCTCCAGAACTGTCCTACGCGATCTCCTTCTCCTTCTCGCGCAACTTCATTCCCACCTCACTTCTGCTTATCCCTCATAAACTCGACGAGACGATCCACGTCATCTGTAATGATGCGTACAGAAGCGAAATTCACAAGATATCCTTCTTCCTAGTAATAGTAGATTGAGCTGTGCCCCCAGCCGTTTCAAAACATACTTTTTACTTATCTCTCTCGTTTACGTTTACATGACCGATTATAAAAGAACGCTACTTACAACATTATGTCAGTAGCGTTCTAGAATTTTTCAGGCTTCCTCACGAATTCGATATCGGAATGAATAATGAAATCTGATCTTTCGCCCATCTAATAGAGCTCGGCGGATCTTATCGAGATTTCCCCTTTCGTTTGACGAAGCAACCTGTTGCCCATGCCTGCCAGCCCCTCTCTTAAACCATCCAATGGCTAAAACAAAGCCTACAACAAGGGAGATTATGGAATATTATGGGTTCGGCGATATGGATATGACTACCTTTCCTTTAGCTCTTCCGCCTTCAAGATATTCCAAGGCTTGTGGTGCTTCCGCAAACTTAAACACCCGATCAATAACAGGAATAATACGCTCTTTTTCCATTAGCTCCTTAATCTTCTTCAGTTGCGCTCCGTCAGGCTTCATAAACAAGAAATGGTAGCGCGTCTGAGTCTTTTTCTCGAGTGCTGTAAGCTTGTGACTGACAAGCGATAAAAGAATGGTCTTCAACCGCCCCAAACGCGCCTCCTTGCCAAATCGGGCATTCGGAAGGCCGGAAACAGACACGATTTTGCCCCCCGGCTTCAATACACGAAATGATTTTTTCAAAACATCACCACCTAAAGTATCCAAAACGGCATCATATCCCTCCAACAGTTGTTCAAAATCATCTTTTCTATAATTGATGATTTGATCGGCCCCCAATGATTTAACCAGATCATAGCCTTTTTCGCCGACTGTAGTCGCTACATATGCCCCCATTGATTTGGCCAACTGAATCGCAAACGTTCCTACGCCTCCGGAACCGGCATGAATGAGAATCTTTTGGCCTTTTTGTAATTTGAGAATATCATGGAAGGCTTGATAAGCGGTCAATCCGACCAGCGGTATGGATGCAGCCTCTTCAAAGCTAAGATTCGTCGGCTTCAGAGAAATGTCATCCTGATGAACTGCTATATACTCCGCTAACGTTCCGATCCTGTTCTTTCGCGGTCTTCCGTATACTTCATCCCCAGGTTTAAATTGATCAACTTTGTCTCCAGCCTTGATAACAACACCGGAAAAATCATTTCCCAAGATTAAAGGCATCTCATAATGCAATAGAAGCTTTAATTTTCCCGCTTTTATTTTATGGTCAATGGGATTCAGACTTGCGGCGCGAATGCCCACCAGCACATCATGTTCACCGAGAACTGGCATCGGACGTTCTTTCAACACTAAGGGGACACTTTTTCCGTATTTCTCAATGACCATCGATTTCATCGACAACACCTCTCCTATGTTCATTGGTTCAAACATATAAACCAAATGACAACAAAGCAAGCAACTATTTTTAACTCTGCTCTTTACCAATCAGGATTGGCTGCATTGAGCTTCAATAGTCGCAATTAATAATTTAAGTTGTTCAAGCGGTTTACGGATCGTCAACACATAATAGTTCTCTACATTCCTTTTGTCATAATCAACAAAGCCTGCCTGCCTTAACACTTTCAAATGGTGAGAGATCGCAGGTCTGGACAATTGGATATGTTCTGCTATCGTATTCACATTAAGTCCGGACTTATGTTGGGCAAGCAGCAGAATAATGGCATGACGTTTTTCGTCTTTTAATGCATCAAGCAGAGGAACATAATTTTTGAATTGTTGTACCATTTGCTCATACTCTTGGTTCATACACGTTATCTCCATCTTTCGTTTATTGGTTTAATCATTTAAACATATGGGGTGGCTGATGTCAAATGAAGATTGAATCAGCAGTCACTGGCACGCGAGTGCAAGATGCTCGGCTGATCGCGTTCGAAGTATCCTAAGAAGCCTCTGAGACCAAAAGTCTCAGAGACTCGCTCCCATGCTTTTTATTTTCTAGACCCCATTTTTCGCCGTCACTTATGGTAAGGTTCTCCTTCAACACCCTAACTGCGAAAAATTTCGCCGTCACTTATGGTACGGTTCGCCGTATCATCTATAGGGCAAACTTTTGCGCGAATAAACTATAAGCCTCATCAAATTCGCCCATCCAATAAACATATGAGCGGTTTTTACATTCTACTTCTCCTGTTCCTTTATCACCTGCTCAATCCCAAGCAGAATCAGCTTCAAGCCGAACTCAAATGCCCCATCTGTCCCCATCAGCTCAAATAGCCCGCTCTTGAACATCTTCCGGAACAGTCCCGCTTCCGTCTCGCTCATAGTGTCCAGAAGGCCAATCATCTCCTCACCCGGTACTGCTCCCGGGTCCTCCTTAAGGATAACGGAGACATTGCGCTCATGCTGATAATCGTCTAGGACGAAATAGTAAACATAGTTCACAAGCGTAGTAATCACTTGTATTTTCTGCTCTTGCTCAAGCGGCGTCGATTCTACGCAGAGCAGCATACGGTTTGTGAACCGGATGATGTCCGGTTCGTGGGGTAGCGTCATCATCATGAGTTGCGTGGAGCAGGGATAACGACTGAGTACACTCCGTACCGTTACCGCAATTCCCATCAGCTGCTCCTTCCAGTCCCCCTCGGAGTAGAACTCCTCCAGAATCGTTTTCGATACCTGGTTGGCCAGACGCTGGTAGAGATTCTGCTTGCTCTTGAAGTACCAGTACAGGGAGGGAGCCTGAATTCCAAGCCGGTCGGCTAATCGTCTCAAGCTGAATTTCTCAATGCCATCCTCTCCCAGGAGCTCCCACGAGGTTTCCAAAATCTTATTCTCCGAAATCTGTGGTTGCTGCTTCTTCTTCATCGTTATCCTCCCTTCTATCTAACAGTGCAAGTTTACTCTTTACATGTTCATAAGCTCATGATATCATCTAACACTGTAAGGTTCAAACTAACACTGTTAGATGAAAATTAAAGAAAGTGGTGACCCACATGGATGCAGAAAACCTCCATTACTTTGAAAAAGCACCAGTAGCAAAAGCTGTCGCACACTTCGCTGTACCGATGATGCTAGGTACGTCAATGAGTGTCATATATTCCATCTTGAATGCCTACTTCCTTGGTACACTTGGCAATACAGCCATGTTAACCGCACTCGCACTAACCTTACCGTTATTCGCAGCCATTATGGCGTTAGGTAACTGGATTGGCATGGGTAGCGGTACATTCATCTCCCGTTTGCTAGGAGAGAAAAGATACGATGATGTAAAGCATGTGTCTTCATTCGCCTTTTACAGTAGTTTAGTCCTCGGGCTTATCGTGATGGCCGTCGGCCTTCCGTTGATTGATCCAATCGTTCATAGTTTGGGGGCAACGTATGACTCCTTCGGATTCACGAAGGACTTTGTCACAATTATGCTTATAGGTTCACCATTCGTCGTATTATTCTTTACGCTGGAGAATATCGTCCGCTCGGAGGATGCAGCCATCACATCAATGGTCGGTATGATTCTCAGTGTTGTGGTTAATATTATTCTCGATGCAATAGTCATCTTCGTCTTCCATTGGGACGTAATCGGGGTTGCGTCTGCTACGGTCATTTCTAACTTGGTTGCGAGTGTATTCTTTGCCTTTCACATTGGGAATAAGAGCAAATTTTTATCTATCTCCGTAAAATGGTTTAAGGCTTCCAAGGAGATTCTAAGCAATGTATTCAAAATCGGCGTCCCTGTCTTTATTATGAGTATCTTCTTGGGTGCTATGTCACTCATCTTAAACCACTATCTTATTGAATATGGGGATTCGGCTGTAGCGGCTTACGGGATATCCTCACGTTTACTGCAATTTCCTGAGTTTATTCTAATGGGCTTATGCGAGGGAGTCGTGCCGTTGATTGCTTTTTCTTTTACAGCTAATAAGTTACGCATGAAGCATACAATTGGTTTTACAATCAAAGCAATTGTTGCGTTAGCAGTCGTATTCGGCGTCATCGTCTATCTGGTCTCCGACCACTTGATTGGTTTATTCACGAATGACCCGCAATTAATCCAGATGGGGAGCTACGTTCTACATGTGACATTCTTATCCTTGTTCGTTACAGGAATGACTACGCTTTTTATAGGAATCTTCCAAGCAACAGCTCAAGGAACCGCCGCGTTTGTTATGTCTGTTATACAAGGAATTACTCTGATTCCTGTACTTTATATAGCCAACCGGATGAACGGCTTTCACGGGGTAGTTTGGTCACTCGTCATTGCGGATGTTGTTGCATTCCTTGTTGGGGCCATCATTCTGTATGTTCTGAGGAACAAATTGCAGCCTGATTTGGATAATTTAGTACACTAGAAAACATATAACACATATGAAAGCAGGATACGGGTTCCCCCAATCCTGCTTTTTTAGATACATAGACGGGGAATAGGCGGTTGCCAAGCAATTCGGCATTACCCTGCCCTACCTGAGCGCCATCTTCAAAAAAGCAAAAAACCTTCCTCCGACCGAATTTATCGCACGATTGCGGATCGAGAAAGTGATGGAATTACTTCGCCACACCCCGCCGCTCACGCTGAAAGAAATCGGCAACGCGGTCGGATACGAGGACCCCTATTATTTGAGCCGGGTATTCAAGTCCATGACCGGCACGAGTCCGTCCGAGTACCGCAACCGCGCGGACGACGAAATCGGGAAGTAACAGCATATACGCATTAGACTCCTTAGTCCGCTATGAAGAGTTCCGCTTCCTATCCTATAATTCCGCTCTACTTGTGATACGGTTCAGCTTAACGGGTCTATCGGCGAAAATTAAGAAAGAAGCAGCCAAGGATGCTCCTCTAGTTGCTTTAATATAGACCGTAAACGCTGTGCCGGGCATCATAGGCTATTTTGATCATTCCGCCAGATCTCCAGTTTAACTGTAGTCGAGATCCATGCTTTCCTTATTCTTGTTCTACAACATCCCGCTATTCAACCTGTTATGTACATGAAAAGTTACAAGGAGCTCCGTAAGTGTAAACCGCTCACGAATCATTCGTGTCAGCTCATAACCGGACATTTGCGCAAAGGGTTTAAAGCCATTACGAACCATTTAAACGGGGAGTTTTATCGGGATCGTCTTTTGACACCGAATGACTTCATTCCTAACGGGCAAGACGCAATTATGCCGGAGATGACGGGTTATGTACAGGTATGTCCCTACTAGCTGGAGCTCTACAGAAAGCGGACAAACGGCTTTAATTTTGATAGCAGGCAAGCTATTCAACTTGACAGCGAATTTAACATATATTCAAACATTTTACTTGTGTGCAGCCATTTACGTCGTTCAATTTATTTTTAGTGCTGTATGGCTGAGAATATTTAAAATGGGACCGTTTGAGTGGGCATGGCGTATTTTCACGTATTGGAAAGTCACTCGATTTTTGAAAAACTCCGATACTATGATCGAACGAGCGGGTTTCGAGTGAATAGAGCTGGTCACCAGCACTATAGTGATATTGCTCGTGAACGAGCTGTTTGCCCACCCAGCAAAAGAAGCTGTCCCAGTCATTCATGACTTTGGGACAGCTTCTTTTGGTATGCCCCCTTTTTCTACTACTCAATATAACTATCTTTTCGACAAGCTATTTGTATAGAGTAAGCCGCTCAACGCTAGAATATACGAGGCTTTTGGAGGATTGTGCATAATCGGAAATCTGTTTATTGCGCTTTGGGAGCATCTCACATACGCTTGCTTATATTTGTTTGTCATATGGGTTCAATACAAAAGGGTAAGGAGAGTACATGATCATGTTAGAAGCGCAAGAGACGAAAGAAGCCAGTTATAATAGAATTGAGCGTGTCATTGAGCAGATGAAGGAATTACGCGGGGGGACCGTTCAAGAGAGCTGTCCTATTGGCATTATTTCCATGGAGAACTGGGAATGGCCGCAAGGCGTCGGTTTATTTTCACTGTATTTGTACTATAAAGAAACGGGAAAAAGAGAGATTTTAGAGTATCTCATTGAGTGGTATGATCGGCGGATTCAAGAGGGGCTGCCAGAGAAAAATATTAATACGATGTGTCCGATGCTTACGCTTACTTATGTATACGAGGAAACTGGAAGAGCTGATTATTTAGCGCTTTGCAAGGAATGGGTGGAATATGCGATGAACGAGCTGCCCCGTACAGAAGAAAACGGCTTCCAGCATGTTGGGACCGGGCATCTAAATGAAGGACAGTTATGGGACGATACTTTATACATGACCGTATTATTTGTTTGCCGCATGGGTCAGATCGATAAGCGAGACGATTACATTCAAGAAAGTATACGGCAATTTCTGGTGCATCTAAAATATTTGACCGATCCAGTAACGGGCTTGTTCTTCCATGGATGGACGTTTGTAGATAAGCATCATTATTCTCGGGCACTGTGGGGAAGAGGCAATGCGTGGTACACGGCGGGCTTGGTTGATTATTTGGAGATGGCGGAGCTGCCGCAAGGTGTTCAGTGGTTTCTGCTTTCCTCGCTGGAACGTCAAATCCAGAAGCTGCAGGACGTTCAAGCGAAGTCAGGCATGTGGCATACGCTGCTTGATGATCCAGCCTCATATGAGGAAACCTCTGCCACAGCCGGTTTTGCGTATGGGATTCTTAAGGCCATTCGCAAAAATATGCTGCCTGCTGCATACAAGCCAGTCGCGGTAAAGGCCTATAAAGCGGTTTTGCGCCAAATTGACGAGCAGGGTGTCGTTCATGGCGTCTCTTATGGCACAGGGCTGGGGAGATCCTTGCAGGTTTACCGAGACATTCCTATTACGCCTATGGCATACGGCCAATCGATGGTGCTGCTCATGCTTGTGGAAAGCTTAAAGCATGATGAGCTATCAGGTGAGGGTTAAGCGGGAATTTGATTAACGAATGCACACACTGGCAGGAGAAACATAGCATCGAACAACGGAGAGAAGGGGCCGCAAATGAAAAGAACATGGTATACGAAGCTATTGTTTTCCTATTTGCCAGTGTTTTTTATAGTCATTTCTTTATTGGTAACGATTTTTGTTTTTAGTGTAGCGGAAATTACGAAAAGTGCGGCTAAGGCGATGGATCAAGGCTCGGCGCAGCATGTGTTGCAGATGGTGGATAATGCTTTGGACAATACAGAGTATCAATTTCTGCGTATGCTGGATTCCAATTTGACAAGCAGTCGGGAGCTGCAGAGCTTTTTTACAGCCTCTAAGGATGATGTGCTGAAATCGACAGTTGTGCCAGCAAAAAGATTGACCGATTTCGCAGTTGAAAACGCTTTGATTGATTCAATATATATGGTTCGCTGGTCGGATCATAAAGTCATTAGCAACGACACGTCCACTACACTGGACGAATTTGAAGACAAGTCATTGGTTGAAGCTTATCAAGGTGCAGCGAATTACGGCTCATGGTCAGGCCAGCGCCAATATCGGACATTCAAGAATCAGAATCCAAAAAATGTCGTTTCGCTCGTCCGTCCTTATCCAGTTTTGAACGGCGATCAAGGCCTGGTGGTTATTAATATTAACGTTAATAAAATATTGAATCTGGTTCAAGATATTGCCGGGTCGAAAATTGTATCCGTACAGCTTGCCGACCAGAATAATCAAATCTTTGAGGGGATAACAACTCATTCTGATGCTCCCAATAATACGATGGTTCAGGATACCAACGCCAAGGTCGTTTCAGAAAAGACAGGCTGGCAGCTGCATACAGAAATGCGCGGCAATCGTTATTTGCAATATACATCTATCCTTATGTACATGCTGTGGATTGTTGGGATTGCTGCAGTCATAGGGTCAGCGCTATATATTACTTATATTTCTCGCAAAAATTATAAGCCCATTCTTAAGCTAACGGAGCAAATTGAGCATTATGCGACGAAGAGAGCGAAGCATTTGTTCAATCGAGCGGATAAGGATGAGTTTTCCTATATTGAATCTGCGCTCGACAAAATGATTGAAGAGACAGACGATTTTATACAGCAAAGGGAGGAGCATTTGAAGCATAAAAAGAAGCTAAGTCTCAAGGCGCTGCTGGATGGACAATTTGAAGCGGTAAGCAAGGGTTTGCCGGAGATTGAGCAGTTATTCGGTTGGTCTCTTCGAGCATGCGAGCATACGATTATTGTTGCTGAAATTGATAAATATGCTGACTTTCAGAAGCAATACAGCCGCCGTGATCAGTCCTTGCACAAGTTTGTCATTATGAATGTGTTTAATGAGGTTATGGGTGAGCATCGGCTTGAATCGGAGGGTGATTGGGCGCTTCCGAATCTCTGGGTTGCCGTAGTGAATAAATCTGATCAGAATGAACATGCAATAAGAGAAGCGGTTGAAAAGATTCTAACATGGATAAACGAACAGTTGAACTTTACGATTACCTTTGGAATGGGAGAAGCAGCAGAGCGGGTTGAACATATTCAGCATGCCTATGAAAGGTCTCTAGAAGTATTGCAGTATAAGTCTTCGCTGGGCGGCGGCCGTTTGATCGGGTATTGGGATATGCCTAATCCGGATGACTTGAATCCCGTCGCGAATATGATTCAGGTTCAACAGCTTGCAACTCAGTTTAAACGTCAGGATGCGGAGTGGAGAACGACCTATCATGATCTGATCGGCAAGCTGAAGGAGCAACTGTTAATCAAAGAAGATACATGGTATTTACTGAACTACTTGATCTATCAATTGTCGGCAGATATCTATACGTTAAGCAGTGATTATCGGAAAATATGGGATCAAGAGCTGCTGCCTCGCATACACGCTGTTTTGAATGAAGCAGATACGCTGCAAGAGGTGGAGGAGCAGTTATTTAGTCTAATGGAAAGAGCTGAACAGGAGTTTATGAAATTGCGCAGTGATCGAACCTATTCAGCCACCATGCAGAATGTAAAGCAATTTATTGAGGAGCATCATGCAGATTCCCAATTGTCACTTAATTTTTTGAGCGCCAGTTTCCAGCTTAGTCCGAAATACTTGAGCCACTTGTTCAAAGAAGAGACCGGTGAAAAGTTCGTGGATTACTTGACGGAAGTAAGAATTTCGCATGCTCAAAAATTGCTTCACTCTACTGATCATTCGATTCAAAGTATTGCCGAGCGTGTCGGCTATAATCATGCTTTTTCATTTATCCGTGCTTTTAAGAAGACCATCGGCTTTACGCCAGGCGATTACCGAAAAAGCTTCCAGGAGAATGAACAGCGTACAGTAGATATGAAAATCACATAGGCGGCGAAAATAGTGGATTGGTGCAAGGGGACAGCAGGCTAGCTGTCCCCTTTCTCAGCTATAGCGAGGCTTTCGAATATTGTGCATACAGCGGGAATCATGCGGATTGCGGTTAACAGCAATACGGACGTATAGTGGGAAGCATGATCGATCGACATACCAATCAAAGAAGAGGTGGTTCGCTTGGATACAGCCGAGGAGACCGTGCCCCGTCGTACAGACTGGCAGCAGGAACGCAGGGTCGACCGGAAGAGGCTCAAACAAAACATTCCCTATTTCATCATGTTTGTCCCTGTCATTGTGTTTTTCATCCTTTTTAAATACATGCCGATGGGAGGACTTGTCATCGCCTTCAAGGATTATAACTTTGCGGACGGCGTATTCGGAAGCCCATGGCATGGAATCGGTCAATTCAAGACATTGTTCAGCAATCCACAGACGCTGCAAATTATTCGAAACACGTTTGTGCTCAGTGTGCTTTCACTACTGATCGGCTTTCCATTCCCAGTAATGCTGGCGATCATGCTGAATGAAGCGCGACGAGCTTGGTTTAAGAGGTTGGTGCAGACACTCGTTTATTTGCCGCATTTTTTATCCTGGATCATCGTATCTGGCATGGTCGTTACTATTTTTTCTACGCAAGGCGTTATTAACGATCTGTTTGCAGGCTGGCTTGGAGAACCATTCGCTTTCTTGTATAAGGATGGCTCATGGCTGTCCATTTTTATCGGCTCCGGTATCTGGAAGGGAATGGGCTGGGGAGCGATTATTTATCTGGCAGCGCTTTCTTCCATCGATCCGAGCTTGTATGAAGCGGCTAGTATGGATGGAGCGAGCAAGTGGAGGCAAATCTTTCATATTACGCTGCCAGGGATTGCGCCAACGATCGTCATTGTATTCATCCTATCAGTCGGCAACGTCATGGAGGTTGGATTCGATCAGGTGTATACGTTGCAAAATTCCGCCGTATTCGAAATATCCGAAGTGATCAGCACCTATGCATACAAGATCGGACTGCAGCAGTTGCAATTCAGTCTGACCGCTGCCATGGGATTGTTTGAATCTATAATCGGTCTTGTACTGGTGGTCATGACAAATACTGTAGCTCGCCGTTTCGGTCAAGGCTTGTGGTAAGGAGGGCAGCATGAAGCCTACATTTGGAGAAAAACTGTTTTATGGGATGAACTATGTGCTGTTGTCGCTGATTGGCTTGAGCTGCATTTTGCCAATTGTCCATATACTGGCGTTGTCCTTCAGCGATGCGCAAGCCGTCATGTCGGGCAAGGTTGTATTTTGGCCAGTGAATGTCACGTTTAAATCCTATGAAAATCTATTTATCGGAACGAATATAATGAATGCTTTCAAAAATAATGTTGTCATCACGGTCGTAGGAACTGCGCTAAGCATGGCATGTACGATCATTGCCGCTTACCCGCTATCTCGCAGGGATATGTATGGACGGCGCTTCTTCACGATGGCAGTTGTGTTCACCATGTTATTTTCGGGCGGTATTATTCCGAATTATTTGGTCATTAAATCACTTGGCTTGCTTGATTCTTATGGCGCGATTTGGCTGCCGGGGCTTGTAAGCGTGTTTAATATGCTTGTGCTCAAAACGTATTTCGAAAGTATGCCGCTTGAGACGGAGGAAGCTGCTCGCATAGACGGCTGCAATGAATGGAGATTGCTTATACGAGTAGTGCTTCCGCTTTCGATGCCGGTGCTGGCTGCGTTAACCTTGTTTTATGCGGTAGGCTTTTGGAATCAATTTATGAATGTGCTGCTCTATTTGAACGATCCTATGAAATACAATTTAACCGTCATGGTACAGCAAATGATAAGAAGCCAATCGATGCTTCAGGAATTATCGAATCTGCAGCCGGAGGACGTGATGAATATGACGTCAGAGACGATCAAATCCGCGGGCGTTATTGTCATGATTTTGCCGATGGTCATCATCTATCCGTTCCTGCAGAAGTATTTTGTCAAAGGTGTTATGATTGGCGCCATTAAAGGGTAAGCATTCATATTTTACTAGGGGGATTTATCAATGGGAAAACGTTTCAGTTGGAAAATAGGTTTGTCAATGACGCTCGTTTTTGCTTTGCTTATTGCTGGCTGTTCGGGTGGCAATGTAAATACAGGGGGAAAAGAAAAAACCAAGGAAGAAAATAAAGAGGAAGCGGTAAAAGAGGAACGAGGAAATATTACCGTATCCATATATGACCGCGGCTCCGTGCCTCCAGAAGAAGGGACGGCCGAAAACAATCGGTGGACAAAATGGATGAGCGAGAACGGGCCGGCGAACGTTAAGTTTGTACCGGTACCGCGCTGGGAATCGAAGGAAAAGTTCAACGTCATGTTCGCTTCCAGCAAAGCACCCGACCTTATCTTCGAATATGATACGGCGTATCGCAATGAGCTGATTGCTCAGAAGCAGCTTATGCCGCTGAATGATCTAATTGAAGAGCATAGCGTTGAATATAAGGCGCTGCTGGAGAAATATCCGATTCTACGCAAGGTAGCGACTCGCGAGGACGGCAATATGTATGAATTTGCACGGCTGAACGGCTTGATGACGAACCATCTTTTGTTTGTCCGTCAGGACTGGCTGGAAAAGCTGAGTCTCTCTGTTCCGAAGACGATGGAGGAATTTTATGAGGTGGCAGAAGCATTCGTTAAGCAGGACCCGGATAACAATGGCAAGACAGATACGCTAGCGATGGGCGTTACGATGGTTGGCGGTGTGATTATTGACCAAATGTTTCAGGATGTTGCATACAAGGTGAAAGATGGCGCTGTTGTGCGCACCTGGGAAAACAGTATAGCGAAAAATAACTTTTTGAAAAAGCTTTATGATAACGCTCTGATCGATAAGGACTTTTTGACAGATAAGAATGGCGAGAAGGCCAAGCAGGATTTCATTAACGGCAAGCTAGGTTTTTATGGGGTAAATGGAGGCGAAGCTTACGCCACGTTCTCTGCGCTTAAGGCTAATCTTCCAGATGCAAAAGTGATGGCGATTTCGCTACCGGCAAGCGAATTCGGCCAATTCGGTCCCATTATCAACAACCCTGTGCAAGGGACGGCAGCTATTAACGCGAACGCAAAGGATCCAGTTGCTGTAATGAAATATGTCGACTTTCTCGTTCGCGAATCTACGATGAAGACGCTGCAGTTTGGCATTGAAAATGAGCATTATAAAATGGGTGAGAGCGGTTGTCCAACGCCGATCGATGCAGAGAAGAATCAGAAGGAGCTAGGCTGGATGGCAGATTATCGGATGCTCGTTTCCGGTGGCTTGTTTGGCGATTGCGGCAGCTTTAAGCACCAGCTAGATCCAAATAACCCGGTCGATCAAGAGTATATGGCGATTATGGATCAGGCAGACGCAGCATACCTGAACCCTAAGGCTCCGTTTGCGGAAATGACACATGGTGAGCATAAGCCGACAATACCGAAAGAATTGCAGCTGATCAATACAAATACAAGAGAACAAATTACGAGTATGTACCAGCAATCGCTTATTGGCGGAAGCAAATATACGGTGGAGCAGGCAGCGGCTGATGCACAAGCGTATTGGGAGAAATCAGGCGGCAAGCAGGTAGAGGATTGGTACACGAATTGGTATGTGAATCATAGTGCCGATGCAATTATGACAAAGGATCTGTACGAGATTAAGATCGATTAGAGATTAGAGAATTAGAGACTAGAGATATTGGGAGTGGGAGGAATAATTTGAATGATGGGAGACAACAAGTATGTCATATCTAGCAAGTTATTCCACCTCGGCTCAAAGCAGCCTGCCGCAGCAAAAATCGTTTCCGTGGCTGGTTGTACTGACATTTATATTTATCGGATTGATAGGGAGTATGCTGCATGGTGCACAAGTATTAAAGGCTGAAGGCTTGGCGATTGTGGATGAAAGCGAAGATTTTTCCAAAGTGTTTATGAAGACCGCTAATATTCAAGTAAGTACGAGTAGTCCAGAAAGATATAATGGCGATACTTCGAGGTTTTATAAAACCTCGGAAGCGGAAGCTTATGTGATTTACGAGGTGCCGCATACAGCCGCACATGCTTGGACCGGCTTCCATGTGGAAACATGGTACAATAAAGGCGTCGGAGGTCAACTGCCGGGGGATATGTCATTCGAGGTTTCAAACGATAATATCACCTATACGGCAGTTGGGGATTATAGCAAAATAGTTAGCAGTCTGCCTCAGGTAGGTGGCTGGAGCGAGGTAAGCTGGGCGGCATCGTCTTTGCCAGCCGGAACCAAATATATCAAACTCATATTTGGAAATACGACGAATCATCCAAGTACATGGGCGATTCAGATTGGTAAAGTAATGCTTTACGCAGAAGACAACAGCCTGCAGGCACTGCATGACGAGATAGCCTCGGCACAAGTCGAGCTGGATCATGCGTCAGCAGGTACGAATCCAGGTGAATACCCAGTTTCGGCGGTCCAAGCTTTTATGGATGCCATCTCTGCTGCACAGGTCATAGCAGACAATTCAACTTCATCAACAGCTCAACTGCAGGCAGCTTATGCTGATCTGGTGCAAGCTCGTGCCCTATTCAAAGATACGTTTATTCTAGCGCTGAATTGGCCTGCGAGTGCATCCATTACGGCTGCTGCCGCAGGGCCTGATAAGATGACGATTGCATGGCCGTCTATTATGGAAGCGGACAGCCATTCAGCCATCATCTATCATGTATATAAAAATGATAGCGAGGTAGCTGCAGTAGCAGGGACAACGTATACCTTTACAGGACTAAGACCGCAAATGGACTATGAGTTTCATATTGTTGCCAGCTCAGAAGGCGACCAATCCAAGGTGCTGGGACCGGCAGTCTTAACTACAGCTACTATTGGTCCTGTTCCTGCACCGGATTTTAGTTTGCTTGATGTGGATGATTTTGCCGATGAGGATTTTATCTCGCCCCGTGTTTGGAATAAGGACCGGCGTGGAATACCGTATTATTACTATCATTTCAGTACGGTGGTCAATGCGGTGCGGCTGGAGAAGCCTAACCGCGGATTTATTGATATTGTGGTGCACCGCGGTACTGCCAATAATTTTCCTTACAATGCCAGGGTCCAAGAAAACCATCTATGGTTTACGTATTTTTATACGAATCCAGCCTCCTGGAATATGTATTACGGGATGCCCGAGGTGAAGGTTCGTCTTGAAGAAGTGCTGGAGCATCTGCTGACCTTGCAAAGTCCAGAGGGTGCATTTTCCGAGTATGGCTGGCAGTCGTATAACTTGGCAGGTACTACGTTTGCCGTACAGTTTCTAGGTCAGACGGTCCGGTTGTTAAATGAAGCGAAAGCTAAAGATGTGGAGTTTACTTCCATTAATGAGGATTTATATAACCGAGTTGTGGAGGCTTACCGGAAGGCGCTTGTCCATGTGTTAAACGACAATGAATTGTGGACCTATGGCAGATCCTACACGAATCAATTCACGTTGATATGGTCGGCTGCAGCGGCTTATCTCGAATACTTTCCAGATCCTGCAATTGAACAGCAGATGCGTGTAAGGTTTGCTCAATCGGCGAGCGAGTTAATAAGTCCAGCAGGATTTTACTATGAAGCTGATGGATTTGATATGGGGTATAACCTTGGGGTTCATCTGCAAAATGATCTGATTGGCTATCATTACTTTAAAGATACTGATCTCGAACAACCGTTTCTAGAGAAAGAACGCGCTTTTTTTGATTGGTTGTCTTACAATTTGGTGCTTGAACCAGACGGTTCATTTTTCACGCCTAATGCTGCGCCCTCGAGACGGACTACTGCGAGCAGCATCGAAAGGAAGGATATTCCTTTAGCTGAAAAGCTTCCAATCGCTCGCGCGTTTGTTAGAACACAGGAGGAGATAGCAGCTGAAATAGCACAGGCGAAGGCAGACATTATAAAAGATAACTGGCCGAATGTGGATGCATTGAAGCTTGGAGGAGATAATTCTTTTAATCCGTACGGCCTTTATAACAGGCTGTTCAATCGCTATTATCCGACAGAAAACGAACGATCTGTGGCTATTCAAACCCTACCTTATCTAGCTAGCGATCGGTTCAACCATCAACGGGTTGATGATCGGAGCGGGCTGCAATTTACTTATTTGCGAAGACCGGATTATTATGCGACGTTTAATGCAGGCCTGCAGAGAGGTAATTTGCAAGTGTTCGGACTGGGCTTGATCTGGCACCCAGAGGGTGGAATTATGATGTCCAGTCAGACAGAAGCCTCATCTTTGGCGACTAGTCGAAATTTGTCTTGGGGAACTAGGAGCATGACAGGCAGTCGAGTATATGAAAACGGCACTGTTACCCCAGTGTACTCCATCGATGGCGTGGCCCTTCAGCCGGAGATTGGGCATGGCGATGTGGCGCAAGGTGATGTAGAAATGAAGTATAGCTTGGGGACAGCAGGTAATAAAACAATCAGTTTCGCGGAGAATAGTATTTCAGTTACCGTTCAGCATCAGGAGGCTTTCGAAGAGCGAATCCCATTGATGATCGGACCAGATGATCACATTTTGGAGGGAGCTGGCAGTGTCAAGCTGATTCGCGGAAATGTGGTGCTTGAAATTACCTTTGACGAAGCAGCCGAAACCCAGCTCGAACAAACGGATTTCAACATTTTTCAATATCGAATGCAGGTATTAACTTTAAAAACGAGTAGTGGGAATCTGAGCTATACTTTGTCTATGTCGACCGTAAAGCCCGCTTTCAACATTCCACTGCTTCGGGAAAAACTCGATTTCTACAAAAATAGTGGCGCATTGCAAACGCCTCTGTATCAGCAACTAAGTAAACGCCTTGACCAGGCTGAGCATCATCTGGATAAAGGTCAAATCAAGCAGATGATTAAAAAACTACGTGACTTTCAGAAACAGCTGAACAATCCGGGTTTGCAAGCCTCTATATCGGAGGATGCAAGAGTATTGCTGTTCAGTGAGGCACAGGCATTGATTGATCAATACTCGGAGTGACGGACGGGTGGCGAACAGCTCCTTTGAAGGGGCTGCATTTTCAGGCGATCCTTCAGGGAGTAGAGCTGCTCACCAGCACTACAACGATCGAATGAGAGGGTCTCGAGTGAATAGAATTGCTCACCAGCACTGCAGCGATCAAATGAGCGATTTATGAGTGAATAGTGCTGTTCAACAGCACTGCAGCGATCAAATGAGCGATTTATGAGTGAATAGTGCTGCTCACCAGCACTGCAGCGATCAAATGAGAGATTTGTGAGTGAATAGAGCTGTTCACCAGCACTGCAGCGATCAACCGAGTGAGTTTTGAGTATATAGAGTTGTTCAGCAGCACTAAAGCTATTAAGCCCCCTAATTAAGTTGGAGAGTACTAGTGGAAATAAAGTACAATCTTGAAAGAGGG
>NZ_BDQX01000078.1 GCF_003112455.1 Paenibacillus agaridevorans
TGGACAATCCCGCCGGATTCAAGGCGAAGTTGAGACCGTTCGCGCTTCCGGAGTTGAACCACATTAAGATATTGGCCCCCGGCGCGACCGAACTGGAGCTGATATCCAGGAATATACCGCTTCCCGCGTTGATCAGGTTGTATTTCGAACCGTTCTCGACGATCCACCAACGCTGCGCCGCGGTATCGTTGCTTTCGTTCTGGGCTACCGGATTAGCCAGAACATGGACGCCGTCCTTATTCTCCATGACCTTCCCAGTGAGGGAATTGGTTATCTTGTAAGATCCGTCGCTTTGCCGCTGGAACAGGAATATTTGCTCCTTGGAGCTGACCGTTCCCTTCGCGGCGGTTGTGAACTGCGTGCCGTTATTCGAGTCAGCTACGCTCATATTGGTTGCGTCAGTATTGTTCGTGATGAAATAATAGCCATCCTCTATCGTCGTGGGAACGATCGGCTTCCATACCGCGTACAAGATGACGCTGGCGTCCGCCGTATAGACTTGTGTCGGATCGTATACTCTGGTTGTTCCCGAGCTGTCGGTATCCCACCCGTCGAAGTAATAGCCCGCGCGGGTCGGGATCCCCCCTGACAGACTCAAGTTGACGCCGCTGTGCTTCATCTGCGACGCCGGTGCGCCTGTCCCGCCGTTTGCGTCGTAGAAAACCTGGTATGCATTGAACTTTAAGTCAACAAGTACCGGATAATGGTCGGAGGCATTAATTGCGCTATCATTTACATATACCCTATGAGTCAGGGCGGTAAAATGGCTTGGATTATAGAAAATCAGATCTTCATTGACTCTGTGTGTCTCTCCAATGCCAACAGTATGGAATGTACCGTATCCCGGGGTGTACTGGACTTGTGCGTTGTCGGTCGCATCTAAATATCCGTTCTGGATGACAAGATCATAAGGCGCATGACCTTTCCAGAAGTACCAGTCTCCACTAAGGATAACGGGAATCTCTCCGAACTTAGCCAGCAATTCGTTCACTCTATGGATCGTTTGCTCGGCAAAGAATGTAAACTTTCCTCCCGGCATTGACTGATCGCCATAATGGTTGTTCGAGACAAGGAAGACGCGGTCTGTCGCCAGTTCCTTAAACAATCCCCATGTATGGTGATGAAAGTACACAAGCTCCCCGCCGTAAAACCTGTAACCCGAGTCGATGACCTCATATTTTCCGGTACGGTATGCGATCGGAGTTTCATGATAGGACCCTAATCTCGGGTCATCCAGTCCCGACAAGTCGTATACATTCTCGAAAGGAGCCTTATCAATCGTATAATAATCTTTAATTAGATCAGTAATCCGATAGGATATATCATTTAAATATTCATTGAAGGTAATGATGTCCGGCAATGTCGCAAGGTAGATATCCGCTGCCAGTTCTGCGCGTTTCTGGAATGAATAACCGTTCACGAACTCCGGCGAAGGGAATAAGATATTGCTTTGCATCACTTTCATATTCGTATCGACGGGAGACACCGCAAACGCCTCAGCTTTGCAATCTCCGGACAGATCTAGGCCGGTTCCTATTTCCAGGCCGCTCAGTCCGTTAATATAACCTTCTAATGCGTCCTCCGCCTTGTCTGCCGACATCTTGCCTTGGCTTACGATAAGAAGTTTATCTCCCGCGGGCTTAATGGTGTAATAAACATTGGGCCTGTCGTACGCCGTATAAACGTCTCGGCTTGCCTGTCTTGATGTGCTTCCCACAAGGATTTCATAGCTGCTTTCTGGTTCGGAATCGGGCACGATCTCTAAATTCGCCCCTGTTTTATTCAGGAGCATGTCGCGCACGTTGTTTGCCGCGTCTTTTGAAAAAACCAATTTCGAGTTATAGACGATTTTATATGCCGTGATCGGATTGCCATTAATGGTATAGTCCGAAATGCCGCTGTCCCATGTGTCTTCGACCTCGCTGTCCTGCATGATAAGACCGGCGTATACCTTGATGTTTTTTATGGCGGACTTTACCGTGCCCGGAGCGGTGGTATCGGCAAAGACATCTTGAATAGCCAAGGCAAGGACATCGCTGGTATATCCGGATTCAAGATGTCTTTGCAGCGGTTTGCCTACATCCCCAGTAAGAAGCTTGACTCCGTTGATGTAAACGGTCATCTGATAGCCGTCGATTTCAATAGCCACATTATTGAAACCATTGTCAACATAAATACTGCCATCCTGCTTCATAGCGTCGTCATAATCGACGTAGGACGCGTAACCGTTAGGATTCTGTCCATACAATAGGGTGCCTTTACCCTCGGGATTGTCCTCGAAGCCGGCCGAACTTACATAAGAACCGTTGGTGCTTATGCGAAGCCCGGTACCTGCGTCCACAGGCATTTTATTTTGATACGTTATGGTATATTTGGATCGAGAGTTAAGAGAGAGATTGGTATAGCCCCCGAATAAAGCTTGGTTCGCAACATAGTGTCCGTATAACGTTTCGCCTACGACGCTTTTATTAGAAGTCGATATCGTTGCGCCTTCAACCGAGTCATAAGAATAGGTCGCCATGTCAGCGGAAGATTGGTGAGAGATACCTGGCGTATATACTGCTCCCTGCGCGCCGGTTGCAGGCTGCGTTAAATCTGATAGATCAAGCAGCAGCTCGCCGTTTTCAACAGGCGTTATCCCGCCGCGGGCCAACAAGCCCTCGTATACCTTTACGTCATTAAGCCTCACAAAAACGTCGGTGCCAAATGTAAACAGTATCATCGATAAATTCTCGGTGCCAAAATCCAGAACAGGGGTAGCCCCGACAAATTTATAAATGCCGCCCGATCTTATATAACAGGAGATTACGCCTGTTTCTCCGTCTACCTCATACTTAAAGTATTGGGTCGCTCTTCCGTCTTGATCGATAACAGTATCCTTGTCCGGATAAGTAACAAAACGATAACCTTCAGGACCTTGTTCGCGACTGCCGATTTGATACCGTGCCACATACATCTGCCTGGAACCGAAGGTATGAAAGCCATAGGATAAAGCGCCGTTGCCGTTAAGGTTCTGCGAATCGTTAAAGGTATGGACGCCCGCGCTTCCCGAAGCTTCATTAGTACTTCGGGTAATCGAAAACTCAACCGTATAATTATTGTTCTTAAGCGGCATATTCGGAATTTCACCGCCCCAGAAGTACCCGGATCCCGCGGCTCCGGTAATCGTCACCGAAGAACCGTCCTGTGACACATCTACTTTTGGAGTTCGCAAGTCGGCTTTACTCCTAAAACCCCAGATAGAATCATTGAAATTTGCCTGATACAGCAATGCTCCCTCCTGAGATTCGAAAGCATTGGTCGATGCGGGCATAGATGGGAATAGCATGAAAATCAAGAAGCCCGTGAGCAGAATGGAGATCAACTTATTATTCATAATAATTTCCTCCTCGATTAGCCATTCATGAAGCCATATTTGAATTAATATCCAAGTATCTTCCAGCTAACTTATTCATACTCGAGTAATACTCGCCGAGTGGGTCGTCCATTGTTGCGTGTGCTGTCATACACCGCGGCTGTTATGCCGCCTGGGCCTACCTCCACCACCCAATAACAGGTGCGGGTTCGTCCGTCCACAATCGACCGCAACGTGTGATAGCCAATGCCGTTCTTCACGCTCTCATGCCCGGTGTGCATATGTCCCTGAAGCACCACCACGGATTTATTGCAGTTTTCCAGTATGCGGCGCACCTCGGGGGCGTTCTTGATCACATGGGGGTCCTCGAAATCATCCAGCAGCGCGTGCACCATCAACACCACGACGTCCGATTGCGCCGCCGCCAAATCAGCCTCTAGCCAACGTAGTTGAGGATGTGGCAGGTAACATTCGTCCCATTTGTTCGCCTCCGGCCGGTAGGGTACGCCCTGAGCGTTGAAGTTACAGTCTAACGCAACGAAGTGCACACCCTTATGATCGAAGGAATACCAGGTTTGTCCGCCCGGCATCTCAAACCATGCGGCCAGTTCGGCGCTAGGCACCGAGTCTACATCGTGATTACCCAACAGATAATACATGGGACCGCGAAATTCGCGCATCACCGGCATGATGGCGGCCAGTGCCTCCCGGCCCTTGTCCGGCCGATCGGGCCAGTCGATGAGGTCTCCCAGGTGTACGCAAAAATCCACCGACATGCCGTTGAACTTGTCCATGCATTGACGCGTTTTACCCAGGGCGTTCCGGTAATACCGCCCCATCCGCATGGGGCGGTCTGCATATTGTATGTCTGCCAATAGACCAAAGCTAAACGGTTCCATCTCATTGCTCCTTCGATCGTGGGTTTGTGACCGAGCCGCTTGTAACAACAAAAACCAGTCCCAGAATCCCGAGGCTGGTTTCCGTCATTTCATTTTATTTGTCCAAAAAGGCTTGAGCTTCTTTCTGTGCCTTCTGAAGCGTTGCAGTGATGTCGGCATTGTTCAGATAACTCTCATCCAGCGCCAATTTGAAGGTGTTGGACACTTCGGCGAAATGACTTGTGACCATAAAAGGGCTTCTCAAGATCGGAAGTAACTCTAATGTCGTAGCGAACTGAGGCTTTTCCTCATACATGGCCTTCATCTCGGGCAGCTCATAGGCAGATTGACGAGGTCCGAAGTACCCGCTGGCTAGCATCCATTTGGCGGAAACTTCCGGACTGGTCATGTATTTCACAAACTCCCAGCTGGCATCTATCTTTTCCTGAGGGTGCTCGCCGATGATGATGAAGCCGCCTCCGCCCAAGAGGGCAACAGGGTCTTTGCCGTCGCCAGCAGGAAGTTTGGCAATGCCCCAGTCGAAAGTCGCGGTTTTGGACACATTGCCCAAAGAGCCGCTGGAGTTGGTCATAATAGCGGTGGTCTCGGCCAGGAAATTCTCCGCTGCGCCGCCGTAACTGGTGTTATCCTCGGCCAGGCCAGAGTCCATCAGACCTTTGAAAAAAGAGACGGTTTCGATGAGTTCGGGATTGTCAAGGGACATGGTGTCCATATCCTGATGAACGCCGCCGCCGTTGGAGAGCGCAAGAGCCTCGGTCATCCAATTGTCGCCCATAAACTCAAAGGGTATAAGGCTGGCATCGTGGGCCTTGATGACCTCGGTGGCCGCTTTCAACTCGCTCCAGCTTGCAGGAGGGTTCTCAGGGTCCAGGCCTGCAGCTTTAAAGATATCTTTGTTATAATACATAATCGTGCCGCTGTGCTGGAAAGGCATGCCGTACAGCAAATCGCCAGGGTATTCGAATAATGTGAAGAAGCCCGGTATATAATCGTCCAGGAAGTCCTTCGGCTCTTTGGCGATCAGAGTGTTCAGATCCACCAGCGCGTCAATGCTGAGCAGGTTGGAGAGACTGTAGCCGCTGAGAACCACATTCGGGGCATTGCCGCCAGAGATGGCCGTCAAGGTCTTCTGCATGGTTTCATCGTAGTTGCCGGTGAAGGTGGCGGTCACGCGGACTCCGGTATTAGCCGCGTTGAATTCTTTCACAATCTCCTCCATAGCAACGGCCAATGGTCCCGAGGTTTGGGTAGGGAAATAATAGACCAGTTCAACCGCTTTGCCGTCACTTGGGGATTTAGTGGACGAGTCGACAGAATTGCCGTCACCGCACCCCGCCAGAAAAACGAGCGTCAGAGACAACAAGGTGCTGAGCAGTGAAAACCTTCTGTTTTTTTCCAAGGAACTTTTCTTCATGAATGATTTCCTCCATTCGATATTTTATTACACACGCCAACGTGCATAATACAAGTTACAGGCATCGCAGATCCCGGGCTTTATTAATGGCCGGCTACTTGATGCCCGAGGTGACGAAACTGTCCACCAGTTGACGCTGGAAAAACACAAAGGCCACTAAGAGAGGCAAAACGACCAGAATCGCCGCCGCCATGGTCAGTCCCCATTCCGAGGCACTTTCCGCCTGAATGCCAAAGTAGGCCATGCCCACGGCGAGGGTGCGCTTTTGCACCGATTCGGTGATGACCATGGGCCAGAAATAATTGTCCCATTGATACACCAGTGATGTGATCGAAAACGCGATAATACGAGATTTTATTGTAGGAATGCCTATCACCAGCATGTACCTGAAGTCGCCGCAGCCGTCGATGCGTGCACTGTCTTTCAGTGCGGCTGGTATCTCCAGAAACGCTCCGCGAAATATGATGATGGCAATGGCCGAGGCAATGCTTGGAAGAGCAATGCCAAGCAGGGTGTTGTACAGATTCAATCCGTTGATGGTAAGGTAGTTGGGCAACAGCAGGCTTTCCGGAGAAACCAGCAGCCGCGCCAGCACAAACAGGTAGAAAAAGCTCATGAACTTGAATTTAAAGCTGGCAAAGGCGTAAGCCGCCGGAATGCTGATACAAAGCTGGGCCACCAAGACTCCCACCGCCACGATGATCGTATTTTTGTAAAAAACACCCCAGGGCGCGCGGCGCAACACCTCCTTCATATTCTCCACAAACATAAACTCCGACGGGATAATGGCGAGCGGCTGCTTCAGCACGTCCATCTGGTCTTTCATACTGGTGATGATGATCCATACCAAGGGCAACAGGAACAAAAGACTGACAACGAGAATAATGGCGTTAACGATCACAGTGGCTGCGATTTTTTTGCGTTTGGCCGCCGCGCCGCTTTTGTCCCAATCAACATTTGTTGCTTTAGCGCTCATACTCCACCCTCCTCTCACCAAACTTCAGATAAACGATTGTGAACGCAACTAATACCAGCAGAAATATCGTGCTCATGGCACTGCCGTAACCAAGACGTCGATTGATGATGCCTTCCTGATAGATGTAATACATCAGCACATTGGAGGAATGGCCTGGACCGCCCTGGGTCATAATCGCAACGAGATCCATAGATTGGAAGCTACTGGTGACGCACAATAGACACACGACAAACAGCGTGGGCATCAGCATAGGCAGTGTGAGCATGAAATAACGTTTGACATGGTTGTTTGTTTCAAGCGCCGCAGCCTCGTAATACTCCTTAGAGATGTTCTGCATCCCCGCCAAAATCAGCAAAAAGCTGAATCCTAGCGATTTCCATACCGAGACAATAATGAGTGCAATCAGGGCGTATTCATAGCTATTCAGCCACTGGATGCGGTGGTCCAGCAGCAGGTTAATGGCGCCGCGAGAAGGATTGTACAGATAGATCCACACCATAGCGGCCACCGCGATGGGCAACACATAGGGGTAAAAGGCCGACAGCCGGAATAAAGTGCGGAATTTAACCATATTGCTGTTGGCCACCGCCGCAAACAGCAGCCCCAGCCCCAAGGTGAGAATGACCTGGGAGAAGCCATAAATGGCCGTGTTCCCAACAACTCTCCAGAAGTGCCTGTCCGAAGTCATGTCCGAATAGTTGCCAAGACCGACAAATTGCATTTGGGTCGCGATAGCGTTAGTTTCCATAAATGATAAAAATACGGTGCGTAGCATGGGATATACGCTAAACACCCCAAAGATGACAACCATAGGCAAGATATATAGATACGGTTTAACCGACCATTTGGCCAATGATCCTCTGCTCAATAGCTTCCCTCCGTCCCAAACGATTGACCGTTTGCGCAATATGCAATATCCTTTGATAAAGCTCGTCATTCATAAAGAACTACCTTGATGAATGCTTACACCTCCCTGCAATCAATCAGTCCGCACTCTACCGTTTCGCTTTGTTCACGTTCATTCGGCAATTTAATCGCTTGCTTTATTAACGAAATGTAAACGCTGTTATAAATTTAAAAGAAAATATTAGTCAATCACGCGGATCCGGTATCAGAGAGCGAATGCACGTCTTTAACGTTGTAGAAATGTTTAATAAGCATTTTCTCATTCCGTTCGACTTTTGTCTTATCGTCCTCAATCACCCTAAACCAAGCACCTTTTTCCATTCAAAAAATCTTAACATAAATTAATAAGAAATTTACAAACCCCTTATAATCACTATTGTTTAACCCTTCTAAATCATAACGCACTTATTCTAAGCAGGAAATATCAACAAGTAGTCTATTTTTAGCATTTAGTAGTTTGTTCAAATAGCCCTTGTGGGAGGCGGCGCCATATGCAGGAAACACCCGTGGAGTTTATAGATTTGTGGTACTACAAGCCGGATGGTTTTGCCGAGCTCGGCGGTGTATGGCCTGTCCGTATTGGAACTAACATCGCAAAGCCCAATTATCGGAACGGGCCGCGTCAAACTCCCTATTGCAATATTCATTTCATCCATGAAGGAAATGTTGAATTTGTCTATAACGGAGAGAAAGTCGTGTTAGGCAAAAGAGACATGTTTTGTAAATTCCCGGATACGATCTATTCCTATCAAATTGTGAATTCAGAGCATCCTCTTCGAATGACATGGATCACATTCGACGGGCACCAGGCCCGGCAAATATTGTCGATGATTGGTTTTTCCGAAGAACAGCCCTATCAGAGGGGCACAGTGGATAAAGACATGGAGTTGTTGCTGCAGCAAATTTTTCAGTGGTGCAAGGGAGACAGCCGTAAACATCTGATGACGATGTACAGTCTGATGTATCGTATATTCAGCAAGCTGCTGCCCGACGCTCGTTCAAGTTATACTCAATCGCAAAGCGAATGGGTAAGCAAGTGCCTGGATTTCATCCATGCCTATTATACGGAAAAAATCACCGTGGATGATCTGGCGAAGTATGTAGGCCTGCACCGAACATACCTGTCAAAAATTTTTACCAAGGAAGTCGGCATGCCGCCTTCCGAATATTTAATAAAGACAAGACTTGAACAAGGCAAGAAATTACTTCTAGAAAGTTCATTGTCCGTAACTGAAATAGCCTTGTCCGTCGGCTATCCCGATATCTATTCGTACACCCGCGCATTTACGCGCCAATTCGGTTGTTCTCCAAATACAATTCGCAAACAGGGATAAGCTGCGGAAGGTCCAAAATCAGTAAATACGAACGAAGCCGGAAAATCTGGTGATGGACACAATCACCAGATTTCCGGCTTTCCTGTTTACGGATTTATTTTTCGAGTTTATTTTTCGGATTTATGCTTGCCAGTTTATGAGTTAAACTTCGCTTAACTCTATTGAGTCAGACCCGCGCGTAAATACAATCATTTTGCGATAAAATGATGGATACTTTAGAAATCTTTTTTCCAAATCATGCGGTTACGATCTTTATGCAAAGCATACAAATCATTTGAATTGAAGTCAATTGTCCTGCATCTGCGACTTATACGATTGCAATTTTCTTTGCGTTCTCCTATACATCAGGTAGTCGAATAGATTGGCTGCGCATATAACGCCGAGCACAATTCCCAAAACAGGCACAAGCTCTCCCTTATCATCCACGCTACTGCCCGGGAAAATCATTAATAATGCCATAAAGAAAGCAGCCACGATAACGGCAATCAGGTTATTGATAAAAAAATAGGTTCGAGCTTTGGCCAAACTAATGGGAAGCATCGCCGTCATCCACTCTGTCATGAATCCAATGAGGAAACCGATGCTCCCGCTGGCTAATACGCTGATCAGCCTAACGTCGCTTGGAACAGCCTCATGGTTATACATAAGCAGTGCTATGCCAATGCCGATACCGAGAAAAAACGATTTTATTACGTTTGCCAGGTTCATATTTTCCATGTCGTTTCCCCTATAGGTTGAGTGTGTGCCTAAGCTTCTTCGAGAACATCTTGGATACTTCCAATTCGGCGCCATTGTCCATTCTCAGCATATATCTGGAATTAAACCAAGGAATGATTTCTTTGACATGCAGCAGATTGACAAGTTGCGATTTATTGATCCGTATAAACCCTTTGGCTGCCCATACGTTCTCGTAATACTGCAACGTCTCCCGAATATGATATCGGTTGGTTTTTGTGCATGCCACGATGCCGTCAGAGCCTGCTTCCAAATATCTGACATCCTTCGGCTCCATAACCGCATATTTATTTTCGCTGATACCGGCAAGGGTATCCGTTTTCAGCTCGTTCTCCCGAATCCCGGAGACCAGAAGCCGGATGACATCCATATAGTCGATACCGTCGAATACGATGCAGAGCTTGTCGCCCGGGAATTCATACCCCTTCTCGACCAACGCCCAATCGCTGTTCGGGTTTATCTCGATTTGGTTCCTGGACAACTCCCGACTTAATTTCTCGTACACCTTATCCGAACATACTAATTGAACCATCTCGAGTCTCCTATATAACAGCATGCACGTCGATTAATCCACTCTCATTCTATCATATATCATTCTTATTTTTATCAGTTCTTCTATTCCCTTCTCGGCGTAATCAAGCGAGCCGAAGTTGGCCATATAGTAGGTGTCCTTCTTCTCGTCATAGAACATAAAGGTCCCCGTCGCGCCGACGCCGCCATACAAATCGGTCATGGAACCCAGCAGAAACGACAGCTCGCTAAAGTCGAAATACATCATTCCCAGACCGTAATAAATCCCCTTCTCGTACTTGTGTGCAAAGTCGCTCATTTCGGCATACACTTTCTCGGACACGATATCCCCCGCTTCCAGTGCCCTCATGAACAGTAACAAGTCCTTCATTGTAGTAACAATGCCGCCGCCGGCCCAATCAACCGATAATGCCTTTTTGCCGCTATAATCAATGCCGTTGATATAAATTCCGATGATATCGGACGGCTCGCCATGATGGAGCATCAGGTAGCTGTCGTCCATACCCAAGGGACGGAATATTTGCTCGGCCAGGATGTCCGAATACGGCTTGCCTTCAATGGCTTCCAGTATGAGACCGAGCAAAATGTATCCGGTATCCGAATAATGGAATTGCTGTCCCGGCCGACCGACAGGCTCCTGGTTATCTCTCGTAAAAGCAATCAGGGTATGCGGAGTAAACGTTTCGTCCGGGTTCTTGGCTATACGCTCCAACATCGTCTCCCCTCTAACGACAGGCCCTTCGAAGTAATCCGCGATTCCCGAAGTATGACTCAGCAGCTGCCTCGATGTAACTTCATGGCTGTAATCCACTCCCTCTATTACAAATAATCCCTCAAGCGTATCCTGCGACAGCCACGTATCGATGGAATCGTCAAAACTGATGATGCCTTCGTCGACCAGCTTGCCAAAGATCGCGGCGCACATCGTTTTGCCGATGCTGGCGGAATGATAGGGACTATCGACATGAACGGGCTCCTTCGTTTCGTGATTTTTGGTGCCGGCCGCAAACTGTCCGAAGTAACCCGTCTCATTGGAGTAAATCGTCAATAGGACGCTGGACAACAACGGATCGTCTTCCACCAGCTCGTTCAGGCTCTTTTGGATCTTGGCGTTAACGGCCTCCCTGGATATGGGCCGGTTCATGATGGCCAGTACGCCATAACCAATGAGAGCCAACGCAACTACACCGGCTAATATCTTTATTCCTCTCCTCATAGAGGCACCTCCGTCTCAACTCTGCTTCCTTCCCAATTTAATCCGGAATCAAACCATTTAATATACTTTTGGACTCAACGGTCGAAATTCGGGGTTAAGCCGTCTTTTTCGTGCTCCAACCGTCGACTAAGACAGTAGGGCATGGAGACCGCGACGCGTCATAACAGCTCTTTACGAAATCGCAAACAATCGTAATAAACGTTGGACGCTTCGAACAGAAGCATCACGCCTACGGGTGCCTTTTCTATTTAACCATCTGCCGTCTAGCCAGAACATCTTTACAAAATTCATACGGCCGCAACCTCCTGCATCCTTTATTTACCTAAAGTTAACGCTTACACATGCTCCGACACAAAAATTACAGGGAAATGCTTGTTTTTTCACGCTGAACTGCGGCTAAATTTGCAGAGATCATGTATAATAAACAATTGAATGACAATTGGACAGGAGATTGGAAGACGAGCCTGCCGGGAACTGCCTGGTTTGTTAGCGCGCTGGTATGCAAACATGCCAATGAGGAAGAGACTAAGCTGAAGAAGGATCCCGCAGACCGTATCCCGATCGGGAAGTGCGGCAAGACCATAGAGCAATGATCTAAAAAACACAATGTAGGAGGCAATCAACAATGGCATTGGAATCCATGAAGGACATGCTGAACAAAGCGCTTAAAGAAGGTTACGCGGTAGGACAGTTCAATATCAACAACTTGGAGTGGACGCAAGCGATCCTCGACGCTGCTCAATCCGAGCAATCTCCGGTAATCCTCGGCGTATCCGAAGGCGCGGCCAAATATATGGGCGGCTTCAAGGTCGTTACGGCTATCGTTAGCGCCCTGATCGAAGAATCCAAAATCACGGTTCCGGTCGCTATCCACCTCGACCACGGCTCCAGCTTCGAGAAGTGTAAAGCGGCTATCGACGCAGGCTTCACTTCCGTTATGATCGATGCTTCCCACCACCCGTTCGAAGAAAACGTAGAAACGACAAAAAAAGTCGTTGAATACGCGCATTCCAAAGGCGTTTCCGTTGAAGCCGAGTTGGGCGTTGTTGGCGGACAAGAAGACGACGTTATCGCTGACGGCGTAATTTATGCGGATCCGAAGGAGTGCTTCGAGCTTGTTCAACGTACGGGCATCGATTGCCTCGCTCCCGCGCTGGGCTCCGTGCACGGTCCTTACAAAGGCGAGCCGAACCTGGGCTTTAAAGAAATGGAAGAAATCTGCCAAGTGATCAAACTTCCGCTCGTTCTTCATGGCGGCACTGGCATCCCGACGGATCATATCAAAAAATCTATCTCTCTTGGCACAGCTAAGATCAATGTAAACACCGAGAACCAAATGGAGTTCACGGCAGCTGTTCGCAAGGTTCTAGCTGCTGACGGCGAAGTTTACGATCCGCGTAAATTCATCGGCCCGGGCCGCGAAGCTATCAAACAAACGGTTATCGGCAAGATCAGAGAATTCGGATCCTCCAACAAAGCTTAATCGGACAGGCTGATGCCTGCCGAGCCACGGTGAAACGGCTGTCGTCGTCCTTTGGCGGCGCGGCGCGTTACTTTCCGAGAAATATAGAGAAAGTATGGCGAAATCATATACTTTCCGATATTTGGCCAAACAGCCCGAAAATCCTGTTGCAGGATTTTCGGGCTGTTTTTGATTAGCGTACGACAAGGCGAAACGACTGTCGCCGTCCTTTGGCGTCGCGGAAAGTTTCATTCCGAGAAATAGATGCCAAGTATAAAAAAACTTATACTTCCTTATATTTTGAGAAAACCTCTACCCTCGGCCTCTCGAAGATGAACGACCCCCGGCTTTGCAAAGCAAAACCGCTTCAGAAGTATGAGGTAAGTTTTATCGCAATAAGAATTTCCCATTCAAGGCAAACTCGGCAACTTTTAAATGCTTTTGTTGTAAATAAGGGGAAAAGCTCCCTTTAATTTACTAGCCTTTCGGTTCTTTGAAGTGTTAGAGGGAAATTCTCCCTCTAAATCAAGTGGACTTGAGGTCAGACGTCCATTTGATGGAGAATAAAGGGAGGATTTCCCCTTAAAGCTGCAAAATCCGGTATAGAAGCGAGATTAGAGGGAGATTTCCCCCCTATTCTCTTCATGACTTGCAATGGCTTTTTACGACTTGCTACGACTTGCCACGACTTGCAATGCCTTGTTACGAATTGATATGAATTGCTATAACTTGCTACGACTTACTATGACTGCAGTGTCCTCCTACAGACACTATCGTTTCGTCCGGAGAAACGTATGTAGAAGCATGAGCAAACTCCTATGCTTTCTTGTAGGCAAGGAGGACGGCTACGCCATCCTTTGGCGGCGCAACGCGTTTCATTCCGAGAATATAGAGAAAGAAGCGTGGCGAAATGATGTACTTTCTTTCCTATATTTTAAAAGATACAGTCGTCCCCACACCCGGTTCGCTAACATTGTTAAGACCGGCTCCGTACAACCGATTAAGCCGAAGGTCTATATTGCGCAAAGCGATACCTTGGCCGGCACCGGATTTCAGCAGGACATCCGCTTTTTCCTTCTCCATACCTATTCCGTTGTCGATAACCGATATTACGACTCCGTCTTCTTGCTTTGCGATCTTGATCCGAACCGTAGCGTTTTCTCTGCGCCTTATCAAACCGTGACGGATCGCATTCTCCACAAGAGGCTGAATCGAATAAGGCGGAATTCGCAGCTCCAGACCGTCTTCTATCTCCCATTCCACGCGCAACCAGTCAAATCTGGTCTGCTCAATGAACAAGTAGGAGCGCACCAACTTGAGCTCATCTCTCAAACTGACCAAATCGCCAACACTCTGGAACTTGAACTTTTCTCGCAAATAATTGGCCAAATGTTCAATCAGCAGCAGCATCTGCCCGGGATCCACCGCATGCAAGGCAGCAATCGAATTTAAAGTGTTGAAGAAAAAATGAGGCTCGATTTGCGCCTGCAGCCACGCCACCTCCATGCGTATACGTTCTCGCGACGAGCTGGTGAGCTCAGTCAGAGCCTGCACTCTGACGCGCAACTCTCTGGCATTAACCGGCTTGGTGACATAATCATTGGCGCCTGCCAGGAAGCCTTGCTCAATATCCTCCGGCCTTGTACGAGCAGTCAGCACCAGCACTGGCAGATCAGACATCGTATATCGCTCTCGTATTCGCCTCGTAAGCTCATACCCTGTCATTCTCGGCATCATAATGTCTGTAATGACAAGGTCCCATGACCGTTTCAGAAGCATCGCCAAGGCGTCGTCACCACTTGTAACGGTCGTCACCTCATACGCATCGCCGGAAAGCAGGGATACGAGCACCTTCAAGTTCAAAGAGTCGTCGTCTACAGCCAATATGCGAGGCCTATCCTTCATATTGCGTGCGGTCGGCTGTGCCTGGACCGTCTCTGCATTTATAGTTGGGACAAAGTCGATCGGTTTCCCATATTCCTGATTCGCTTTCTGGACAGAAACCAAGCTGGCAAGCGCGGTCTGTGCTTCAGCCCCCTTCGCCTCAACACCTTGATCAAGCGCCATCGTAAAAATAAACCGAGAGCCTTGATCGGGAACGGAGTGCACCTCGATCGATCCTCCATGAATTTCAACCAACTGTTTGCATATGCTCAGCCCGAGGCCGAAGCCGCCCTCATAGCCGTTTATCGAGGCTTGCTCGTAGGGCTCAAAGATTCGAGGCAGTATCTCCTTATCTATGCCCACGCCTGTATCCGATACGGTGATAACCGCTCTGTTCTTCTCCGTATGCGCCCCTACAACGATCTCGCCTTGGTGCGTGAATTTCACTGCATTATGAAGCAAATTAAATAATATCTGAATGAGACGGTTCTCATCGGCCAGAATATTCGGGAACTCTTCGGACACTTGATTTTTTAAAATAATCGGCTTGCCGTCAGCTATAAATCGAACCATGTCTATTACTCCACTGACGACCGGCTGCAGGGCAACACCTGTTAACTGAAGCCGTAGACTGTTATCCTTCAATCGTTCAGTGTCGAGCAGATCATGCAGCATAAGCGACATTCGACGACCGACTTTCAAGATCGTATCCAATTCGTGGATGCTGGTATCGCTGATGATCTCCCTCTCGCGCTCCAACACAACCTGGGACATGCTGATCATCCCATGCAGCGGATTTCGCAGCTCATGGGACGTATTGGCCAAAAACTCATCTTTTCTCCGGTTGATCTCTTCCAGCTTCGCGGCAAGCTCCCTCTGCTCGGTATACATGACGTAGTAGCGCTTAATCCAGATCGAAGATAACAGAATCATAGCCAAAATCAGATCAAAGGGGTACGACATGGTTTTGGTACCGGTATAGATTAATAACAGCCACCAAAATATTTGATTGGCAAACGCCAAAAAAGCCAGAAATTGCAGCAAACTGTTTGTCATGCCCCGCACCGACTTGCGTAGCGCAGACACGGTTAGAATCAAGATCACCGGCGCAGCGCACAGAAAGATAGCGTACTGCAAGGCATCGCTGTTCTGGGGCGGCAACGCAATGCTTGCAACGAGGCCGATGACGGCCAACACACTGTAGACTCGCATGACAGGAACCCGCCATGCCGCTGACATCTGATCGATGGTCATTCGGAGCAGCGAATACATCAATACGGTTAGGGACAGACATAAAATTTTGTAGCCCCAGGCATAGGAAATCTGCACCCATTGATGCAATAATTTATCATCGCTGCTGTTTAACATGATGGTGGTATAACTTAAAATAACGAGGGCAAAGTATAACCAAAATGGCTTCCGTTCGATCATAAAAAAGATGATCAGGTAAGCTGCCTGCATGATAAGCGCAGCGGCGATCAGATATTGTGTCGCCAGGGAGAGCTGCCTTTCACGATAGATCGCTTCGTCCGTTCCGAATTTAAGTGATCGCACAAGTCCGCCGCTTCGCGGGTCGGAATAATTGGCAACCTGAATGACCAGCTCGATTGTACGTTGCTCGTCCGCCATAAAGGTCGCGGTGTAGGGCAAATTTTCCGCCCGATACTCCTGCTCCGTACTCGCCGGACGACCGGAAGAGGCCATCCGCCTGCCGTTAATATACAGCTCCGACGAAGTGCGAGCGCTAGGCACATGAATGCTGTATACCTCATCCGGGTCATCGACCTCGATTGTCAGACGGTAACTTCCAAACCCGTAGGGCGTCTGTATGCCAGTTCGCACCCACTCATTCCATTCCGAGGGAATGCCAACCTTAATCGCGGATTCGGATAATGGCCGACGGGCCTGCTCCTGGGACATGAGAAATAAGCCGGGATAAAATTCCCACTCCCCATCCAGGGTAATCGTTCCAGCGGACGCCGCTTTCCAGCCATGCAAATCAAGCCTTCCGTTTACAGCGTAAGGCTGCTCGGAAGGCTTAAACAGATCGAGCCAAACAAGTCGGCCAACCGTCAGTAAGGAGACGAAAACGAAGATCGTAAGGATGACATGGTGTTTTTTCATAACGTTCTATATTCCGTATAACCGGCTATAGTCCTTCTCCAAAACCTGGAGTAATTTTTTTTTGAAATTACCTATTGCTTATTGCGATTTTTGTGATAATATATCCTAGTGGAAGTGAGAAAGCCGATATTCAATATATCCTGATCATTGAAGCAGATAATTTTTGACCACAACCCATCGGGGGAGTTAAGGCCATACGGACAGCCGGGTCAAATGCCGATTGGCAACTTTAGTTGCCTTATTGATTGAGTTAAAAGCTCAAATTTTATAAGTTGGTTACTTTACAACCTGTGCATCCGCACATCAACTTGTGAAACGGTCAATAAGAGTGGTAAAAGTGATTATTTGCTATATAGACTCTGATCAAATGATGATATATCCGAATATTAAAGAGCTTCCTTACCGAAGTCTGTTTATTACTGATGTACTGATGTAATAAGACAGCCCCGAGCTTTTTAATTGGTGATGATATCAAAGCAAGTGTGATGCGCGACTAAGCGTATTTGCATTTGCTTTTTTTGCTTATTGGACGTTGATGGCAAATGATGGCAGGTAGCAGATACAAACGCGACTCGGAATGATATGGAACACTGTTCCACCACACCCCACAACGTTAGGAGCTAAAAACAATGAGCAAAGCACTAATCATCGGCTGCGGCGGCGTAGCCTCGGTAACGATTCACAAATGCGTACAGAACAGCGACGTTTTTACGGAAATTTGCATCGCAAGCCGGACGAAGTCCAAATGCGACGCGTTAAAAGCAAAACTAGATGGCGGCAAAACAAAAATTTCGACGGCTCAAGTCGATGCCGACAACGTGGATGAGCTCATTGCGCTGATCAACGATTTCAAGCCGGACATCGTCATGAACCTGGCGCTGCCGTACCAAGATCTTACGATCATGGACGCTTGCCTTGCAACAAAAACGCATTACATGGACACAGCTAACTACGAGCCGGAAGACACGGCTAAATTCGAATACAAGTGGCAGTGGGACTACCGCGAGCGCTTTGAGAAAGCCGGCATCACGGCGCTTCTCGGCAGCGGCTTCGACCCTGGCGTAACAGGCGTATTTTCCGCTTACGCGCTCAAGCACTATTTTGACGAAATCGAATATATCGACATCCTGGACTGCAACGGCGGCGATCATGGCTACCCGTTCGCGACGAACTTTAACCCGGAGATCAATATCCGCGAAGTTTCCGCTAACGGCAGATATTGGGAGAACGGCGAATGGATCGAAACCAAGCCGATGGAAATCAAACGCGAGTACAACTTCGCCGAGGTTGGCCAGAAGGATATGTACCTGCTGTACCACGAAGAGCTGGAATCCCTTGCGGTTAACATGCCGGGCCTGAAGCGTATCCGCTTCTTCATGACTTTCGGCCAAAGCTATCTGATGCACCTTAAGGCGCTTGAGAATGTCGGCATGACTTCCATCGAGCCAATCGAGTACGAAGGCAAAAAAATCATTCCGCTCCAGTTCCTGAAGGCGGTATTGCCGGATCCAGCTTCGCTTGGACCGCGCACGGTGGGCAAAACGAACATCGGCTGCATCTTCCAAGGCAAAAAGGACGGCCAAGACAAAACGTATTACGTCTACAACGTCTGCGACCACCAAGAGTGCTACAAAGAAGTGGGATCCCAAGCGATCTCCTACACGACCGGCGTTCCTGCCATGATCGGCGCTGCGATGATCCTGACTGGCAAGTGGAACAAACCTGGCGTATTCAACATCGAAGAGTTCGACCCGGATCCGTTCATGGAAGAGCTGAACAAATGGGGCCTGCCATGGGTTGAAGATTTCAACCCCGTGCTGGTCGACAACGATCGCGTCGATTCGAAGAAAGCGGAGCTGGTTCGCTAAGATGCGCTTCGAAGAACTCCCGACTCCTTGTTACGTAGTTGATCACGAGCTCATCGAGCGCAATCTGAAGATCCTGAACGGCGTCATGCAGCGGACCGGTGCCAAGATCGTATTAGCTCAGAAAGCCTTCTCGATGACGGCCATGTATCCCTTGATCGGACAATATCTTAGCGGCACCACGGCCAGCGGCTTGTACGAAGCCCGCTTGGGCCACGAGGAGATGGGCAAAGAAAATCATGTCTTTGCCCCTGCCTATCGTGAAGATGAGATCGACAGAATCATTGAGATTTGCGATCACATTATTTTCAACTCCTTCTCCCAACTGGAGAAGTACAAGGACAGAGCGCTTGCAGCCGGCAGGAAGGTAGGCCTCCGCATCAACCCGGAGTGCTCCACGCAAGTCGGACATGAAATTTATGACCCTTGCTCCCCGGGCTCCCGCTTCGGCGCCAAGCGCGACCAAGTGCGTCCGGAGCTGCTGGAAGGCGTAACGGGCCTGCACTTCCATACGCTGTGCCAACAGAACTCCGATGACCTGGCCACGACGCTGGATGCCGTGGAAGAGAAGTTCGGCGAGTTCCTGCATGGCATGGAGTGGATCAACTTCGGCGGCGGGCATCATATCACGAGAGAGGATTACGATCTCGAGACGCTCGACGCTTGCATCAACCGCATGAAGGACAAATACAACCTTCAAGTCTATTTGGAGCCGGGCGAAGCCATCGCGCTGAACGCAGGCTACTTGGTTACCTCTGTGCTGGATCTGCACCAGAACGGCCTGGACATCGCCATCCTCGACACATCGGCGACCTGCCATATGCCAGATGTACTGGAGATGCCTTACCGCCCGCCGCTCGAAGGTTCGGGCGAATCCGGCGAGAAGCCTTACACGTACCGTCTCGGCGGGCAAACTTGCCTGACGGGCGACGTGATCGGCGACTATTCGTTCGACCAGCCGCTTAAGGAGGGCGACCGTCTCGTATTCGGCGACATGGCGATCTACTCCATGGTTAAGACCAACACCTTTAACGGCATGCCGCTTCCGGCGATTGCCATCAAGTACGCCGACGGCGACTGCAAGGTAGTTCGCGAGTTCGGTTACGAGGAATTCAAAGTTAGACTTGCATAAGCGCTTAAAACGGTGGCTTCCAACTCCCCTTTTTTCGGGAAATTGGAAGCCACCGTTGCGAGAGTAGTTTGACGCTAACGGACATCAGCGACGCTAATCGTCACATTTGTGGTGCTTCATCATTGTAACGGACATGCGAGCCCCTATTAACACGATACAAGCCGAATATGGCTTGATTTCGTTGCTATAAGGGCTCTCATGTCCGTTAAACGTTTGTCTTAGCGAAAAACCCGCATTTAGTGTCGCTTATGTCCGTTAGATTAGAATCGTTCCAGTCCCAGTCGAACATATTGCTCCTCCGGGGAGTCGTGCTCGGCCATCAATCCAAGCATCAATGTGATCATACGTTGCTCGAGCTCATCATCCTGGATCGGATGATGCTGCTGCGGGTCTTTTTCGACGTCGAACAACATCGTGCCAAAGCCATGGAATCGGTCCGACCGCGCATATACGTTGGCATAAGGGTGTAGTTATAGATCGGCATGTTGTCCGGCGATGCAGGGGCGCGCATATAGACATATCGTCCATCCGTGACGTTGACATGCGCGCCATGGATGCCAAACAACGTAGCTTATACCAATCATTCAAATAATTAGCATGATACAGATAACGTTCCTGTATCGGCGCTACTAAACATAGCAAAAAAGGCCCCGCAAACCTTGCCTAGATCCTTGATCCAAGCAAGATGCGGCAGCCTGACAGCTCTTGAAAACGCTACTGTGGATTCTCGTTGGCGTAACGCTGCTTCTAGCCAGAGACTCTAAACTCTTCATTGAATACGAAGCGATGAAGCACCCACTCCGCTACGCCGATCAGGAAAGCGATAAACGCCGTTTCGCCCCAAGACAAGTCCCAGCTGAAGCCGTAGGACAACACTGCCAGATAGATCGCGGCCAACACGATATCGCACAAGGCGGCAAAAAAGTTGTTCGTCGTCCGGAGCAGGAATTGATCGCCGATCAAATAGGACACCACTGTTAAACCGGTGGCGGCAAGTGCGGCATTCCAGAATCCGATTTCCGTATAGTACAAGAGGAGCGCGACAACGATGGCTCCGTTGACAAGCCACTTCAATATAAACTTCAACATCCGAGTAAGTCGACCTCCTTAGAGCTGCCGGTTACGCTGATTTATCCGCGTATAGGTATAGAATTCCACACCGGGCAGACTTTATTCGGCGACTCATATTCATGGAGGTGTCACGGAGCCAAATTACTTAATAACGACGTACTCCAAGTTAACCAGCTTCGCGTAGGTCACGATTTGGTCCGTCGTTAGATTTAAGGAAACTACGGTATGGTGTCCGCCGCCATTTTCGATCCAGGCCTTGACCCCATCTTGGAAGTTTGGCTTCACGGTCCACAACACACGGGCGACGGGCAGCTTGGGAGCAGGGACCGTCGGCTCGAACGCGGATACCTCGTTGATAAGCAGCTTATAGTGCGTGCCAAAGTCCGCCATGGAGACAACGACGCCTTCGCCGGCTTTGCCGTCGAATACGAGGCGCGCCGGATCCTTGCGATCGCCGATGCCGAGCGGGGACACGATAATCCTTGGCTGGCTGCTCGCCAGGGTAGGATCGACCTCGAGCATATGGGATTGCAGGATCGCTTCCTGACCGGCCGCCATCTCGTACGTGTAATCCTCCATAAAGCCCGTGTTCTGATTGCGACTCATGACCTTTAGCAGGCGGTCAAGCGCGGCAGTCTTCCAGTCGCCCTCGCCGGCGAAGCCGTAGCCTTGCGCCATCAGGCGCTGCACCGCAAGACCCGGAAGCTGCTTCATGCCATGCAGATCTTCGAAGTTCGTCGTAAAGGCATTGTAGCCTTTCTCGTCCAGAAACCGTTTGATTGCGATCTCGTAGCTCGCTTGGATTCTGACGCTGGCTTCCCAAGCTTCCTTGCTGTTCTCGCCATATTCGAATACGTAAAGTTCTGCGTATTGCGCCATCAGGTCGTCGATCTCCTGCTCGGTAACGGCGTTTACGTATTGCACGAGGTCGCCGATGCCATAATAGTCCACCGTCCATCCGAATTGGATCTGGGCTTCGACTTTGTCTCCATCCGTTACGCCGACGTTGCGCATATTGTCGCCGAACCGGGCGACTTTGATGTTAAAACTTTCGTTGTACGCAACTGCTACGTCCATCCAATCGGCAATCTGCTGCTGTACTTCCTGACGCTCCCAGTAGCCGACGACGATTTTATTTTGTTTCTGCAGACGGGCGTTGATGAAGCCGTATTCGCGATCACCGTGAGCAGCCTGGTTGAGGTTCATAAAGTCCATGTCGATCGTGGCCCAAGGAATGCTTTCGTTGTATTGCGTGGCCAGGTGCAAAAGAGGCTTCTGGAGCAGCTTCGTGCCGCGAATCCACATCTTTGCGGGCGAGAACGTATGCATCCACGTTATGACGCCGGCCACCTCGTCGCGATAGTTGACTTCCTTCATGATGCTTGTGATCTTATCCGCGCTTACGGCCAAATCCTGCAACACAAGCGGGTAAGGAAGCAAGCCGCTGTTATTCAAGGCATCGGTCATCGTCTGCGCGTGCGCCTTCACTTCGGCCAGCGCCTCTTCCCCATACAGATGCTGCGAACCTACGACGAACCAAAATTGTTTATCTGCTGCTGCTGACAACCTGATCATCCTCTTTTCTATATGATATGTGGAATAAGTCCCTTACTTCTGCCCGTAGTAGGCGTCTTTGCCGTGCTTCCGGAGGTAATGCTTATCCAGAATGCCCTGCGGCAGCTCCTTGGCAAAATGGTTCAATTGACGCGCGTACAGGTTCATCTTGCACACTTCCTCCAACACGACGCTGTTCACGACCGCCGACTTCACATCCTTGCCCCAGGTGAACGGCGCATGGCCTTGCAGCAGGACGGCGGGAATCGCCATGACGTCCAGCCCGCGCTGCTCGAACGTCTCGATAATGACATGCCCCGTCTCCGCCTCGTATCCCCGGTCAACCTCTTCCTGGTTTAAGAACCGTGCGCAAGGAACCGCGCCATAGAAGGTATCCGCATGCGTCGTGCCCATGACGGGCACATCCAGTCCCGCTTGCGCCCAGATGGTCGCCCAGGTGGAGTGGGTATGTACGATACCGCCGATAGTCGAATAATGTTTGTACAAAACGGCATGAGTAGCGGTATCGGAGGATGGCCTTAATTCGCCTTCGACCACGTTGCCCTCGAGATCCACCACCACCATGTCGCTCGGCTTCATCTTCTCGTAGCTCACTCCGCTTGGCTTGATGACGAACAGGCCGCTCTCCCGATCGATCGCGCTCGCATTGCCCCAAGTAAATTTCACGAGACCGTGCTTCGGCAAGTCCAGATTGGCTTGATATACTTCTTCCTTCAACTGCTCCAACAACGTTAGCGCCCCCCGTTCTCGAGCAGATGCTCGACGGCAGCCTGCTCGATCGCCAGCCCTGCCTTGTAGCGTTCGACGAAGGCCCCGAACCCTTCGACATCCTTGGCATCCGGAGCGATCTCCGTTCCTTCGACATCCTTAAACACTTTGCCCTCGAGGAAGTCGGCCAGGCTCTCTCCCGAAGCCTTGCCCGTCAAGTAGGAGGCCAGCAGCGCCATGCCCCATGCCCCGCCTTCTCCGGCCGTGGACATCACCGAAACGGGGACGTTTAGCGCGGCGGCTACGATCCGTTGTCCGACTACCGGAGTTTTAAATAGACCGCCGTGAGCCAGTATGCTGTCTATCGCCACATGCTCGTTTTCAGTCAGAATATCCATCCCAAGCTTCAGCGCCCCGAAAGCGCTAAACAGATGCGTCCGCATGAAATTAGCCAGATTGAAATGGCTCTCCGGAGACCGGACGAACAATGGACGGCCTTTTTCGATGCCCGTAATATTTTCGCCGGACAGATAGCCGTAGCTGAGCAGTCCGCCGCCATCCGGATCGGCCTCGAGCGCCTTGTTCAGCAGCACGCTGAACAACTTGCCGGAATCGATATCGAAGCCCATCGCCTCGGAAAACTCACGAAATAATCCCACCCAGGCGTTGAGATCGCTGGAGCAGTTGTTGGCATGCGACATGGCGACCGGACTTCCATCCGGCGTCGTGACCATATCGATCTCCGGATATACCTTGGACAATTCCTTCTCCAGCACGATCATGGCGAATACGGATGTGCCCACGGAGACGTTGCCCGTACGCTTCTTTACGCTATTGGTCGCCACCATGCCCGTCCCTGCGTCGCCTTCCGGCGGACAAAGCGGAATGCCGGGCTGCAGATCGCCTGCAGGGTCCAGCAGGAGCGCCCCCGCTTCCGTAAGCTCGCCGGCTTGCTCGCCGGAGACATACACCTTGGGCAGGAGCTCCTCCAGCTTCCATGCGTAGCCTTTGGACGCAATCCGATCGTCGAATTGCCCTATCATCGTAGCGTGGTAATTATGGCTGGCTTCATCAATAGGGAACATGCCGGAGGCGTCCCCGATGCCGATGGCTTTGTTGCCGGTCAGCAGCCAGTGGATGTAACCCGACAGCGTCGTTATGAAATCAATGCGAGGGACATGCTCCTCCTCATTTAAGACCGCTTGATATAAATGCGCGATGCTCCAGCGCTCGGGTATATTGAATTGGAATAAGTTCGTGAGCTCCCTGGCCGCCTGCCCCGTCGTTGCGTTGCGCCACGTTCGGAACGGTACTAGCAGCTCGCCCTTGCCGTCGAATGCCAGATAGCCGTGCATCATCGCGGAGAAGCCTATGGAACCTGCGGTCCGAAGAGTCACGCCATAATTCCGATCTACTTCCTGCTTTAATTCGCGATAAGCGGTCTGGAGCCCCTTAAGGATATCCTCCTGGCTGTACGTCCAATATCCGCCCTTTAGCTGATTCTCCCACTCGAAGCTCCCCGATGCGATCGTCTCGAAGCTTTGATCGATCAGTACCGCCTTGATCCGCGTCGACCCCAATTCTATCCCTAGCGATGTTTCGCCCTTGGTTATTGCTTCCTTTAAGTTCACTTGACTCCTGGTCACGTTTATCCTCTCCCCTTCGCGGTTGCAAGTCCAGACGATTGTTAATGCTATAATAGCCGCTCCCGTCTGCCCGACAGATTCCATAATAAACCAGTCGATTGACATATGGAAGAAGGCGCTTTCCCTTACTGACAGCCTTAGTATATTTTTTGTACGTACATTTGTCAATGAAATTGGATAGTTATACCCACAATGTCCCCGTCACTACCTTTTGTTGCATTTTCATTCTGCAATAATCGTGTTAGAATATGTACGTACAACTTTCCGAACACTAATGAAAGAAGTGGATATCGTGAAGCCCAAGTATCAGATCATTATAGATGATATTAAAAGCAACATCCTGTCGGGGACCTACAAGGCCGGCGAACAAATCCCTACGGAGCTGGCTCTGCAGGAAAGCTACGGGGTCAGCCGGCAGACTGTCAGGAAGGCCATTCTTGAGCTCTCGAACGTGGGGTTTCTGCGGAGCGAGAAAGGCTCCGGCACGTATGTCAGCAGCCAATATCGTTCCAAAACGAGCGGAGCCGCTGCAAAAAAAACGATCGGCGTCATTACGACCTATATCTCCGACTATATCTTCCCTTCCATTATCCGCGGCATCGAGAGCCGTCTGAACGAGGATAACTACTCCCTGCTGCTCGCGAGTACGAACAACGACATCATGCAGGAGAAGAAGGCGCTCGAGATGATGTTGTCCTACGGCGTGGACGGACTCATAATCGAGCCTACCCGAAGCAACGTCTACAACCCTAACATTGCGTACTACTTGTCGTTTAAGGAACGGGAGGTTCCTTTTACGATGATTAATGCCTATTACGAAGAGCTGGAGGTTCCATTTTTTTGCCTCGACGACGTGCAGTCCAGCTATCTCGCCACTCGGGAGCTGATCGCCAAGGGCCATGCCCGGATCGGGATAATCGCAAAAATGGATGATTTGCAAGGGAAATATAGAATGAAAGGATACATCAAGGCGCTTGGGGAAGCCAAGCTTCGCTTCCACCCCGAGCAGGTGCTGTCCTTCGACACGGAGACGAAGCCGGATCTGTCCGTCAATCTGGAGGAATTCCTGGTCGATAATCGGGAAACATTGACCGCGCTGGTATGCTATAACGACGAGGTGGGTCTGGAAGTGGTGCATGCGTGCCGAAGGCTTGGGATCAGCATTCCGGACGAGCTGTCCATCATAGGCCAGGACAATTCGTATATCGCCAAAAACGCGAATATCAAGCTAACGACGCTGACCCACCCCCAAGAACAGATGGGGCGCGATGCGGCCGATTGGGTCATCAAATATTTGCAGGGCAAACGGGACTTGCCGGCGAGCATCTACTATCAGCCCGAGTTGATCGAGGGCGAGACGGTAAAGGCGATTGAGGCGAGGCGATTATGAGATCCTGCTCTTGCTTATGGCATGGTTCTGGTTGCCAAGGATGCAAATAAGGCACTCTGGTTAGAGTGCCTTATTTGACATACTGAGCCAGCCTGTATCTTCATTTATTTGTACGAGCTCAAATCTTTTCTAATGCATCCGTTTCCGTGGCTAACTTATCTTTTAATTGATCAATCTCGGATTTTGTAATACTCGTAACCAGCGCTAACGTTCTTTCGGACGCCAACCCGGCTTGTTCTGCCGCTTCCTCGTTCCGCCCCAGCCCTTCAAGCGTTTTAGCATAATAGTAATACGAATCCGCATACCTGGGCGATTTGGCCATCACCTTTTCATACATCCTTGCCGCCTCGTCCAACCTGCCCAGCATATAGTAATTCTGCGCCAAGTTATCCGTAATGGTCAGATCATTGTCGTCGTACTCATAGGCTTCCTCATTAAACGCAAGCGCTGTCTCCAGATCGCCTTTCAGCAGCTTAAAATACCCCAGGTTTCCGACCACCGTCACCGTTTTATAATCCTGACAGATTTCCTCAAGCAGCCGAATCGCCTCGTCCTGCCTGTTCAGCAGCCAGTACGCGGTCGCCAGATTGGACTTAGCCTGCATGCGAACATCCGTTGATGTAGCGACCTGCAGGAGCTTCTGCAGCACTTTCTCCGCCTTCTCCTGCTCCCCGACCTTCATAAGCAAAAATGCATATTGAATATGATGCTGAGGGTTGGCGTTTTTCGATTTATACGCCTTCTCCAGAAACGCCAGCGCTTTATCCAGATCCCCCTGCGCATAAACCGCATTGCCCCTCAAAACATACCACGTCGAAAGATTGGCGTAGATCAGATAAATCAACAGTCCGGCAATTAGCCCGATTCCAAGCAACCAGTGCACCTGAAATCCAATAACAATGACAATGAATACTCCAGCCAGTATAAGCAGTACTTTCACGATTTGCGGCACTGTCCTTCACCTTCTCCCTCAAGTCTTAATCAGCCACAATAAGTATTTCTACATAAGTCATTCTAACTCTTTTCAAAAATAATAAATAATTTAATTTGGCATGTTACAATCCATGTATGAAGAACAGTTGGAGTGTGACGAAAATGAGTAAACGAGAACAACAAAAACAACAACGCCGCCAAAAAATTATCCAGATGGCAAAGGATTTATTTTTGGAGCAAGGCGTGCAAAATATACAAATGCAAGACGTAGCGACTGCTGCTGACGTTGGAATAGCAACCTTGTTTCGCTATTTCCCTAAAAAGGAGTATTTGGTTATAGCCGCTACGAATGCGATTACAGATGAAATGGCCACGGATGTAGGACGGATTGTCGAGAAAACCATTTCTGCATACGAAAAAATCGAACAAATTCTGGATTATTATATAGATGGATCCAAGGATCCCCAGCTTCGTTTAGCGAAGTTTTTCGAGTCCTATCATTTATACGAAAAAATAGCAGCAGAATCGCCTGAGCAATATGCGGAATACTTAGTCGCACGAAGTAAATTATCCCAAATTTTATTAACATTGGCCGAGCAGGGCAAGCAGGACGGCTCCTTAAGACCGGATGTTGATTTGAATGTATTTATCATGACGATGGTGCAAAATTTCAGCATATTCACATTCAAATCAAGCCTGGCCACCCATGATGCCACTCTTTCGTCGTTGCTTTCGGCGGACAAGCAGCTTGCGATGATGAAGGATGTGTTTTTACGCTACATTCGTTCGCAACAATAACGGACGTTTAGATTGACATTCAAACGGGAAAGTTGTTTACTAGTAAGTGTGAATAGTGATAGTCGACTATCACTTTAAGCGAATCTATTTTTAGGAGGGCTTATTATGAGTCGCTTATCTGGCAAAGTAGCCATTATTACAGGAGCCGCACAAGGCATGGGTGCGGCTCATGCAAAATTATTTGTAGAGCACGGCGCGAAGGTTGTTTTAACCGATCTAAATGAGGAAAAGGGGCATGCATTTGCATCCGAGTTAGGTGAAAATGCTCTATTCGTTAAACAAAACGTAACCTCTCAAGAAGATTGGACAAACGTTGTCGCGAAAGCCGAAGAAGCTTTTGGTCCGGTAACCGTATTAGTAAACAACGCCGGCATTACGATGGCTAAAAATATGCTTGATCTTACAGAAGAAGAATACCGTCGCATCGTAGACATTAATCAAGTGTCTGTATTCTTGGGCATGAAAACCGTGGCAGCTTCGATGATAAAAGCTGGCGGCGGTTCGATCATCAACATATCTTCGATGAACGGCCTGGTTGCCGGTGCCGTAGGTTACACAGATACTAAATTCGCCGTGCGCGGCATGACAAAAGCAGCCGCGATCAACCTGGCGCCGATGGGCATTCGCGTAAACTCCGTACATCCTGGCGTTATTGCAACGCCAATGGTTGTACAAGAAGATACAAAAGCGGCTGTAGAAGCCTTCTCTCAACACATTCCATTAAAACGCGTAGCCCAACCGGAAGAAGTATCGAATATGGTATTGTTCTTGGCTTCTGACGAGGCTAGCTACTCTACAGGTTCAGAATTCATTATCGATGGCGGACTAACTGCACAGTAATAAGGTTCGCGGTATTAAAATGGCCGATTTTCTACCGGGGTAGAAAATCGGCCTTCTTTATGAGCATGTTGAGAACTGCTATTTACACTCAGTAAGGATTCGTTGCAATAAAACTCGCCGTCTTCACGTAGATGCGCGGATTTAGCTTCAATTGATTGACGATTACTTCCGCGATGTCCTCCGCTTGCATGAACTTCGAATCGTTGTTTTCCTTGATCAGATTGAGATCCAGCGCCAGATCCGTGGCGACCGTACTAGGGTTCAGGGCCGTTACGCGAATATTGTTGCGACGAACCTCTTGCGCTAGCGATTCTGTGAAACCGATCACCGCGAACTTCGATGCGCTGTAAGCGCTGGAGGTAGCCGCTCCGCTCAATCCGCTGGTAGAGGAAATATTAATAATATCCCCGCCTGACTTCTCGATCAATTGAGGCAGCACCGCACGCGTGACATAATAGGTGCCTAGCAGATTCGTATCGATGATCCGTTTCCACTCTTCGGGGTCCATATCCAATACGGTGCCGAATGTCGCGATTCCCGCATTATTGATTAGAATGTCGGCGGAGCCCAGCTCACTTCTCAGAGCTTCCACCGCAGCTTCCACTTGCTCTTTGGAGGAGATATCGGCGGTTGCATAAGCTACTTTAACGCCCAGCCCTTTCAATTCGTCGGCCACTTCCTTTAAGGAAGCCTCGCTCCTGGCAACCAGGCCAACGTTTACGCCTTCATTCGCTAATGCGACAGCCGTCGCTTTGCCGATCCCTCTTGCCGCTCCTGTTACGATTGCTACTTTTCCTTCCAACGATTGCGCCATTGTGCAGCTCCTCTCCATTCTGTACCTACATTATAACAAAGAAACAATTTCATCCATAAAGCATTGTAGCGTGCTCGATATATAGGAGTCTTTACGCCATATAAAAATGGTCGTAATTTCATGATAAGGTTCCGGTACGCTATGACCATACACGGTGCCCTTGACAATCAGATCGGTAATGGATGATTCCGGAATAATCGTCATTCCTATTCCTGCAGCGACGCTGCCCATAATCGTTCCGAACGTTCCGAATTCCATGATCTGCTTCGGGATAATCCCCTCCGCCTTCATCCAGCTTTCAAGTCTTTCCCGATAACCGCAGCCTTTATTGTACAGCAAGAGAGGCTTTTCCGTTATTTCCTCGATACGAAAGCTTTCTCCTTTGGTTACGAGCACCAGCTTTTCTTGAATAACCTCAAGCTGTTCGATTAAAGGATGCCTGATGGGGCCTGTAACAAAAGCTCCATCCAGCTTCATATCAAGTACTTGTTGGACCAAGTCATCGGTAACTCCGGTTTTTAATGATAATTCAACATTGGGATACTTGCGATAATAAGAAGATAGGATGTCGGGTAGTGCGTTCACCGTCTCCACGATCCCGATCTCCAGGACACCAGAAGGGTATGTCTTATCCTCGAATAGATGTGTCATCTCCTCCATTTTCGACAAGATCTCCCTCGAATGATCCAACAACCGCTTTCCTTCCGGATTTAAGATCATCCCGCGCTTATGCCGATAGAACAATGGCGTCCGAAGCTCTTTCTCCAGCAGCTTTATTCTTGCCGTGACATTGGATTGAACGTAGTTTAGCTCCAATGCGGCTTTACTGACACTGCCATGCGTTGCAACCGCCTGGAATATTCTCAAATCATTAAACTCCAATGCAACCTCGCCTCAGCTCTTCAATGAATACATATTTATTAAGTATCATTATAAATGATGATAAACTTGATTTGCAATCATTTTACTATACCCATTCTCCTTCCTATAATGAGTGATGTACAAAGGATTTGGCGGATTTTTATAGGCTAACTTTTGGAATACGCACTTATAGGGAGAGGCTTTACATGCTAAGCAAACAAATCGTCACAGGTTCCATTCTCTGCCTCATTGCAAGTATGTCGTGGGGAGCGATGTTTCCTGTTGCACACCTTGCATTACAAAAAATGGATCCATTTTATTTTTCATTTATTCGTTATTTCGCCGTTACCGTCATCCTCAGTGTGTTGCTTTGGATGAAAGAGGGAAAAGCGGCATTCCGGCTGGAGGGAAAGGGTAAGACATTATTGTTTTTCGGAACGATGGCATTTACGGTCTATAACATGGCCGTCTTTTTCGGGCAACAACTCATGGGGGAAGCAGGGACAATCGCCGCCTCCATTATGGAAGTGCTTATGCCGATGATATCCGTTATGCTTTTATGGATCACGACAAAAAAAGCACCGAATACATACACGCTCACAAGTGTAGGTATCGCGCTTGCCGGCGCTTTGCTCGTTATTACCAATGGGAAATTTACATTTTTTATGATGGCCGGGCAACATCTTGTTCCTTTACTTCTGATTTTCGCGGGAGTTGTCGGATGGGTCGTGTATTCGTTGGGGGAGAGCCGATTTAGAGATTGGTCGATCCTGCGTTATTCCACACTCACATGTTTGCTAGGAACTGCAGTGTCTTTCATCGTCGTTACGCTTGCCTCCGTCTTTGGTTTGGTTCCCGTTCCTGGCTGGCACACGATACTCTCGATTAAATACGAAATGTCCTTTATGATTCTACTGCCAGGGCTTGTTGCCCTGCTGTGCTGGAATTCAGGGATCAAACGGCTATCGCCGATTAACGGCATCTTATTTATTAATTTTGTTCCAATTACCACATTCGTCATTATGGCCTTTCAAGGCTATCAGATTAGCAACTATGAATTTTACGGCACGCTTCTCATTATCTTTGCCTTATTACGGAACAATATGCACCAGAGGAAAACACAGCGGTTAAAAGACAACAAAACCTATTCCGCTAGCCCTGTAAAAGAACGATCAGAGGCAGCACTCTGATCGTCCTTTTTTTTCGATGAAGTTTTCTCGGAATTGGTTTATTTAACTAACAGTCCCGCATCTGTTGTCGGATTTTTGGGCTTGCGATGGAAGAGACGATCCAGTCCTTTGTGCATAAGCGGAAGGACGTAACGATCTAATCCAAAGCGGCCAGCGTTCGTGCCGGCGAAGATGACCATCAATCCAAGAAGCAGAAGCCACGGGTTCGTGCTTACAGTACCTGCGAACATAAACATGAAGTTCATTAAGGCTCCGAAGAATGCGGCGGTAAGCGTTAGTGTACCAAGGATGAGTCCAAGTCCTACCAGGAATTCTCCCCATGGTATAGCGACGTTAATGAATCCAACGTTCGGTAATGCAAAGTGTTCTACAAATGCAGTGTAGGTCGGGTAAACCGCTTCGCCTGTAGCTTTATCAAGCACCGGGTTGTTTACGGCCGCGTTGAGGAAACCCGTTGCATCGAAAGGCGTTGCTCCCGTAATTTTATGCCATCCGGCGTCCAACCATGCGAACCCAACTACGAAGCGAACAATAGTGACTAGAATACCAGCGATTTTATTCTCTCTCCAAAATTTTAACATGAAACTCACTCCCGTTCTTCATTATTAGCAACAGTATTAACATTGGCGTCAGATTAGCTTCAATCTCGCTGATGGTTGAGATCGTTGTATATGATTCATCAGGATCACCGTCCTCGTTAGTTTCGATTGATGATTGCTTCTTGTTGATGTCTTTATTATAGAACGTAAAAACGGTTGACATTGTGATTTAAATCACAATGTTGAGGGGTAACATTTGATCAATTTGTGAATAGATTCACAATAATCGGCGTGTAACGAAGCCGAAACCAATTGTCACGTACAGCACGTTGCTCAAGAAAGCAGCAGCGGATGACAAAAACCAAGGAGCCAAGCGAGAACAAGCCGCTTAGCTCCTTGGTTTCTTTCACTTAGCATCAAAGCATTAAGGCTTCAATACGGATACGAGAGTTTCGTTATCTCCGGATATGACCGTCACTTCGGGCGGTAATTTCAGGTCTTTTACGAACAGCGTTTCTCCGATTTCCATCGCGCTGATGTCGAGCTCGACCACGGACGGCAAATTTTTAGGCAAAGCCTCTACTTCCACATAAGGGTCCTCGACCTGCACGACTCCCCCCGACTTTGTTCCAATAGGGTTGCCCAATAGCTTTACCGGAAGCTTCGTACGAATAATTTCGCCGGACTGAACAAGCTGGAAATCGACATGCAACAGCTCGCCGGTCACCGGGTTGCGATGAAGGTCCTCCAGCAATACCGTCAGGGAATGGTCATCTGCCAGCTTAAGCTCGATAAAGCCGGAGCCTCCTTTCTTTAACCACTTTTCAAATTGCTTGGTGGATATATGAATGATTTCGTTTTCTGCGTGTTTTCCGAATACGACCCCAGGCAAACGACCCTCCCGACGTAAATTCCGCAGTCCGGAAGATTTTAATCGCGGACGTCTTTCTGTATGAATGCATGCAGCCATGCTCTACCTCTCCTTTACATGAGTGATTTTAGCGCTGTAATAGCAGCGGTTGAACCTCCCCGGCACGGGGATAAATAGAGAAACATAGCATCACAACCTCCATGTCCTTTCGGATAGATAGACATACATTAAATGTAAAAACCCGCAAATACAGACCAAGGCACCCCACTCCTAAGAGTGGAATGCCTATGGGTTTCATTCACCATATCATAGATTGTCAGCCGTGTCGATACGCTCCGGCAAAGGATTGTTATCCGAAAACAAATCCGGATTATCCTTGAGCATATCCGTAATGACCTCCGCCACCAAAGCTGCATAACACACCCTAACGACGGCATCGCCCAACCGCCCTTTATACATCGCTCCCTCGCGTTCAAGCACTTCGTCCACTTTCCAAAAATGCTCGGACCACGATAACCCGCAATGTCTGCGGGAAGGCACGGGGATTTCGGTTCCATCAGCCAAAACCGTATACAGCATCTGGTGATCATCCGTTAGTCTTCCGGGTATATCCACCCATTCCTCGACGCCATGAATAAAGGTGTTGCGCTTTAAATCGACTCCGACCAACATAATCGTTGCTTGCCGGTCAAGCAGCTTCCCCCAACTGGAGCCTCTGGCGCATGGAGTATCAAATTGATGGTCGCTGTTTGTAAATGCAAGTGCATCCTTCCCCAGCGCCGCCACGGAATGAGTGGGATGCCATGAACGCGCCACGCCCGGCCTTTTGCGAAAAAGTTCCGGCAAAATGCCGACGCAAACCGGCGACTCCTCCACGTAGAACCTCGGATTCTCTGCATTTATATGCGACCATGTATGAGTGGGCAACACTAGCAGCCCATCCTTCATATAATCGGACAACGCGTCCAGGACCGTGTCCGCGCCGCCATCGACTTGTCCCAAACTTTTCATCGACGAATGAACCAATAACGTGCCGGTCGCATCAATGCCCAGCTGTTCTAATTGCTTCTTCAAGCTCTCTTTCGTGTGCAACCTTTTCCCCTCCTACCGTGATATCCTAACAGTTACCATTCTGATTCAATGGATTGTTCCTCATTCCAGCTTTCGCAGGAGCGCTGATCGGTCTTCTGCTGCCGAAAAAATGGGACTAGAAATGCAATGGAACCACTATATCCCATTCAACTCAATTTACGTCAAGTATATTTCTCAGTCCATCCAGGTTGCACACAATTATTTTTCTCTGATCATTGCGTATCAATTGCTCGTTTTGTAATTCCAGCAATAATTTCGTCACGGTTTCGCGTGCCGTTCCTGTCATATCCGCCAATTGCTGATGCGTTAACTTCAAATCGATTAAAATTCCATCCGCCGAGGGTACGCCATGTTGTTCTGTTAGTCGCAGCAGCATGCGGGCAATACGCGTGCGCACGTCGTGTATGGTCAGGTCCATGATTAATTTATTGGCATCACGCAGACGATCCAAAGCCGTTCCCAATATACCGATCAGGATTTCAGGCTTGCTATTGACTAAAGGAATGAAATGGCGTTTTTTCAAAATGCATAAAGTAGACTTCTCGATTGTCCTCGCCGAAGCAGAGCGTACTCTTTCATTCTGCAGCAAAGCCATCTCTCCAAAAAAATCTCCTTCTCTAAAAATAGAAAGAACCACATCCCTGGAGTGATTATCTTGATAAATTTGAATAACTCCGGATATAACCAGATAAAGCTCATCTCCTTCATCGCCTTCTAAAAAAATAGACTCGCCTTTTGTATATACGCGCTTGCTGCATAACTTGGAAATTTCAGTTAAATATTCATCATCAAGCTGCTCGAAGAGCGGGAAATTTCGTAATAGCTGCAGGTTCATCATCAAAGCCTCCAATTCGAGCAATAATTTGAAAGGGCCATCCTTCGGCAGCCTGTTCAGCCACGCCAGATATGACCCTTTCTTAACCGTGTTTTAAATCGCTTTTCACCTTTCAACCAGCTTGCTCCGTATTAAAGTTAACGCTTCCCGCGCTGCCTTTTCGCCCATGGCCATGTTATGGTTGGACAATTTAAACGATACCTGATTTGTCGTAATTTCGGGCCTAAGCACGACATCCGCGATTTGCGCTTCTTCCGAAATAATTTTTCGGCTCATAATTTCAATCGTGTTGAGGATCGCCACTACAAAGCTTTTTGGTTCCCCTAACACCGGCGTACTCAAATCAACGGCGATCACCACGTCGGCCCCCATGCTTTTGGTTAGCGCAACAGGAACAGGATGAACCACCGCACCATCCACCAGGTAGCGTTGCTGATACTGAACCGGCTTGATGAAACCGGGGATCGCCGTCGAAGCGCAAATCGCATGGGAAACTCTGCCTTTATTGAAAATATGCGCTTCGCCGCTCACCGCATCCGCAGCTACGGCGGCAAACGGAATCGGCAAGTCCTCAAAGTTGACAGGGCCGATATATTTTTCGACAAAACGTGCCATTGGATGATTGCTTACTAACGCCTTCGGAGGCATCACAAAGTTAACAAGCTGCCCCCAACGAACGGTTGGCAGCACCTTCTCGAAAGCGGAAACAGGCTGCCCCCCGGCGTATAACGCCCCAATAAATGCCCCTACGCTTGTCCCTGCAATGATGTCGATGGGAATGCCTTCTTGCTCCAACAGCTTAATAACGCCAACATGCGCGGCTCCCCGCGCGGCGCCACTGCCCAGCGCAAGCCCGATCCTCGGTCTTGTTCCCGGCTCGCGGTTCCTTCCGAATCGCAGATGACGCTTAAGGATCATTCGATTGCCGCTGACAACATGCGCTTCCTGCACGACCGTTTTCAGTTCCTGGACATTGCCGTCAAGATACGGATAGACCGTCATCATATTCATCGCGTCATGGGAGATCAATTCCTGCGGATCATCCGAGCCCGCGGCCAATAAAAACGCATGGACGAGCTCGGGGATGTCCTCCTTCCTCTCCCTAAGCGGAATCATCTTTACCTCTAGCGCATGGGTATCCGGTTTGTCGCAGGCCGTCATGAGGATGCGCGTATTCTCTGAAGATTGGAGCAATCGACTTAGCAGTTCCATCGGCATCGAATCCACATTTTCCAGCACGATGGTTCCTTCTCTTGCCGCCCGCACTTTCATATCCCAATCCTCTTGAAGGAAGTTTGTCCCGTCCAAGCTTACGATTGGATATTCGGCGCGCCGGGACAATCGATGAATTTCGTATGCGACATGCGACTTTCCGACGCCTTTTTCGCCCACGATACATACCGGATCTTCCCGCTGAGCACATTCTGCAATGTCTTTGCGGAGCCCATGCATAAATTTGCTGCTACCAACCAACGATCCATATTGCGCCTGCCGCTCCAGCTCCAGCTCCCGCATAACGGCAAGGCTTCTCGTATATTCCTCTGCCACCCGGTCGTTGGACTCCTGAATGCGCTTGATCATCGCTTCGGTCATATGCTGCCGGAACGTAGTGCTCCGATCCATCAATAACAGCAACCCTTGCCGAGGCATTGCTACCGTCTCTACCGTGCCGACAGCCATTACGGTAGCACTTACGGATTTCCCCGTCAGACAGGACATTTCCCCAACAAAATGTCCACGCTCCAAATTCGCCACGAGAATCTTTTTTTCATTCTCCAGGTACACATCCAATTTGCCGGACAACACGATATGGAAGACTTCGCTCGATTGCCCCTGCTTCAGAATAATCATGCCGTCAGTAAACGAATGTTTCGTTAAAAAGGGGTAGATCGATTGCAAATCTCCTTGCGCTAATTCTATCAATAACGGGTAATCCCGTATTTCGTCGAACTTCAACGGATACACCTCCCCCTGAGTCAGCGTAGCCTTCGCTCCTTTCATTTTATGGCATCCCTCCCGGCTTTACAACGTTAAAGAAAAAGGCGCCCTGATGGGCGCCCCGATTTATGCCTTGGATGCTTCGGTATATTCATCGGTTTATTTGTTCCGGAAGCCCTAATCGGGAAAATAATTTTGCATTAATGAAATTTTGAACATGTAGGATTCGATGATCTCTCATTTCAATCACATGAATGCCCCAAGGAACCAGCACGGATGCCTCCTTGCTCGGTACGTACTGCGCCAAAGCGGGATAGCCGCCATTGACGGTAGTCCGCAAAAATTTGGATCCCACGCAATGCCAGCGTGTAAGCGCAAAAAACTTGGACAAATCGTCCTGACCGCTTATCCACATGGCGAAAGGCGGCATGGACATGCAACCCTCCTCATGAAACAACGACACTAGCGCAAGGATATCGAATTGTTCGAAGGCCTCCACATATCTGGAGAGGAGATCAGGGTCGGGATGGACATCCATCTTGCTGTATTCTTCGGAACGAAGCTGCGTTCGGTCCATCGTCTCTCTGGCTCGTTGCAAGGCGCTGTTGACCGCTGCCGACGACATTCCCAACGTTTCCGCAATTTGTTTGGACGACCATTCGAATACATCCTTTAGAATAAGAACCGCACGTTGCCGAGGCGGCAAGGATTGCAAGAGTGCAATAAAGCAGAGCTGGAGGGTATCTCTGCGAACGAGAATATCCTCCGGATTTCCTCCGAAATCGGCCGAAGGCCAAATCCAGGACGAGTCTGGCAGCATTTCGACAGGTTCGACAATGGCAACCGCCGGGCCGGATCGGTCAACGGAAAGCGATCGGCGTTTGGCTTGCCTCAGCTTGTCCAGGCATAAGTTCGACGCTATGCGGTAGATCCATGTTTTAATGGAGGAATCCTGCCTAAACGCGCTCCAGCTTTGCCAGGCCCGAATGCTGGTTTCCTGAACGGCATCGTCCGCATCATCCATGGATCCCAACATTCGGTAACAAAACGATGTTAACCCCGGCTTAAGGCTCTCAAATAACTTCATATCAAAAGCTGCTTCGTTCATCTTGGCCTCCTTGGGGCGATAACCCTAAAACATTCTCCTTTCATCATATTCGAATCGCCCGGCCGCCTCAATCCAATATCGCAATTTCGATCGACGTGCAACCAAGGTTCACCTACTGTTTTACAAAATAGAGTTTATCTACATATACCGCATACACGTTTGAGGAATTATCTGCCGGCCAGATATAAGCGTATTGATTGTTGGTTTGAGAAGGAACAAATGATCCGATCTTGATCGTATGCCATAACATATTTTCCATTGCGGCAGCCGGCATTGTCTGTGTTCCAAATGGATACGACGTTGTAGTTGCATCATATACTCCGTAGGAAAACGCGTTTCCTGATGGACTTACAAATTGGGGTTTTCCGTTCGCGTCGTAGTTCAAGTCGTCGGCATATTTGATTTTAACTACCGCATAGAGGTCGTAAGTAGCACCCGGAACAAGCTGGTTTTTATTCCAAAACCATTGCATATCCCATCCATTCGAAGCTCCGACTACCTTAACGGCTGTTTTTCCATCCGATGCCGATACGTCAATATTATTTTTAGCAGCCCCTCCGAACATGCTCAAATCGATGTCTTGCCCAACGTAAACCGTTTGGGTTGTATCTTTCTTCAATTTGAGTATCTTTCCGTCCCCGGCCGCAAAAGGCAGGCTGCTTATTTCATAACGGTCCGGATAAGTCGTAAACGGGATGACGGCGTTGGTGAGCGAATCTCTTATTTCAGTAATATTCATGCCAAGCTTTGCCCGATCGATTTTGATCGTGACATTAGCAATGTTTAAACAATCATGATTGACAACGACCAAGTACTTATCTCCCGTAGCAAGATTTTCATGAGTGGTTACATCTGCATTGGGATGAGCCGAACTCGTGGTATTGCCACCTCCGATCGTTGTGGCAGCATTCGCAATTTTGGTCATGGATAAGATAGTAGGCTCCAGCGTTTTTATTTCATCAAATAAAGTTTGAACGGTAGTAAACTTCGGCCCCCTGTTATAATGCTCATCGACCATACCTTCCCACAAGCTTTCCGTTTGATAAATAAAGTAAAGAAATCCTTTGGATCCGTGTCCAATGTTGAGATAGGTCATCGCCCTTGTTTCGGCCGCAATGGGGTCTCGCAAACCCGTCGGCTCATGCCCGAAATTCTGTATGACCGTCCACCATGGAGCACGGTTTTGAATATCTTTTTTGGTCAGCATGTGAAGAAAGTCCAGATAGGGTTTATAATCAATGTTCGAATAGTAGGGGTGGTTCATGTAATGGGTGAAATCCCCGACCGGGTACCCCAAAGCCGCCCCGTATGGATCCGTTAATAACGTCTGCGTTTGTTGGACTCCGTAATGGAATTCCGTATACTCCGGAGCCACATAGTCTATTAAGGCTTGATGGTTGGGGTCAATCGATTCCGTTATTCTTTTGGCGTTTTTCAATAAATTCGCATGATCCATATCCAGGTCCATCGGCTCGTCTTTCAGTACGTACGCGTATAATGCAGAGTGATTTTTAATGGGAGAAATTCGATTGTTTATCTCGTTATACAAAGCGACTTCATCATTCGCCAGCGTCGGATTGTATAACGTGCTGTATGCCATCGGAAAAGCCATCACCTTGATATCATATGCGGCTGCCCTATCTAAAGTATCTGTATAAAGCGCGGCGGGTCCATTCCAGTTGGCGATACTGACAACATTCATATTGGCATCCTTCAGATCCTGAAAGCTGTTGTTTAAATAGGAGATTCTGGCGGAAGATGGATATGGAATTTCTCCTCCCTCAAACCATGTTCCCCGAGCTACAAAAGGCTCTGGCGCATTAGGAGCATTTAAGGATAATCCGGTAATGACCTGAATATTTTTTTTATACAATTCCCCGCTGGCATTGCTGACAACGACTGTATACATCCCATTGGGCACGATCGCATTTGCGTTATTTCTGCCGTTCCACGAAAGTTTTACCGTACCGCTCTGGTTAGCGCCGCTGACCAATGTTTTAACCAGACTGCCGCTGCTATCGACGATCTTTGCGCTTATGTTTTGAGGTGCAGAAAGCGTATACGTTATTCCCGCGGAATCGTTAAGATCGTCCTGGTTTCCCGGGGAGATCTTATACGGCTTCGCTTTTATGAGCTGGTCGGGATTATCATTGATTTGCGATTCGTTTATCGAAATTAGATCAACCTTAATTGATGGAAACTGGGAAGCGTTGTTTACTTGATAGAAGCTGACATGGTAAATATGGGTTGGATCAAGAGCTAATGGCGCGGCGTTAATTTTGATTCCGTAATAAAATTTAAACTTATCTTGCGTTTCCAAGCTAGCCGTACTGTACACCTTTGGCGGCACAAGATAGGTAGCAGTCGTCGAGTCATACAAAACAACGCCAAAAATATCGCCTGTCGAAGAATGCCAGTCCGTTCGATCGATCTGTACAATTGCAGTAATATCATAGGTTTCATCATTCCGAAGCTTGGAGCCGTCAATCGGCGCTTGAATATTCCAGTTGCCCCCGGCTCCATTGTATAGAACAGCCGCGCTATTATCGGAAGCAAGCGCGCTTGCAGTCAAAACCGATGTGTTATGGAGAATAAAGCTGCTGTCTTCAATTACAATGGAACCGTGCGGTCTCAGGATGATTTCGTCAACATAGATTTCCGATGCCTGACTGGCGTTATTGGTTCCTGCCACAAAAAAAACAAGTTGATTTACGCTTAAATTCGGCACGAATGTCCCCGCACGATATTCTTTCCATACCATGTCTTGCGTTTGGCTTAAAGGCACGGACTTTTGCGGAATGATAAAATCGCCGTAAGTATTATCCCAGACTCCGAACGAAAACGCATCCCCTGCGGGATTTGCCGACACATGATTCACTTTGACCCGAAAAAAGACATCGTAGGATTTTCCGGGCTCCAATTCACTAAAATCCATGCGAATATGCGAGATATTCCAATTATTGCTTGTGTTTATCATTTTGCCCGCAAAACCATTTCGCGCGGTTGTGTCCGTCACGGTTAAACCATCATTGTAATAAGTAAATTGATTCTCGTCTATTACAAAATCCGCGCCGGATGCTGTGGTTTTTTCGAAGATCCAAAAAATAGAGGCAGCCAAAAGGAACATCAGAAATAGCGTTGATTTCTTTATTTGCTTCAAATGGAGCAACTCCTTTATCGTTATTAGATTTTCCATTTTAGATCAGTTCCGATTTTTGCAGCAGCTTTTGAATGATCGTGGCAACCTCCGCCCTTGTCATTGCTGCTTTAGGGGCGAGGAAGTGGCTGCTTCTGCCGGATACGATACCTGCTTCGATACATTCGGCGATGCTGATTCTCGCCCATTGGGCGACGGTGGAGGCATCTTGATAAGGCTTGAGCTTCTCCTCCGGAGTCTCGGACTGGAGCTTTGCCCTCAAGTTGGTGATCGACATCGCTCTGGCGATGACCGTCATGGCTTGTTCGCGAGTGATGCTGTCATTCGGCCGGAAAGTTCCGTCTTCGAGTCCATTGATCAAGCCGTAAGAGACAGCCGCACGAACGTCGCTTGCATACCAATCCGTCGATTTGACATCGGAGAATGTCGATGCCCCGTCACCCGGCTTGATTCCCAGACCGCGAACCATGATTGCGACAAACTCGGCGCGCGTAATATCCCGATCGGGATCGAACAGCTGATTGCCGACTCCGTTAATAATCATGCGCGAGCCGATGTCTTGAATCGCCGCTTTCGCCCAATGACTCTGCGTATCGCGGAATTGGATCGGATATTTGATTAGTGCATATGTGCTGTTGGTCAAACTGCTTATTTGTGCATAGTACTTGCCTTCAATCCGCACGATTGCGGTCGGCACATGACGCGCTTTTCCGTCTAAATCGACGACGACGGCCGTCGTGACATCGTCGGGGTCGACCTGTTCCGGGATGGCAATCCTACGTTCCACATACGTTTCGAAGTTCGCAACATCATACGTCGTATCCCCATAGCTATATTTGACGGTGAAATCGATCGGCGGCACGACGATTTCGAACATGCCCTGGCTCGCCGCGTTTTCGACCAGTCGGGTCATATCGGCTGTTGAAGAAGCGATTTCGATCTGAATCCGGATATCGTTTAGTGAAACCGATTTGCCTAGCTTGGCTGCTATCGCATCAATATCGATTTGTTGCGCAGGCAACGTATACGTTCCACGTCCGGTTTGGATTTCTATAATCGCTTGTTTGTTCTCCAGATGCTTAATCGATTGACCATTGAGTACGGCGATCACCGCGTCGGCATCGGCTTGAGCCGAAATCGTCACTTTGACCGGTTGATCTTGCAAAGCAAGGTTGTTTTCCAGCTTGTCCCGATCGACAACGATAGTGGCGACGGCCTGACCATTCCGGTTTGAGGTCGTTACCGTTCCCAATTTTTCCGGTTTGCCGTTAATGATGATCTCTGCATTGCCGATAGACGTTTCCGGTTTCCACGGCCCTGTCGTTGTCGGATCTCCGGAGCCGGGTTCGTTAGGCGAACCGCCTTGCGGCTGCAAGTAAATCGGATGGAACTGATCGCTGCGCCACGGCTGGCTTCCCGCCCAACCGATAAACACCGAATGACCGTGATAATTCCGGAAGAAATGACCGAGCAGGCTTTCGGTTTCATTGGGATCGACGCCGATCATGTCGAATGGAATGGCTTGCACCACGTTCCAGCCGTTTTGATTGATGGCGGCATTGCTCTCGATTTGCAGCTCCGATTGAAACGCCGGACTGGATTGCGGCTGCAAATGATAGATCAAATTTTTGGCGAGCGGATTTGTCATATAGCCATAATAAGAGCTTGCATGATCTTTCGCGATAAAGGTTTCGACCGAATCGTCTCCACCGCTCTTCCACCAGCCGTTGACAATTTCATTGCTGATCTTCACTTTATCGGTCATGATTTCGCTATCGATATTCTCGTAACCGACATACAGGTAATCCTCGTCCCACAGTAAATACGCACGGGTGTCAACCGGAGGAGGCGTACGCTGGCTCATCACCAGGAAATCGGAGAACGGTTTGGCATCCGTCCAAGGACCGGAAGCAAAGTCGAGCGAGTTCAGGATATCCTGCTTGCTTGCCGAAGTTTCGACTGCCGTCGCACTGTATTCCTTATGGTCGATTTGTTCCAGGAAGGAATGCAGTTCTTCAGCTACGTCTACAACCTCGGGGTTGTTTTTTACATATCGCAGCAAAGCGTCGATCATCTTGAATTGAATGCCATCCCACTTCGCCGCGTCCAGATAATCCGACATTTCCAAAATGGGATCGCCTCTGAAAGACTCGCGAAGGTCCACGCGTTTTTTGGCATACGCGTAGCTGTTCTTGATGAACGCAAGATCCTGCCTGGCCTCATCTTCGTCGGCCGGTACTGCAGCCGAAGTTCTCGGAAAGGAAAGCGCTGTTGCTTCATAATATTCGAACGACTGCATCATCAGCTCCGCCCGAACCTTTTGCTTGCCTGCCGTTGCCTTCTCGACCGCCTGTTCCATCAATGCGCGCGCGGTTGCCAATTCTTCCTCCGTTACGTCTTCCAGATAACGATAGTCGAGAAACGGCAGGAAATTTGTCCTTACATCCTGATTCGCCCAGTTCGAATACCAATCCGTCTCGAAAATGCGATGGGTCCAGAAGTTTTCCCAGATGGCGTAGTAGTCGGCCATATAAGGAGCGGCATCCTCGCCCACGGCTCTCACGAACCATTCATGCATCAACTCGTCTACGTCTTGATCGGGATCCCACTGCAGCTTAGCCATAACCCATGGTTTCGGACCTTCTCCCCCGAAGTTGGGGAACAATTCTCCGACGTGTCCGATTACCTTGTTATCACTCGCATATTGATAGACTTCCGCCATTGTCTGCATATAGAGACGAGGCACATGGTATAACGAGCCATAAATATAATCATAGAATCCGATATTGGATGCGACTGCCGTCCAGGCTTCGGTTAAAGCATGATCAACCGCTTTCGCATCATCATCTCCCCATATCATGCGATCAACCGTAATATACGGAACGACATTTTCGTGCAGGGTAAACCCTGTCGGAGGATCAATAACGTTTAAATAGGCGAGCAGCCCGAAATATTTATCCGCAAACTTCCCGTTGTCGTATTCCGTAACGCCTTCCGCCACTTTGTTGACCCAGGCGTAGTAAATATTGGACATATCGACTCGGCCCATGGAGTTGGTCTTATTGGGATAATTGGGGTGATTCGGATTTGCCTCGCAATAATGAATGCTGTCGTTCGTCCCGAGCGAATAGGAGATCGCTTTGGGATTAGCCTCGAAGTATTGTACGATGCGGCCCACCGCTGCCGATGCAGTATCATCGTTGAAGCAGGGCTGCCATTCATACGGATGCGTTGGCAGTACGCCGCCCGGATAATATTCGGGATGGTCGCTGAATACGCTAGGATCGAACAACGTGCTTAAATTATGATGAAAGCTCAAGCTGTCATGCATGCCATTGCGTCGTGCCCATTCGGCATAAATATGTAGGCCGTATGATTCGTCCGTGCCGAAGAAATGACGCGCGATGACGGCAGGCTCGTCTTGAATAAGTCCCGCTGGCACATCAATCGTGCTTTGCCGGACTACATCATCGCCATCAGGACCCGGCAGCAGCCAAACCGCGCCTGCAAACTGTTCCAGGAAACGATAGACTCCGAATTCCGTGCCCCACTCCGTAGGCCCGATAATCGTAATGGAGGAGCCTTGCGCATCAATGATGTAACCATCATCCTTCATCGGGTCAAGCAGATCCCGATGACGGGCCTCCATGCTGTAGCCTACATGGATGCGAGCGGCGCCGCTCGGGTCTGTCAAAGCCCAATCGCGGGACATCACGGGCAGTTTGACGCCTGTCGATTGCTCGATATAGTTCTGCAAGGTATGCGCTGCCTTAACGATTTGCTGCTCTGCTTGTTCGGGATAAACAATGACGGCATGAGCCGTGCCGCTATCCACGATCGTTACGGGCTCCGTTTCGTTTTCTTCATATTTCACGGCGATAACCCGGTCCACGTACAAGTTTTCGATGAGGGCGTCCCCCGTATGGATATACAGATAAAGCTCATCTTGCGGATCGGCTTCATAAATCCAGGGCACTTCGACGTAATGATATTCGCCGTCTGCCAGGGGCGCTCGGCTGATTGGCGTTTCGTTTGGCTTGGACGAGGAGATGCCGACCTGGAAAGCGTTTGTCCCCGATGCCAACCCCGTCTCCATGCGAACATTGGCATACAGCTTCCATTTGCCCGTGGAAGGCATTGCTTGCGCAGGCAACCGGATCGCCTGGATGCTCGTATTTCCGGGCAGCTTAACCGCGTTTTGATTCCATACTTTCGCGTCACCGACGACTTCAGCCGGAGCGGTAAGCTGGAATTGATCCTCCTCCATGCTTACCCAATCACTCTCGGGCACGCCGCTCAGAAAATTCGGTTTTTCTACCGGCATGACAGGCTCGTATTTGACAGCGATAATCCGGTCCACATACAGGTTGGCAATTGCGGCATCCTGGGTAGAAAACCAAATCGCCTGGGACTCCTCATTGGGATCATATTCATATAACCAGGGGAACTGGATGTAATGATACTCCTCGTCCGTAGAGCCCGTAAGATTGATTTGTCCCGACTGTGGATTTGACGAGGATATACCGTAGCTTAATAACGGATCCCCAGTTTGCGCCGTTCCGCGTTCAATCCGTATATGGGCATAAACTTTCCACTGACCCTCGGCAGGCAACGCCAATCCCGGCACCTTTATGACCGGACCTTCGGTATTGCCGGCTAGCCGTGCAGACTTTTGATTTGCGGCCCCCTGATCCGCGACAACTTCCGCCGGGTTATCCAGAGCAAATTGATCCTCCTCTATTTTTAGCCAATCGCTTTTCGGCACGCCGGTCAAAAAATCCGGAAGCTGTTCGTCGGGCGTATACTTGACTGCAATGATATGATCCACATACAAGTTTTCAATTGAAGTGTTGGCCGTAGAAAAATACAAATATTGATAAGCCAAATTGGAATCATATTCGTATAGCCATGGGAATTCAACATAATGATACTCCTCATCCGCGTAGGATGAAAATTTCATCGTCGCCGAATTCTCATAGGGCGGATAAATACCGTAGCTAAACGCATTTCCAGCGTTTGCCGATCCACGATCAATCCGCGCATGCGCATAAATCTTCCACTGCCCCTCTTGAGGGAGACTCGCTCTATGCAGCTGTATCGCCCAATCTATTTTATTGCCGGCTAATTGCGCGGCCTTCTGATTTGTTGCCTTGCTATCATCGACGCTTACCGCCGGATCATAAAGAATGAACTCATCCTCCTCGAACTTCACCCAATCACTATCAGGCACGTCTACAAGGAAATCCGGCAGCTCCTCGGACGCTTCCGGGCTTTCAGTCCCGGAGGCGGCTGCGAAAGCGAGGTTTTGACACAGGGATAATACGAGAATAAAACAGCAAATCAATGAAATCGGCTTTTTCAACAAATCGTTCATCTCCTCGTTCTCAGATTTATTGCAGCTTGAATTCAAAATGAAACCGCTGTCATATTTCTAAAAGCGCCCTCGATATAAACTCACCCCTCCTGTTCTTACCATTGTTTTTATTAATTCGTCTATATACTACCAGATAGATTAAATATGATGCAATATATATTTTATGTAATATATTATATATAATATAGATTAGGTCTTTGTTCAGCCCTTTCTCCTAGCGGCGATACTGTTTGTTATATTGAACGCGATAAGACTAGTAAAGTATACTAAACAGGAGGTCAAGCGGTTTTACGGAGAGGATTGGGGTAATTGCTTAATAGAAAGTTGTTTACCTTGATTATGGCTGGCGTTCTACTGACAACGTATTTTTTATTACGTTCCCTTCACGTATTCGACACGGGTTCATTCCAAGCGGAGAATGGTGTTCTTTCTTTGCAGCAATGGGATCCTCAGGATAAGCGGATTATTCCGCTTGACGGCGAATGGGACTTCTATCCCAATGAGTTAATCGTGCCCAAACCTGGAGAGGATGTGTTTGAGACGTATCAGGGCATACATCGACCTATCTCTGTGCCTGGAGCCTGGGACGGCTATATAGCAGAAAAAGCAACGCCTTTCGGTACCGGCACGTATCGTTTGCTCATCCATGTTCCAGAGGACGATCGTTACGGGGTCAAGCTAAATACGATTCGAAATGCAAACAAGGTGTATATAAACGGAGAAGAGCTTGGTTCCGCAGGTGCTCCTTCCAAAAGCACTTTGGACTATCGCTTCGACTTTAAAAAGTATGTCGTCCTGGAGCAGAGCAGCAATAAACAGCTGGAGCTTGTTATACAGGTTGCCAATCACGATTATGCCGTTGGAGGGATTGTCAGCTCGCTCGATTTCGGTCTGGCCGATCAAATATTAGCGCTGCAGGGCCGAGAAAAATTTATTGAAGCCTTCCTTATAGCAGGCTATCTGCTATTTTCATTTATTTATTTCACATCGTATTTGCAGCATAAACGAAAATTCAGATATGAGCTGTTTTTTAGTCTATTCTGTCTGGCGCAGGCTGTACATATTTCGACAATTAATGAAAGATGGATCTACTTACTATTTCCCGAGCTCGGTCCATTGGTCCAAATCAACATACAGGCTGTTGCGCTTACCCTGTTCGTGCTCTTTTTTCTCCAATTTGTGTATCATTTTTTCAATATGATTGCTAGCAAAAAAGTCGTGACGGCATTAAGCTGGTTGCTAGGAATTCAAGCCTTGGCCGTAACGGTGTTCTTTGCAGCAACGACTCTACTGGACTATGTTCCTTTTTCGGTTATCCAATTCATTGTCTCGTTGACTACGGCTATTGGTTTTGTATACATCCTGATCATGTTGATTAAAGCCTATAAACAAAAAACCGATGAGTCCCATTATGTGCTGACGGTCGTATTTACCTTTGCAGCCTACGGCTGTCTGCTCGTAGCCGTCCTCTTGTTTGAGGTCAATATCGAAACGCCTACTCTGCTTTTATTTCTGATTATGGTAGTTAGCTTGGCGCTATTAATGAGCCATCGTTCCCAACAGGCTTTTAAACGGGTTGAGGAGTTATCCAGTGAGTTGCTCGTATTCGACCGCATGAAGGATGAATTCCTTGTCAAAACCTCACATGAGCTTGGAACGCCGCTTCACGGCATTATTAATCTATCCCGATCGCTGATGGAGGGCGTAGAAGGGCCATTAAAAAAGCAGCAGCAAGAAAGCGTTATTTTAATAAATTCGGTTGGCAGAAGATTGGCGGGCTTGGTTGAGGATCTTTCATTTGTATCCAGAATCAAGCATGGAGAAGTATCGATTGTATCCAGACCGATCCAGATTCGCGTTGTCGAGGAAGTGCTTGATGAGATTGCGTATGTCATGCAGCCCGCTAAGCAGGTACAAATCATCAATAAAATCCCGAATGATATGCCGCTGGTCTATATGGAAGAGCAAAAGCTGAAGCAGATTTTTTTCAATCTGATCTATAATGCGATTAAGTTTACAAAGCAGGGAACGATCACGATTTCTGCTTGGGTTAATGAAGAGCATATGCACATATCGGTGCAGGATACCGGGCTGGGTATTGCGAAAGAGAATTTAGAGCATATTTTCACAACCTTCTACCAAGTAGAAAGCACCAGGCTGCGCGAATCAGAAGGGCTTGGTTTAGGTTTAAGTATTACGAAACAGATTGTAGAGGCTGCAGGAGGGCATATTGAGGCAACTTCCGAACTAGGTCAAGGCTCATGCTTTACCTTCACGATTCCACTGGCAACTGAGGAGCAGCTGCTAGAGTATTCGGATAATGACACCGATCGGGATGAGCAAGCGATGACGGCGAGGTTGAACATGCAGGACCTGCAGCAGCCGCAGCCTATCCCTCAGACAAGAGTAAACGGCTCAAAGCCTTATACCATACTGGTCGTAGACGATGAGCTTGCCAATCTAAAGGTGCTTATTAATTGGCTTCATTCTTTGGATTATAGTGTAATTGCGGTAGGCAGCGGGCAGGAAGCGCTGGACATTATTGAAACAGACAAGGTGGATCTTTTACTACTGGATTTAATGATGCCGCAGATGACGGGGTATGAGGTTTGCAAAACGATCAGGCAAAAGCAGGATTGGGTAGAGCTGCCGGTCATTATGTTAACAGCAGCAGGACAATTGTCCGATTTTGTTGTTTCCTTTCAGTTGGGGGCTAATGATTACTTGCAAAAGCCGGTAAACTTGGCTGAACTAGAGGTGCGAATCGAGTCCTTGCTCCTTATGAAAAAGTCAGCCCATGAAGCGGTGGAGAATGAGCTTCGCTCCTTTTACGCACAAATTACGCCGCATTTTTTGTATAATACGATCAATTCGATTATTTCGCTCAGCTACTTTGATCAGGAAAAAACAAGATTGGCATTGGATCATCTTGCTACCTATTTCCGTGCAAAGCTGGATTACCAGAAGCAGCGTTCGCTCATCCCTTTAAAGGAGGAGTTAGAGCTTGTAGAGGCCTATTTAGCGATCGAACAAATACGTTTCGACGACAGGCTGAATATCGAATACGATATTGACGAAACCATTAACATCGACATCCCGGCGATGACGCTCCAGCCATTGGTAGAAAATGCCGTCCATCACGGCATATCCAATAATAAAGCCGGCGGAACGCTGCGTCTGGCGATCGAACGAGAACAATTCGAACGCGGGCAGCACCGAATCAAAATCACGATTGCGGATAACGGCGCAGGTATCCCTCACGAGAAGCAGCAGGAGCTCATGCATGGCAAAAGCGAGCGACTCGGCTTTATGAATCCGTTCCGAAAGCTTTCGCTTATTAAAGGAGCAAGCTTTGACATGCACAGCGAAGAGGGCAAAGGAACGACAATCATTATTCGTATGATGGAAGCAAGGTAACAGAAAGAAAATAACGCAGCCAACTGGCTGCGTTATTTCGTCTCCCTCAGGGAATAAGGTTCCCTTTTCTACTCCGTCTGCTCCTTGCCATGCGCGATGCGATACTGATTTGGCGTTATACCCGTGCTTTTTTTGAAAATCGTAAAAAAGTGACTTTTTGTTTGAAAGCCTGATTGCTTGGCAATTTCCGCAACTGTCCAGTCCGTGTTTATAAGCAGCAGGCAAACATTTTCCACTCGCTTATTTAATATATAATCCGACAAAGACATCTCGGTAACTTCTTTAAAGATCTGCCTTACATAACCCGGAGAAAGCGATAGTTTTTCTGCAATCTCATCAATATTAAGCTGAGCCGAATGCAGGTGATTTTGAATATATTCCTTCATTTCGTCCACATACTCTTCTTTACGTCCAATACGGCTGTTGTTTTGGATGGCCTCCATAACCTGCACTAGCTGTTCTTCGAACCATTGTCGAAATAATTGCAGAGTCGCAAATCGATCAAGCTGAATTTCAGTGCCGTGCAGAGCTTGAACCGATTTTATCGAATGGAAACTCCTCATAAATGTGTGCATAATAAGATCCAATTGATATTTACAATCCGTATAAGATAGATGCTGCAGCTTGGCAAATAGGGTGTCCACATGCGAGCGCATCGCATTTTCTTGCCCCAAACGAACCGAATACATAATTTGCTCAAGCAGCATAACATCATCCGGCGGCTGGAGCAGTGTATCGTATACTTCCAGATCACGCTCTTCGTAAATACGGTCCTCGCCGCTTACAAATTTAAAGGTCGATAGCTCATACATATTGTCATAGCCAAGCCGTACATCGTCCGAAATATCCCGGATCGAGCTTATAGCAATCGTAACCTGCAGCGACAGCCATTTCTTAACCTGCTCCGAAACCATCGGCAGAACTTGTCGGGTTAGTATGTCGTCCTCAGAAGAATCCGCGATTTCCTCGGGCAAACAGCCGATTAATAAGACGAGATGATCCCCGCCGATGTCGACTGCTCGAGAATCCTTTTCCGCTTGCTGTAATACTTCCTGAGCGATATTGCCTATGGCATATTTCATTAATTTACGAGATTCAAAATTATATTTTTCTTGAAACTCCGCATACGAATCGATACGGATAACGGCAAGTCTTATATAATCATAATGTACTAAGGATGACCGCTTCTCGATATAAGCTTTCATGGAGGAGTTCATCTTTCCCTGCAAAATCCAGCGACGAAAATATTCATCCGTAATCATAAACTCATGATCACGCATCGTATGTATCATCTCGTCCCTGGTATGTACCAGGCTATCAATACCGCGCTTAATAACATCATACTCCCACTCAAGCGAACGCTCATCTTTAGAGCTCGTCGAAAGCAGTTGTACTTTTTTTGCAAGGGAACTAAAAGGTTTAATATATCGATGTGAATTCCAAAACATCACAATGATAATCGCAACTAGCATAGCAAATGAAGATAACACAATAATGGCGGAAAATTGATCCACCTTCTTGTCCCAGCCGCTCATGCCAATAACATAATACAACTTCCATTTATTCGAATTCAGTCCAGCAGAGCTGGCGAAATAAGTTTCATTTCCATATTCAAACTGAAAGTAGGACTTATCCGTTTGCGAAGCATGCTCATAAATCGCTGCATCCCATTCTTCTCTATGGTCGCCAAGCACCGAACGGCCTTCACCATCCAACACAGCAATTTGGACGTCTTCATCCCCACTATTTTGAAAATAATCTTCGACTATTTGCAGATCATACAATACGACGAGGCTTCCGGTATAGTCCACATGACTAATATCCGGAGGTAAAACAAGCCCCCAATAAGCTTTTTGAGCAGTCTCGTGATAGAAAAAATGCAAATACTCTTGGCTCTTTTTGTCTTCTAATTGCAGTATCGTTTGATCATGAAAGGCTTCCAAAACAGAAATCCCTTTTTGATAATCCAATACATCGCCTGTTTGCTTATTGATCAAATAAACATTGCTAATAAAACGTTCTGTATTAATATAGCGGCGCAAAGCGACCATCGCTTGATAATCCGCCACTTTATCTCTACGATTAACCGAGATCCAATTAAAAATATCCGGATCTTGATACATGTTTATGCTGTAACTCTTTAGCTTTTCTAACGTAAATTCCGTGTCAAATACCGTTTGCTTTAACTGGTTGTCAGCAATAACTTTTATTTCATCCATATAGTATTTCGAAAATTGCTTGGTTAAAAATAAAGAAAATATGGCAATAATGAACGTGCACAATATGGCAAGGGCAATAAAGATACGAATATAAGTTGATCTGGGAATTAATTTACTTTTCATTGGAAACTACCCGCCTTGTTGACTTGGTCAGTGGAAGCAGCAGCTACAAAGATGCTGTTTGAACGCTCGGCTTGTCTGTTTATAAATGCGAAAGGAATCCTCTCTAAATGAAAGAGAGGATTTCCTTTCGTAACCGTATCGTATTGTATTATGCCAATTATAGCAATGACTATTCATTCCCTAGCAATCGTTCCATCAGAAGCCGAATAAACCGTTCGCTATTTACGCCCAGGCAAACCTGCACATTGCCTGTTTCCGACGGGACAGCCACTGTCATCCCGGATGGATGGCGCAAATCATATTCTACCGTTACGTTCATTCTTTCTGTCTGCAAAACCGCGTCATCAAGCAAGTAGGAAACCGCTATCGGATCGTGCATAGCCGTAAAGTCGCGCTGGCAAATATCAAGCCATCTGCCCAACATTTCGCTAACCGCTTGATTTAATGGGCTGGTCGAGCGGCTTAATTGCTGAACTTCCGAACGATGTATGTTTACATGCATCGTAACATCAAGTCCAACCATGACGATCGGTGCACCCGAAGCGAAAACGACAGAGGCTGCTTCCGGATCGCATTTGATATTATGCTCAAGTACGGGTAAGCTGGCACCGCCCTTGCCCAAGCGAGTTACGCCGCCCATCATAAGGATTTGCTTTACATTCGTTGCGATAGCCGGTTCACGGATGAGTGCTGCCGCTACGTTAGCAAGCGGACCAATGGCAATCAGGGTAATTTGACCGGGATTGCTCATAATTTTTTCAATTATGAAATCTACGGCATGTCCGGCAGACTCGGTCGACTCACCGCCCTCGAGTACGCCTTCGCCTTCATGCCCGCCCCACCAAACCTCGCGATTGCGCAGCAAGGAAGGACTGATGCCCGTATATATCGGAATATCCGCCTTCTCTCCGAGTCGCAGCATTTTTTTCGCTAAACGCGCTCGTAAATCAACATCGCCATACACGGTCGTAATGCCTTCAATCTGGAGTTCGGGAGATCGCATAGCGAGTGCAAGTGCGACAGAGTCATCCGGATCTGAGCCGATATCGGTGTCGATAATAATTCTTTTTACATCCATCGTTCGCTCACCTCACTCACTACTGCCAGTTTATTTTTGTCCATCCAAAAAGGTTTGAATTTGTCCTTGCAGCTCATTTTGAATCTTTTTAACGACTGCTTCGCCTTCTTTTTTATACTTGTCCCATGCTTCCGCCGGATCAACTACGCCGTTCATAATTAGCGGGTAGTACTTAGCGTCAATGGAGTTAAATTGAGCAATTTCGTTTGCAATCGGGCTTGTGTCAAAGGTAAAGCCAGTCAGAACATCTTTTTCAAAGTTTTCAGCCGTATAATAGAATTCGTTCTTCGCAAGATCTTCCGGTGAGAATTCTGCGCTGAACTTATGATATTTGGGAGCCCATAGGAAGGACCAGCCAAACCAAGGATAAGAATCTTTAAGCGGTTTATACTGCGTGTCGCCTACAGCTTCCCAATGCTCGCCTTCAATACCAAACGATATCAGGTTGTAATTGTCTTGCTCATGCGCCCAGTTCAAAAATTTAATAGCATCTACAGGATTTTTACTTGCCTTTGGTATTGCCAAATAATCGTTTTGTTTGTAATCGGATGTGTTGGCATTCTTTTCGAATTTATAAAGCTCGAAAATTTCCAAATCCGCTCCAGGCACGTTTGCCTGCAATTCGCGCAAAGTATTTTGCTGCATCGAGAAGTCCGTATAGGTCATAGATGCAATTTCACCGGATTTTAGCATAACCTTACTGTCAGGGCTGGACATAATATCCGGGTTGATCAGGCCTTCTTGATACATCGATCTTGTAAGCTCGATATAACTCCATATTGTTGGGTCCATTTCGTCAAACAAGTTGTAAACCGTCGGATCATTGCCTTTCAAGTATAACGTAAAGTTGCGGTTGAAAGCAGGTGTAACTCTAAAGCCGGCTTCGTAATCATTTTCGATGCGAATACCTGCATAGGATAAGTCCGGTGAAACGCCCCAAGCGGAATAAGGGATAATTTCAGGCTTCTTTTCTTTTACCGCTCTTAGAAACTCGATAAACTGCTCATGTGTTTTCACTTCTTCAAGTCCAAGCTCTTCGCGAATATCTTTACGAATAATGATAGAGTTGGCATGGCCGTTTTTACTTCCTAGCGGAATAGCAGTCATTTTGCCGTTAAATTTATTTGCTTCGAAAATAAGCTCGGAGCCGGCATTTAAAATGTTTTGACCGTGTTCTTTAATAAGATCAGTCAAATCAGTGTAGTAGCCTTCGCTAGTCATTTGATTAATATGCAACCAAGGAGCATCGTAAATCATGTCGATCTCTTCGCCGGATGTTAAGGTTACTTGTGTTTTGCTGGCTAGATCCGCCCAAGGCACGAACACAAAGTTCAATTTGTAATTAAGACCGTCTTCCTTCATTTTTTGCTCTGCTGCAGCAACGATTTTATCCAGATCTTGCGGACGATCGCCAGGCAGCATAATTTTAAGTGTCACTTCTTTGCCTAGATCGGCGCCCCCCTCTTTATCGCCTCCGCCTTCATTTCCGCCGCTTGGATTGGAGTTGGAACAAGCAGCAAGTACAACTAACATGACAGACAACATGACGACTAACCATTTTCTTAACTTCACTTCGATCACCCTTTTCTTGTTAGTAAAAACTATAATTAACCCTTTACCGCACCAATCGTAATCCCTTTAACGAAAAACTTTTGTACGAATGGATACAGTAAAATGATAGGTCCGATCGTTAAGCAAACGGTAGCCATTTGCAGACCATACGTCGGAATCGCTTGAGCGTAATCCATTGCGGCCCCGGCTACATATTGCTTCATATTGGCGTTGGAAATAAGCTGGCGGAGCATAATTTGCAGCGGATGAAGCTTATGGTTATCAATAAATAGCAGCGATAACCAAAAATCGTTCCAGAATGTCAGTGCATAAAACAAACTGACTGTAGAAATGGCCGGCAACGAAATCGGCCATACGATTTTAAAAAATATTTTATACTCGCTTGCTCCGTCAACTGTTGCCGCCTCATTGAGCTCATATGGCACGCTCCGATAAAAGGCGACCAGTATAAACGCGAAAAATGGATTTAATAAATACGGCAATATTAAAGCCCAAATGCTATCCTTTAAGTCCAGATAGATGGCAATTGTAATATAAAATCCAACCAGACCCGCACCAAATATCATCGTCAAGTAAGTCATGAACGATAGAAAATTTCTATACTTTACTTTGCGATGAGCGAGCACGTAAGCATACATGCTGGTAACGAGCATGGCTAAGACCGTACCTACAATCGTTACAAAGATGGTGACAAAATAGCTGCTATAAATTTGATTGCTTTTAAACAGCATCTTATAAGCATCTAATGAAAAATCTGCAGGAAACAATTGAAAGCCATTGGTCATGATTTCTTTTTCGGCAGCGAAGGAGTTGATAAGCACCATCCAAAACGGCACTAAACAAAATATTGTAAACAGCGCGACGAGAATATAACCGGACCATGTAAATAGTCTGCCCGTCCATGTATATTCCACATCCAAGTTTCTGCGCTTTCGCAAAGCTGGCTGTTCCATCACTCTCACCCTTTCGCTAAAACAATGCGGAATCTTTATCTACTTTTCGAATGATCCAGTTAAATAATATAATCGCCACGACGCCCATGATGGACTGATACAAGGCTACGGATGATGACATTCCGAAATCGCCAAGCTGTCTAAGCGCGCGATACGAGAAAGTATCGATTACATCCGTTGTAGAAAACAGTGCCGCGTTATCACCAATGATGCCGTAGATCATCGCGAAGTCTCCATAAAAAATACGACCGACTGCAAGCAGCGCCAACACGATAATCGTTGGACGGATTAATGGCAAAGTAATATGACGGATTTGCTGAAAACGAGTTGCGCCGTCTATCCGAGCACTTTCATAATAATCACTGGAAATGCCCGTAATGGAGGCTAAGAAAATAATCGAATAGTACCCTGCCATTTTCCATACATAAACGATCGTCAATATAGATGGCCAGAAATTTGCGTTATTGTACCAGCCTACGGCATCCATGCCCAATGATTTGAGCATTTGGTTGATCATGCCGTCTGTCGTGTTTAACAGTGCGTAAACCATTAAGCTGACTACCATCCATGAAATAAAATACGGCATAAAAATAATGGATTGAGCAAATCGTTTTACTATAGCGAGTCGAATCTCATTCAACAGTATGGCCATCACGACAGCAAGACCCAAACCAAAAATAATAAATAATGAATTTAGAAAAATCGTGTTCCACGTCACTTCAAGCCATTGACCCGAAGAAAAGAAAAACTCGAAATTTTTAAAGCCTACCCAAGGGCTGTTCCAGAATCCGATTGTTGCATTAAACTTTTTAAAAGCGATCAAATGACCAAACATAGGTATATAAGCAAAGATGACCAGAAACAGTAATCCAGGCAATGCTAAAGTATAAAGACTTCGATTGCGATAGATTTCTTTAAAAAATCCCATGCCGCACCTCCTTTAAGTTGCCAAGTTCGTGCCCTAGTTTACAGATTGACGGCTATCGTCTTGCCGCTCTCGCTGCTTTCTTGCGCCAATTCAATTAAACGAACGGCTGCCTGTGCATCCTCAGGTTTTACGATCAGCTCAGCCCCATGGACGATGTGATCATACACGTTTTGATAATATTGCTCGTAGCTGCCCGCCATTGTTTCGATACGGCCAATGTAATGCTGCCCTGCAAATGTCATATCCAAAGCACCAAAGCGCTCGGGCTTATCTTTACCCCAATCTGCCCACGCAGGCGTTAATCCTTGCAGAAGCGTTTCTTCCTGCGGATCTTCCCCACACTTTACAAAGGAGCCCTTTGTGCCATGCAGCGTATAGCGCGGCCCTTTTTCCCGGCGCAGCAGCGAGGCTTCCAGCGTTACGCGCGGTCCGTTTTCATACGTCAATACGATGTCAAAGAAATCGTCTGTTTCAGCGTGCTCGCGTTGTTTGCGAATATCTGCATGGATATGGCTCGGCACTCCAAATAAATAAAGAGCTTGATCAATAAAATGAATGGCGAGATCATATAAAATACCTGCGCCGGGAGCGCTGCTTTCCCTCCACGCGGATACATCGACTTTTGGCATATAGCGATCCCAACTAAAACGTACATCGGTCAAGCGGCCAAGCAGGCCTTGACCATGTAATTCTCTAATCGTTTTAAAGTCGCCATCAAACCGCCGATTATGAAAAACAGACAACATCTTTTTTTGCTCTCTTGCCAAGGCGATTAATGAACGGGCTTCCGAGGATCGAACCGTAAACGGTTTTTCGACAATAACATGTTTGCCGGCTAGCAGTGCATCGCGCGTAAACGTGTAATGATCCGTACTTGGCGTTGCAATGATAATCAGATCGATCGATTGATCTTGAAACAAATCATTTGCGCTTCTCACCACTTCCACCCCAGGGTAGCGTTCTTTGGCGCTATTCAGCTTCTGCTGTACGACTTTGGCAAGCTCCATGCCCGGAATCGAGGTAATCAGCGGTGCGTGAAAATTTTTGCCCGCATAACCATAGCCAATTAAACCAACCTTTAGTTTCCTTTGCATATTTGCTCCTTCATAGATAGAAACTGATTATTGCGCCGCTTCGATGGCTTGAACAATCATTTGGAATAACCGCAAATCATCGATGGCATCTTCCGCTGTCGTATTTAACGGCTTGCCTTCTTTGACAGCTTCGTAGAAATGTAAAATCTCACAAGTATACGGATCTGTATAAGTGGGACGGATAACCGATTCCGTATAGCTGGTGCCTTCCGATTGTTCGACTTTTAATGTTGTCGGCAAGTGGCGAATGTAACCCGAGTCATACTGGACATGAACGGTTTTCTGATCGCCAAATATTTCGATCGCAGCATCAAATCTAATATGATGATCAAAGCCTACCTCATAGACGACATGAAACCCTTCGTATTCAAACAGGACATTCATAAAATTCCGCTCGCTCCACTTTGTAGCGGCAACGACGCGTTTTGGCATGCCAAGCATTTCGCGCATAGCGGAGAAATCATGACTGCATAATCCAGCCATCCAGCGATATGTGTTCGAGTATAGCTCGGCGCTATCGCCAATCGCTTTGTAAACCTGCTCCTTGCCTCTTGCTTCTTTTTGAGCAGCCAGCTCAGCAGGGATATCGGAAAAACGGAATACATTTTGCGTTTGTTTAATGAAATAATGGTTGTAGCCAATAATGTCTCTAAAGCGCGCGTAGTTAATATGCTTCATCTGCTTCACTTCTTCGAGCGCCTGTCTAAATGCCGGAGCGTAGCGGCGCATATAGCCAACCATCACTTTTTTGCCGGATGCCTTTTCCGCGGCCATAATTCGTTCGGCATCCTCCATATTGAGAGCCATTGGCTTCTCGACAAAAGCATGTTTGCCGTTTTCTAGAGCCGCAATAACGTTATCCGCGTGATACTCGTCGCTATTTAGTACAAACACTGCCTCTATATCAGGATCAGCAACCAAGTCTGCTGAAGTAAGATAACGTTTGTCTACATGATATTGCCGTCCAATCGCCTGGACTAATTGTGGAGACACATCGCATATCGCGGTAATTTCAAATTGGTCTCGTAAGGAGGAAAGAATCGGCAAGTGAGCAATTTGAGCAATTTCTCCTAACCCGATAATTCCAAGCTTCAATTTCCCTGTCATGCTCTCACCCCTTCTATTGTTGCCGGCATCTTGAGAATAGCATCGTTCCATTGGTACAAATAGTTCGCAATTTGCAGCTTTGGTTCTGTTTGTGCAGGATACATAGGTTCTAATTACGAGGTTCTCGATTTTTAGAGTCCTAATCGACTTTCTTTTGTGCTCCATTAACGGACACATTGCTAATTTCGCCATACAAAACATCGATCGACCAATCTTTTTCACCTGTCGCGGTATTTATCGTTTGATTGTAAACTCCCCACGCTGTACCCGTGCTCCAAAAGCAGCTGAACTGTTCTTCATTTATTCGGGGAGCAAAAGATAGCGTACGATTGACCATGTCGAAAGAATAACCGCTAAGCGAGGTCAAAAGCGCCCAGCTTGCCATCGATCTGGCATAATGATGTCCGCATTCCACTTCATTCCACGGATTTCGTTTGTAACCGTCATGGCGGTCGCGAACTGCTTTTACAAGTGAAAGTCCCTCTTGCACAAAACCTTCGTAAATCAGATGTGCGGCAACCTGGTATTCGATGCCTGTCCATACTTCATCCGCATACACGAATGGCAGCTTCGGTCTGCCGCCATTTGGCCAGGAGCAAAGCAGCAGGCCGCTCTCATCGTTTAGCGCAAAGGTGCGTTGAACATTGTGATGTTCCGACAAAGTGGAACGGAAGTTATATTTGAATATCGATTGAATGGTTTTTTTAACATGATCCTCCGGCAAAATATAACCGAGTCCCGCCACATGAGCCATCCATTGACCGAGTATTTGATCGGACAGGCAACCCGTGCCGTATTGGTAACGGTACTCGTCGATATCGTCTAACTGCTGTACGTAATATTCGCCGCCCCACAGCAGCTCGTCCATTTTATGGCTGCCTTTTTCAAAGGCGGATTTATAACGTTCGGCCCGCTCGTCATCTCTCAAATATTGCGCCATTTCCATCCCGGCCTTTAAAGAAGCGTAAAACATCGAGTTGGAATGCGAATTCGGACCATGGAACTCGATATCATAAGTATTGTGCTGCTCGCTATCGAGTACAAAATCGCCGTCGGAATCCCAATAACGAAAAGCAAAATCTAAAGCAAGACTCGCTTTTCCCCACACTTCTTGTAAAAAAGCATCATCCCCGCTTAGCTTCCATTCTCGGTACAAACGGACAATCGTCCCCAACTGGCCATCAGTAGCGGGAATCATATCCCATCTATCACCGCCCAGCACTTGATTGGTACGGAATGCCATACTGCCTTGCTCATCCGTTTCAAGCAGAAACTCGACCCGGCGCATGGAGCGTTCCAGATCAGGGAATAAGAAGGCCAGCGTTTGCGCATAATTCCACACATGCGTACAGGAGCCCTCACAGCTTCCTCCTTGATCAAGACCGCCTTCCCAGCCGAGGAAGGTTCCGTTAAAAATGCGAAAGCAAGTTGTACTGCGAAGCACGGTTATGTTGCTCGATAGAGCTTCAAGTACATAACCAGGCAATGTGCTGCCGAACAACGCCCGATGAAAATTACGCGAATGCTGCTCTAAACGTGGAAGGTTGTTTAATAGATAAGTTCCTGCATCCCAAGCATTAGCAAATAAATGGGTGTAATAGTTTTTTTCGATTTCACGTCTGCCGTCATCTTTAAACGTATTGCCGCCTTCCCACCACTTTGGGCGGTTAGGAAAATGCCACGAAATAGCGAATTCAAACGTATAGGATTCGCCTGCTTCCAATGTTCGCTTTACACCAAGCGAGCCGATGCGCAGCTTTGATTTATTCATCAGACGGCCTCTTTGCCCATGCGCTTCCGAACGGAACTGCAATAAACCATCCTCGCAAAAATCATCCCAAAAATCATGAATACCATCAGACCAAAATCCATCCAGCCATGCTTCTTTTACAGTCACTTGCTCCATAGGAGTCGATGTCATAAGCGCCATCGAGCCGTAAGTCCTATGATCTTCGTTTAGCCCTGGCGCGTCATAGTACAGTCCGCTTACGTTTTCCCCCTGCCGAAATTGATTTCTTACTTGCTCCGCAAGCTTTACGTTTGCATGTTTGTCCATTTGCTCCAATCCAACGACATTTGCTAACGAACCTGCAATCGTGACATCGACAGGGTTATTTGCGCGATTGGTTAGCTTGTAACGGATCATAGCGGCCGGTATGCCGGAGTCATCTGCATTTAATGGAATAAAAGGGGTAAATGCCTCCATTTGCACTTGTACCGGCAACGCATCATCCAGGAGATCCACTGTAACAAAGGGATATTCTCCTTTCATCTCCGATGCTGCAAAGCGCGGCAGTCCGGCCAGCTCGCTTGTATGAAAGCCGCAAGCATAGGAAAAAGCACCTTCCAGCTGCGATTCTATTACTTTGGCAATGGGTGGTTGTCCATCTTGTTGTGTTCGGATTGCAAAAAAGGTGTAGGGCAGTTTATTGCCTTTCCCTTGCTTATTAAATATTTCCCAATCGCATAATTGGCCGCGAGAACCGACTGATAGATTGCCCGTGCCTATGCCGCCAAGTAAAAATTTAGCTTCGGTCGCTCTTCCGGGAAAGGTGCGCTGTGAGGCTTGCGCCAGCAGCTCCTGCTCTGAGTATGGATACATCCATTTAGCCTCCTTGTGCCCTCGTTCTTGCGGTTGATGCACAAAGAATAGCACCTCAGCCGCAGGATAAGTAGTTCTCATCCTGCAACTGGGGTGCTTTATGGCGGCTTATTGAGGTTCTTAATTTGAGGTTCTCGTTTTAAGGCTGATATAGTGCTGGACAGTCAAAAGTTCAAACTCAAAATTTGAGGCTAAAGAAGCTTTAAAAAATATAACATTTAATCCAGTCAAAGTTGCCCACTCCTAGCCTGCCTTTGAACACGATGTAAATGTCATGCACGCCGCTTGCGCCAGTCAGCGTGGCCGTCTGCTGCGTGAAGTTGAAGAAGCCACCCGTATTTTGTACGGTAAGAATGCTGGCAAGCGTGCCTGTCACGTTGCCCAGCCTGATTTCCGCCGTCTTGCCGGCAAACGCTGCCGGTACCGCGACATTAGCCGTAAACAGCCGATACGCGCTGCCTAGATCGACCTTTTTATACACGACCCAATCGCCGTCGTCGTTGCTTCCGGTATGAGATCCAACGAGGGTTATGCCGCGAAGCATGCCAAAACTCTCCTTTTAGTTTCGGGACGAACTCCAGCAGTTCAATGAATATTTTAGCGTAATACTCGCCTGAAAGAACTATGAGATGCCAAGAAAACTACCCCGAACAATGTTCGGGGTAGGATAACTAATTATTGGACTCGGCAAGTAAAGTTCAACTTGTCGCTTACGCCGTCGCTATCGATAACGGTCCCGTCCGGAAGAGCAATTTCAGCCTGAATTCCACCGATACCCTCCACCTCAAGATTGAAGTTGCCTTCTTCGATCTTCCAATCGATTCGGACAAGTCTATCCTTCGCCATTGCTTGTCCCCTAGCCCATTTGAGCGGGCCGGGCTTCGGCTCGATTCTGAGCCGCCCATAACCTGTCGCGACCGGTTTAAGCCCCAGAACTTCACTTGTAAAATCATAGAGCGGTACGGATCCCCAGGCATGGCAATCACTTCGCTGCGAGATCGGATCCTCCAACCAGGTTGTCAAATGTAGATCGACCTGTTCCTTCCACATGTCCCATAATGCATAGGCTTCGTCGTAAGTACCCGCCGCAGACTGTGCGCGGAACAAGAAATATCCCATGGAATACGAAACTTGCGCCAAAGATTTATCGTTCATGAGCGCATTAGCTAATTGACGAGCAATTGTGGGTTCCGCTGCCCCCGTCAAAATCGCCCAAATTTGCGCGTGCTGGCTAAATAGCTCCAAATTGGGACCATCCCTAAACAAACCTTTTACCTCTGACCAACACGTATCGCGAACCGCTTTTTCCGTACGAGCAGCTCTAGCAACGTATTCATTCGCCGTATCCAATCTGCCGGATAGACGGTTAATATCCGCCGCCTTCCTAAGTGCGTCGACGTACATCAAATTGTAAACAGTTAAAGGACCTTCGGTATCGGGTACGCCTCTGCGAGATTCCCACTCCTTCACCCAGTCCACATAAGACCAATAACGTTTAGGAGATGGACCGATGAGTCCGTCCGTTCCCGTTTCGCGCTCAAACCAATCGAGTACGGCATCGATCGTCGGCCGGAATCTCGAGGCAAACGCGATATCGCCATAATAAAGCAGATGATCGTGCACGATCATGATCCAATACAAAGCAAATCCGGGAATCACTTGCTGGATGACTGACGGATATCTGCTCTGAATCATGCCATTAGGCATAAGCGAGCTGTGAAAATCGTATATCGCCTTGCGAGCAAGCCTGTCGTCACCGCTAATGGCGTACGTGAACAATATCTGCAACCGGGTATCCATGCTATATTGCAGTTGTTCGTAATAAGGGCAATCGAAATAATTGTCGTGCATGCAACGTTGAAGCGTGGTGATACTGATCTGCCATAAAGGTTGAAGCGTTTCGTCCGAGCATTCGAACGAGGCTTTGACATCAAGTGGGTAACCAGTCTCCCGATACGAGACAGAACGGATCGTCAGCGCTTCTTCGCCAGTCATCACTTCGATCCGGAGAAACCTGAACGTGCGGAACAAAACCGTTTCGTAAATTTCTTCGACGCCGCCAAGACCGGCGACTTGATACGTTTCGGTATATCCTCTCAGCGCTTTACCTTCCGTATCGTCGCGAATCCCTTTCTTTCCCTCCGGCGTTTCGTAGCTTTCGGATCCTAGAAATCGAATTGTCGCCCCTTTGCCTCCTTCGATAACGAATCGGATGTTTCCGGTAGTCAACTCGCCCGCGTCCAACTCAATCGCCATCTCCGTTCGCGGTTCGACGCATAAAGATCCTTTCTCCGGAAATCCTTTCTCAATAAGGAAGTCGCCCTCTCTTCGCATTTCTCGTTTAAAAGGGCGAAGCCTCTCGAATAACAATGGAATCGACCTTGGCGTAAGCTGCCATGGCGTCATAAACCCGTCGTACGGGGATTCCGTTTCTTTGACTATAAAAGTTTTTTCCCACTTGTGTTGATTCGTTGCCTTATAATCCGAATACTCCCAGCCATGCGGCAGAAGCCTTCCGTCCACGGATTCGGGTCCGCCTACGCAGGTAATATCTTCCGACAAGAACGTAATCGCATCGTCGCGCATTACTTCCCATTGGTCGTCTGTAACGATCGATTCCAGAAGCTCCCCCTCAGACGAGCGTACCTCGCCTTCCAGGATCAACGCACCGAGCGGAGAGAAAAACACGCCTTCCGGGCGTGGACTCCCATACGCATAATGCAGCACTTTAACGGCAATCACGTTATCTCCGGGACGAAGATACTTCCCAGCCTCCACTGTCTCGTAGTAATGGGTCTTCAAGTCTCCCCTGCAAGGACCAGTACAGACAGGCTCTCCGTTGACGTATAGCCGGTAATGACTATCGGCGCTGACGTCGATGCGAAACGCGTATGCTTCGCTTTCCTCCAACCGAACGGAGCGTCTGAAATAGACGAGTTCATTGCTTGCAGTCACAGCCGCGCTTTCGGGTTTCGCCCATATCCATTTCGAACGCCAAGATTTACGATCATCCATCCTGATCAACCCCTCCAAGTTCATTGATTTTAAACCCCAGCAGCCTGACATCCGGTTGCCCGTTCGAGCGTTACACGATAAGTTGCAACTTCGTAAGGACGAAGCACATCGTTGAAGCTGTCGGCTCGGAAAGTCATGTTTTGTAATTCCGCTGTCGTCTCATCCAGACGAGTTTTGACGACTCCGACTATAGTTGCAACTGGCGAGCGATAAGCAAATTACGAACGTGGCTTTCTCCCGATACGATAAATTCATCCGGCTGGACATGCCAAGGACCTACGATCAGCTTGCCATTGCGAATGAGCGCTACGACTGCGGCTTCCAACTCTGGATGAATCTCGAGAAAATCCTCAAGCACAGAGGTTTGTCCATCCCAGTGGAAGTACTGGAGTGCCCCCGATTCGAACATCCCGATCGTCTTTCTCATGATTTCTGTCATTCGCGCGCGGAAAATCTCGAAAAGGTAATACCCTTCTCGATCCAAGTGGGTTGAAGCTATCATATACATTTTCTTCAATTTAACTCTCCTCATATTTTTACCACATAAAACATGTTTATAATCACTAATATGATTTATATTATAAATAGTTCATTTAATCATTGTCAATTGGTATCGGCTTGTTTAAAAACACAATCGAGGATATAATGAAAGTAATAAAAATCATGTTTAATATACTCCTGATCTCGGAAGGGAACAACATTAAAATGAAAAAGAACAATCCACTTTATATTAATGTGGCAAATTTTGTGAAGGAACAAATTCGGACGCAAAAGCTAAATCCGGGTGAAAAAATATATGAAGAAGAATTACAGAAACAATTCAACGTCAGCCACATTACAACAAAGAAAGCACTCTCTGTACTCGTCGATCAAAATTTAATCGTCAGAGTTCCGGGCAGGGGCACTTTCGTGACGAGCGATATTGAGTTGGGACAGGATGACGCGAATCCAGCAACGACGCCGACCATCGTTTTCTTGCTCCCTTTGACCGAAAAAGGCATCAATGTTTTCACCAAC
>NZ_BDQX01000079.1 GCF_003112455.1 Paenibacillus agaridevorans
GCGGCACTCCGGCAGCTGCCGGCGTACAGCCGGAAGGTGTGGCGCAAGCCGTGCTAGACGGTTTCGCGATGGTATCCGAAGCCACTTCCGTTAACGGTCCGATCGACTCCAAGGTGAAGCCGGAGACATTTACCGAGCTTCGCAAAGTACAACCGATGCTAAAAGGTGAAAAAACGCCAGCTCAACTTCTGGAAGCGGCGAAAGCCATCGAGGTGCAGTAATCGGAATCAGCGAGAACCATTCGAACGCATGAACGCATAGCCGCCGCCGCTCTACATGACAGGGAGCGGCGGCGTTATTCTACGGCCATCATGCGCCAGAAAATAAACATCAAAGGTGATAAGGATGAAGGGCGATCGTAAGTATATCTTCTTATTTCTGCTGCCGGCAGCAGTCTTTATGTCGATATTCCTGTACTACCCGTTCTTTAAGAGCATGTACTTAAGCTTCTTCCGGACGAGTGGTTTCTTTAGCAAGACGTTTGTCGGATTCGACAACTATGCTCGGATGTTTTCCGACGAGCTATTAGGGGCTGCCACGCTGCACACGCTGGAATTGATGTTATACGTTATCGTATTCCAAGTCGGCATCGCCCTTATTCTGGCCGTATTGGTCGACAATGTAACCTGGGGCAAAGGCTTCTTCCGGATGGTGTTTTTCTTCCCGGTCGTGATCTCCGGAACGGCCATCGCTCTGCTGTTCGTCCTGTTCTACAATTTCCAGTTCGGCCTGCTTAACAACATTCTTCAGAATCTCGGTTTCGATAAAATATTATGGCTTAGCGAAAGCAACGCGCTCAAGGCTGTTGCGGTTCCAACCGTGTGGCATTATGTCGGCTTCTACTTCGTGCTGTTCCTGACGGCGATGTCCAAGATTCCCGCGGATTTTTACGAGGCGGCCAAGCTCGAGGGTATTACCGGCGTCAAAAAGACGTTCCTGCTTACGATTCCTCTCATTATGAGCGATATCAAAGTCGTGATTACGCTGGCGATCACGGGTACGCTGAAAGTATTCGAATTCATATTCGTTCTCACCCGCGGCCAAAGCGGCACGGAGGTGCTCGGAACTTATATGTACAAGAAAGCGCTCGTGGATCAGAACTTCGGCTACGGCTCGACGATCGCGATCTATATCGTGGTATTCGGCGTCTTGCTGTCGCTGCTCGCCAACCGTCTGCTGAAGAGAGACGAAATCACATACTAAGCTGGCAATAGGGGTGTACGACGATGCAACAATCTGTCAAAAGAGAGCTTGGACCTAGAAGCGTCACGATGAAGAGGCGCAGCTTCCCGCTGGGTACGATTCTAATGTACGCCGTCTTATTCGGCTGGTCGCTCACAACCATCTACGCGTTGTTCTGGATCGTGAACAATTCGTTCAAAGTATCCCGGGAAGTCATGAACAACTCGTTTAAACTCGCATTGGATCCAGTCATGGTTAACTATACAAACGCGTTCGACCGCATCAATATCGGCAAGGGTTATCTAAACAGCCTCATTATGTCCGGCAGCACCGTGCTGCTCGTGCTTCTGTTCGGCGGCTTGGCCGCATACGTGTTGTCCCGGTTCCAATTCCGCGGCAGGAAGGTCATCTTCTCGATCTTGTACGCCAGTCTGCTCATTCCCGCTTTCGCGACGGTCGTTCCCGTCTACGAGCTGCTCATTCATTGGAAGCTGGCCAACACGTACGGCGGTCTTATCTTCCCACAGACGGCTGGCAACCTGACGTTCGCCATTCTCGTTCTTGCGGGTTATCTGTCCACCATTCCGAAGGAGTTGGAGGAAGCGGCGTTCATCGACGGCTGCAACCGGTGGACGATGTTCATAAAGATCTTCCTGCCGATCGGCCGGCCGGCATTTGCCTCCGCGAGCATCTTCGTTTTCCTGTGGTCGTACAACGACCTGTTCTCCGCCCTGATCTTCGTCAGCAAGGAGAACGTTCGCCCGATCGTGCTGCTCCTTAGCGAGATCAGCTCACAATACGGCACGGACTTTGGCCTTATGGCTACTGCCGTATCCTTGACTGTCGTGCCTGTACTCATTATCTATCTGTTCATTCAGAAGTATATCGAGAAGGGGCTTACGGAGGGCGCGGTTAAGGGGTGAGGGCTCGATGCGGGCCAGAAAACGCAGATACGACTTCGACTTCGCAAGATGTACATGAGCCACGCACTAGCCGATCGTGATCGGCCGGGCGTGGCTGGTTGGCGTTGATCGGGGAGACGAAGCCGCGATTAACTGCCTAGTCGGTTTTCTTTTTCTTGGACGAGAAGTTGGTCACGGACTTGGCGTCTTCGATCGTGTCATTGACGAAGGCCATATCCTGGTTCTTGGCTTTCATATGCGTAGTGCCTTTGTAATTGCCCTTGCGGGATTGATTTTCCATGCGGAGTCACCTCCTCCTGACGGTAGTATTGCCGGGATGCGGCTGGCGCCATTCGGATGAAGGAGCCGGAAGGAGTAGTAGCCGTCTGGCTGGCGCTTTTCGCAAATAACGATTTCAATTACGAATCCTTGAAGAACTTGATAGCGATGAGATGGACTTTATTATTGTTCTATACACAAATACTTGCATATTGCAAATATAAGTGTTATAACTGTTTCAGGAGGTTATGCTAAATGGAAAATGTGCGAAACATGTTTCAGATCCTTTCTAGAAACTTCGGATTACTTAACGAGCAATGCTGCGAAAGCTGCTGTGGGCAAGAGGTCTCACTCGTTCAGAGCCATATTCTATATGAAATTAACCGGCAACATAAACCGTCTATGCAGGAAATAGCGAGTGCTTTAGGAATGGACATCACAACCTTCAGCAGGCAAGTGAAAACTCTGGTAGAGAAGGATCTAGTCAAGAAAACGCCACATCCTGCAGACAACCGAGTCAATATTTTATCGCTGACACCAGAAGGATTACACATTGAAAATAGTATCAACCTTACTGTAAATACGCAACTAAATGACGTGTTGTCTCAACTGTCAGAGTTCGAAAGAGAAACCGTGCTTCGATCCATTCAATTGTTTAATGATACATTGATTCAGTCTGGTTCATGCTGCGCGCCTCCAAAGTAATGGAGGCTTGATTTCCATTCAATACTTGCGTATTGCAAGTTAATGACTCGATAACATAAAGGAGGAAGCTACATGAATCATTCTTTACCTACTGCTATTATTGGAGGAGGACCGGTTGCAATGGCTGCGGCAGCACAACTGGTTAAACGTGACATGCCTTTTGTGCTTTTTGAGAAAGGGGCAGAAGTAGGGGCATCGGTACTTAGCTGGAAGCACGTCAAAATGTTCTCGCCATGGGAATTTAATATAGATGCCGCCGCCAAAGAGCTCCTACTTGAAAATAGTTGGCAAGCCCCGGATAAGGATCACTTACCAACAGGCGAGGAGCTTGTGAGCCAATACCTTAAGCCATTATCGAACCTGGAGAAAATAAGACCCTGTCTAAAACTTGAGTCAACGGTAACGGCAATTCATCGCAAAGGATTAGATAAAATGAAAACGGCCGGTAGAGAACACGCACCGTTTATCATTGAATACGAGCAATTCGGAAAGGTTGATCGGATCGAAGCTTCGGCAGTTATCGATGCGACCGGAACCTGGCTTACTCCGAACCCAATTGGAGCCAGTGGCAATTGGGCAGATGGAGAGACACAATGTGCGCAACAGATTATGTATGGCATTCCGGATATCCTGGGATCTGACCGGGAGCGATATGCCGGAAAAAATATCGTAGTTATAGGCAGTGGGCATTCGGCCATTCAATCATTAACGCTTCTTCATGAATTGAAACTGAAGATCCCAGAAACAACTATTCATTGGGTGTTGAGGAAGCAAAGAGTGGAAGAAGCCTTCGGCGGTGGCGAAAACGACGGATTACCGGCTAGAGGAGCACTTGGAACACGCGCTCAGCAATACATTCGGAATGGTAATGTAAAAGTTCATACACCATTGTTAGTCAGCAAGATTAAAAAACAGGATGGAGAGCCGGGGCTGACACTACTTGGAAGCTCTATGGACAAAGAGTATTTGATTGACCGAATTGATGAGATCATCGTAGCCACAGGGGCGCGACCTAATTTCGATTTCTTGCGGGAACTTCGTTTTTCAACTGACACGTCAATTGAATCAGTGCCGCAGCTCGCCGAGTTAATAGACCCTAACATCCACAGCTGTGGTACAGTACGACCACATGGCGAAGCTGAACTCCGTCAACCAGAGAAGGACTTTTACATCGTAGGTTCTAAAAGTTATGGCCGGGCACCGACATTCTTGCTGGCAACTGGATATGAGCAGGTAAGGAGCATTGTAGCTGCATTAGATGGCGATTATGAAGCTGCCCGCGAAGTGAAGCTGCACCTCCCTGAAACAGGAGTTTGTTCAGCAACTCGAGCTTTATCTTCGGTCGACATAAACAAAACGATTCCCGTTATTAACTCAAGCAGCTGCTGTCATTAAAAATGTGCAGATAAGCTTTACACATGAAGGACGCGCATTCAAGCTATGAATGCGCGTTAAATGCCAGACTTATTTACCGGTTTCGACAAATTCAAGAATGCGTGTTTTAATGGAGTCGCGTACTTCACGGAACTTTGCAGTAATTTCTTCTTCAGTTCCAGTTGCCTTTGCTGGATCATCGAATCCCCAATGCCATTTCACGACATTTTTATTGGATATAACAGGGCAATGCTCGTCTGCGTGGCCACAAAGCGTAATGACATACTCTGCTCGATTTAGAATCTCCGGGTCAATAACATCAGAAGTATGGCTCGTAATATCGATACCGGTTTCATTCATGGTGGCGACGGCACGTGGATTCAAACCATGAGCTTCAAGTCCAGCGCTCTTAACCTCAAACTTGTCACCGCCAAAGGCTTTCAAAAAACCATCAGCGATTTGACTGCGGCAAGAGTTTCCGGTGCACAAAAAGTAGACAAGTGGTTTGGTTTTCATTGTTTTTACTCCTTTAAGTTTATTTTTCAAATATTTATGGTGACGGAGTCAATCACGAGCAGCCATAAGTACAAACCAATAAGGGTAATGAGGAGGGTGGGGACCGTCAAAATAATACCAACTTTAAAATAATAACCCCAACTAATTTTGATGCCTTTTTGCGAAAGCACGTGCAACCACAATAAGGTCGCAAGGGAACCGATCGGCGTGATTTTTGGTCCTAAATCAGATCCAACAACATTGGCATAAATGAGGGATTCTCTGATAATACCTTCTGTGTCTGTGCCTTTAATCGCCAGAGCATCGATCATAACAGTCGGCATGTTGTTCATAACAGAAGATAAGATCGCTGCGATGAACCCCGAACCTACGGTCGAAATAAACAATCCTTGCTCGCTAACCCATTGAAAGACTTTCCCAAGCTCATCAGTAAGTCCCACATTGCGTAAGCCATATACAACAACGTACATGCCTATGGAGAACACGACGACAGCCCAAGGCGCACCTTTAACCAGTTTCCATGTTTGGATCGCATGACTTTGTCTAGCGAAGAAAAGGAAAATGATTGCCGCAACCCCAGCGATAATGGATACGGGAACATGAATGAATTCGCTTAGCATGTAGGCAACTAAAAGCACTGCGAGTACGACCCAAGATATTCTGAATAGCCGTAAGTCTTTAATCGCTTCTTTTGGTTCCTTGAGTTGATTCAGATCATAGCTGCTCGGAATGTTCTTGCGGAAATATAGGAACAATACGAGCAAGCTTGCAACAATAGAAAATAGGGTTGGAACTATCATGCGACTGGCATACTCCACAAACGAAATGGAGAAAAAGTCCGCCGATACAATATTCACAAGGTTACTTACAATTAGCGGAAGAGACGCAGTATCCGAAATGAAGCCGCTCGCCATGATATATGGCAATATTAAGCGATCATCGAATTTTAACGCCCTTACCATAGCGAGAACGATAGGGGTGAGGATGAGGGCCGCGCCGTCATTGGCGAAAAATGCCGCCACAGCTGCGCCTAAAAGGATAACGTAGGCATACATTAATCGGCCGTTCCCGCCAGCAAAACGCGCCATATGCAGTGCTGACCACTCAAAAAATCCGATATCGTCAAGTATCAATGAGATAAGAATGATCGCAACAAAAGCTAATGTAGCATTCCATACAATTTGGGTCACGTCCAGTACATCAGTAAAAGTAACCACGCCACATAATAAAGCGACAATTGCACCGGCAGAAGCGGACCAGCCTATATTGAGTCCCTTTGGCTGCCAGATTACAAATACCAAAGTAAGGAAGAAAATGATCAAGGCAAGCGCGAGCATAGGTACCTCCTGGTTAATCACATTGTAGATTCGTCCTTGTAGCAATTTGTTCTTTCATTGAAGGAAGGTGGTTCATTACTTCATTTAAATAGGGCTTGGAATCTGTATTCAACGAATAGTAGATCCATTGACTACGCCTAGTTTCATTTACGAGGCCCCCAGATTTAAGCTTTCTGAGATGTTGGCTTATATTAGGTTGAGTTGTAGCCAAAATGTCCACGATATCGCACACGCACATTTCTTGTTCTTTCAGAAGGGCTAATATGTTTAGTCGCGTCTTATCCGAGAGTAGCTTCATGCATTCTGAAATCTCTTCAAACTGATTCATGTGTACTCCTTTCATGTGACCTCATTGTGTGCTGCTGTGCATCATTATATACGCATTTGATTATATAAGTAAATGTTTATATTGATGATAAATGTTTAAGGTATTGTAAATTCAGTCCACTTGTCTTTTCCCATTCATATCCATGGCAATTGTGGTTCGCTATTCGCAATAATATACTATAAGTTTTTTTAAAAAGATGTAGGATATGAGAATAGCCGGAAAGAGGGGTTCTCATGGACATAACATCTTTTTTGATCTACTGTGTGATAGCTACTTTTACACCAGGACCTACGAATATCATGATTTTGTCTACCGTGAATAATCAAGGGACAAAAAAAGCGATGGAGTATACGTTTGGTGCAACGAGCGGTTTTTGCTTTTTGCTAATTATTTCTGCGGTTTTGAATTCGATTCTTGTGACGTTTTTACCGAAGATAGTAATTATGATGCAACTCATCGGAAGTTGTTATATGCTCTACCTTGCAGTTTTGATTTATAAAAGGGATGCCTCAATCGCAGCTGTTAATCAAAAAGGCACCTTTCTTTCTGGTGTGATTATGCAGTTCCTTAACCCTAAAGTCATGCTATTTGCGTTAACCGTTTTGCCGACATTTATTTTGCCTAAACCTAGTTCAAGTACCGCAATCTCATTAAGTATTATAGGAATCACTATAATTGGATTCTTAGCATTTGTAACTTGGGTGCTTTTCGGCTCTCTTTTTAAAACGTTCTTACAGAAGCATAAAAAGACTGTAAATGTAGCCATGTCTTTTTCTCTTGTGTATGCTGCGGTCATGATCTGGATTTAGGTTATTGCTGAGAGGTGAATGGAATGAATACATTAGCGATAAGGATGAAGCGTTGTGTAATGAATTGTTTGTTAACCTCACTGACAGATTAATCAACACTAAATTATCGACCGATGATAAAAAAGAAAATGAGCTGGTTCGTAAAGCAAAAGAAATGATTTATTACGATTTAGAACACGTCCTTAAATTAGATGAAATTAGTAATGAGCTTCATTTATCTAAATTTCAATTGATTCGATTATTCAAGGCGCATACCGGTATATCACCTTATCAATATTTTTTGAATGCAAAAGTAGAACGGGCTAAAAATATGATTCAGAAAAATAAGGATGTGTATTCGGTGGTAGCAGCTTAAAAGCGTATATGGTACAACTGCATTCGAATTTATGTCTTATCTACCTTGAACTGGAGAGTGGATGTAATGGAAATTAAAATTGATGATTTGACTGGTGCTGAAATTATTGGACTGGTCCGTGAGCATCTAGAAAGCATGCTCGAACAATCTCCCGCAGAAAGTGTTCATGCATTGGATTTGGATGGATTAAAGGGAGCGGAGATCACCTTCTGGAGTGCTTGGGAACAGGCAGAGCTCTTGGGTTGCGGCGCACTTAAAGATTTGGGTCATCGTCACGGCGAGCTCAAATCCATGCGTACGGCTACTAAGCATCTTCGAAAGGGCGTCGCATCTAATCTACTTGCTCATATCATAGAGGAAGCAAAACAGCTTGGCTATCGCCGTCTGAGCTTGGAAACGGGCTCCATGGAAGGATTCGCAGCAGCTCGAAAACTATACGAACGATTTGGATTTGAATATTGCAAACCGTTTGGAGAGTATGTAGAAGATCCTAATAGTGTGTTTATGACAAAAGAAATTGGACGCTAAAAGTCAGTTGGTGTGAAGGGGGGGAACATGCACTCGAAAGGAGACTTCCAAATCGAAATACGGCGTCTGTATCATCAGGAATTATTTGAAGTATTGACTGTAATGAAGGATGTCATATCACGACTTCTTGATCAGGAATTATTTGCGATGGATGACGAAGATTATTTCCTGCAACTCCTTCACTAGCGTTGCATTAATACTCACATACCCATATCGAAATTTAACAACGTGCGAGAATCCACAAAGTTTTTTGTTGCTTGCAATTAAAAGACAACTCCACCTAAGCGTAGGCTACTTCTCCAAAAAAAATTACCTATTTCTTTTCTTGGGCTGTTGAATTTGCACGCCAGGCGTTTCCGTGGCTTCTCGCAGCTTAGGTGGACCTGTCTTTCGTTTGGTTACCTTGCAGGCGTTCGGGATTCGGTGTACTTCTTTCAGAAAGGCCGACCATCTCTTCGTCGCATACAAGCGAATGAGTTGGAGAATATCCCACGTTGAATGCGTCGTGTTGAGCTGACGTTTCACCAGATACGATAATCCGTATCCTACTAGCGCCAGATAAATGTGATTCCATACCGCATCCGGTTGGTAGCTGTAGAGTTTGGCGAACTTCAAATGTTGCTTCAGCCATTTAAAGAACAGTTCAATCAGCCAACGATTGCGGTATTCATTCATCAGTTCTTCTGCAGGCAGATCATGTTTGGTTGTCACGATCCGATAAAACCGATCTTGATCATCGTAGAACTCAATGAGGCGCAGCGGTGTTGTCATTTTTGTTTTAGGCTGGTTACCGAGAATAACCACGGCATCGCGAACGTGGTCTTTCGCTTTGAACCTCGGCGTAGTGATGATTCGCAAGACGAATGACGAAATCGATCT
>NZ_BDQX01000080.1 GCF_003112455.1 Paenibacillus agaridevorans
TCTCGACAGGTGTCTGAACTGGAGTCTCGACAGGTGTCTGAACTGGAGTCTCGACAGGTGTCTGGACCGGAGTCTCAACCGGCGTAGCCGAAGGAGACGGACTAGGCGTCGTACATCCGGTGGCCGATTGGAACGCATATTTGAGCAGGTAAAAATGTCCGGTTCCAGGCTGCAGATGCTCCTGAACAGGACCCAAGTAGAGGTCAAGCTGCGAAGGACCGCACGGAGGCAAGTCGATCGTGAGTTCATATTTGCCCGGCGAATCTGCCTTCAGCGTATGAGAAGAGAACAATACTTGGTCTTCGTAAGGCAGCGGCGAGCTGTCATACTTATAGTCGGAGAACGTAATTTCAACGCAGTCCATCTTCGTTTCGAAGTAGGCTGTCGCTGTCCCGTTGTTATGGATGACGATCTGGATCCCTTCTCGATCGACGGCATTGATGTTTTTGGTATAGGTCTGGCAGATTGGGGCAGGTACAGGGGCGGGGAACGTATCGTTGGCGGAGTTGCCGCCTTCCGCCCAAACAATGGAACTTAACGGAAATGATACAATTAGTATCATTGATAATAAAAAAGCAAGTCGTTTCTTAACGGTTGACATGCTTTCACTCTCCTTCTATCAGTAACTGCGGCTCTCCTCCGACATCCTGCAAGGCGATGCTAGTCGTTTCCCAACGCAATACGCTGTCCAAGTCTCCGGATGACTTCGGTAGCATAGGGCATGACATGGAATGCCGAATAGTCATTTGAATATATGCATAGGGCTTGTACAAAAATGATAACATATTATGAATATACGGCAAGGGTGTTATTTTGGGAGATGTTGGGGATTGGACCGAAATGATTGTCGAAATATGTAAGCGGATGCACATTTTAGCTTCTTGTCCTGTTCTGCCGTAACCGATGGGCTCCTTTCGGCATATAGTGGCATAGAGGAGGTGGCTGATATGTTAGAGCTTCTGCTACTGGTCATCGGTTGTTATGCGGCTGCAGCGCTTCTGGTGCATCTGGCATACAGGTTCGGAGGGGAACGCAAGAAATTGCGCAAACATTACGTGCTGATCGCGGACGGGCGGCAGCCTCATTTGGAATGGTATTTGCGATCCGTACATTCTTTCTCGAGCTGGACGGGAAGTGACATACGGTTGACCGTTTTTGATCGCGGCATGACAGACGAGTCGAAAGCAATCATAGATCGGTGGAATCGCGAGAGCCATTCGGTAGGGATGTTGCGGACGGATACGGGTGAGGCGTCGGGCGTTACTGACGGCAAGAGTTATTCATCAAGTGGGGATGGAGCGGTTCATTTGTTATGGCTCCTTCAATCGAGGGGAATCGTATCCGAAAGGGATTATCCAGTATTGGTAGATTTACAAAATCCGGAAGACTTGTCTAAGATGCCTTTTTAGCTTATAATCGCCTTATATACCCTAATAACTTGAGAGAATCCAAGTGAAGCACACTTGATTAATGCCGGCTAACGGCTTAATCAGTGTGCTTTTTTGTCGTGGACTTGAAGGGACGCAAGGAGACAGACGCCGGGCGAGATTAAAAAACAGAGCAGTTAAGAAAAAGGGGGAACGCAGTTGAAAGCATATGTGTATTTGTTGAAGCAAAACGAAGAATGGACAGCTTGGATGACTCTGTCGCCCGAGGTGGATTACGCTTTTTGGTTCGGAAGAGGGAGCGCCTGGCAAGAAGCGGATTGCGCTTGGTATTGGCAGGAACCGCTGCCTCTCGGTCAGGCGGTCGAAGCGGCGCGGCTGTGGAGGGGAAGAGGCCAGCGCGGAAGCAGGACGTTGCTTGCGAAACAGGGATGGGCTGCCCTGTGGGATCAGGGGGAGACCAGGGAGTACGTGAGGCAGGCAGAAAGTGCAGGAAAGGCTGATAGCCGCATCAGGAAGCAGGGGAGAGCTCCTGGCGAAGCGGAGGCTGTCGGAAGGATGTCACGACTCATTGATGAAATCCGGACAGCAGACTCGGGGAGGCGAAGAAGCTGGCTGTTCGATTGGAGAAAAGGAGCGGTGGCGGAGCGTTATGAAGGCAGCGGATTGTATGGGGGGAATGAGAGTAGAGCGAGTGAGGGGAAGTGTGGGTATGGTGAGGGCCGGCCTGGAATGGGGACGAATGGAGGGCAAGAAGGAGGAAGAGAGGTGCCACTGCAAGGTAAAGATAGGAGCGGCATTGTGGATATGCGGGACGCTGCTGCGATAGCAGGTAAGGGTGGCGACGGTATTGTGGAAGCGCAGCAAGTTACAGCATTAGCAAGAAACGGCGACGAACGGTGTTATGAAGGTGAGCGTGTCCATAGCAAGGGACGGCGCAGAAGTGTGGTGCGCTGGAGCGCAGGTGACGGGCGGCAAGTTATGGATGCCGACCGGTGGAGTCATGTGGCGGCAATCGCGAAGCTTGCCGCCGGGCTCTTGCAGGGACGCGCGCTGCTAAGCGTGGAAGCGCGCGCCCTGCTTGCCAGCGCAGCCGTGCCCGGCGCCGAGGCCAACTGGAGCGAAGCGATCCAGTTGGCTGCGCTGCTCGGGCAGGTGCGCCTGAGCGGATCGGTCGCCGCCCCCGAGGGCAAGCGGGCGGACGCCAGGCGCCGACTCCGCTGCATGCGTTGCGGCAGCGGGGAGGCGCATTTGCGGCGCGCGCCATGCATGTCCTGCGGGCGCGACTGCGCCTATTGCGAGGCCTGTATTCTGATGGGCCGGAGCCGGGAGTGCGAGCTGCTCATTCGGGGCATGTACGACTCGCCCGTATGGAAGGAACAAGGGCTTGGCAGATGGAAGGCGCTCCGTCGGCAGCCGATGCCGGAACGACTTGGCAAGTGGGGACTAAGCCCGGCGCAGCGGGAGGCTACGGCGAAGGCGCTGCATTTTCTCGAAGAGCATCCCGTTGGAGAGAGAATGAAAGGCACTCGTGTACCACGCCTTAGTAATACGCTTGGCAGAGCAATCACGAAATTAATGCCGTCAGGCCGCTCTCGGAAATCTGGTGCAAGTGACATGGACCAGCAACCCGGAGATGACGAATCGGATACGCATCCACTACGCGGGAATCAGGAGCAAAGAACACGAACCGCGACCGAGGACCGCTATAACTATCCAGGTCGGCGCGAGGGCGAGGGTGAAAGAACAAGCAAGGGAACAAGCAACGGCATTAGCAAGGAAATAAGCAGCGGAACAAACAGCGGAACAAGCAAAGGAACAAGCAAAGGAACAAGCAAAGGAACAAGCAAAGGAACAAGCAAAGGAACAAGAAAAGAAACAAGCGATGACAACAGGACTAAGCTGCATGTCGTAGAAACGGAGGCATCTAGCACGCGGAGCTCCGTTCTGGAGGGGGACAAACCCTCACCCGATCGCAGCTTCCTTATTTGGGCGGTGACAGGAGCGGGTAAAACGGAGATGGTTTTTCCGTTAGTCGAGTCCATCATAAGCAGAGGGGGGCGCGCCTTGATTGCCTCTCCGCGCAGGGACGTCGTCTTGGAGTTGGATCCCCGGATACGGAAAGCATTCCCTGCATCGAATGTTGTGACGCTGTACGGAGGGAGCGAACAACGTTGGGATAGGGGGGAAATCACTTTGTCGACGACGCATCAGCTCATCCGATTTCACGAAGCATTTGATCTCGTCATCGTCGATGAAATTGATGCCTTTCCGTACCATGGAGATCCCATGCTGTATTTCGCGGCAGACAAAAGCCGCCTTCCCGGCGCGCCAAAGCTGCTGTTGTCGGCAACCCCTCCTCGTGAGCTTCAATATGAAGCCAAGCAAGGCAGGCTGGCGCACGCACGCGTGCCCGTGAGGTATCACCGACATCCGCTTCCCGTCCCCAAGCTGCTTCGTTCGCCAAGTGTCCGCCATTTGCTGGCAAAGGGGAGTGTGCCTGCCTCGCTCCTGCATGCCATCCGTCATTCGTTGGGGCGCGGGGCGCAGGTATTTCTTTTCGTACAGCGTATTAGCGAATCCGAGCCTATGGCCGCGCTGCTTCGCAAGCAGCTGCCGACGAACGAGATCGAAGCAACGTCCTCCAAGGATCCTGACCGCGCTAATAAAGTCATTCGCTTTCGCACCGCCGAGACAAGATTGCTGGTGACGACAACCATTCTGGAGCGGGGAGTGACGGTACCGAGGAGCGATGTTTATATCCTTGATGCGGATGGCAAGTTATTCGATGAAGCGTCCCTTGTGCAGATGGCGGGGAGAGCTGGACGATCGGCAGATGATCCTGCAGGCAAGGTTTATTTTATCGGGCCGGCCAGGACGGTCTCTCAGCTGCGGGCTGTTCGTCACATCAGGGGGATGAACCGTATTGCAGCTAAAAAAGGTTTCTTGTTCGAGGTTCGCCGTAGCGACAAGCAAAAGGAGAAGGGCACATGAGCTTTGTTCAGTGGCTCGCGGCATTAAAGAAGAGTTTGACCGGAGCGCATAATTTGGCGGATTGGCTGACTGTCGGAGCGGACAACTGCCTCGTGTGCAATGGAATGATTCGCGGGGAATCGCAGCATGATAGAACCGGCAAAGGGCTGCTATACTTGCGACAATCCTTATGTCATCGCTGCAGGGAGTCTATTCCATGGATAAATCGAGTGGAGTGCCCTCATTGCGGCCGGGGTATGTATTGCGAAGATTGTAAGCGCCAGCCGAATCGGCATTTCCGGTTGAATCGAAGTGCTGTTACCTATGATGCCGTCATGAGGAGCTGGCTGGCGATGTACAAATATCGCGGACTGGAGCGGCTTGGACCTGCTCTGGCGGAGATGCTGTGCCCAGTATACGAACGACTAACCGAAGCGGCAGGCGGCCGATGGGACGCCATGACATATGTGCCAATCAGCGATATTAGAGCAGAGGAACGAGGATTTAATCAATCAGCTGCGATGGCCGAGTATGTCTCGAAGCGTTATGGCATTCCGTTGCATTCGCTGCTTAAGCGTACGCGGCATACCGAGAAAATGAGCTTCAAGACGCGAACGCAGCGTCTAAGGGATGCTCAGGGGTTATTCGCGCCGAGGGAAGCGGGTTTTCAAGAGCTTAGGGCCAATCACCCCCTCCAAGCTGGAGAAAATGCCATGAATATATTGCTTGTAGATGATATTTTTACGACAGGGAGTACTGCGGACGCTTGCTCCAAGGCGCTCCAAGCGGGAGCCCGGATACTGGATACAGAGGCATGCATCTATGTGCTGACGTGGGCGCGATCCTAGAATCATCCTGTGCTGAAGTGGTGGAGGGACGTAACGCGATCGCCAATCATTTTGCTAATGAAATAAACCTTGAATTCCGTTAAACTATAGTAAGAGCTGGTTTTTACGGACAAGGAGGTCGTTTAGTTATGAATTTGGATAATTGTCCTCGCTGCGGCAAGCTATTTGCCAAAAACTTCAGAGATGTTTGCCCTGTCTGCATTCGGGACATTGATAGAGAGTATCAGTTGTGCGCAGATTATCTGAGAGAGTTTAAAGGCGCGATGATTGGGGAGTTGTCGGACCAGACCGGCGTCTCCATCAAACAAATCACGAAGTTCATTCGAGAAGGACGTATTTCGATGGTTAATGCCCCAAATCTGTCTTACCCATGCGAATCTTGCGGTACATTAATCCGTGAGAATCATATCTGTGACAGCTGCCGCGCCCGTCTTGTTAAGGACACGAACCAGATGAGACGGAATGAAGCCAGCAAAGCGGCGATGACGGAGGAAGAGAAACGCGCAGCACAGGCCGCATACCGTGGGATATCCCAGTATAAGGACAGATAAATCAACAATACTATTAAATAAAGCTTGACTAAAGCCGATAATACTTGCATAAGGTATTCGGCTTTTTTAGTTCCCGTAAATGAATGAGGTGGATAAATTGAAAATAAACGAGACCAATCGCATAGGCGGCACGAATCCATACCAGAAACAATCGGAATTCAGGACGGAAGGCGCCAAGAAGGCCAAACAAAAGGACGAAGTGCAAATTTCGGCCGCAGCCAAGGAGATGCTGACGACGAGCAAGCTTAACAGCACGGAACGTACAGAACGTCTGAACGAGCTCAAGCAATCCGTTGCCTCTGGCACATATCATGTTGATGCAGGCAAGATTGCAGAGAAGTTATTGCCTTATTTAAACAACAACAATTGAACGGAATAAAGGCGGGATGAGCGGATGTCGATGACAGGCATGATCGAAATATTGCAGAAGCAGTTGAACTTGTACGAGAGGCTGCTTGTCTGCGAGGAAGAAAAGAAACCGCTTATTCTAGCCAATGAAGTTGTTAAACTGAACGTTCTGACGCAGAAAGAAAAGCTGCTGACCGCCCAAGTCGATGAGCTGGAGACAAACAGGCTGCTCATGACGGCTAGACATTTCAAGGAGCTGGGCTTCCGCAACCGCTCCGGCATATTATCGGATCTCATCAAGTCCGTCAATCATCCGGAAGAGAAGCGTCAGCTTATGGAGATGCACGAGTCGCTGACTCGCGTACTTACCAGGCTCAAGCAAATTAACGAAGAGAACCAGATGCTCATCCAGCAGTCATTGGATTTCGTTAATTTCTCGATTAGTCTTATGGTCGAAGATCCTAACGAGGACGTTACGTACCAGCATCCAATGAGCACCAATTACGGGAATAAGCGCAATTGGTACGATTCGAGAGCATAACGAGGAGATGAAACGATGAGATCGACCTTCCACTCGCTGGAGACGGCAAAACGAGGCATTTTCACGCAGCAGGCTGCGATCAATACGGTTGGTCACAACATATCTAATGCCAATACAGAAGGGTTCTCGCGGCAAAAGGTAACAATGGTTGCATCGAGGCCGATCGAGGCGTATGGCTTAAATCGATCTAACGCTCCGGGACAGCTTGGTACGGGTGTCGAATTCACTTCAATTACCCGTATTCGCAATGCTTTCCTGGATCAGCAATACCGTGAACAAAGTCATGGTGTTGGCAGCCTGGAGATTCAGACGGATACACTTAACAAGCTCGAGGGCTACGTCAATGAACCTTCTGATCATGGAATTCGTGCAGTCATGGAGAAATTTTGGAGTACGTGGTCTGACCTGAGCAAGGATCCGGAGAATGTAACGGGACGGGAAATTTTGCAGGAAACATCCAAGGCGTTGATGGATACATTCAATGAACTTAATCGCCAATTGACGGATCTGCATGCAGATTTAACTTCAAATGTCGATGTTAAGGCGGCAGAAGCTAATTCGTTGCTCTCTACAATTAGCTCATTGAACCAGGAAATTGGCAGAATTGAATCCATTGGCGATAGTGCTAACGATCTTAGAGATCAACGGGATCTCATGACGGACAAGCTCTCAAAGATCATGAACATTACGGTATCCGAAACAAACCAAGGCTATACGATTAATATGGGGACGACGAACCTGCTGGAAGGAACGACAGTGACTCCGGTAACTACAGGGGCGCTCGAAGCTGCGTATACTAGTGGATCCCTGCAGGGCGGCGAAGTTCATGGAATGATCTTATCCCGTGATAAATACGTGAAGGAATTCGCTAACCAATTGCACACACTGGCGAATACGATCGCTAACGGCGAAATCGAAGTGACGATTCCCAAAGGATCGGTACTGCCAGGCACTACCGTCCCGCTTGCTGCCGATCAAACCATTACGGTTAACGGAATTAATGGACTGCATAAGCTTGGCTACACGTTAGAAGATCCGGCTACTGCTGGTCAAGATTTCTTCGTCTTTACGGCTGACCCGGACAGTTTGACAGGTTGGAATTATCAGCTTAATGCATCTATAGCGGCCGATTCCAATAAAATCGCTACTTCGTTGCGCACGACTACCGACGGTGGCGGAGTAACAAGCGTAATTAAAGGGAACAACGGATTGGCGCTCCTCATGTCCGAATTAAAAAACGTAAAGTTTGCTTTTGATGAGACTGCACAGGGCGGAGGTATTACCCAAGCAACGGTTAACGACTTTTATGGTGCCGTTGTTGGTGCTCTTGGCGTTCAAAGTCAGGAAGCGGATAGACTGTACAACAACTCGCAGATGCAATTGGACCAAGTTCAAAGCAACAGATTATCCGTCAGCGGGGTTTCTTTGGACGAAGAAATGTCCGATCTGATTAAGTACCAATATGCCTACAGCGCATCCGCAAGATTTATGACCACATTCGACGAGATGCTGAATAAGCTTATCAACGGAACAGGAGTCGTTGGCCGCTAATCCAAGCGGTTATCGCTAAGGGGGAACTGGAGTATGACGCTTCGAGTAACACAGAGTATGATGCATTTGCAATTGTCCAGAAACTTAAACCGGAATATGACCCAGATGGAGCAGTTGCAGCAGCAAACGACGACTGGTCGCAAGATCAACAAAGCTTCCGATGATCCGGTAGGTATTACGTATTCCTTGCGGTACCGCACAGAGCTAACAGCTACCACGCAATACCAGAAGAATGTTGATTCCGCATTATCGTGGCTTGACTTTAATGACACGGTGCTCGGACAAGCAGGCGATGTCCTGCATCGTATCAAAGATTTGGCGACAAACGGGGCAAGCGGCACGAATCCGCAAATTGCGCTTGACAATATCCAGTCCGAAATAGCCCAGTTGAAAACACAGCTTATTGAAATTGGGAATAGCAAGATGAATGGCAAATACGTATTTAACGGAGAACAGTTTGACAAGCCTCCTTATAATACGGGCGATCCGCTGCTTGATGCTAAGGCGGTTAGTGGTGACCAAGGAATCATTAATTATGCGATTGGTCCAAATGTAACCGTGGATTTGAATTTGTCCACAGAACAAATTTTTGGAGCGGCTGACCCCACTGGCACGGGCAACAATATATTCTCCGTTATTGATCGCGTCATGGCGGGGTTGAGCTCTGGTAATTACTCGGACGTAACGGCAGAACTGTCGAATATCGAAATCGGCATGGATCGAGTGTTGAATAAACGCTCAGAAGTAGGCGCTCGAGTTAACAGGTTGGAACTGACACAGAATCGTTTAGCCGATCTGGAATTGAATTTGACGGATATGAAATCCAAAACCGAAGATGCTGATTTCGAGAAGTTGCTGATCGATACGCAAATCAATGAAAATATTTATCAGGCGTCTCTGGCGGTAGGCGCAAAAGTGATTAGTAAATCTTTGGTTGATTTCTTGAGGTAATCATGAGATTGCCCCAGATTCAAATTCAGTCAATGCCTGCACGAATTGACATTCGCTCACAGCAGGGCAGATTCGACATCAGGCAGCAGCCGGCAGTCATGGATATAAAGTCGACTAGAACTGTAATCGATGTGGAGTGGGAGCGGCCAGAGGTTCTATTCGATATGACAAAAACGTGGGAAGCATTGAATGGCGGCGGAAATCTTGCTTTCATGAATCGCATATACAATCAGTCCGGACAGTTTGTTTTGCAATCGATACAAAACACGGTGAGCGAATACGATCGGATAGGTGATTTGCCGACAGACGGATCCGCCATCGCCGCCATTGCCAAAGAAAGCATGTATAGACAACCGCCAAAGCTTCAAATGTACGGAGAGGCTTCCGTGCTGAATTTATCTTTTGATCCGCGCATCTCGAAGCCTCAGGTGCAAGTACGGCCTGGCGATGTTAATATTTCAATTACTCCGAGCAAGCCGGAGATTAATTATCAGCGTGGCAACGTAAACATCGAAATGGCACAATATCCTGCTGTTCAAATCACGTCGCCGCAAATTGATTTAACTGTGTAAGAATGCCATAATAAAGAAGCTATGGAATCGGATGCGATATCATAGCTTTTTCTATTGGTGCACGGAGAAGTGAAACCATGTTAGGGAGGGTGTAAATGATGCTTTTGCAGACATCAAGATTTGGTGCATTGGAAATCCAACGGAATGATGTATATGACTTTCAGCAGGGTATACCTGGCTTTAAAGACTTGCACAAATATATGCTAATCGAAATTGATGATAGTCCGTTTAAATACCTGCAGTCCGTGGATAACGGTGAATTGTCTTTTATCGTGGTTTCCCCGTTTGAGTTTTTTGAAAACTACGAGTTTATTCTGCCTCAGGAGGTTCAGACTATTCTAGACATTGAGGATGAGAAGCAAGTTAGAATCCTAAATATAATATCTATACGAGAAGAGCTCGCATCAGCGACAATCAATTTGGCAGCACCCATTGTAATGAATACCGAGAGAATGAAAGGCATGCAATATATACTCCCTGATGGCAGTTATTCAATACACCAGCCGTTGTTCAATGCAATTGAAGTCGTCAAAGGGGGACAATAACATGCTGGTGTTGAGTCGAAAAGCAGGATCGTCACTCATGATTGGCGATGGAATAGAGATAACAGTCCTGGATATAACGAATGACGTAGTTAAGATAGGAATTACAGCCCCTAAAGAGATCCAGATATTGCGCAAAGAGTTGTATACGCTTGTAGAAGACAACAATCGTTCAGCAGAGACCTCTTCAATAAGCAAGGAAGATTTACTTAAACAGTTCAAGGAAATGAAAAATATAAAAAAGCTATAAAAGAATGAATTGGAAATGCCGATATAGTACATAGGGCTGATAAGGGCGGCCGACCTGAATCAGTCTACCACAAGGATGTGGGATACCTAAACTCAAGGAGGAACTAACAATGCGTATTAATCACAACATCACAGCACTGAACAACCACCGCAACATGACGCTTAACACTGCTTCCGCAGGAAAAAGCATGGAAAAACTGTCTTCCGGTCTTCGCATTAACCGTGCAGCCGACGATGCAGCTGGTCTTGCTGTATCCGAAAAAATGCGTGGTCAAATTCGTGGCTTGGAGCAAGCTCAACGTAACGTACAAGACGGAATCTCGTTCGTTCAAACGGCTGAGGGCGCAATGAACGAAGTAAGCGCAATGCTTTCCCGTATGAAGGAATTGAACGTTCAAGCATTGAACGGTACATATTCCACTACTGACCTGTCTAACATCCAAACGGAAGTTAACGAGCTTAGAGCGCAAATCTCCAGCATTCTGTCTGATACTAAATTCAACGGAATTACGATCAGCGGAACTGGTAGCGTAGCGATCCAAGCGAATGACAGCAGTCAAGTTATTTCGATTAACAAAATCACTACTACTTCGATTAACGTTACGGGTATTTCCGCTACTACAACGTTGACGTCTGCAACTCTGACGTCGATCGAGAATGCGATCACTGCTGTTTCCTCGGAACGCGCTAAACTTGGTGCTACTCAGAACCGTCTGGAATACACTTCCAATAACTTGGGTACAACAGTTGAGAACTTGACTGCTGCCGAATCCCGTATCCGTGATACGGATATGGCGAAGGAAATGGTCGAGCTCACAAAGAACAATATTTTGCTGCAAGCTTCGCAAGCGATGCTGGCGCAGGCCAACTCGGCTCCACAGGGCGTTCTCTCTCTCCTTCGTTAATTAACGGCCTGAGGAATAGTAAACAGAGGCTTTGGATGAATATCCAAAGTCTTTGTTTATATAGCAGCTAAGTTGGAAGAGGCTTGAAGTTGTATATCAACTTTAACAATTTATGGGGTGATAATGTGTCAATCCAAATTTCATCCATGTCCTCTATGTCTGCAAGGCGAACAACAGCGGAGCATAACTATTATGAAAGCATGCCAAGACAGAAGGAACAAAGTGAAATTCCGCATTCTGCAACGGAATTGAAGAAGATAGAACAAACAGGTGCGAAGCTGTCAGTCGGTGACGAACAGATGGTGAAAATGGTCGACCGTGCAATAAAAGCGCTGCAGGGTCCCCATACCAATGCCCAGTTATCCATTCATGAGCCGACTAATACCGTCATGATCAAAATCATAAATAGCGATACGGGAGAATTGATTCGAGAAATTCCTCCCGAGAAGACGCTTGATATTGTAGCAAAACTAATTGAAGTGAATGGTCTATTGTTTGACACACGCGTGTAAGTTGAAAATGACAGAGAGGAGTGTGAATAATGAGAATTTCTGGAATGGCGTCGGGCTTTGATATCGATGCAATGGTTAAGCAATTAATGGAGTCGCATAGCGCCCCATTAAATAAACTGAAACAAAAGACGTTGAGCATTAACTATCAGCAAGAAGCTTTTAGAAGCGTAAGTACAATGCTAGTCGATTTTCGGAATAACAAACTGCCCAATCTAGCTCTTACTAGCTCAATCAATGCCAAGAAGGCTGAAGTGACGGGGAATACAGCCGCTATATCAGCGAAAGCTAATGCTAAGGCATCTAATAGTATACTTAATGTCGAAGTACAAGAGCTAGCAACAGCTTCAACGCTTAAGTTTAAGGTCAACAACCCCGATAATAAGGATTTAGCTACAGCGACTTTGGCTGATCTGGGGTGGACAAATGCCACTGGGAAACTGAAAATTGGCACAACCGATATTAACTACGCATCAACTGACACTCTTGAAAGTCTAGTTAAAAAAATTAATTCGAATAAAGATGCTAATGTCACTGCTTTATATAATAGTAATGGTGAAATATCCATAACGTCTAAAACTACTGGCAAGGTGAATATTAAGCTTGACGGTGACTTTACTGTATCAGGCAATATCATTTATAACTCGCTAACAGACTATAAGGAAGGTCTGAATGGCAAGGCTATCGTAAATGGTATAACGATGGAAACGGCAAATAATAAGCTAGAAGTGAACGGCGTAGAAATTGTTTTAAAACAGCAGTCACTTGGCAATGGGATATCAACAATTGGAGTAACAACAGACAGCAGTAAAATCCTTGATAATATTAAGTCATTTATCGCGGATTATAACAAAGTGTTAGAAACAATGAACGGCAAGCTTGGAGAGGCACGTTACCGCGGCTATGATCCTTTAACGGATGAGCAGCGCCAAGAACTGACAGATAAGCAAGCCGAAATGTGGGATGAGAAGGCTCGAAGCGGATTGCTTAGAAACGATAGCATTCTTTCTCAAACGGTTTCGAGTTTACGTACGGCTATTATCAGTAACTTTGGGGATATAAATAACAAATTTAATATCCAATCCATCGGGATCACGACAGGCAAATGGCACGAGGGTGGAAAGCTTGTTATCGAGGATGAACAAAAGCTGCTTAATGCCATAGAAGCCGACCCAGAGAAAGTGATGCAGCTTTTTACCGCACGCTCGGACAATCCGCCGGCAGCTGGCTTTAATCAAGCCAACAACCCCGAATCGGGTATTTTTACACGCATTAGTTCCATATTGATGGAATCGCTTAAGTCTATGTCCAATAAAGCAGGAACCTCTCAAGTAAGCACGTCTTTAACCGATACTTTTTTGGTTAATTCGTTACTTAGTACCCAAAAGCGCGAGGTTGAGGATAAGATAACATCGTTGAATCGGAGACTTACAGCTTTGGAAACGCAATATTTCAAACAATTCACCGCAATGGAATCAGCAATCAACCGATACAATTCACAAGCGAGTAGCTTGTTCAGCTTTGCGAATGGATAAGGAGAGATGAATCCATGATTAATCCCTACAACAAATACCAAGAGTCGTCCGTTCAAACGGCGACTCCAGGGCAGTTAATCGTAATGCTTTATGACGGGGCTATTCGTTTTGCGAAGCAGGCAATTAGCGAGATGGAAAAGAAACGGTATGATGCGGCAAATCGCAGCTTCCTCAAAGCACAATCTATTATTCATGAGTTAATCGCGGCACTCGATAGCAATATTGAGCTGTCTAAAAACTTGCATTCAATTTATGAATATATGCTTCATCAGTTAATTCAGGCCAATATAAAAAAATCGTCACAGCCAGCATTGGAAGTGATTGATTATCTGCAAGAACTTCGTGAAACATGGAAACAAGCGATCAAAATGCAAGCTGGAAATATGGCAGTCTCAGGTGAAGCAAGATGAATGAAGGTTTATTACTTTTATTCGAAAAAACGTGCAAATTAGCAGAAACCCAGCCGACAGCTCCTTATGAGCAATTTGAAGAGCTGATCGAACTACGCGAGACAGTTATTCAACAATTGCAGCAACAGGATGTCATTAGCGAAACTGATAAAATGTATATAAAGCGTATTGCTCAAATGGATGCTGATATTAATAATCATATGAGGGAACTTCGCGATGCTGCTGCTTTTGAACTGAAACGACTGGAGGACAAAAAAAAACAGCGATCGGGGTATGATTCCAATCCAATTAGCGATAGCTATTTTATAGATTACCGGAAATAAAAAAGTCTCTGCTTTCGTTACTTCCACGAATGCAGAGACTTTTTTATTATAGATGTTGGATAACGGGTATCTTGCTGAACTGAGAAGATAGTGCGACATATTTCTGTTTGTAACTATGCCTGATATCCTTATCCTCACAGTAGTCGAACAGCAGGCCGTATAGCACTCTGTTTTTAGGCGCGGCTTCAATCGCCCTTAGTAACCAGTCAGTGCCTTCCTTATTCATCTTGTTTTTGAAGTAGAGCATGGCGAAGTTTACTTGATTATTATGGTTCAATGCTTCGTGGTCTGCAAGTAAGTTGAAATATTCGATAGCAAGCTCAGTTTGTCCGTTTTTGTAGAAATAGCCTGCCAACATGTTAATCATAATTGAATGCTGCAGCTTTGGAAGCAGTTGATCAAAGAGATCGAATAATTGCAGAATGATGAGCTCGGATAAGAGATCAAATATTTCGGAAGCATGCTCCTCGATAAATTCGTCACTGACTGTATCCTCTAAAAGGTGATTAAGGATGTTAAAGTACGAAATTTGAGCGGGATGTAGCCTTTCAACACTTGACAATGAAGTATCGTCGAAAACAAGAGAAGCAATAAATGATAGTTTAACAAGCTCATTTTTCTCAATAGGAATAGGGATACGGCTGTTCAAGTCACAATATCGTTCGCGATCATGTTCGAGCAAAGCAAGCTTCAATTCATCAAACAGCAGTAGATTCTTTTTATCCACTATTTTATTGCAGTACCACGCGGCCAGCTCGCGATGTCCGAGATGAAGCGTAACTCTGAACAACATGTAGTAGTCGCTCTGCTTGCGTTCGGCATATAATCTGTCCATCAAACGGATTATGGCATCAAGAGACTCGGATCCAATTAAAATCTGTAATAGAGATATCAATGATGCTTGGTCGTAAGGATTGCCTTGAAGCAGCTTCATCGAATAAAACACAATTTCTTCAAAGTTATTTTCCATCCTGGCGAAATGCACTAATTTGGTTAGCGGCACGGTTGATCCATATTCGGGATTAACAAGCCAAAAGGTTGATTGTGACTGGGACAGCTTCTCGGCTTGTTGATAGGCGTCTAAATAGTTGCTTTTGGATTGGGATTGCAGACCGGCGTATTCGTAAATGACGCCTAGCAGACAATGAAACTCGGGATAATGTTGGTGCGATGCGAAAATCCTGTGAGTCACCTCTAGCGCATCTACTAAACGATCCTGTTTGGCATACAGGTTAACCAAGTCAAAAGCGCAATGCCAACGCCAAGGGTTGGTCTCTGTCGCTTTAGCTAATGCTCTTTCGTAACTGTATATTGCTTTTTTGAGATCGCCTTGCACCGCGTGTTCATTACCAATAGTGAAATGATCATAAGGAGTAAATCCGGACTTTTCCTTTAACGCACTGAAGATCTGTCGATTACGTTCGGACTTATTTTTGGAGTCGAGCGTGCCTTTCAAATAACCGGTATGAAACACCGTGAAAGGAGCTGAATCGGCGGAGAGCACATCCCCGTTTATGTTCGTCAACTGTTCATGGATGGGGCGATAATAAGCTATCCCTTGGTTATTAGGAAACAGTCTAGGAATAGGCGCTTCTGTAATAGAAGATTTCTGCAAAGATTCGCCGTAATAGCTGACGACAGATATGGAGTAGATTTGGTCCCGTTTAATTTCGGTTTCTTGTAAAAACCAGCGGTATTGCTCGATATCCTCAGTGTTGATATATTCATCAGCATCCAAGACAAGAACCCATTTGCCAGTGGCGTAACGAAGACTTTCGTTGCGGGCGGCCGAAAAATCATTAACCCACTTAAAATTATATACGTGCGGCGTATACTTTAAGGCGATTTCTTTAGTGGAATCGGTGGACCCGGTATCGACAATTATGATTTCGTCTGCAAGAGTTTGAATACTCTTTAAACAACGTTCCAGAACATCTTGTTCGTCTTTGACGATCATGCAGACGGATAAGAGAGTTTCCATGAATGCAAGCTCCTGTTCGTTTTTACTATGTTAGTATATGTATTAATTTTATCACAACTTTGGTCATGGTCATTCTAGTTTACATGCATTTATAGAGATTATTGGAGGGAAGTTTTGATCAGTATAACAGAAAAAAGCTCCGGTTGCCCGGAGCCTTGTAATTATGTTGGCACTGTCAATTGAACCATCTATCGTGGGCTGATTAGCCGGATGATTACAGTTTGACTACATTTGCAGCTTGTGGACCGCGTGCGCCTTCTACGATGTCGAACTCGACCGCTTGGCCTTCTTCGAGTGTTTTGAAGCCTTCGGATTGGATTGCTGAGAAGTGAACGAATACGTCTCCGCCTTGTTCAGTCTCGATAAATCCATAACCTTTCTCTGCGTTAAACCATTTCACTTTACCTTGCATATGCAAACATTCCCTTCATCTTCAAATACTGTGAGGCGTCAATTTAGGTCGGGCCCACAATTTGAATATACACTGACATTATGGAATTGTCAAACAATTTATTGTAAGCGAATACATGGCAGGCGTCATTGGGGATTTGACCTGAAACTTACGCTAGTCCCGGTTGTCGAACTATTGTATAATTTGTAGAAGTTAACAGTCAGTTTAATCACATTTCATGCCGATATAATATTTATATAATGACCCTTCAAAAAAATGTATTGGAGCAACGCATAATGAGGAAGCATGTACAGAAACAACTCTTGGATCTGGTTGCAACGGTATGGGAGGGTGTTGTTTACGCGACTGCTCCTACAACCGACCACCGTTCAGCTACAACTGTTTTAGATGACTGCCAAGTTGCAGTAGGAGCAATTGACAGATCTCTTCAAGATGGATTGTCAGAAGTTCGTTATTTTTTCTATAAAAAGTTGAATCTTGATGTATTAAACTTACTTAATCAATTAGCGTCACATGTTACAGAGAATGTGCACCTCGCCCTCGAAGAGCAGTTAAACAGGATATACAGCGAGCTTATGAATGAACCTGAAGTGAAACTGGAAATTGTATTCCTTCCTTATAAAGCCTCTATGTGGGATAGCCTTGAAAGCATTTGGCGGGCGGCCCAAGTGGATCCGCATTGCAACAGTTATGTCGTCCCAATCCCCTATTTCGACCGAAATGCTGATGGGACTATTCGGGAGGCGCATTATGAGGGTAATGATTTCCCGGAATACGTAACAATAACGAACTTTAACCAGTATGATATTGTAAAGCATCAACCGGATGTGATTTATATTCACAATCCTTTTGACGATAGGAACGCTGTTACAATTGTACATCCCGATTATTTTTCATCCGAATTGAAAAAGCATACTAATCTGCTGGTTTATGTTCCGTACTTTGTTCTTGGCGGAGGAATATCAGACTCTCAAACTGTCAGTCTGCCCGTATATGAACACATGGATTTGATGATTGTTCAGTCAGAAAAATATAAGGAAATATATGCGCAATTTATTCCAGAGCACAAACTGATGGCGTTAGGTTCGCCCAAAATTGACAGAATTGTACAGTCCCAAATGGAGAAAGAACATATGCCGATAAGCTGGAGAAGCATCATCGGTCATAAAAAGGTTGTTTTCTATAATGTCAGCCTCTCGAGCATATACCAGTATGGAACCAAGGTACTAACGAAGATGAAATACGTATTTGACGTGTTTGCTGCGAGAAAGGATATTGTATTACTTTGGAGGCCCCATCCGTTGATGGAATCGACACTTATGTCGCTTGATTCATCACTGTATGAGCACTATCAAGGACTTAAGAGGCAGTTTGTTTCCAATGATTTAGGTATTTATGATACTAAACCTGATATGGGGGCTGCTATTGAAGTTTCCGATGCTTATGTGGGAGAAGAGACGTCTTCTATCGTACATTTGTTTGGATCTTCTGGCAAGCCCATACTAATCACAGACACAATTATTGATCAGAAGCCTGAGCAGGAGGATATTGCTGCTTTGGCGTTCTATGATGCTTACTTTGAAGGTGATTCGGCATGGTTCGCAGCCATTGATTATAATGCAATCTGTAAGATCGATATAAAAAGCGGAAAAGCCGAATTGATATGCAAGTTGCCGACATCGAATCCAGGACAGTGGCAATATTACGATATACTGAAGGTTGGAGACAAGCTGTACGTATTGCCCATGAATGCGACTGATTTATGTGAATACGATTTGAATACGAGAACATTGAAGATTATTCCGATTCCGGACGCGGGCACATATAACTTTGACCGTATGATACATTATGGGTATAGTCTTATTTTAAAGCCTAAATGCTATCCTGCAATTTTAAAATACGATTTAAGATCAGACGATTTTATTAAGTATAGCGACCCCATAAAGCCGTTTCTTAGAGACGATCAACCATCTATGTTTATGTGGGCGGTGTGCACACGCGGCTCGCGAATGCTTATTGGTTCTGCTATTGATAACAGAATTCTTGAGTTTGAAATGGAGTCCGGTGAGTTGGAAATACATACGGTCGGCTCTATGGAGACCAATTTTTTTGCTATGGCTTTCGATGGCAAGGATTACTGGTTTGTACCCAATGAGGGCAGGGCAATTGTGCGCTGGAATTACGAAACAAAAAAAACCATCGAATATACTGCATATCCGGAAGGATTCGAGGGTGAATCTAGATTGTTTGCAGGCATAGTCTATTGTGGGGGATATTTGCTGGCCTTCCCTCGCAGCGCTAATATGATTATCCGGATTGATGCGGAAACAGGGGATATGACCGAATATCGACTTTCTTTGCCGTACGAAGAAGGAGGGAGAAAGTCAGGTTACTACCAATATGTAAGTCAATATTATTTTTCTAAAAAATTGGATGATAATCGGGTTGCGGCTTTATCGGCCTATGATAACCGTCTGGTCATTATTGATTTGGAGACGGAAGAAATGAATTCCGTAGTTTGTAAACTCAGGATGCAAGATGTTGAACAGTGTATTGCTGAAATGAATCATTTTACTGTATTAAACGATAATCTTCCTTACGCCAGCAGAGAGAACCGTTATCTATCGATTAATGACTTTATTGAGCGGTATGTGCTCCGGAATGAACATAATCGATTTGCTCAGCAACAATCGTATGCCAACGAGATAAATAATATGGACGGTTCTAGCGGAGAGAAAATTCATCATTATGTAAAGGGGCAGTTTGACCCACATGAAGGCTGAAGAGTATGTGATTCATTCCTTTGGAGAACACTTTGCGGCATATAAAAATAAAAATATTGTGATTTACGGATCCGGTCCCAATACAGAAAAGTTACTTCAACATTATTCGGATTACAATATTATCGGGCTGCTAGACGGTAATAGGCGAGACGGTGAGCTGTACGGGAAACGTATATTGAACTTAGAGGATCCTGTGCTTCTTGACACAGATATTATTGTGGTTGTAGCACATAGAAACAATATAAAAACGATATATGACCGAATATCTGACTTTTGTTATTCCCGTCAAATCCGGCTTTATGGTATCAACGGAAAAAATTTATTTGATTTTTTCGGATCCGGTTTTGTATCAAGAAGCGGTCTTCAGTATTTTCAACTACATGAAAATGAACTAAAAAGGCAAATCGACGCACATGACACGATTAGTTTTGATGTGTTTGATACGTTGATCATGCGCAAAACCTTATTTCCTGCTGACGTGTTTGACATTGTTGGTTACAGAGCAGTCCAATCTGGAATTGAGCTGAGCAACTTCCGTGAGATTCGAATTCATGCAGAGCAAAAAAATCCGCTTCGCTCCGCAAACCTTTATGATATATACGATCACTTGCAGAATATAACGGGCATTTCCGACACGGAACATGAGAAACTGCTGCAATTGGAGATAGAGGTGGAAAAGCAGATCATTGTCCGTCGCGAGACTATGGTTCAAATGCTTGAATACGCCCTGCGAATTGGGAAAAAGGTGTATTTGATATCTGACATGTACCTGCCTAACGACGCGATGACAGAAATATTGTTTAATTGCGGGATTAGAGGATACCATGGTCTATTTGTATCATGTGATTACGGGCGGGGCAAATGGGAAGGATTGTTCGACGATTTTAAAAGATTGGTTCCGAGTAATTCGTACTTGCATATTGGGGATAATGAAGTAGCGGATGGCATATCCGCCAGACGTGCAGGAATAAATGCTTTTTTGATCCGTAGCGCATTGCACATGGCGCAGATATCCACCTACGAAAGCGTGCTTAAGTATGCGCAGAATACAAATGATCGTTCATTAATAGGGCTGATGCTGTCCCGAGTATTTAATAACCCGTTTTGTTTGTACGGAACGCAAGGAAAGCCAAAGCTTGAGAGGGCGGAGGAACTCGGTTACTTATTTATGGGTCCATTCATTACGAATTTTATGCTCTGGCTTTTTGAGGAGCTTCGGCAAGGAGAGTATGACGATGTGCTATTTTCAGCACGAGACGGCTTCTTGATTGAGAAGTTGTATAGCTATTCATTAAAGGAACTGGACATGAAGGAGTTGCCAGCGGGATTATATTTTCACAGTTCTAGAATGATGAGTACAGCTGCATCAATAGAAGATGTAGATGATATTACCTGGCTTGCAAATTACAGGAGTGAATTAACGCCTGAACAAATGTTAGAGCAACGGTTTGGGCTGCTGAACTCAGAGATTATGCCTTATTCCCAAGACCGGCATTCCGATTTGGTAGAATATGCATTAGCTCATAGCGACTCGATCTATGCCAGATCCGAGCAAATTAAGATCAATTATTTGAAGTATATGAACCGCCTTGGACTTGAGCGCGGAAAAATATATGCGCTGTTTGACTTTTGCGCTATTGGAACAAGTCAATATTTTTTGTCAAAAATCGTTCCATTTCAATTAAAAGGCCTCTTTGTTTGTCGATATTATGATAAGAACAACAGAGTGTCTCATGTGGATGCTAAGGCCATGCTCCATAACTATAGTCTTTATGGGCATGACTCTTATTTCTATGCCAACTACTATATGTTGGAAACCATTATGACGTCATTCGAACCTTCCTTGACAGGAATGGACAACAATGGGTCTCCGATCTATGCCGAAGAGGTTCGATCAGAGAAGCAATTGGAGTATGTTCGTATTATGCAGCAAGCAATTGAGACTTACTATTATGAATATATGCGAGTACTTTATATTGAAGGACAAGCCGTGCATCCCGAAATGGGAGATAGGTTGTTGAATTTAATGGATGAGGGATATTCACAAAGAAGCATCGGTATTTTTGATAATATTGTGCTAATTGACGACATGGGCTGGAGACCTCTGGAGATTCAAACAACATTAACATGAGAAGCAGGGGAGCATGATATGGCTGTACTGCATTTGGATAATGCCAAGCAGGAGTATATTCCGGAGAAGCGACAAATCGACAGGGATATAATTGATTATATTAAGAGCAGTCCTGTTGAAGGATTTGATTCAATGATCTCAGGAGATACAAGATGGGAAGTGTTTTATCATCTATCTTCCTTGAGGGAATCTCTTTTTAATTGGTACGAGTTTAAGGAGGGCGCCCGCTTGCTGGAGGTGGGCGCCCAATTTGGGGCGTTGACAGGCCTATTCTGCAGGCAATGTGCGCATGTTACAACTGTTGAGCCGGCAGAGTTTCGGGCAAAGGCCATTTTTGACAGACATCAGAGATACGCCAATTTAGATATTTATGCTGGACATGTTGAAGAGTTCATGTTCGACCAGCAGTTTGATTATGTGATCGTAGCAGGAGTTCCGGAATATTGGAACAGTACTCTGCCTTTCAGAGAGAGATTGCAGAAACTGTTGCAGCACTTGGCGGATTTACTTCGGTCTGACGGTTCGTTGATGCTCGCGGTCGACAATAAATTTGGCCTTCGGTATTTTTGCGGTGCCTCCATATCAGAAGAAAGCTCGCCTTTCGATGCCTTCCAAGAAAGTGCTAATGGGAAAGCGTCTTACCTGTTTAGTAAAAAAGAGCTGGAGGAAATTTTGCAGGGGGCCGGGTTTTCGTCGCGCAAATTTTATTATCCTCTGCCAGATTACAAGTTACCTCAACTGATCTACTCCGAAGAGTTTTTGCCGCAAAGCGAATTGCGTGAAAGATTAGTTCCCTACTATTTAGAACCCAATATCCTTATAGCTAATGAACTTGATTTGTACGATGATCTGGTTCACAATCAGGTGTTTGAATTTTTTGCAAATTCATTTTTAATTGAGTGTTCACCGGTAGCTGACTTTTGCTCGGTTCAATTCGCTGCAGTGACCACGGATCGCGGAAGTAAGGACAGCTTTGCAACAACCATCCATAGTGATAATAAGGTGTACAAGCGTCCATTGCACCGAGACGGCCAAATCAGTTTACAGCACATCTATAGTAATTTGATGGATATTCAGGCGCAAGGTCTTGCAATCGTCCCACATCATCTGGAACATGGATCATTACAGATGCCGTATGTGCAGGCTCCAACATTGTCTGAATTTATGGGGCAGATACTCAAGCAGAATACAAACTTATTTATAGAGCTTTTTGATGAATTATTCAATTGTATTCTGAGCTCGTCCATACCAGTGGAATCAGGCGAACCTACTTGTTTTGATCACATAGTAACATCCTCTGATTGGGGGATTGTACTAAAAAAGGCCTATATTGACATGATTCCGTTTAATTGCTTTTATATGGACGGCAAACTTGTGTTTTTTGATCAAGAATTTGTACGGGAAAATTGTCCTGCCAAGTATGTGATATTCAGGGCTCTGAAATATACATATCTGTTCCATGAGCATGCTGAGCAGACGGTGCCATTGCACATTATGAAAGAGAAATACGGACTGATGACACTTTGGGATATCTTTGATAAAGAAGAAAACCAGTTTGTGTCGGCAAATCGTAACTACAATAAGTTTAAGCAATTTTATAAATGGACGAAGGTGGATCATAACCAGATAACAAATAATCGGAAGCTGCTTGCAGGGAAGTATGAAGGCGACCAGGCGACAGTTCGGAAGCTAAAAAGTGTCCATAAAGTGCAGATGGAATTATTGCGTTTCTTTATTGAAATTTGCGATAAATACCATTTACGTTATTTTGCCGTGCACGGCACTCTTCTCGGAGCGGTCCGGCATCAAGGTTTTATTCCATGGGATGACGATGTGGATATTGCCATGCCTAGGGAGGATTACAATAAGTTAAAACAATTGGCTGAGAAAGTATTCCCCGAAACGTATGAACTGCAAACCAATGAAAATGCTCCAAACGTTTTTTATGGGAACTTATCTCGTTTAAGAGACAACAATACAACCGGAATCGAGTTATCTGAGTGGAGGCGCGGTAATGTCGGAGGAATCTGGATAGATATTATGGCATTGGATTATATACATGCCGATTCGAGACATAGAGAACGACAGTTGAATCGGATTCATCGCTATCAGCGCCTGTTGCTAATGAAAACATATGGAGTAGATTTTCAGGATTACGTTGATTTCTCATGGAGAGACAAGGGGGCATTTCGAGGTCTTTCGTATTTGCTTAGCCGGAAATGGCTGCTTCGCC
>NZ_BDQX01000081.1 GCF_003112455.1 Paenibacillus agaridevorans
TTAATACGTCCGTCATTAGCGTTGGATCAATCGGACTGTTGGTCATTATCTCTTCTATGGCAGGGTATGTTATAGCGCGTATTCCGCGCAGGTTCTTTCAGTTTCTCTTTTTTTTCTTTATCTCGGGCA
>NZ_BDQX01000082.1 GCF_003112455.1 Paenibacillus agaridevorans
CCGAGGAAAAAGCCAGGGCCACCTATCAGTGGCTGATCGACTTGACGGATGACGTAGACTTGCAAGACAGCCTCAAATTTTTACGGGAACGCGAAATTGTTCATTCGCTACGCTTTAGAGAAGCTGTGGAAATTTTGAAGGAGGAGCGGGATCGGAAGATCTTTTTCTAAGGACTGTTCGCGTTCCACGATTATTAAATAACAAACAGTAAGGACAATATGGCGTCCTCCTGGGACGCCATTACGTTATATAAGAATGTTTTTTGAAAAATTCGAGAATCCCCGCGAGCCCTTGATATTACTGGATTCGCGGTATTTTTTATATTTCGTTTAAGAACCTTTAAACTAAAGTCTCCCGTTAGCGTAATATATTTCTTCAAGTATCCTACATAAATTAACAGATGACCAATTTCTCGTTAAATCCTTGATTTTTTAATCGCTATTTTCACAGCCTCCGCTAAATCACCAGGGCTAACTTTTTTGCCTAATACAATCCCTTTTTGATGCTGATACCCTTTGTAGGGGATTTTGTCGGTCGGTGTAATCTCATAACCTATATCATCATCCCAAGAACAACTGATAAGCTTCATATTTCGAACAGCATTAGACCATCCTTTAATATTTAAATATTGCTCAATTGGCGTAGTATTTAATAATTCATCTGGATTTCTGGTGTAACATTGATTAAACGTTAATAGTAACAACTCTTCAAGAGCATTACTTGTGTATGGAGACTTCAGATCATTTACAATGTTAATTTCAACTGCTCCTCCTTTTTTTTTTGACGATCCTGTTGGAATCATATACAAGACATCGTGCTTGCTTACATAGATACTGACCATCTTATACCTGTGTTTTTTTAAGAGGTTCAAAAGTTTTATCAAAATCATTATCCTTTCGCTTTACATATAACAGCTATATTTGGCGGTTTATAGTTCAACCAATTCTAATATCTCTATGCAATCCTGCCTAGCCTAATAAAAGAAGGGGCAACTGCCGTGGCAAGCTGCTCCCCTAATCGTTTATTTAGTGTTCACCGTTAGCTTAACCTTGAACATACTTAATATACTTTTTTATTTTCATCCAACATGAAACACACCAATTACTGTTTCACCATCAACGTCATACAGCGGAATATCGCGCCCTCCTGGTGATCTACTGTTCTGTTTCGCAATGGCTTCCTCGGGTGTTTTGGGTAGCTCACCGTCCAAGTCTTTTTTCAACACATATCCCTCAATGCCATCCTCACCTATAGCACGGATTAAATCAGGTCTCGTTTCCGGAGAAGTAGCATCTGCGTCAGAACCGTAAGTCTGTCCATTTTCATTTTCAGGATAGAAGTCTAAACTCTTAGCGCCGGCAATATGAATGGAGCCAATTATGTTTTTCCCCTCTACATCATATAGAGGGACATCAGTTCCACCTTTTAAATAATCGCTTTTCAACACATATCCTGCAAGGCCATCCACACTTCCTCCATGAATTAAATCAGGTAGCATTTCATCGGGAATGGTATCTCCAGCAGAACCATATGTCTGTCCACTTTCATTTAGAGAATAGGTTTGCGGACTAACGCTACTTTGAGTAGTTGCACTTTTTGCATAAACATTCTGGTATGCTACTGCACCACCCACTCCAACAGAAACGAAAATCACAGCACCAATCAATAATTTTAAGCCTCTAGAGTAGTCCATTTTCTTTGTTCACCCCTAAAAGGTTCTCACTCATAACCCACCATATTTTACCACACATCATTAATACGCAAATACTAATGAGTTTGTTGCGTTAAACAGCCAGTTGCTTGGCTTTAACCGGTCTGCATGATTGATTGAGTTAGCGTCTCATGATAGCTTAACGATTCCTCATCATGGTCTCTTCTTTGCAAGGAACAACACAACTGCTTGTGGCTTTACAAGGTTGCCCCCATATCGTTCAATAACTTCTCTAATCTCACCAAATAATTCATTACGAACGTCTTCAGGGACTAGCCTATGCCGAGAATTCGTATTTAGCAAGGAAATATATTCACTTGCTGTAAAGTGGTGATCCCAAGTATACTGCTTAACTTTCAGATCCTTAAACAGTCCGTCCATTAATGTTAATTTTGACCTGTCCTCAATAATCTGTTCCAGCGACGGGTTTTGAGAATCATCGAGTTGCGGAGCATACTTTCTGTAAATTTCACGAATCTCATTGTAAGGCTCAATGTATGAAGGAACATGAACAGTCCAAAAAAAGCCGATTGTTCCTTGATCTCTAAGCAGATCGAAAACTTTTCTATATCCAAATTCTTGGGGCTGAACGAAATGAAACGCTGTACCCGAAATCGCCAAATTGAATTTTTCGTTTTCATGATTCCAGGTCTCAAACTGGGAATTTATTATTTTGACACCTTGTTTATTTCTAAATTTTTGCCGGGTAAGTTCAGCCAGATTCTCGCCTAACTCAATGGCGGTAATATTGGAATACCCCAAATTAACAAACCCTGTAGTTGCTTGACCAGTCCCGCAGCCAATTTCAAGTATCTCATTATTCGCTTTTAATTCTGCGAACTCCAAAATATCTCTAAAAAGTTGTTCTGGATAAGGTGGTCTGTACTTGTCATATTCGTTTGCAATTTCATTAAAGGTGTTTTTTCGTTCCATTCCTTAACCTCCCTTATAAAATTGAGAATAAAAAAGATCCCGTCCCATAAAGGGACGAGAGTTAGACTCGTGTTACCACCCAAGTTCATCAATGCTTTACATCGATCTTTTTTCGGGTACGTCTTTTTAAAAAGCAGTTTTTACCTAGCACTATAAGGGGTGCGCCCGTCACATCCTACTCCCATGCGGTTTCGAAGTGCAGCTCAGAGACCATTTTCATTGAGCTAATCTTTACCCCCTTTCAGCGAACAGGGGCTCTCTGGAAAAGATTATGTCCAAGTACTCACTCTCATCAGTGCCTTTAATAGGAATATATTGGTATTAGGGTGATTTTATCATCAATTAGCTTGTTACACAACGATTTTATCCAGATCCGTCACAATTCAGCTATCGTTCTCCGTTACCTCAACAATAGAACATCATCAATCAAACTTGCTTATCATTAGAATCAATCACGATTAGTTTCTTAAGAGAATCAATTGCTGTCCCCGCTACATTTATGACATACCAATTAACAGCAATCAAGAAGTCTGCCTTTTGGTTCGATACAAAATACTCCATTCCAAAAGAGTTTTCCATTAGTTGTCCAATTAACTTAGCATCATTTACTACAACCACTGAATTCTTATCAAAACCTTCTTGGTCAAAGAAAATGTACGCAGGTTCACTTTTCAAGTGACTTGAAAAGGTAAATTCATTCTGCTCTAGCGGAAGTACTCGGGACTCTTCCGTGCCGATGGATAAGTGTCCAGTAGTTTTATAAGGCCTAAAGAATCCTAATACCCTTTTGATATAACGTTCTGATTCAAGCTCACTTAATAGAATCGTGTCGATTCCCAGATTACCTCCAGTTTTCAATAACTCTCTGGCATACGGCTTGGTATTCACGTGGTAATCCCCCTACGGCAAACAATCTTAACCGCTCCCGTCATGTAATGGTGCTATCGTCTCCCGTTTGCTTAACAGAAGTCAGTAATGGACCAATAATCATCTGCTTGATTTAGATTTTTAAATACTTTGTTCGCTACTTTGTCGTAAATATTGCCAAAGAAAGCACGTTTGTCATATCTAAACCATTCGTCCTTATCTCCAATCCTCAGCCTATTATTGGGATGTAAATCATGTGCGGTTACTTTATTCGGAGGGACTTTTTCTCCCCAATGATGGGTATGACCCTCTGGTGAACAAACGGCTATTTCGATAATGAAACAACCACCATATTTATCGAATTGAAATGTTAGGAGGTCTATTTTCTTTTCGGTTTCTCTTCGAAAATGTGGGAATGTACCCTTGAAGCCGCGCTCGCGTAATCTGGGAATAACGATGTCTTTCAGTGATCTTATCATTTTATCTCTTTCTACTGACAACTAAATCTCTCCAACTTATTACTTTGCACAGTTAGACGTAGGATTCGATAATTCGTTGCACTCCCCTTAACTTTCACATAATGAAAAAAGAAGCAGTTGCCGCTGTGACAACCTACTCCTGGATCATTCAATTAACGTTTCCAGTTAGCTCAATCACCTTTCTCGGGATCATACTCATCCTCAACTACCGGAATAAATCCGATTCACGAGTTAAAATGCCGCGAGCTAACCTCCATACGACGAATTTGTTGCTATTTTCAGCGTCTTCATCATCATGCACATATAAATAACCCATATGAACCAGGTAGGTTCACAGAAAGCCAATGATACATTTCAAGCACATAATTTGAACGATGATTATGTAGTCCAGTGATTGTCCATGAGTCTAGTCCGTTTCTTCGTTTCACCGACCAACCCACCGTAAATGTTTCCATCAACATCTTTCAAATATAAGTTAACGACCTCGTATCTGCCCTTCAAATCATCAGGAAAATGCTTCAGATTAAATTCAATCATTTTGTTTACGACATAAGATTTGTCGGTATTGTTCCTCTCATCACATACTTTTAATTCCATGCAGAACACTCCCTCAACCAAGCTATAGATAATAGCTTTAGCTTACCTCTTAACCCCAAATTTTGGGACGTAAAGAATACTTATAATTAAGCTAAACTGCTGCCCGATAGCTGAACAACAAAAGGAGGAGCTGCCGCGGTAGCTCCTCCCTAGATAATTGAACTAAAGTTCTCCGTTAGGCTTAATCTCCCATAAGAAAAATTCGTAAAGACGGGAGTTGCTCGGTTTAATTGTTGCCGCGGCGTTTTAGTGCAATATTTGACAATCGTTGAGAAAATCAAAAATTAAAAACGATTAATCCCGCGCATAAAATTCAAAATTGCTTCAATGCGTATTTTATCAGCACAATCTTCGCAACAAAAAATCTTAACCTTTCTTTCCTTAGCTTGTTTATATTTTAGTGAACCTTCGTATACCCTGAATGTTTTTTTACAATTATAGCAAAGTACATCGTAGTAAAACATTGGTAACCCCCTTGGTGACACATCACTTTTTAGTTGATATATCGAAGATTGTAACCAATTCTCTCGTATATTCCTGAACATCTAAATCAGGCTTTCTCATTAATTCCATAGTAAACCCGTCAATGGCATTTCTAATTGTTAACGCCATCACCCTTGCCGATGGTTTGGTAAATTCCCGAAAAAGCCCTTCATGCACCCCTAGGGCGAGAATATTTTCAATTGGAAGTAAAATAGCTTCATCATGGTCTGCTGCAAACTGGAGTTTACCTTCAGCAGTTATCTTTTTAGAACCCAATTCTATAACAGCGAAAACATGCTGCCGATTTTCAGCTACAAATACAAGATTGGATTCAATATACACTCGAAGCATTTCTTTAGGAGATTTTTGAGCTTCTATTCGTGGAGCAATGTAGGATTGCCAAGCAATATAGTATTCGATAGCTATTTGCTCTAATAATTCCTCTTTATTTGCAAAGTGATAAGAGATGACCCCCTTACTGATTTTCGCACGTTTTGCAATCTCTCCTAAAGAGGCTTGAGTGTAACCTAGTTCTGCGATTGTCTCAATCGCGTATTCCACAATTTGAGCTCTACGAGCTTTTTCGATGAACGACATTTGTTTTTGGTTATTTGGTATATTTTTTTTACTCATGTTTTTATTTTAGTACGTCCGTAAAAACGTATGATATAGGATAAGGTTGTGCATGAACCTGGCCTCTACTCAATAAAAGCGGCTGCTGATCTTCTGATCGGCTCCCGCTTTTATTGTTTTGAACTATCGTTCTCCGAAGGAGCTTAACCCTTCGTATATAGATGAGGATAGTTGTTTGCGTAGCCGCTTTTTGTCTACCTTATCTATAGCAGTCCGAGGAAATTGATCTAGAATGAAAAGATGAGTTGGCCATTTGTGCCGCGCGAGACTCAGTTCGCAAAACGCCTGCAGCTGTGCCAAGTCCAAGCTTCCTCTGTCCTGAAGAACTACGCAAGCGACGAGCGCCTCACCTTCGCCGGAAAGTGGGAGTCTGATGACGACTGCATCATTAACCATTTCATGAGATGCAATCACCTGCTCCACTTCAGAACTGTACACATTGGAACCGCCTACAATAACCATATCTTTCAGGCGATCCAATACATAAAGGTAGCCATCAGCATCTAGGCAACCGACGTCTCCTGTGCGGATCCAGCCGTCGAACATCGCTTCATTAGTTTCTTTTGGTTGGCGCCAATACCCTAACATAGTCTGCGCACCACGAACAACTATTTCACCAGACTCGTTTACATCCGCCTCCAGGCCATCCTCTGCGATGATCCGAACTTGAAATGCCTGTTCCCCCTGAGCAGCTAAATCAGCTGGACGACCTACTGATCGAAGACGAATCGGATCATGTGGTTCCGCATCCTCAACAATGGCTGCAATTTCAGGTACTACTAACAACGGAGACACCGCCAGCGGGATGGCACCGATCCCAACCGAGGCATAGAGAGCTACAACAAGTTGGGGATCAGGATCACCGAGAAAAGCAATTCGGTCACCAGGACGGAGTCCCTCGGCATACAGGGCATTACTGAGTTGTTCAGCATGGCGATGAAGTTCCCCATAATTCATAATCTGGCCGTGGCGTAAAAGAGCTGGCGCCGCTGGGTACAACCTTGCTGCCAATGGCAAGCGTTCAGATAGTAGCATGATATCGCCTCCAATATTTAATTTTTCAGGTATGATAACTAGGAATAAGAAGATTATACCTCAAATATGGGAGTTTCTTGGAATCAGGTTTTCCAATAGTGGGTGCGGCGGGTCATCAATTGTAAACCAAACGGCAGCATAATATTCAGCTATGCCACCATTTGAGCTGAAATCCTCTGGTTCCGAAGAAATAACCAACATCTGATCTCCGTCCATTTTGGTAATATAACCAATGAAACCTTCAACTTTCGGTTCATCGGACATTAAGGTAATCTCCTTAGCGACAAGCGGTTGACTCTCTCTGTCATTGTCATAGAGCAGCCTACATGCAAGCCATGATTTGTTAATCCCTCGATCCTGCCCTCAAACGTATCGGACTTTTTCTGGCACCCTAATAGCATTTAACAGCATCAATGTACACCCCCGTTTTTTTACAATCTACGGAAATTTTAATCTCACTAACTCATCAATATGCTTGAATATTATTTAAAGCTTTGGCTGAATTCTTCAAGCAGTTTGTGCTACTTCATATAGTCTTTATATGCTTCATTTACTTTCTTTTCACAAAGAGTTTCCCATGATTTTTTTAGTTCCGATACCTTCCTGTCGTTATAAGGATCAAAGAAGCCACGATAATCATCCGACTGCCCCAACTGTGATACTATCGCCACGGTGACCGAACAAGCTTGATACTCGCTGTAGAACGCCAAGCTGATCATTAACCAGGACAGAAATTGTATGTTTCTAAATCATTCGAAATCCCCCATTATTAACTGATCTAATGTTGTCCCACTGAGAACCATAGGATATACATTCTCTTCTTTTGGCACAACAAACTCAACGAGCACAGGTCCAGATGTCTCGAGAGCCTCTAGCCAAATACGGTATGCCTCCGCTTTAGTGCTTGCTCTTAATCCCTTAACTCCGTAAGCTTCAGCTAGTTTTACGCAATCGGGACTACCAGCAAGATCAATTTGGCTATAACGCCTTTCGTAAACGATCTCCTGCTGTTGTCTGACCATACCTAACACTTGATTATTAATTACGACAATTTTTACAGGAATATTATGGATGGCGCAAATCGCCATCTCTTGTGCACACATCTGCATGCCCCCATCACCATTTATAGAGACCACGAGACGGTTTGGATTTCCTACCTGAGCACCTATAGCAGAGGGGAAACCGAATCCCATTGTTCCAGTACCTCCGGAAGTCACCAGTGAACGGGAATGGTTAAATTTATAAAATTGTGCAGTCCACATTTGGTGCTGACCTACGTCAGTGGTTATAATTGCATTCCCTCGCGTTGTCTCATTTATCATTTCAAGAACAAATTGCGGTTTAAGCTCCGTATCGGAATCTTTATACCGTAATGGATACATAGACTTGTTTTCTTGCATTTTATTGATCCAACTATTTGATTTGGAGGGTGTGGCTTTTGTATTTGCATATTCTAGTACAGCTTTTATATCGCCGACACATGCAATATCCGTTTTGATGTTCTTGCCAATTTCAGCCGGATCAATATCGATGTGAGCAATCCATTTGGCATGTGGAGCAAATCCATTAACTTTCATTGTAACCCGGTCATCGAACCGTGATCCAATTGAAATGATAAGATCAGCGTTTTGGATTGCCATATTCGCCGTATAAGTACCATGGTGACCTGGCATCCCTAACCACAGATCGTGAGCACTTGGAAAACTGCCTAAACCAAGCAATGTGGTTGTCACCGGAATTTTTGTTTTACTCACGAATTCCAGCAGCTCATTAGATGCATTGGAATAAACCACCCCACCTCCAGCTATAATGACCGGCTTTTCGGACTCTGCAATAGCCTGAATCAACTTATCTATCTCGTTTGAATCAGGACTGGGAGTCGGACAATATCCCCGTAAAGTTAGTTTGTTTGATGGATGATAAAGCATTTTTTGATTTGACACGTCTTTGGGAATGTCGATCAATACCGGACCTCTCCTTCCAGTATTAGCAATATGAAATGCTTCATGGATGATGCGTGGCAGATCATGTACGTCACGTACTGAGTAGCTGTGTTTGGTTATTGGCATGGTAATACTAATAATGTCCGCTTCCTGAAATGCATCCGTGCCCATGACTGTTGTTGGAACGTTACCAGTAATAATCACAAGCGGTACAGAATCCATATAAGCGGTCGCAATTCCTGTCACTAAGTTAGTCGCTCCTGGTCCGGAGGTGGCGATGCAAACTCCTACTTTTCCTGTTGATCGAGCGTACCCGTCCGCCGCATGAATAGCACCTTGTTCGTGTCTAGTCAAAATGTGTTTGAAGTCTGGGTTACCGACCATTGCATCATAAATGTAAAGGACATTTCCTCCTGGGTACCCAAATACACATTCTGTACCTTCCATTAGCAAGCAACTTAAAAGAACCTCCGATCCAGTTAACAAATCCTGAAATTGTTGATGTGTTTTGTACGTGGGCATAGACACTTCATCCATTTGATTTCCTCCTTAAAATATAAATAACCCCTCTCGTCCTCAGTCTACAGCAAGTAGCTGCAGTGCCTGAAGGGACGAAAGGGGAAGATTTCGTGGTACCACCCTGATTT
>NZ_BDQX01000083.1 GCF_003112455.1 Paenibacillus agaridevorans
GGCCGAACAGCGTCCTCATGCGGGCGCAGGTCAGATAGAGCCGCTGCTCGGCTCGCGTAATGCCTACGTAAGCGAGACGTCGTTCCTCCTCGAGCTCCTCGTTGTCGACGAGCGCCCGGCTATGCGGGAAGACGGTCTCCTCCATGCCGATGATAAACACGATCGGGAACTCCAGTCCCTTGGCGCTATGCATCGTCATGAGCACGACGGCGTCGTCGTCCTTCTTCTCTTCTTCCGCATCTTTGCCCATGGAGTCGATGTCCGCAATCAGCGCCAGGTCGGTCAGGAACGCGACGAGCGACTTGTCTTCGTTGCGTTCCTCGAAGTCCATCGTAACGGAAAGGAATTCCTCGATATTCTCGATGCGAGCTTTGGATTCCAACGTATTTTCGCGCTGAAGCTCTATCTTGTACTGGGACAGCTCCAGCACCTTCTCCGTCAGCTCCGTCACCGTCAAATAATCGACCATCGCCGTCAAATTATAGATAAGTCCGTAGAACTCGCCCAGCAGCGCCCTCGTCCGACCGTTTACCTCGACGTCGCCGAGATCGCCAAGCACCCGGTAGATCGAAACGCCGCGCCGAGCGGCCTCTTCTTCCAGCTTGCCCACCGTCGTGTCTCCAATACCCCGCTTCGGCACGTTAATGATGCGAGTCAGGCTGATATCGTCGTCCGGATTGGACATAAGGCGCAGATAGGCCAGCAAATCCTTGATTTCCTTTCGGTCGTAGAACTTAATCCCGCCGACGATCTGATAGGGAATGTCCGACTTGATCAGAATTTCCTCGATCACCCGGGACTGGGCGTTCGTCCGATAAAGGATGGCATGATTGGAGAAGCGACGTCCTTTGTTGACGTTTTTGCGAATCTCGCTCGTTACATAATACCCTTCGTCATGCTCCGAGTCCGCCTGGTAGAGCGAGATCAAATCGCCGGGTCCCTGCTCCGTCCACAGCTTTTTCGGCTTCCGGCCCGTATTGAGGTTGATCACCGCGTTCGCCGCGTCCAGAATATTGCCCGTCGAACGATAGTTCTGCTCCAGCATAATCGTCCGGGCTTCGGGATAGTCGCCCTCGAAATTGAGAATGTTCGTAATGTCCGCGCCGCGCCAACGGTAGATGGATTGGTCGCTGTCGCCTACTACGCAAATATTGTGATGCTTGTCCGCCAGCATGCGGCAGAGCATGTATTGCGCCCGGTTCGTATCCTGATACTCGTCGACGTGAATGTACCGGAACTTGTTCTGGTAAAATTCAAGCACCTCCGGCATTTCCTTGAACAGCCGGATCGTCATCATGATGAGATCGTCGAAATCCAGGGAGTTGTTGCTCCGCAGCCGCTTCTGGTACATCGCATATACTTTGGCCACGATTTCGTCGAAGTAGTCTCCGATTTTCCGTTCCAGCTGCTCCGGCGTCACCAGCTCGTTCTTCGCGTTGCCAATCGAGGCTTGAACGGCCTTCGGCTCGACCTTTTTCGTATCGATATTAAGATCCTTCATGCAGTTGCGGATAACGGAAAGCTGGTCCGAAGAGTCCAGAATGGAGAAGTTGGACGTAAAGCCGATCCGGTCAATATCCTTGCGCAAAATACGCACGCACATGGAGTGGAACGTCGATACCCAAATATCCCTGCCCGATGGACCGACCAGCGCTCCGACCCGCTCCTGCATTTCCCTTGCCGCTTTATTTGTGAACGTGATCGCCAGAATGCTCCACGGCGCTACTCTTTTTTTCTCGATCAAATAAGCGATGCGGTGCGTCAGCACCCTCGTCTTGCCGCTGCCCGCTCCGGCCATGATGAGCAAAGGGCCGTCGGTCGCGAGAACCGCTTCGCGCTGCGGCGGATTCAGCTTCTGTACCGCCTGTTCGATGCCGATGGAATTAAACATGATTGTACTCCTTTGTTCGCCATTTTGTTCGCCTATTCTCAGTTTAGACAACGCATCCCATACTGTCAATTTGCACTTTTTTGAAAGGAAGGAAGCCCTATGAATCCGGGCATCCGGACGCACGCGAATGTCCGTTTCAATAGAGTGGACTCTAGCATCTATTAGTGAGTAGAGGAGGTGATTATTATGGCTAGCTTGATTCTCCCCCGCGCATTCACGGTAGCGGTCGCCTACGACGTTCTGAACTACTTCATGATCGCCCCTGTCGGCGGCATCAGCCTGCCTGCGGCCACGGCGACCGACATCGGTCCCGCAGTCGAAACATGGCTGGACGATACGGGCGCGACGGTTACGACATTCGCCGTCGATATAAGCACGCCCCCGGCTGGCACAGAATACGCCTACCAGTTAATCGTAGACGGACAATTGCAGGAGGAAGGTTTGGTCACAAGCGTTACCGATGCTGTGCTGGAGCTGACTTCCGCAACGGCAGCTACGATTCCTTCCGAGGCACGCGTCGTATTTACGATTTTCCAGGTTGTGACGACGTATTCCTGATGAGAAATCCTCTATCGAGGCCTGGCAAAAACAAACAACACCCTTCAGCTCACGGGCTGCAGGGTGTTGTTCTTTGTTGCATTAACCTTTAATGACGATAAATTGGGCAATAATGCGCGAGCCCTCGGGCGGCGGCTGATCCGACACGAAAAGAAGCATGCCGGGGTACACCGCATATACTTCCGGCGATTGCAGCATGCCGTCTACGAATACGTTCGTTAACGAGACGCGGGTCGGATCGGGGAGGCGGCTGTCATATCCCGGCATGGCCTCGCGTGGCGTGAACATTCTCCGTTCCCCGTCTCCCAGGGCGTAATAATAATAAGGATGCGCCGACAGCAGGCGCCTCTTCCTCCCTTGCTTGCACTTGCCCCCGCTCTTGAGATCCGAAAGCTTGCCCTTCCGCCCCCTCGCGCAGCTTGCGATGACCGCTTTCATCTTCTCACTCCTGACCAGCCTCGTTGACTACTATTCTATTATAGTCGGACCGATGCCGCAGGGACGCCTCCAACGGCCTATTTATACACCGCCGCCACCGTCGACAAAGCTGCAGCCAGATCGCTGTACACAATATTGCCCACAACGACCGTATGCGCATGCTCTCCCGCCAGGCGCGCTTTCTCAGCACTATCGATTCCGCCGCCGTAAAATAATCGGGCCGAGCCGATCGCCCGACGCGCGCTTCGCAGCAGCTCCATGTCGCCGAATCGGCCGCTGTATTCGATATAGATGAGGGGCACTCTCATCAACTGTACCCCCATTCGAATATGAGCAATCAGCTCATCAACCTCAAGCTCCGTCTTGGCGCCCGTCAGCTTGGCAGCGGTAGCATTCTCGTTCAATATAATATAGCCCTGCGCCGCAGTCTCCTCCCACGGCACAAACGTCCCGTACTCCTTCAACCCTTCGATTTGGTTGCCGAGTATCCACTCCGAGCGATCCGTATTCAGCACGATGGGCACGAAATAACCGTCAAACCCCGGAACCGCTCCATCCATGGTGGATACCTCCAACGCGCAATCCAACTCATAACGGCGAACGCGCGACATTAAATCAACGGTATTCTCAAAGGTAACACCGCTAGAACCTCCGATTATTATTGCATCTGTGCCCGATGTGCAGATCGCGTCGAGCGCTTCATCCGATATCGTCTTGTCGGGATCAAGCTTGAAGGTATGCCGCCACTTTCCAAACCATTCTTCTTTCATCTATTTGTACGCCTCGCTTCTTGTACATTACAGCCGTATTTCTCTATGCTAAGTCAGGGCGTGGTGTCTGTCAAACCCGCTTCTTCTCAATGCGTTCGCGCAGCAAATTTATAAATTCCTTATCCGACTCCCCCGGCTCTTGAATGCGTTCCATATAGGCAAGCGCTTCTGCAGGATTGCCATCTTCCTTGCCAATGCCTTGATCCGCTAATCTCGCCAACACACGAAGCGCATGGTCATTGTTCCCTTCCAGCGTGTATGCCGCGATCGCTTCCTCATACCGTGCGGCGATCACGAGACGGTCTCCCTCCGACAAACCATTGTCCTCCACTCGAAAGATCGGCGTAATGGCGTCTTCATGCAGGAAGTATCCCGCAGAGCTCGACAGCTTGCGGTCATGCTCGTCGTAAGCGTCAACCGACCACGCGAACTCCCCTCCCGGATAGAGCATGCCCAGCAGTCCGGCCGTATTTAGCGTCACCTCTCCATCTTGCCCGTAGCTCTTTCCATACATATTATAGTTGCGATTGCGCTCGCTAATAGAAAACGTGGCTTCTTGACCTGTATATTTTTGATCCGATAATGCGGTTGTTGCAGCGCCTGTGTACTTGCCGTTCCGGTCACGGTATAGATAAGAGATGTTGAGCTTGTAATAAACCGCTCCCTCATAAGGCTTCCACCGAAGCCGCAGTTCATCTCCTTGAATGAGCTCCTTGCGCCCCGGGGATACCGCGATCACTTGCGGCACAAATAGCACATCGTGCCCGGCTGTGGCCATACCGTCAATAACAACCGACTTCGACTCGGACTCCGTCATATAATACCCGCTAATTTGCTCCGTCCGTACCCCAACCGCTACATCGTATTCGCCGGAATCTATCCCATAAAACCGATATCGTCCGTTTTCATCTGTCATCGTTGCCGGGTAATGGGTTAGCGGAGGCGAATAATACGTAGAATCATCGGTTCTCTGCAGCATGACGAATGCATTTGGAACAGGCTCATCGCCAATACGGACAACGCCTTCCAAAGACGCCTTCCCTTCTTGCGCATGTCTCGACTCCAGAATAGCCAGATACGCCTTCTGCTCCTCCCTGGATATCCACTCCGCGCCTCCCATCCTATCCATCTCGTGCAGCAAGCTCTCTGCCCGATCCCAATTGCCCATCCAAAAATGCATCAAAGCCAGATTGTAGGAAACATTCGTCATCTGCTCCGTATGCCCATATTGTGCGAGCAGCTTCTCCAGCTTATCGATCACGTCGGCACGCTCCTGAAGGTCAAGCTTCGTATTGCCAGTACCGCTGGATGATGCGCCCCCGGATGATTTGACAAAAATATAATCGCTCTCGCCTCTTCCCGTCTGATTCGCAATGTCCATGGCAAGCCGATTAATTGCGGGCCTCGCGTAGTTATCGTTCGGGAACCATTGCAGCAACGCCTGATAATAACCCTGATGGTACAAAAAAGACGGAAGCTCTTTATAGCCGAACCACCCCAGTAGCAGCAGCGTCACCAGCATACCCGCCAGCGTTCTTACCCTTAGCCGCATTAACGATCCTCCCCCTCCAATTGCGAAGCATAAAATACGCCAGCGGTCGATACAATGATCCGTTCTTCTTGCTCAGCACCCTTCCCTAACGTATCCGCCGCCATATTCGCTTGCATGGAGTGGGCTTGCTGCCAGCCATACAGGGGTATTGCGATAAGGAGAAGAAGCACAGCAGCGGCAACTGGCGCCGGAATCCGGATTTCCCGATTCCACCAAGATAGACTCTTCGCATGGGCGCGCCTCAGAACATCTGCTTGCATCTCCTCGCTGAACTTCACCGGATCCATCTCCTCGCGAAGCTGCTCTTGGAGCTTCTTATCCTCCCCAGCTTGATTCATACTCCCAGCCTCCTTCTTCCAATTGCTGCTTCAGCTTTTTTCTTGCCCTATGCAGCTTGCTCTTTACAGTACCCTCCGACTCTTGCAACACATCCGCAATCTCTGTAATTTGCATCTCATGAAAATAATAAAGGACGATAACTTCCCGATAGAGCATCGGCAATCTTCCGATTTCCTCACGCAAGGTCATTTTGTTAAGCCAATTGGCGGAGCCAGGTTCCTCGCTGCCAGAGGACTCTGGCCAGTCATCGGCATCTTGCACCAAATCCATTCGTTCCCGCAAAAAAAGCCGCTGCCACGACGCTCGCCGCATTCTGCTTCTACATAAATTGATGGCAATCCGGAGCAGCCATCCCTTCAATGAACCGTCCCCCCGATATTGATCCGCTTTCCGGAATGCGGTCAGAAAGGTCTCTTGGCTTACATCCTCCGCCAAATGTCGGTCTTTCAGCAGCAATGAAGCCGTTCGAACCACATCGTTGCCGTAACGCTCCATCAACCATGCCAATGCGGCCTCGTCGCCTCTCTTTAACTGTTCGATCCACTGCCGTTCCCCGTCCATCCTGTCACCTGCCTTACCGATCCGTTACATGCGTTAATTCTTCATCTCATTCATCATTTAGCAGGATAAATATCACCTGCCGCACCTCTCTACAGTATACGATGCGGTCAACATGCCTATAGGTTGCATGGAATAGGCCAATTTGTGATTATTCAAGCCCTGCGTCAAGTCGGATTATTCAAGGAAAAAGGACCTCATTCCCCACTTTACAGTGGAATTCGAGGTCCTTTTGCGCATAAATTGGAACGTTTCCTGTCATTCGAACATTTTGGGACAGCCCCGTATCATTACGACTCTATTTCACCAACTGTCCGCGCGTCACGCCCAACTGGTTTGTCGCTTTCAGACTGCGCCATACTTGCGTGCCGCTAATGCGGCCGTCCAGCGCATCGCGGTAGAGCGAGAGCACCTCTCCGACTTTGTCGCCCGTCTCTTCCAGGAACTCTACGCGGAAGTGGTCCACGCCTAGCTCCAGGAAGTTGCGGATGTACTCCGCGCCGGACTGCTCGATGGCGTTGTACACCGTGTTGCGGCAGCCTTCGTCGACGCGGACGGGGTGGGACATGCCGATCCGGTCCTGCAAGGAAGCGCGATGCTCCTCGCATGGACGTCCGCAATTCGTGAAGTCCGTGCCTTCGCTCATGAAGGTGCAATAAACGCAATGCTCCGTATGGAACATCGGCAGATGCTGATGGATGACGACCTCCAGCTTCGACGTGTCGGAACGCTCCAACAGGTCGACCATCTGCTGGATGTTGAGGTCATAAGATGGCGTGATGAGATCGACGCCCGCTTCGGCGAACAGGTTCACGGCTTTGTGATTCGCCACGTTCAGCGAGAAATCGCCGATCAGCTTAGGGAACGGAGCGTCCGGACGCTCCATCTTCGCCTTCAAATAGTAATAGAGAGCGCCCGTGTTGCGCACAAGGACGGCGTCCGGCTTCAGCTTCAGGATATTGGCATGATAGCCGTTCTCCCCCGGCATATGAATACGCGGTGTCGCGAGCGCGATCGGCACGCCCGCGCGGCGAGCAGCTTCCACGGCAGCCGGGAACTGCTTAATGAATTCGAAATCGGCATAAATGTACGAGACATCCGCCTCAATCGCCGCTTCCACTTGCTCCAGGCTACGACACAACGCCGTCAGCTTGGCCGCCTTGCCGCTGCGAACAGCATCCCGGCGCGCCGCAGCGTTGCTGGTCGCGTCGGAGAACGCATCAACCGTATGCTTGACGTATACCGGAGGCTTCGGCCGTTCTCCCGCCAGAAGCTCCACCGCTTCGCGGCGCATCCGGTTGAGCTCACGCACCGGCACGATCAGGTCTCCCTGCAGATAAACCTCCAGCTCGTCCAGTTGGAAGACCGTTCCTCCCAGCCGGCCCAATTGATCCTCGAGCAGCGCCGCATCCATAGGACGCTTCTGCGCTTGCTCCAGCATCAGCTCGGAGGCAACTTCAACGGTCGTTCCTTTCTGTACATCCGTCCAGAACGTGCGAAGCGGCTCGCCAAGCGCTCCCGTTACGCGCACGTGCAGCGGGAAAACGCGATACGGCTTATCCGTCTCGAACGTGGCGCGCAGCCGCTTGTCGAGCGCGGGATCGCTGGTCTTCCAGACCCGATCCCCCACATGAACCTTGCGCAAATCTACGTCGTTGCGTCCCGGCACGATCTCGATAAGCGTTCCTTCGGCAGCTTCAGCCTCCAGCTTTACGCCTTGGCGCCTGACGTCGTAAACGCGCCCGCCTTCTTCCTTCTTCGTGGGATCGCCAGCATCGAATACGATGCCGTCACCGCGCTTGAGCGGAGCTTCCAGACGAACCGTCACCGCGTCTCTCATGATCCGTTCCACGCGTCCAAGATATACGCCGCGGCTCTTAGGGAATGTCCCTTCGACGAGCTGCTTGTTGTTCGTGCCATCCAGGAAGCCATGTGTGAATCCGCGCGAGAAGCTTTGCTGCAGCTCTCGAACGTCCTCTTTGGACGGTTTCTCCATATTGCCGTCGAAGTAGTTGTCGATCGCCTTGCGGTATTTGCTGACGACGTTGGCTACATATTCCGGACTCTTGAGGCGGCCCTCAATCTTGAACGATGTAACGCCCGCCTCGATCAGCTCCGGCACGAGATCGATTGCCGCAAGATCCTTCGGCGACAGCAGGTAGGCGATATCGCCCATCGGCTTATGCTCTCCATCCACCATGAGATCGTAGGGCAAGCGGCACGCCTGCGCGCATTCGCCACGGTTCGCGGAGCGACCGCCCCACATCTCCGAAGTCAGGCACTGTCCGGAGTAAGATACGCAGAGCGCTCCGTGCACGAATACTTCCATCGGCAGCTTGGCCTGTTCACCGATCTTTTTGATCTGCTTCAAGTTGTTCTCCCGACCCAGCACCACTCGCTCCAGATCAAACGGCTTCGTAAATTCCACCGCCTCTGGCGAAGTGATGGTCATCTGCGTCGAGCCGTGAATCGGAAAATCCGGCGAAAGCTCGCGAATGAGCTTGACGAGTCCCAAATCCTGCACGATAACCGCATCCACGCCTGCGTCGATACACATCTCGATCAGCTTCTGCGCATCTCTAAGCTCATCCTCGAACACAAGGATGTTAAAGGTAAGGAAACCCTTCACTCCATACGTATGGAGAAAGGCCATAATCTCTGGCAGCTCCTCGCTGCGAAAGTTGTTGGCGCGGGCACGCGCGTTAAACTTCTCCACTCCGAAAAAAATCGCGTCGGCTCCGTTCGCTACCGCCGCCCGCATGCATTCCCAATCGCCGGCCGGAGCCAGCAGTTCTATATCCGATCTTGTTAATTGCGTTGTCAACATGTGTACCAAATTCCTCTCGGCGCGGCCTAAAAGAGGTTGTTCAAAAAGTCATCGAACTTTTTGAACTCGCACTTAAAGACTCTTCACGCGTTTCTCATTATAGCTTCTCTCTCGTATTCGCTTCCCCTAGTTTATCAAACGATGAGGTCGTATTCCAGCGTACATTACTGCCAACTGCGCCAAGCTCGTTCCTCTTTTGCCCATTTATTATGCGATTTTGTCTAAAATGCAATTTCCCACATGTCTATCCGCAAGGAAAGTGGTATACTAATGGCGGTTATGAAAACAATCCATCTACTGGATTCGGGAGGTATATGAAGGATGAAATTAGGCGTATTCAGCGTACTGTTCGCTCAGAAGCCATTCGAAGAAGCACTCGACTACATCGCCTCGAAAGGTCTCGACGCGATCGAGATCGGCACGGGCGGATATCCCGGCAATGCGCATTGCGATCCGGACACACTGCTTGCAGATGCAGGAAAGCTGAAAGCGTTTAAACAAGCAGTCGAATCACGCGGTCTGATGATCAGCGCACTCAGCTGCCATGCCAATCCGCTTCACCCGCAAAAGGCGCTTGCCTCTCCGGACGACGCCGTCATCCGCAAAACGATCGAGCTTGCGAACCGTCTGGAAGTTGAAGTGGTAAATACATTCTCCGGTTGCCCGGGCGACCATGAGGATGCCAAATATCCGAACTGGCCGGTTGCTCCTTGGCCAAACGACTTCCAGGATATCCTGAAGTGGCAGTGGGAAGAGAAAGTTATTCCTTACTGGTCCGAGATCGGCGGTATCGCCGAAAAAGCTGGCGTAAAAATCGGCCTGGAGCTGCATGGCGGCTTCTCCGTTCACAGCCCGGCTACCTTGCTTCGTCTTCGCGAAGCGGCAGGCAACGCGATCGGCGCTAACCTTGACCCAAGCCATATGTGGTGGCAGGGCATCGATCCGGTACAAGCCGTCCATATTCTTGGCCGCGCCGGCGCGATCCATCACTTCCATGCGAAGGACACGACGATCGATCCAATCAACGTAAACCGTCATGGCGTAACGGACATGCAGTCGTATTCGCTTATGCTTGACCGCGCGTGGCAGTTCCGTACAGTCGGCTTCGGTCATGACCTTAAAGTATGGGCGGATATCATCAGCGCGCTTCGCCTCGTGGGCTACGACTACGTCGTCAGCATCGAGCACGAAGACGGCCTGATGTCCGTAGACGAGGGCTTCACGAAAGCCGTCGCCAACCTGCAGCAAGTCCTCATCCGCGAACCGCTGGGCGAGATGTGGTGGGTTTAATCCGCTCGTAACGCCTTGTTTGGCGAAATGATATGCTTTCCTATTTTTATAGAAACGGCTCCCC
>NZ_BDQX01000084.1 GCF_003112455.1 Paenibacillus agaridevorans
TATAGCGGAGTTTTCTGCTATATTCGGACGTCTAGCACGAGTACAGCCTTTTATAGCGGAGTGTTTCCCGCTTTATTTGGGTACCGGGGCACCAGGCAACAGGTCGCCACCCGCGGCCACTGTGTCCGGCCTAGTTGGTCGCCCGCCTGATCCGCCAGCGTCTTCAGCCGATGTCAACTTGCGCTATTCACTGCCCAAACTGCACGCAGCCCTGGGACAGTAGCCACTGCTTAATGTCGGCGAACAGCTGTCCGGCATCCTTCTCGTAAATGATGGCTACTTCCTGCCGATTAGCATAATTGAAACGGATATAACCGCCTAACCGGCGATTGAACAGCTTGCACCCGTATTGGTTCTCGATGACCAGATCCGGCGGAAAGGCTTCGCGGCACAAACCCGCCAGCTGCGGCAGCGTAAGTCTGTCTTGATCGGGCGGCAAGCGCAGGAAGAGATGATTCCTTGTATCCGACCGTGGCTCGTAATACACTTCATCCTCTTGAACATTGCCGTAAACCTCGCGAAAAATTTCGTCCAGCGAACGCGCATAAGCCTCGTCGTCTTCCGGCTCCGATACATCCAGCGAGAGCCGCTGCAACTGGTCCCCATGCCGAGGGAGCCACAGCACCTGACCGGTCGGTGGATGCACCGCAAGGAAATCGCCGTCCACCGAGCTCCCGATCGCTATCAGCTCGCCGATCTGCTGCTGGGTAATGGGGCTGTCCTCGTCATGCTCCCACAGGTCGTAATCGACGAATGGCTTCAGCACTTCCGCATCGGGCCAATAGACGTTCATCCACCCTCTGTACGTCCCCGCGCCGAAGCGCTGGAGAAACCGCATATATCCCGGCGGGAACACGGCTGTCGCCTTTTCTTCCGGAATCTGCCCGCCCCGGTCAAGCAGCGGATACGATTGGGATACCAAATACATGGCCACACCTCCTATATGCTGTCTCCCGCCTACTTAGCCCCGGCCTCCACTAATAGCCTCTCGATCCCTGCGAAGCCTTTCGAGCGGGCATGCTGCAACGGGGTCACGCCTTCTTTGTCCGCCAGGTCGACATCCGCTCCATGCCGAATCAGCAATTCCACGGTCCGCTCCTGCCTCTCGTTCCCGTTATTTAGAATGATGGCCTCCAGCAGCGCCGTCCAGCCCAGGTTATTGACATGATTGACGTCGATATCCGTCTTCGTCAGCAGCTCCTGGACAACCTCCACGTAACCGTGCTCGGAGGCGGGAATTAGAGCGGTGCCTCCGTAACGGTTCGTAATGGCGGGATCGGCGCCCGCTTCGATCGTAAGTTTGAGAATTTCCAGATACCCTTCCGCCCCGGCATATAAAAACGGCGAGTTTTTCATCCCGTCCCGTATATTGACGTCCGCCCCCGCTTCGATCAGCGCCTTCGCCATCCCGATATCGTTGTGGTAGGTCGCGATCATGGCAGGCGTGCGCCCTTCTCCATCCTTTACATTGATGTCTGCCCCGTCCTGCAGCAGCTTTGCAATGGCATCCACTTGTCCCGCTTTCGCGGCAGCCAGCAGCCCTTCATTTGGACTCCCGTTCATGCTCCCACTCTCCTCATCCCGATTTTCTGCAGCTCCGCCGTCAGAATCCGCGCAGCCTTGAAGCAAGAACAGACAGCACAGCCCGATAAGCACCCACTTCTTCATGCCTCATTGCTCCTAACCAACCCGATGTATTTCATAAGCTCCGCTATCGCATGGAACTGCGCCTCAAGCTTGCCGTTCAGCCGCTGAAGGGCGTACTGAAACGATTGATCAACTGTGGCATAACGATGTCCCTCGATTTCGTTCAGAAGATCCTTTAAAGTCTCGATATAATAAATCGTCTTCCTTAAACTGCTGATGACCAAAATATTGCGAAGCTCGGCTATCGTAAAGGTCCGGTAACCGTTGTCCGGATCCCGTGCCGATACGATCAGCCCTTCCTTCTCCCAATGCCGGATGGCAGAGGCGTTGACTCCGGCTAGCTCCGCCACCTGTCCGATGCTCATCCCATCCGTCAGCTTCACGTTGCGATAACGATCGAATGCCGTATGCCGGACCATTCGAATGATATCCTCGACGCGCCGTTTCTCCTCCTGGGCGATATGCAACTGCCCGTTTACCAACCAAAGGGCATCCGTTGTCTTCCCGTCCTTGATCTTCCTCATGACATCGTAAGCCAAGGGGATTTCATAACCCTTCAATAACCACCGAATGGTGATGAAGGCCTGGAGATGAACGGATGCATAACACCGGTGATTGCCCCCGCCTCTAGGCACGTCGGGAAGCAGCCCTTGCTCTTCGTATCTTCTTAAGGTGGTGGTGCTGACACCCAGACGCCGTGCCACTTGACTAGGCGTGTAGACGTTTGCCATGCTCTAGCGCCTCCATCCTTCAAGCCATACCTTAAAGTGCTTCGTTAATTATACAGCCTACTCTGCATTATACCACCTACATTCTGCCGGACCAAACCGAACGATTGCATCCATGTTGTATCGTAGAAGATGGAGTAGATACCGCTGAGGAGGAATGAACGCAATGAAAATACACATATCGTTAAGCGACGGTACAGCGATTGCGGTCGGTTTGGCCGGCAATCCGGCCCATCCGGTCGTTATGCTTCCGGTGTTCAAGCAATCGGTGTGCGGCATAGATGCCGACAACCTGCGCATGTGGGGCGTCGATCCCGAGCTGGGCAAACACTTGGTCGAGGGGCTGTCGGACCGGTTCAGGATTTTATATTTCGACTATGAGGGGCACCTCATGGGCAATCCCAGGCCGGAGCTGCTGACTCCCGATTCCATCTGCCAAGACTTCCTGCAAATCGCAGACGAAATGAATGTACCGGCCTTCAGCTATTACGGTTACTCCTGGCTCGCTCTCGCCGGCTTGCAATTGGCCGTTCGAAGCAATCGGCTGGAGAGCTTGATCATGGGAGGATTCCCGCCGCTCGAAGGGCCGTACAAGGAGATGCTGATCGTAACTTCCCGGACGCATGAGCAAGCCCTGCAACAGCAGAACCGCTCCGGCGATGTCTTCCAATCTTCCAACAGCCCGGAAAGCAGCCCGGAGGGCTTTGATTGGAGCAGCGTCCAGATAGCTTTGGATCCCAAGCAAACGAAACAATTCTTCACCTTGTACAACCATCTGCGGGAGTTCGACGACAAGTCCATACATGAGCAGTTGAAGCTGCCGAGACTTGCTTTCGCGGGGGAGAGGGACACGATCGTATATGGTGAAAACTTTGGAGGCGTGACGGTAGATATCGCGGGGGCATTGCGCAGGCATGAAGCGGCTTTGACAGAACAGGGCTGGGATATTGCGCTCTTGCAGGGGGAGGATATGGACCATACGAAGGCGATGCAGCCGGCCACAGTACTGCCCCTTATCAAACCGTGGCTAACGAAGCACTTGCTGGCCTAATAGGATGGCTCGGTCTCAGGGGGACCGAGCCTTCTTTGCCATCCGCCAGATCAGCTATTCGAACAATCCCAGAATGCCGTCCGGCAGCCAAAACTTCTTGACGACCAGGACGACGGCAAGCACCACAACGCCGATTATTATATTTTTGACCAGCTTGTTATTGTTCACGGATAACCCCTCCATTGTCGTGTCGTTATATTCGGATTCGCACGCGGCTCCTTTACTTGTCGAAACGCTGTCTGCCGTAAGCCAGGAAGCATAACGCTCCCGTCAGTGCCGTCCAAGCAAGCAGATTAAGCATCTGGCCCGCGATGCTGCCGAATGCGCCATCCCGATGAAGCTCCGTAATGGCAACCACGTATTGCTGCGAAGGCAACCAACGGATCACGTTCATGAGAACGGGCACATCCAGGTCGGGCACGAATATGGGTCCGAATATAAAAAACAACAAGACGGGCAATCCGACAATGGAGGACTCCGATGCCGTACGCGCGATTAGGCCGATCACCGTCCCAAGCGCCATGAAAATCATCAATAACAGGACGGAGAGAATCGCCAAATATGCGATATTGACGTCGGGCACGCCGGATATGACGATACAAGCCGCGATGACGATCAAGGCGAACAGAACCGTCGTGGCGCTTTTGCCCGCCAGCACTTCAAGCTTCGTGGCCGGGGACAGCATCAATGCCCGGAGCGTGTTCTTCTCCTTCTCCTCGGCGATCATAGCCGCCTGGACGAAGGCGCCGGTAATGGAGATGGCGACGAGGATGGGAACCGTCAGGAACGTAAGGTCGGCGGGGTCGCCGTCCTTCTGAGCGAACAACAGGGCAAGCAGGATCGGCATGCCCGCATTGAGCAGAATATGCGGATTGCGAATGCCGTCCTTCCACTCCTTGGCCACCATCGCCTTGAATCTGCGCATCGATAACATCATTCCAGCCCCCTTCCCGTCAACTGTACAAAGATATCGCCAAGCGTAGGCTCGTTGGAATGAATCGCCAGCAGCTCCCCGCTTCGCATGAGCGCGCTCACCTCGTCCGCCCCCGCTTCGTTCTGAGCGATCACCCGGCTGCCCTCCCGCGTCGTTACCGTAATAGTGCGGTCGCCGTACCGCAGGCGAAGCGCCTGAGGGGTATCCAGCGCTGACAACTCCCCGTTGTTCAGGAACGCGACGCGGTGGCAGAGCTGCTCGGCTTCCTGCATATTGTGCGTCGTCAGGAAGATCGTGGTGCCCCGGCGGTTCATCTCCAGCAGCGTCTCCCGAATGCGGCCGCTATTAACGGGATCCAGCGCGGACGTCGGCTCATCCAGGAACAGAATATCCGGCTCGTGCAAAATCGCCCTGCCAAGCGTAACCCGCTGCTTCATCCCCTTGGACAGCTTCCCGACGGGCGTCTTTCCGTCGCCGGACAAATTGACGGCTTCCAGAACAGCCCCGGCCCGCTTCTCCGAGACGCCGTACAGCCGGCAGAACAGAACGAGGTTATCCAACACGCTCAGCCGGTCGTACAGTCCGCTATTATCTGTCAACACGCCGATTCGTGCCAGAAAGGCGGGACGACGGCTGCGGCCGGGGTCGTTTCCCAGCACCTGAACGCGCCCCGTCGTATGGATGAGCTGCGAGGTCAGAATTTTGACCGTCGTTGTTTTGCCCGAGCCGCTGGGACCCAGGAATCCGAATATTTCCCCTTGCTGGACCTCGAAGCTGATGCCCTTCAAGGCTTGCTTCTTCTTGTACTGCTTCCCGAGGTTCTCTACCTTGATAATCGCTTGCTTCACAATGAACGGTCACCTTCCCTTAAACTCGTGTAGCCGGTAAGCTCGACACCAGATTAACCCTTTGGGGACCGACTTGCCGCCAAATAGCCATGGAAGGCGTCATTTTCGAGGTGAATTCAGCGTTATCGGGGGCGAATGGAACAGGATCAGAGACCGACCATTCCTTTAAGCTCCTCGAATTTCCCCTTGGAGAGGGGGATTCTCGATCGCTTGTCGTCGTCGAGCACGAGACTGTAGCTGTTGCGGCTCCATACGATCAATTCGGCGATAACGTCCAGCCGGACGATATAAGAGCGATGGCAGCGATAGAAGCGGTAGGGCTTCAGCTTCTCTTCCAGTTCCGACAGCGTCCAGGCGCAAGCGAAGGCTCCAGAAGTCGTAAACAAGCTTGTCGCGCCCTCGTTGCTCTCGATGTACCGAATGTCCTGGGGATCGACGAACATATATTTGTCCTCCGTCTTCACCATCAATCGCGCCAGCTTCATATCGCTATCGGGCACCGCCTGCGTTTCGGAGTCCGACTGTTCCGGGCGGGAGGCTTCCGGCTCGGCGTATTCCGCCGCTTCCTGGACGGCGATCGGGGACAACGCGTCTCCCGTCAGACGGAAGATCCGGTTCGAGATCGACAACGCCTGCTCAAGCGTCGAGCAAGTGATGAGCACCGCCTTGTCCTTGCGGATAAGCTCGTCGATCAATCTTCGCACGACCATGCAGCTATGCAAGTCCAGATTCTGCTCCGGCTCCTCCCAGATCACGAGCTCCGGATCGTGAACGATGCTTCTCGCGAAGCCCAGCAGCCGCTTCTCGGAATCGCTCAGTCTGGAGATCCTTTCCTCCGCCTTCTCCTCCAGCCCGATTGCGCCAAGCAACTCCTGGACGGAGATAGTCGCGTCGTATAACCGCGCCCAGAATTGCAAGTACTCCCTCACTTTCAATCGTCTGTAGATGCCCTCTTCGAGACCGCAGAAGCCCACCAGCTTCGCGGTATCGGGATCTGTAAGCAATAACGGCTTTCCTTTATAAAGAACTTGGCCGGGAGAAGCGGCGTCTTCTCCCGTGATGGATCTAATTAAAGCGCGGCCAACATCGTGATTGCATTGCACGACGGTGCACTGTCCGGATACCAGCTCCAGAGGGGCGATTCTTTCCTGCTGCGGCCTCGACGCCGCACCGCTACTCTGATTCATCATCATCATCTATGCTCAGCCTCCCGTTTTCCCTATTATTTCACAAAATCCCTGTTGCCGAAATGCTAACGCGGCATCCCTGAAGAGATGCCCGTAATTAAAAAGAGAGCAGGCTCGCGCCAGCTCTTTGTCTTGCCGATGTCCCCGGACCCTCCGGCCTACGGGCTTAAGATAAGTACGATGACGCTTCGATCTCTCCCAAAGTCCCAATCAACGAATACGTCGACGATTCGCGCATTAAGTATTTGCTCCACATGTTTATTATCCCGCACAAATTGTTTCTCGAGACGAGTCAACGCCTCCTTCAAGTGTTCCTCGTCGCGAAGCCGGATCAGCTCCTTGCTCAGATCGATCAGGATCCCGTTTCGGACCACCAGCAGCGTTCGCTTGTTCAACTGGCGGGAGTAAATGTGTTCCGGCTCCTTTTGAATACGGCCGCTCATCAGAATCAGCTCGCGATGAAGCTCCTCTTGGCCTGCATAGGGCTCCCTGTCTTCTTCTGCCGCAGCACTCTCTTCTATCGCAGCATTCTCATCGGACCACTGTCCTACGAAGACCCCGGAATGATAAGGCAACTCCCAGTCATAATAAAAATCGAGGTTGCTTATACCGGTTAATACCAGCAAATAGGCCTTAATCTCGGGGACTAACCAAGACATCACAATGTCCCGCGTATGTCGTATGGTCTGTTGCTGTCCCTGATTCAGCAGGATTCTCTCTGTAGGCGTCAAGAAATTACGCAGATAGATCACAATATAAGGCCTGTCTACGCTTACATAGATGGACTGAGGCCCTTTGCCGAATGCGTCTCGCAGCATTTTCCCAATATGGCTTGCTATTTCGTTCTGGAAATAATTATCATTCATATGCTGTAAGTTCATCCTTAGTCTGTGTCCTGAAATTTCCATAAAAATAAAAAAAAGCCTAAACAAAGGTCGCGATTGCAACATTTATTTAGGCTTATGTCCAGCACTATCTCTGGTTCATTGCGGCCAGCTAAATTCCGAGTTCGTATAAATGCTATTGCTAGAATGAGAGCCTTTATCGCGTGAAAGAATAAGGTAATAGCATCATATCTGTTACCCTCACTTAATCTTAATGATTTTATGCCTAATTAGCAAGGTCAAAGCTTGTAAGATCGCACGCATTCTTCTAATGCTTGCTGCAAGGACCCTCTTGTCTCAACTCTTTCGTGCAGCGAAATTCCCAATTCGACCATCGTGCTTGTCATTTCTGGTCGGATGCCTGTCATAATGGCCTTGCAGCCTTGTATGGAGGCGCCGTTAACGATTTTAAACAGCTGCGACATTATCTTGTCGTCCATATAAGCAACGCCGGATAAGTCGATGATGATTTCTTTCAGCTTCAGCTGATAGATCCGATCGAAGGCATGCTCCTGAATCTTCTTGATGCGAGCCGTGTCCAAGGTGCCCATGATGGGGAGAATCGCCGTATGTTCATACAACGGAATGACGGGAACAGATAATTCCTCGATCATAACGCGTTGATTCCGCAGCACTTCGTTCTTGAACTCGGCATAGCTGGATGCGAAATGCTTCAGGTAGGTGTCCAGCGTATAGTTGATCTGCCTCTCCAGCTGAAAAAACTCAATTTCGGTCTGTTCTACATTGGCGTAGTAGTGGTGCAACAAATCCCAATAGGTTTTGCGGAGCATCTGGATCCATTCCAGCTTCAGTATCAAGTCCAGGTTATGGCTGGCCCAATTCCTCCCATGTTCCTTGGCGTGCGCGATAAGACCTTGCTCGTTGCGTTCATTCAGCAGCATCACGACGGTATTTGCCGATTCCAGTATGGAGGCAGGGCTTATATCGGACACATGAATGAGCTCGAAGATTTCTTTGCCCTGCAGCTTGAGCGTCTCGAGAAACTCAGGTTGATTCGTTAAATAAAATTCCGGAAAGCTATGGTTCTGAACATACTTTACGTTCATAGGAATCGCCTCCCACTGATTCGATGTCGGATGATGAACCGGAAATTCGATAGAAAACTCCGTTCCTGCTCCCACCTCGCTTCTGACCCTTATGATCCCGTTATGCTCGTATACGGAAGCGAACACTTGTGTCAGTCCCATCCCGGTGCCCTCTGATTTCGACGTATAGAATGGCGTGCCCAGCAGCTTGAGCTTCCCCTCCGGGATCCCGACGCCCGTATCCGTAACCTTCACAAACAGTTTGTCGCCCGATTTATAATGCTTGACGGTTATGGTTCCGTTGTCGCCAATGGCTTCGAAGGCATTTTTGAGCAGGTTAAAAAAAGCTTTTTTCAACTGATTCCGTTTGCCATAAATTCTCGTATCGCAATCCGAGAATTGCTTTTGAATGGATACCTCATAGGATCGTTCTTGAAAGAGGTACAGCAAGGCTTCCAGCTCGGAACACAGTTGGATGTCATCGAAGGGCTCGTCCTCCAGATCCGGCTTCGAGACATGCAATAAATTTTGCATGGTATCGATAGCGTTTTCCAGCTCCGCGTAGGCGAAGTCCAAATACTTATGCGGCGCTTCGTGTTTAAGCAATTGAAGAAAGCCTTTAACCGCGGTCAGGGGATTCTTAACCTCATGGGCGATGCCCGCGGCGATCTGGCCGACAGATGCCAGCCTGTCCAGTCTTAGATCGGACTCGCTGACTTGATGTTGCTCGCGTTCTTGAAATGAAGACAATTATTGTACCTCCTTCTTAGGGGAATATAGACAAAAAGGCCCAAATAGCAGCTCTTGTTCGCAGAGCTTCTATCCAGGCTTATGTCCAGCACTGTCTCTGGTTCATTAATACCTTATATGTTATGGGTTGCAGAGCGAAGACGATGACGCTCTTAGCGAGATGCGCATCCCAATCTACGAACACATCGTTAATCCTGGCGCGCAAGAAAGGCCCCAGCCGATTGCTGTTATTACTGACTTCACTTGCTCCACTAGGGATCATCCTTGCCTGAAGGCCAAAGCGTGTTGTCTTTCGCCCATTTTTATTGTACTCATACTGGGGATAGCGTTCAACCACTTCTCGCTCATTTTGTCACATTTGACAACGCTTTTTCCGCGACAAGACGCATATGGTCTCATCCGCGCCTTTAAACAGCAAATAAATCCCTACTGCCGGCCTCGGGATATTTTTTTTATTGACAACCCGCCGATAAGACTATATATTTTATGATTATGATAATCATTATCGTTAATAAGCTTTATTATCCCATGAATTAGCGTTAGCTAAAATATATTTCAAGATAAGGAAGGTACACAAATGAATTCCAAACGCAAGTACTCATTATCCACGTTGTTCGTTGCCGCATTGCTTGCCATCGCGCTGGCAGGCTGCTCCAGTCAAGCCTCTACTTCCACTCCGCCGCCTTCCCCGACAACAAGCGCTGAAGCGCCTGCCGCTGCGACTGAAACGCCGGCTAAAGACGATACGCAATATCCGATCGTCATCAAGCATGCTCTCGGCGAAGCCGTTATCGAAAGCAAGCCTGAGCGAGTTGTAACCATCCAATGGGCGAACCATGACGTTGCTCTTGCCCTGGGCGTCGTTCCCGTCGGCTTCTCGGCAGCGAACTACGGCGTTCAAGACGACAGCGGGTTGCTGCCTTGGACAGCCGCGAAGCTCAAGGATCTCAACGTTACGGATCCAAATATCTTCCAAGATACAGACGGCCTGGACTTCGAAGCCATCTCCGATACGAATCCGGACGTCATCCTTGCCGCTTACTCCGGCATTACCCCGGAAGACTATGAAACGCTGAGCCAAATCGCTCCGGTTGTTGCTTACCAATCCAAGCCATGGGCAACAACATGGCGTGAGCAAGTTCTCTTCTCGGCGGAAGGCATGGGGATGAAGGCAGAGGGCGAGCAGCTCATCAAAGACACCGAGGCTTTAATTAAGGAAGAAGCGAGCAAATACCCGCAAATGCAAGGCAAAAAAGTCGTTTGGGTCAACTTCTCGGCTAAAGATATGTCCAAGCTGCACCTGTATACGCCTGCAGACCCCCGCGGCGCATTCCTGGTCGAGCTTGGCATGGAATATCCGGAGAGCGTCACAAGCCAAATTACAGACCCATCTGCCTACTCGCTGTCTTTGAGCGCCGAGAATGCCGAGGCGCTGAACGATGCCGATATCATCATCGGTTATGGCGACGAGAGCTTATATGAAGCAGTAAAAGCAGACTCCCTGCTGGGCAAAATCCCTGCGATCCAACGAGGATCCGTCGTGTTTATCGGCAACGGTACGCCGCTGGCTGCATCCGGCAACCCGAATCCGCTCTCCATCGCTTATACGATGGACGAATACCTGGCATTAATCGGCGGAGCAATCGACAAGCTCGATGAGTAGCTCATCGATTCCGAACACGGGCAGGCTTAACTCGCATATGCCTAAAAACTTTGCTTTGGTTCTGGCCGCTTGTATAGTCTTGCTTGTCGTATGCGTGTTGGCCTCGCTCGCGTTGGGCTCCAAGCCCTTGAGATTCCAGGAAATAATGGACGGATTATTCCGTTCCGACGTGGACTCCTACTCGGCCAACATCGTACGCAAGCGAATCTCGCGCACCGTCTTCAGCTTATGCTGCGGAGCGGCGCTCGGAGTGTCCGGAGCGCTGATGCAAGCCGTCACGCGCAACCCCATTGCGGATCCCAGCATTTTGGGCGTCAACATGGGAGCATCGTTATTCGTGGTGTGCGGCATCGCGTTCTGGAACATAAGCACGGCGAATCAATATGTATGGCTAGCTTTGGCCGGCGCTGCGCTTACTGCAGTGTTCGTGTTCGGAATCGGCTCAATGGGGCGTGGCGGTGCCACGCCCATTAAGCTTGTTCTGGCAGGGGCGGCCACAAGCGCCGCCCTCGGCTCCTTAGTTACCGCTATCATGATTCCGCGTTCTTACGTCATGGACCAATTCCGGTTCTGGCAAGTCGGAAGCGTGGGCTCGGCCAGTTGGGGAGGCATCGGCACATTCGTCCCGTTCTTGGCCGTCGGACTCCTGGTCGGCTTCCTCGCTGCGCCCGCCCTCAATGCATTGGCGCTGGGAGACGACACCGCGACCGGACTCGGCGTTCGGACGGGAGCGCTCCGATTCGCCGCGGCTCTCGCCGGCGTGTTATTATGCGGCGCGACTACCGCGCTGGCAGGACCGATAGGATTTATCGGACTGTTATCCACTCACGTCATCCGCTTAATGATAGGACCCGACCTGCGCTTTGTTATCCCGATGTCAGCCATTGCCGGCGCCGGTATTCTTACCATAGCGGATGTGGGCGGCAGGCTGATCGGCAGACCCGGGGAGCTTGAGGTTGGCGTCGTAACGGCGTTTATCGGAGCACCCATACTAATCATAGTCGCCATGAGATCGAAAGTGCGTTCATTATGACCAATAATCATTCGACGATTGCTCTAATAATGGCAGGCCGGCGACAGAGACGCGGCCGATGGATACTTGTGACGAGCCTGCTTGCGGTGCTGGCATGCATGTTGTGCTGCGCCATGCTTATGTTAGGCAACACCATTTATCCCGTACAGGACGTCATCCGCGCGCTGTCGGGCGAACAGCTAAAGGGCGTATCCTTCGCGGTGAGTACGATTCGCCTGCCGAGAATGCTTGCAGGGCTCTTTGCGGGATTCGCGTTCGGTATTGCGGGATATACGTTCCAGACCATGCTGCGCAACCCGCTTGCCAATCCCAACGTGATCGGCATTACCTCGGGATCCAGCGTGGCAGCCGTCTTTTGCATCGTTATTCTTCAAGCCAGCGGGGCCGTCATATCGATAGCATCCGTCATTGCGGGACTTGCCACCGTCATCTTGATCTATGTATTGTCCCGAGGAAGATCTTTTTCGATCGGAAGGCTCATTCTAGTCGGGATCGGCATACAAGCGATGATTGACGCCATCATCTCCTACCTGATGCTGGTCAGCGCGGAACAAGATCTTCCCGCGGCAATAAGGTGGCTTACGGGCAGCCTCAATGGCGCCCAGATGGACAGATTGCCGCCTCTGATGGTAACCGTATTGATCTGCACGCCTATCATCATCTTGCTTGGCAAGCAGTTGAATCTATTGGAACTCGGTGAGCAAGCGGCTACTTCCCTTGGCGTCGCCACGGACAAGACCCGGATCGCGCTTATCGTGGCCTCCGTCTGCATGATTGCTATCGCGACCGCCACTACAGGTCCAATTGCTTTCGTCTCCTTTCTTGCCGGACCGATAGCAAAGCGCTTAGTCGGAATCGGCTTCTCGAACATCATTCCCGCCGGGTTGGTAGGCATTAACCTGGTACTGGCGGCGGATCTCATCGGACAATTCGCTACCCCTTACAGATTCCCTGTAGGCATCATCACCGGATTGCTCGGAGCGCCTTATCTCATCTTCTTGTTAGTCCGAATGAATCGGAAGGGAGAATTATAATGAAGCCGACACATCACTTCCAGGTCGAACGGATTGTAGCAGGCTATGAGAATCGAACAGTCATTCACGGCGTGGATCTTGTCATACCCAGCCATAAGATAAGCGTCATTATCGGCTCCAACGGGTGCGGCAAGTCCACGCTGCTTAAGACGATGGCGAGGCTGATCAAGCCTGAGTCCGGCACCATCACGCTCGACGGGAAACCGCTGGGCAAAATTCCGCCCAAGCAATTGGCCCGGGTGGTTGGACTGCTGCCGCAATCCCCCATCGTCCCTGAGGGTATTACCGTGACGGACTTGGTCGGGCGGGGGAGGTTCCCCCATCAGTCCTTGTTCGGCAACTGGACGAAGAAGGACTACGCGGCGGTAGCCGAAGCGATGGAAACGATGCGGATTACCGAATTCGCCAACCACAATATCGACGAGTTGTCGGGCGGTCAGCGGCAACGCGTCTGGATTGCGATGGCATTGGCGCAGGAAACGGATATTCTATTCCTGGACGAGCCGACGACCTTCCTGGATATTACTTATCAGGTCGAAATTCTGGACCTGCTCACCGACTTAAACCGCAAGGCAGGCACAACGATCGTCATGGTCCTCCATGACATCAACTTATCCGCGCGATATGCCGATCATATTGTCGCCATGCACGAAGGCAAGCTCGTGGCCGAAGGCGCGCCGTCCGAGGTCGTGACCAGCACAATCGTCAAAGACATCTTCGGACTGGACTGCACGGTTATACCGGACCCGATATCGGGATCCCCTATGGTCGTGCCAAAGGGACGGTATCATGTGCATGCTGAATACACTTCAAGATGAAGATGCAAGACTTATGGATTCTGAGAATTGAACATCGAAAAACGGGGCTGTCCAATAAGTCTCAAAAATAAAAAGTTGGGCGGATGTTTTTCCGTCCAACTTTTTTTGTGTACCTGCTTTTTCAGGAAAGTGGCGAGGTGGATGCCTGCCACGTAACATTCCACCAAAACGGGGCGTCCAGCATTCTGTTTTCACTGACTTTTTGGATAGCCATTTTCCAGGTGCCGACCTATTTGGTGAATTGTGTATGAATTTTCATACACACTGACGCTACCCCGGTGGAAGCCACTTTTGTTGATTTTTGTATATAAGCCTACCCATATAATCGAGCCATAAGGACAACGGGGCTACCTTAAAAGTTCACTTCTCGGACAGCCCTGTTTTTTCGAAATACGGGAAAGTATATCCTTCCGCTGCACTTTCTCCGGATCATCCTGCCACCTTTCTTCGACCGTTCAATAAAACTCGAATTTGACATCCAAAACGGAATAAAGTATCTTGACAATAAAGTATCTTGATTATCAAGATAATAAGAGGGAGGATTTCCTTTGTCAAGCAATCAACCCGAACAAATCTCGGAGCAACAAGAAAAACTGACGATGGGTATGCGCGGATTCGGAACCCGAACGGTTCTCTACCAACAAAGCGTAGCTGCTTCCTTGGGGCTTTACAATAATGACTTTCTGTCCATCGACATTCTGCACGAAAAAGGCCCCGTCACCGCCGGCGAGCTGTCGAGACTGACCGGACTCACGACGGGCAGCGTTACCTCATTAATCGACCGGCTTGAGAAAACCGGATTTGTGCGCAGGCAGCCTGATCCCCATGACCGTCGTAAAGTAATTATCGTGCCGATCTATGAGGATAAAGAAGAGGTCAGTCATACGTACCTTCAGCTCCATGCGGCAATGGTTAAATTGGCTTCGTCCTATTCGGATGAGGAGCTTGAGCTCATTACAGGATTTTTAAACAAAGCAGGTACCGTCCTAGAGGAGCAAATTCGTCATCTCAATTCAAACACGCGCAATATCAAATAAATAACAGTGGATAGGGGTGGGGCAAATGGCCGTACTGATTGTCTATGCTACGAAATCGGGAGCAACAAAACAATGCGTCAACGTTTTGTCGGAAGAGCTTCCCAATTGCACGGCTTGTAATATCGAAATAGAGAAACCCTCTATCGAGGAGTTTGATCGTATTATTTTGGGCGCGGGCGTTCGAGACGGAAAAATATACAAACCGATTCGCGATTTTATCAAAAAAAATCACTCCGAATTGCTGAAAAAAAGAATGGGGTACTTTATATGCAACGAAAAGCCCAAGGAGACAATCGAAATCATAGAACGGAATATCCCTGCCGATCTCAAGGAAGCCGCTATCTGCATGGAGTCTTTTGGCGGTTATAAAGCGTATGCTGCGCCAAAAGAGGGCACCGACCAGCTAAAGGGCATTTTCGTGGACAAAATAAAAGCATTTGCCGAAACCTTTATGAGGTAATCCTCTTAGATGGCAGCGGCCAAGCGCCGCCAGCCACTGAATACGAGGAACCGTTGACGATAGCCTTTACCCACAGTTCACCGGTGGATTTATTGGTTGCCGTCTTCTTTTTTCCTCAACGCCTCCTGCTCCCGAAAAGCCGAAGGGGACAGGCCGTACTTTTTCTTAAACAATGTCGAAAAGTATGTCGTATTGTAAATACCGACCGATTCGCTGATTTTTGCGGCCGTCTCGCTCGTCGAAGTCAGAAGTTCCTTGGCCTTCTCCAATCGGATACAATTCAGATATTCGCTGAACGATTGTCTTGTCGATCCCTTGAACAACTTGCCCAGATAACTTGGAGACAAGTCGGCAATATTAGAGACGAGCTCCAGAGACAAATTGGGTTCCGCGTAATGCTCCTGAATATAGTTTTGAACCTTTTCAATAACAATATTGTGCTTTTGCGCGTTTATCCAGTGGTTTTTCTCCTCGATCAGACTGCAAATATTGGCGCAATATCGATTGAAGAGGTTCTTGATTTCCTCCAGGTTCCCGGCAGCCTCGATTTCGGTAACCGCGTCCAGATACTCCGTGAAATTAGAGTCGGGAATATGCCGCAAATAATCAAAATGTTTGAGCAAGGAAAGCATGAATTGCGTGCTGTACGTAATCACCTGATTGACCGAGCCGTCTGAAATTTGCTCGATAAACTGTTCGACGGCTTCCCGAATGGCGTCCGGTTTGCCGGATTGAACGGCTTCGATCAGTCTCTTCTCGCAATCGGTCGGGTAGCTTGTGGTCGTCATGATATGCGGGCGGGTTATCTGGGCGTCCAGAATCGACTCTTTTCCATAAATCAGTCGATACTTCACATATTGCTGTGCCGAGTTATAGGAAAACGAGATGTTTTTTCTGCCATAGCTTATATCGCCAACCCCTATAGAGACCGTAAGCTTAAAGTATCGCTTCAGGAAACTCTGTACGTTACGCAAGGCGGGTACCAGCTCCTCTGGCCGTTCGTTTTTTGCATACTGGCAAATGGCTACCCCTTCGTTCTCCCCTGTAGTCAGATAATCGCATGTACCGAGAGACTCCAGCATCTCCTTTGCAATATTGCCCAGGGCGAAGCGCAGCAGCGACTTCTGCCCGCTTTCCGCCCCTCCTCTCGCTGGCTCCAAATCATCGAACTTAAACACGATCACGCAGAAATAGGACCCGGCAAGCTCCTCGTCGATGTCCCGAATGAGTTCTTCGGGCACGGAGGTGTCGGGCGATTGGCTTCTGAGCAGCGAATGCAGATAATGGTCTCTAATCGTTCGCGATGATCGGTTAATCACGAATTGCATCGACTTTTCTCTTTCCTCCTGCGAAGCGAACATATCGGCCATGACCTGGTATTCGTCGATAAACGACGACTGCGGAGCGGATGTTTTCTGCATGATTTTCTCGAACAACGCGGATAGCGGCCTATAGATGCTTTTGCTCAGAAAAATGGATACAAGCAAGCCGATCAGCACGATTACTCCCGTCACAAGCAGCGTGACATTGCGAAGATGGTTAATGTCAGAGATAAGACTGGAATAAGGAGTAACGCTCACAAAATACCAGTCCAGTTCCCTGGACTTTACATAAGCGACCAGATGCTTCTTATGATCAATCGTTGTCGTAAAGCTGTTCTCCGTCTCATCCTGACCCAAAATCCGCTGCACGTGCCCCGTACCCGACAAATCGTCCAGAAACTGATTCGAATCCGTATGGGACAGCACCTTGCCTTCCTTGTTGATGACGAACACATTGTTGGTTGAATCCGTTTTTCCGATTTTGCGGATCGTCGTCAGGATGGACTGCTCTTCTACATTAATGTAGATAAGCGGATTATTTGTGGCTCGCAGAGAGAAGTCCGGGTACAACAGAAAGGTCAGGAACTGCAGCGGCGCCCTCTGATTGCTATTAGGAACGGTCAAACTCCTCGGGTAAAACTCCATATATTGTTCGGCGCTGATGGCGTAGAGCGAAGCATCAAACGGAAGCCCTGCCGTATCGACGACCGTCGCCGTGGACGGTCGATAAATCCCGATACTGTGGATATACGGATACGAGCTTTGAATCTGGGACAATTGTTGAAAGACATGGTAATTCCTCGTCTTATCCTCCTGCGTATCATGCAAAAATGAAGTAATCTCCGGCTGGGTAAGCAAAGAATTGCCGATCGTCATGGCTTGGTTATAGACGACATCGGATGCGTAGCTTATTTGGGATAACACGGCTTTGGAATTGCGATCTATTTCTTGGATAGCGCTCCTCGAAAAAAAATAAAAGAGATAGGTGGAGAGCAGACTGACCGTGAGAAGGATGAGCAGAAAGTAGGATATGGTCAGCTTCTGGAATGCCTTATATCGTACGAGCCGATCCATAATAAGTCGCATGAGAAGCCTCCATTCCAGATAGCTGGTGTAATCTAACCAATATAGAATAATCCCGCTTAAAAAGATACTTCATTCCTTATAAATGATGGTCATTTCGGATATTTGAAAGCCTATGTCCGAATAGTGAAAGCGAAATCCGGTATTTAAAATTGGCAGCTCCCGCACTCTGATATAGAGTTAATGCAACGCTCACAAAACTTATAGGAGGATACGAAATTGGAAAAAAGACAGCGACAGACATTCGGCATGTTTATGGATATCCGCAAGAACGGAACGTCTTACTTGCTGGTCCTCCCGGCGATGGTTTATACATTTATTTTCGGGTACATGACTTATCCGTATATGATCATTGCTTTTCAACGATTTAATTATACAAAGGGGATTTTCAATAGCGAATGGGTGGGGCTGCAGAACTTCGAGTTTTTCTTTCGCTCCTACAAAGCCGTCACAGTCACCTTTAATACCATTTTCCTGAATTTGCTCTTTATTGCCTTTGGTACGCTAACGGCTCTTGTGATTGCGCTCGTGCTGAACGAGCTACGCAAGAAGCTGTTCGTCAAGATCAGCCAATCGGTCATGCTTTTCCCGCATTTCATCTCCTGGATCGTCGTCAGCTATGTGCTGTATGCCTTCTTCTCCATGGATATGGGACTTATCAATAAATTGTTGAATATGCTCGGAATCGCCTCTGTCAACTGGTACACGGAGCCGGAGGTTTGGCCTGCCATCCTCACTGCGATGAACGTATGGAAGGGTGCGGGCATGAGCGCCGTCATCTATCTGGCTACCATTACCGGCATCGACGAAACCTTGTATGAAGCGGCCGAGATCGATGGGGCCAATCGATGGCAGATGTGCTTGCGCATCACCCTTCCTCTCATGATGCCGACTGTCATCATTCTAACATTGCTTTCGATTGGAAAAATTATGTATGGGGACTTCGGCATGATCTATGCCTTGATCGGCGACAACGGCACCTTGTATTCGACCACGGACATTATCGATACGTATGTCTTCCGCTCGTTGCGTCAGATCGGCGACCCTTCCGAAGCGATGGCCGTCGGGCTGTTCCAGTCCGTCATCGGGTTCATCCTCGTCTTCGGCACGAACGCGATTACCCGCAAATTTTTCAGAGACGGCGCTTTGTATTAAGATCCCGCATCGGCAGGCATCTGCCGCGGCGAGGTTTCAGGAGGATTAGTCATGAAGAAGTTTTCCCTTAGCAAGACGGTGATGTATGCGCTGATCTCGATCTATTCGGCAATCTGCTTTATTCCGATGCTGCTTGTGCTGATGATATCGATCACGGACGAGGATGCCGTATTAAAGAACGGCTACAGTCTTTTCCCGGAGAAGTTTTCCTTATATGCCTATAAACTGATCTTTACGGGCGGCTCTCAGGTGATGCAGAGCTACACCATCTCCATCTTTGTCACGGTCGTCGGCACGCTTCTGGCCATACTGGTAACGTCGATGGCCGGCTATACGCTGGCGAACAAACATGTAAAGTACCGGAATCTGCTGGCGCTTTACTTTTTTATCACCATGATTTTCTCCGCCGGGATCGTGCCCTGGTATATGATGAACCGCATGCTCGGTCTGACCGACAATATTCTGGCGCTGATTATTCCGTCGCTGCTGTTTAGTCCGTTTAACCTGTTCCTGGTGCGCAACTTCATGAATGGCGTGCCCGATTCGCTTCGAGAGTCGGCGACCATTGACGGGGCCAACGATATTACAATCGCGTTCCGGATCTATCTTCCGCTGTGCACGCCCGTTCTGGCGACGATCGCGCTCTTTTACGGACTGGACTACTGGAACAACTGGTGGAATGCGATCATGCTGATCGACGACCAGGATTTGTACCCGCTGCAATTTATGCTTCTGCAGCTGCAATCGGAGATCAGCATGCTTAACGAGATGACGATGCTGGCTGGGACAAGCGATATGACGCTGCCATCGGAATCGGTCAAGATGGCGACGGCGATCGTAACGATCGGTCCGATCGTTTTCCTCTATCCGTATTTGCAGAAGTACTTCGTGAAAGGCCTGGTCATCGGTTCGGTCAAAGGCTGATGGCTAAAGACGGATATATTCCCTTAGGGGTTTATATAAATAAAATCTCGATACAAGGAGGTCAATTTTTATGAAAAAGCATCACGCGTTTGTATTAACAGCAGTGCTTGCCCTTTCGACATTGGTGGGATGCGGCAAGGCATCCGATCCGGAGGCCACGGCCAATACCGGCGGCAACTCTTCCGAGCCGCAGTCGGAAAATAACGAGAAGGCTGCCGAGACGGTCAAAATCAAATATTTGGTTCCCGGCACAGAGCCGAAAGACTACAAGGAAGTGTACCAAAAGGTCAATGAGAAGCTGGCTGCGGACGGTGTCGGCGTTGAGGTGGAGAAGGTCTATATCCCGTGGGATGCATGGGATCAGAAGCTCAACCTGATGTTGTCTACCGGCGAAGAATTCGATCTGTTCCACGTCATGCAGGACCGTACGCCGTTCTCCAGCTACTATAATCGCGGCGCGCTTGCGGATATCTCGGATGCGATCGACAAGTATGGAGAGAATCTGAAGAAATCCATCCCGGACGATATTCTCGACGGCGCCAAAATTAATGGAAACTATTATGTCGTACCTTCTTATTGGGTTGAAATGGCAAGCGAAGGCCAGTTCAATATTCGTCGCGACATTCTCCGCGAGAACAATCTTGAAGAGCCAAAGACTCCGGAAGAATTGATCAGCGCTTGGGAAGTTGTCATGAAGAACTGGAAGGGAAGCAACAAGCCTTATCTGGGCACCCGGGCGGACTTCGACCCCATCTTCTTGCATACGTCTATGCTGCACCGGACTTATGATACCTTCCCATTTACAGTGAAGGATAAATTCTTTTACGTGAATCAGAACGGCGAGATCAAGTCCTGGATCGAGACCGAGGAATTCAAGAAGGATGCCTCCTTCATGCGCGAACTGTACACGAAGGGAATTACGAATCCGGATATTCTGGTCATGAAGCAGGAGCAGGTCGATGCCCAGCTCGACAGCGGCGAATGGTTCGTCCGCCTGGGAACCGGCGGAAGCCTGAACGGACTTAAGAAATACAATCCGGAAGCCACTGTAGACGATATCGGCGTGGTATGGTTCAACCCGGAGAAAGAATATATGCGCCCGCTCACCTTCAAAAACGGGAATGCCGTGCCGGTGAACAGCAAAAATCCGGAAGCGGCCGTCAAATTTATGGATTGGATGCTGGCAAGCCAAGAAAATTATGATCTGGTTCAATATGGCATCGAGGGCGAGCATTACACCAAGGACGGCGAGAAAGGCTTTAAGCCGATCCGGGATCCGGAGAACAATAACAATTCGAGATACAGAGGATCCGATTCGCAAAACGGCAACGTAAACTTCATGCGTTTTGACCTGGAGACAAGCATTCCCGACAACAACAAGGTTCTGTTTGAGCCAAATCTGAATGCCATTAACAGTATCGCGGCGAACTTCGTTTTCGACCCGACAAATGTGAGAACCGAGTACACCAACATTTTGTCCGAAGCTTCCGCGAGCATTACTCCGATTTATATGGGCGTGCAGGAATACGACAAGGCCTTCCCGGCCGCGCTGGAGAAAATGAAGAAAGCCGGTCTGGAAAAAGTCATGGCCGAATACCAGCTGCAATTCGAGGCCTATCAGGCTTCTCAAAAGTAAGCGAGCCGAAAACAAACCGGAAGGCGTTGAGAAAGTTGACCTTGAAGCAGCAAAGACTAGCATTTGAAGCGGCAAAAAACATCTACGAAAGCGCGACATTGGTCTTTCATGGCGTAGACGGGTTTGATGTTTACAATATTTCGATTCCTTTTGAACGTGACGGAAAACGTTACCTGTTCGGACGGCTTGAACGTCGGAAGGAGTGGGCCCGCTCTTGGGTCCGCCTCTTCGAGGAGACGGGACAAGATGAATGGACCGTGGTAAAAGACAGCATGATCTATACGCTGGAGGATCCTTACATCAGCGAGATCGGCGGTGAGCTTGTACTGGGCGGGACTCATGTGCAATACGAGAGAGGGAAGTACAGCACGTTTTTCGGCTATTTCTTCCGGGGCGCCAATCTCCACGATTTGTACTACTTCACGACCGGACCTAACAAAATGAAGGATATTCGCCTTGTTCCGCTCTCGGACGGCAAGATCGGCGTCTTCTCGCGTCCGCGGAACGCCGACATGAGAAGCAAATACGGCAGCGAATCCATGATCGGCTTTACGGTCATCGACAATTTGGATGAGCTGACAGCGGACGTCATCGAAAATGCGCCTTACATTCACGGCATTTTCGGAGAGGGCGAATGGGGCGGCGTCAATCAGGCTTACCTGCTCGACAGCGGCAAAATCGGCGTCATCGGCCACATTTGTTACCGAGACCAGGACGAAAATGACGGGGAATTGCGGGTTTATCTAAACATGGCCTTCGTCTTTGATCCCATTACCCGGGAATCCTCGGATCTTCATCTGATCGGAAGTCGTCCCTGCTACCCGCCGGGCCCGGCCAAAATGCCATATTTGGTCGACTGCGTCTTTGCCTCGGGCATTGTGATGCGTCCGGACGGCAAGGCGGATCTGTACAGCGGCATTGGCGATTGCCAGGCTGGGCGTATTACGATCGACTATCCGTTCGCAAGACATGGTCGTCTTGTTTAGAAGAGATAGAGGAGGAAATTAATCGATGCAAACCAAGATGATCGGAGCGCTGGCGTCGAGCCCGCTCATTACCCGTCATCCGGCCAATCCCGTGCTGGACGCGGCACGCGTGCCTTATCCCACCGCGCTTGTCTTCAATGCGGGAGTAGCCAAGATGAACGGCCGCTACGTCATGGTATTCCGCAACGACTACGGCTCGTTGGAAAATAAGACGATTGAACCGTCTCATACGACGGATCTCGGCATCGCCTTCAGCGACGACGGCATTAACTGGACGGCGGGACCGAAGCCGATCTTCAAGATGCGCGACGAGGAGATCGTGCGCGCCTACGATCCGCGTCTTACGGTCATCGACGGACGATGTTATATGTGCTTCGCCGTCGATACAAAACACGGCATTCGGGGCGGCGTCGCGGTGACGGACGACTTCGAATCCTTTGAAGTATTGAGCTTGTCGACGCCGGATTTGCGCAACATGGTGCTGTTTCCGGAGCGAATCGGCGGCAACTACGTCCGGCTGGAGCGACCGTTCACGGTATACAGTCGCGGCGGAGCCGACCGGTTCGACACCTGGATCTCGGAGTCGCCGGATCTGGTTTATTGGGGCCGCTCCGAGCTGCTGCTGGCGGTGGAGCAGGTGCCGTTCGCCAATGACAAGATCGGCCCGGCCGCGCCGCCCGTTAAGACGGATAAGGGTTGGCTCACCACGTTCCATGCGGTGGATATCGATCCCGCCAGAGGAAAAAACGGCTGGGAGCCGACCTGGAAGAAGCGGTATACGGCCGGCATTATGTTGCTCGATCTCGACAATCCGAAGAAGATCCTCGGCATGAGCTCATCGCCGTTGCTGGCGCCCGAAGCGCCGTACGAGACGGATGGAGGTTTCCGTAACGACGTCATTTTCCCAGGCGGCATGGTGCTGGAGGAGGATGGAGAAGTAAAAATCTATTACGGAGCCGCCGACACGGTGGAATGCCTCGCTACCGCCCATGTGGACGACCTGATCAGACTCTGTCTGGAAGGTTAAAACCAAAGAGCAGCTCCTTCCCCTGAACGGGAAGGGCTGCTCTTTGGCAGTCATGGAGACCACAGCGCGAGCTTTTGGCCAAATGTCCTCTCGATTAATTGAACAGGAACCTGGAGCTCCATCGAATCTCCGATATATGCGCCTATAGGATCTTCTAGCGGCATGCCGTTCCATATCGCTTCATTGCCCCAGCTTCGGACAACCAAGGACTCGTCCTCGCGTTTAAAAACCGCCTCGCTTTTCTCCTCGTTCCATGACAGAGTTGCACGAATCTCCTCCGCTATGTACGACGCGGGAAATCTCGTAACGTTATAAGCTTCGATCTCTTTAACCGATGAGACCCCATCCATCGCCTCGCCGGGAATCTCGAAGCTCACGGTCGAGCCCGTAACCGGATGAGGAAAGCGGAAGATCAGCTTGTCCAGCAACAACGACTTCGACTCGCGGAGCGACGTTACCGAATGATACATATTGGCCAGATCAGCCTCTTCCGCCGGCCGCTCCATATTTACGACTAGATCGAATGGCAGTCCTGTCGTACCGTAATGAGGCACTTCCCCCTGAATGGAAGCATAATCATATTCGGCGACCTTGCAACAAGAGAAGTCGATGTCGATAGAACGGGCGTATTCGGTCTGCACGGTCTGCAACAGCGACTCCGCTTCTTGCTTCGCCTGCTTCTTCCATAGCGTCGTAGCGTAGTCATCCGATAATCCTTTCTCGCGATTCTTACTGACATACACGTAGAATTGCAGCGAAGGATCCGAGGCAGGCTGTACGGTCGCGACAAGCGGCTCGATGTTGTCCCAGAGGTAACGAGTGCTCACCACCTTCATGGACTCATCGTAGGTTTGCGCCAAGTAACGTTCCGTCCGCTGCTCGAATCGGAACTTCTGATAGAAACCGTTTTGGAATTCCACATACAGCAGGATAGGCACCAGCACGATCGCGGCGATTCCGATTACGACTATTTTGCCAAAATTACGTTTCATGAAGGTTCTCCTTTAGCATTAGGCCGTGGTTATACCCTCATTAGACGGGGCAAGGCCGCGTTTTGTTGCCTCAGGCTGCAATGCCGGCCTCCGAAAAAAAGGGACTTCCCTTTTCAGGAAACCCCTAATTGCTTATTATTTACCTTTATTGAAGGCTTGAAGCCACCTCGACCAACCGTTCCTTTGTCATACTGGCCGAATCCGACTCCACATGATGGACAATCGTTTCGCCTTCCTTCTCTTCCATCCACATGATTCCTTGCAGCACATTGCTCTCTCCGAACAGCGATTGATCATTTTGGGTGTAATGCGCCTTGTATCCGTCTAAATCCAGCTCTTCGTATACGGTTGAAGGCGAGGTTAAAGCTTCCGTCTTTATGGAAGCATCGCTAATAATCTGCCAGGTATAGTACAGAGCCTCGTCATTGACATCCCTGTAGACCGAAGTGTAGTACGACTCCGGACCTTCGGAGGACGGCTCCGTCAAGCGCCACAGGGGTCCTTCGCCATTCGTAGCATTATGTTCGGCTATCATTTCATTCATACGATCCATGGCATCCAATCCCATAAGAACATGGAACGGACTTTTCAAGGACCCTGCCTTCAGGGTGTAGGCGCCTCCAAGCAGGGAGTCCGGCAACGTTTCCGTCACGCCTTTTTCCTCCAATACGGCCCGCCACTCCAGGGCACCGGCAATCCAATCCGGACTTGTGACTCCGATAGGCAATGGAGCCCCACGGTACTCCGAGAAAACCTCCGGCAGATAAACAACAGCCGTAGTACCCGGCGCCAGCTCATCTTGTACCGCTTTTAACGACGCCCGGGCATGATCCAACACTTCGGGGCTAATTGTCAGGGCCTCATTCGATTGCATACGAATGGAATATTTGCCTAGCGAGTCCGAAAACAGCAGCTGCGTGCCCGCATAACCGAATCCGCTCAGAACCGCTATAACAGCAGCAATAATAGCAACCCTGGATAAACCTCGTTTGTTTTTCATATGTTTATTTCTCCTTCCGTCCATCGCCATCCGTCCATAATCGGCCATGATTCGCTCATCCAGCGAAGGAGGGCATTGCAGCTCGGCCTGATCGCGCTTGAACGCCTCCGTTAACTTCCGTTCAATAGACATAGCCATTCCTCTCCTTTCCCCCCTGGATCTCCTCGAATCGACGGCGCAACTGCTTCAGGGCGTGATGATGTCTCGATTTGACCGTTCCCAAGGGGATGTCCAACAGCTCCGCAATCTCTTCCAGCGAACAGTCCTGGTAGTACCTGAGAACAAGAATCTCCCTTGCTTTATGGGATAGAATTCCCAGAAGCGGCTCAAGCTCCATTCGGTCGCCTACAGCGGACAACCGCGCTTCGGCCCGGCCGTCCCAGGACTGCCCCGCTAACGTTTGCAGCTTCTCCGCAATTCGAAAAATTCTCCAGCTCTTTCTTTTCCAATTACGCACTTGCCTGACAATCAATCCATTAAACCATGCTGTAAAAGGCTGCTCCGATCGATACTTGTCCGCGCTTCTCATCAACTCGATATAAACCTCGCTCATGATGTCCCCCACATCTTCCTTGCGGGGAGAGAGATAATGAATCAGCCTGTAAGCATGATTGCGCGTCGCTTCGTATACCGTACGAAATGCCTCCTCGTCGCCCCGGCTCATCCGGATAAGCCATGGGCTCCAATCAATATCCTTCATAGGACCGGCCTCCATTCAGGTGTTACATTATATATTGGTCCGTTTTGGATAAAAGGTTCATTGCTGCAGAAAAAGTTACTTTGATCTTAGATCATATTGAAGAAGCCGGGGGTAAGTTTTTTTATAACCGTTGTATCCTTGGAGAGTCTAAACGCTGTTGCTTATAATAAAGGTGCTAATCAGTGAAATTTAGGGGGAATCCGGAAGATGGATATTACCGTTCAATTGGTAGGCGAACTTATAGACAACCAGTTTCCTCAATGGAAGCATCACAGCATTACTCCGGTCGATAAAAGCGGACATGACAATCGCACCTTCCGTCTGGGCAGCGAGATGACCGTCAGGCTTCCAAGCCATAAACGGTACGCTTCGGCTGTCGAGAAAGAGATGATATGGCTGCCTGTCTTCAAGCCTCTGCTGTCCTTGCCGATCCCCGCGCCCGTTGCGAAAGGAGAACCTTCGAAAGAGTATCCATTTGCTTGGTCCGTCAACCGATGGATTGAAGGCGAAACTGTCACTCATGGCAATATCCGCAGCCAAAACCAATTGGCCGAGGATCTTGCGCGATTTCTGCTCGAGTTGCAGGCCATAGACGCAAGCAAAGGGATCCCCGCGGGCGTTCAAAACTTTCATCGCGGAGGAAACCTCAGAATCTACCATGACGAAACGTTATCCGCCATCGCTAAGCTCGCCGGTTCATACGATCGGAAGTTGTTGTCGGACATATGGGAGCTCTCCCTCTCTACACGATATCAATCTGCTCCGGTATGGTTGCATGGCGATATCGCCGTAGGCAACTTGCTCGTCCAGGAGGGAAGCTTGAGCGGCGTTATCGATTTTGGAACCATGGGAGTGGGAGACCCGTCGAGCGACCTCGTCATGGCTTGGACATTTTTCGACGATGACAGCCGCGCTGTCTTTCTGGAGCACATGAACGTTGACGAAGCTATGATTAATCGGGCACGGGGCTGGGCTTTATGGAAGGCTCTCATTACCTATGTCGGGAACGAGAGGGGCTCGGAGCTCTCGGTGTGGGGGCAACACGTGATAGATGTTATTATCGCGGAGTATAAACAGCGGTGTCAACTTCGTCATTCAGAAGACTGACCCTATAAATCGAAGCAGCGACAGCCAAAGGACGGGAAAATAAAGTCCTGGACTGTCGCTATTTTATTGAAACTAACGTTCTTACGATAGCTTAACGATCTTTCTACTGGCGCTTTATTGATTCAGTCAAGATATCTCAAGTGGTTGGAACAAGAAAGGCATTCCGTTCATAGGTGAACGAGCACCTGTTGACTTTCTTCGCACAAATCCTAGAATGCATTTTTTGCCGATACCTATGGTATGGTTCACCGTGACCATAATGGCAAAGCAAAATCTTGTTTTCATCTCACAATCTCCGCATTATTTGGTATAATTAGTCCATTATTGATTTGAAAGTAGGCGTTCTAGTGACTTTATATGGATTTTATACAGATGAGTCTGGAAATAATGGTTTTGGCGATTTAAGAAACCAGCCAGTCCTTTGTTATGCGGGAATATTAGTCCCCATTCACTATCAAATATTTTTACATAATGAGGTTCAGAAAATAAAAGACAATTTAGAAAAAGATATAAAAGCTAAAATTCATGGCATTCCAGTCGACCAGTTTTCAACTATCGACTTTTTCAAGAAGTTCGAGATCCACGGAAAAGCATTTATTGATGGGGAAGACTTCTATTATAATTTATCGGATGTGGAGCGGTTCAAAGTCGTTAACGATTTGCTGTCTTTGGCTAATACTACTGACGTAAAGATTGTAGCAGCAATAACTAATAAACAACTCTATCAAACCAATACGGGAGATACTAATCATAATCGGATGCATATTCATTCCTACACGGAGCTTGTTAAATGTATCTCATCCGAATTAGGTAATTCTGATTCCTATGCTTTTATAATTTGCGACGACGGTAAACCAAGCGAAATAAATAATTTCTGTGACGCTTTAAGTAATCCCGCAAACACAAGGGTATATCCAGACCTTCAGGTAAAACTGTCACATGACAAAAATTGCAATTTGATACAACTGGCTGATATGATAAATTTCATCACTTCAATCCACTTCCGCGACGTTTATGGTTTTCCAGCAAGAAAGAGACACCAATCACAAATTCTTGATTTCTATTCAAGACATCTGAACCATAAAATAATCAAATGGGAATACAAATAGGAAGAGGAGTTCGCACACAACGTGCGAACTCCTCTCTTTGGTCGTACACAACGTGCGACCTATTACCATAGTATCCATAAACCGGGTCAAGTATGCTATAAAAATTTAAGACATTCCGTTCATAGGTCAAACCCAACGTTTGAGCTACAAACGGAATGTCTTAAGTACTGATTTAGTCGTACACAACGTGCGAGCAAATCCGTAGCTTTATTATGGTATCATTCGAGATTTTTGTCAAGATCATATAACAACACATTGTAAACGATGTCGTTGTTCTTGATACGAACCTATCCGACTAGAGACGAGTTTAAGCTAATAACGAACTTCCACAAATGCCAAGCGATCGTTATTTTTAATATAAAAACTTGTAGCCGTTACTACCACCTGATTGCAAGAACGGATTTGCGAATCACCGTATACCTACACAATCGTTTGCTGCTAACGAGATCGATCTTCTGCTCAAGCTTCTGACTTACAAAGTTTGAACGCTTCTAGCTGCAATGTTGCGATCCGATACATCGCTCGTTAATTGCTCTCTGGTATCAAACCATCAGTCTATGTCGTATAACTTCCAGCCATCACTAGTTTTTGTTAAAGCAAACGATAATAATACATCATTCATGAAAGTAACCGTCACAACTTCGTTTTTCTCATCCCCGTGCCCGTAATCTAATTTTTTACGTTCATATTCCTTGGAACTATCATTCCACAATTCGTACACTCGCTCGTCAAAATCAAGATCCTTATGCACAGTTGATTTAATCAATTCTTCATTTCTTGTCTGAACGGCGAAAATATGATTCTGAATTACCTCGACTACCTCATCGGTTATTTGATCATCGATTTTCATTTTTGAATCCACAGATTCACTTTCTTCCTCCCCCTCCTTCACTTCGTTATTCTCACGGTTATCGGTTACGTTAGCTTCATTTTGTGAGGACGAGCTAATCGGTTTATTGTCACCACTCTGGCAGGCTGACATAAATAAAGCCATCAACATCAAAAGGATAAAAATCCTTTTCATAATACCACTCCTTTTCTTCCACTTATATCCAATATATAGACGTGTATGATTTCGTTTTGTTGCGCTATTCTGCCCGAGGGAGCTTAATAAAAAAATCACCCTTGCGGGTGATTCGATAGTTCGGTTTGCTATATTTCGGCCATATAACGTCTCACCTGTCCGTTAGAATTTGATTCTTGAGCAAAACCGGCTAATAGTGTCTCGTGTGTCGTTTAGAATCCGCTCCAGTCCATATGTTATACATTAGCCTTTAGGCCCGACGTCGATACGCGTAGTCCGACCTTATGAAGATGAGAGACCTGGCCTAGACCGGTGCAACGCGGAACGGCCCAATGCGGACTTCTTTCCTCCAATAGAATGGTCGTCACCGAACTTGGAGGGAGCCAAAAGCCGGACCAAACAAGCGGGAACGGAAGCTCTAACAAATGCGATAGCCATGTAAGTCCGAAGCCCATGTGGCAAAAGACGGCAAGCGTTTCTTCGTTCGAAGCGTCGATTCGATAGCGCCCGCCTTCCCTTGAGTAACCGTGCCGCCGCAAAAAATCGTCGGAATCCCGTTTGATGGTATTGTAAGGATCAATGAAGTGCTTGTAAGGCGTTTGCCCCGGCCAAATCGAATGATCTGGATACGGAAAGCCGGCACGCACCTTTTCACCTGGAATGTCCCATGCTGCCACAGACTCGTCTCTTTCGCCGGAAGCTTGCCAGCTTAATTCTCGGGTCCATGGCTCAATGACCGGTTCAATGTTAAGTAAATCAGCAGTATATTGCATGGTATGGACAGCACGATTAATCGGCGAGGAATAGATGCGGTTGATATCCATACTCTGCAAATGATTAGCAAGCGCTTGAGCTTCCAGATGTCCTGCCTCCGTAATGGTGTCATTAGGATAATCAGGCTCAGCATGACGAATTAATAAAATTTTCATATCTCTCTCCTACATTCATTATCATGGAAATAAATAATTGACTGGGTATTGGCGGGTTCCCATCTGTACGATCATGTGCGTTTCAGAATAAAGTTGAGGCCGTTTACGCTTCCGGAATTGAACCACATCAGGATATTGGCACCTGGCGAAACCGAACTGGAGGCAATGTCCAGGAATAAACCGCTACCAGCATTGATCAGGTTATATTTTGTCCCGTTCTGGACGATCCACCAACGCTGTGCCGCTGTATCGTTGCTTTCGTTCTGGGCAACCGGATTGCTAAGAACATTGACGCCGTTCTTATTCTCCATGACCTTTCCGGTGAGGAAATTGGTGATTTTGTAAGATCCGTCGCTTTGCCGCTGGAACAGGAATATCTGCTCCTTGGCGTTGACCGTTCCTTTTGCGGCAGTTTTGAACTGCGTGCCGTTGTTCGAATCGGCTATGCTAATATTGGTTGCGTTGGTGTTGTTCGTGATGAAATAATACGCGTCTAGTATTTTCACAGGAACGATCGGCTTCCATACGGCGTACAAGGTGGCGCTGGAGTCTGCTGTATAGGCCTGTTT
>NZ_BDQX01000085.1 GCF_003112455.1 Paenibacillus agaridevorans
TATTCCGACGCCATTGTGTATGATTTTTCATACTCGCGTGCCTCGAATCCGCTATTCCGGCGCCATTGTATATGATTTTTCATACTCGCGTGCCTCAAATCCACTATTCCGGAGCCATTGTGTATGATTTTTCATACTCGCGAGCAGTGAAACGTATGGAGTGTGTATTAATAATGACATCATGAGAGTGGATTGCAATGGGTATATGATTTAAAGATTAGTTCAAAGCTTCCGCAACAAACGTGTTGCGCAAAACGCCAATCCCTTCAATCTCCGCTTCGACCACATCTCCCGGCTTCAGCCAAACCTGCGGCTTCTGTCCCATGCCGACTCCTGGAGGCGTGCCCGTGCTGATCACATCGCCCGGCTTCAATGTCATTGTATTGGACAGGAATGAGATCAAATAAGGAATATCGAAAATGAGCTCCTTTGTATTGGAATTTTGCATCAATTTCCCGTTCAGTCTCAGCTTTATGGCTAGGCTGCCGGGATGGGGAAGCTCATCCGCAGTCACGATCCACGGCCCGATCGGAGCGAAGCCGTCGATCGTCTTTCCGCGCGTCCATTGCGGCTCATTAAGCTGAATATCCCGTGCGCTTACGTCGTTGAGCACGGTATAACCGAACACATAATCCATCGCTTCCTCTCGCGATACCCGCTTCGCTTCCTTGCCGATGACCACCGCAAGCTCCACCTCGTAATCGCATTGCGTGACCTCTGCGGGAATCGCAATGCTCTGCTCATGCGCGGCGATACAATTCGAATATTTGGGGAACAGCACGGGCACGGAAGGCACCTTCATGCCAGACTCGATGACATGGTCATGATAGTTTAGACCGATACAGATGATTTTCTCGGGATCAGTCAGCGGCGATAACAACACAACCTCCTCCAGCGGCCATCCTTCGGCTTCTTCCACCCATGTCGCAAGCTCTAGCTCCGACAGCTCAACTTCCGACAGACGCGCGATAAATGGCCGCATTGTGCCGTCCGTGCGAAGTGGACGAACGATATTGCCTTCGCCCAATACGCCGATTCTCGGCTTTCGTTTCTCGTCTTGTTTCTCATAAAATTGCAGCAGTTTCATCCCTTAATTCCTCCTCTATCTATGCCTTGCCCGCAGTTCCTTCAGCTACTAGGGCTTCAGCAAAATCTTGGCGATGCCGCCGGGACTTCCAAGCAGCGTCTCAAAACCCGCCGCCCCTTGTTCAAGCGGCAGCACGCGCATCCATGACGACAAGTCCACCCGTCCCTGCTCCAGCCAGTCGAGCGCTGCAGTAAAGTCCTGAGGCGCGTAAGCAAACGCGCCCCGGCACGTGATTTCGCGTCGGATGATATCATTAATGGGCAGCAAGCTATCTGCTTCGTGAAGGCCGGTAAATACGACTTTGCCGCCTGACCGAACCGCTTCGACACAGCGCTGACGGGTAACGGACGCACCGACCGCGTCCACTGCCGCATCGAATTCGCCCTCCGCAGCAACGGCTCCTTGCCCGCCCATCGCGCTTGCAATCGCGAGCCGCTCTTCGTTAATGTCCACGATGACGATCTCTTGCAGTCCGCCCATGCGTGCTGCTGCCAGCACGAACAGACCGATGGGGCCCGCCCCATAAATAAGCAGCCGGTCTTGCGGCTTCCACTGCAGCAATCTGCCGATATGCGCCGCGCACGCAAGCGGTTCCGTCAGCACTCCGTCCTCGAGAGATATGGAATCCGGCAGACGAAGCGCATTGCCCGCTGGCACAGCGATATATTCTGCGAAAGCTCCCGGGCGATGTGCCCCGAGCAACGCCCGCGACTCGCACAGCTGCTCCCGCTGGCTCAAGCAATACGAGCATTCGCCGCAAGTCGCGAGCGGATTGACCACCACTCTGTCCCCCGGCTGCCAATCCAAGGCACGGCTTCCCGCGCGCTCCACGATGCCGGTAAACTCATGCCCCATAATAAGCGGCGGCTTGCGGAGCGAATTATGTCCCAGATATCCGCCAAGCTCGGAGCCGCATATGCCGGCATAGGCGACTCGCACGAGCAGTTCATCCGCCTTCGGCTCAGGGATGTCTGCTTCCCTCATATTCATCACGCGCGGTCCTTCATATATTAATGCTTTCATGAGCTAACCCACCTTTGAACTCTAATCGCAACGTTCCTGCCCGATCAACTAATGCCTCTTCCGAGGTTTTAGTTCACCCGATAACGGTTCAGAACTTCCTCATCCATTTCTACGCCCAGCCCTGGACGGTCAACCGGCACAGTAACGTATCCGTCCTTAAACTCGATTTCCCGACTGACCAGATCGCGAGCGAGCGGAGAAGATGACACCGTATGCTCAATCATAAAACCATTCGGAATAGCTGCTGCAAAATGAGTGCTGGCTGCTACAAGAATGCCCGTCTTGAACGCATGCGGCACGACCTTCTTGTGTCGGTCATAAGCAAGATAAGCAATTCGTTTGCCTTCGGTTAGTCCGCCTACTCTGCCAAGGTCTGGCTGAATAATGTCCAAATGCCCTTCGTCCAGCAGACGCTGGAAAGCCAATCTTCCTGCTTCCTGCTCGCCGCCAGCAATCATGATTTTGGATCGATCGGCCAGTTCACGATAACCGTTAAGATCATTGGAATGCACCGGCTCCTCCAGCCAGTAGACGCCGTACTTCTCGTATACCTCGGCCATGCGAAGCGCCCCCTTAAGATCCCACGCGAGACCGGCATCGATCATAATATCGATGTCATCGCCAACGGCCTGCCGGATCGCTTTGATTTGCGCTTCGTCAAACCTGGCGTTGCGGCCGATGGGCCCCCAGCCAAATTTCATCGATTGGTAGCCCTGCTGCACGTAACCTTCCGCCATCGCTACCGCTTCTTCGATCGTCTCCGGCATCAGAGCGCTGGCATAAGCTTTTAGACGCTTATTAAAAATGCCGCCCATCATCTCGCAAACAGGCCGATTCGATGCTTTCCCTACAATATCCCACAAGGCCATATCCACGCCGCTGATGGCGTGCAGTGCGGGACCGCTTCTGCCGAAGTAGATGGTTCCGCGATACATTTTGTCCCACAAACGCTCTATCTCGAATGGATTCTCGCCAATCAACAAGCTTCTGAGACCGGTCGCAATCGAGTGAGAGGGCGGCGTGTCTACAACGGCCTTGGCTACGAGCGGAGAAGAATCCACTTCTCCGATCCCCGAGATCCCTTCATCGGTATGTATTCGAATCACTAACGTATCCTGCGTGCCGTCGCATTGGCTGGCATCCAGGTCAGGCAATCGCAAATAAATCGCTTCTACTTCCGTAATTTTCATGGTTGATTCCCCACTTCCTTATGAATGATAATGCCGGCCGCTTCAAGCAAATCATGCCGCAGCGGCGTAAAGGTTTCCAGCACAAGCGAATCTTCGAGCGCAAGCACGTCATGCGGGACGTCGCCAGGCACGTAAATCTGCTCACCGGCGTGTACGACTTTTTCTTCTCCGCCAAGCTTCATCCGAATTTTGCCTGAAAGAACGAAGCCAAGCTGCTCATGCGGGTGGGCGTGCTCGGCGCCATACCCGCCCTTCTTGAAATCGATCAGCATGCTCATCATTCGCTCTCCGGGTGAAAGCACCTTGCGGCGAATCTCCGGACTGATGGACTGCCACTCGCCATCTGTTCGATGTGGTTCCGTCATCACATTTTGCCCTCTCTTCCTCATATCCCCTATCAGAAGGTGATGGATAATCCGCCGTCTACCGGCAATATGGCTCCCTGAATATAAGAGGCTTCCTCCGACGCGAGAAATAAAATAGCGCGCGCGACCTCATGCGGCAAACCGGGCCGTGCGAGGGCGATCTTGCGCTGCCCTACATAGTAGTGCTTGAAGTCCTCCGTCTCCAGCTCATTGACGCCGCCAATGACCGACAACGCCGTGTCGATAAAGCCAGGCGCTACGCCGTTAACGCGGATGCCGAGCGGCGAGAGCTCCAGCGCAGTGCCGCGTGTCAATTGATCAAGCGCACCCTTGGCCGCATTGTAGTGGCTTGACTTCATCAGAGCCCGCACTCCGTTGATGGAAGACACGTTGACGACGGCTCCGCCGCCCGTTCCCTTCATCGCCCGTGCCGCATACTTGGTGCACCAGTAAGCCCCGTTTACAATCGTATCGAATACGGCCCGCCATCGCTCCGTGCTTTCGTCCATAAAATCGCTTTCATAGAACATCGCCGCATTGTTGACAAGCACGTCGACCCGCCCGGTTAGCGTCATCGTCTGCTCGATCAACCGCTTAACGTCTTCCTCGACGGAAACATCGGTCGCAATAAAATGTACTCGTTCTTTGTAACGTTCCAACCGAAGCAACGCCTCGGTTCCGCTCTTGACGCTGCGTCCTGCCATGACCACATCTGCGCCTTCGGCGGCAAAATGTTCGGAGGTCTCCAGGCCAATGCCCGTTGCCCCGCCCGTAATTATGACCGTTCGGCCGTCAAATCGGCTCATTACGCATCCCTCCGTTGCTTCCGTTTCCCTTGCGCGTCAATGCGGCAGCAGCGATCCTGTATAATTGCGGGGATACGCCTTGGCCCGGACGAACCCTTCTGCATAACGAACGCCGCTCTGAATCCCGCGGAATCTCGACATCACCTCGATCATCTCGATCGCATTGGAACCATATTGATCCTGCAGCCAGTCGCCTACCTGACTGACATGTTTGCCCAGCATTTCTTTTTTTGTGCTCATGCTCTCCGTAATGTCCACGTATTCGTCCGGGTGAAAGCCGATGCCCGCCACACTATCGACAAAATAGACAACGGGAATTTTTTTTAACGGTTCGCTCGCCGTAACGATGTTGGGTACGGTTGTCATAATCGCCACATCATTTGCCACCTGCCCGGTTACCGTATGGTCGGGATTGTACAAATCCTGCGGCCAGTGCGTTAACACGACGTCGGCTTTGCTGCTGCGCATCGCTTCAATAAAAGCCAGTCTGACTTCGGCTGTATCGAACAGAAACTCGTCCGGATAATTGAGCCATAGGAGCTTTGCGCCAATGACCTCGGCCGCTGCAATCGCCTCCAGCCTCCTAATTTCCGCAATTTCAGCCTTAGGCAATACGGGAGACCCTACTTCTCCGTTTGTTGACACCGCAATTGTCACCTGATCGCCGCGCGCGGCATATTTGGCCAACGTCCCGCCGCATAATATTTCTGCATCATCGGGGTGAGCCACTATGGCAAGTACATTCATTTCCTATGACCTCCTCCTTTTATCGTTGCTGGTAATAACTCCATCATACTTTCACATATCGTAGATTGTCAACAATCATCAATTGATCGTTGAATGAATATCACAATTCGCGTATAATACCTATTAAGAAATAGACTTAAAGGGAGAATTAGATAGATGAAGCCACATCAATTCAAAAGTCAGGAAAACTTGTCCTTGCGGCAGCGGATCTTCTCCGATATTCGGGACGCCATCCTGCGGGGGCATCTCAAGCCCGGCGACAAGCTCCGAGAACAGGACATTTCTGCCCAAATGTCGGTCAGCCGCGGGCCGCTGCGCGAAGCGTTGCGCGACCTGGAAGCGATTGGACTTGTCGTCAGTCAACCTTACCGGGAGACGGTAGTCGCCGATGTACAGGTGGATGAAGTTGTCGGGCTGCTGATCCCGATTCGCCTGCAGTTGGAGCTATTTGTTCTTAAGCAGCACAACAATCAGCTAGACGAAGAGCTGTTCAACGATCTGGAGCAGATCGTCGCCGACATGAAGCAAGCCGCAGAAGAGCAAAACTTATTTGCGCTTGTCGAAGCGGACATCCGTTTCCACGAGAGGATCATCGCGCTGGACAAAACATCCTATGCGCAGCAGATTTGGCTCAGCATTGTAAATCGGCTCCGTCTGCACTTTATTAAAAACACAGGCATTTTTCCTGATCTGCATAAGGTGCCGAAGGAGCATCAGGAGTTGATTAAAGCCCTTCGCTCGTATAATGAGGCAGCTGTAGCCGAGATTTGGGGAAGCCATATTCGCGACGAGGATTGCTTGCTGTGTTTTAATCAGAGCTAGGAAGGAGCATGCGCCGCTTGACCACTGAACTCGAAACGCTAATGAACCGCCACCACGGTGAATTTGCTGCTTTGCAGGGGATAGACGGTTCTTCCCTGCTGGTGTTGCCTAAAGGCGGGAGACTTCTGGGCTTAGTGCCCGGACGATCCGATGCCCCCCTGCCGTTTTGGACGCCTGCCAAAGCCGCTTCTCCGGATCATTGGAATGTAGGCGGGGATCGTACCTGGATCAGCCCCGAGCTGGAATACTTCATGGATTCCGAAGGCCAATACAGGGTTCCCGGCTCTCTGGATCCCGGCAACTGGACGCTGGAATCGCTTTCCGCAGAAGAAATTCGACTCGGCATGGATGGCGTGCTCCATCATATCACCTCGGCCATGCCCATCCAATTTCAAATCAAAAAACGATTCTCCCCGTTGCCCAATCCGCTGCTCCATAATGGCTCTACGGCTTCGCTGGCCGATCCTTCCGTCAGTTATGCAGGCTGCGAAACGACAACCGAACTGTCACTGGAACCGTTGGGGAATGAAGACCGCCATGCTGCGGCGGAAGGCAACGGTTATTGCAACTTATGGAGCATCCTGCAGCTCCCCTCGGACGGCGAAGCGCTGATCCCTACGTTTGGCGGCGCGCGGCCGCTCACCATGTTCGCCGACAGTCAGCCGGAAACGCTTGAGATCTTGCCTAGCGGCGCGCGTATTCCATGCGGCGGGGCGGCCAAGTTCAAGCTGTCGTTCGACGCGATTGCCTCAACAGGACGCTTTGGCTACATCAGGTGTCTCAGCGAAGACGTAAGCACGCTGATTATTCGTCAGTTTGCCGTGCATCCCGCAGGGATTTACCCGGACTATCCACCCGGTCAGCCCTCCTATCGCGGATCGTGCGTGCAAGTCTTTAACGATGGCGGGCAGTTCGGCAACTTCGCAGAGCTGGAGTATCATGCGCCTGCCTTGCCGATTTGGAAGCCGGGACATTCAACCGATCGTTCTGAGCTGTTTTACTTTTCAGGGCCTTCATCCTCCATCGAACGTATTGCGGAGCGTATGCTTGGCATGCCTGTCATGGAGAGGGAGTAAGGTAACAATGACCGGAGTAGAGTTCGTCCCATCACCGCAACCGTCTATAGTCTTTGACCGTCGACTACAATGCCCAAAAGCCTCCCCGGTACCGGGAAGGCTTTCGTGAATCTGTTTCGCGACCGTTATCAATCCTCGACGTGCCTGTCCTCAACCGGGTTCGAATTGACCGTACGCTGGCTGACGAACTTGTCGAACAGGCTCTCTTTCTCCGTCGGAATACCATCCGGATTGTCGCGTTTGTCCCGCTGCTCGTGCCGATTATCGGCGCTTTGTTCGAATTCGTTCATTGCTGTCACCTCCCAAGCAGATTGCGTATCTACTCACAATGTGAAGTCTCGATTGTATAGTTTGCTCCTATAGTTGTAGGAAAGCTGATGATTCCGTCCTCCAACTGTTTTAACTGAACGGCTTGTCCTTCAGTTAGAACGGCCATTTGGCAATCCATCCTTACACGGCACACTTTGCCTAGTGCTGAGTAAATGTTTACGCGCTCAACCTTATTCTGTCTCCACGTAAAACCGACTTCAAATCCGTTCCTCGCGCGTAAACCTTTTACTGAGCCCGACGGCCATTCAATTGGCAGTGCGGGAATCAAACAGATAGCATCGGTGTGGGACTGCATTAACATTTCTGCAATACCTGCGGTAAAGCCAAAATTCCCGTCTATCTGGAATGGTGGACCTACGTCAAAGAGATTTGGATAGATCCCCATACTATTATAATCCGCTGTATCTTCTTCTCGGACTAGATTGAGTATACGATCTATTAACTTTAACGCGCGATCACCATCGCCAAATCGTGCCCAAAGATTTATTTTCCAGGCCAGACTCCAACCCATACCAGTATCACTTCGACGTTCCAAAGATTTCTTTGTTGCCTCATAAAGTTCAGGTCTTTTCCTTTCAGTAAATAAATACCCTGGATATACCCCATATAAATGAGATACGTGACGATGATGAATGTCTTCATCTTCAAAATCAAGGAACCACTCTTGAAGATGACCATCTTTGCTAATCGTGTATGGACGAAGTTTATTAACAGCTGCTTTAAACTCTTCCCTCAGCTCCATATCTTCATTAAGCAAGGATGCTGCTTGAATACAATTTGAAAATAATTCCTCTATCAACAAAATATCCATCGTAGTTCCTTTGCTTACAGCTGCCAATTGACGATCAAAGGTAACAAATTTATGTTCAGGAGAAGTTGATGGCGAAGTAACCAGATAACCATCTGGCTCCTGGCATAACCAGTCGAGACAAAACAAAGCCGCTTCTTTCATAACAGGATAGCCTGTTTCCCGAAGATACGTTACATCGCCACTAAATGCATAATGTTCCCAAATGTGCTGACTGAGCCATGCTCCTGCCATAAACCAACTCGCCCATACTGGATCACCATCTCCATAATCCCCTACTGGAGCCGTTTGACACCATATGTCGCTGTTGTGATGAGCGACCCACCCTCTGGCCCCATAATTTACAAGTGCAGTTTTTGAACCTGATCCTGAGAGATTACGAATAAACTCCAACAATGGCTGATGACATTCCGACAAGTTACAGACTTCCGCGTGCCAATAATTCATCTGAGTGTTAATATTTAACGTGTAATTTGCGCTCCATGGCGGTCGGGTCTCTTGATTCCATATTCCCTGCAAATTAGCTGCTTGTGTTCCAGGACGTGAACTTGAGATAAGCAAGTATCGGCCAAATTGAAACAGTAGCTCCACTAACTTTCTATCTTTGGCTCCGTATTCCAGTATTCTTTTATCTGTGGGGATACTCTCATTATCGTCACATCCATCAAGATCCAATTCAACTCGGTTAAACAATCGTTTGTAATCCGACATATGTTTGTCGAGCAACTCTGTGTAACTCAGATTAAGAGCAGCGTTCAAATAATCCTCCGCTAAGCGGCTTGGTTCTACCCCCTCGGTCAATGGATTTCGATCATAACCATTAAAACTGGTTGCTCCACTAAAAATTAGCGTAACACTTGAAGCACCTTCCACATGTAGGCCGTCGTGATTAACGGAATATGTGCCACCATCCAGTTTCACACCTATCCGACCGTCAAAGCGAATCCCGCCGTCCCCATATTGAATAGGTTGTTCTTTGTCGAGGTAATAATTGGGATCAACGTGGATAGGTGCTTGTCCATTAATGATGTAACGTTCCAACTCAACAGTTGTCTGGCTGCGAAGCGGGCTTGAAAGATTGGCTTTAAAACTTATCATTTTCTGACGATCCGCTTCAATACGTAAGACGACTACATTATCCGGACTTGAAATAAAACAAGTTCGAGTATATGTAACGGTTCCAATCCTATAACGAACTCCCGATGTTGCCGTCTCCAAATCCAGTTGACGTTCGTAATTGTTCGCCAAAGCTCCATGATAAAAATGGATAAACAGATCGCCCATGGGCATATAAGATTGTGTATAAGGTCCCATGGCTTGTTTGCAAAGTTCATCCGCTTCCACAAAATTACCTTGATTAATTAGCTCCCGAATTTCTGGTAGTACTTTTTGTGCGTTCGGATTTGTCGTGTCCTTCGGTTCCCCTGACCACAAAGTGTCTTCATTTAATTGAAGTCGCTCCGTTTCAATCCCTCCGAACACCATTGCACCTAGCCGCCCATTTCCTAAGGGAAGCGCTTCCGTCCATTTATTTGCTGGTGTAGCGTAATGTAGTTTCAATGCTTATCACTCTCCACTAAATTTGGGTATACTGAATTGTTGTTAGGGCATATTTTGAGCTTGTTATCACAATTATGTCGTTACTCCTGCAAAAAAGTATATGTCGACTCTGGCACTGGAATCCCGTATTTCATTCGTTCAATCACCTTCATTTGTTCTGGCTCGCCTGGTATATATACAGACTGATGACCAGGCGCTGGTTGTAATTGATGCAGTTCGTCGATAAGTTGATCAATCTTATATTTGAATATAGTAGAATCCGTTAAACAAGAGATATTAATGGCCATTAAGAAGTGCCCAAGCTTACGAGCAGTATTATAGTTGCCATACATCTGACTTACGTGAGGTCCGAATCCAGAGCCAGTTAGTATTCCCGAGAATATATCAATGACTAGAGCAAGTCCGGTTCCTTTCGGCCCGCCCATAGGATTCAAAGCCACAACCTGATTAGGATCCTCTGTTGGATTCCCTTCCGAATCTACGGCCCAATCAGCAGGAATAGATTTTCCTACTTGCTTAGCATATAGGATCTTCCCCACCGCTACTTGACTTGTCGCCATATCTAATATGATCGGTTTTTGCTGGTGTGTCGGAAAACCGAAGGCAATCGGATTGGTTCCAAAGTATGGCTCAGCCGCACCGAAAGGGACAACAAACTTATCCGTATTGACCATCATGATGCCGATCATATTATGTTCCACTGCTTGGTTAACAAAATAAGATAACGCACCACAATGACTGCTGTTAATTATGCTAATCATACCAACACCATTCTGCTCAGCAATTGCTATCGCATGATCCATAGCTTCCTTAGCAATAATATGTCCGAATCCATCATCGCCATCAACTATGGCTGAACAGGGTCCCGTACTCTTCATCTGAATATTCGGGTTAGGATTAAGCCCGCCTGCCTTCAGTCTTTGGATGTAATGTCCCATTCTGTTGATGCCATGTGAATCCACACCTCTTAGGTTGGCATGGACCAGAACATCTGCAACGATACCTGCGTGCTTTTGGCTCAGACCATGACTCATGAGCTTCTTAATACATAACTCAATTAACTCGATTGATGATACAATGATTTCCTTATCCATAGTAATCTTCCTCACTTGTTAAACTCGTAGTCTGTAAAAATCGATCGCATTATCCCCCCAAACCTTGGATAGATCTGCTTGATTCAGGTTCGAAGAGAGATGGCCTTCCAAAATTGATACTACTTCATTGTAAGAAGCCGCCAACAGGCACACAGGCCAATCACTGCCAAACATGACGCGGTCGGTTCCAAACACATCAAGGCAGTGTTGTATGTATGGTGATAACTGCTTATAATCCCACTCCATGTGATTCGCTTCCGTAACCATTCCAGACAGTTTACAGTAGATATTCGTCCCACTCGCTAATTCAGCTATTTGTGTTCTCCATGGTTCCATCTCCCCCTTTGCAATATTCGGTTTTCCGATATGATCCACAACTCCTCTTAGATTCGGAACTTGCTGAATCAATTTATTAAGATGAGGCAGATGCCGCGAATAGATGAGGAAGTCAACTGGAAAATCATATTCCGCCAATAACTTCAGAGACTGAATGACCTTCGGCCTAAGAATCCACTCATCGTCTGGAAGATCATGCAGCATGGGACGGATTCCGACAAACTTTGTGTGAGTCATCAGTTGTTGGAATAGCGCTGGAAAAACATTTGATTCCAGATCCAACCAACCCACAACCCCGGCAATTGTTAGATCATGCTCGGCTAGTGCTAACATGTATTCAGTTTCAGCCAATGTAGGAGCAGCTTGTACAAGAACGGTCTTGTCAATATTATGCGTATGCAGGATAGGTGTCAGATCACTTGGGAGAAAATCGCGGTAAAGCTTGCTTAGCTCTGGCTTCAGCCAATAATAATCGCCACGATCCAGCTTCCAATAATGCTGATGCGCATCAATTCTCATGATTATCTACCCCCTAAACTTGATCACGGCTGGAGAATATTCCAAGGTTGCTCCTCCATCCGCATCGATGATGGATCCAGTGATAGTTGAGGCGTCATCGCTTGCCAGAAATGCTGCTACTGCCGCAATTTCTTCCGAACTCGATATATGACCCAGGGCATGACAATTACTTAAAGACTGTTCTGTTGCAACAGGATCGGCCTGTTGATTGATCCAAGCCCTCAACAATGGAGTATCTACATAGGCAGGAAGTATGGCATTAGCACGAACATTTGAACGTGCATAGTCCAGCGCTACCGACTTGGTAAACGCATTGATAGCTCCCTTTGTTGCTGAGTATAAGGAGCCTGCATACTGCCCTACCTTGCCCGTACTGGATGATATATTTACGATGGCGCCTTTTGTTATGAGCAGATGTGGAATCGCATACTTGGAATGGAGAAAATAATTACGCAGATTCGTGTTAATTATCGTATTGAAATCCTCCTCGGTGTACTCGTGCATAAGTTTTGAAAGATGTGTGGCCGCATTATTCACTAAGATATCTATTTGATTGAACCTTTGGACTGCTAGGTTAACTATATGGATTATGTCTGATTCGTTGGAAACATCACATTGAGCGAACTTTACTTCATACCCGTTCCTTTGCAACTCTTTTTCGAGCTCTAGACCTGTATTTTCGTCCCTTCCTGTGAAGACTACTTTAGCTCCTCGTTCTGCGAACAATCGTGTACAGGCTCCGCCTATTCCTTTAGTGCCTCCAGTAACAATGGCGACTTTTCCTTCAAACTGCTTGTTCATAAAGTTCCCCCTTTCTTTTAATAAATCGTATGATACATTAATGAAATTTCCATAAAATGCTACCTTATTATTGAATGGTGATTACATAATCAAATTGTATACAGATTGGACATTACACTACATGAACGTCCCTAACCATTGTTTGGATAATTCATACCAATTTAATCCGCCTACACTGCGCCCTCTCTATCCATCTAACATTTGTCCATCCGTAACTAATATCAGTCCATATGGAATCCACGACACAAAAAAAAGAGGACCTTCTCCCGTTTGAGAGAAATAGTCCTCCACTACTTTGGTTCTGTAAACAATCATTGATGCTCCGCGCGATAGGTGCTCGGAGGTATGCCTGTATACCGCTTGAATTGCCTGCTGAAATAGAAATAGTCGTGATAGCCGGCCTTCTCCGCCACCTCCTGAATCGACGTATCGGCCGTTCTCAATAATTGACAGGCATACTCCATCCTTAATTGGGTCAAATGTTCGGTAAAGGTCCTCCCGGTCTCTCGCTTGAACATCTGACTGATATAATTGGCATTGATGTTAAACGATCGGGAAAGGCTCTGAATGGACAAATCCTGGCAAAAGTTTTCGTTTACGAAGTGAAGAATGGACGTAAACGTCCTGTTCTTGATATCCTCAGGTTTAAGGCTTAGTTTGCTTCGGTTTAAACTCTCCGACAATGCCTGCTTTAACTGCCTCACCATGTGCCCCGCATCCGAAAACAAGACGGTCAACTTGTCATACGACAGCAACAAGGACTCTTCGGATTCTCCAATCCTGTTCAGGAATACGATAGTATCGTTGTATACCGTCAGCGCATGCCTGATATTAAGCAACCCCTGGGAGAAGTGCCTCTCGATCCCGTTTAGCGCAGCAAATATCGCGGGCACATCCTGATTTGCAATCGCTCCTACTAGTCGGGTCAGTGCCTTGTCAGGCGCTTCCGTATTTTCCGATTCCAATCTTTCGGCATAATTGCCTACTGTAAAATAACGATAAGCGTCCAGCTCCGCCCTCTCGATCGCTCCCTTCAATCGGGCGACATCCCCGATAACCCCTCCGTCTCCAACAGCTGAACCCGACATCTGAGCATGCGTATACCACTCATCGGCTCGGCCGGGAGGATGATCTGCGATGCAGTACGCATATTTGCGATAACCGATCCGCAAAATTAGCTCACCCAGCGTACCGGGATTTAGAGCCAGGCGCTCCTGCCCGACCGATACAGCCACTCTATAACGTTCCTGCTGCCCGATGCGGATACCAGCCTGCTCCAGTCTGTAGCGCAATTTATCTACGCCCTGATTTGTTGCGTCTTCAAGCAAATCCAGTATTTCTCCTTCGTCAATCGGCCGTGTTTGATCCAACATAGCTGCGGCTTTATGTAGAAAGCCGGAGATCTCAAGTTCATCGAACGGCTTGAGACAATAACCAATCGCGCCAACATTAAGCGCCTTTTGCGCAAAAGCAAACTCGGCGTAGCCGCTGACGATAATAAACAGCGTTGAGGCGTCAACTGCTTTAGCTTTCTTAATGAACTCAAGTCCGTTCATGCCGGGCATGCGAATATCCGTAAAAACCAAATCCGGCTTTAGCTGCTGCACTGCCCGAACCGCATCATCCCCATTGTATGCTTCGCCTACAATCTCAAACCCGCAGGCCTGCCAATCCACGCTAGCCTTTAAGCTTTTAACTACAAATTCCTCATCGTCCACCAGCAACACTTTATGCATATAGCTCCCCCCCGTAAGGCATCAGAATGCTAACCTCCGTGCCGATTCCGAGCATGCTGACAACACGTACACCATATGGATTGCCATAATTTAAACGAATACGGTCGTGGACATTAAACAAACCTATTCCTTCAATATAATCCTCCATCTCTCCAGAAGCTTTAAGTCTTGTCTCGGCCATCAGACGTGCCTGAATATGCTCGAGCGTATCCCGTTTAATGCCCACGCCGCTGTCTTTAACCGCCAGGTAGAGCACATTTTCGCGAACGTAAGCTTCGAATCGCAATTTACAACCGCCTACCTTTGGCTCCATACCATGAAAAACGGCATTTTCCACAATCGGCTGCAAAATCATACGCGGGACTTTGTAGTCAAGAAGTGTTTGATCGATCTCGTATTCCATCTCGATCCGGTCGCCAAAACGAATCTGCTGAATATACATATAATTTTGTATCATTTGAATCTCTTCGCGAAGGGGTATCCTGTCTGCACCCTTAATGCTGTAGCGGAACACCAGCGCCAGCGCCTTGGAGATTCGAAATATTTTATCGGAACCTTCATCGGCGGCAATGCCTTTAATCGATTCTAATGTGTTATAAAGAAAATGCGGGTTGATCTGACTCTGCAAAAAAGCCAATTCGGATTTTTTCTTAACAAGTTCCGCTTCATACAATCTCACATTGCTTTCGAGCAGTTTGTGAGTCAAATCGTCAATTTCGTCCAGCATCGCATTAAAATGATTGGTTGTGGTCATCATCTCGTAATACCCGTCGAGCTCAATCCGTTTCTTCAACGTCTTCAATGTGCCCGATCTGATCTCTTTCATAAATCTCAACAGCTTCTTGAGCGGATACAAAATATTATTGATAACAAACAAAAAAGGAAAGGCAAGCACCGCTAAAGAAATGCAGAACACCAGCAATTGCTGTCTGCGTATTTCAGCCACTTCGCTTAGGAGCGCGCTCGCCGGTACTTTAATAATGACCCGTCCGCCGAGATCTGGAATTTCCCCTGTACGAATAATATCGCTGTCATCACCATCAAGAAGCTGAGCCTCATCATACATGCTCCCTACCGAAATCTCTTCGTTGTTCGTATAAAAAACGACGCCGTTGCGGTCGATCATGTACACTTCGCTGCCGCTCATTCGAATCACTTGTTCTTGTTTCCCCAACATCGCGCTAATGTCTAGTACAAGCAAAAGCGTGCCGATGGGAACCTCTTTGTTTTCGAAATTGGTAATGGAATAAATGCGGGTCCCGGCAATAAAAACATGCCTCATCTTGCTATTAAAAGGAATCGTTTGGAGCGACGAATAATAATACAATTTCCTCTCCGGAATTTCTTCGCGGAACGGCAGCAATTCATTAATGTCGCCGCTGGTATTGAAAACGGTTCCATTATTATCGATCATAGCAATGTCCAATATGCCATCTTTCATATCGATCATATCCCCGATGTAGCTTTTAAGCTGGGTGTATTCCACAAACTTTCTGACGGAATCCGTTTCGTTTAAGTAGCTTTGTACAATCGGCGAATTATAAGAGATTTTTTCCAGGAGACGTTTGACCACATCGCTATTGGAAGCAATGGTCTGGTTAATTTGAGAAATGGATTCCGTCACATATTCGCTATTCTTCTCCTTCATGACTCGGGAGACCTGAATAAAATTGCTTAAAATAATAAAAATCATAACAGCAACCACAAAAAAGGCGAGAATGGACAACTGCTGACCAATCGGCAATTTTTTGAAATATTTCAATGTCTTCACCGCCTCGCCGTTCATCCTATTAAAAATATAACAAAACGCAGGAAATCCCGCTACATAAGTAAATCAATGGCTTGCGAGAGCCGCCTTGCGATAAACTCATTGACGAAAGGTGACGGATGAATGGGGTCGTCGAATAATAGTTCATAATCCAGTATTCCGTCATGCACACAGCTCTCGAAATATTGCGCGAAATCAATAAAACCGGCGCCGCTTGCGCGAGCAAACTCCCTTGCCGATTCGTAGTAATCCTCATAGCGGATAGGAGCCGACGGTTCATTTTGAAACATAATCCGTTTGTCCCCCGGCGTCGTCAGCAACAGAAAGTCGGTTCGCTTTTTTCCATCCATATTTAGATGTCGGCTTAACTTGTCTGTTAGGTCATGCAAATGGTTAGTAAATACCGCAAGCGGCGTTTGACGAAGATACTCGTTGACAATTGGCGCCTGAATCACGACCAGTGTTGGTGTAAAGGGAACATATCGAAGCAATTGATCCAAATGCGCCTGAGACTCATCGTTATAGCTTGGCGTTCCATCCCCCAGCCATTGACCGACCGTATGACCGCCCATCGAAAAATTGCGAACATTGTTGCCGTCGAACACTACGCCACGCAATGCGACAATAGGACATGACAATTGATCGTGCTCCGGTTCGAACGATTTCGCTTTCGTATTCGCGCCAGCCTGGGCAAAACGGAGACGCCCCTTTTGTTTCTGTCCAAAATCGATGCAATAGACGACCTCTGCCTCACCCCCGGCAAAGTATGTATCTATTACAATGCGTTGACCCTGCAAGACTTCGACTTCATCGCCAACAGCGGGAGCATGCCTCCCCGAAACCAGCCGCGTAACCTGAGGATAACCTTCGCGTGGAGGATAAACGTATCCGGCCGCAAGTCCCTTGCTTACCCCGTAAGGTTCGAAGCTCACCTCCAGTCTCGCTCCCCTGCTACTCGCAACAGCACCGATATAGAGCTTCGTAGCATACGAGGTCATATCCCAATACAGTGCGGATTCCTCCGCCGGACGACTTGGCAATGCGATCAACTCTTCGCTGAACTTGTGATCCGTAGCCAGGTAACCCCAGGTTTCGCGATCATCCTGCTCGCTGGCTCTAGGCGCATAGATACCTGCAGCGTCGTATTTATCACTGATTGGGCGTGTCATCCGTACAACCTTACCGCCCCCGCTGACTGGAGCGAATCCTGCCAACGGATGGCTAGATTCTACCTGACCTGAATCTGCTACATACCATCCGTATTTGCCAATGATATGTTGGCGCAGCTTGCTGAAGAAACCATTACTATAGGGGGCCGCCATATGAGGGCGGCTGGCCGAATGATCATCATATTCCGGCGAGCCCTGGCCCCATCCGTGGCTGTCCCCCAGCAGCAGCACTTCGGTATCCGTTGTCACATGCGTTCTGCGTCTCCCTGTTAGCGAAGGGAAGTTTTCCGCCGTCAAATTGCATGCATATTTCGCAAAAAAGTGGAGTTCATCCATCGTTAGTTCTCCTCTGTTTTTTGCTTTATCTTACTGTCTCTTTCGATTAATTGTCAACAATCTACTGTTTTCAATGTTTTTATATCTAAGTACACTTCGTTCCAGTTGTCATAGAGCGCATCCTGACACACGAAATCCAATACCCCTTCAGCCATAGACGATTTAGAGTAGGTGTGTATAAGCTCAGCTAGTTGTTCATCTGACTGATAAAGCGGACAATGCTTATCAAAATATTGACCGTAGTCATCTCTTCCAGGAACACTTAGCAGGAGGCCGCCAATATCATCCTTGTACTTAGCCAGCGCAGCTTCGGGCTGTTCGCCTACTGCAATACTATGTGCCAGATTAAAGGCAAACTTAAGGTTATGAATCTGCAACTTTTTCACGAAACTTACAGTCTCCTCGGTAGATTTCAACAGTCGGCCCTTCGTGCCATTTTGAAGATAAATAGTAATCCCATATTTCGCAGCATCTGCACAAATCCCCTTCAGCGAGGCTGCCATCTGTTCTACCGCATCTTCTACAGTAATATGATTTTCGGCATTGCGATGCAAAATGAAGATCGCCCTTTTACAGCCCAATAATGCAGCCTTCTCAAACGTTAACGCAATTGATTTCCTACCTTCTTCATAACGGTCTTTAATGTTATTCAAAAGCGACAGCTGCGGATAATGATTAAGCATGCTAGAGAAATCAATAATGACTTCAACCTTGTATCGTCGTATAGACGATGCTTCCTGTCGCAGCCACTCCATATCCTTCTCAATGAAATAAGAAGCATCCAGCTTAACACCCTGAAAGTGATGCTTGAACGTAGGTTTGGTCAATAGCTCTGTCTTCAAGGAACTAATGTTTCTGATTGCCAGAAACTTGCCTTTCGTAGAATCAGCAGGGAAGCTTACTTCTTGTGTTTGAAACGTCCATTCACTAGCTTTCAAGCGGAATATTCGAATATCTGCTGGTTTAATCGCCATGCTTCCCGAACCTTCTTCAGCGTTCTCCTCATGTTGGAATTCCTTCGCATAGTATCCGATCAAATCCTCCGGCAAGGCTGGAATTGGCAGCTCAGATTCTATCGAAAATCCATACTTATTGCTAACAAAATCAAACATTTGAGTAGAGGAGCTATTATTCACAATCGCCGCTAAAAAGGAGCCGTCTTCACAAGTATTCACTATGCACTGAAGGCTCCTATTCGTTATCTCAACCATTTTCATTTCATTTAAGCAGCTTCCTAGATATTGCTTGACTGTGGATAGGAAATCATAGTACATAGGCAAATCTTTACCATCAACATTGTCTGCTGCGGTCATAATTTTCTCTGTAACGATATCTTCACCTACAAGATATTTGGTTTCTCTCTCCTCCAGCTTGCACTCCTGCAATTTGTTCATGTTCAGCCCGAAGGGAGAAGCAATAAAGCTAACCTTGCCCTGCTTCAAGGCATTGCATACAATGAATGGCGTTCCTGTATCCGACAATCGAGCAACAATTTCCACTCCATCATTGGGTTCGATGCTGTATGCTTCAAATGCTTTTTCCTCAAAATCCTTACTTCTGAATTGGATCGTCTCATCCGAAGTGTAAGCTTGCAGCTCCCCTAGCTTTTTGATTCCGACAAAGTCTAATACCTGATTCACGTACTCCTGAGGCAGTTGAGCTGATAGAATGACATCTGCAGTCGCAATCAAATGCCCTCCGCCTTCTACAAATCCACGGAGCTTATCATAAAGCTCTACATCCAGAGTGACTTTGCCAGCTAAAATAATCGTGTGATAGCTGTTCAATATTTGCTGATCCGCATCCGAGAAAATAACATCCGTCATATCTCCATACGGTGTAGCAGTCAGAAAGCCTCTCTCATCACGATAGAAGCCTGAATTTTCGTAGCCAGGAAATAGCATTGTAAACAAAGCATGCGTCTGATAATCGCCTTCCTCATAAGGAAGATTCCCCCACACCTTGTAGTATTCATGGGTATATAGATGTCTTGGCGGTGTCCAGCCATTAAAGAAGTCCATCAACACTGCAGCTGGCGTGTACATTATGCCAGGATATCCATTATTAGCAACGAATTGGACAGCCTCGGTTTGAATTTGTCCAATTGGTGTTAGCTTAGTTCCGGTATCATCCTCGCTATCCGGCATCGTAAAGCCCCATTCCAAGCCAAGAATATCGCAATTGTACATGTATTCAATGTAAATAAGTCTGCGCAGCAGGCTTAAGCTAGTCCCCGCATCGGGTCCAAATTCGTAGCCATTCTCCACACCTGCTCTTTCATAATCCTTGTAGCCAAAGCGATTCCAAATTGAAGCATTGCCGAACCATAACAGACCGTATTGCTTTCCTGCCCCTCTTAAATAGGAGTACCATATGTTGGCATTCGGGAGCGCCTGCGCTGTTTCCGCTCCGATTATAATAGCGTTGCCTTCCTTGGCAAAATAATGACAAAAGGTCAAAGAACAGACGACAGATGTCTGATTATCAAAATGATTCCCAAGCTGCTCGAAATGACGCTGAAAGTGTAAATACTGACTCTTCCTGTTACTATCTACCGGACAAATCATTGGCGTATAAGCACCAATATATCGCCCATCCTGCTCACCATTATCGAAGCCCATGAACTTGCTGCCCAAAGACTTCCTAAGATAAGCGGCGGCTTGCTCCGGCACTTCATATTCACCCCATGACGACCGGTTTGAGAACGAGCCCGGCACATATCCCCAAATATCAAAGATATAAAGTCCTCTGTCCTTAACCTCATCAATAAAAGAATTCAAATTTGAAGCATACAAAAATTTATAAAACAACCACAAAATCTCTCCAAGCTTATAGTGCTTCGTATAAAGGTCTAGTTGTTGATTGAAGTCTTTAATAGCTCCCTCATCGTCTAATTCCATTGCCCGCATAGCTGAAAAATGAATTTTGTTCCCTAAGTCACTGCGCGTAACCGCCTTTGCAAATCTTCTTTTATATTCAATATGATTTTCCGGTTCCACTGTAAATACACGAATGTAAGACGTTGATCGATCTTTTAAATCTCCCACGTAGATCCTCCTCGTTACCCAATAAGTTATTTATTAAAACCACCCTGAATATGAATCACATTCAGGGTGGCTCCATTCTGTTACTCCACTTGAGCGTCCAGTAATCGGAGTATGACGGTCAATGCTTCTGCTCTGGTCGCTAATCCGTTGGGATTAAACCTATTGTCTAACTGTCCTTTCATAATTCCGGCCTGTTTGGCAGCTGCAACAGCTGCCTTACCCCAAGCCGGAATATCCTGATCATCTGCAAACCCCATTGTCGACACGGCCTCGAGCGATAAGCCCAATGCTTTGGCTGCGATTACCGCCATCTCCAATCGTGTCATAATGGCATTCGGACGGAAGGTATTGTCCTCATAACCCGAGATGAGTCCAGCCTCAACAGCCTGGGTAATGGCTTGCTCCGCCCATGCTGCAATAGCGCTTGCATCTGAGAAGAATATGCTTGTACCCTGTGACTCAAGCTTTAATCCGCGCATAAGCATGACAGTAAATTCTGTACGGGTCACCTGCTGCTTCGGTTTAAACGTACGATCCGAATAGCCCGTCACGATTCCACGGTTAATCGCATCTTGTATGCCTGCCTCTGCCCAATGACCTGCCACATCACTAAACGACTGTGCATGCGTTGGTGTTGCTGTTAGCGTCGGTGTTGTTGGCACCGTAGCTGTTGATGTCGGGGTTGGCGTCGGTGTCGGCCCTGGTGTTGCTGTTGGCCTTGGTATTGCTGTTGGCCCTGGTGTCGATGTCGGACATGGCGTAGCTGTCGGCTCTGGTGTCGTCCTAATATCCCCTTCTGCCAACTGCAGCAGCTTAAAGCCAAGCACCTGATTATTGTTATCTACTTCATAGACACCTACATACATCCCTGCACTAACACCAAATAGATTGGCGCCTGACGTATACGGATTCGTTACTCCTGCTCCTATCGGTGCAGGATTGCCTATGAAAGGTGTAACAATCGGATGAAATGAAAATTGAATGACCAGCTTATTGCCCGCTGCGACTACAGCGTTGAAACGACTTGTTCCCATTGCACTTCCCTGCGCTACTGTCGCAGCTAATTCCGGTGCCGGGGTCGGCTTTATATCGTCGATTGTCAGCTGTAGAAGCTTAAAGCCAAGCACCTGATTACTGCTATTTACTTCATAAACGCCTATATATTGACCTGCGCTTACTCCGCTTATGTCTGCACCTGATGTATACGATTGTATGACTCCAGCTCCTGCAGGCGCTAAATCGCCAATGTACGGTACGACTATGCTATCAGAAGACAGTTGAATAACAAGCTGATTGCCCAACCTTGCAACAGCTTCTACCTTGCTCGTCTGGACGGCATTGCCCTGAGACACCGTGGCAGACAATTCCTTAGCAGGAACCGGTGCGGCTTTAATATTTTCTTTTGTAAGCTGCAGCAGCTTAAAACCTGCCACCTGGTTGCTGCTATCCACTTCATAGACCCCTACATACACACCTGCACTTACATCGCTAATATCCGTTCCCGATAGATAAGGGTCAGTAATCCCTGCTCCCACAGGTGCAAGATCGCCTGCATTAGGCACGCTCATGCTGCGTTCAGACAGTTTGAGCACCAGACGATTTCCTGCATCAACGGCTGCTTGAATAGCTGTGCTTCCAGTTGTCGAACCTATGATAGCCTGAGCCTCTATAGCTGATACAGGGTTAGACTCCGGATTTGAAATGGATATAGAAGCATTATCAAAGGCAGCTTCTGCATCTCCCCAAACCGTAAAGCCGGTTTTACCTGCAAGGATTGGCTGCTCTTGGCCCGGATGTGTTAATTCTCCATAATACACATCAATGTTATCGATCCTAATCCATACATTCTGATCGATGTATTCGATATCGATCTGATGCCACTCGCCATCCCCCGTATTTGACGCAGAAAATGACCGCTCAACCCATTCTTCCAAATCTTCATTAAATGTTCGCATCCTGACAGCGCCACCGGACTGAAAGCCGATCCATGTGTACGATTCCGGAGAGGCATAGCGGAGAACTGCGCCTGCTCCCCCTGAGCCCGTAAACTTCATCTTAAAGGAGTAAATGCCGTCCTCAACCATTGGAGAGTTGTTGTCAATAGCTAGAAACTCCCCACCCTGAATCTGTAGTTCCCCATTGGAAACAACTAACTGCGAGAGCTGATTACCTTTCACAATTTGCAAATCATCCTCAAGATTATCGTTAAAATCCCTTGTGTACTGCTCGGCGCCATAGATCTCAAACTCGCTAATTTTCGGTGAATTTGATTCCGCTCCAGTAATGACAAGCCTAATTTTATTCGTAAAAACAGTATCCGTTTCTATGACAGTTAGTGGAATATTCGTACCACTATACAGCGGCAGGAATTTACCCCATGGCGCTGAGAAATAATCGATTCGGAAGGAGGTTACTTTGTCGCCATCCGCCCCTACTTCCTGGATAACGAATTTGTTGATCGGCGAGTACTCGCCTAGATCATACTCCACCCAGGCTTCACCATCTGCCAAATCAACACTGCCTACTGAAGTGTTAATATTGGGAGTCCAATAACTGCTTTGAACACCATCTGCTGTGAAGGCTCCTAATACTACTGCTTGATAGGTAATCGTCCCTTGACTATCAATCATTGTAGATGTCATGTCCTTAAGAACGGTAGTCCAGTCTCCGTCAGGAGCGTTTTCATTCGTAATGGTTCTAAACTCAGTACCTGTATACGATTGAGTTGTGCTATTATATCCATCCTCCGTATGCGATGATGCCGTAACCTTGGCATGCAGACTAAGATTTGTACCATGAATGACCTCACGATTATTGTTATTAGATGGTACAAGAACATAACCTGTTAATGCTTTCGTGTTAAGCGTTACCTGACCACTATTCACATAAATCGTATCTACGTAGCTTCTTCCTTCCGAGGTCAATTCAAATAAATCAAGCGTACTGTAGCTGCCCCAGCCTTCAGGAAGTTTCCACGTATTGGCATGACCCGCCTCTACACCATAAACAAATATACGATCCGTGCCATCAAACGCTGGAATAAAGCGATCGGTACCTCTTGCTATAACAACATCATCATTAGTCACTGTAATCTTTTGGGTTGCTTTGTCATACTCGTAGATGACGTTATCTCCCCAACGTGTATAGGTACGGGTTTCCGTATCCTCATATTCTTGAATCCCATATTGAGCTAAATAACCGTTAAGCAAGCTGTACAAAAATGTCATCTTCGTAAGTGCAATTGCACTTCGGTTTTGGTCATATCCAATATTCACATTTCCATTTCTTTCTGTATCACTGTATATCGTACCCCAAATATAATCCTGCGGCTGAGTTTGATAGGTACGCGTAGAGTGGAATACCGTTTTCCCTGCATTGATAAAGCTATCAAGCACGGCCGGTGCACGATTTTCTACCTTAAAGATATATCCCCCATTAAGCCGCTTCTCAGCATCGTAATATTCAGTAGCTGCGTAAGTACCAAGAGCCGCCCAATGATCAATTTCTCTCTTTTTGGCATAACGTTCTTCCGCCTTCCCATACTCACCCTTAGGATAATCGATCATGACATCCTGATAGATAATTAGCGGCGACCAGAAACGATCTACAAAATCATCCTGGCGGTTAAATGGATAACCCGCCTTCACATCCGCATAATGGCTAATCTGGTATGCATCCCAACCAAATACAGTAGTACCATATTGTAAGCCGTCTGTTGCTATTTCCGCATTTCCATAAATATGCGGAGTATTCCCTCTCAAATAGGCATTACTATTCGTCGTCATATCCGTCATATTCACGTGGAAAGATAAGTCTCCGCCATAGACTTCCATAGCTGATTTGGCTTCAGCCATCTTGGCATCCGTTCCCAGTGCCGGATTGTAATAAATCTCATTTATACTAGGCCAGCCATAATCATGTCCCCGGCCATTCCAACCGACATATTCATAGGATTGCTTCCCAACCCCATCCGTCATATTAAAGGTTTGTCTTTGAGCTTCCTCCAAATGATCCAAGCTGCTATTCACTACTGTAAAGCCCTTAAAGGTGGAGGATAACCCGCCTGGACCCGGAAATGCTCCATGCGTCTGATGCCAGTTTCCACCATTAAAGAATTCTCTTAATACCTCAGGCATTTGCGGAATCTGCTCTCTGATCCATAGAGCACCATCCTGCCAATCCACTTGACCATTGTTGTTGCTGTCCTGGCCTATATGAATTTGACTTTCATACCATACCTCATTCAGTACTCCTAATTCACTCTCATTCTGTGGACGATGGCCATCAACCAATCTGTGATAATAAACGCCATCATAAATATCCGCCGTCTTTGCGGCATTGTCATTATAACGAAGCCGCATCGTATAAGGACGATCAAAAGAGCTCGGCGTATAGACGCCTCCAACAGCTTTATCGTTCCATACAAATGCGTAAGCAACCTGCTCCATAAAATGCCTATCCCTAAATAAATCAGAATTATAAACGATATACGCATCGTACATATCCTGCAATGTCCATATAAAGTCACTTGTTTGATTATAGGTATAGCCCAAGGTAGGCGATTGAACTCCGCCTATATTGGATACTGCAACTCCAGTGTCAGCCATAGTGGCATCATTGACACTCATAATCGGATACTTTAATTGCACACGGAACGGAGCGCTTGCATCATCACCGGTAATTTCCGTGATTTTCTTGGTCAACGTCGTCCCTTCAACCATGAAGAGATATTTTAACGTAACCGCTCTCATTGTTAACGGACCCGCTCCATCAAGATCCACGTCATTGACCGTAACGATATATTCCGCGCTATTGGCTGACTCTACAGCAAACGTAACTGACGCTGCATAATCGACATCGTTGATCGATATTCGATAATCTGAAACGTTAGCCTGTGGTTCGCTTCCCTCGATAAAACCATTGTTGTCTTTTAGGGTGTACGTAATAACTTGGGGATAATTCGGATCCAGTTCCACGACCAGAGCATTACTTTCTATCGTATTGCCTATGGGCAAATCCTCATCTGCAGCATACGTCGGCTGGATACTTCCTAGTGATAATGCAAGCAGCGAAAATGAAAGAAATCCGGCGAGATCTTTCCTTATTCTAATCCACTTTAAACCTCTCATCTTGCAACCTCCCAATAGTTATTCCCATGCTATTGTCTTAAAGGTATGTGTTTCTGATGAATGGGTCGCTTTTAAACACATTAAGGCGCTTAGGAGCCCATCTTTTAACGGGGTTCCCGACTTCTCCTCTCCTTTCATAACCTGGATAAAGTTATGGACAAGAATGGCATCACCACCCCCATGGGACATCTGCGAGGAGTCCAATTGATACGTTTCGACCCTAGGCGTGTTATGCATATAGACTTTGATAGCCTCCGTATAGAAATCAAATTCTAAAGTGCCCTTGTAGCCCAACAGTCTGGCTCCTCTTGCCTCTGCGCCTTTTCTGGCAAAAAAGTTCTGAGAATAGCTCACATGCATGCCGGTTTCATACTGAATGATCGCACTGCCGGAATCCTCATTGCCCGTGTCCGTGGCGAATGAGCACATCTCCCCCTGAATGTACATATCTGGCTCGGACTTGAAATGCTTAAGCACATAAGGGCTTTCCGGACAGCTCTTGTATTCCTCGCAGTCTTTGCAATATAACCCTGCAGGCTTAGTGCCCTTAAAAATCTGCTTGGATTTCATCGCGCAAATCGCGACCGGCTTAATGCCGAGCAGGTGGTTGATATAGTCAAAGTCGTGCGTAGACTTCTGAAGGAACAACCCTCCCGTTTCCTTCTCGTCTCTATACCAATCATGGAAGTAGACGCCGCCATAGGGCACATTATTGATCGCTTGCACATGCTCGATCGTTCCTAGCTTGCCTGAATCCACGATTTCTTTCGCCGTTCTAACAAGTGCCGTATTTCTTAATGGGAAGGAAACAATGACCTCGCTCGCAGAGCGTTCGGCGGATTCTTTGAGCGAAAGCAGATCAACCATCGTCGTGGCTACGGGCTTCTCCAGGTACAAGGGCAAATTACGAAGCAATACCTTCTTCGCCATTACCGTGTGCAGGGAGCATCTCGTTCCGATTAATACGCCATCCAGTTGCTCCTTGTCCAACATTTCATCCGCATCCGAATACATCGCAATGGCTGCAATGTCTCTCCCTTTTTCCGCAAGCTGTGCACCAACTTTACTCCAGTTGATATCCGTAATGGCTGCCAGTTTTACATCCTCGTTGGAAGCCAGCAAGTATTCCACGATGTTCTGAATTCTAAGACCGTATCCAATGACACCTATACGCATGATGATTCTCCTTCTTATAGAAAGGGGGATGCAGCATTATGATCTCGACTGCATCCCCTTACTCTTAGTTGATCCCTAGCTCTGCCGCTTTAGCGTTTACCTCGGTAATGGCTTCTTGAAGCCCCTTTGCATCATAACTCTTAACCGCATTCTGCCACATCGTAACCGCATCTTCTTTGCCCAGAATGACCTTGTACAGATCATCCATAGCCGTAGCCGTTAATCCGCCAATGGCGTCTTTGGCAGGAGTGGATAGCAGCAGCACATCAAAGTTAATAGGGATGGGCGTACCCTCTGCTTTTAATTTGTTAAACGTATCGATTTGCAATTGCTCGTATGCGGCCATCGTAGGATTTGTATTTAACGTTTGTTTGCCGGAATAAATGAATCCTTGATTCCATGCTCCCAAATAGGAGATCACGTTAATAATCGGATATTTTTTAGCTAATGATTCATCTTGCGTGAGCAAGGAAACCGCTTTGCCATTCTCCATCTTAAAATCTACGCCTTCAATCCCGTTTTTGACGAGCACGGCAAATTCCTCGGATGCCATATAATCGATCAGTTGCAAGGCGCGGTCGAATTTGGCATCATCCAGATCCGCTCTAAAGAACATTTCCGACCAGTATGGTGTTTCCGCAAAGGTATATTTTTTTCCATCTGCTGCCGGCCACATGGACATAAGTCCGATACCTTCTGCCGCAGTCACTCCGGGATTCGCTTTCTCGAACTGATTCAGCAGATCAAGGCTGATACCGCCGCCATATACGGCGAATGCCTGCCCATTCAAGAACTTATTCGGACCATCGCCAACCTTCTGAATTGCGAAATCCTTATCCAGAATTCCTTGCTCATATAAGGATCTAAGCTCCTGCACGCCTTGATTCACCTTCGATGAGGCATAAGAAGGTATCCACCTGTTGTCTTCTTTCACCCAAGATTTAATATTGGCCATCTCAGGGTAGCTGCCCAGGAAGTGGGTAAGTAAAGTCTGATTGTTATTTACAGCCAAACCTACAGCGTTAGGATGCTTGGCCAATACGGCCTTGGTCATAGCCACAAATTCGTCGAAGCTCTTGGGATCGGATGTATATCCTGCCTCGGCAGCCCAATCCTTGCGATATCTAATGGGTCTGTCCAACACCCAATCATCTGAGTTATCATAGGTCAGCCTTGGAATCATGTAATATTTCCCGTCTAGTTTCAACGGCTGTACAGAAGGAAGTTCCAAGATCTTGGCCAGATTTGGGTATTTGCTCATATCCTCAGGAAGCGGTTTTATAATACCTTGCTCCGCCCACGTCACATAAAGACCGGGGTCATCCGTTACCAAATTATTGACGAACATGTCAGGCAACTGATTGGAAGTGGCCCAAATTTTATATTTCTCAGTCCAATCATCCCAGGTTACCTGAACCGGTTTAAGCGTCAAATTAAACTTTTCCTGCATGTTGTTGGCAATCGTGTCGTTTTTTGCGCCTGGATCGTCAAAGCCTTCTTGAATATTCCAGGTTGAAACGGTAAGCTCGATCTTTTCCGCATTGGGATCTGACGTGGGAGCTGCAGTTTCACCAGACTCATTGTTGCTGGCTGTTGGGTCAGTTGATGCCGCTGGTTGGTTCCCGTTATTACTACAAGCTGAAACAACAAGCACTAGCAACAAGCTTAGCAATACAGACGATTTAATAAGCTGCCTTTTCATTGTGGATCCTCCCTTTTTTTTCTTATAATCCTGTATAATAATAGCTTTCGCTAGTATTAACCTTTGATAGAACCGATCATGATGCCAGAGGCGAAGTACTTCTGGATAAATGGATACACCACGATAATAGGTACGGCAGAGATAATGATCATCGCGGATTTAACAGAGTCGCCATAGATATTTTTAATACCTGCCGCAAGCTGTGCTCCGGCCGTATTATTAAGGATTTGATTGACATTGGCAATCGCATTTCTTAACACAAGCTGAAGGGGATACAGCTTCGAATCATTGAGGAACAGCATAGGCAGCCACCACTCATTCCAGCGTTCAACTGCGTAGAACAACATCATTGTAAAAATAATGGGCAATGACACCGGGACCACAATTCGCATTAAAATCAAGATGTCATTCGCGCCGTCCATCTTGGCGGACTCTTCCAGCTCAGGCGAGATGCCATTAAAAAAGTTTTTCATAAGAATTAGGTTAAAAGCGTTAACAGCTACGGGAAGAATCATGACTAGCAAATTATTTTGCATGTGAAGCTTTTGAAGAAGCAAATACGTAGGGATTAGTCCGCCTGAGAAAAACATCGTAACAATGATCGCATTAAAGACAAAGTTTCTCCCTGGCAATGTTTTTTTGGATAATGCATAGGCCCCTGTCGTCGTAACGATCAAGCTCACCGCAGTTCCCAGTACCGTTACAATGACCGATATAAACAGCCCTCTCGTCACTTTGCCTTCCATAAACAAGTACTTATAAGAAGAAAGATCAAACTGCTTCGGCAATAGAAATACCTTGCCGCCTCCAAAATCGCTAATGGTGGAAAAGGATAACATAAGCGTCTGGTAAAAAGGAAATAAAGCAAGAACAGCGCCGAGTCCGAGGAATAGGGTAATGGATACATCAATGACACTAAATCTGCGCTTCACCTACAATCCCTCCTCTTTCCAAACGACCTTGACGATATAATTAGCTCCAAACAAAAAGGCAAAATTTATGACTGACTTCAACACTCCCACCGTCGTTGAAAATCCGAATCCGGTCGAATCCAGGAAGGCGCTTCGATAAACAAAGGTATCTATAATATCCACATGGCTATAAACGATAGGGTTATAGAGATTAAAGATCTGATCGAATCCGCCGTTCATTAGATTCCCCACGGCCAGGATGAGCAGGATCGCCGCTGTCGTCTTTACAACCGGCCACGTAATCGCCTTCATCTGCTGGAACCTGTTCGCGCCGTCTATGGAGGCTGCCTCATACAGCTCGGGGTTTATACTAGCGATTGTCGCCAAATACAAAATGGATGACCACCCGGCCTCCTTCCATATACTTGAGAGGAATATCATCGCTGTAAAGCTGTTAGGATCGGTTAATACTGATTTTTTCTCCAATCCAAATGTAACAAGGAGTTGATTCCATAAACCTTGATCACTGAAGATACCGATAATAATACCGCTTAAGACAACCCAGCTTATGAAATGCGGAAAAGTAAACACGGTTTGGAAAATCCGTTTCAGCTTGCTTTTGGATATTTCATTCAGCAACAAGGCCAGAATAATGGGAACCGGGAATTCGATGACCAGTCGACCCAAACTGATTAAGACCGTGTTTCGGAAAGCTCCAATAAAATCGGGATTGCCCAGAACGGCCCTGAAATTCTCGAAGTTGTTCCAGGGACTGCCCATAATCCCTTTGGCGTAATTAAAATCCTTAAAGGCAAGAACGACACCGTACATAGGAGCATAAGCAAATACAGCAAAGTAGATCACAACAGGGGTCAGAAGAATATAGAAGTACTTATGTCTAATAATCTCCTTCAGCAATCGATTTTTCGGATTTCGCAGTACGCCGCTGCTTCGGTCCATCATTTGTATAAGTTTTGCCAATAGAAATTCACCACGCTTGCTTTTATTTTGTCTGTAACCAAAGTATAAATAAAACGCTTCCATTCGAACATGAACGCTGCTTAGAGCTTGCATGAACAAATCATCTGTATTTCATGCCTCGCTCTTTGATCTGTCATCACAGCTAATGATTGTCCATGTTGGAACGAACAATTGTCTATCTCAGAATCGAAAGCGAAGATAGCCGCAAATAAAGCAAAGGTCCCCTCCTCCAAGAGAGGAAGGGACACCTGAATGGACACTAGAATTCAAGTATAACCTGTGTAATCGAACTCGATACCGCAATGACAACCGATTCCCTGTCCGGATTATAGCTGCCGTTGCTCGCACGCCATGCCTGTTTCCCTTGCGGATGCGGCAAACGTATTTCAACCGTTTCAGGGAGTCGATCGGAATAAAACTCAATCGTAGCCGTCATACTGCCGTTTTGGATATTGGATTCAATCACCATGGAGAATGGACCAAAATAACTGGCAGCTCGATGCAGAGAAATCGTCTTCCCATGCTCCATCCATGCCCTCGGAATACCCGGAAGCAGCTTTAAGGTCTGCCCTTCCTCCATATAGAGCATCCACCGGCACTGCATAAGAAACCATCCTTCTTCGTGAGTCTTATGCGGACTCGCATGCCAAAAGTGCTCCCAGAAAGTATAGATTTCCCGATCAGCCAAACTAGCCAAGCCATTATAAAATGTCTTGAGAAACGCCTTCGTCTCTCCACGCTTAAGATGGATCCATGGGTGAATGCTATAATAAGGCTGACTTAATGCCACATTGCGTAAACAAAATAATTCATTATGGAACTGCAATAGAAATGACGTCTCCTGTTCATCGGGCTCAAGCACTTCCTGAATGACCAAATATAACGGTCCTAGCAAGGAGTCTCGGGCAGCAATAGATCCATGCGTGCCCCAGCTCCCTCCGTCTGCATACAACGCCAGCGGTCCCGTATACTCCGCCCAAGGCGGACATGTCGGGATCCAGCTCCCATCGCCAAGCGGAATAACCGGCGATCGAGCTATGGCCTCCTTCAGCGATACACGGATGTCCTGCTTCATTGCATCGGCATCCTCAAGAATTTGCTCAGACAGCGCCTTATCGCTCAATAACAGCATCTCGGCTAAACGCTTTAAGCCTACAAAAGCAAAGCCATTAAGCATATAAGAACGGAAGTGATCCTCGGGATCCGCTGTTTTCCCTTCCAGCATCCCATAGCCCCTTCCCCTCAGCTCCTCGCGCAGATTCCGATTACGCCAATCCATCAGGAAATGATAAGCTTTGATGAGCTTCGGCTTTATTTTATCCACCCATGCTTCATCCCTGGTATAGCGGTAATGCTCGCCCATACTCCAAAGTGCAGCACCAGTCTCCAGCATATAGCCTCCAAAATTTTGAATGAAACCACTTTCGTGCTGCTTATCCAGAAAAAATTGAAGCGCCCGTTCCGCATTCGTATGTGCCCCAACGGAATCGAAATATTGAATGATAGGAGAGCTTTCGGACCCTATTCCCGTATATACACCAATCATCGGCACTAAGGGCCCCTCCGGCTCCAATCCATAGCTAATCAGATCCAGATGCATAAATCCCGCCTGCATCATCTCTTGAATCCGCCGCTCCGGGAGCTTAATCTCCATCGTATTCTGCAGCTTGGCTGCCCAGAAATCGACACATTCCCGATGTTTTATCGTAAAGTCCTGTAATCCAAGCTGCTTGGCCCGGCTGCGACTAATGGGCTGATGCGGGATATAAAATTCGTAGACCGCCGATTCGCCTGGACTTAGCAATATGGCCACTTCCTCCTGCGGCATCGGACGGCCATTGATCTTGGATACAACAAATACACGGTCAGAGCTAAACATGCCAAGCCCAGCCTCGCCATCAAACGTTCGCTCGATATTAACCACAAATGGATTTTTGAACCACGCATACCTTGGAACGCGTGCCTGATTCGTTGCAACGGTCCTCGAATAATAGACAGCCTCCTCTTCCGAAGGCGGCTCTAATTCTATAAGCCCTTCATATTCCGCACGCTGCTCCGGCGTAAACATATATCCAACACCATACTGATCTGCCTTTAAATACGGAGTCCCCTTAAGGGTCGACACCGATAATGGGCTTCTCTCAAAGGAAACGAATGCTGTATTCTCATAGCGGATGTCTTGATCTTGTATGACAGCCTCAACGATCGGAAAAATGCCATTATGGAGTCTGCGAGTCAACCGATGCTCGCAACCCAAGCCTCTCCCCAATAAGTAGCTATATTGAACGCCTGTCCCGCTGGTCTCCTCCAGATACACCCGCTCACCCGCATTTCGCGGCCGGATGTTATCCCACATACGATCGATGTCGCTTTCGCCGCCCCCCCGATAATCCGACTCGAAAATACGTATATCTCTAGACAATCCCAGCCATACGGGAGTCATTAGGGGGCGAGTGGCATTCGCCGCCGTTTCGTAGCTCTCTTCTGGCTCGTCCTCCAGCCGTTCAAGATTCGTCTGCATCCCCTGGTTATGGACAGTCTTGACGATTTGTTCATAATCGCTAGCGTTCTCGGATACCGTAATGATGACTTCGTATTCCTTTATATAGATTGGATAGGCTTTAGTCACGTCTCTCAAGTAAAAGCTAAAGGCATGCTGATCCGTCCTGATCGATAGGATGGTCGAGTGGGCGCCCAACTGAATACTCTCATTGCTGACTTGCAGCTCTAGTCTACTCGCGACATCCATTTGAAAGGTTTGATTAATAGAATCATAAGTGCCTTGGCCGTAAATGAAACGTCCACTCTCAATGTCCCCATGTGTAACCGTAATTGAACCATTGCGCACCTTGTCTTTCCACAGAATTGCAACTCCCTTCAACGGAAGCACCTCCAAGAATATCAATTAAGCAATAAGTTCATTGTAGTTACATTGTTTAAAACAAGACATAGACGCCAATTAGACGGCACATGCACATTACTTATCAATCCTATGTTCGAATGAGCCTCATCCGCAATCCAACTAACAATTGTCCATGTAGATACAAGAGCACTCCATCTTAAAGATTAAGACTTCCGACGGTTCGTTTTTTCGTTCCACTCGCGAATATGCTGCAGCCATGCTCTGGAGGCGTGGGACAAATAATGCTGTCGACTCCAGATGATCGCCAAATCCCACGCGATTGGCGGGTCCGTCTCTGCAATAACGCTCACGTTTTCCGTAACGAGTTTCTTAGCCACGGTAGGCGGAAGAAAGGCAACTCCGAGCCCTGCGCCTACCATCTCGCCGATAAAATCCCACTGCGAGCTTTCGAAAACAATATCAGGCTCAAAGCCCTCTCGAATACAGGCGTCCCGAACGCGGTCGTACAAGGAGAAACCCTCCTTGAACAAAATAAACGGCTCCTCCCGAAGCTCCGATAACCGAACCAAACGTTGCCTCGCCAGAGGATGGTCCGCATGTACGATAAGCGATAGACGTTCCTTGGCCAAAGGAAAGGCGTCGAACAGCGACTCGTCTACAGGCAGCACAACGGCGCCAAGATCCAGCTTCGCCTCCCGAATTTGCTGTTCCACCACCTTTCCGCCTTCCTCCAGAAGCTGAAGCCGGACGCGTGGGTAGGTTCGACGAAAGTCAGCAATGATAGCGGGGAACAAGCTTGCTCCGATAACGGGCGGCAGCCCAAACGAAATATTTCCTCTCTTCAATTGTTTCCCTTCGTTTAGTGACGACTGCAGATCACGGGACATGGCAAGCATCGCCCGAGCGTATCGTAAAAAAACATCCCCATCATCCGTTAACTGCAGATGCCGCGTCGAGCGGTTGAACAATACCACGCCTAGCTCCTCTTCCATATTCTTGATCGCCTTGCTTAACGCAGGCTGCGAGATATGCAGACTCTCGGCCGACCTGGAAAAGCTCCCTTGCTCCGCCACTTCAATAAAATAACGTAAATATGGAAGATCCATATGCCATCGCCCTCACCATTTATTCTATTTTGTAATTAAAGATATGAATTATATCTATTTTACATATAAATAAGTCTTCTTTACAATTAAAACCATCGGAAGAGTCGAAGTTCAGGGTAAATGGAAAGGGAGAGTGAGGCTGGCATGAAAGAACAGGAAGTTATCATTGTAAGCGCTGTCAGAACTGCCATTGGCAAATTTAACGGTCAGTTCAAAGATATAAGCGCTGTCGATCTGGGAGCGGCCGTCATTGCTCCGGCAATCGAACGGTCAGGTATTTCCGCTTCCGACGTACAGGAGGTGTTTATGGGCAACGTGCTGCAAGCGGGACTGGGCCAGAATCCGGCCAGACAAGCGGCGCTCAAAGCGGGACTCCCCGTCAGCGTGCCCGCTACAACGGTCAATCAGGTGTGCGGTTCGGGATTGATGGCGGTACAACTGGCCTATCGTTCGATTCGAAGCGGCGAAGGCGGAATTCTCCTTGCAGGCGGCATGGAGAATATGAGCCGCTCCCCCCACTTGCTGCAAAATTCCCGCTCCGGTCTTCCGATGGGCGACCGGATGATCAAGGACAGCATGATTGTCGACGGATTATGGTGCGCTCAGAACGATGTCCACATGGGGATAACCGCAGAAAATATTTGCGAGGCCTATAGTCTGGAGCGCGAGGAATTGGACCGTTACGCGCATCGCAGTCAGATGAAGGCCGCATCGGCGGTGGCGGCCGGCCGCTTCCGGGAAGAAATCATACCGATAGAAATACCCCAGAGCCGGGGCCCCGCTCTCATAGCCAATCATGACGAATACATTCGTTCCGATACGACGATGGATGCCCTGTCGAAGCTCCGTCCGGCGTTTGCGAAGGGCGGAAAGGTGACAGCCGGCAACGCCTCCGGCATCAACGATGGCGCTGCCGCTCTTGTGTTAGCAAGCCGCCGGGAAGCCGAGGCGCACAATTTGACGCCGTTAGCCACCATCCGATCCTGCGCCGTTGTAGGTGTAGATCCGGCCTTCATGGGGCTTGGACCCATTCCGGCCGCCGAAATGGCATTGGCTAAGGCCGGTCTCTCTATGTCCGATATTAATGTCATTGAGGCCAACGAGGCGTTTGCTTCGCAAGCTTTGGTATTCGCAAAACATTTCGGGCTGGACGACAGCCGACTAAACGTGGGCGGCGGCGCAATCGCGCTGGGTCATCCCATCGGCGCCAGCGGTGCGCGCATCGTCGTGACGCTGCTGCATGAGATGGCTCGCCGGGAAGCTCGTTACGGCATGGCGGCGTTATGCGTCGGAGGCGGCCAAGGCATTGCCATCATTTTGGAGCGGGGAGTTGAACAACGATGATGCGGAAGAAAGTATGGACCTCGTTTGCAGAGGCCGTTGCCGATATTCATGATGGAGCTACTTTGATGGTCGGCGGATTCGGACTTGTCGGCATTCCCGAAAATTTAATCTCAGCTCTTGCCGAGCGCGGCGTCAAAAACCTGACCGTCATCTCGAACAATTGCGGCGTCGACGACTGGGGGCTGGGAATTCTGCTGCGCAATCGGCAAATCTCCCGAATCGTGGCCTCCTACGTCGGAGAAAACAAAGAATTCGAGCGTCAAGCCTTGTCGGGAGAAGTGGAGGTCCAGTTGCTGCCCCAAGGCACGCTGGCCGAGAAAATCCGGGCCGGCGGAGCAGGCATTCCCGCTTTCTATACGCCTGCCGGAATCGGTACGCCGCTGGAAGAAGGACGCGAACAGCGAGTGTTCGGCGGCAAAGCTTATTTGCTGGAGGAGTCCTTGACTGCGGACTTCAGCCTGATCCGCTCTGCCATAGCCGATCGGGCAGGCAATCTTGCCTACAATCGAACGGCCCGCAACTTCAATCCGTTGATGGCGGCCGCAGGCAGGGTCACTATTGCGGAAACGGAATCGCTGCTGGACGACGGCTACCTGGATCCCGAGCATGTGCATACCCCCGGCATTTATGTACAGGGACTTATCATTGGCAAACAGCAGAAGCGGATCGAGAAATTAACCGTGTCGCATCCCGAAGGAGGGCGCTCTTTATGACCCAAACAAACACACGCAACAAGATGGCGCTGCGCGCCGAAAAGGAAATCGCCGATGGATTTTATGTCAACCTGGGCATCGGCATGCCTACTTTGGTAGCCAATCTCATCTCCGACGGAAAACGTGTATCGCTTCAATCCGAGAACGGGCTTATCGGAATCGGTCCTTACCCCTTGCCAGGAGAGGTTGATCCCGATTTGATCAATGCCGGCAAAGAAACCGTGACAGCCCTGCCGGGCGCCTCTTTTTTCGACAGCGCCGAATCGTTTGGCATGATTCGGGGAGGACATATCGATCTGGCCATACTCGGCGGCATGGAAGTGTCCGAAACCGGAGATTTGGCAAACTGGATGATCCCGGGAAAAATAGTCAAAGGCATGGGCGGGGCCATGGATCTTGTTCATGGAGCCAAGAGGATTGTTGTCATGATGGATCATGTCAGTAAGGACGGCAAACCCAAAATTCTGCATCGTTGCACGCTTCCGCTTACCGGAAAGGGCGTGGTCCATCGCATCATTACGGATCGCGCCGTCATGGATATAACTCCGCAAGGGCTCGTTCTCGTCGAAGCGGCGGCTGGTTTTTCTGTTGACGATATCCAGGCGGCAACCGAACCTCATCTGGTGGTGTCGGACCATCTCGTTATAGACGCTTATTAATCGGAGGGGGATTTTCTTGGAAAAAGGACTTCACAATCAAAGTCGCATCGTATTGGTGACGGGAGCGGCCGGCGGCATTGGCCTCGCTATAGGACGCCGCTTCGCCGAGGCAGGCGCCAGGGTTGTGTTAACCGACCGTGACGGTCTTGCCGTTAAACAAGCGGCGGCCGAATGGCGCGAAGCCGGATGGCATTCTCTTGGCTTGCCTCTGGATGTAACATCCGAAAGCGAGATCACGAACGTTATCGAACAAGTTCAGCAAACATGGGGCGGCATTGATATTCTGATCAACAATGCGGGCATGCAGTTTGTATCCCAGGTGGAAGATTTCCCGACTGCGACGTTCGAACGAATGGTTGCCATTATGCTAACCGCTCCGTTTATGCTGATCAAACAAGTTGTTCCAGGCATGAAGAAGCGACGTTTTGGTCGTATTATCAATATTTCGTCCATCAACGGATTGATCGGCTTCGCGGGCAAAGCCGCCTACAACAGCGCCAAGCATGGCGTCATCGGCCTGACCAAAGCCGTCGCGTTGGAGACAGCTCCCTGCGGCATTACCGTCAATGCGCTTTGTCCGGGCTATGTGGATACCGTGCTTGTTCGCAACCAGTTGGCCGATGTAGCGAGGCTGCACGGCATCACGCCCGAGTCGGCGCTGGAGAGCGCGATCTTGCCTCTCGTGCCGCAACGCCGGCTGATCGATATAGCCGAGGTAGCCGAATATGCATGGTATCTGGGCAGCGACCTGGCCCGCGGCATCACCGGCCAGGCCGTTGTCATCGACGGCGGCTACACGGCACAGTAGACGAGAGTTCGCGCCTATCGCCTGCTCCGCACCTCTTCCCGATACTCCTTGGGCGTGACGCCCGCTTCGTTCTTGAAGACGCGGTTGAAGTGGCGAATATTCGAGAAACCCGTCATCTCCGCGATGCCGAGTATCTTCTCGTCCGTCGATGCCAGCCGCCTCTTCGCTTCCTCCACGCGAAGCTCGGTCAGCCGCTCGACGAATGTCTTGCCGGTACGTTGCTTGTACAGCGTACTGAAGTAGGCCGCATTTAAAAACACCTTGTCGGCGAGATCCTTAAGCGCCAGCGGCTCGTGATAATGTTTCTCCAGGTACCTCTCCGCCAGTTGGATGGGATCACGCTCCGTCGGCTTGCTTCCTTCCGCGATTCCCGACGTCAAACTGCCCAGCAGCGTCCGGCATACCTCGATCAGCTCCGTGCTGGATGAGATCGAACAGATCTCGACGAGCAGCGTCCGGATATCCTTTTCGCCAAGCCAATCCCGAGTCAGGCCAAGCTCTTCCGACAGCTCATAGCACTGGATAAGCAGCTTGCATATTTGTTGGTGCACAAGCTCCGGCGTCCCCGCTTTGGCGCACAGCTCGCCAATGGTCAGCTCCGCCAATCGTTCGGCTTCGTCTCGCCGCCCTTCGTGGATCGCCTTATCAAGCGACTCCCAGGACCACTTCTTCACCTCCGCCTTGAGGAGATGATTTTGCGCCGCGTTGCGGTAATCGATCACCTTGTCTCCTCCCACGACGAGACGGTACAGCAAGGCGATCCCCGCCTCGCGGAACGGCACGGTCATGGACTCGAACCCCTTTACCGGACGTCCGATGCCGATCGTTACGGTCAGATTAGAGAGTGACTTGATCTGTCTTCGGATGGATTCGGCGAGTTCCAGAAGAGCATCCATATTCGTATCCGGCATGTTTACGAGCGCCGCAACCTCCGACTCCGAGAACACGAAGCTGAATCCCGGCATGCGGTGATCCAGAATTTCCTGTACGAACTGTTGAATGTAGAGCTGGAACAGCGACGGATCGGATTGCGTATACCGCTCCCGCGCAACCGATTCTTTGTCGAGCTTGATGACCAGGCAATTGAAATAAGGTTCGGACAGCTCGATGCCCAGTTGACTCAGCAAGTCCAGATCCTGTTGATGCAAGCTGCCGCGCATGATGCCGGCGGACAAGCCGTCCGAAGCCTGCTGACGAAGCTGGCGGTCGTCCTTTGGCGCTTCCGGAGCCGGCGATGCTCCCCTCGTACGCAGCTCCTCCTTCAACTTATCCAACACGCGCGTCAGCTCTTCGCGCTCCACCGGCTTCATGATGTAATCCTTGGCGCCGCTGCGCATGGATTGCTGCAGGTACGAGAAGTCCTCATATCCGCTGATGACGACGCATTGCAGCTTCGGGAACCGTTCCCTTGCGATCGTCTGCAGTTGGAGACCGTCCATCTTGGGCATCCGAATGTCCGTCAGCAGCACGTCCGGCGTGAGCTGCTGAAGCAGCTCAAGCGCCTCGTAGCCATCCTTCGCGTCGCCGACAACCTCCCATTCGGAGTCCCACGAAGCGATCATCGCCCGGAGTCCCCGCCGGAATATCGCCTCGTCATCCACTACAACGATTTTAGGCATTCGTCCATCCTCCCCCGCTGATCTATTACTCTCCGCCGTCCGTCATGGCAGGGAGCGTCATAATAACCCGAAGCCCTTGATACGGCATGCTCTCCAAGGCCAGACCGTAAGGTTCGCCATAATGCAGTTCGATTCGCCGATGCACGTTCAACAGTCCATTGCCCGTCTTGCCTCCGAGATCCTTGGAATGCTTGAGCCGCTCGCGCAGCATCTGCAGCTCCTCCGTGCCGAAGCCGATGCCGTCGTCCTCCACGACGATCGTCAGCACGCCCTCCGCTTCGCGTCCGGATACTTTGATCCGGCCTTCGCCTACACCCTTGTCGATGCCGTGGTTAATCGCATTTTCGACGATGGGCTGAATAATGAGCGGAATGACCTTGCAGCCAAGCGCCCCTTCGTCGATGTCGGTCTCAAACGCGATGCGCTCCTCGTATCGGATCTTCTGTATACTCATATATCCTTTGACGTGCACAAGCTCGTCTTGCAAAGTGACGGCTTCCCTCCGGCTGCTCAGGCTATAACGCAGCAGCTTGCCGAGATTGTTCGCCATCGTTACGATTTCCCGGTTCCCCTCAAGCTCGGCGTACATGCTGATGGAGCCCAGAGTATTGTACAGAAAGTGCGGATTGATCTTGCTCTGCAGCGCGGCTATCTGGGCATCCTTCTCCCTTATCTCCGTTTCGTAGAGCAGATAACCAAGCTCGCTCAGCTTGGACACCATCGTATTAAACGTGCTCCCCAGCTGACCGACCTCGTCGGCCGACGTGACGGGGAAAGAGACGTTAAGTTCGCCTTGCTCGACCTTTCGCATCAACCGGCTCAGCTTGCGCAGCGGCAGCGTTATACGGAACGCGAGAAAGACGGAGATCAGCATCGCCAGTCCGATGCAGATAAAACCCGCAAGCGCGATGGAATTGCGGACGATAAGACTGTCCTTCATCAGCTCCCGGACCGGAACGGCGCTTACCGTCGTCCAGCCCGTTACGTCCGAGGTTACATATGCGACAAGCAGCTTCTCCGTATCTCCGCCGTCAATATGAAGCATCCCTTCCCCTTGCGGGGAGCCGAGATCCGCGATTGCCGGCGCTTCGTCCCGCGTAATGACCGGCTGGCCGCCTCCGTCAACGATATACATGGACTCCTTGCGGACGGGGTCGGCTTGCAGCAATATTTTGCGGACGGAGGCCGGGTCGATATCCAGCACGATATAGCCCAGCGTCTCGCCGGTATCGAAGCTGCGAAGCTCGCGGGCGATCGAGAACACCTCATACGACATGCCGCTCGTCGCCTGCACCTCGTGCGTCGTGATAAAGGTCGGCTGTCCGAAACGCTCCTTGGCCTTCATGAGCCACTCGGCGCTTTCATCCAGCTTATACGTCGTCACATATTGGCTCTCGGGGAGTACGACGTACGAGGCCCCTTTCTCCCCGAACAACGAGATGCCCATTATATCGATTCGGCCATTGATAAAGATCGACGAGACGAATTGGTTGAGCGCCTCGATCTCCTTCAATTCCAATCTCTGTCCAAGCGTCCGCCGCGAGCTGATAAAGCTCATGATATCCTTATTGGAGTAGGGGGACAGCGTCAATCGGTTTAATTCGTTCATATACGTGTCGATGTTAAGCGTAATCTGCTTGACGGTCTGCAGTTGATAGCTGCCGACGTTTTTCTCCATCGCCTTCTCAAAGCTGCCGAATGTATAAAGTCCCATTGCGGCCAGCGGAACAAGCACGAGCAGACAGTTGATCCAGATCAGCTTGCGCGCCAGCTCCTGGTTCCGGAATCCTTGCGTCAGCTTCCGGATCATTCCGCATTCTCCCCATGTCCGCTCGCCAGTGCATTTACCTTCCTAACCGCATTCTCAAGCGTCTGCTTGGGCGTCTGCTGCTTGTAGTTCATCTTCTCGAACTCCTGAATTAATAATTCGATCGCGGACCATTGCTTTACATGCCGCGGCCAATAAGCGACATAATTGGCGACGGCGGCATAATCGCCCCGATATTCCTGATCGGTAAACGCCTTGCTCTCCACGACCTTCGTCATGCTGGGCACATGACCGGCCTGCGCCCAAAGTTCGCCGTGCTCGACCATCCACTTCGAGAAGGTCAATGCCGCACGGCGCTTTTCCTCCGTCATGACGTGTTTGGTCGGAATCGCCAGCGTATGCGAATCTCCCCAGGCCGCGGAATGATCGTATAGAACGGGGAGCGGCACGACGCCGAAATCAAGTGACTCCGCATGCTCGAAGGCTCCTGTTCCCCACATGCCGAGCATGATGACGGCAGCCTTGCCATCGCGAAATAATTTAAAGGAATCGTTGATATCGGGCGGAATTAAACCCGTTGCATATAGATGGTTGACGTACTCCAGCGCCTCCAGCGCCTTGGCGTTGTCGAACCTGGCCTGCATGCCGGATTCGCTGTAAAACGTCCCGCCTCCGTCCATCTGATTGTACAAGCTCCACCAGAACCAGACGGAATCGATCCGCGTACTCGGCATCGCAAGCGGCGCCACATCGGAAGCTACAGCAGAGCGAATTCGCTCCAGAAATGCCGCGAAGCCTTCGGGTCCCGGATCGATGACCGGCCTCCCGGTCGTTTCGTCAAGGACGCCGGCCGCGCGCAAATGCGACTTATTGTAATACATAACGAGCGCGTGCGTATCCAGCGGAACGCCATAGGAGCTCCCGTCATATTCCGTTGCTTTGCGAATATGGGGGGTGAAGTCATTCCAGTCAAGACCGACCTCCCGAGCCGACTCCGTCAAATTCTCGATATAACCATTCTGGACGAATTGCGGCATGCTCGTCGTATGAATGATGGCGACATCGGGCGCATTGCCGGCCAGTATCGCCGTTCGGAGGCGCGAATAATAATCATCGAGCCTGGTGTTGGTCTGCACGACCGCTATGTCGTCCTGCTGAGCGTTGAACTGCTCCACCATCTCGGTCATAAACTGGTTGTCGCCGCCGCTGAAGGGGGTCCAGTAATCCAGGCGGATCACGTCGCGCTTGGGCTCGGGCTGCGGAGAAGGCGCCTCGTTCCGCGCGCAGCCTGCCAACGTCCCCGCGAGCAAACCTCCCGCAAGCAGACATGCCGCAAGCCTTCGCCAATCTTTTTTTGAACCCGCAGATCTCATCCCTTCGAACCCCTTTCGGCTGTGGCAGCTCCTGATTGTACGCGTCTGTTTTACCGCTATCGCACGATATCGATATAATCAATAGATACCCCGTCCGAGGCAGGCTTTAGTGTAATCGAATTGGCACCTTTCCGCAACTTCAGCCGGAGCTCCGTAACAGGGTATTCGCTGCGGGCAGTCGGCGGCAGCTGCACGGTCTCCTTCTTGCTGCCCGATGTCTCCACATGCAGGGCAATCTCGCTTGACGATGGATTGCTTGCCGCGATCCGCAGCGTATATGGAGCCGTCTCCGGTACAATGACGGATTCGAACGCAAGCTTGCCGCCCTCGCCTTTCATGACCCCTGTGCCCGAAGCGAACGGATTATCTTCGGCTGCCATGCCTTCGCCGCCCTGCGCGTACTCCGCTTCATAACGCGGAATTTCCAGCGCGGTTACGCGAACGCCTTCCGGCAGCTCTCCATCCGGACCGGTCGCGACCACGCTGCGGCTCCCCTCCGCAACGCCGATAACGGCGTAGACATAGCCGGTCTCATCGCCTGCAAGCGCCGGCAGAGCGACTTCTACCGGCTCCCCCCCCC
>NZ_BDQX01000086.1 GCF_003112455.1 Paenibacillus agaridevorans
GGCTGGCTCGGTGATCGGCTACCGGGACGCAATTGATCCGCATGCCGTGACCTCGCGCGCCCAGGCCGCACAGGTGCTGTACCGACTGCTGAGTCATTAGCGGAACGAAACGGGCAGGTCTTGACAACGAGCGCTAGGCATATTGAATATGCACGCAATTGCAAAGCGCGACCATGCCCGTGAAGAGCATCTAACTCGGAGGCGTTTTCGCCAAGTGCAGCCCGATCCGGCTGCGTCCTAAGCTTATCGGAAACCGCCTGTTACCGCGGAGCCAAGAGGATCGAACCGTACGCGCAAGCCTCGGTTCGATCAAGTTAGGTGGAATCGCGAGCAGACGCTCCTCGTCCCAATTAGACGAGGAGTGTCTTTTGCGGTACGCCCAGCATGGGCGCCATCTATATGGTGAATCCGGAACGGAGACCGGCCGCCTGCCGTAAAAGGTGTCCGTCGCAAGGCGGAATCCGATTGAAGCTGGAGGCAAAGACTGAGGTACACGAATCCAATTAGAGGCGGTTGCAGCCGGATCAGTTACCTGTACATGACGAAATTCAAAAACGGGGTATTGACCAAGATGGCCAACGGGGGTTATTCATGAATGCAAGCGGCCGACTGATTCGCGAACAATCAACTCTGTATCCAAAACAACATTCTTTTCTTGCAATTTGCCCCAGTTTAAAAGGATGTCAAACGCTCGCCTGCCCATTTCCTGATTCTGCTGACGGATGACGGTAAGTGCGGGGTTATAATGCTTAGCTAAGAACGAATCGTCTACGAAAATAGCAGACAAGTCTTCACCAAGCTTTATGCCGAGGCGTTTAATCGCTTCGAGGAACAGCATGCTGCTACATAGGTAAGCAGTAATTTGGTTATTGCTTGTTATGAAATCCATCATGGATTCAATGACATCGTTCTCGATTCCGAGGGGTAATCTGGCCGTATTCAATGTCGTATCGAACAAGTAATCTTTGCGGACGGGAATGGCATTATCGATCAAACATTGCTCGTAGCCTTCGATGCGATTGCGTGTGTTATTAGCATTCCAGTCGATGTCATAGAGGAGTCCGATTTCACGGTGACCTGCTTCAATAAGGTGCTTTGTGGCTTCGTAGGTGCCTTTCTTGTTGTCCGAGTGGACGAAGTGTGCGTCTAATTGCGACCAATATTGATCCACGATGACAAAGGGGAAGTTGTCCAGCTTTAAGCGCATGATTTCGTCGTTGAAAAACTCATGGCAGGTTGGATAAATAATCATCCCGAGAATATTCTCATTCTTAAACTTGCGGATGAGGACGTTCTCCATCTCTTGCTCGTTGCAAGTATCTTGGATAATTAAATTGCACCCGAGCTTTTTGCATTCTTGCTCGATTCCTAAAAGTATGTCAGGGATGTGGTAGG
>NZ_BDQX01000087.1 GCF_003112455.1 Paenibacillus agaridevorans
TCGCCCGCCAGCATGAGCTTCTCCAGCTCAAGCGGTTCAACGTACACTCCGTCCTTGAATGCTCCCATGTTTCCGCCAGATATTTCATCAATAAGAACAACTTGCTCCTCGATCAGCTCCTCAAGGGAATCCGCTAATAACTTGATTTCCCCGGTATCATGATAACAAATGGAAACCTTTCCAGCCTGATCGATGATGATCGGATCGCCGGACCCATCCATGGAAATAACATAACTGGTTTGTAAAACTTCTCCAAACGTTTTGATAAAGTGTACGTAGTCCTCGTGAAAGTTTACTTTCAGCCGCTGCTGGCTTTGACAATCTCCTCTTGGCTCACCGGAATGCCTACTAGCGTACGTTTATCTTCCCGATGAAGGAAGCCATCAATATCTTCATTAACGCATCATTCATAAGAAAATCCCCTCCGCTCCCCATATTTTCATCTTTCGCTGTTCCTCTTATTCTATCCTTCTGCTTATTAAGTCACTTTGCAATTCTTCTTCCATCATGCGGCAGAGCACAGGCGTATCCATCATCCCTGACAAAAACAGTTTTAATATTTCTCCCATCTTTTTAAAACCGCGAACGGTTAACCCGAGATCGCGATGGGTGCGGAATGTCGGAATGATTTCTTTGTATAGGGAATAGCTTGCCGGGCGATTCAGTCCGCTGTTGAAAGAGGGAGCTGTCTCAGCAATCGGTTTTATCCCGGGTATGCTGAGCGTATGATCACGAATCGCTTGTTGGGCTTGTTCGGATGCGAAATAGCGAACTAATATTTTCGCAGCGTCCTTTACAGCAGATTTACGGTTAACGCCCATTCCGATTATGTGCGTTAATGTAGTTGGCGTATGTATAAAAGGTAGAGGCGAGATGTCATATTCTATATCAGTATTTTTGAACTCATTCATGCTGAAATAGTTTTGAACGGTCATCGATATTTTTCCCTGTCTCATCAAATTTTCGGCATCGTTGCTATGATTGGACAAGTAGTGCGCAAACACGTCGCGATCATTAATAAGTTGTCGCATAAGCTGAATGCTGTCAAGCAGCTTCGGGTTGATGAACGCTGTTTTACCTATTGCGCTATCCGCCATTGAAATCCCGCTTTGCAGCAAGAAGACCGGCCATCGGTTTTCTGAGAGAACATGGAAAAATAGGGCGTGGCGATCTTCTGAAGTGAGTTTCTTCGTCATTCTGATCAAATAATCCCATGTCCAGCTACTATCTGGCTCCAATAGGCCGGCTTCTCGGAAATGCGATTTATTGAATGCCAACACTGTAGGCGAGAAGGCAAGTGGTTGAACAAGAAGTTGCCCGTCGTAACTGAAGGTTTCGTTAAGAAAAGGATACATATTGGTTTGCGGAACTAAAGGTTCAAACAAGTGCGTGCATTCATGTTCCATGATTTCCTGGAAGTTGATATTGTTAATGGTCATCACATCGATTATGCCGTGCTCGAGATAGGTTTGAGCAGTTTTCAAATAGTCGAAAGAATCCGGGCCCGTAATCGTGACGGCATTGACTTGAATGGATGGATGCGCCTTGTGGAACATCTCTAGTATGCGGGATAACGAGATATCGCGCTCGATGGACGGACTGCAGCCTAGCGTGATGGCGATTTTAGATTGCTGAGGATTGGCAACGATGCTGCCGACCCGATGTTTCTTAATAATAAGCCCTTCTTGAACGAGCATGTCCAGTCCTTTGCGAACTGAGTTGTTGCTTAGCGCATATTGTTCAACCAGAACAACCTCTGAGGGAAGTGCCGTTCCCGGCAAGTATTTGCCGCTCAGAATATCTTTACGAAGCTCGCGCACCATTAGCTCTAAACGAGTTTTAAATTCTTTGCGGCTTGGTCTGTCTTCCATACCGTCTCCTCTTTCAAACATTACTGCATATCTACTTTTTATATAACATATCACAGTAAAAAAACAAATGCTAGCGATGCTTTCAAACACATTTGAAGCAGATATGAAGCAATTGACAATAAAATAAACTAGATGATAAGATTTCATCATACAATTGCAATGTAGTTATGAAGTAGAAGGAGCCTATGGTGGTAAAACTCTAGAGTGCGAGCGAAGATTTACTGGTACGTCCAGGGTTGTGTTCGTCGTTTACAGAGATATCGAATTTCGCTATACTACAACCAATTTAATAGTTGTTGCAAATTACGCGCTCTCTTCTTTTCCTGTGTATCGGGATATGTCGGGGGGGCGCGTATTTTTTAAGAAAGCCGGAATAGATATTCTAATCTTCATTTAGAATGTAGTCATGAAAGCGTATTCTTGATTCGAGTGAACTGGCCCGAGAACGGATAAAGGAACGATTACGACTTGTGCTCAAGGGGGAACTAGGATGAACGGATGGCGCGCGGGGGCGTTTGCGGCTATTGGCTTGCTGCTTGCGGGAATGACTGCCTTTGGACTTATTCGGGGCTGGCCTGCCGGGTCACGACAGGATGCCGATGCTCAATTAGCAGACGATCAAGTAACATTGCATTTTATGATTAATGGTACGGCAGGGGCAGAGGAGCCGGATCGGCAAGATTTTATAATGACCGCCATTGAGAAGAAATTTAATGTTCGGTTGCGGTTGACGGCCATACAGCCAGGTCAAGCGTACGATGAGACGATTGCATCGCTTCTGGCAGCGAATGATCCTCCGGATATGTGGCTCAATATTAATGCTGACGGAGGCGTGAAGTACACGATGGATAATGTACTTGCTGACATGACGTATTACGTTACGCCGGAGACAATGCCTAATTATTTTCAATATTGGATCGACGAGCAAGAACTGCGGGAGTATCAGACGAACAATCAGTTTGCTCGCGCGCCAATCCCTTTTGATCGCAAGTCTTATCGTTCTTATTATATTCGTAGAGATTGGCTGACTCGTCTTGGGATGGATGTCCCGCAAAACTATGAAGAATATTTGGAAGTACTTCGGGCGTTTACAAATGACGATCCGGATAACAATGGGAAAAATGACACCTATGGCTTTACAACTTCGGGCAATGGTTCAAACCTTTCATTGGATTGGCCCGAATTTATAAAGCGCGGCTTGCTGTACCCCGCATATTTCGCTGAAGATCAGTTGGTTGATATGCAGATGGATTTGCGGGTTGGTCAAGTGGTGGATGATATTTTGCGTGTAATGGATGAGGGAATTGTCGACCCGAACTGGTTTCTTAATAAAGGGAATCAACATGTGGACAAAGCCGTACGAGGCAAGGCGGGCGTTGTATTGGGAGAAACGGCGGATTTTGCGCTCGATTCCAATCTCGACAGTTTGCAGGCGAGAAGCCGCAAATTAAATAATGAAGCAGATTGGATTCCATTTAATCCTTTTGGGCAGCAGCCGCTGCGTATTGAGCCATCGCCGGAATATCCTTTTGTATTTTCCAATGTTACAGCGGGAGCGGCACCAGAAAAGCTCATGTTATCTGCAAGCATATTGGATTGGTTGGCAGGTAAGGAAGGCTTTCTGCTGACCCATTACGGATTGGAAGGAAAGCACTATACGCTTGATGGCAATACGGTCATTTTACATCCTGAGGCTTTGGAGGACGGAGAGAAAGAACTGCTGAAGAAGTGGAGCTTCTTTACGCCTTACGCGCCAGAGGTACTGGGGCTTCAGGTGAGCGATCCGCGGATGACTGAACGAGATGAACGCGTTTTAAAAGCTATTACAACTATGCCGGTTTACGAAAAGTTAGGCACGACGTTGACGCCGCCTCTTGGAGTAAGCGTTGAAGCGATGCGTGCCAAGCAGAATGAATGGCAAGTAAAGATGATGTTTTCGGATAAATCGGGGGAGCGCTGGCCGGAATATCGGCAGGATGTAATGAAGAATTATAAAGGAAATGAAATTTTTCAACAATTTGAAGAGAAAATTCGTTTGGCTCGGAAGCGGCTTGCAGGGGAAAGGCGATAACGGGGGGAAACATATGCGAAAAAATTGGTTTAATCGATTGTTGTTATCTTACTTCCCGGTACTGTTCGTAGTTAGCTTGAGCTTGCTTTTTATAACTTATCTTGTTTTAAGCGAGATGTCGCAAAAATCGGCAGTTCGGGCCAACGATATGATCACACAGCATACGTTAAAAACAATTGATGATGCGCTGCTTAACATTGATCGTATGATGATGCACGAAATTTCAAGCAATAGTCGGATAAAAGCTTTTTTTAATGAAGCCGACGCTGGCAGCAATCGTTTTATTGATTATCAATCGGCTGCGGCGCTACAAGAGATAATGAACAATAATCGTTTCATCGAGTCGCTATATTTGTATCGTGTTACTGGACAAACGGTCGTTACACCGACGGTGTTGACAGGAATTGAGCAGTTTGGCGACAAGGAATTTATAGGCCGGAATGTAACAAGCTTGAAACCTCATTATTGGGTGGATAAACGGCGGTACACGGAAGAAATAGAAGGGGAACAAGTTGAGGTCATCAGTCTTGTTAAGATTGCCAATTTATCGGATAGAAGTCTATTTGTCGTTAATGTCAGCACGGATCGTTTAGCCGAGTTAGTTGAACAAACTTCTGATTCTCCTTTTTATTTTGCTGAGCTGGTAAATGGCGAAAACAAAGTGATTGTTTCCAAACAGCAGGATCAAATGACGTCTTCTCATTCTGAAAAAGGCAAGCTTCTGTCCAGTATCCAATCAGATTACACAGGCTGGACGGTGCGCAGCGGCATTTATCGTGCCAGCATGATGGATTGGGTGTCCTCGCTATTTTATCTCTGGATTACATTTGGTTGTGTTGTTATTGTTCTCGGTTGCGTATGGCTTATTTACGTTACTCGTCGCAATTACAAGCCTATCTTGACGGTTATAAATCGGATTGCGGAATATTCCAAGTATAAAAGCAAAACCTTGCAAATGGCTGATAAAGAGGATGAGATGAAACTTATTGAACGGACGATTGAATCCTTGTTGGACGAATCAAGCCAGCTCTATGAAGAAAATAAAGAAAATTTGATTTATCGCAAACGCCATATTTTTCGGGCAATGTTGGAAGAGGGCGCCGCTATGCCTGAGGAGCACTGGTTGGGTGAGCTTAGGAAACTGGGGATGGAGTCGAGCTTTCAGTCCGTTACGATGATGTTGATTGAGATCGACCATTATTCGGTGTTCGAAAAAAGCTACAGCCGGCGGGACCAACACTTGTTGAAATATGCGCTAAGTATGGTCTGTCAGGAAATATCGGACAATGAGTCGATGAATACATGGGCCGAGTGGATCGATCAACAGCGTATGGCCGTAATAGGTATGTCATCCAAGGACCAAAAAGAAGCGGCTAATGACCTGATTTCTTTATGCCATAAGCTGCAGGAATGGGTGGCTCGAAATTTAGTATTTACCGTGACGATCGGTCTTGGGAGCAGCAAAGTATCGCTTGCGCAAATTTCCTCATCCTACTGGGATGCGGTAGAGGCCCTTACGTACAAGCTTTCGCTCGGCGCTAATCGGATTATCGGTCCGGATGATATAGCTGCTTTGCCGCAAGGGGAAGTATTTCGGCCCATGCAGCATATCCGCGAAATTTGCCAGTTGTTTCGGACCGGCAATAACGCTTGGGAGCAGCAATTTCAGGAGCTTTACAATGCCCTGAGCATGGAGCTCTTTTCGCGGGATGATCTCATTAGTCTAACCAGCTATTTCATTAATAATTTGCACAAGGAAGTCATGGAGCTTCCGAAGGAGTTCCATGATTTTTGGAACGAAGAGGTGCAGGGTGAACTGAAGCTTGTGCTTGCTGACAAAGAGACAATCGATGAAATCTACCGTGATGTTGAACATGTATTGAAGGATGCATTCGAGCAGATGAGAGAAGTCCGAGAGAATCGCAATCACCATCAATTAATCCATCAGATTAAAAAGTATATTAATGAACACTATGACAACCCGGATCTGTCGCTTACGCAACTGAGCGGCGAATTCAATGTAACGGCAAGCTATATTAGTCGATTATTTAAGGAGGAATTTGGAGAAAAGTTTAATGATTATGTTGCAGAAATACGAATCGGCAAAGCCAAACAATTGTTAAAAGAAACGGATGCGCCAATCCATGAAGTGGCCGTTAAAGTCGGATACACGCATGCATTGAGCTTTATTCGCGTATTCAAAAAAGTGATGGGCAGCACACCGGGAAATTATCGAAAGGACATGATATAAAGCTTCAAAAACACAGGCAAATAGCGGGTTTGCAGCCTCTTCAAATATTGTATATGCAGTGATAATAATGAATCTATACGGGGAGCGACGGGCTGTGTTACTTTTAGGCAGCGAGATCGACTCCCCCTTTTGTTTTGCGGGATATCGTATCGCAAGTCTGATTAATCATATTGAAGGAGGGTTCACATTGTTCACAAAAAAGAAAGTATTATTTGTACTTGCCGTCTGCCTGACTTTTTCGATGGCGCTGATCGGCTGCAGCAGCAACAGCAATAATGGCGGGGAGCCGACCAGCGGCCAAGGGAGTCAAACCAATACCCCGAGCAGCACTAACGCTCCTGCGGAAAGCGCTGTTTACGAAGAAAATGGTTTGCCAAAAGACGAGAAGGTCGTGCTGAAGGTCGGATTTTTTGAAGCCGGCATGGGGCGGGAATGGTTCGATTATGCAATGGATACCTTTAAAGAGAAATTCCCGAATGTTAGTTTTGAGGTGACGTATTCACCGAAAATCGGCGATCTGACCGCTACGAAAATTGCCGCTAATAACGATGACGATATGTTCGATTTGTTCTCAGCAGTACTTCCGGGTGGCAGTGCTGCACAAATTCCGCTTGCTGAAAGCGGTAAGATCGAGTCGCAGGAGGACCTGTGGGATCGTAAAGCTTATGACGGCAACGGCAAAACGATTAAAGAACTGGCAATTGACGGCGAATTTGAAGGGGCGCCAAGAATACTTGGCAAAACCTATGCGCTGCCAAACGCCGGAACGACAACGGGACTTTTCTTCAACAAAAAACTGTTTGAGGAAAATGGCTGGAATCAAAATCCGAAAACATGGGCTGAGTTTGTAGAGCTTGGCGAGGCCATTAAAGCGGCAGGCATTATCCCAATTTCTACACCAGGACTTGTTCCTGATTATATTAACCATGCATTCGGAGTCTGGAAGTGGTTTGAGCTTGCGGATATAAATGGTAGAACAGATGCCTTCGAGGCTGACTTTCGTGAATTTCGTAATGAATACAGCTCACCCGAAGCAGTAGAAGTGTGGAAACGAGTTTATGAATTGGGGCAGAAAGGCTTCTTTCCTGATGGATTAGCCGCATTGAACCACACGCAATCGCAAATGCAGGTGCTGCAAGGAAAAGCGGCGATGGTTTCCACTGGCGCATGGGTGCAAAACGAGATGAAGGATTCGACGCCCGCAGATTTCACATGGGGCTTTATGGCGGTGCCGATGGGAGATGAGCCTGAAAGCACCAAGTATATTCGCGGCTCAATCAGCAATGGCTTTTTCATTTGGTCAGCCAAGCCGGAATTGAACAAGCAGTGGGCCAAAGAATTCAATGTGTGGCTGTGGAATTTGGATGTTCAGACGGTCATTGCCGATAAAGGCGGGCAATTGTCCGTCCGTAAAGATTTTGCAGATGATCCGGCTCGTGCGGACAAAATCCAGGAAGCGTCAAAGGCAGTTGCCGAGTACATCAAAAACAATAATGTGAAAATGGAGAGCGGTTTCAGAAATACGACCCTTGGTGATCCTTCTTATGCGCAAGCGCTGAAGATGATCAATGAAGCGACGAGCCAAATTGCTTCCGGCAAGCAGGACCCGCTTCCAATCTTGGAAGAAGCACAGAAGTTAATCGACAAAGCCATTGCTGCAGAGCAGAAGTAAACATCATGTTCGCAGCGTAAATAGCGGAGGAAGTTTTCTTCCTCCTCTCTATTTGCACATGAAAGGAGTCTCACGTTTTGAACAATATGAAACAGTTGACCCGTAATGCCATTCCTGAACGTGAAGGCTGGCTGCGCAGTAAGCAGACTCAAAAGTGGATATTTTTATTGTTTGCGATCACCCCTGCGTTTGGCGGTTATCTGCTCTTTACCCTGTATCCCAACTTGATGTCCGCTTATTATTCGTTATTGAACTGGAACGGCATATCTGATCCTGTCTTTGTCGGATTTCAAAATTATGTCACTCTTTTTCAAGATAAATATGTGTGGCGCGCATTATTTCATAATCTGATCTACATGTTTTTCGTACCCGCTTTCGTTATTCTGATTTCATTGTTGCTTGCTTATATACTGACGAACAAAAATTATAAGGGAACTCCTTTTTACAAAGTCATATTTTTCTTTCCGAATGTGCTCTCCAGTGTTGTTGTAGCTTTACTATGGGCATTCATTTACGATGGCAGCTTTGGTCTGCTTAATTCCATGCTTCGCCTTGTTGGCATTAATATTGGAGAATACTATTGGCTGGGAGAAATCAAGACGGCGCTTTGGGCCATTATTCCCCCCTATGTATGGGCGGGGGTAGGCTTCTACGTCATTATTTTTATGAATGCAATGGTTACTATTCCAAAGTCACTTTACGAGTCCGCTATTCTCGAGGGAGCAACGCCGATGACCCGGTTGGTGAAGATCACCATACCGCTGATCATGCCGATTGTTCGTGTAGGCGCTTTGTTCCTGGTACTCGGTTCCTTGAAAGGATTCGAGCATGTGCTGATTTTGACAAATGGCGGTCCGGCAGGTTCAACTGATGTTATCGGGCTATACATGTTCAATCTGGCTTTTGGAGCGGAATACCATAATTACGGATATGCTTCCGCGGTTGGAATGTTTTTGTTTATCGTCCTCGTTATTGCAAAACTGATTACGGATAAATATATAACGAGCCAAACTGTGGAGTATTGATTGTTGAAAGGATGAACGATTGTGACTGAAAAGCGTTCTTTAGCCGACGTGCTTTGGATTGTGATGCTCGTTGCAGGTGCATTATCGGTGTTATACCCGTTAGTCTGGGTTTTTTACCAATCTCTGAAAACAAATCAACAGTTTTTTCAAAATGTATGGTCGCTGCCTGAGACGCTCCAATGGAGCAACTATAAGACGGCCTGGGTGAAGTACGGCATCGGCAAATCGCTATTGAACACTTTGTACTACGTAGGCTTAAGTTTGATTATTGGTACTTTCTTGACTACGCTGAATGCCTATGCATTAACACGTATTGAGTTTAAGGGCAGGAAACTGATTTGGGGCATCATTATGCTCTCGTTGTTCTTGCCGGGGATTAACGCCCTTATTCCGCAATTTGTGCTGATGCGGGATTTGCAGCTGACGAATAGTCTTACCGGATTGATCATTTTAGATAGCTTCGGTGAAAGTGTATTCTTTCTGCTGCTGCTAGGCGGCTTTATGCAGTCATTGCCGAAAGAGCTGGAAGAAAGCGCTTATATGGATGGAGCCTCGATCTTTCAAGTTTTTTTGCGGATTATTGCGCCGCTGGCTACACCGGGGATTGTAACGGTTGCGATTTTCAAGTTTCTTGGTCTGTATAACAATTTTCTGGCGCCGTTCATTTATTTGAGCGATCAAAAAAAATATACGATTGGCGTTGCTATGTATCAAGCCAATCAACTGATGCAGTACACTTCGGATTGGGTGACACTGTTTGCGGGCGTATTAATTGCGATGATTCCGTCCGTCTTCATGTTTGTCTTTTTCCAACGCTGGATTATGGAAGGAGCTACTTTGGGCGGGGTTAAAGGTTAGCTGCTCTAAAAAATATGGAAAGGAAGTTTAACTAGAGTATGGAACAGATAGAAAGCAAATTCATTCCGGCAGATCGGCCGATGACTGCTGTTATAGTTGGGGCGGGGCATCGCAGTCTCGTATACGCATCCTATGCGGATGAACACCCGGAGGAACTGCAAATTGTTGCTGTTGTAGATCCGGATGCAGAACGCAGACAGTTGGTGGCGGATAAATATCAACTTGCTGCAGAAATGTGCTTTGAATCAGTAGATGAGCTAGTGGAAGGACCTCAAATAGCGGATGCAGCAATCAATGGAACGATGGACAATGTGCATGTAGCGACTTGTTTGCCGTTGCTGGCGGCAGGCTATCATATTTTGCTAGAGAAGCCGATTGGCGCATCTGAGTCGGAAGTGTTGGAGCTGGAAGCGGCAGCCAAGCGTTACAACCGCCACGTGATGGTATGTCATGTACTGCGCTATGCGCCTTATTATGCCGCGATTCGCAAGCTGATTGCAGAAGGTGAAGTCGGCAAGATCATTCACATCCATACTGAAGAAAATGTCAGTTATCATCATATGGCTATGGCCTATGTGCGCGGAAAGTGGAACAGCAAGCAGACAGGCGGTTCCTCTATGCTGATGGCCAAATGCTGTCATGATCTAGATTTGATTACCTGGATGAAGAGCGGAGTCAGGCCGGCGACTGTTGCGAGTGTAGGCAGTCTGTTGCAATTCCGGCCGGAACGGGCGCCGGAAGGATCAGGAACGCGTTGTCTCCTAGATTGCCAAATCGAGTCCACATGTATGTATTCGGCCAAAAAACACTATGTTGAGCAAGGATTATGGGTTCCTTACGTTTCTTATAATGAGCATCTCGGAGTAAATCAAACGCCTGAGCAAGTCCTGGAGTCGTTGCGGACAGACAATCCTTATGGACGTTGTGTATGGCGTTGCGACAACGATGTCGTCGATCATCAGTCGGTGATCGTGGAATTTGAGGATGGAAGCACGGCGACGCACAATCTGAACGGAGCGACTGCAAAGCCGTGCCGCAGCATCCATATCATTGGCGAAAAAGGCGAAATTCAAGGCGTGATGGAGGATGGCTGGTTCACCGTCAGACATCCCGATCCGCGCCAAGGTCATGAGTATTATGAGCGCAAGGTGGAGCTAAATGTATCGATGGATATGCATGGTGGCGGAGATTTGCGGCTTGTAGCCGATTTTGTAAACGTCCTGCGCGGCGGAACGCCATCGCTGTCTTCCACGTCGCTGGAACAATCGATATACGGCCACCTCATCGGGTTTGCCGCGGATCGGTCACGGGAAGAGAAAAGGACGATCTCGCTATAATAACCTCTATTAACTAAATAACGACTTAGGAGGATACGATCATTATGCTTATTGGAGACAGAAAGTCACGAAGCATGTGGGCAAAGCTGCTAATTTTCATGCTGGTGTTTTCATTGCTGGGGTTAGATAGCATTATCCGTTTTGAAAAAGCATACGCAGCAGTGAAGCCTTTCAATGATATTGATTCATCCTATGCAAAAAAAGAAATTGAAGCCCTAGTGAATGCTGGAGTCATTGCCGGTTACACGGACGGAACTTTTAAGCCCGGTAAGGCTATTACGCGTGCGGAATTTGCAAAAATATTATCGACCTTGCTCGGACTGCCAGAGCAGCCGCAACAAGCGGCGCATTTTAATGATATTACGGAGCGCAGCTGGTATCGCGGCTATGTCGGAGCATTGGTGGAGGCGGGTATCGTGCGGGGAACTTCAGCAACGAGATTTTCCCCGGATGCTCTAGTAACCCGCGAGCAAATGGTTGTATTTTTTATACGGGCTTTCGATTTGGCTGAGAAGGCGAATGAGCGGGATTGGGGGATGAAATGGACGGATGCGGATCAAATAGCTGCATGGGCCAAACCTTCCGTTGACTTGGCGTCCTATATCGGATTTGTACGCGGGATTGCCAATGCCGACCAGTCGCTGCGCTTTGAGCCCAAGAACAGTTCCGACCGTCAGGCAGTAGCCAGACTGGCCTATGAGTATATGACGAGTGTAAATATGTATTTGGGACGAATCGGGGCAGGAAATGGAGAGAATGGCAAGCCGGAAACGCCAGAACCGGAAGCTCCAAAGCCCAAGCCGGAGGATAATTCCGTCAACCCGTCCGTACCAGGGACGGAGGAGCCGGGCGGCGGGAATCCGCCGGAGAAACCGGCTTTAACGATCGTTAAGAACGGCCAGAAGAATGCCTCCATTATCATCGCTGCGGATGAAGATGAGCGTGTGGAGGCGGCAGCCAACACGTTGGCCGAATATGTGCAAAAATCGACAGGTGCAGTCTTGCCTGTACTGACGGCGGATCAGTTGCCAGCTATCGAGACGCCAGTTCAAATCCATATTGGCACAAATCACAGCCAGGCTGATTCCCATCTGGATAGCTTGTTGCAAGATCTGGATGGAGACGGATTTGTCATTCATCCGCATGGCAATAACATTGTGATTGCCGGATCGACTGTATACGGAACAATGAATGGCGTGTACGAGTTTCTGGAAAGATATGTCGGCGTACGTTGGCTAATTCCTGGGATAGACGGCGAGGATGTCCCGCAGCATACCGCGCTGTCCGTCGAAGCAGTCGACGTGATTGAGAAGCCTGCATCGATTCACCGTGTCATCAGTCCGCTAGTCGAGAAGCCCGAACTTCAGCATCCCCTTCAGCTGCAAAATCAGTGGGCGCAACGAAATCGCCTGCAGGGAAAGTACAATATGCCGATTGAGTTCCATCATAATTTGTACACGTTATTTCCTGTAGAGAAGTATGGGACGACGCGCCCCGATTTTTATCCGAACAATTCACCGCCGGCGCCGGGGAATAAGGGATGGCAGCCGTGTTTCAGCGCAGAGGGCAGCGTAGATGCGGCAGTTAGCGGGATTATTGAGTATTTTGATGCTAATCCTCAGGCGACTTCGTTCTCTCTTGGAGTCAATGATTCCAGTAATTATTGCGAATCTAATGTGAATCATCCGCAGTATCCGAACAAAATCAACTCAGTAGGCCGTATTGATCATTCTGAGCTGTACTATAGCTGGGTCAATGAAGTCGTAGAGAACGTACTCACAGCAAATAACAATAAATATGCCGACAAATGGTTTGGATTGCTCGCTTATGATGAGGTTAACGATCCGCCGACGTTTGCGTTGAATCCGCGCGTGGTTCCTTTCGTAACAAAGGACCGACTGGCGTGGATCGATCCCGATATTAGGGCTGTAGAGCATGATTTGGCAGAGAAATGGGGCAAGGTGACCAGTCAAATGGGCTGGTACGATTATATGTATGGCACATTGTATGCAGTGCCACGCGTGTATCCGAGTGTCATAGCTGATAATTATCGTTATGCCAAAGCGAATGGTGTTAAAGCCCATTATGCTGAAATGTATGGCAATGCAGGTGACGGTCCAAAGGCATGGCTGGCGGCAAAGCTGCTTTGGAATCCGGATCAAGATGAGGACGCGTTGCTGCAGGAATGGTATGAGCGGGCAGTAGGACCGGCGGCAGCTCCTGATGTGGCAGCCTATTATGCATTATGGGAAAACTTTTGGACATCCAAAATCAAGGAAACGGAATGGTTTGAACTAGGTAAAGATTTGACGTACTTAACGTTCAACGATGCTTCCTACCTGAATGCAGTAACTGTAGAAATGATATCGGAAAGCAGAGTATTACTGGAGTCAGCGGTAGCAAAAGCTGTAACGGATAAACAGAAAGCGCGGGCATCGCTGCTTCTACGGGCATTCGAATATTACGAAGCTTCTGCACTTAGTTATCCCAAACAAAATGGTCCGCTAACGACGGAGGAGGATGCGTTAGAACTCCTTGAATTTATCGCGAATACAATTGAGGAGAAGCTCACGTATGCACAGGAGCGTCTGAGATTGTTAGAAGAGCATAAAAATGATCCTTTATTAACGAATCCGACTTCCATACGACTGGATTGGTCCGGATGGAACAAATACGACTTCTGGAATCTAGTTGAATACGTGCGCGAGCATGAAAGTAATGGCGGGGCGGTGACGCAAAAAATAAGGTTATTGGCAAATGGTGAGGATTCATCTATCATTCGCAGCTTTGCACAATTGTTGGAAGAAACCCTGTTCGGCGAGTGGTCTTTAACGAAAAATTCATCATTTGAGGATAACTCGGCGATTGCAGCTCCATGGGAACTGTGGGTTAGCTCGACCGGAACAATCAAAAAGGCCGAGGGAGTCGCCCATACTGGAAATCATAGTCTTGTTGTGGATAAATTGAATCGGGGAGGCCCGGCTCAATATGTGAAGATCAAGCCGGGGCTGGTAGGGTCGCGCGCTTACTATTACACGCCTGTCGGAGCGGAACATGACGGCACAGTCCAGTTATTGTTTAATGTGAAAGATGCGCAAGGCGCTAATCTCACGGTTATTCAATCTGAAGTGAAGTCGATTAAAAAGACGGCAGGCTCATGGGCTTCAATTGAGCTGCTGGAGGAAATTCCAGCGATGATTGGCGGTAAGCAGGTCACGCAAATTCAGGCGGTTATTCTGATCAATGGATTTACAGAAGGAACGGATTTATATTTGGACGATTTTGAAGTGTTTCAAAAGAGAAGTGCCAACGATACGTTCACGATTACAGCCGATACTTTCTGGGAGCTGATGGATAATATTAGCCAGCATGAAGTGCCAGGTGGACCAAACTTAGCTAAGGTAGAGGCGTTGGCTAACGAATCGGTTACTTCAGAAGGAACGGAGTATGCGCGATTAATGCTGAAAATGTTAGCTGGCGCTGAACCGGTGAATGACAATGCATCGTTTGAAAATGGCGCAGGCACATTGGTTCCCCCTTGGACCTTGTTCGTTACGAACGGCGCGGCAACGATGGAACACATGACAGATTCTGTTTATGCGCATTCAGGCAATGCAGGTGTAAAGATCCAAGGAACGGCCGTACAGAAAATACCAAATCAATATTTCAATTTTGAACCGGGTGCGGCAGCTATAAAGGTGTTCTACAAGATTCCCGAAGAGATGACGGCTACCGGGACGATCCAATTAGGCATCAACATGAATACGAGTGAGGGAGCGCCTGTAAAATCAACTCGTTCGCAGGCTGAGCAGATAAGCGGCTTGCCCGGGGAATGGTCATCTGCGCAGTTTGCCTTGATGATTCCGGAGACATTCAATAATATGTCGGTCGGAAAAACACAGCTCATTATCATTATTAACGGGTTGCCCCAAGAGGTGCCAATTTACCTCGATGATGCGGCCGTGTATCAATAATAATAAAACATTTGGCCCGCAAAGCGGCGGCTCGCGCCCCCGATGCGGGCTTATTAGCAAAGGAGCGTTAGCATTGTTGACGACGGAGAAACAGACCGCAACCTGGATTTGGTATCCCGGCGATTTTGAAATTTGGCTGCACCGCGAAGTATGCCTGCGCCGGGAGGAGCGGGGGAGCATTTACCCGCCATTTTACCGCTTGGATTCGCCTTATGTCTCTTTGAAGTTCCAGCATATTTACACGATAGCAGAGTCAGAGGAAATAAGCATTGCGGCAGAAGGGCGTTACAATGTTATGATCGACGGCTTGATGGTGCCGTCGGCAAGCGGACGCATCGTACTGCCGGCGGGCGAGCACAACTTGATTATATCGGTCGTTAATGAAGCGGGATTGCCGGCTTTATTTGTACAGGGCAGCTCGGTAGCGAGCGGTCCCCACTGGAACGTCTCGCATACGAATTGGCAGTGGGTTTCTCCCGGCTCGTGGCATTTCAATAAGGCGACAGAACCGCCGTCTGCTTATCGCCTTGCTACGATCAAGCAGAGCTATATGAGCGAGGAGCAGTTGCCGGATGGTTCGCGGCTTATTGACTTTGGAAAGGAAACCTTTGGCTATATTCAACTGCATGGTTTGACTGGTCCCGGCAAAGTGATGCTGTATTATGGCGAGTCGCGAGAGGAAGCGTTGTCCGAGGCGCATTGCGAGACGCTGGATTGCATCGAAGTTGCGGCTGATGCTCCGCTGGAATACACGCACCATGCATCCCGGGCATTGCGCTATGTGCGCATAGTGGCTGACGTGGGGATCGAGGTGCGAGATGTCTCGCTTCTATATGAATATTTGCCCGTACAATACCGAGGGCAATTCCGCTGTTCGAATGAAAGCATCAATGAAATATGGAATATTTCCGTTTATACATTGCATTTGACGACACGGGAATTTTTTCTTGATGGCATTAAGCGGGATCGCTGGGTATGGTCGGGCGATGCGTATCAAAGCTATTTGATCAACTATTATTCCTTTTTCGACGAAGCAGTCAATCGGCGGACTACAATAGCTCTCCGTGGCAAGGATCCGCTCGACACTCATTTGAATACGATTCTGGACTATTCTTTTTTCTGGATTATTGCGCTTTATGATCATTACTGGTATACGGGAGATTTGGAATTTGTCCGCAGTATGTACAAAAAGCTGCTGGGACTACTCGATTTTTGCCGGAGAAGGGCGAATGTCAACGGGATGGTTGAGGGTCAACCGGGGGACTGGGTATTTGTCGACTGGGCGGATATGGACAAACAGGGCGAATTGAGTTTTCAGCAGGTTCTGTACTGCCGTAGTCTGGAAGTTTCCGCACAATTGGCCGCATTACTTGAAGACGAAGTGCGAGCACAAGAGTTATCCAGGGAAGCGTCATCGCTGAAAAAGCAGTTGTTTGAGACGTTCTGGGATGAAGAACACGGGGGGCTGCTCCATAACCGGGTGAATGGCGTGCTGCAAGGCGGCATGACCCGGTATTCCAATATGTTCGCCATATTGCTGGATATGCTGGATGAGAAGCAGCGACAATTGGTAGCGAGGCATGTACTGAAAAATGATGCGGTGCCAAGCATTGTAACGCCATATATGCGTTTCTTTGAGCTTGCTGCTTTGTGCGAGGTGGGCGAACAAGCTTATGTGTTGTCCGAGATGAAAAGCTATTGGGGAGGCATGCTCGATCTGGGCGCGACTACGTTCTGGGAGAAGTACGATCCGGAGTTGGAAGGCGCGGCGCAATACGAGTCATCCGGCCGTCCATTTGCCAAAAGCTTGTGTCATGCCTGGGGAGCCGGTCCGATTTATTTGCTGGGCAAATATTTTATGGGCGTGCGTCCGCTTGATGCCGGATATGCTAAAGTGCTCATCGAACCAACGCTTGGCGGGTTGTCATGGATTGAAGGCACCGTTCCGACTGCCGAAGATGACGCAGTTGCGATATTCATGGATGAGACATCGCTGCGAATTCGTACTGGAAACCGTCCGGCGGTGCTGCGACTGACAAGTGTAATTGAACCGACCTGCGAAGCAGGCATAGTTGGCGCGATCGGCGATAATCGCTATGAGCTATCGTTGGACAGTTTGCAATCGGAGTATGTTATTGCATATCGCACTTACCCAACGCAGTCTACAAATATTTAATGGCTTCACCGTTGTTGTCGATCGTTACTCCCATGAGAAGTCTCGTCTGATACGAAGGGGCTGCCCTCAGACCGCCTAACGGACATAAATGGTACTATTCTTCGATTTTTTAGGTTTTATAAAATCTAACGGACACAGACGACCTTATATGCATCATCAGAGCGCCATGCGGCTCCATATCGACCAAATAGCGTCGTTCCTGTCCTTTAGATTGGGGAGCGGCCAATAAACGGGCAAATAGCGTCGCTGTTGTCTGTTAGATTTTTAAACTTGTATAGAGGGCATGTGAAGCTCCCCTGTTACTGGGCCGTCCACAAGTCTTAGAGTTGCATCATTTTCTGTATAACAAATAAACGCAGCCTCGGCTGCGTTTATTTCGTGTTTGCAGGGAATATTATCCCTTATTCCTTGTCCCTTATAAGTCGTACTGGGCCAATCGTTCTCGCAGCCCTTCCGCCATTTCCTTGGGCAGCTCCCTTATCTTGATATCCTTGCCCAGAAAAAGCAGCCAGTTGGCGACGTCGGCCAACGCCTCCGAATCGTTAACGTTAACGGAAGTTTTTAATATGGCTCTCGTCTGGAAGGGATCGGTATAGGACAGGGACACCGTTAGCGGATGGTATTTTTTGAACTGGGCAATCGCCTTGGGGCCGAGCTCCAGAACAAGATTGATGGCTTCCTCCCGCTGGCTTAGCTTCTCCCGCATCTTTTTCCGGCTAAGCCGCTTACTCACGGGATAGAGTTCTACATCGATGAGATGATCGACGGAAAAGACGACTCTCTTTTCTTCCGCCAAGTCGAAGCCCTCGATCAGCCAGAGGCTTTTTTCGCGATATAAGTGCAAGAGATAGACGGGATACGACTTCGTGTCGTTGCCTTCCCGGAGAGTGATCCACAAGTAGTTGTCCGCAAGAAGGATGCCGATCAGCTTCTCCAGAATGGGATGGGGCAGGTCCGACATCTCGAGCAGATCCGGATTATTCGGGTTGGTCCCTTCGAACAGCAGGATCTGATTTAACAGCACAAGATCGTCCTGCTGATTCTGCGAAATGAGTCCCAATAACTTCTCCGCCAAGGACTGACGGCTCTTGAGGTAAGGGAGCTGCTGATTCCTTGTCGCCATAAAGGCGATAAACAGCGCTTTGATCTCGTTATCGGTAAAACGAACGGTCGGCAGGACCGAATTGTTCATGACGAAATAACCCCCGTCCCTGCCCACTTCGGCGACAAGCGGCATCCCCATGGCCTCGATTTCCCTGATGTCCCGAATGGCCGTCGAGCGCGAGATGTTAAATTCCCGCATGATTTCGGAAATGGTAAAGGAAGCGCGGTTGTTGATATACCGCATGATGATATTGATCCGCTCCACTTTTTTCATCGCTGCCCCCTAAACAGTGTCACTTTTTGACATGATTAAAAGTTATTATAAACTCAGCAGGGGAAAAGCAAAACCATTTCATAAAAAAGGATGGATGAAAACATGGCAAACTACACGCTTGAGGAAAAAGAAGGCTTTACCGTATTGGGTATGGGAACGGATCTGAAGAGCGATTATACCGACTATGTCGGCATCAACAAGGAAAAGCTGGACTTCTGGCAAGCGGTCAAACAAGACGGACGGCTTGACGCGCTAAAAGCAGTGGCAGCCAACGACTTCATCTTCGCCGTCAACGAAGCCGTCAACCAAAAAATGATGTATTACGCCGGCGTAATGACGGATACTACATTGCCGGATGCCACTCGGGTCATTCAATTCCCTAAAGGCGAATATCTCGTTGTCCAGGGAGAAGCCGAGACGGCCGACGTGCTGAGCAACCAGCTTACCGGAATCGCCTTCGGTCAAGTGCTGCCGGAAGCCAAGGACTTCGCCTATGTGGGAGGGCCGAACGCAACCGTCGAGATGGGACAGCGGGACGGCTTGGTGTACGGCGAAGTGTGGATTCCCGTCGTCAGAAAATAAACCCGAATACTGGAGGAATGGACATGTCCTACGTTGTGGATTTCAAAGAAGTGTCTACGGTTGGCCTGGAATCTTCGCCCGTGCAAGAAGCGCTTGCCGGTCTGCGCGCGAACGAAGCCCGCTACTTCATGAACAAATACAAACATGAATTCACCGTCACGCCGGCTGCCGAAAGCCCGGAGACGCTGGCATACGTGAACCGGATTCTTAAGGAAGAACGCGGCATCGAATTCGCGGCCAAGCCGCTGGAAACATCGAGCTTCCAAGTGGAGAACATTCGGTGGTCCTTCGTCTTCTACGAGGACGGCCTGGGCGTCAACGTCTTGTATACGATCGATGATCCCAAGAAACGGGCGGTTGGATTTAAGCTTTCCGAGGGAATGGACGTGCCTCAGGAGTTAGAAGGAAAGTTTAAGTTCGCCAGGCAGAAGTCGAAGCTGGCCGGCACGATTCGCGGATCGTTTTTTGTAATCAAAGGGGAGTATTGAGGAGTATTGAGGAATAGAGCACAGAAACGTCCATCACTTGTGAAGATTCGGTTCAGCCTAAAGGGTCTACCGGTGTAAGACGGTCTTCCAAGGATTCCGATAAACCATCCCGGGATGTTAGATTCCCGGGATGGTTTTGTTTTTCTCTGTCGCATAATAAAGGATTCAGCAACCGTTATCCATTAACATATCATTGCGCGGGACAAGGCAATTCTACTTTATTCTGAACTATCAGTTACTGCGCCTTTAGATGCAGAGGAAACTAGTCTTGCATACTTGGCTAACACGCCCTTAGTTACTTTTAGCGGAGGCTGCACCCATGCTTGCTCACGAGCAGCCAACTCTTCTTCTGTCACTTGAAACTGAATCTGCTGCGATTCGCTGTCAATGGTAACGATGTCCCCATTTCTCAGCAGCGAGATCGGTCCGCCTATCTGTGCTTCCGGTGATACATGACCGACTACGAATCCATGCGAGCCACCCGAGAACCTGCCATCCGTAACAAGGGCAACCTCCCCGCCAAGGCCCTTACCTACAATCAATGCGGTAACGGATAACATCTCCGGCATGCCGGGCCCTCCTTTCGGGCCGCAATAGCGAATGACCAGTACGTCCCCTTTATGGATTTCATTTCCCATAATAGCTTCCGTTGCATCCTCCTCGCTGTCATACACCTTTGCCGGTCCGACAAACCGCTGCTTGCTCATACCCGACATTTTGGCAACGGCACCTTCGGGAGCAAGGTTGCCTCTAAGCACTACCAACGGTCCATTCGGCTTCAGCGGCTTGTCCAGTGGACGAATAATCTCTTGGCCTTTTCGAAGCGGAGATGCTTTAGCTAAATTCTCTGCCAAGGTTTCCCCCGTGACTGTCAGACAATCGCCATGAAGAAGTCCCTCAGCGAGTAATAACTTCATTACGCCCTGAATGCCGCCAACTTCATTAAGATCCTGCATGACGTGTTGGCCGCTTGGCTTAAGATCTGCCAAATGCGGAACACGCAGGCGGATCCGCTCAAAATCGTCCAATGTCAAATCGACGCCTACTGAATGTGCAATAGCCAGCAAATGCAAAAACGCATTTGTTGACCCTCCCAACGCCATAACGACCGTAATTGCATTCTCAAACGCTTTTTTCGTCATAATGTCTTTCGGGTAGATCTCCTGCTCCAGCAGCGAGATTACCTGTCTACCTGCAGCTGCGCATTCAGCAGCCTTATCAGGCGAAACGGCTGGCGTAGAGGAAGAACCGGGAATGGTCATGCCCAAGGCTTCCGCAGCGGCAGCCATTGTATTGGCGGTGTACATTCCCCCGCAGGAACCTGGTCCTGGGCAAACACTGCATTCAACTTTATGGAGCTGTTCATCTGTTATTTTCCCTTCATGATATTGCCCTACTGCTTCGAAAGCCGAAACGATATCAACGTTTTTGCCGTCGAGATTGCCTGGTTGAATCGTACCTCCATACACGTAAACGGACGGAATATTCATCCTTCCGATAGCCATCAAACATGCAGGCGTATTTTTGTCGCATCCGCCAATCGCCACGATACCGTCAAAGCGCTCGGCCCCAGATACGATTTCAATAGAATCCGCAATGGCTTCCCTGCTTGGCAACGAAAAAAGCATGCCTCCATGACCCATAGATATGCCGTCCGATACAGTGATTGTATTAAAAATTAGCGGAGCCCCGCCATGGTTACGCGCCCCTTGCTTTGCTTGAATAGCTAGTTCATTAATGTGCATATTGCATGGCGTTACCTCGCTCCACGTACTAGCTATGCCAATCATCGGCTTTTTGAAATCTTCATCCGTAAAACCAACAGCACGAAGCATCGCCCTGTTCGGCACCCGGTTTGCGCCTTCGCTGATTACCTTGCTTCGAATACGAAGATCCTTTCCATTTACCATTGGTCCTTGCCCCTCCCTGTTTTAAAGAATTTCGTGCAGCTCCTGCATCGGACGGATGAAATTTTGCTTCATCATTGCCTGAGCGCGTTCACTATCATTCTTCTCGAAAGCTTCAATGATCGAAGAATGTTCATGAACGGAAGCTTGCGTAGCGGTAACAGACTGCTTTAAGAACACGTATTTAAAGCGCCGAATGTGAATTTGCAGCGATGCGCTGAATGAAGCCACATAAGGATTATCTGAAAGCTCCACCACAAGGTTATGGAACTGTTCGTCAGTCTCCATTGCTTGGTAGGCTTGACCACTCTTAATAGCACTTTCAAATTCCAGATTAATCGATCTCAGCTGCTCAATTTGCTCTGGAACAATAATTTTCGCGGTATTTTCTGCTGCTAAGGCTTGAAGAGCGGCCATCGTGGAATACATCTTGAGAATATCGTCTTTTTCAATTTCTGTTACTTTAGTTTCTTTGCCAGGATGCATGGAAACCAGACCTTGTACTTCGAGGAGTTGAAAGGCTTCTCGTATGGGTGTGCGGCTCACGCCAAGCGAATCCGCCAGTTCAGCGTCAATAAGCTTTTCGCCTGGTTGAAGGGTACCGTCAATAATCCACCGTTGAATCTGGGAGAAGGCTCTTTCTTTTGCGGACATTCGCACAGGCGAGACAAAATTTTTAGGTATTGGCATGGGTTATCATCCTTACTTAATTATTTTCCTATATGCAATATATCGCATATATATACTATATGCAATGATTTTGTCTATCTCGACTGCCGACCCTACCGAATGTCATAGTCATTTGGCGCCAACTCCAGGCGTAGCTTGTCCCCTGTAAGAAAGTCGACCAGCTCGCCGGGTAGTTTGTACGTTTTAAGCGCCAGCTTCTTGTTTACGGCATCATGAAAATGAGCGGGCTCCAAGGCCAAACACTTGTGGCAGATTTCAGTACGTTTTATTGCAGGCAAAAAATCAGGGCACCCCGATATGGAATGCCCTGAATTCATGAAATGACTTGTATTCTTGCTTCAACCGATAGACTGCTGCTCTTTTTCATATAACTGAAACATATCCATACCCGTGTCCAGAGACTTGGCGTTTTGGAAAGCTTCCTTGACGCTTCGTTTGTTCTGAATGAGGTCGTAGAAAAACCTCAGAACAAACATGAGCGCGTCATTTCCGTCTGGATAATCATCTGGTCCGATATAGACTTCGCAACCACTGTCGAGAAATGCTTGTGCAGTCTCTCGTTCGCCCAATGAGCATCCGTTGCCGATTACTGTTTTCTCCGCCAGATTGGCAAAACGTCTGATCTCCTCCGGTCCAAAGTCACCCTTGGGTTCTCCGGTTTCATAGACACTTTCGTCCAGTTCCGGCATGATTAATCGGCCTTCATCGCCATGGAAGCAAAGAACGATCACATCCGTATTCGGATATAGGTCCTTACCGGATAAGATATCAATCAGATCATTCGGTCTGCCAATCCAATAAGTAAATACTCTTGCTCCGAAATATTCCAGGGTGCTTCGGATTGCTTGGACTTCCATATCGCAATCAGGTCCGCATACCAATGCTACGTTCATTTCAGGTTTACTCATCTTCTTATTCCTCCATATGAATATGATTTTTGTATAACAATATAGAGTGCATTCATATGGAGGACCTCGGGCTCTGGGACTAGAGGTTATACGTTATATATTTACTCTGATCACTGAAAAACTCCTTCCATAGAAACGATACGGCCGGCTCTTTGCCACTCATATTTTTCGCCGTCGCACTACAATATTTCGATATATCCTTCTGTTCCATGCACGCGAATTCGTTGTCCATCCTTTATCAATTTGGTGGCATGATCCACTCCGACAACAGCTGGTAAGCCATATTCACGTGCGATCACTGCTCCATGGGTCATTAGTCCGCCAACTTCGGTGACAAGTCCTTTTATGGATACAAATAATGGTGTCCAGCCAGGGTCTGTAAAGGAGGTAACTAATATATCTCCATCTTCCAGATCCGCTTCTTCCATATTTAAGATAACACGCGCTCGTCCCTCTATCACTCCGGATGAAACGGGCAAGCCTACAATCGCTTCGGCTGGGAGATTTTCTCGGTTGTACTTACCCATAATGATTTCACCGTCAGAGGTGATAACACGCGGGGGAGTTAGTTTTTCATATAATTTATACTCGTCTTTACGTTTGCTGATGATCTGGTAATCCAGTTTATTTGTGCGTACAACTTCGCGAAGTTCTTCAAAAGCGAGATAGTATATATCTTCTTTATCATGAAGAACTCCCGCTTGTACGAGTTGTTCGGCTGCTTTCAATAATGCCTGCTTATAAACGAAGTAGCGATTAATCATGCCGTATTTTGGATATTCACGATAACCAATGAAATTCCGAATTAGGTCGATCATTTGTTTTGTTTCTTTGGCTTTTTGTTCACCATCTTGGAGTTGTTCCAATCGATCTAATATCTCTTTTTCTTTTTCCAGAGCTTCCTGTCGCCCTTGTTCAAATTTCCGTTTGCCTGAACCGGACTCAGATTCTTTGATGTGATTGAGAATCAAGGGAATAAGAGTAGTGGGTTTTTCACACCAACGAGTTTTAGTGATATCGATTTCACCAGCACATCTCATGCCATATTTGTTGAGATAAGCCATTATGGTCTCTTGGGTTTCCCGTCCACCCTCGAACTTAACCAATTCATCCAAAAAGCTATCCTCTTTTACATGCTGTAAATAAAGAATTACTTCTGGAAAAGGACGAATCACATCTGCAACATCCAACAACTCCAGACCCATTTCCGAAGTAATGTTGTTGGGTACAGATTGAGACAGCGTGTCTGCTACGTTTTTTTCACCTAACCACTTGTTCATTTTTTCATTGATCCATGTTGAAGCATCCATAGCGGCTATAATCACGCCCAAACCTTTGGGGTCAAATAAAATCTTCGTTAATTGCTGGATATCTTCTAGAATAAAATCAAATAAATCTGATCCTGATTTCGTTTGGATGTTATGTTTTAACTCTTCTATTGATGATTGACTACTCTTAATCAAATCAGAAACGATTGTCGGATCGTGTTCGATTTGTGCTTGATAACCTGAAGACGCCATACCGTTGTTGCTTTTCTTGGAACTTATTTCTTTTTTATCATTTGATAACACCTTTATAAAGTCTCCACGCTCTACAATGGTCATCAGTGCATCTTTTATGAGTGGATCGGATTTCCCCAAGGTGTTTAAATAAATTTCGCTTTCAGATGAAGACAATTGATTTGTTACATCAACAAACAATCTTCCTCCAGCTTTACGCATAGGGGCAGGAGTCGTCAAGAGGAAAAAAGACAGCCCCAATGGTTTCATGGGCTCGGTCATCATTTGTTGATGACCGACAGATACATAGACGTGATTTTCTTGATCATTCGCTTCAGGGACCGGGTATAAAGTAGTGATTGGACGACTCTGGACAATATAAAATGTATCATCAACCAAACACCATTCGATATCTTGCGGGCAACCAAAGTATGCTTCGATCTGTCTTCCTGTACGTGCCAGTTGCAAAATCTGCCGATCAGTAAGTGTTTGTATCTTTTGCTGATCGGGATTGATCTGCCGGGTTTCTGTTCCTCCGTCTTTTAGTCCATAGATAGCCAATTTCTTGGTTGCTATCATCTTATCGACGATTTCTTCTTCCTTTACTTTATAACAATCGGCAGATACCAAGCCGGAAACCAGTGCTTCTCCAAGTCCAAAACCGGCATCGATCGATAGCAACTTACGGTTGGAAGTAATCGGATCAGCTGTAAATAAAATCCCTGAAGCCTGTGGCAGAACCATCCTTTGTACGATAACGGATAAATAAACTTGACTGTGGTCAAATCCGTTTTGCATCCGGTAAATTACCGCACGATCCGTAAATAGGGAAGCCCAACATTTGCGTAAATGTTCCAATATGGCTTCTACTCCGACAATATTTAAATACGTGTCGTGTTGACCAGCAAACGAGGCATGCGGTAAATCTTCGGCCGTCGCGCTAGAACGCACGGCATAAGCATGTTTATCGCCATACTGGGTGAGATAGTGAGAAACAGCTTTCACAACATCGGAAGGAATTTCTGCTTCCATAATGATTTGCCTAATCTTCCTGCTGATTTCAGCAATTAGTGCCCGATCTCCTGCATTTAGCCGTTTAAGTTGATCCAACAAGGCTTGGAATGTTTCATTTTGTTTGATGGCTTTTTGATAAGCTTCTGTCGTAACACAAAACCCTTCAGGTACTTGTATTCCTTGAATCTTAGATAATTCCCTTAAATTTAACCCTTTTCCTCCAACGAGCGAAAGCTGCGTTTTCTCCATTTCCTGAAAACCGAGAACCAAAGAACTCATTCAACATCTCTCCTAACCATTAAATTTAGAAAAAACATTTGACAAGAGTTTGCCGGTATGGTACATTTAAATTGTAAGATGCGATTATTTTGCACATTTCTAACAGAGTCGTAATTTGATTATATCATCGTGTCCTGTTTATGTACAATAAAAAGAAAAGAACCTGATCAAACGATCAGGTTCTTTTCTTTTTATTGATTTCCCCCTCCGTTAATGTGCTCACCGGCTTGGAGGCCTACGAATAGGGTAGAAGGTTTGTTAAGTCCGATCAGCCGGAGTCTATATAGATCCCTCCATAAACCTGATGAGGTAATCCTCGGGCTTGGCGAGGAAGTCGGAGAAGCTGCACAGATCCGCGTAAGTCTTGTGCTCCACGTCATAACAGCCCAGAACCTTGTTCTTCGGGTTCCATACCAGCTGCAGGTCGGAGTAATTGTCGATGTCGGCCGATAGTCGCAGCAGCTTTTGCCTGCCGACCTTCATCTCGATCGTATCGATCCATGCAAAAAAGTCGATATACCGAATGTCATAGTCGTTTGACGCCAGCTCCAGGCGTAGCTTGTCCCCTGTAAGAAAGTCGACCAGCTCGCCTGTTAGTTTATACGTTTTAAGCGCCAGCTTCTTGTTAGCGGCATTATGAAAATCAGCAGGCTCCAGCGATTTCAAATAGTCGGCCATGGCTGCCTGCTTATTGCTGACCGCGATCGTATACGGCCTCTCGCCGTCTTTCTCCGCTATCGTGACGTCCGCGCCGCGTTCCACCAGAAATTTGACCATGTCCATCGCTCCCATGCCCGCGGCCACGGTTAGCGGAGTCGCTTGATAAGGATAGACCATATCCGCTTTGTTGTAATTGATGTCCACGCCCTGGTCGAGCAGGTACGTTAGCGTCTTATAATCATGGTCCGACACGGCTTGACGCAAGACGGGACCGCCATGCGCCCGAATATCCAATCCCAGCTCATGAATAAGCGGAATATGGCTTTTGTTGCCATAGTAAGCCTGCGAATAAGCGCCCGACCCCGTGTGATTGGGCTTGTCCATCCTGGCACCGTGCGCCGCAAGGTAACGAACGACGTCCTCCTTGCCGTAACGAACGGCTCGCAGGAAAGCCGGGTTATGATGGACATTCAAGTTGACGCCATGTTCCACCAGCAGCTTTACGACCTCAAATTTCTGCGATACAAGCGCCAGATCGAGCGGGCTCAGCGTCGTGTGTTTGCTAAGGGCGATACCCTCTTCGATATTCCAGCCAGCCGCAATGGCAGCCTGTAGAGCCGGTATCTCTCCTTTGTAAATGTGCATCGCTATTTCCGGCAGTTGCTCGAATTTCCCTATATCTTTCAGGACGATCATCCGTATCCCTCCTCCATTAAATTCCCAATCCGCTTATCTCCATTATAAGGAACGCTTATCCGTTGGGCTGTATGCCATCTTAACCATTTATCGTTATAATGGAGGAATGGATTTACGAGCGGCCAAGCTCTAGAAAGGAATATCCGCCATCATGACGAAAATGGAGACCAATCGAATGACCGAGCTAAGCGTTGCCCAGTGGCAGGAGCTGATCGCTAGCTGCGCCCGGGAAGCGGCGAGCAGCCCGTACGAAAGGAACTATGGAATCGAGGTGCGCTCCAAGGTGCGCCCCTTCATGTCGGAAATGACGCCCGAGGAGGCCTGGCTATTCGAGCTAAACGCCTTGCTATTCTTGCTCGGCAAGCAAGCGAACGGCCGCCAATTAAGCTACTCCACCCAAATGGCTGTATCCGAGACGGTTCATGCGCTCGAGAGTCACCTCCATAGCGGCTTGCTGCCGGAGGTTGCGGTCAAGCAACAGGGGCGACTGCTGGAGACGACCGCGTACATGCGCGAAACGGCGCTCGGGCGTGCATGGACTCCGCCCTTTTATCTGGATATTTACGCCGAGCTGTGGATTTCCCTCATTTCATCAAAGGCGGAAGGCCATCGTCTTCTCCAGGAGGAGCTGGTGCATCTGACCGAAGCCGTGGAGACGGTAAACGCTGCGCAGAACGGGGAATTGAGAAACCATGCAAGGTCGGCGGCAGACGTCGGCGCAACGTTTGGCAGTGGATCGAGCAAAGGTAATGGGCTCTTCCCGCTCGTCGCCCGCGCCTGGATGCACTTCTGGCTGGAAGAGGATCAACAGGCTTGGCGGCTGCTCGGAGCGGCGGAGCGGCATGGGCTAGAGCTTGAGCAGGTGTTCCGTTTTCTGCGCCTGCTGGAGGAGAGCGGCAATTGGACCCGGCTTGAAGCCTGGCTGAGCCATTGCGCGAACGAGCAAGTCGGGCGCAGCCCCCGCAGCCTTGGCGAATATGGACGCTACTGGGATGCCGTCGCCCGGGCATTGCCGGAGGCCGAGGAACGAATGTGGAGCGCGCTCGCGAGCCTGCCTCCCTACTGCAGCAGCCTGTACGTGGCGAAATTGATGCGCTATGGCCGTTGGCGGCAGTGGATCGATTATCAGCTTAGTCACGGCAGCGATCCGTTCGGCTTTCGAGCGAAGGATCTGCAGCCCATCGAGAAGGAGGCGCCGGAAGCGCTGCTGCCTTTTTACCACCAAGGCGTGGAGAGATACGTGCTGCAGAAAAACCGCGACGGCTACAAGCGGGCGGTCAAGCTGCTCAAACGGCTGGCCAAGCTGTACAAGAAGCTAAAGCGCGAGCAGCGGTGGGAGATGTACATCGAGACATTCGCGGGCCGGCATAGCAGGCTGCGGGCCCTCCAGGAAGAGCTGCGGAAAGGAGGGCTGATTCCATGACATCGGCTACTTTAAACCTGGATACCCTCGCGGTTCGGATGATGCTGACGTCGCACGGCGACGCGCTGTTCTTCGCGGACCCGGATTCGCTTCGGGAGTGGACCGGACTTGAACTAAAGCATCGCCTGTTCGCCTGGCACGAGCCGTCCTTCTACGGCACCGAGCTGGAGGTCGTCAAAGTCGGGGAGCTCGAGGCCGTCTTGCTTCCCGCCGAAGAGGTCATCTCCTTCTTCGCTTCGGGGCCGCTCTTGGCGCATATCGAGTGGAAATGGGAGGACGATGCCGCGCGCTTGGCATCATTGGCTCCATTGCTGGGCGAGTGCCTGGAGAAGGGATTGTACGCCCCCGATCTGGCGGCTTACCGCAGCGGCTCGCTGCACTGGAGTTGGGATGCGGCGGCGGCCCTCGCAACCTTCGGACAGGCTCGCCGCGACGAGCTGGAT
>NZ_BDQX01000088.1 GCF_003112455.1 Paenibacillus agaridevorans
GAATAGCGGATTCGAGGCACGCGAGTATGAAAAATCATACACAATGGCGTCGGAATAGTGGATTCGAGGCACGCGAGTATGAAAAATCATATACAAGGCGCCGGAATAGCGGATTCGAGGCACGCGAGTATGAAAAATCATACACAATGGCGTCGGAATA
>NZ_BDQX01000089.1 GCF_003112455.1 Paenibacillus agaridevorans
GTGGTGTCCGTTACGATCAGCCTTTACTTAACTGCGCTGCCGTCCACAATGAATCGACAGCCTCCTGGTGCCTGTTAGATTTTTTATCCTGTTGTTTCACAAGCCCGAGCGACAGATCTCCCCTTGGACAATGCAAAACCAAGCGCAACAGGGCCGAGCAAAAGTAGATTAACTTTTGCTCAGCCCTATCAGTAAAGCCATATATATCGATTAACCTAGCGGCGTTGTTGAGGCAACCGGAATAACATAAAACCCGGCCTCGGCATCCTCTCGAATGACAGCCTGAACATCATAGACCCGCAGCATCAATTCACGGGTCATAATTTGCTTCGGCTCGCCTTCAGCCACGATTTGGCCCTCCTTCATCACCTTTAATTCATCGCTGTATCGCACCGCTTGATTGACATCATGAAGCACCATCACGATCGTTAAGCCCAATTGTTCGTTAAGGCTGCGAACCAGCTCCAACAGCTCGATCTGATAATAAACATCCAAATAAGTCGTCGGCTCATCAAGAAACAATAGATTTGTTTTTTGGGCAAGCGCCATTGCAATCCATGCACGCTGCTTTTGCCCGCCGGACAGTTCAATCAGTTTTTTCGACTTTAATGAAGTCAATCCCGTACATGCCATCGCCCATTCGACCGCTTCGGCATCTTCCTTGTTGTCAAACGAGAACATATGGCGATAAGGCAGACGTCCAAACTCCACCAGTTTCTCTACCGTCAAATCAAACGGCGCTTCATTCTGTTGATGGACAACCGCTAATTGCCGAGCCAATTCCTTTTGCGAAAACTGCTGCAAATCACGACCGTTTACGATCACTTGACCCGCCGTTGGCGCCAAATTTTTGGCCAGAAGACTAAGCAGCGTCGATTTCCCGCTGCCATTGGGTCCAAGAATCGTCGTTACTTTCCCTGCAGATATCGATGTAGAGAGGCTGCGTATAATCGCTCCGCTATTTTTATAATGAAATTGAAGCTGCTTAATGTCCATGGACGCGATCCCCCTTTAACAGCATAAAAATCAAGAACGGACCGCCGATCATCATCATAATGACCGAAGCAGGAATTTCAACGGGAGCAATAAGAGTGCGTCCCGCCGTATCAGCAAATAAAATAAGCAAGGCCCCTCCAACCGCACTAAACGGAATTAATAGTTTATGATCGGAGCCTACGAATTGCCTGGCTATATGGGGGACAAGCAAGCCTACGAATACAATCAGCCCGCCAACGGCTGTAGCCGCAGATGCAAGCATGACAGCAACCAAAGAGATGACGATTCGGGCGCGCATAACATTCAAACCTAAATTGCTTGCCGTACGATCCTGAAGAGCAAGCATATTGCACCACGTCGATAAAAAGAAGGATAAAATCAGAGTGATTCCGCCATAAAGCAAGATCATTTCGACGTCCTGCCAGGTTTTCATATGGAAGGTGGAGCTTGTGATCCGACTCGTCGCGCTTGATCCGCCAAACGACCCGAGAACATGGTTAAAGCCGGTAAACGCAGCATTAATGGCTACGCCGACCAAGATAAGCCGCAAAGGCTGCAGACCTGATTTCCATGAAAATAGATAAACCAAAAAGCAGGCAAGCAAACCTCCCATAACGGCAAACAACGGAATATAAAAAAATAATGCGGGAAAAACCGCCGTTACGAGCAAGCCGGCAAAGCCGGCTCCCGCCGAAATGCCAATGACTCCGGCATCCGCGAGCGGGTTGCGCATGACGGATTGCAGCAGAACACCGGATACGGCCAAGGCTGCCCCGCATAGCATCGCAACAAAAACACGAGGCAGCCTAAGGTCGCGGATCACGTCAACCTGCGGATTGTTGCCCCATAATAAACCAGCTACAAGCTCGCCTAAACCTACCTTGATACTGCCCGCCATCATCGAATACAGCGCCATAGCAACAAGCAGGCAAAGGGCTGCCAATAAGGATACCCACTTTTTCATGACAGTCTCCTTTAGTTTGGATAAAGCATATCCGCCAATGCCTCCAGGGCTTCTTCAACGGCCATGTTGCCGGTCGTTCCGAATAGATCCTCAGGCAAGTCATACACTCGGTCATTTTGTACCGCTTTAAAGTGCTTCCAAATATCATTGGTTCGGAATTCTTCATCGAACATTTTAATAACCTCGTCAGGCATCCCATGGGCAGCGCGCAAAATAATATCCGCATTGCCTTGATACAAATATTCGGTGTTGGCGGAGATAAATTCTACATCCGATTGTTCCACCACATTTATGCCTCCCAACTGCTTCACAAGGTCTCCAATATAGCTATTGGCTGTGCCGACCAAATAGGAGCCGGGTACGCCCATTAAAATCATGACGGTAGGCGGTTCTCCGGTTGCTCTTTGCTTGAGCTCGGCAATTTTGCCATCATAATTCGTAATTAACGTTTCGGCAAGCTCCGTTCGATTAAACTGCTCTCCCAGGCTGCGAATCTCCTCTTTCATGCTTTGCAGATTGGTAAAATCCAGAAAATCGGCTTTCACCTTGGCGGCCTCAAAACCATCCTTTAAATCATCCTCCAGCGTACTAACCGATAAAACATGTGTTGGCAGCAAGGAACGAACGAGCTCCATATCAGGGCTCATTGGATTGCCGATCTCCGTTACGCCTTTGAAACGACCAGGCAATTCTTTATAGGTAGTCGGAATGCCAACGGCATCCAGATCAAGCGCATCCAAAATTTCCGTAATCGCGACAGTTGTGGATACGATTCGATATTCGGCATCGGCTTCTGTCGAAGGCTTGCTCCCGTTTGAAGCTTCATCATCTACGATAGTCTTGTTTCCCTTTGCATCGGAACTTATTTGTGCTTCCGTGCCACAGGCAGCCAGTAATAAAACACAAGCACTAACAAAACTTATTTGCTTTAACGATGTCCATATCCTTGCCGGCATCTTAACCCTCCTAAAAACAGATAGAAGGACACTCCCTATAACATCGTTATAAGGAGGTCCTCATCATTAGATAAAACCTAATTAGAATCTTAATTAACTTGACTTGACGCTATGCTTATAGAGTTAGAGCGCGAAGGATAATTGCAGCAGCTTGGGCACGAGATGCATCGGCGCCAGGAGCAAAAGTATTGTTGCCGACTCCTTCGATCAGACCCTTTTCTACCGCCACGGCAACATATGGTTTTGCATAGGCAGGAATCGCATCGGAATCCGCAAAAGTCAGCTCCGGAGCATTTTCCGTGCTAAGCTTCAGAGCTTTTACAAGAATAACTGCAGCTTCTGCGCGACTAACCGTATCTTGCGGAGCAAACGTATGGTCGGCATAACCTGTAATCACTCCTGCAGCTACCGCTCTCTTAACAAAGTCGGATGCCCAAGCTGCGATCTTATCATTGTCGGCAAAAGCTAACTCTTTTTCCGTCGCAGGAATATTTAAGCTTGTAACGACAAGCTTGGTGAATTCTGCGCGAGTCATCGCTTTGCCTGGGGCAAACTGGCCGTTTTCGTAGCCGTTGACGATGCCTTGAGCGTAAAGTTGAGCGATATCGTTTTGCGCCCAATGTTTCTCCGTGTCGACAAATACATTGACATTGCCAATTGCTTGCAGAAGCGCATTCGTTGCAGACTCAATATCAGCAGCAGTGTTTAAATAAGTAGCCGCTTGGTTAGCCGCGGTAATTGCAGCTTTAAGCTCATCGGTTTGTTCGACAGCCGCTTCCGCTAAAGCTACAGCCGCTTTCGCTTTGCTCAATTCGGCATCTTTATTCTGATTGACAACGATGGAAATCGTGTGCGATTGCGGCTCTTCGAATACCCCAGGCACAAAGTAGCTTGCACTTGCGGATAAAGTCGCAGCCAGATCCGACACTTCAAAATCAAACGTAACGAAGGTAACTTCCTCGGAGCCTTGACGACCTTGAACCGTCGTCACATATTCAGCTACTTTGGCGCCTTCCTTTTCTTCTACCAATACTTTGACATCGTATTTTTGCATGACATCTAGTCTCAAATAGCTTTTACCGTCTTTTTGATAAGACTTTGGATTAGCCAAATAGGCAGCCATAGAAGACAGTTTGCTCGGATCCGAATCATTGACATAATAAACAAAAGCATTTGTCGGATTTTCTTGCGTTGCCTTGGTCAGATCAGCCAAAGCGGCCTCTAAATCTGCTTTGGGCGTCAGTAAGCTATTCGCTTTTTTAGCCTTGGATAAAGCTGCAGTCAAAGCTTCCGTCTTCGGCTCAGCTGCGTCTGCAGTTGCAATTGCCGCACTCAACCCTTTTACAGCTTCACTGCTATCATTATTGATGACCACATAAAGATCATGCGATTGCGGCTCAGTGAAATAGTCCGGAACCATATAAGTCGTATTAGCAGTAATAACCTCTGTAAAGCTGTCTACTACATAATCAAATGTAAAGTATGTAACCTCTTGCGCACCATTGCGACCTTGCACGGTTGTCGTGTATTCGCCGACTTTAGCGCCTTCCTTGCCCGCAACGGTTAATTTCACATCGTAGACTTGTTGAACGTCAACGCGCAAGTAATTCACGCCGTCTTTAGAATAAGTGCCGGGCTTTGCCAGGAAAGAAGCAACCGAGGAAATTTTAGTCGTATCTTCATAATTAACAAAATAGACGATCGATTCTTGAGTCTCCTCTTTAGCGGAAGTTACGACTGCCGAACCTGTTGTAACCGCACTGCTTTCCGCCGCTACTACGGTAGGGATTGTACCTACTAACATTACTGCTGCAATAAATGCTGCCAATCTTTTAACTGCTTTTGAATTCATTTTCCATTCATCCTTTCGACTGCACAACGTTTTATTTTTTATTCCGACGTGCTTTATAAACAATAGCCGCTGCTGCAGCTGCCGCTAATAACACGACTAAAACTACTGTGACAATTACTTGATTTCCATTGCGATCCGTTTCCTCTACCTTAATTGAATCTACGGATTCGGCTCCTGTATCAGACTCCGAAGGGACCGCTTCTTCGCTTTGAGTATCGTTTTCCACTGACGCAGGTTCAGTGACCGGAATTGCGGATGGAGTTGCATTTGCGCTGCTATCTATTAACTCCTGCTCATCTGCTTCAGACGTCGGAACAGGAGACGATGCCGTTTGATTTGTTGGTACAGCAGATGCCGATGGCTTTATGGAAGAAACAGGCGTTTCAGTCGATGCCGCCGGCGGGTTCGTCGGCGCAGTTGTCGATTCTCGCGGCGATGTTGCTGCAGGTTTAGTAGCAGCAGGCTTTGTAGCAGCGGGCGCCGATTCTTCTGCTGCTTTTACAAGCGTTAACGTTTCAGGTTTAAATTTAAAATACATCGTATAGCTGTGATCATAGTCCATCTCATCGATAGTCACGCTCACACTGGACTCTACTAAATCCGTTAAATTAGCAATTTGAAATTCGGTCAATCTTTCATTGGCAGCCTCGTCGACCGATATCGTCTTTACAGCCGTCATCCTCCCGTTGTAACGAGTAGCAAATTCGGTTACCCAGGCATGTTTATTGATCGTCGTTTGCACCCGCATGCCGCCATCCTTTATCGTCAGCTTTGCCGGCTGATTCCAGTACCCTTCTGCAATTGAAGCATTTTTTTTATCCGCATGCATAATGTTGAATCCAATCGTATATTCCCCATCGGCCTGCTCTGCATAGGCTGCTTCGGGAAGCAACAAAAAGGCAAGCATCAGCATGGCCATTACCGTCCTGACGACAGGTAAACGGTCAACTAACATATTTAACCTCCAAATCCCACAAAATACCGATAATCATTCTCAATATAGTCCAAAATAAAAAGCTCAATTGAGCTGGCTTTCAAAATGATACCTCATGCGGGTACTGGCGTCAATCAAGTTCATAGAATCGTAAAAAATTCGATGCAGGTTATACGCAAAATCGCCGATACCATTCGTACATCAATAAGTCACTTTTTTATCGAAATATAGATTATAATGCAGTAGATAAGAACTATGGCGAATGGTCAATTATTACTAGATTCAGTCATTAAAGAGGTGAAAGATATGGAATCACGCTTCCGACTAAAACTTATTTGTACAATGATCGCTTTTGCAATGAGTATTTCGGTCATACTAGCTGCGATTGATCATAACAGACTTAAAAGTCAAACGATCCAAAACCAGCATGTGCTCATGCAAAAAAGCGAAGAAATGGTTATAACCTCAATTGATACGATCGAAAAAGCTTATTACCTATTCGGCGAGCAGATGGCTGCCTCCATGAAGGAGGCAACTGCAGAATTAATACTTCTCTATGAAAAACAACCAAATTTCGATCAATGGAGCTTTAATGAACTAAAGAAGGAATATGGATATGATGTCTACATTATCAATAAGGATAACGTCATTACGCACAGCAGCATGGAATCCGATATCGGACTTGATTTCAAATCTTGCTGCAAATCGCTTGCCAAAACATTGGATGCCAGAAGAATATCCGGACAGTTCTATCCTGACGGCATGGATATCGAACAAGAGACTGGCGTGGTCAAAAAATATAGTTATCAGGGCACGCCGGACGGGCAATTTATCATTCAGCTTGGCAATAATTTGCAAGAAGGCGCTATTTTTCAACAGTTTAATTTTTTCACTGCCATTGATAACCTTACATTAAGAGACCCATTGATTTCCCATATTTACATATTAAACACGGCCGGAAATGCATTAGGATATTCGACGGATTCGTTTAAATTGCAAGAAGAGCATTACAAAGCTTTTAAGCATACCCTTGACACGAAAGAAACGACAGAACGGCCAGGGGAATGGAATGGCAAAAAGGTTTCTTACCGAAACATTTATTATAAATCCAAATACGATACGGGAACGACAACGGAACGAAAAGTGATCCAGGTTATTTACAATGATGATGATCTGCAAAACTTGCTGGCCGACAATCGCAAAGCTTTTGTTTTCCAGCTTGGAACCGTATTATTCGTTACGATCATTTTGTCGTTATTCATTTCAAAAGCAGTAGCCAGGCCTATGCATCTTGCCTTTCATGATAGCCTTACCGGTCTGAAAAATAGAGCTGCTTTCGACGAAGCCATGATTCGGACACTCTCTTCGCAACAAACGACGACAGCGCTCATTATGATGGATGTTGATAACTTCAAAGAAGTGAACGACAAGCTGGGTCATGACACCGGCGACCAGCTGTTGAAATGCGTGGCTGAAGGCATGCATAAAGCGGCACGCAAGGGGGACATATCGGCACGACTGGGCGGCGACGAATTTATTATGATCTTGCCTGAGACAAGCGCTGCGGATGCTATGCAGATGGCAGAACGGCTTATCGATTCGATTACAGCCTTGACGACTTCCAACAGGGAGCTCTCGGATCAGCCTGTAACGATCAGCGTAGGCATCGCGGTTTCCCCCATTCATGGACAAGACGCAGAAACCTTGATCAAACATGCGGACAAAGCACTTTACTCCTCCAAAAAGCGCGGAAAAAATCAATATCAGGTATACAACGCATAGTAAGTATTCCATAGAAGCTCAAGAGAGGCTGTCTCAAAAGCAGGTTTTTTCGCTTAATGAGACAGCCCGCTTCGTGAAAAAATCAGCAAAAACATAGAAATGGCGGTGGCCGAAAGGTTATCCCTTTACTCCCGTAATGGAGCAAACGATTCCTGCTTTTTTGATGTATGGCATTTCCGCCAAGCCTACAATGATCCCGGAGGAAGGCGCATGCAGCTTCTCGAGTTCCTCGCCGAATAAGCCATATAAGCTGCCGACAGCATCCCCTTCCTCAACGATCTGAAGCAATTCCACTGCCGGGATAAAGAAACCGTCTACGGATGCAAGCAACGAAGCGTCAAAATTGCCATCGCCTTTCAATCTTCGTTTAATAGCAGGCGCAGGCTGAAGTAACCAGGCTTCAGGCGCAAGCAGCATACCCATATGATGCATCAAGCGATAGGCGCCGCGCCTGTATTGTTCCTGCTCAGCAAGTTTAATTCTGCGGCCTCCGCTCGCCTCCGTATACAGCCATGGGATTCCCCTTTCCGTCGCCGCGCTAACCGTGCGTCCCGGCCCAACCTGCGGATGGGCCCAAATCGTCTCCATGCCGAACGCTTCGGCGGCAGCGCGCGAACGTCTCCCCAGCTCTTCTTCTTCATTATGGTAATAGCCCACAAGCACCGGAATGGAAAATTCCATGGCGCCGCTATGAAGATCCAGCAAAAAATCTGCTTTTGCCAAAATATACTGATCCAAGTAATAGGCCAGTCTTTCCGTATAGCTGCCTTCCGGCGAGCCCGGAAACTCCCTCGCCAAATTTTTTCCATCAAGGGGCGTAACACGCGAAATCCCCTCATAAGCCGGCATATTTACAATAGGAACCATGAGCAGCGTTCCGCGAATATCTTCCGGCTGCACGGAATGAATAAGCTCAATGACAGTACGCACCCCGTCATATTCGTCTCCGTGAACGGCAGCAAGAATGAGCAAGGTTGGTCCCTGCTCCTTCCCTTTTACGATCCGCAGCGGAATTTCTCCGGCTCTTTCCCCGCATTCAAAAGTCAACATAACATTCGCGGCTTCCCCCCGCTTTACTGACTCCCATTCGAATAACGCGGCAGGTGTATGTGGAATCGTCATTTTTACTCTCCTTAGATCAGCTTGAGCGACCGCATGCAGCTTTGGACCTGCTCTTCTTGCGCGGCTGTCAGCCGCGGCGCATAATCAGGCGCAAAATTCCCTTCAAAGCCAAGCGAATTCATGGCATAGCTAAAGCCGCCGAATACGCCCACGCTTACAAATGTGTTGCGAAGCGTTATAATATCATCCAGACTGCTCGACGCCGCTTCCATATCCTCACTTGCCAAACTTTCATATAAACGCTTATTAATAGCCGTCGTGCATGAAAACATGCCGTCAAGCTGACTCGTCAATCCATAGCCGTAAGCCGCATCGAATACGTCCAAGCCGCTAAATAAAACCGAGAAGTTCGGAGCATGCTGAAACTTTTCACGCTGCAAAACTCTGGCCAAAGCCAAATCCCCTGTCTTGATCCCTGCAATATTCGGATGTTTCATTAGCTCTATGGCCGTTGCCGCTTCAATCTTCGTCTTCGTAATGCCAGGCAAATCGTACATATAAACCGGAAAAGGAGACTTCGACGCGATCCGCTCAAAAAATGCTCGTACCTCCGTCTGCGTCAACGCAAAGTAAAAAGGGGTAGTCGCTACAACTCCGCTCAAAGCCATTCCTTTCAAGCTGTCTATTCTTTCTGCCACTCGTCCGATAGAGTTGTCCATGACACCGACCATAACCGGGCAAGCAGACTGGGCTGCCTTTACCGCATCGGATGCGATCTGCGCCGTCCTTGCATATTCCGAGTTTTTAATTTGCGCTTGCATGCCCATCGAGCCCATTACCAACAGCCCTGCCGCATTCCCATTCAACTGATCCTCAACATGCAAACTTAAGCTCGAAGCAATGACGTTCCCCTGCTCATCAAGAGGCGTCCCAAGCGCTGGATAATAACCTGCAGACAAAATATTTTTCATTCTTCATCCCCCGCTAATTCTCAAAATTTATCCTTATAGAGCACATACCCGTGCTCACACCCGTTTTACACAATACTCTCCGGTATTTCCCCCGCCGCAAATTTCCGCTCCGCAGCTGCCATTGTTTTCCCCTCATCACCACATAACGCCTGCCAGTGCCCCGGAAACAAATCCTTTGCCGGCAACCTTTTCAATTTGCGTATGCTGCAAACAAGCTCCTCAAGAGAGAAATCTTCCGCCTGCTGCACAGCTATTCTTCCATTCGAAAATAGTACATCCCCGCAAAATAATGCTGCAAGTTGTGGAATATAGATACTCATATGATCACGGCTGTGGCCGGGCGTCGCAACAAAATGCAGCTCCAAGTCGCCGCAGGACAGTCTTTCTCCATCTTCGATTACGAGAGTCGGCACGCAAGACTCGTAACGATAATCAGCCGGATAAATCCCTTGCTCCCGCGCTTTGCCAATCCCAAGCGTATCTTCCCCACCGCTCACCAACTCTGCCGTCAATCTTGAACAAACGACCTTCGCGCCGAATTGCTGCTGCAATATGGCGGCCCCGCCGGAATGATCCGCATGCGCGTGCGTCAACACAATCCATTCCAGCTGTTCGCCCGAAAATCCATGCTGCGCAAGAAGATCCAGCAATATATGCGTATTTCTTCCGCCTCCGCAATCAATCAATATCCCTTTATCGCCAGCTGCTACATAATAAACATTGCAGTCATAGTCATCCGACATACGATTGCCTAGCAACCCGCTTCCTACTAAAAAAACACGCTCAGTCAGTTGCGCCATCGCGCCGCCTCCCCTTCCACGTCAAGGCGCTAATCGAACCGGCTGTCCGGTTTGGCTGGACAAAATAATAGCTTCCGCCACCCGAACAGCCTCTTTCGCATCCTCCGGCAACAAAATAGGAGAAGGCGTATTATCGCGCACGCACTGGTAGAAATGCTTCATTTCCTCAAAAATATAGCCTGCATAAGAGTCATAAGCTTCATTCCATATATAGGAAGCCCTATGAGTTACGCCGTGTCCGTTCCAAAATACAAGGGATTGGTCTGGATCCTGAAAATGAATGATGCCTTCCTCGCCGACAATCTCCATCCGCACATCCATCTCCGCAGGCGATTGCTTAGATATGAGCCAATTATTCTCAATTACGCCTATCGTCCCATCTGAAAAAGTAAGCATTGCCCATATTAAATCCGGTCCGTTCCCGGTGCTGCTGCTTGATCGGGCAAACACTTCAACAACCTCCGCCCCCGTCATCCAACGCTGCAGATCAATATCATGAATGCCGAGAATATACATCAAATTCGTACGCTCATATAACGAAAAATAACGACTCGGATTGTTCCGTCTCGAATAAATCGAGCGAACTTTGCCAAGCTCGCCTTGCTGAACCGCTTGCCTTGCCGCAAGCATTCTAGGATCAAAACGCAGAACATGCCCTACCATAAGCAGCCGATTATTTTGCTTGGCCGTTTCAATCATCCGCTCAGCATCCTGCTCCGTAAGCGCGATTGGTTTCTCGACAAATACATGACAGCCTGCCTGTAAAGCCGCCAAGGTTGGTTCGGCATGATGCATTTCGGGAGTAAGCACAATGACCACATCCAACCGCTCGGTGTCGATCATTTCCTGCCAGCTTGCATAGCCGGCGCAGCCCCACTCCTCAGCAGTCTCCAACCTCGTTGTCTCGCTCAACTCTGCTACAGCCACCAACTTTACATTGGCAAGCTGTCGCAAACATTTAAGATGAAAGTGCGAAAAGCGTCCTAACCCAATCATCCCTACTCGAATATACGCTGCAGCTTGCCGATGCCCATGATTAACCATTGCACCATCCCCTCGCAAATATATAATATGGTATTACCAATCAATATATCATCTGCTCTTTGATTTAGTCAATTTCATTTCATTGTATACGAATCATCCAGATAACATTGACCTTGTCACTAGCATACAGTACTATAATTGGTAATACCATAATATAAAAAGAAGGTGCTGTTTTATATGATATCTACAGGTATATGGCATTTCGCGGACTCATTGCCGGTCGTAGCGCCGCATAACCGCATTACGCTTGGAGAAGGACATACGCCGCTTATTGCCAGCAGCTCCATTGGTGCCGAGCTGGGTTTGTCACAGCTTTATTTTAAGCTGGAATCACTGAATCCGACCGGTTCCTACAAAGATCGCATCTCGGCTATGGCGCTATCCCTGGCCAAACAATCCGGTAAAACGGCCTGTATCGGCACCACCTCCGGCAATGCGGGCGCGTCTATCGCTGCCTATGCAGCCAAAGCGGGCATTCCTTATCATGTTTATGTCCAGGAAAATATAATTCCCGCCAAGCTGGAGCAAGTGCTTGTTCATCAAGCGCATGTGTATAAGGTCAAAGGACTCGGTTTCGATCCCGCGATCGGCACCAAAGTATTCGAACAGGTACGGGATAAAGCGATTCGCAATAACTGGGAAGCCGTCATTACTGCTTTCGCCTATGCACCGCTCGCTATGGAAGCCGTGCAAACAATCGCATGGGAAATAGCCGATCAGCTTGGCGTGCCCGATGCCGTCTTCGTCCCCGTTGGAGGAGGCGGACTGTTCTCCGGCATATATAAAGGCTTTCATCGGATTTGCGAGCAGAACAAAGCCAGCAAGCTTCCCCGCATGGGCGCCTGCCAATCTGCAGGCTGCAGCAATTTAGTAAGGGGCTGGCAGCAAGGTTTGGGACAGCCTGCAGCAGGAGCCTCGACTTCTATGATTTCAGGCATTCAAGTGTCCAATCCGCCCGATGCAGACATTGTCTTCGAAGCGCTGGACAGCAGCCAAGGCGTGGGCTCCATCGTTGCCGATGAGGAAACATGGAAGTGGCAGCGCGAACTTGCAAGACGGGAGGGTATCTACTGCGAACCTGCCGGAGCCATTTCGCTTGCCGGTCTCGTTCAGGCTGTGGAAACAGGCCGAATCAACCGCACTGACAAAATTGTGTGCATCGTTAGCGGCGCAGGCTATAAGGATTTGGAGCAGCAGCGACTAATGGTTCAGGAAGCAGCAGCCACTATCCCTCTATACGACGCCGATCAGTTGTAGAACCTTATTCTGCTTACAATTAATCGACATTCTCGAATTGTTGGCTATAATGATAGTGTAGAGGAGGTTCCGCGAATTGAAACAACCCATTTCAAATGAAATCAAATCATTAAGCTGGATCGTAAGCGACCGCATTAAACAATATATGATTGATCAGCAGTTGAAGCCTGGCGACCGCCTGCCTCCGGAGCGCGCGCTGTCCGAAGCTTTGGCAGTAAGTCGTCCTGTTGTCAGAGAAGCGCTCAGCCATTTGGAAACACTCGGATTAATCGAGAAACATCAAGGACGGGGATTATTTGTCAAAGAACAAAATTTGTCGCGCCTGTTTCAAGAAATGCTGCCCCCCTCCAATCATGACAAACAAACCTTTAAACAGGTAGTTGAATTTCGTTTTATGATTGAACAAGCCGCACTGAGCCATATTATGAACAATATTCGGGTGGAACAGCTTCAGCCCTTGTACAAGATCATAGAGCAATCCGAAGGCAATATAAGCGATTCGGAGTTTGTAAGACTGGATCATGAATTGCATCGCCAGCTTATCCAGCTTTCATCCAATCCGTATTTAGTTGAATTGACCACTGTCATTGACAATTTTTTTGCGCTCATCGAACAACCGGTTCGTGACAAGACACTTTCTATGGAAGAACGCAACCAGTCCATTAGACAACATCGTCAATTACTTGATTTCATAGAGCAAGGTCAAAAAGGCAGTGCGATAGAGCTGCTTGAAGAGCATCTGTTGCCCATTTACTCTGACTTCTAACATTGGAACTGGAGAAGTATTAACCATTTTATGCTGAATAGGAGTAGGCGGAGTTATGTCACTTGAACCTATAGTACGCACAAGTCTAAAAGAACAAGCGATTGCCAAAATCCGCGAATTTATTACGGATGGCGGCTTTCGTGCCGGACATCGCTTCTACAGCGAGAAAGAACTGATAGAACGACTGGAAATGAGCCGAACGGTTATACGAGAAGCGCTTAAGTCGCTGGAAACAATCGGACTTCTCCAAATTAAGCCAGGCGACGGCATTTATGTATCGGAAGCTTCGATTAGCCATATTGTAGATCAAGTCTCCTTCGGCTGGACACAAAGTCCGGCGCGTATGCGAGAGCTGCTCGAAACGAGAGTCATGCTGGAGAAAGCCGCGCTAGAATTAATCCTTTCACGATCGCAGCCAATCGCATTAGACGCGTTAGACCGCATTAACGCACAGATGGCCGCCGCAATCGAAAATGGCGAATCGATCATCGAACTGGATATCGCTTTCCACCGTTCGCTCTTTCAGTTGACCGGCAACGCCACCTTTCAGGAATTAAGCGAGGTTATAAGCGCGTTTTTTCACGATTGGCGCGATCAGCTTCTGGATAAAGAGTCCGGCTATATTACCCTTCGCGACCATGAGGAAATTACGAAAGCTATTGCAAAAAAAAATATGGCTGCAGCAAAAACTTGGCTAGAACATCATTTATCCGTCTGGGAACGTCTGTTTGAACAATAAAAGCTGTTCTAAGCTTCATAATGGACGGTTACTTCCGTCACGCGCGGACTATTCCCACCATTTATTGCTCCAAATGCCAGGCGATATTGAATCCAGTGACCAACCTGCAGGGCATCCGTCGCTTTCTGACCATTATCGAACCAGCTATCTTCCATCCCATTCGGGCCCTGCCAATTAGCCTGTACCAGCCCCTCTCTACTTGTCGCAGTCCGGATTTGAGCCTTCACCCAAGTCTTCGGCTGCAGCTCGGCTATCCAAGAAATTCGCGACACTTTATCTCCGTGAGGGAGTTCAAATTCACTGGATATATAGAATTCTTCTGGACGACGATCCATGATATTACCCGGATCTACGGACATCATGCCATGCGGACCCATTGTAGGGAGCTTAGTCATCCGTTCTTGAGAGAATCCATCAGGACCATTCCACATGACATAGGAATATCCGCAGTGATTCCCATTCGTCTTGTGGTTAGCGATAGCCAAGTCGACCCAACCGTCTTCATTAAAATCAATCGCCATCGATCCGCAAGATGAATGGGTAAATATCGTCGAACGGTAATCCGCGGAATAGACACCTCCCGGTTGTCCCCAGTAGATATAGGCATCAATGTCCCGTTCACGTCCAGAATTATAGGATGTAACGAAGATATCCAGAATGCCGTCACGATTGAAATCGGCTATCGTTATCGAATTTGCCGTATGCGCCGGGAGCTGCGTTCGTCTATCCTCGCGGAATCCTTCCGGACCGCCCCAGTAAATATAAACATAGGATTCATTCGCAACCTTTTTACCCATCGATAGATATCCGCCGACAATCAGATCAAGCCAACCATTCCCGTTTAAATCCGCTGCTTGGGCGCATATACCGCCATCACAATTCAATACGGTCGAACGGTTCATCGAGAATCCTTCCGGACCGCCCCATAGTATATAACTCGGTCCAAAAACCTGCGATACATATAAATCCAACCAACCGTCATTGTCGAAGTCCGCAGTAAACAACCAGCGCGGCTCCCGATAAGCACGACCTGCCAGCATCTCGTACGAATACAATTTCTTCTCCGGATTGAATATCTTCATATCGGGATCCATCATGATTTTCTGCGGATGATCCACGTCGAATCCTTCGGGTCCGCCCTTGAAGATCAACAGCTCCGGATTACTCGCTCCCGCAACCACGATGTCCAAGTATCCGCTGTGGCGGAAGTCGCCGACGGCACAGCCATGCGCTCTAACCGTAGGCAGCACCAACTTGTTATCGGGATCGAATCCATTCACGCCATTCCAATAGAGATAGGATCCCGGATCAAGGTGGGGAGCGTTCTCCGAACAATTGGCAAGAAACACATCGCCCCAACCATCGTCATTGAAATCGCAGCAGATGGAATCAACCGCCGCCCATCCCGGGAACTCGATCCGCCTATCTTCATTAAAGCCATCGGCCCCCCCTAAATAGGCGTATGCGGGCACGTCTCCTCTGACTCGTCCAGAGACATGATTAATAAAAATCACTTGAGGGGAAGGGGAGTCCATCGTTGTACCGATCAATGCTGTCGTGGCATCATGCGTTACAAAACGAATGAGCTCCGCTGAAGCGTCAGGATGCGCAAATTTAACAATGATCGACTCGGTTGTATTCATAACATCTGTTCTTCCTTGACAGATCACAATTTCCAATTGTCCATCTCCATCAAGATCATGCATGACCACGTCACGCGCGCTTTGGGTTGGAATCTCCAGTCTTTCCCTGTTGGAGTACCCCGAAGGATGACCCCAATAAATCCATGAGGACTCGCTTCGATCCCGATCCTTACAAACGACGAGAACAATGTCCTCATAACCGTTCCCGTTTACATCGCCGACTGCGGCAGAGATAACCGATTCGCAATTCAAGATAAGAGGTTCGGCTGCTTTTCGACTTGTTGATAGAGGATAGAAATAGGCTGCATCATTTTCTTGACGGAAAAGATGGATATGACCTCCAATTTCAACGATTTTCGGCGCCCAACCTTCAACAAATACAAGCCACCCTGCTGTCGTACCCGCTAAATCCTGGGCAGCCTCGTCACTCCCGCCAATTTGCGTGCAGCCCTCTTGCCGCAGTCCTTCAGTACTTCCCCACAGCACCAGGGGATTCCCGCCTTTGACGCGTACAAATAAATCGCAATAGCCATCCTGATCAATGTCCCCGGCAGCCATATGCGTTACTTCAAGCTCTAGCGTTACACGATTCGAAGGCCGGAAACCCGCTGCGGTTTGGTAATAGACGACTAACTTGCCATTGCTGCTGAATGCGATATCCCGATAACCATCACCATTGAAATCACCAATCGCCACGGCTCTGCAATTCGGAACAGGAAGTTCAATCTTGTAACGCTCCGACAAACCGCCGGGTGAACCGTAGTAAATATAAGCCGTCAGGTCCGAGTGGGTTCCATTGTTCTGGTTAACAATGACTAAATCATCATATCCATCGCCATTCAAATCACCGATGGCGCCATAATAAGCCCCTGCTGAGGGTAGTTCGATTCGTCTGGCAGAATGTAAGGGATCTACGTAGACATCAATAGCTGGACGTTCGCCCATATCATGACTATTGACATACATAATATCGGTATAGCCATCTTGATTGAGGTCGAAGCGGAAAATCCGTTGCAGAACCCCATTCTGAGAAACATATAGATTTTGTCCGCCGTTACCGAAAGTTCCGTCTGCGAAAGCAGCATAGCCGCTTTCACGCCAAGCTTTACTCAAGTCAACCCCTCCATAATCCTGCTTAATGACTACCCTTTGACCGCACCTACAGTCAGCCCTTGGACAAAATATTTCTGGAAGGAAATAAAGATAATGACAACAGGCAGCGACGTTACAACCGACCCTGCCATGATGAGCCCCCAATCAACTGCTTCCGCATCAATTAAGGTGGCAACGCCTAACGGCAGCGTCATCATTTCTGTATTCTTGATGATCAGAAGCTGCCAGATATAATCATTCCAGCTCTGCACGAAAGTAAAGATAGCAATTGCAGCGAGTCCAGGCGTCGATAAGGGCAGCATAATACGATAATAAATGCCCATCTCGCTGCACCCGTCCATTTTTGCCGACTCAAGAACTTCCTGAGGGACGGTTTTCATAAACTGCCTTAATAAAAAGATCATGTAAGGCGCTGCGATCGCAGGGACAATCAATCCAAGATACGTGTTTATTAAATTCAGTTCGATTGCAATCTTAAATTGCGGGATCAGGAGCGCCGCCCCTGGAATCGTCATCGAGCCGACAAATATTGAAAATATAAACTTGCCTGCGCGAAAGTTAATCTTCGCCAAAGAATAAGCAGCCATAGAAGTAATAAAAACGACTGCAAGGGTGGTACTCGCGCTTACAAATACACTGTTTAAAAACCATTTAGCCGCATTCGTATCCAGTAGCTTAATATAGTTATTTAATGTCGGATGATGGGGATAAAATTGTGGCGGAATCTGGAAAGCAATCGACATTTCCTTAAATGAAGATGAAATCATCCAATAAAACGGGAACAAAAACAAAACAGCAGCAATAACGAGCAACAGCTTCAACATAACGACGATCAGGTTGGACTTGTTCATACGATTGCCCCTTAATACTCAATATCCGTTCGCAAAAATTTGAACTGCAGCCATGCAATAATGACAATGATTATGCTCAGTATGACAGCCATCGCATTAGCCCGGCCGTAATCCCCATTTACAAAAGCCTCCTGATACAAGAGCAATAAAATGGTTGTAGTCGCATAATTCGGACCGCCTGCCGTAAACAACAATATAATCGCAAAAAGCTGAAAGGCGCCAATCGTGCTCGTAACTGCAACGAAAAGAATGGTTGGCTTCATCATCGGGAGTGTAATACGAATATGTTTGCGCCAGAACGATGCCCCGTCCAATTCGGCAGCCTCATAATAACTGACGGGAATTCCACCTAATGCCGCAGATAGGATTACAATAGGTCCGCCGAGTGAAATGGTGAGTACGACTACTGTCGTTGTCACGATCGCCCTGTCATAGCTAAGAAAATTCACTTTGTCTATGTCGAATAGACCAAGGAGGAAATTCAGCAATCCAAAATCATAATTCAGCAGATACTGCCACATAAATGTAATGCTGACAATGGACGTGACTGCAGGAATGTAAAATACGGCTTTAAAAACACTTTGCAGCCTCGTCCTGAACAGACTGATAAAAATCGACAGAATGAAACTAATGATGAGAGTTGCCGGTACAAACATGATGACAATAAGCAGTGTATTCTTGACGGACCTGAGAAAAACATCATCTTGCAGCAGGGACTGGTAATTCCCAATCCCTGCCCAACCCGAAGAATAATAGGTGTATTTGTAGAAGCTTACTTTAATAGCATCCAAGATTGGATATAAATAAAATAGTGCGAAAAATAACAAGGCAGGCGCTACAAATAGAAAACCATATCTTTCTTTATACAATAAGTTGAATTCTCTTTTCAGCATCGCATGCTCCACTCCAATTCGTGCACTCCATCATTTTTTGGATGCAATTGCGTCCTTAATGATTTTATTGGCCTTCTCATCATAATCCTGCATCGCTTGCAGCGGCTCCTTGGCACCGATAAATACGGCTTGCATTTCCGGGAAGAACACCGCTCTGGTTTGTGAATATCCTTCAATATCATAAGAGCCGTCAATCGCAATGATATGCTCTGTATCGGTCACCAATTTGGACAACCACAGCTTCTCGGGATCTGGATTGGCTCCTAACGTGTCTCTTCCATAAACATCAAAGGCGTTCATCGCTTTAATAAAATCAGGATCCTCCGTCTGTGCAAACTGGATGAATTTTTTTGCATATTTAATCTTATTCTCATCCCCATTGTCGAAAATAACGAATTGACCGCCTCCGCCGATAACTACGCCTTGATCCTCCTTAACACTTGGAAATGGCGCCAAGATCGCTTCAAACTCTCCCTTGATCGCCCCTTCGTCTTTCGCCTTCTGGACTGCATTCAAGAGTGAAAACCCGCCAAACGCGACAGCAGTCTTTTCTTGAACGAAATAATCGTTGCTCATTCCAGCAGCTCTTGTTTCCGGATTTGGATATACAAGCTGTTTATCTATTAGCGATTTGAACCACTCCACCGCTTGCACATTTTCCGTGGAGCTAAATGTACTTTGCGTCCGGTCATCCGTATAACGTTTTCCGCCAAAACCAGCCATAAAGCTGTGATACAGAGCATCCCCCTGCTCATTCAAACCGAACATTAGAAACGGATAATGATCCGGTGTTTCCTTCTTCTGATATTCCCTTACAGCCACGAGGAGTTTTTCAAATTGTTCGATCGTCCACGTCCGTAATTCTCCCGAGGGCAATACGTCCGCCGCTCCCGCTCTTTCCACTAACGATTTATTGATTACCATGAGTGTCGCACCCAATCCCTGAGGGTAGCTGAAGATCGTTCCGTCTTGTAAAGTTACTTTCTCAAGAACATTTTGCGGGATTTTTTTTAGCTGCTCCTCCGTCAATAAATCATTTAGAGGTACCGTATATCCTCTCTTAGCATAGCTGGTCGTACGTCCAGGAGAATCATTAAGAATATCCGGTGCCGTATTGGATGCAAGAGCTACATTCACCTTCTGATCTCCGCCATCATAGGGAATGATTTCAAGCTTCACTTTCACGTTGGGATATTTCTTTTCAAACTTTTCAATCAGCGTCTGGGCATATTCACCTGGCTTTTGATCTGGCAAATTCCAAACCGGATAGTTCCAGAACACAAGCTCGACCGGCTTCTCATCTTCCGGATTAGTAGTTGCTTCCTGGCTCGGAGTCACGGATGATGATGAGCTGTCCGGCTCAACCGTTGTCCCCTCGTTATTCCCGCTCCCGCATCCGCCCAATATGGTTACAACCAACAGCATCACGAGCAAGTAAGCTAAACCGTGCTTTCTTCTTCTCATTTTCTACCCCTCCAGAATTTTGTTAGAAAGCAACCGAAATTAAACCGCTTTCACAAATTAAATGTTAGCGGACATATGGCTCAGGCGACCATATAATATTCTGGGTTTTCCCTTGAAAAAACCATCGTACCGTCTATAAAATTAGGCTGAACAGCGTTTTACTGATGCTGTTCTCGATACTTTACCGGCGAAACTCCAAAAATCCCCTTAAAGCTGAGACTGAAATAATTGGCATCCTTGTAGCCCACTTTTGCGGCTACTTCACTGATCTTTAAATCCGTTAGCGTAAGTAAATTTTCGGCTTCTTTCATACGCACGGCAGTAACATATTGAGAGAAATTTTTGCCTGTCTCTTGTTTGAACAGCTTAGAAAAATAGTTTTCGCTTATATATAATTCCTTACTAATGGTGCTAACGGAAAAATCCCCATCGATATATCGCTCATTAATGATCGTGATTGCTTTGGCAATCGTTTCATGCATCCGTGTTTCGCGTTTATTCCCGATTAATTGTGCGGATGTTTCCAAGAAAATAGAGAACTCTTGTTTCAGTTCATGTGTATGGCGAAACAAGTTAAAGCTTTCAAGCGATGGCAATCGGGGGATAGTCGGGTCGGCATTAAAAAGATCGATTCCCAGATTGCTCATTAATTTAAGAATTTTCAAATGGGTATGGCCTAACGATCGATTCATCGTTTCCCTGCTCACAAATTGTTCTTTGAAGGTATTAAAAAGCAGTTCCGTGCTTGCGGTCAATTGTTCTCCTCGTCCAAACTTTACTGCTTGTACAATCTCATCCTCTATTCGTTCCAATTGTTCATAGTTGTTATCCTTCTCTTGAATATCATTAATATAGATAATTTCATTCGCTTCGAATAAGTGCTTATAGTGAAGCGCATCAAGTGCTTCATTATAAGATTCGTGGATTTTATCATAGCTGAACGAGGAGCGGCTTACTCCGAAAGTTGTCGGCACTCCCTTCTCCCTATTCAAAGACTCATGCAAGTATGGAATGAGATCCATTTCCGCTTCTTGTAAAATAACGATCAGACGGCGATTGTCAAGAATATGCAACAAAGCAGCCGAATGAACGGATACTAATCTGGATTGAAGAAACCGTTCTATATCGTCTATCGGAATAAATTCCTTATCGCTCATGGGAGTGTCATGAATTTCGATTACAACAACAACAATATTAACTCCGACGGTAGCAGCTACTCCAAGTTCTGCTCCTTGAGAAGAGAATTCATCGATTGTGATCCTGCCTAATAACAGCTTGCTGATTAATCTTTCCTTTCTTAGGGGAACGCTATTTTTTAGCGTATCAACCATTTGGTTGAAGTTATTGGCGAGGATACCTATTTCATTAGAAGGAATCTTGACCATTCTTACATTTAAATTCCCATGACTGACACGATTCATTAACGTTACCAACTCTTTGATCGGCTTGACGAGAAATGTGGAGAGGAAAAAAGAAATCATAACAACTCCGCATAGTACGAATAGGATAAGGTATACGATTATTTTTTTTATATAATCCACATCTTTGTAGAGCTCATCTACAAGGACACGGCTCATCAACGTATAGTGATACTTGTCATTTTTAAAAATAGATACGAAAAAGTCTTCTCCATTCATATTGGTTTGAAAGGAGGGCTCTTTTTGCAATTGGGCGGTTTTATTCAATTCGCTAACCGTTCCCTGAAGTTCTTTATGCGCATCAATCGCGACTATTCCTTGAGAATCGACTAATGTTGTCAGCTGTAATTCTGTATTCCGGAATAGAATCGAGGAGAGCGCCCCCTTCTTGATATTTATCATCATCATGCCAATCGGTTTCGTGCCTCGCGGTTTATTGAGTGCATTAATCTGGCTAATAAGTGTTACACTATTGTGATCCTTCGAGTTTCCTCCGGAGAAATCGATGAATATTTCTCCCCGCAGCTCAGCCACCTGATCTTGCAATTCTGGAGTAAAGTAGTTATTCACCCATGCTTCCGTATTAAAGTTTTGGTTCATGGTATAATACTGCTTGCCATTAGTGTCTATAAAAACAATTGCATTAATATCCGTTTGCGTCACGTTAACTTCGTACATTCTGGAGTAGAACTCATTGACGAATTCAATTTTACTTTGGTTGGATAGCCCTTCCAGTCCCTGTAACAATTTCTGCGTTGGCGCCTCGTAGGCTAACGAAATCATCAAATCGGAATATTGGGCTAATTTAATATTGATCCGATCATCAATATTAGTTAACGAACTTATTACTGCGCGGTTTTCCTTTTCTTTAATGACTTTCTCAGCCACATAACTCGTAATTCCGGAGAAGACGATTATAATTAGAACGGAAAGGAATATATAAGTGGATATTAAAATAACTTTCAACGATAAAAAGGTTCTCTTTGACGTTCGAATCACCTCTCTATTCCCCATGCTGCCACCCTTTCCCTAGCTTCGATTTTATATCCCCCACGGATACAGCGCTTTCATTTTTCTAAACCGCTTCTACAACTCATTCTTGATATTTTCTCAGAGTAGCATAATTATAACTGTAATGCCCATATAGATATCTGGGTTTTTTCTCAAAAAAAAGGATATTTGCGCTGCTGGAGACGACCGCCAAAACGATTATCGCTTTGTAGATGCGCCAACGAAAACAAAAGAGGGGAACCTTTTGGTTCCCCCCTCCTGTGGTTGATTAAACCTTTACCTTAATTACAATTTTTTTAACCGGCTGAGGAGTGTCAATCGCCAAACCTGGCATATGAACATCTTGCGGCGCTGCCAATATAAAATGACCTTCCTTCAATAGGAAGAAATCGCCTGTCGCATCGAATATCGCATAGTCGGAATCGGAATCATACGGTCGTGTTACAACCGCTTGCCCGATAGGCGCGTAACCAAAACTCTCCTCGCCTTCAGCAATAATTTGAATATCCATGTACCGCTCATGCGCTTCCCAGAATCCTTGCTCTCGCGGTTTGGTTTCATAATGCTGAACGATTGCGAAAATATTGTCTCCGTCAATCTCATATTTTCCAGGCTCAAGAGTTTTCCAATTCTCGTTAGCTATAAATTGTGCTGCTTGCTCTAACCGCGGATGGAATCCTGTATACTGCTTGAAATTTTGCAAAGCGTCTCTAATCATTGGGCGACCTCTCCAATTCTTCCGCACTAGGCATGATATTCAGATAATGATAGATTTGCCCTGCTATAAATGCATGTCCCTTGGCACCGGGATGAATGCTGTCATGCATGAGCATCAAGTGGCTGTTAGTCGATTCTTGTACATATTCACGCCAATGACTATAAACATCACACAAAGGAGTATCCGTTGCGGCCGCCACTTCCTGCACGGCTGCGGCATACTCCGGATAGGCCGTTCTAGCTAGGACCGCCTGTTCATGAATATTATAATCGAGCGCATTTTGGGTTAAAAGCAGCACCTCTGATCCGGATGCCATAACTCTAGTGATAATCTGTTCCAAGTTCCGTTTAAATTGGGCAATACCTGCTTCTCCTTGCACAGAATCATTCATGCCAACCATCACTGTAATCAAATCCGCTCCGAATCGCAAGGCGTCTTCATCCAGTCGATTCAGTATCCCTTGTGAAGTATCTCCGCTTTTCCCAACGTTGAACACATACGACTTGCGATTGTACCGTTCCATTAACCGTTCTGTAAGCAGACCCACATAATTAAGCTTACCCTCAAGATGGTAGTTTTGTTCTGTTATAGAATCGCCTATGCAAACGATAAAAGCTCGTTCACCACGCTGCAATTGATCTAACACCCTGAGCTTCAACATTTTACCTCCTATTCTGGGAGATATCTATAAATCGCTCGGCTATACTACCTGACGTTAGCGTGCCCTGCTCCACATACCTGGCGTAAGGAGCCGCTCGGGCAGATTCCGGAATCGCTCTCTTATTTCATTACAAATGGACTCCGGTACGGCAGGCCCTTCTATTAGCCGCAAATTTTCCTCCAGTTGCTCAACCGTCTGCACGCCGATAACCAGACTATCGACACCCGGCATATCGCGAATATAGGAAACAGCCAGCTCGGCAGGAGTTAAGCCGCAGCTATGCGCAAGCTCGCGAAGCTGGCGGATCGGTTCGACAGCCTCGGGCAATTGAGACGGCAGCTCTGCTTCATTCGCATAGAAAAGGCCTTGCAGGAACACGCTGCGGACAAACACGGTTTTGCCTGCGGATCGCAACATCTCCAGACACCCGTTATTCAGCGGTCGATGATCGAACACATTTAACGGAAGCTGTACAGCGCCGAAAACGGAGTCTTCCAAATACGGACGCAGCATTGCAAATTCCTCTTCCGTATTGGACGAAAATGAAATACCCGCCTTTTCCGTTAAGCCATCCCGTACAAGCTCGGAGAATACTTGCGCAATGATGTCCCCATGAGCTCGCATCGCATCGACGTTATGCAGCATCATAGCAGACACTTGCTCGACACCGAGTTTCTCAAGCGACGCTCTCGTCTGCCGATAGATCTCATCTTTTATTCGTACAGGACTCCAGCTTTTCTCCGGCTGCACATAAATTTTGGTAATGATTGTCGGAGCTTCTCCAGATTGCAACTTGCCAAAAAAACGGCCCAGTATTTGCTCAGATTCTCCGTACGTCGCTGCCGTATCGTAGGCCGACACTCCACCTTGCCATGCTGCTTGCAAAATACCATGACTCGCTCGAACATCAGGCATTTGACTGTTGCCGATAAGCCCGTAATTCATCCCAAGCTGTACCGTGCCAAGCGTCATTTTGGATACTGTAAGTTTATTCACGGACATTTTACCCTTTCTTTTACCAAATTGTCCAGCCTCCATCAAGCAATAGATTATGCCCCGTGATGTAACGCGAAGCTTCGGAGGCGAGGAAAACGATCGGCCCCTTGATATCATCGTCTTCCGCCAATCTGCCTAGCGGAGTCATAGACTTGTAATTGTTCACGAATGCATTCGAATGCTCCTCATGCTGATTTTCTCCTTCGTAATAACCACCGGGACTAATCGCATTGACGCGAATGTTATAGGGTCCATAATAGCTCGCCATCCATTTCGTCATTCCGATCATCCCCCACTTCGCGAACGTATACTCGACACCGCTGGTCATACCCGTATCTCCATATACAGGGAAGTGAGGCGCCTGCGCTCCTTGAATAGAGGCTATGTTAATAATATTTCCTTTGCCTGCGGCACGCATCAGTTTAACAGCTTCCCTCGAGATAAGCATCAACCCCGTTCCGTTCACCTGCTGTGCCATGTTCCATCCTTCGGCAGTCGTCTCTTCAACATTGTTCAAACCATAACGGGAAACAGAGTTATTGACGAGAATATCAATTCGCCCATACCTGTCGGACACTTCCGCGATAAATGCGATAATGCTTTGTTCATCGCTCAGATCCAGCTTCATGCCCGATGCTTTGTATCCGCGTTCATTAAAGCGATCTGCGAGAGCCTGACACTTCTCCTCGTTGCGGGAAGCGATAATGACATGCGCGCCTGCCTCGCAAAGAGCGGTGGAAATATGTTCGCCGTACAAACCCGAGCCTCCTGTAACAATTGCAACCTGATCATTTAATTGGAACAAATCCATCGTCGACATTACAAACCCACTTTCTATTTAAATTCATGTAATGCGCTCTCAATATATAATATGGTATTACCAATTAATATAGCATCAGCTCTTTGTATTAGTCAATTTATTTCATTCCATGCATGTAGAAAGGGAGTATACCACCGCATACTCCCTTATCTCTTATTGAATAGTTCTCAGTAAAATAGTCAACGCTTCTGCTCTGGTCGAAGTTTCACCTGGAGCAAAACGGTTGCCGCCGCGTCCTTCGACCAGTCCGCGAGCAGCCGCCTCGGCAACCAGGGGCTTGGCCCAAGCCGGAATCGCCGCGTCGTCCGCAAAGCTCGTAGCCGACTCCATGCCGACAGGGAGCCCCAGCGCACGCACTGTCATTGCAATCATTTCCGTTCGAGTTATCCTCGCATCCGGACGGAAAGTGCCGTCATCATAGCCCTGTATGATGTTCGCTTTCAGCGCCTGCGCTATCGATAGCAGAGCCCAGTCCGGGATATGCCCGCTATCGGCAAACGACAACGGCAACGCTTCTTCATCGGCCTCCAGCCCCAGCGCGCGGGCAAGCATAACGATAAACTCGGCTCTTGTCAGTTCTTTATCAGGCTTGAACATGCCATTCGGATAGCCATTGACAATCCCTAGCCTTACCGCCTCATAGACGGCTGCTTGACTCCAATGTCCGGCCAAATCGCTAAACGATACGGCGGGCTCTGTCGATCCAAGCGGCTTGGCGAAAACCGCGAATGTTGCCAAACGATCTGTTGCCGCCGAAACAAAATCACCTTCAACCTTTCCTCCGATTTCAACCCAAACTTCCTTCTCTTCATCATAGTAAGCAATAACAGGCAGTTGATGCTCTTCAAGCTTATCCCGATCAAACTTCAGCTTGATCGTTGCCGGCTTCTTCAAGCTTCCCGCTACATTTTTCGATACTTTAAAGGCAGGACTTAACCGGCTCCATTCCGGATGCTCAGTCGCATCGGCTGACGAAAGCTTGGAGATGGCAATACGCATGGCCTCGTCCGAGGCTCCTGCCGGAATCGTCAATTCTATTTCATTATTGCTGCCAAACGTCCCGCCCTTCCCGGCAGCAACGTTCCATTCATTGGCGGTATTGCCGCCGGTTGAAGGCGCCGTCGATCCCGATGACTCTCTGAGTTGCATACGGAATCGGTTGGAATGAGCCTGTGCCACATTGCCGTTCATATCAGACGCGCGAATATGCAAATACCAATCGCCGGACACGTTCGACAAAGTAATCGCACTGTTTAAGCTAAATGCTTGCCAGCCTGTATCCGGAGCCGTCTCGCTCTGTGCCCAAACATACATAAGCTGATTGGCGTCGATACCGCTCCAATCATCTGTTGCCGCCGCTTGGACAGAAGCTTCATACAATAAGGTTTCACTGCCGTCTGGAGAGAACGAGATTGCCGGAGCAGTCGTGTCCGTCTCTTCGACCGCCGCTTCCTCATCTCCGATCAATCCGGTTTGCGGCAGCGCTACAGATAGATCCTGAATCATCACTTCATCCACATAGACTTCCGTCCCAAGTCCCGAAGCGCCGGATGAGATCATCAAATGGTTAATGACTTTACCCGGATGAGCAGCCTCTATCGTTCCCTTGAATGCATCATTTACATAGACGTCGGCCAGTCCACTGTCCAAATCAAAATCAAGACGAATTTTATGCCATTCATTAAACGTCAAGCTTGTCGGCGTCGCCAGCTCATGGAACTCGATCGGCTGGTCATACTCCGTGATGACACGCATAATCTCTTGCTGCGGCGCCCCGAAAGTAAAGGCCGTGTCCGAGTAGTTTTGGTGGACTTTTACATAACGCGCTTCGATATCCAAATGCTCCAGCCCAATCGTAATATTGCCGTCTTCCTTCTCGAAGGTCCATCCTTCCAGAAGAGTCCAATCCCCATTGTTCATATGGCTGACATACACTTCAAGGTTCTGCTGCTGTATCCGATTTCCCGGCAGGTTGTCCGGCGGCTGCGGTTTATTATATTGCTTGCTGTCATTCAACTGGATTTCGCGAAGCTTGGCAGCCCTGCCAAGATCCACGCCTACGCTGCGATCCTTGTAATCTAGCGCGAACGGGAAAGCGTCCGAGAAATGGGACAAGTTGCCGGTCAGCGGGTTGCTATCCGGATTCACAAAGCCTACTTTGACCGTCCCGGTTGAAGAATTTATTTCCGTATTCGTATATTTCAACGATCCGTCGGAATCTAGCTGCAGGATAAAACCGGCGCCGAGCGCATTCCAATGCTGCGAGTATCCTTCCTGCAAGGAGATAAAAAGATCGTTGTCGAAGCTCTCTCCATACACTGAGAGCTGGACGCTCGCTTTCCGGGTGGCCGGGAATAACCTCGATCCGCCCGTTACTCTTTGGTCATCGACATTATCGTGAATATAAAGCGACCTCATGCCTTGCTTCGCAACAGCGTCACTTGTAGTAACGACTCCGGAGTTAGCCGTCTTCCACCAGTAGTCATTGGCCAGACTTGTCCCATTATCGGGAGTAACTCCGCTATGCTCATACTCGAAGCTATCCAATGCGCCATGGCTTTGGCGCAAATAACGGTCAAAATCCTCTACCAGCATAGAGAAGGCCCCCGTCAGTCCAGGCCACGTGAACAACCACGCATCATCGCCTGCCCTTACTCCATCCGCCTGAACGACGTTGCGCTTCTCGTTCTCGGAAATCCATCCCGGAGTCGATAAGCGAGTGCGTCCAGTCAGATCATGATAGCCCTGCCAGGTGAGCGTCTCATCATCGCTGTAAGCAATAGTAAGATTGTTGCGATAATAACTCCCCATTCCTTCCGCATTATGCCCTGACCATGTCAATAAAATATTCCCGCTGTCATCCCGCTGCATGGCAGGGAACGTATTGGTGCTCATCATTTCACTGTCGGCCACCGGGGACCATGTCAATCCTTCATCCGCCGATGAGCTTGTCCCAAGATAATAGATATCCGATCTTTGCTGACGCAAGTAAGTCTTTAAGCTGCCGTCGGCCAATTCAATAATGGCAACCTCAGTCACTCCGCCTTCCCCGCCGATGGAAGGAATCGTAAGCTCGGAAACGCTTTTCTGCCAAGTGCCCCCATTATCGTCCGAGTACAGGAAGCTGACGCCAAAGGTGCCGTCATCTCCGATGACATGGGAGAATGGAGCGATGATCCTTCCAGAGCTATGACGAATCGGATTCGTATAAGAGATCATATAATGAATCGGCGCCCCGGAAGCTGTCTGCAGGCCCGTTATTCGCGCTGGTTCGCCGAATATCGGCTTTTGTCCGTCAAATCCGTTTGATTTGACGACATACATATCGTTGCGGCACACATCGATAGACAAACAAGTATTGCCGCCGCTCCACACGCCAAAATAATGATGGACGGCAAAGAACAAATAAACTTCGCCCGTTTCGGGATCAACATAAGTTCCGGTAGGGAATTCATATAAGTCGGAGCCTGCCGCCGAAACAGGGAGAATAATCGTTTCCTGATCCGTCCATGTCTTGCCGCCGTCAAAGGAGTAATTGGCCAGGATGCCCGCGTCATTCGAGCCCGCCACTGTCATCAGCGTGCCATCCTTCAATCGCACCGGCTTCAATTCCCCCGATTGTTCCACAATTGTTTTGTTGCCGTACTCGATTTGCAGCGCTTCCTGTGCTCCGCCGCGGAAGGAGGCCGCCGGGTTGCCGTAATACATATAAATTTGTTTCGTTTCCTCAGGCTGCATTTCAGGAATTCGTACGTAGAAACCTGCATCATCCATATAGAAGTGCAGCTCCTGGCCACCAGCAGCAAAGCGAATATCGCGATAATCGGCTTGCAGCTTCCCATCGGCAATCAATTGCGATGTTCCCAGATCCACCTTAGTCAGATAAACCGCCCGATCATTGATCGTCTCGGCATTCGGATTGGAGACGGTTACCGGCTTCTGATACAACCAGCTTTGTCCATTGCCGGCCGTCCAGCGTCCTTGCGGCAGCTGATACGCTTTCATCATCTCTTGCAGGCTGTCATTATAAAAAGTGCCTTTCGCATCATCAAAATGGTTATGAACCTTTACATAACGTGCTGATTCCGAAAAATTGTACAAAATTACACGGTTGTCCACTTTTACGAAATCCCAATTCTTTACTTTGCTGTACGTCTCATTGTCCGTACTGACGTATAGGGACAGATCGCTTTTCTCCACTCGGTTCGACGCATTCGCAGCTTCAAGTTCGATGGTGTTTACAGCCGCGATTGCTCCAAAATCGACGCCGATGCTGCGATACTGATAATCCAGCTCCATTCTCCCGCTATTGCCGAAGCCGCTTAGCTGCCCCAGCTCCGGATTGGCGTCTTTATTCGCAAACCCCGCCGTTGATGCAAGCAAGCCTGAGCCATAACCGCTATAAAGATCGGTTTCTTCCGGCTGCCCGCTTGCCATCGCCAATTGCGGTACAGCCAAGGCCAGAATCATCCCTATGCAGATGTAAAACTGAAACTTGCGAAATCCTTTGCGAAGTAACTGTTCACTTATCATTCATTAATTCCTCCTATTAGTTATTTTGTAACCGCTTCCTCACTGATTATAAAAGGAGTCCATCATTCGATGAACCCCTTAACATTCAGATCATAGCGGGAGGAATTATTGTTCTTGCGCTCATGATTCTGTATTCGCTTGCGCTCAAGCCCGTATGCTGTTTGAATTTTTTATAAAACCAATCCAGATCGTTATAACCGACGGCATAGGCCACCTCGTAAACCTTCATATCGGTAGAGCTCAATATTCTTTTTGCGTTTTCCATGCGAACCTGAAACAAATAATCGTTAAAGCCAATGCCTGTTTCCGCTTTAAATAGCTGCCCCAAATAGGCCGCATTCATATACACTTGAGAAGCTATATTTTTCATACTGATGTTGTCGGCATAACGTTCGTTCGCTAATCTCTTGGCTACTTTGACCGCATTTTCCGATGACAGCTCGCGATGGGACTTGATCAGCTCAGCTGTTTCCTGCACTTTGGTCCATGTAATTTGGAACAGATCCGTCAAAGATCTTGCCCCCATAATTCGTTCGTAATCGAGTTGTCTCGGATTGAACAACTGCTCATAATCAATTCCTTGTTCCTTAACAAGCCGAAACAACTCAATGAACAGCTCCAAGATCATTGTTTTAATAAGATTCGAATGCACTTGATTTTTCGCCAATAACTCCCATCTGTGCGTAAGCAGTTCTCTTAGTTGCTCACTGTCCTGCTTGTCAAGCTGCTCAATAAGCTCATTGGCATGGAGCCAATTCTGTTCATCATCATTCGCCTCTTTCGAGAACAGCCTTTCTTCCGAAATAACGCTTTGCTTGCCGAAAAAGAATTGTTTGTCCAGCATTCGTTTCGCATCCTCATAAGACTTTACGGCTTCATTTATCGCATGAACCAGCTTGCCTATGCCGAATGTTATCCCGATTTTGGCGTATTGCTGCACATGCTGGCTCATCAGGCTGATTCTTGCAATAACATCCGCGCGCTCCACCTCGTCTAAATCCGAGTATAAAACGATTCCGTATTTCATATCCGATTCTTCGAATAAACAGCCGCTTAACCCAATAATATCTTCCATGACATTACGCGCGGCAAATCGTTTTATTTGCAGATCATTATCCGTCATAGAGGAGTCGTTCCAAGCTTCCGAGTCCAGCTCCGCCGCAATGCAGCAAATCCCTGAGCGCTCTCTAACATGTATATCTATCAAATTAAACCGTTCCGTCACTTCTTCCGCATTCATGAAACCGTTGGCCCATTCTCTGGCAATGCGCTCCTTCGTTGCAGACAAACCAAAATGCAGCTTTTTGTCCAGCATTCGTTCATTTTCCAGCTCGGCTGCCACGGATTTCAATAGACGCACCAAGTCATCTTCCTCAACCGGCTTCAGCAAATAATCCTTAACGCCCAGTTGCAAACCCTTCTGCGCAAATGAGAAGTCTTCATAACCGCTCATGATGATAATCGGAACATCGGATAATGCACGCAACTGCGCAATCAAATCCAAACCGCTCAATACCGGCATCTTCATATCCGTGATGACCAGGGCGTAATTGCCGTCATGAAAAAGATCGAGCGCCTGCTGGCCATTCGTCGCTTCGCCCGCGATCGTAAAACCTAGCTGTTCCCAATCCAGCAAATATTTCAGTGAAAGCAGCGCCCCCGGTTCATCGTCTACAAGAAGTACGTTATAGATGGCTCCCAACCTCCTTACGTTTGCGGCTTGTCTAGCGGAAGGTTAATGATAATTCTTGTGCCCTCTCTAGGCTTGCTTTCAATGATCAGACCGAAGTTCGGGCCAAAGCTTTGGCGTAATCTTTGATGTACGTTGCGCAGGCCAATATGCAGCGAGTCATCCTTCTTCTGATCTGCAGATTCGAGCCTATGTCTTATTGCCGTCAAGTGATCGCACGGAATGCCCGGACCGTTGTCCTCCACGACAAGTCTGCATTGCTGCTCATCAAAATCCGCCCTAATAACGATCATTGTTCCGTCAGCGCTTGGCTCCAGCGCATGGACGATCGTATTTTCCACCAATGTCTGCAGCGACAGCTTCGGTATAGCGACATCATGCAGCCGCTTCGGAATGTCGATTCGGAAGCGAAGCCGGTCAGAGAAGCGGAAAGCTTGAATGTTCAAGTAAGTCTCGATAATGTCCAATTCTTCCGCTATTGTAATCATCCGGCCGCTTTTGCCCAACACATTGCGAAAGGATTTAGCCAATAAGTTAACAATTTTCGCATTTTCACGATCTCCCTTCATAAGGAGATTACCGCGAAGCGCATTTAAAGTATTAAACAAATAATGGGGATTTACTTGTGTCTGCAAAGCATATAACTCGGACTCCTTTGTCTTCAGCTCCAGCTCTTTGCGCCCCAGTTCCGACTCATACACCTCGCGAATAAGCCGCTGCATGCGCTGCACCATCTCGTTAAATCTGAAGCCGAGCTTGCTTACTTCGTCATTTCCTTTAATCGTTTGAATCGGCTGCAAGTTTTCGAGGCTGGTTTTTCTCATTTTTATGGACAGCTCTACCAATCTTCTCGTTAATCTGGAAGATACCACATAGTTTGCAATGACGAATATAGCCAAAGTTGCTACGAACAGAACGAGTGCCGTCGTTCGAATCGCATTGGTGCCTGCCACTAGGGCATCAAGCTGGGTAAGGAAGACGATTTGGATGCCATTAACGCTATTGCGCGAATCCAGGACGCGGCTGGTTAGCAAATATTCCTGATCAGCCGTACGTACAAGCTGGCCGTCATCATTGGCATTCATCTCGGGGAAAAACCAGTAATCCTCTAAACGGACCGTCCCTGCATGGTCGGAAGCATTGTCAAATACAACCTTCCCATCCGATAAACTAAACACAATTTGATTAGGATTATCCTTCGCTTTTATAAAGTCCACCAGTACATTGACATCCACATCGATAGAAACGAATAGACATGCTTTCATATCCAGATGGTTAAGCCTTTGCGATAAGCGAAGCAAGTTCTCGCCACCCGCTCCCTTCTCCAAAGTCCAGGAACGAAGCGACCGATAGCTTGGCGCGGAAGTTTCGCATCCACTTCTCCTCGCCAATTCGGGAGCCTCCGACAACGGCCTGACAACCCCTAATTGAAACGTATCATTATTGGTAAACAGTTGAAAATTGACAATATCTTTCGTCGAACGAATCGATTCCATAAGCGGGACGATAAGCTCCGTGTACTCCGTATGCTGCAACGCCAAAGAATGAATTTCTTGAAGCAGAGTAGCCTGCAGCGAATCATCCATATACAATACATCGGCAGTCTGTTCGTAGGTCTTCAAGAGACTGTCCACATTTTCCGTCATTTGCGAAAAGGAGTTGCTATTGCTCTCCATGATCTTCTCAAGAATCATCTGCCTGCTAAAATGCTCAAAAATAAAAGTAAGGGAAGTGAGCAGCAAAATGACGACTGCGCCGTTCGACAAAAACAGCTTAGTGCGGATACTCATTCTGCTCCCCCTCCCCTATATGATTTACTTCCCTATATGGCTATATCGCGCAGTAGCCTCTTTCCACAATTTTGTATACGCTTCCTCGACTTTCGCGATTCCCGCCTTTTCCAGCGCGCGCATGGTTTCATTCCACTGCTTTTCGAACTCCTCTTCCGACGCGGAGAAAACAATCTTGGCGGTATCGCGGTTCCAAATTTGCTTAAGCCGCTCGGCTTCGGCGCGCACTTCCTCCACATCGCCCAGTTGTCCAAGTCCGTGAAGAATAAAGTTTACCTCAGGAATGAAGTCTGCCCACACTTCCTTGCCGTACTCAGCTAAAACTTCTTTTGTTCTTTCATCGTATTTTTCTCTGACGCTATCTCTCGTCGTAGGCGTGGCATAGTCTCCATCAGCCAACTTCGTTCCGTGCGCGAAATACATCGATGTGCCGTAGAATGGCGTAACAATTTCGCTCCAGATCAAATCCGGGTTGGCGGCAACTCCTTGCTTATACTCTTCCTTAATGACCCTCTTACCGTCTACGACTTCATAATGACTGCCTTCAATTCCCCAGTTAATCAAAATTTGCGCTTCATCGGTAAACATATAATCAAGCAGCTTGATTACTTCTTCCGGATGCTTGGATTTTGAGGTAATCGCCCAGTTCCAGTTAGAACGCGTTGCCGCAGCCGTGAAGTTTTTATTTGGCTTAGTTGCATCGAACACAAGCGGGAAATAAGCGTAAAGATCATCAAAGTTGCCTGCCGCCCGGATAACCGGCTCTACTTCCGGCTGCATGTACCAGCTTGGGAAAGCGCCCGCCAAAACTCGGCCTTCCGCCAGCCTTTGCGTCATCGTATCATTTTTCAAAGTGAAAAATTCTTTGTCCAGCATGCCGGCGATATGAAGCTTATTCAAAAATGCGAGATACGTTTTCGCCTCTTCCGATGTAAAGATATGTCTAACGTTATCGTTTTCGTCTATCGTAAAGTCCCCGTGATTTTCCAATCCGCTCGTAGTGAAGATCGGACCTGTCGCGTTTTCATAAGTATTGTCATTATAGCTAAAGCCGGAGAAAGGAATGGTCGGCTGTCCATTCGTTTGCGGATGCTTCTCATAGTAATCCTTCAGCAAGTTGAACAAATCATCCATTGTTTCCAGTTCGGGGTATCCCGCTTCCTCCAACATTTTATAGCTGACAGCGAACTCTGACTGCATCGTCGGCGTCGGCTCATCTGTTATGTTGCTGACATAGAGCGACCAAATATGTCCGTTTTCGTCTTTTAACAAATCGAAGTATTCTCCGAAATGCTTCTTAATATTAGGGCCATGCTCTTCTATCAAATCCTCCAGCGGGATTATAGCGCCGGCATCCGAATATTTTTTAATATAATCCGGCTTTAAAATAACCGTATCGGCCGGATAATCGCCGGAAGCGAGCCATAAGTCGAATTTTTGATTGCGATCTCCCGTTACTGTAACCAGGTCAAATTTAAAGCCCGATTTTTTGCTAAGTTCCGTCATAACCGGATTGTTCGCATCCAGATTCGGATACAAGCTTGCCATCTGGACCACAACGGGCTCTTGCGGCGCCGCCGATTGTGTCCCGGCATTCGTTTCTCCCGGTTTATTCGTCGGGGCAGTGCTGTTCCCTCCATTGTTCCCCCCGCTGCAGCCGGCAGCCACTGCAAATACAAGCACGATGACGAGCAATCTGAACATTTTGTTCATGATAACACCCTTTCTAGTTTTTAATTATATCATCGGGTTTCCCCCAAAGATATCATTCCTTCATAGCGCCAAGCGTCATGCCTTTAATGAAATACTTCTGCAAAAATGGATACACGAATAGAATGGGAAGCGTGACAACCATCGACATCGTAGCCCGGATTGACTGCGGCGTTGTAAAATTCAATATAGCGTCGTCGGTTCCGGACCCGATACCGCCGGAAACTTGCTCGGTTGTCTGCATTAGAATCTGCATGAGTTGATATTGCAGCAGCGTCAAGCTTTCTTTGCTGTTGTACAAGAAATTATCGGTCCAGGAATTCCAATGTCCGACAGAAATAAACAAAGTAATGGTTGCAATGACAGGAAGACTGATCGGCATAACGACGCGGAATAAGGTTTGCCATTCATTTGCTCCATCCAGCTTGGCCGATTCAACAAGCCCGTCAGGCAGCTGGTCAAAGTAACTCCGCATAATCATCACGTTAAACGCGCCGATCAGACCGGGAATAATGTAAACCGCGAACGTATTGGTCAATCCTAAATTTTTGATCATCAAATAGATCGGAATGATCCCGCCGTTTACATACATACTGACCACAATGATGGCATTGAGCGATTTGCGAAGCATATACTCTCTGCGGCTTAATGCGTAAGCAACCATAATTGTGCATATTACAGACAATCCGGTTCCAATCAATGTTCGCAATACGGAGAGAGCGGCGGAATCGAATAAACGGTCATTGCTGAATATAAGGCGATAATTGTCGAGCGTAAAATCTCGCGGCCATAAATAGATTCCGCCGCGCATCGTATCGAGCGACTGATTCAAGGAGACAGCCAATAGATTCAGAAAAGGATACAATGTCGCTATGCCCAGCAGCAGCAGCAGCGTATTGTTGAAAACGTTAAATATGCTGTCCCCGACTTTAGTTCTGCTTCTCATTTTGTGCCTCCTTCACTACAGAACGGTAGACTGGCCAATCCGCTTGGCCCAAGAATTGACGAGCAATACCAGTACGATGCTCACCACTGATTTGAACATGCTAATCGCGACCCCGTAAGAATAATCCCCGATTTGCATGGAGTAATTGAGCGCATACAAGTCAAGCACCTGAGAATACTCCATGACCAGATTGTTGCCGAGCAGCATCTGTGATTCATAGCCGGTCGCGATCAAGTAACCCGTGTTCAAAATAAGCAAAATGCTGGCAGTCGGCATAAGTCCGGGCAAAGATATATGAATCATTTTGCGGAAACGTCCCGCTCCGTCCACATCGGCGGCTTCATAGAGCGCGGGATCCACTCCGGCCAGCACCGCCAAATAAATAATCGTGCTCCAGCCCAGCTCTTTCCAGAAGCCGGCCATCGTATGAATAACCCAAAACCATTTTTCCTTGGATAGAAAAAATATCGGCTCATCTACAATGCCAAGCCAGATTAGCAGCTCATTAAGCGGCCCGAAATCCGGAGACAGAACAAGCGTAACGATGCTGGCAATCACGACCCAGGAGACGAAATGCGGAATATACGTAATCGTTTGAATCGTTCGTTTGAACAGTCTCGACCTCACTTCATTAAGAAAAAGCGCCAAACCAATCGCTCCTGCGAAGCTCGTAATCAGATGCATCAAACTCATCGCTAACGTATTTCGAAGAACGGTATAAAACCAATCATCGTTGAACAGCTTTACAAACTGATCGAATCCAACGAATTCACTGCCGAAGATGCCCTTCCCTATGGAATACTTCTGAAAAGCCATAATCCAGCCCCATAAGGGCAAATAACTAAATAGGGCCAAGATGCCGACAAACGGCACAGACATCAGTATTAACTGGTATTGCTGGGCTAATGTTTTCCATTTCTTTTTGCGGAGGTTGTTCTTAAGACCTGCATCCGTTTTTATCGCTTTCGCAGCAGTTTGTTCGATGTTGATCCCCTCCTCATTCGTGATTGTTCTGATGCTTTTGCGCCTGCGATTCATAATCAAGGATCACTTCGCTAATACGGGGAGTGCCGCCGCTATTGACGGCTCCAAGAGCTAAGCGATATTGTACCCAGTTGCCCGCATACCTGCCTGCGGACCACTTGCCGCCCCTCTCGAACCAGCTTCCTTCTCCATCGATGCCATACCAGTTCGCCTCTTTCAGCGCTTCTTCATTCGCGGCAGTTCGGATTTGCGCTTTAACCCACGTTTTCACCGGTATGGCTGCAAGCCAATCGATTCCGGTTATGACGCAGCCTTTCGGAAGTTCAACAGGGCGCGATTCATAGTACTCTTCGGGACCGCGATCCATCATGTTGCCAATGTCCGAATGCGTCATTCCGTGCGGTCCTTTTGTCGGCAATTCCGTCCGGTTGTGCTCGTTAAATCCTTTCGGACCGTTCCACCATACAAAGGACATGCCCGGATGATTTCCGAATGTCTTATGGTTGGCCATCGCCAAATCGACATAGCCGTCCTCATTGAAATCAGCAGCAAGCACGCCGGCGACGGAGTGACCGAATAGTCGCGTCCGCTTGTCCACCGAATAGGTTCCGTCCGGCTCCCCCCAATAAATATACGAGTCGATATCGCGGGTTCGAGTGCCATGATAGCAAGCGACAAATATGTCAAGAATGCCGTCATTGTTAAAATCCGCTATCGCGAGATCCGCGGCGAAGTGCGCCGGCAGCTCCGTCCTTCTGTCATTGGAATACCCGTCGGGCCCGCCCCAGTAAATATAAACAAAAGTGCTGTAAGGATCGCCGGCGTCCGGCCCTTTGTAACCGCCTACAATTAGGTCCAGCCAGCCATTGCCATTTAAATCCGCAGCGCGCGAGCTGATTCCCGATCCTTCCGGCAGTAATGTGCGCCGATTTAAATCAAATCCATCCGGCCCGCCCCACAGGATGAGCAAATCATCGGTTGCTCCACAGTCTGGTATGACAAGGTCCAACCAACCGTCATTATTTAAGTCCGCAAGAGTCATGAATCTCGGCTGTCTGTAGACAACGCCGTCAATCACTAACGGAATGCGCGCCGGTTCGTCGACAAACCCTTTCTCCGAGCCGTAAAAGATTAACAATTCGTCGTTGTTGTGGCCGACAACAATAAGATCAAGCCACCCGTCCCGGTTAAGATCCGCGCAGCAGCTGCTCATCGAATGTTTGGTCGGCAGCTCCACTTTTTGATCCGGACAAAATCCGTCTGGACCGTTGTAGAAGACGAATGAACCATTATCCATATGCAGCGCGTTCTCATTGCTGTTGGTCATAAACACATCCGCAAATCCATCGTCATTAAAGTCGCAAATTCGCAGCTCTGTAGCTGCCCAGCCGGTCAATTCAAGCTTTCGCTCAGGGGAGAAGCCGTCCGGTCCGCCCAAATAAATAGAAGAAGGCACATCTCCCAAAATTCGATTGGACATGTGATTAAGGAAAATAACTTGCGGATTCGCGCTGTCCATCGTTCGAGCGACGAATACACCTACAGCGCAATGCGTTTCAAGCCGCAGCGGCGTCTCTTCCAAGCCAGCCTCTGATCCTCGGTAAATAACCGATTCATGCGTGTACATCGTTTCCGTCTTATCCTGGCATACGATGATATCTCCATAACCATTGCCGCTCAAGTCCGCTATTTCAATGTCGTAAGCGCTTTTCGTCGTGAATGAGGTTCGATTTTCGTTGGAGTATCCCGTTGCCGTATCCCAATAAATCCATGATTTCTCCGCCCCGTCCCGATCCGGCTGCCGGGATGCGAGTATAATATCTTCGCTGCCGGTTCCTCTTACATCGCCGATCGCCGCGCTTGTCACTTTGCCGCTATCGAGTACAAGCGGCTGGCCAACGCTCCGGTTCATATCGATGGGGATGAATACGGATTGTTCCCCGCGGCATACGAAGATATGCGGAGCTCCTCTCCATTGCAGCACTTTTAGCCGAATAGCTTGGGATACATTGTAAACAAACAGGCTTCCGCCGCCGGCTCCGCTTGCCGCACTGTCAATGCTTGCTTCGATCGCGTCGTTCCCTGTCAAAGCGGGGTCCAGCCATGTACGGGATTCTGCCTGGATGCCATCGGGTCCCCCCCAATAAATAACGATCTCGCTATTATTCGTCCGAACGATCAGGTCGTCGAAGCCGTCCCCATCCAGATCAGCCGAAACGATGGTATCAATGGAGTGATCCAGCTCCACATCCCTATATCCTTTCGTTCTAAATCCCCGCTCATCCTGAAAAAACAAACGCAGCTTCTCGAAGCTGACAAATGCGAGGTCCTTGCGCCCATCCCCGTTAAAATCTCCAATCGCGACGCTTTTGCATGATGGCGCCCATAATTGAAGCATCCGTTTCGTGCTGTACCCTTGCGGCGAACCATAATAAATTTGAGCATATGTGTAATTGGATGCGCCGTCATACTGATTGCCGATAACAAGATCGTCGTATCCGTCATTGTTCAGATCGCCGACAGCCCCTGTATAAGCGCCTTCCGTCGGAATTTCGATTCTTTCTTTCCCATTAAGCGGGTCAACATACACATAGGCGGGAACCCGCAAGCTGTCATCGTGGGAATTGGCAAACGGCAAATCGATAAAGCCATCCCCGTTTACATCAAACTGGTGAATCCGCTGAATAACGCCTTTTTGTGACACATATATGTTCTGTCCCGCATTCCCGAATTTCCCTTTGCTAAACGTATCAAAACCTTTTTCCTTAATCGCTCCGCGAATCACATTCCAACAACTCCTTCTTTCCAGCTGAATTCATTATATAATCTTGTTTTCGATCAAAAACCATGGGAACATTCAGTTCATGACAGGGGTATTTGCAGTAAATGAGAGAAATATAAAAAAGCGATCAGGAGATTTCACCTGATCGCTACTTGTTTTATTGTGGCAATAGATCTATTTACGATTACTCAGCCAGTATGGCTTGCACAAAGGCATCTCTGGCCTTGCTCTCCTCCAGGCCGGAGCAAATCCGCACATCCTCCGGATATAGCGCGCTCGCATGCGCCAGGTCGACAAACTCCCGGGCTGCGTTAAGCGGGTTGATAATTGTCTTTTCGCCGCAAGGAGCGTTCCGCAGCAGATCCTGCAGGTCATAATGCCGCAAAATGTCCGGCACGACGACGCTTTGTTTCCAGGCAAACGGAAATTCCTCGGTCAGCGCCTGATAGTTAAGCAACGAGTCCCATAATACCAGCTTGTGGAATGGACCGATAAGCATGGATGCCAGCAGCGCCACCGTCGCTCCGAGTCCCTTGCCCGCCAGAACGAGTCGATTCGGGTCGACCTCCGGCAGCGAGCGCATGTAATGCCAAGCGTTCAGGGCATCCCGCACCCGCAGGCCCATGATCGATCGGTCAGCAGCGACGGAGAGATACGTCAGCGTCCGCTCGATGTCGCACCAAGGCGCTACATCATGCCAGACCGGGCGGGGCGCAAGCTCCCCGAAACCGCTGACGTCAATGCTGTACACCAGCGATTCTCCAAGCGCCGTCAGAGGGCCGAAACTGCGGAAGCCGTCCCATTTGCCCCCCTCGTCGATCATCAGCACAGCCGGCAGCCGGCCGGACGCATCCGCCTTCGGGCCGACGCCGGAAGGTCTGGTCCTTCGCATAAACAGGCCCGGCACCTCGCTCACCGACGTCGTTCGCAGGCTGACGGCGCGGAACTGGTAAGCGCCGGCAGGCTTCTGCTCCTGCACCCTGGCCCGCAAGCT
>NZ_BDQX01000090.1 GCF_003112455.1 Paenibacillus agaridevorans
CCGCGCGCGGCCGCGGCTTCTTGCGGCTGGCCGCTTCCCACCATGCGGGCAGCAGAACCTGCCAGCCGGCTTCGAGCAGTTGGCGGCTGTCTGTGTTGAGGAACCGCCAGGCGGCCTCGTCGTCAAGCAGCTTGCCGAGCACGTCTTCGCCGCGCGACAGCCGATCGTGCGGCAGGCTGGCCCGCCGCCGCTTCA
>NZ_BDQX01000091.1 GCF_003112455.1 Paenibacillus agaridevorans
GCGAGCTTTAGAGCGATGACGCCGACTTAAATCTTGAAAAACAGCCGGTCGGCGAGCTTTAGATTAATGAAAAAACAGTGAGACGTCGATGACGGTCTCACTGTTTTTTTTCTTTTTTCTTTTTGATGGAATAGGTGCATCGCTGCCCGCCCTTGGCCAGACACTCCGTCCGCGACACATCCGCATCCCCCAGCAGAGATTTAAAGAGCTGAAGCTCGCATTGGCATGCATGCTGATATTTGGAAGCCACCTGCTCGATCGGACAGTTGTGCTCCTTCAGCAAATATTCGTCGTCGTTAACCTTTTCCCACTCGACCATATAGCCGTTCTCATTCTGAATTTCCGCAAGCTTGGAGACACGATCGGATATATCCTTGCCTTGCATGCTCTGATCGTATTTTTTCAGCATTTTGTCTTTGCGGCCATCAAAGAGCTGATCAACCGCCTTTTCGCCAAAATGGTCCTCCAGTTCATTGAGCAGCTCCAACGTTAATGTATGGTATTTTCGAGGAAAAAATCCCTCCGCTTGCCCGGTTAACGTATACACCGCCGTCGGTCTGCCCATAGACTGCCTAATCGTTTTGGAAGCGATAAGATTGTCCCGCTCCAACGATTGAATATGGCGCCTTACAGCCATAACCGTGATGCCGAGCTCCTCCGTCAAATCCTTCGTGCTGAGCGCGCCTCGCGTCTTCAGGAGCTGAAGGATATATTCTCTTGTCGAAAGCTGGCCTTGCTCTATATTCGTCATTCGTTATCACCGTCCACTAACTATTCTGTTCTTATCGTATACCGAATCTTCTAATAAGATACTACCATCATACCATTTACTTAGTCGATATGTGTCTGATAACGATATATTTGACCTTTTATATACTATTATATATAATAAGTTTAATAATTCAATTCAATTCATACAGTGTAGCCAAACTTTATAAACGAGGTGATTGCGCCATGATCGAAATTAGCGATAAAGCCAAATCGATGATTAGCGAAATGATTTTGGAAAACGGCATTGAAAGCTTATTCCTTCGGGTTGGGATCGACGATGGAGGCTGCAGCGGCTTATCTTACAACATTAAATTGGACGATTCCTTGACGGAGCATGACCGCTCTTTGCAAAACGAGGGCTTTAAAGTCGTTTGGGACCAACGGACCGAGGAATATTTGGAAGGCATGAAAATCGACTACCTGCACCAAGGCATGACAGGCGGGTTTACCATCGACAACCCGAATGCTAAAGCTACGTGCGGCTGCGGAGCCAGCTTTAGAACGGCAAACTTTAAAGGGACCCGTAAAAAATGCGATTGAATGAGGCTAAGAGCTCCCTACATTTTATATTAATTATACATTTATGTTGAATAAGTTTTTAGGATGCGGTATTATAGCCGTATAACAAATCCATTTAAATTTTGGGAGGAATAAAAATGTCTCATCAATTACCTGCTTTGCCTTATGCAAACAACGCGCTTGAACCCCATATTGACGAACAAACGATGATGATTCATCATGATCGCCACCACAACACTTACGTAACGAATCTAAATGCAGCACTCGAGTCTGCTCCAGAATTGAAAAATAAATCCGTGGAGCAATTAATCGCAGATCTTGCCGGCGTTCCGGAGGAAATCCGTACGGCTGTGCGCAACAATGGCGGCGGCCATGCGAACCACAGCTTGTTCTGGGAAACGATTGGCCCTGATGCTGGAGGCGCGCCAACGGGCGCATTAGCAGCAGCCATCGACAGCGAGCTGGGCGGCTTCGAGGAATTTAAAGCCAGCTTTGCCAAAGCGGCAACAACCAGGTTCGGCAGCGGCTGGGCTTTCCTCTCCGTTGCTGGCGGCAAATTGAAAGTATCCAGCTTGCCTAACCAAGACAGCCCGATTATGGAAGGAGAAACTCCGCTTCTCGGCCTGGACGTGTGGGAGCATGCCTACTATCTCAAATACCAAAACAAACGCCCGGACTACATTGCGGCATTTTGGAACATCGTTAATTGGGCAGAAGTCGGCAGACGCTACGAAGCCGCAATTCAAGAGGGGTAAAACAAATGGCCTTTGTCATAACAGAAGCGTGCATCACCGAAAAAGCGGCCGATTGCGTGGATGTCTGCCCTGTCGACTGTATCGAGCTTGGCGAAGACCAATATTTTATTGACGGCGATATTTGCATCGACTGCGGAGGTTGCGAAGCCGCATGCCCTGTCGGCGCCATTTACTACGAGGAAGACCTCACGCCGGAGCGCCAGATCTATTTGGATAAAGCTATACGGTTTTTTAACAATTAACGATATTAAAGAACGCACGCCTCCCCGAACAGGAGGCGTGCGTTGTGCTTAACGGCGACATCACATTCTTGCAGAAAGCAGGTTCTAAGACTACAAACTCAAAAATCCTGTTTGTTCCAGTTGCCGCGTTCCGTCGGGAATCTCCGGCCGATCCTCGGAATGTACGAGAATATGCCAAGTCCCTTTCGGAAACGCTTGTTCCATAAATAATGGCTGGGGCAGCCAAACCCGGAATAGATTTGATTCATTGAACTCATTACCCGCTGATGCATAATCGCACATAACTAGCTTGCTTTCTTTATGTCCGACGAAATGAGTCGGCCTGATAAGAAAAGGCACCTCAAAAGCCATCCATACCCCCTCGGGCTTTGATGCAGCAGGCACAAGATCAATGTAGGTTTCTTGATCGGAGCAGTTATCCAGGAGAACATAATCAATGTTCCAGTCTTGGTTGTGCTTTCGCTCCATCTGTTGATGATCGAGCCAGAGACTGACATGCTTCTCTCCGTCAGAAAGCCGGCTGTCTAACGCAAGTACAATCGGTCCCACCATAATGGCCTTATGGTTTATATTCCCCGGCGCCGTAATCACGCGTCCCCTTAAATCCAGCTTCAGGTGAATTTCATCCCCCGATTTCCATTCTCTGTGGATTTCCGTATACGTCCCGGGTATGCAAGCAATCCGCTCGCCGTTTACTTGAAGCTCGTTTTGTCGGCTCCATGCAGGAATACGAAGCTTTATCGTATAAGAGCAGCTTTTACTCTGCTTTACCTTGATTCTAATATTGTCCGGTTCGGGATAAGCTGTCTCCATCTCAAAGCCAACTTCGTCCCCATTGTTCACTCGTCCACTCCAATTCCCTTGATAATACAAATTTATGGCTATACCGGAATCATCGTTCATGACCGCCCACCCGGGCGCCGTGAGGAGTCCGCGCGGACCATTGGCCGAGCAGCAACTGCACTGTACGAGTGGAACCTGCATATGACTAGGCACACGTTCCCCAGCCAATGGCGAAAAGTAGGCCCACCAGTTTCCGCTAGGAACCATTGCGCTGAGCAATGCATTGTATAGCGTAGTTTCCATTTCATCTGCCCATTTCGGATCGCCCGTAAGACGCAGCAACTGGTAACAATATTTGATCCAGGTTGTCGTGACACAGGTCTCCATAGGCTGCTCCAGCAGTTCAGTCTGCCTTTTAGTCCCGTCGCACCACAATTCGCCGCTGGAGCCGGAACCTACGATCATACTTTCCTTTTCTCTTACCAAATTCGCAAATTTGATTGCGGCTTCAAGGTACTCATGCCTTCCCGTTGCCCGGTACAATTCGCACAGGCCCTCATAACAGGACATCATCTCATAACCTTTAGGCGATGCAATTTTCAGGGGTTCGATTCCTGCAATGGCATCCTCGATCAGTCGGATTCCGTTTGGATTGTAAGCGCTCGGTTCGCTCCAAAGCGAAACGAGGTACTCGGCGAAATCAAGGTACTTCTGATCATTAGTTCGCTGAAACAACAATACGACAGGCTCCAGGATGGAGCACGACGATAGTGCCTCCAAGAGCGAGAGACCCGTTTCCGTCAGCTTTTTTTGGCCGGGACCGGCTATCCGAATAAGCTCGTCCGTAGCTAAAACAGCCGCCTGCAATGCCTCTTTTTTCCCGGTCAAATCATAGTAGGCGATCAGTCCAAGCAAGGCATACTTTCTTCCCCAGATGTCCCAGTCCCCAAAATCGTTCTCATAGCTGCTGATACGACCATTTTCCGACTGCGTATCTATCAGACCCTGAATCGCGTCAGCCAAAATCGCCCCGTGATGATCAGTTGGTTCAATCTGATAGGCCAGTACGGCGGAGGTAAACCATTTGCCCCAAAATTCCCCTCCCCAACTACCGCCTTCATCCGTTTTATCCCGAAACGGGATCTGGAATAAAGCATGATTGGCGGCCATGACGCCGTTGTGAATACAGGAGGTCATTCTTTGCCCCAGATATCCTTCAATACGTACGCTTCCGTCGCTGGATGGCATTAAACGATCCGTTGCCTTCAATTTCATCTACCAACACTCCTTAAAGCACTTTATAAATTTCTTATAACGCCGATAAAACCAAGCCGGAAATTTGTCCCCTTACAATTAGGAGTATTTCCATGCACCACTTCCAACTCAAACCGATGATCGCTTTCTTGCAACGAGTCCGAAACAAGATAGAGAGAAAACAGCCCATCATCGGACAGCCACTCCGGCCTTGCACGGTCTGAGAAAACCCAATCCGAATCATCAATCCGATAGTTAAATTCAGCCGTCTTCCAACCGAAATCCAGACCTAATGCCAGACCTTTCCCATAAAAGGAGAAGGAAAGCTTCGCTCCCACTGCCGAAGTTTCAAGTACTTGATCGATCCAGACGTGATGCAGCCACCTTTTGAGCACCCAGGGACCTTCAATAGATGCGGCTTTCAGAGGAAGAAGAGATACCGAATGCCATAATCCATCAAACATGGGTGCCGGCAATGATGTCGGAGCAGCTTTCGATTCCGCTTGGATGGACCTTGCACGCTCCGCCTCAAGAAATGCAATCACACCTTGAGCATAGCTCAAACTTCCCCGGGTCGATGGATGGAGTCCGTCAGGCAGCCATTCTTCCCAACTGAATCTCCCTCTTTTGAGTTCGTTCAAAGCATGGAGTCCCACCCACACAGACCCGATTCCATAATGCTCCGCCAGTTGTTCGAATTCCGCTACGGATGCCGGCATTTCTGCTTGCATCATAGTTGTATACATATCCTGATGGTAGGTGTATACAAGAATGACATCGCAATTCCCATTGGCAAGGATAGACCTGATCAGCGTTTCCCTTGTTTTATTTCTCTGCTCGGATCCGACAAATAGATCATTAACCGCATATTCGATAAATACCAAATCACATCCACGGTCAATGATATCTCGCTGCGCTCTAAACACCGCCAAATCGCTGCCGGTAGCCCCAATAGCCGCGTTCTCAATGCATATTTTAGCGGAAGGAAATTGTTCGCCAAACCATGCAGCAACCGGTTCGGGCCAGTTGTTGCGGGGCCTCCCGTCCGTTATGGAGCCACCCATAAAGCCGATCGTTATTTCCCCTTCATTTAACGAACGCCAAACATGCGACAATACATTTCTATTTGTAAATTCATTCAACCCTAACACCTCGCGTTCAGCCTCTTAATCGATAAACTGCAAATATTGAAGCATCCGCTTCAGTATGGCGACAGCTTGAGCTCGTGTCGCATCTTCCTTTGGAGAAAATGCGGAATCTGACAAACCCTGCATAATATTTGCATGTCGGGTGATTGCTGCCGATTCTAACGCCCAATCGGAAATGTCTCCCTGATCTGCGAATGGGTCAAGAACGAATTCCGCCGGATTGACCGTTTTACCGGTGAACGCTATCGCTCGCGCAATCATCACAGCCATCTGCTCCCGTGTGATGGTGTCATGCGGTCGGAAAGAACCGTCTTCATAACCATGGATTAGCCCTGCCTTACTGGCTGCTCCGACCGAACCGGAGTACCAAGTCCCTTCTCCAACATCCGAAAATTTCGAATCCGTTACAGTAGTGGACAAACCAAGGGATCGTACAAGTAGCGCTGCGAACTGTGCCCTTGTAATACTTGCATCAGGTACAAATTCCTTATTGGTCATCCCATTGACAATAAGTTTGTTTGCCAGCAATTTGACATCCTCTGCAGCCCAGTGTCCAACAAGATCGTTAAAGGATCTCTCCGATTCGATTACCGTGTAAATCCCGTTATGAGGGGAATATATCGTGATCTCAAAACGATCATCTTTACGAGAAATGACCGAAGGCATAAAATGCAAGCCGTTATCGTCATCCACCCATACGGCCGTCACTTTCGAAATATCCGAAGCGGCAGCAAATGAAAGTGTTCGACTGATATAGTTGCCGCTGAACTCCGTAACTTCTTTGCCATCGTATTCGACTCTGAAATCTACAGGACTTGCCAACATCTGCATGGATCCCATTTTTGCAACTCGGCTTTTAATGGCATCCGCCATTTCTTCGGCTAATTTTGTAATCGTAATGGTGATCTTCGTATCCCTAGGAATATTTTTAGCTATCTTTGTAGGAAGTAGATAACTGGCGTCAGCCACCTTGATTAGTAAACCTGCATCAGACCATTTCTCTGCCGCATCAAGAAGAGCCGAAGCCGGAATATCAACCTTGACCACAGGATCCGTGTTCTTTACCTCGAGTACGAGCGCAGATTGTTTACTCAAGGAGAAAGCTTGTGCCAGGACGTCCGCAGTCACCGACAATCTGACCACTGTTTGATTATTGTCATTCTTTTCTCTAGTCACAGTAACTTGCTGACCGCTATTACCTAACTTAACATCGGTAGGATTTGTCTGGATACCGGGAACGCTAGTAGGCGTTTCTCCTTCACTTGGCGGCAAAGCTTCTCCCCATACCTTAAACTCTCTACTACTCGGCCAAGCGTTGGCATCGGTGAGTGTCATTCGTACATAGCGGTAGATTCCTTCTACTTCTTCGGTAATCATTGGACCTTGCATGCCATCATTCGTTCGATCAACAAGGGTCACCCAATCCGAACCGTTCGCCGAACCTTCGATCTTGTATTTGTAGGTCTTGGTATCCGTGTCCGCAAACCATTGGTAGACATGAGTCAGGGAATACTTCTCACCGAGATCGACTTCAAGCCATGATGGATACTTTACACCATCAACCAGCCATCTTGTCTCCGGATTTCCATCTACGGCAAGATCCGGGGAAAACACCGCATCTCCTCCGTAATTGGTGTATTCCGAAGCGGTTGCCTGTTTTTTATAAGCGAGATTCACTTTCTGCCCGGTGATCTGGACCGGAACGGTACCCATTACTCCCGAACCGTCTCCAGCCTCCGCACGAACGAGAACTGTCCCGTTTTTATTGGGATAGAGCAGCCCAGTGTCATTTATAAATGCCACATCTGTCGGCGATTGACCGTCTTCTGCCCAGACAGACCATGCAACGGCTTTGTTTGTTGCATTTGCAGGCAGAACATCGGCAATCATCTGTAAACTCTGCCCGTTTAACTTGATTTCATTTGTTCCTCCCTCGCTCGAAACTTCAATGGCGGTTACGGGGATATTTTCCGGGATGACTTCGCCGGTACTGCCATAGATTTCAAACTCCTTGCTGGACGGCCAGGCATTGGCTTGAAGAAAAGTCATTTTTACATACCGGTAGTTCCCATTGACCGCCTCTGTGATCTTATCCCCGGTGACACCCACTATACTGCGGTCTACCATCAACACCCAGTTTTCACCGTCTAATGAACCCTCTATTTTAAATTTATAGGTTTGGGGTACTGCGGCGTACTGAATGATTGTACCGAGAGCTTTAGGCTCTCCCAGATCGACCTGCAACCAAGATGGATATTGCACGCCATCTACAAGCCACCAGCTATCCATATTGCCGTCGACTGCGTTGGATGGATAGTAGATTCCTGCCGCGCCATAATCGGCATAGGTAGAGGCGGTTACCGTCTTACCCCGCGCTAGGTTCTCAGGCTGATTGCTGATTGTGATGATTTTTTCGCCCTTTAATTCCGGCTGACCGTTGTCCGTCACTACCACTTTCACCTGACCGTTCGACTTAGCCGTTAGCAGACCGTCGCCAGCTATGGAAGCCTTAGTTGTAGGCGTGACCCCATCCATCTCGTAAATTTCCCACTTGACGGACATAAAACCGTCATCACCCAGTGGCTCTGCTTGATAGTCCATTTGCAATGTTCCATAAGGCTGTGGAATGGTGTCTGCTCCATTTGCAGTTGTTACAGTCAAGCTTGTAGCATGCTTAATGGTAAGCAACTGCGGAATCTGGTTTTTGTTTGGGAGCAGATTGTCCGGTTCGGTTGTCGCGTTGGAGAAAATTCTTCTAATTGCATTGAGGTAATCGAACCCATACTTTTCTGTAGGGGCGATATAATGGCCCTCGGCATACTCATTCCAGTTGTCGAGAAATAGCAATTTGCCGCTCAAATTTCCATCGGATTTAGCATTCATTCTGGTTTTCGCTTCGTCCAAAAGTCCTTCATACAAATTCGGGGGGATCTCCCAGACGGGTGCAGCCGTGCCCCACGGCCGTGCATCCCAGCCGCTTGATAAAGTCATAATATAGGGAACTTCGCTGTTAATATCGAAATTATTCCACGACTCGATGTGAGACTGGACATAGCTCTCAGACGTGATGTTCGCGTCAGTTGGATACGTATCCATAAAGGTCGGGATGTGATAGGAATAAATATAATCGATACCGATCTCTTTAGCGGCAGCGAAACTTTGTGTTGTATTCGTGTTCTCGGCTGTCATCAGGATAACGCCAGGATAACCGGCAACCGCCACTGCCTGGCGGAATTGGGTAATGGCATTTTTGGCATTCTCTTCCCCACCGACATCGCTGATGAATTTGGACAAGCTGTAGATCGATACGATTGGCTTGCCTTCAACTTTCAAATAATTGGATTTGGAGAAATAGTCCTCTATCCAGAAAGGGACCACATTGTCCAGGAAATCATTGATGTCCGAGACACCGTCGGCCGAATCATTGGAATTTTCCCATTGTATGGCCCATTTCAAATACTCTCTATGCTGAGCGCTGTTGGCCAAGGAGTGCGTCAAGCCATCAAAGGAGGACATAACCGGGGCTTTGCCCTTATTTCCTTTTTGTCTAAACCAGCATGAAAACAAACCGTCTATGCCGTTTTCGACAGCCATCTTGATCTGCCAATCTGTCGACACGTCGTAATTCTCGTCATAATACCCCATGAGTGGAGTCCGCTCCGGATAAAGAACGGGGTTCGTGCTTTCCCAAAAATATCTGCTTCCCCACAAGTTGCACGACTGCGCCACTACGATTTTGTCACCGGTATCGACAGGAACGGGGGTCGGGACCAGATCCCGCGGCTGAACATAGGATTCGCCTTTGACTTCGAACTCCATGCTGCTTGCCGGGCTCCCGTCTCCAGAACCGGTAATCACAAGCTTGACAAATCTGTATCTTCCCTGAACCATTTCTTCTATTGTGCTGCCGCTAACACCGGTTTGGGTACGGTCAGCCAGAACGGACCAGGACCAGTTGTTGGGCGTATTTTGATTGGAACCTTCAATTCTGTAGTACCAAGTGGTATCTGTCTGAAAATGCTGTTTCACTGCTCCCAGCGTAGTGATCGCATCCAAATCAAGGATAATGGTTTGAGGAAATGTTGCATTTGCTGCAACCCATCCTGTGTTAAGATCGCCGTCTACCGCTTTAACTGCGGTATGGATCCCCAGATGAGAGGAAGAGTCGGCCCGGCTTCCCAGCGCTATATTGGCATACCCGCCCTCATCATTTATTGTTTCTGAAGCTTCAACTTTATTTTCTTCCAGACCGATAATGCCCAAACACGGCAAGAAAATAGAAAGGATTAAAATACAAACTGCGATTTTGTTCATTCGTTTCCGATACAAAAATCCCATCCCCTTCCGCATATTCGCTTCTAAACTGTCCTGAAAGCTTCACGTACAGCTTCCAAATAGGAAAATCCATATTTTTCGGTTGGAAAGATATAATGCCCTTCTCCGTATTCATTCCAGTTATCCAGCAGAATTATCTTACTTTCCAACCCGCCGCCGTGCCGGGTATCAAGCTCCTGTCTAGCCGTTTCGCACAATCTTTGAAAATCACGGGGTTCAAGGCGCCATGTTTGGTCTGTGCAAGAATAACCCCACGGTTCCGAGTCCCATCCCATGGAACAAGTCACGATATTAGGAACAGCCCCAAGGGACTGCTCTTCCCAGCATTTCTTCTGCGCGAGAATAATGGAATCGGGATTGTCGCCAAAAAATTCCGCTCCGGGATGGGTAGAGCCATCCGCAAACGTAGGCCAGTGATACGAGAAGCTGTAATCCAGACCGATATCTTTCATAAGCTGATTCCGCTCTGTTACCGGACCCCAGCAATATTGACCGAAAAGGATCAAACCTTTAAATCCAGCCTCTATACAGCGCATACGCATATTCTCGATCGCCCTTGCAGCAGGAAGACTTCCACCAAGTTGCTCAACAAGCAGACCGATATTGTAAATCGACAGAACCGGCTTTCCATCCAGAACAAGGTAATTGGATTTAGAAAAGTACTTTTCCACCCAATATGGCAGCAGATTTTCAATGAGATCGCTTTCAGAATCCACTCCGGAAGCGATGTCGTTAGCGTTCTCCCACATGATCATAAATCTCATTTGATCTCCGTACCTGCTTTGTTCCAGACCTCTTAACCAATGATCGTATTCGGCCGTAATCGGACGTTTCCCCAAATTATTTTTGGATCGATACCAACAGTTCATAAAGAAGTGAATGCCATGCTCTAGCGCAAATTTTATCTCCCAATCAATGATGCGGGGGTCCGCCTCATCATACCAACCAAGTACAGGCCTTCGATTTGCAAAAGGTTTGATTTTCTCCCATGCGGAAGAGCTGTTCCACAGATTGCATACTTGTGCCCCGACCAGGTATTTACCCGTTTCAATCCGAACAGGTTGTGTGGGCTGGCTGCTGTAATCCCGAATCTCGTCGCTTGCCAAATGTACCGCCCCCTTATTAGGAGAACTCCGCCTTTTGTAAGGGGGAGTTCTCATTTTGCCTATCTTTGTGTGGAGGTTATTGACTAGTTAAGCTCCGAGAGGGCCTTCTGCATTTCCCCGTCCCAGAAAGTGTAAACCTTGTCAATCCCCATCTTCTCAAGTTCCTTGATGATCTTTGCTTTGTGAGCGACGAAGTCATCCGCAAGAATCAGCTTGATGACCTCCTGGTTCAGATAATTGACGATACGGTCCGAAATCAGCTTAATCTCATCCGGCTCGCTAGGCGGCAGCAACGGAGAAAGCTCCGCTATGCGTGTTTTGCCGTATTCTTGGCCCTTTGGCGGTATTTTGTTCGGAAATTCCGCATTGTAGTACGAAGTAATTTCCTTTTTCAGCGCATTTTCGGGCTTTTCCAGCTGGATCTCCATGTAGGATTGATTATTTCTGAAATCAAGCGGATTCTTAGTGCCAGGGATGAATCCCGTTATATCCAGTCCGGATTGGTTCGCATATTTCCGATATCCGAACTTCAAGGCGTTTTCAGCGTCTTTCTCGTTTTCGAAATAAGTATCTGTATACGTATACTCACCGTTCTCGTTTACCCAATCCTGTCCTTCGATTCCATTGATAATCGTAAGCACGCCTTCAACAGAATAGAAGTAGTTGATCAATTCCATTGCTCTTTCCGGATTTTTTGAGTCTTTGCTGATTGCATACACAAAGTTTTGTCCTTTGTTTGCCGTATTGTAATAATAGTTTTCTCCACTCATAGGAATTGGGTTGTCTGCGGTCCAACCTTTGTCGTAGATTTTCTTGGATTGCAAATAAGAGTTTGATCCGCCAATTACCCAGTTAATATAGGTGGCAAGTACCTGCCCGGTATTATATTTCTGGACAGCCTGATCATACTTTTGCGTCCAACTGTCCGGATCAATGAGCCCCGCTTTGTTGGCCTTATTCCAGAAATCAAGATCAGCCCAGAATCCCGAGTTTTCATTCGTGTATTTGTTGAAGTATTCGAAGGACTCTCTGTCGATCTGAAGAATATTCGTCAGTCCGCCTATAACCTCTGCTCCTTGGCGTCTTACGTTCCAGTGATCGGCCAGTATTCCGTAGCCCCAGTCCAACCATAATGAAAACCCATGGTATGGCTTTCCATCCTCGTTATTAGGATGAAGCTTTTTCATATCTGCGACAACCTTGATATAATCATCGGGCGTTTCGATTGCCGGGTAACCGAGCTCCTTGTAATAATCCCATCTTACATAGGGACCCGCCCAGATCGTTTCTGGCAATACGGGGCCGTCCGTGCTAATTTCGGAACCAAGGAATTTCAATTGCCCGTCTCCGAACATTTCTTTATAATAAGAAATCGTTTCCGGACTGATGTTCTTTTTAATGTCTTGTCCATATTTTTCAAGAAGCGGTTCCATATCAATAACCAGGCTTTTCATTTGATCAAAATTTTTCTTGGGAATAACCATAATATCTTTCAAATCGTTAGTGGCGAGAATGGCTGCCAGCTTCTCATCGGATGGCTGGGTTTCCATATCGAGTTCGATATTAAATTTCTCTTCGATATGCTTCATAATCGGATCTTCCTGACGTCCTGGCGGAGAACTGGCCCACAATTCTGCTGCCCAGAATGACAAGCCTACCTTTTCCCTCGGATTTTCCTGTGCGCCTGTCTCACCCTGATTTGTTGGCGCTTGTTCACCTGCGTTATTGTTTTTCTGCTCGCGATTGTTATTTGCGCACGCAGTGTTAAACGCGAGTGCAGCAATGAGGATCACAGTTGACCATTTTCCCATTCGCCTCTTCATACCCATACCCCCTGATATTTTTAAAATAATGCTTATTGTAACCTGCAAGCAGGCCAATAACGAAAGTTATCCTTTTACCGATCCAAGCATAATGCCCTTTACAATAAACTTTTGCATAAACGGGTATACAAGTATGATCGGAAATACCGTTACCATAGTGATTGTGGTCTTGATCGAAAACGAATCAAGCTGCTTGTTGCCTGCAACATTTTCCAGATTGATATTACCCTGCATTGCTGCTCGGGCAAGAGACTCCGCCTGCTGCAGGTAGTTATAAAGCATGAGCTGCAACGTTTGAAGATTCGGATTGGATACAAGGAAAAAGTTGTCCTGCCAGGCATTCCATTGACTCACCGCATTAAATACCGCTACAGCTGCGATTACCGGCAGACAAACCGGTGCTGTAATCCTCCACAAAATCGTAAAGTATCCAGCTCCATCGACTAGGGCCGACTCCTCAAGCGCAGTCGAAATCGATTCCATGTACGTCTTGATCAATATAACTGCGAAAGGCGAAATCATTCCAGGCAGTACATAGAGCCAAAAGGTGTTGTTTAACGATAAGGTTTTCATAATAACGAACCAAGGTATGAGTCCGGCGTTAAAGAAAAGCGTAATCACAGTAGCTCTATATATCCACTTTCTGCCTGGAAGAATATTTTTAGTTACCACATATGCCAACATGATGGAGAAGAACAACATCAAAGCAGTCCCAATGATCGTTCTTGCGGCTGAGATGCCGAAAGCCATCAGAATTCCGTCCAGCTTTAGAACACTTTTGAAATTATCCAGATGGAATCCGACTGGGAAGTAAAGCACCTCTCCCATAGCTACAGCTTGCGCATCACTCACAGAGGCAATAAAGATGTAGTAGAAGGGATAGATACACAAGAAAGCGAAAAACAAGAAAATGGTTGCATTGATCATTTGAAAGGTATAATCTCTTTTTTTCATCGTTTTCCCTCCTTGTTAAAATATCGACTGGTTTCTCAATTTCTTCGAAATATAGTTGGCACTGAACAGCAGAATAACACTGATAACGGTCTTTGCCATTCCGATCGCCGTAGACATCGGATAATTATTGAGCGTGATGCCTAGCCTATAAACATACACATCCAGCACCTGGATCTTGGATTGGGTAAGTCCATTCTGAAACAGGAAGTATTGTTCAAATCCCGTATTTAGCAGCCCGCCGATATTCAAAAGCAGCAGTGTGATGAAAGTGGGAATCAGACCGGGCAAAGTGATATGCCACATCCGCTTGAATCGACCCGCCCCATCCACCGAAGCTGCATCGTATTGTTCCTGATCGATCCCTGCAATTGCAGCAATATAGATGATGGCTCCAAAGCCAAGCGATTTCCATATCGAGATGGCTGTTTGAAAATACCAGACAATGTCGGGGTTTGCCAAAGGGTTAAGCGGTTTAGGGATCCAACCCAGATTGAGCAGTACTTTATTAAGAATGCCGTCCCCTGGAGCAAATATGGCGTAAGCAAATGAGAAGACCAGAATCCAACTGATAAAATTGGGTAATGTGCTTATCGTCTGGATAAGCCTCCGTAGTCTGCTATTGGTCATCTCCATAAGGAAGATGGCAAAAATTACAGCAATCGGCGTAGATAACAGACTGAGAAAACTAAGAACAAGAGTATTGCGCAGCACGTTGGACAACTCCGGGTCGTCAAACGCGAACACAAACCACTTAAAGCCCACAAACTCGGTATCTAACATTTTGAGCCCCGGTTTGTAATCGAAAAAGGCCATAGCCCAACCCGCCAATGGGAGATAAGAAAATACGACCAAGATAATAACGCAAGGAATTGCCATTAGCAGCAGGGTTATTCTTCCAGAATCCATCCCCTTATTTCTTTTGGCCATGTACACCTTCTGTTTATTGACCTGCAAGTTGTTTGTTGACATCTAAGTACCCCTAATCTATGATATGTTTAATTTCTGAAGTCCCGTAGGTTCATAGTAATACGATTCCATAATGGGATGCTATGATCAGAATTTTAGTAATTTGCAATAATTATGAACTCTTTGCCTGGAGGTTAACTAAACGATGATGTCACTATATTCCAGGTTTATTAAACGGAAATTTTTTAATCGTCTTCTTATCATTTACACGGGGATCATTATCCTTACGGTCATTCTATTTAGCATGTCCGTCATTCATAGTCTAAAGCGGTCCGCCGAACAAGACGGTCTATACAAAGTTAAAGAAAGCGCTTCCAATGCAATGAATTATATGGAGGAAAAATCCGAATCTGTCACTTTACTGACAAGACAGATTTATCTTAATCCGGTACAACACCAAAGTATGATGGACTTTTTGTCCAGAAAAATTACCAATTACAACGAAGCCGATTACATGGGCGCAACCGTGATCAATAACTACCTTAATGCAGTTGCATCCCTGGATAACGATATTTTTGATGCCGTACTGTATAAGAAGATCAGCAAAGACCTCATGTTTACCTCTAATCATTTGATCTTGAACAGCCAGAGTTTTATTGCGAACAACACATCCTCTTTCAAGAAAATGGACGATGATTTTTATGGTCTCTCGATAACTCCCTCCTATCTTCAAGACTATGCAACCTCAAAGGAATTGCGGATTTTTTCGATTTCATCGAACATCCGCGCGCCCTTTGCCCTTTCCGCTGGGGATAATACGTCAATGTACAACCGAAGCATCGCCATTCTGACCGTAAACTATAACGCAGAACGAATTGTCCGCCATTTCGAAAAAATGGCTAGCGGTAAGTTTTCACCTGAAATCATGGTGTTAAGTCAAAACGGCGACGTGATTTTGGACACTACCGGCGACTATTACGGGAAGACATACCCTCATTTCCGGCCAGACAGTCCGACACCGATTAACTTGGAGCCATCTAGTCTCGTCAGTTCCTTGTATAATGAGAAACTCGGCTATTATGTCGTAGCTATACTGCCGCGCTCTCAAATGATGGTTTCTATCCAGTCCTCCATAAACACGGTTGTACTTATCGCTGCAGTGTGCGCGGCGTTTGCCTTATGTTTCGGTATCGTCAGTATTCGGTTATTTTCAAGAAGGGTAAATCTCATCAATAAAGCAATCCAGAAAGTACAGATGGGCAATTTAAATTACCGGATTCCCGTCAGCAAAAATCAGGATGAGATCAACAGCATAGCGGTTAATTTCAATCATATGTGCAATATGCTCAAGGATTATATCAATAAGATTTACATTTCCGATTTGTTGCAAAAGGACGCCCAGATCCATGCGCTTCAAGCCCAAATCAATCCCCATTTTCTGTACAACACGCTGGAAGTCATCCGAATGGAAGCATTGTCTTACGGAGATGAGAGTACAGGGCATATGATTGAGCTTCTTGCCCAACTGTTTAGAAATAGCATCAAAGGAGAGTTGGTCGTTACGATCAAAGATGAATTGGAATTCTGCAACAACTATCTCGAACTGTATCATGTCAGGTATAGCAACAACCTGATATTCGACTTCCAAATCGATGAAAACATCCATCAATTCGGTATTCCCAAACATCTGTTGCAACCGATCATTGAAAATGCTTTGATTCATGCCGTCGATCATTCGAGACCGGAAAACCATATAACGATCCAGGGTTACAGGCAAGAACAGCAGATTGTAATTGAAATATCGGATGACGGGCAGGGGATGGATGACTCAACGAGGGATCAAATCAGGGAACAGCTCAGAATCACTAGTGAAATAAACCATAATAAAATTGGTCTCTCCAATGTTCATAGGCGTATTCAATTATTATTCGGCAAGGAATACGGAGTGGATATTGACAGCAAATCCGATAAGGGCACTACCGTACGTATCTGTATTCCAACAAAGAGCCGAGAGGAGATGCTGAGTGATGTACAAAGTTTTGCTGGTTGATGACGAGCCTAAAATTATTCAAGGATTGCAGCGTTTGGTTGATTGGGAAGACTACGGCATGGAGGTAGTCGGCACAGTCCAATCCGCAGCGGAAGCGATGGCGATCATGGAAGGAAGAACGATTCACGTCCTGATTACGGATATAAAAATGCCTGAAGTGGATGGACTTCAATTGATCCAATGGACAAAGTCCTTCAATCGGCTAATCAAATGCGTCATTCTTAGCGGTCATGCCGACTTTCCGTTGGTCAAGGAAGCAGCTATGCTCGGAATTGAGAATTACTTGCTCAAACCGGTAAATCGGGAAGAGTTGTCCGATACATTGATTGGGATACATTGGAAAATAGAAAGCGATTTATCTGAACAAACACAATTGAGAAGCGATGCAGTCATTTTGAGAAATAATATTATCAACCGCTGGTTAGTAAATCGAATCAGACGCCAGGAGCTTGAACAAAGAGCCGATTTGCTAAACATCAAATTTGATTCTCCTTCTATCATCGTCAGCTTAATAAAAGTCTTATATAAAGATTCCGATACCGATCGTGACAGGGATTTGATTCAGTATGCCGCCGAAAATATTTGCTCAGAGCTTGCAACGTGGGCTGTCATAGTCTGTGATCCCTATGGATATATCGTATGTATTTTTCCTGGCGAATCCGAAGATACAACCATACAAATCCGGAGTGTTTTAAAGGACTGCTCCGAAGCCATTGCAGCCTATCTTAAACGTGATGTGTTTATTACGGTCGGGACCCGGGAAAAGGAGCTGCACGACGTCCATCTCAGTTATAAACGCGCACTGTATTTAATGGATTACAGCCTTGTACTGCCAACGAATACAATTATGGATGACTCGGAGCAGTCTCCTCTAAAAAACATCATTCCAATCAACATCGATTATAATCGGTTACAGTCTTGTTTGATCAACGGCAATGGCTCCGGAGTATTGAGCTTTATCGAGGAAACTTTATCCGAACTATCACGTGCAGGAGGTGTTTCGCCTTCGCTCGTACAGAATGTCACGATTGAAATTGCCCACCATTTGCTTAGCTATACCCATAAAATAGACCCTGACCATGCGTTTCAGATAAAAAATCAGGGAAGTCTTGTAGCAGAGCTGCAGCAACAAAAAAACATGGATGAAATAAAGCTTTGGCTTCGTTCGCTAGCACAGACAGCTTTGCAGGCTGCTCATCTGAGAGACGAAGATAGGAATCCGATCATCAAACGCATGCTCGACTATGTTGATCGTCATTACATGGAAAACATCTCATTAAAAACCATATCCAATGCTTTTAATGTGAATGCGGCGTATATGGGACAACAATTTATTAAGGCCATGAATGATACTTTCTCCAACTATTTAAACATCAAACGTATCGAGAAAGCCAAGGAGCTGATTACGACAACCGATTTGCCTCTGCAGGAAATTGCGATCCGGGTCGGTTATCATAACCAAAGTTATTTTAACAATATGTTTAAAAAACATACCGGGGGTTACCCTACAAAATACAAAATAACGGCAAGATCCCTTCATTCAACTTAACATTCCCGAATTCGTTGCTTACGCATCCATTGCGTAGTCACCCATTTTTCGCCGCGGATTACAGGCTTGCCGCTATGTAGCGTAAGTTCATTTAATGCTTGATTACTATAAAAATATTCGAAGTAAACAGCAGAACCTTTAACCGGTTTAACAGTAATCTCTAAACTCGGGAATGTGGTTTCTCCTCCTTCTTCTACATCGTTTAAATATATGATTAATGTACTCATTCGATTATTATCACTAGAGGGATTATTGGACCCAAAAAAATCATAATGCTCTTTAAATTCTTGTCCAGGTTCATACTTTAAAACTTGTAATCCTTCGGCATGTACAATTGGCACATGCATCAAGCTTGATATGCGGTTCTCAATAATAGTAATTAAAGGGCTTTCATTTTCATCAAAAAACATTCCGCTGCTCGTACGAATTTGACTCACTTCTTTATTAGCCAACTTCGATTTTTCAAGACGAGATGCTGCAGAATCAATAAGTGCTTGGCATTCTTCATCGCTTAGTACACGATCAAACTTCATTAATAAAGGTTCTTCATTTAAAACTGTGGCAGTAATGATGTGATTGTCAATAGAATAGACAGATTGAATAGGTAAGATAGAAACTTCAGTTATCATAAATCAATCAACCTCCGTTATATTCTTTTCTGATGACAAAAACATGAATCTATAAATGAAGCACAGTGTACTCCGACTGATTAAACGATATTGAAATCTATCAAATATTGGAATGCATTTCTTTACATATTTTTTGGACTATGTGTATGAAGTAGGGAAAAACCCCATCCTCACTCGGATGGGGTTCTTTAGCCATGCAACCCTCCCGTTATACGGGGGCTCTGACGATAAGGGCCTACCGGGACTTGGATTAGGCTGGTTAATCCTTGCGAAGACATCTTGTAGATCTCGTCGCATAATCGGGCGTCAAAGCCTAGGAGCGGATGTCCCCCTAACCCGATAGCTGATGCTGTTAACAGCAATCGCTGTACAAGCATCCCTGCTTCCATCTGCTGGATGCGGTATCCCCTGTACCCCATCGTTGTTGTAAGATGATCCTTGGTCCCCGCTATATGAAAGCATAACGGTACTTGAAACAGGTTCACATTATCGGAAGGCATTCCCCGCTGCAGTTGGAGCCGATAATCCCCAGGATGTATCAATCGCAATGCATGAGCATCGCTGTCATAATGGTAAGCACCTGCTGGAATACCCTCAACATTATACAGACATACGTAGAGTGCGACGCGGGAAACGGAGTTCTCATGGCTTCCATCTAGATCATTCCAATACCTGAAGGAAGCCGCCGTCTCCTGCAACAGCAACGCCAGCTGCTCTTGGCTTACCTTGCTCATCATAAAATCACTGTCCGGCGAATACCGCTTCCGGCTCACAGACGCCAAATCATACAACAACCGCTTCATGCGGGGCAGCGCTACCGCCGAATCCTCGCCGTCAACGATCTTCTTTTCCCTAATTCGCGGTATCGACGGAAGTGATTCGAATAGGGAAGCCTCGTTCATTCTGATTAGCATCGGAAATTCCCTGACCCTCCGGGACCGGATATAATGGTCATGCCGAACCGTTGGCAGCTCCCGGCATAATTCGGTAGCGGAGACAATGTCCTCACTCTTATTCGAATTCGCAGCCCAATAAATCCCGGGCTCTATCGACAGCGGAATTACCGCATACACGCTTTCCTCTTGTTCGGATACACCGAGAAGATGATTTACGGCTCGATCAAGAAACTGGAAATGCACCCCCGATGCAAATCCAAACCGTTTGGCCACTTCCAAGAGCTGCCCCATCAGCGTACCCGCATCAAGACCTTGCAAGCGATAGGAAAAGTTATTGTATTTAAAAAAGTTTTTCCAAAACATGCTCGATACAAATACAGCGCCAAAGCAAGCCGACACGTCATAGCGATTACCAAGAGCCCTTGCCAAATAGGAATCGAAGTCGCCTTCTCGCAGCAATACCAAACGATGATGCGCTACATCATAATGATAGACCCCCGCAGGCAAATCCTCTACCTTTAGATACACATATAATTCATTCGGATATAACGCTCCCCCGGAAGGAGCAAAACGCCGATACAGCTGAAGCAGGCCCATGGTTTGCATCATGGAATTCGAGGCGAGGACTGCTTGGGACAATTGAGTGAGCCCAAATACGTACCAGAGAAAATGACCCATCTGGCGGAGGTCGGGCAACAGCTTCGCTTCACTGCCCTCAAGCGTCAGCGGTACTTCCGGAGATAGCGGAACCACAGGCAAACCGCGATAAAGCTTATAGGCAAGCGGTCCGTCTTCCCAATCCACCGCCAAGTCGGGAGGTTTGGTCTTATCGATGTCAAAATGCAGATCGTGCAAAAATGATTCCAAACTCATCCTTGTCCCTCCTTATATAAACGAGGGTGGTCAACCACGCCGCATTTTTTATACTTATGGAAACGGATGCGGATAGGGATTGAGGTCCTCTAGCTCAAGCGGCTCCTTTACGTACCCGAGCTCCGCAGGTACGCGGAGCACCCGCTCCAGCCCTGCCAGACGGGTAAACTGGTGCCCGAATGTCATCGGCAGCATCCCGGGGATCAGCACTTTTACGCAATGCAGACCATTTCGTTTAATTTCCGGCGCTGTTACATCTACCACAATGACATCGAGATGGAGCCGGCGGAATGTATGAAGAATGTCCTTCAGGTCATCCGTTAAATCAGTATGCCTTTCTCCCCGCTCGAATTCCTCTTCGAACGTTCGCAATGGGCGGTTTTCATCCAGCAGGAAGTTCAGACGCTCCTGCGCTTGCGGCAATCCGTAAAGCAGGGAATGATCCTCCATCTGCTGCACCAGGGATGAATCATGGAACATTCGAACATACGTCTCGCGGTTCGCCTCCAATTTCTCGTCAAGCGACTGCATCATGCCGGCCAACTCGAGAACCGCCCCCTTCACGGCCCTTACCGGATCCGGATGAGCTCCGGCCGCACAGATGAGATTCACTCCTGTTTGCTTTCTGTTTTTCGCGATTCCCCATACACTTGGAATGCCATTCTCCATCGTCGAGTTAAAGAAATGTACATCAAACCCCGCCACTGCCTGCAAACGATCGATCATCAATCGCAATTCCGGGTCATTAGTTGAATTTAAGTCAAGGCGCGGGAGAGGCAGCTGAGCGTACCAGGTCATCAGAAACGAATCCCGCTCCACCACTTCCAATATGCCGTAAAAAACAGCCTCCTCCAAGCTCCCGCCTAACGCGCACCCGTTGGACGTTTCAAACACAAAGTGGTGCCCGCAGCCCGTGCCGTAGTAGGCGAGCTGCTCTGGAACCAAGATTGGACGCTCTTGCAAAAACGAATAGCCCCATACCCAATTAATCGGTTGATCGGGATTAAACGTTGTAACAGAAGCCGTTGGCCGAGCATATTGCTCCTCTGTATGCACCCCTACAGTAACAGGGTCAAACGCTTGATCTTTAAGGCTGCGGAAGCTGCCACGGACGACCGTCCGTTTGCTTCGGGGCGCCAAACCGCAGTACCGCTCGAGCCCCTCCAATATAGCGGTCAACTCGCTCGCCGCATAGGAATGAGATCGTCCCGCCGTTCCCACATCCTCTCCGGGCAACGGCAGATTAACACTCACATCGGCAAATAGCGACTTAAGGTTGGCCAATTTCAAATTCAAAAAGCCGGTTCGGTAATCCAGGTAGTCGTTGGTCAATACTTTACCCAACTCATCCATGGAGCGGCAGCGATAACTGTCTGCGCTAATCTTAGGGCTTGGTTGCAGCGAAATACGGGCTGCTGTCGAGGAATCATCCTGTAATCGACTGCAAAACGGACACAGCGGATCAGGAAGAATGCGGTGAAGGGAGCTCTCCAGCGTTTTTAAGTTGGTCAAAAACATCTTCCCTGCCGATTGAACCGTTTTGCCTTGCAATAACCTTCGAGTCTCATCTGCCAGCAAGTGAGCGACCTGGAAAAGCCCCGTACGTGACGCCCATGCATCACGCGAAATCCCCCCATGCGTTCCCAACCTCTGCTTTAGCCCCCGCATCTCTTTGCGTTCACGTCCCGCCATAAGGCGCCGCGTGTCTGCACACTGGGAGCAACCTTGTGTACCCGGACGAACCAACGGTCCGACCACGCCTTCACCAAATGAAACGAAACCTCGCAGCCAAGGGATGCCAGCCGGTTGCAGTGCCTCTTCCGCCTTATGATGAACATAAGGATGCCAGGCATCGTGCAACACCAGCACCAAATCCGCCTTTTCAGGTACTCCTGCCTCGAAATCAATCTGACGAACAGCCTCAAATTCCGCTGACAGTTCCCCATACACGCAGTCTGCCAATACCCCTTCTCCCACAATCGCAATCCTAGCGCTCACCGGGATTCCTCCTCTCGCAGCACCACACCAAATACTCCTGCTATTTCCTCCTTCAAAAACGGTTCTACTGCCAGATCGAGAGCGAGGAGCCTCGTACTGTTCGAATTCAAAACCTGCAAGGCGGACTGAAGCACCTCATGTTGCGACGTCGCTTCGCAGGCAGGGATCTCGACGAACCTTAATGGCAACCGCTTTTCCAGATGCACGGACGAAAACGCCAATGCTTGCGAATGGAGGCCATCCGATTGGTTTTGTGCTGCTAGCAGAGCCTGTTGCAATGCCTTCCGCAAAGCTAATGTCACATTTAAGCCTGCATGTCCATACCAGCCATCCCTCATACCGACCCACATCACAGGAAATCCGCACACTTCCTCTCCCATTGCGATGGACGGCTCTCCCTTCATGCTCGTCAAGGCCTGCAGATAATAAGAGCAGTGTCGATCATCTACCGTACCTAACTGTACCCGGGAGACAATGGATAACGGGTGCTCCCGCCGCGTGACCAATACTTCGTCCAAGCACCTTTGCAACCCTCGGCAAATCCCTTCCGCAACCGTTTCTCCTGCTCCTACGCCAATAAACTCCTGCGTTTCCAGAGCAACGGGCAAACCGGCCATTCTCGATACATAGGCTTCAAGCCCGGATAACCCCGCTTCCCGCCTTGCCTCCTCATGCGTCAGATCGGCACAGATGATGTCCGGTAGCAGACCGGCCGGTCCTTCCGTTATTGGATCGATTGCCTGAACGCGGCACTGAGATAGCGGCAGCTGCTTTAAATCCCCCTCTTCCCAAGCATAAAAAATCCCTGATTCCGCCGATGTCAGTCGGATGAAGTAAGGAATTAATCCGTTCTCGCTTTTGTTCGAGCTCCGTTCAAGCCGTTGGTCCAAATCATGAATCCATTCAGGCGTGCGAAATCCGGTCACAAGCGGATGAGGTATGAAAGAATGCCACCTTCCTTCCAAAGTCTCCAGATCCAATAGGTAAAACCGATTATTTTGTTCCGAATCGTCCGTTCCCGTCAACTTTTTAAATAATTCAAACACGATCACATTGGCCAACATCGCTCCTGCTGTAGAAGAAAAGGCATGCAATTGCGGATCTTTATAAATCGCGGACTGGTGTATGCGACGCCATGCCGACTCCCAGCATCCCTCGGCATCCGGACACACTAGCGGTCCCGCCATACCGACTTGTTGCACGAATACAGCAGAAAGAAATACCTTTTTCTCCTCCCTGCAAGCGGCATGAAGAGCATGAAGTCCCTCGATATCGCCCTCTCGCGATACGAACAAAATCGAATCAAACGGCCTTACAATCTCCCGCCAGCCACTCTCTTCCCCCTTTGGTAAGGTAACCTCCGCAACAGCCACCTCGGAATCGGACTTACGGGCATGTACCGCTATTTCCGCCATTCTTTGCAGGTCCGTAGAATCCGAACCCGAGACCAGAACATAAAACCTTGGCAGCCCGGATTCCAGCAGCGCAGAAACCGCCGATATCAAAAATGGACCAGAACCGACCACCAATACGTTCGCCTGACGATAGGATTGAAACCGATACGCGCCCGAATCACCAAAATGATCCAAAAACTCAATTTGGGAAGCATACTTTTCGAGAACCTCTTCCGGCAATTGATGCGGTGCATCTTGGCCTACATCCCGAACATAGCCATTGCGATACAAGACTTCTGCAATGTCATATACCTGGTTTCGGTGTTGATCCGGCAATCCGTTTGTTAAATCCCCCAGTCTGTGCTCCCCGTTGAATATCGGTATCAGCTTTTCAATCCACTTATCGATCGCCTCACCTTCCATGCGGAACGAGCTTACATTGTTTCGGAAATACACACCGCTCGAATCAGGGAGAAAAAACGTATCTCGTTTCACCTTTAGACGCATGGAAGGATTTAACTTCCTCATTCTATTCCTCCTCATTAGCTGTTCTCGATCTGCCCCAATACTTTACAAATAATTCTATGTCCAGCTCTTTGTCCGTCATGTCAGTAACGTTGTAACTTCCGTCCATTCACTGCCAACGCAAAACACCCCCAAAATTAGATTAGATTGACCCGGGGGTTTCTCTAATATCTATTTTAGGGGCGTACATCAGATTGATTCAGTGGCCATTCTCCGCCTTATCTTCCTCCATGGTGACAGTGATGGCAGTTGTGACAGTTATGGCAGTTTTGGCAGTTGTGACAGTTTTGACAGTTGTGGCAGTTATGGCAGTTATGACAATTGAAGCAATTAAAACAACTGAAGAAGCAATTAAAAAAACAACTGAAGAAACATAAACGAGCTGGTTGCTCGTTTTGCACGTTCCAAGGAGTCGCCTCACTGGCCGTAATTGGGGAAACACTTAAATTCGATAAATCATTTTGGAAATTAGTCATATTCTTGCCTCCATTTTTTATATTGCTGGCAGCATAACCTCGCACTGGAATAAGATCAGGACCAACCTTCCCAATGAGTTCCGCCAATTTTAATGACAACATATGAATGGATCTCCGCACTTGTTACTGATTAAAATGCCTATATTTTTTTCGTTCATTCAAGTTGGAAATTGCGATGAAATGAAAAAAAGGAACTTGCCACCTTTACAGGGGCAAAGTTCCTATCTCGTTGTTGTGGATACTATCTAGCTATTTTTCTTTTATTACGCGGGATGGACGACCCTATACGATCAAAAATGAAGCAAAGCATTGTCCACGAATCGCCCAGACTCCACTTCTATATCAACATCATATGTGCCAGGATGTGGATATTCATCTGAACTATTAAAGAGATATGGGATCCAACCGCCTAAAACAACATACCTGATTTTTGACTCATTGAGAATTTCGGCAACTTCCCCCAATAACCCCTCTGCTGCCGCTAGTTTATCATCATATATTCGACTGACCAATATTGTTCCTCCCTAAAGTAAAAACTCTATAGATTAACGGTAAATTATGTGCTTCTAATCAATAAATATTTGCTCCCTGTTTCCCTTGATTCCTTAAAGTTCCCATATAATCTTTCATACTCTGTTTTAGAGATCCTTTTTAAGTTATTCAGCACTACACAACCAATCTTTTCTTTGCCGTCAACAAAGCTCGACAGTAGATTATAATCTTTAAAGCCACAATTAACTCTGTCTGAGCTAGTTGACCTATCTGCGTTAACAATATCCTTAAATGGTTTGTACCCTGCGAATTCAATCGTACCAATCAAATAATCTTCTGAGTAATCATCATTGTATCCGATTACAAATTCTTCTCCCTTTTTAGGTGAATATGGATTTCTAAGAGGATAATATCCACCTTTCCACATAAACGTTGCTGTTCTGACACTATTTAAATCCCGAAGCACGTTCTCAAGCCAAGATGACGTACCTTTCCCTAAATACTGCCTAAAAAACCTACTATTAAGCTCCGATGAGGATGATTGTATTTCGTGCTCCCCTTTAACTTCCTTTAAAGATCGAACATTTGATATAAAATCCTCCTTAGCGATATTCCAATGAGCTGTGTCCGCATCGGTTATACCGAATAATGTGATGAGTTTGTCTCTCAATTTATCCAAGCCACTTCCGTTACTCTCAAAGAACGCATGAGTTTCCCCTGACAAAACCCCTCTCATTTCCGAGAAATCCAGACCCTCTTCTAGCATCGGAAAAATCGTTTTTGCTTGCACCCATGCCGCTCCCATTTCACAAAGACATACGTGACTGTTGTAGAAATTCTTTGATAGATAAAATATCACTATACAATCATCTTCTAATTCTCTTTTCAACTGCATAATGAAATTCTCGCCATAATTCAAGGTATTGTATGGTTCGTAAGATGAACAAAATATGGAACTTCTACCTCTAACCCCTATCTTCTCTAGCAGATTTACAATTTCTTTAACGGCTCTTTGATCCTTTGTAGAGTGACTGATAAATACTTTGGGCATACACACTCTTCCTTTCTTTGAGTCAGAACTCTTTGCAAGAAATTTCTAGGTTTGTTCCAGCTATATACACAATTGTAACAGATTATTGAGTACTTTTTTAAATCCAACAGCTAATTGATTCTTCCTATTTACATGTGTACTATAGTACATATGTTCTTCTTTGTACAACTATCCGACTAATGATCTATCAGCCGATGAAAGATGGGGATAATGTGAAATTTAAAATTGAGCAACCTAAAATCCTAGTTGAGTTACTCGAAACAAAATCCATTCGCTCATTAGAATCAAAAGATGAGATCAGCAATGGAGTTATTGAAAATACAACAATTGAATCTCAGGATGCAATCAAGGTTTCCATGGATAAAATGATTTTTAGAAACGTAACCATTACGGAGTCTTCGTTGGAGCAAATCGAACTTACAGATATTGTTTTCGAGAACTGTGATTTTTCGAATGTTAATTTTTCAAGTTCATTTATGCATCGTATTGAATTTAGAAATTGTAAGCTCATTGGTACAAGCTTCTCTCAAAGCCGATTTCAAAATGTCCGTTTTCTGGACTGTTTGGGGGACTTTGCGAATTTTCGCTTCGCTACATTTAAACAGGCGGGTTTTGAAGATTGTTCATTAATAAGCGCCGACTATTATAATTCTACTTTTCAAAAAATATTTTTTACTCGTTGCAATATTGATCAGGCTTATATGATCGGATCAAAGTTAATGGGCGTCGATCTTAGCGATTGTACCTTTGACGAATTAAGTGTTGAGCTTCAAGATTTAGATGGATGTATGATTTCTAGTCATCAGGCCTCGACTTTTGTGGGGCTTATGGGAATGATTATTCGATAATCGATACTCGGGAGGCGTTATTATGTTTCAATATAGTAATGAAAATTATGATGGAGTTAATTTTAGCAGCCAAGATCTAAGGTATGGAGAATTGGTTAGTTGCACCTTCAATCGTTGTCATTTTTCTAACGGGGCATTGGAGGAAATAATGACGAAAAACTGTCGCTTCATTGAGTGCAAATTTCAAGGGGCATCACTAAACGGCTCCATTCATACGGAATCCGCTTTTGAAAACTGTAACTTTAGCCAAGCAAATCTCTTTGTTTCAAAATTTGATAATTGCAAAATGACAGGGTCGGATTTCTCAAGCTCAAATATGGATGGGATTACGATTCTTAAAGGAGACTGGTCTTACACGAACCTGAGACATGCCAGATTAACAAGACAGGATTTACGCGGGATTCGTTTTTACGAGGCGGATCTCTCTGAAGCCAATCTAGAAAAAACGGATCTGAGGGAATGTGATTTTACTAGAGCGATTTTATCAAAAGCGAAATTACAGGGGGCTGACATCCGTGGCGCTAAAATGGATGGTATCGATTTCAAAGCATTTGCTCTAAAGGGTGTTCGAATGGATAGGGAACAATCTGTTTTGCTCTCGCTTTCTTATGGTGCTAAAGTTGATTGAACGTTTTCGAGCCGGGCAAGTACGGAACGATTTCATTTGGAGATGATGGTCATATGCGTGGAATAGCCATATTATTTTCCTTCTTATTATTAGGTACAATTTTGGAACGGCTTGCTGGCGTCCCACTTCCAGGAAACGTGATCGGGCTTCTTCTTCTGTTTCTCTCTCTTGCGCTTGGATGGGTAAAGCTAGAATCGGTGGAAAACGTATCCCTGTGGCTGCTTAAAAATATGATGCTTTTCTTTGCGCCCCTCATTGTCGGCGCAATGGTATTCTTCCCATTATTCCAGAAGGAATGGTCTGCTCTAGTCATGTCCTTGTTGTTTGGAACATTATCAGTCGTGCTCGCTACTGCGCTCACGGCAAAATTTTGGCCTGAAAGAAGGAAAAAGTAATGAATGCGCTCGATTCATTGTTGTCTTCCCCGGTGTTTGGCGTTACTGTGACGGTAGGATTCTATGTGTTGTCCTTGCACGTGCAGCGCCGATGGTTGTGGCTTCATCCCTTATTCCTTACTTCAGGCGGAACCATCCTGCTGCTCATCCTCGCTGATATCCCTTATGAGTCTTACGCCAAAGGCGGCGATATCATCACGTTCTTTCTCGGGCCTGCGACAGTAGCGCTTGCGGTCCCCCTCTATAAACGACGTTACGAGATACGCGAACATTTTATTCGTATCGTCGGCTCCATTACGGTTGGCAGTGCCGTCGGCATCGTTTCATCTTGGTTTCTAGTTTTCACTTTTGGCGGGAGCTGGGACCTATTAATCGCTTCTCTCTCAAAATCGGCCACCTCTGCCATTTCCGTCGAGCTTTCGCGCAGCCTCGGCAAACCGCCTGAGCTAGCAGCCGTCTTGACCGTGCTGACCGGACTAACCGGCAGTATGCTAGGACCGCTATTATTGCGATTGCTGCGATTGGATGGCGCCATACCTCTTGGACTTGCCATTGGCACCGCGTCACATGGCATCGGGACCTCACGCCTGATGCGCGATAACGAGCAAGCTGGCAGTTACGCAGGCCTTGCGATGGGAATAACCGGGATCGTCATTTCCATCCTATTCATCCCGATAGTCTGGTGGCTTCATTAAAAGGGTGCAATAAGGCCGTTTATGCTTTCTTCAGTGCTTCATATGTTGTCAAAAATCCAGGTGCGCTGCCATGTATTACTTTGACCCGGCGCAAGCTCCAGCTTATGAAAGGCTTCTACGCTAACGATATGATCTGCGCACCACATCGTCATGCCGCAGATATCAATCTCGTCCTTTACGTCTATACGGGCGCCGGAGGCTTCATTTATCATCGACCATTCAAATATTTTTGGGTTGCCTATTTGTATCTCTTCCAGCGGCACCTTTACAGAGGCAGGCGAAGGTGAATATTGCGCAAAGGTAAATCCATGTCCATCACCTTTTATTTGCCCGTTTAGCACGTCTTTCCCCATGTCTTTGATCGAATCCATTCGTATCTTGTAATCCGGCCCAAGAGCCATAGAATTTATGGTAAGAAAATTATGGCAATATTCGCGGATACTTACCGGCTTTTCTCCTTCGTTCTTAACCGTGATTTGCATAATGAGCCTGTTATCCTTAACCCATACATCTTTCTTTTGGCTTATTGCATAACCCATACAAAATCGCGGTTCCGTTATGAATCTGGCGCCGTCCTTGCTATCCTCAACACGAATGTTGTACGGCTCGGCATCGTATCTTTCCCAGAACTTGTACGGCGCGTCTTCGAACTTATTTAAAAGACCGACGCCGAATTTTGGAAAAGGCTCGCCTATCTTTGCCTCTGCGCTGACATCGAATACATATTCGCTGCAAAGCCCGCGCCCGCCGGAAGACGGATGGGAGAGATTATTAGGCTCCGTGGCGCAGAAACGATGCACCCCATCAAGCACGATTTCGGTTATAAATCCCGCACGGTCGAAACGCGTAGTTATATTGGGAACTTCGTTCGGGTGAGCAATCTCAACACGCAAACGATCTGATTTTATTTCAAACATCACTTCTGCTCCTTTTTATTCTTACTTTGATGATATGGCGACAATACTGCGTTACTTTAAAGCATAGCACAAAAACATCCTGCAACGAAAGAAACCGTACAGAGTGGCACAGGGCAATCGCATTAATCCTCATCATATGTCTACTGAATGTCTACTTTTTCAGGCATAACAAAAGCCCTAGACCTAGCTGGTCGGGCTTTTTATATAGTTTGTTTGTTGTTTTCCATTTAATTGGATTTAGCGTTGATGAGGCAGACAACTCCCTACTACTAGCTCTAAATAAGTTGAATTTAAAATTCTTACTTGTATAATTGTTATAACAGTTGAATAAATTGATAGGGAGGGAACTTAATGAATAGGATGGGTGAGATGGAACGAAAAGTGACTAAATTCGGCAACAGTCTAGGTATAACCATGACTGACGCTTTGAAACAAATTGGTGTGGATCAGGGCGACATTGTCGCCATCGATGTTAACCCTGATACAGGGGAAATCGTCATTAGGAAATCGACGAAAGTTTCCTTACCTGACGGAATTAGTACGGACTTCATGGATACACTGACTGATGTCATTGAGGAATACGATCAAACGCTTCGTGGGCTTAAAGACAGATGACATCCATTCGATATTTATCCGTCCAAGAAGTGATAGCTATCAATGTAGCCATGATTCAACGTTATAGCCCGGGGGAACATATTGGAGTGAAAGAGCCTGGATTGCTCGAATCGGCCATCCATAGGCCTCGATCTTCTGTCTTTAACGAAGACGCTTATCCCACTATTTATGAAAAAGCTGCCGCTTTGTTCGAATCGCTAGGGCAAAACCATCCTTTTCACAATGCAAATAAACGAACAGCTTTTACAGCACTGGTTATATTTCTACGTTATAATGGCCTGCATTTTAAGATGGATACCAAGAAAGCCGAAGATTTTACGGTGGATATGGTTAATCATCGATTCGATCGTCAACAAGCCGTTGCGATCATTGAAGCTCACTGCGTCACTATTCAAAGGCCATAAAATGCAAGAAAACCATTTCCGACTCGCTTATCCACATCATTTAGTTCAAATGATAGGGGAACGTCCCCATTTATACTCGAAAGGACCTCGAATTCCACTGTAAAGTGGGAAATAGGTCCTTTTTCTTAAAACACACAACCCTGCTATAGTGAAAAATCGGTAATACCCTTTTTATAGGCATATTTCAGAGTATATGTTCCTAATTCTCCATATGGCATTGTAGCAATTTTTATACGAGTATAATCAAGCCTGCTGTCTCTTAAAACTCTTTTTACCAAGGCTATACTCCGTTCTTCTTCGGTAATGATACAAAATATATTAAGAGCATATTTTTTCGGGTCAGATATGCATTTCCCCATATCAAAGCCATCAACACAACCTAAGTTAGCATCAGCTAAAGATATGTCCAAGTACTCCATCACTTTATCTCTTAACCAATTGTCACGTTGGCTGCCTTTTTCACTTTTCAGAGGATATTGTACCACCAACCAAAATTTTTCACTCATTCTGACTCACCAGCCAATGTTCATATAATATATTACACAATTGCTTTTGGTACCCCCTTCTCCTTCAAGGGATTTACATCATTCATTATATCAAAGAAACCTTGTCAAATGGACATCCTATGTCTTGCTTTATAGCCAAAAACCATATCAAATACGTACCACCGTCAGGCCCAACGCTGCTCATCCTGGCAGTCTAACAACCTCCTTCTCCGCCATAAAAGCTTGGCTGTCGATACAAGATCCGTCTCATTAAATTCATGACTTTGTATCTTAAGCCCCTGATCGATTTCTCTTCCCGTTCATTCTCGACCCCATCCACCAAACAAACGCGACTAGCTTCTCGTTTTAACTTAAACTTCACCTTCATCCGTTTCGTACAATTGAATGATCCATGCCGATTGCCCCTGTTCCTCCGGCTGCTTAAGCGCCGAGAAAGCTATCCGGATCAAACGAGCTGCAAATCAACGAAACAGCCATGGCATCCTCATGCTGGATAGTGTTTTGCAGTCGATATTCATATCACACTTCACGTTCCGGACTAATACCCTATATGGTTATCATTATCATGCAGGGAGCGAGCTTAGTGGATAAAAAAATGACCTATGACTACATCGTAGTCGGTACAGGGCCAGCAGGCGCCGTTATTGCAAATACGCTTTCAAATAATAAAAAAACATCTGTTCTTGTACTTGAAGCCGGTGGAAACAATGATCATGACGAGCCGATAAGAAATTCAACAGCCGCAGCGGAGCTTGAGGAAAACTATTCTGCTCAATATTTTTGGCAAGGCAAAGGAATCCCCCAAGAAGGGCTTGATGATCGTTCCTTTGAATGGACAACGGGAAGACTCGCAGGCGGAGGCTCTTCCATTAATGGAGAGCAGTATGTACGACCGACATCCGAGGTCATGAGAAATTGGGAGGAGCTCCTAGGCCGTACATGGTCTCCCCAAAATGCAATTCATCGTTTTAAACAACTGGAAAGGTTTAGCGGAGAAACGAATCATGATCATGTGCATGGCTACCACGGCAAGATCAATATTAGGCAGGCACCCGAGCATCCAACTTCGATGACGGAAAAATTGACTACTGCGATGGAAAGAGCTACCGGATTTCCAAGAATCCTTGACTACAACGATCCCCATACTCCTCTAGGCCCCTTCACACGTTGGCAATTGTATCAGAAGCTTAGCGGAAATCGAGAAAGTGCTTCAACCGCATTCTTATCCCCTCTAGTCGTATCACGTAACGGCCATGGAGTTCATGGGCGCAAACTAACCATACGATTTCATACAACCGTGCTCCGAATATTATTTTCCCAGAGGCGTGCTATCGGAGTAGAATTCATGCAGGAAGGCAAATGTATAAGAGCCTACTCGCGCAAGAAGGTCATTATTAGTGCGGGAATCAATAGCGCCCAACTCTTACTGTTATCTGGTATAGGACCCGCCGATTCACTGAGAAAGGCCAACATTCCCGTCGTCTTTCATAATCGGAATGTTGGCCAGTCCTTAAGAAACCACACTCTTAATTCCGCCACCTTCTCGGCAAATCCTAACGATCGCGCCCTGCCACTAAACGATCCAAATGCTTTGTACTCAGGAGGAGCCTTTTTGCCTGATCCAACAGGAATTGCTCCGCATCGACGCGCTGTTCAATTGATCGGGTTAGGTTCTAACGGCAAGTTAACTATAGCCATCATCTACCTTCGACCAAAAAGTCGTGGAACCATCCGGCTCCAAACGAAAGATCCCCTTCAAATCGTTTTAGCGAATGAGGGATTCCTTCAGGATCCAGAAGATATGGAGGCCATTAAAAATACTTACCGAACATACATTAAAGATATTGCACATGAGTTATCCCATATCGATTCATCCTATCAACTATTGTCGCCTGATATAGATACAATCGAAGACGATGCAAAACTTGAAAGCTTTATTAAAGAAAATTTTGATCATAATCATCATCAACAAGGTTCACTTCGAATGGCTCCTTTAAGCAAAGGTGGAGTGGTTGATCGCTTTGGTCGAGTGCATGGAGTTAACGATTTAATCGTTGCAGACGCGTCGATTATCCCTTTTACAGTTGATGGGAACACTTCCGCTTCCGCATACCTCATCGGTTATACCATAGCGAAGCATTTACAGAAAGTCCCTCGGCGTAGGAAAATAAAACAATATATTTGGGAGGAATCCGAAGAAGAATAAACAAACATCGTGAGTGACTAACCTTATAGGTAATAACTGCGGAACAATTGAAGCACTTCGTTGACCGTAAGGCCATCTGCCGCTTTAACATCCTGCATAAGCGCTCCGAGGCGTTGCCTTAATTCTTTTGTTCCGGACGGGACTCCCAAGACCCTGACTTCTCCTGATGTTGGCTTTGTCATTCGCTAGATACAATTAGTGTGGGTTGTCACAAAACGAATATGACAAATGTCAGAAAAAGAGGACCGCACAAAAAAAGAAGGACCTTAAGCCCTTCTCAGCATGACGTACAATTCACACTCTTCCGACTCCTCTCATTTTCACGCAAAAAAGCCAGCATCTTTCGGCTGGCTTTGATGTATTACTGTCGTAATCTTCCTAGTAAAGCCCGCATTACGGTTTTCCGTTTGGCGGCGTGGGCGGCAGAACGACGGCGCCGGCCGCTTTACCGTCAATGCCTAGAACTTCAATTTCATCAAGGAAGACCCAGACATTGACCGGAAATTCAACTCTGACGTACCTGGCGTACACCTTATCGGCTCCCGCTTTCCCTGGCACACCGTCTGTTACCCCGCTCCATCTCACGAAATCAGCCGATATAGCATCTTGTGCCGATGACGGGGAAATGGTTGCCAGCTTGCTCCAGGTTTGGCCGTTAGTTGATACGGAAAAAGAGACATTCTGAGGGAAATAGATGCCGGGCCCTTTATCCTGAAGAAAATGGACTCTTATTAATCCGATCGATTTATTGCGGCCCAAATCAAATGTGATTGTACGATTTCGATCCTCCGGGTAGTCGCTTCCCGCATGGCCCTGCCATTGCCCGTTGCGGTAATCCGTCCCGCCGAACAGACCGTTCGTAAGTTCACTCCCTGAATCGGTATAGTTGCTGTTAGGCTGCCGCGAAATGGTATAGCTTTGACCGAGAGCCAGGTTGCTGAGGCCCCAGCCGTCAGACCATGCTTGAATGAGAACTTGGGCGTAAGTATCAAGCAGCGTTGCTGCCGAAGGCGAAATCAGCTCTTGCGCTTGCACGGCCGGGTCGTGAATGTGCGCGAGAAAGTCCTGCATATACGTTACTGCGTCCTTCGGCTTGTTTTGGTCCAGAAGAAGCTTGATAATCTGCAAACGGTACGACAAATCATTGCCAAAAACCGAATTGATTTCGTTTGACGCGACATAACTTTGTATAAGCTCCATCATCGTCTCCGGCGCCGGGTCGCTGTCAATGGCGTATGTTCCGTTCAAATACTGATACAGCCAGTCATACATTAAACGCAAACCCGGATCCTTGCTTACCCCTAAGTTGTAAACTGCATTATTGCCTTGATAGTAAGCTCTGAAACCATTTTGCATCAGGCCGGATCTGACGCCGCTGTCCAGGTATTCGATAAAACGCTGGAGGAGTACGGGGTCTGTCAGCATCCCGTCATCAAATTCGATCTCGTTCCCCATCCCGAATCGCTTTGCATTATTCGTAGCATCATCTAGACGGTCGGAATCCATTCCGCCAAAGAAGTAATTCGGCTGGTAAGCCGCAGCATCCACTCCGAGGTCTTTCCACATATACATCTTGTAAGCCATAGAGTGCGGAATCCAGAAAACCTTCCTATTCATGGCATGCACTTTTCCCGTCACAGCGCGCATCATATCTGGCCCGGATTCGGATATTTCGACTTGTTCCGGCATCCAGTACATGCCGACAAGATCAAGATTCGAGTAGTTGGCAGCCTGCCATTTTTGCTGAACTTGATCCAGATACCAATGCACCGCTTTTTCCCTGTTTTCAAACGCTTTTTCTTTGCCTGCGGAGGTCTCGTTAAAGTTTAAGGAACCGCTGCCGTCAATATCGCCAAAATCGGTTAAGGATTCCCCAGGATTCGGAATCATCAACACAACCTTGACCCGGTGATCGGGCTGTTTCAGCTTGGCTCCGACTTCCATGGCAGCCTCGTTCAACTGCTGCATATCCCCCGATGCCGCGAAGGTTTTATTCAAATACCAATTCCAATCTTCCAGATTCGTTTGCCCAGTGCCGAAATCTCGGCCGGCAGGCGATGCAATCCCGAGATAGAGTATGCCGTCAAAAAGCCAATCGACCGGCTCTCCGTCTTTATTTACATAGCTAATGTTAGGAATAATCCGTTCCTTGGTCCAATCGCCCAACCCATTTGCGTATTGCCCGTTATACAGCAGATTCAGATTTCGGATACCGGCTGTAGCTTCCCCAGGCTCCAAAAAAAGATGCTGCTCGGCAGGAACCTTTACTGCCCCGTCAACCTTGCCGTCCATACCCAAAATTTCGATTTCGTCAATGAATTCCGATAGCGCATGATGCATTGAAAATGCTACTTTCACATAGCGGGCATAAGCCAGCTCGCCATCCGTATTCCCGCTTTTGATTCCGTCCCGGCTGCCATCCCATTCAAAGGTTTCCTCTCTGGGCGGGCCATCTCCCCAAAGCAGCTGCGTGGCGTTATGGGAGAGCAGCCCCCAATTTTCCTTATCGTCGGAGACATACATCGATACCGACAGCGGTACGAGGATGGAGTTCGTAGGATAATCTTGAAAAAAATGAGCAGTTATCCTCCCGATCGACTTTTCCTCTCCCAGATCGAATACGACTTCGCGCGTTTTTCCGCGGAGATGCCCCACCCATGCCGGGTCGTTCATATCCAATGTGCCGTATATTCCATCCGTAAGCTTGTATCCGTCATCGGGATGTGAAGCTTCCGGCGCTTCAGACCATTCATACGGAAGGCCTGCCGCGAGATTGCGGAAATTCGTCTCTGCCGCCGATGGCGCTGCCGCCTGCTTTGCGGCCGCGGCCGCAACAGGCGATGTCGCCTGCCATGCAGAAATCGGGGTTACCAGCAAAGCTGCTGCCATCAGGATCGATACCCATTTTTTGTTCGAAATCATCTTGGTCAGCTCCTTTTTTTGTTTTATTTGCCCCTCGCCGCCAGAAACTCATCAATTTGCTTTTGCAGCTCCTGCTGAATTTTTTTAAGGGCGGGACCTGCCTCCGCTTCGAATTTCTTCAATGTATCCTCCGGATCGATAACTCCGTTAAACAGCGCCGTGTAATATTGCCCATCGACTGTATTGTACTGGCTGATCTCGTTTTGCACAGAGGTACCGTCGAATTCGAAACCGGCCAAAATATCGGTGGTGAACATGTCGGCATCGCGAAGCAAGGCATCCATTTCATCATTCTTCGGGTCGCCGCCTATTACAGTTCGTTCATCGACCGGATTCCATAGCCAGACATAACCGAATGCAGAGTAGCCGGAAGTATCCAGGTTTTTCATTTTGTCCTCTCCTACCGCTTCCCAATGCTTGCCTTCGATTCCGTAAGAGAGCAGATCGTAGTTTTCCTTCTCATTCGCCCAGTTCAGGAACATCATCGCTCGCTCCTTGTTTTTGCTCACCTTCGGCACAGCCAGGAAATTCCACTGTTTGAAATTAGTGAAATTCGCGCCCTTTTCCGGGCTGAAGAAAGTAACCGTTTCCAACTCGCCGTTCGGCACATTATTCTTGAACGTGTTCTTAAGGGAATCGCCGATGCCGAACGCGCCGTTCGTGACGATCGCCACTTTGCCTGCCGAGATCGGCTGGTGAAAATCTTTCGTCGTCAAAATATCCTTGAAAATCAGCCCATCGGTAAACCATTTGTTCGTGTTCGCCAGCCACGTTCCGATAGGCTCCCGGTCCTCCAGCAAATTGTAAACTTTGCCGTCATTGTTTTTGTAATAGAGCATCAGGCTATTGCCCAGCGCATGGGTCGGTCTGACATGGGTGTCGTAATCATTCAGGGCATGGTGTGCGACAAATGAATATGTGGCGGAGCCTGCAGTCATCGGGATGATGCCTTTCTCCTGCTCCTTCACCTTGTAGGCAAAAGCAATTAAATCGTCATACGTTTTAATTGGCGGTACGCCAAGCTTCTCGCGAATGTCTTTGCGCACCATGTAGGAATTGCCGGACATGTAGCTGACGCCAAGCGGAACGGCCATAATTTTGCCGCCATACTTGTTGTAGTCCCACATTTGCTGCGGCCGTTTCTCCAGCACCGTTTTGCCATACTCGGCCAGTAGATCGTCCAGCGGCTCATAGAAACCGCTTGCAATCATTTGATTGATATGCAACCACGGCGCATCGAAGATCAGGTCGATATTTTCGCCGGAAGCAAGCGTCACCTGCGTCTTTTGCGCCAAGTCGGACCACGGCACGAATACGACGTCAAGCTTTACATTGATCGTATCCTTCATTCGCTTCTCCGCTTCGGCGATGACTAAATCCATATCCGGCGGCCGGTCTCCGGGAATCATAATTTTCAGTGTTACCTGCTCCAGCTTGTTATCACCGCTGGCGCCGTTATTGTCTCCGGTCTGACCCGGAGGTTCGGACGTCTTCCCTTCTCCTTCGCTATTCCCCGTGCAGCCTGCAAGTGCGACAAGCGCGATCAAGAGCACGAGCGCGGTGGATAAAAATCTTTTCATCGTTAATTCCCCCTGTTTCAAGGATGAACTTCTCCTAACCTTTTACCGATCCAAGCGTCAAGCCTTTAATGAAGAAACGTTGAATAAACGGGTAAACGAAGACGATCGGACCGATAGTAACACAGACGATCGCCAGCTGCATACCGTAGGTCGGCACGACGACATTATACTGCGTCTGGCTGCCGCCCACATAAGCCATAACATTTAAATTAGACATCAGCTGGCGGATCATCATTTGCAGCGGCAGCATTTTGTAATTGTCGATAAACAGCAGCGACAAGTACCAGTCGTTCCAATATTGCAGCGCATAGAATAGACTCACCGTAGCGATCGCAGGCAGCGAGATCGGCCAGATAATACGAAAGAAAATATAGAGATCATTCGCGCCGTCCACCGTTGCTGCCTCATTCAACTCATATGGCAGTGTCCTGTAGTACGAGACGAGAATGAAAGCGTAGAACGGATTAAGCAGATAGGGCAAAATTAGCGCCCAAACCGAGTCTTTCAGATGCAGCCAGTTGGCGATCAGCATATAGAAGCCGACCAGCCCCGCACCGAACAGCATCGTCAGGAAGGTCAAAAAGGCTAAAATGTTGCGGTATTTCACTTTCCGGTGGCTCAGCGTGTAGGCATAGGCGGCTGTTACGAGGACGCCCAGTGCCGTGCCGGCTATCGTCACCATAATTGTAATGCCGTAGCTGCGGAACACCTGTTTGCCGGAGAGCAGAAATTCATACGCATGAAGACTGAATTTCCCAGGAAGCAGCTGATATCCCGCCGTTTGAAGAATCGATTCATCGGCGAACGAGTTGATGAAAACAATCCAGAACGGAATGAAGCAAAACAACGCAAAAGCGCATAGCACCGCGTACATAAAAACAAGAAACAACCGTTCTTTCACATCGATCACACCTTAAACCATTCGGCGAAAAAGGCTGCTTGACCAAGTCTTCGCCCGCTTGCCGAACCTTTTTTTTGAATTTAGAATAGTCTTGAATCCGCATCCACCTTGCGCGCAATCGCATTGAAGATCAGAATCGTAACAAGACCCATGCAGGATTGGTATACGATGACGGCGGAGGACATGCTGAAATTGCCCAGCTGCCGCAGTGCGCGGTACGCATACGAGTCGATGACATCTGTTGTTGGAAACAGTACGCCGTTATCCCCGATGATCGCGTAAATCATGCCGAAATCGCCGTAGAAAATACGACCGACACCAAGCAGCGCCAATACCATCACGATCGGCCGCATGAGCGGCAGCGTAATGTAAAACATCTGCTGCATCCGGCTCGCGCCTTCGATTCTCGCGCTTTCGTAATATTCCGCGGAGATGCCTGTAATGACCGCCAAAAAAATAATGGAATTGTATCCGGCGATCTTCCAGGCGCTGATTACCGTTAAGATGTACGGCCAGACGCCAGGCGTCAAATACCAGTCCACGCCTTCAAAGCCAAGGACAGCAAGCGCGCGGTTCATGAGCCCCTCCGATGTGCCAAACAGCGTTAGCGCCATCATGCTGACGACAAGCCATGAAATAAAGTAAGGTAAAAAAATAAACGATTGTGCGATTCGCTGGAACAGCCTGTTCCGGACTTCATTCAGAAAGATGGCCAGCACGACCGCGCTGCCGAGGCCAGATACGAGAAACAGCGCATTAAGGAAAACGGTATTCAGTGTCACGCGCAGCCAATCTTTCCCATTAAAGAAAAACTCGAAGTTTTTAAAACCGACCCATTCGCTCCCCCATATTCCGTCCGACAGCCGGTAATTTTGGAAGGCGAGCAGGTGCCCAAGCATCGGCGTATACGCAAATACAACCAGAAACGCGATACCGGGCAGTGCCAGCAGATACAAATATCTGTTCCGCGACAGTTCACTTACGAACGTCCTGCCAAACTTTCTTTTTCGCTCCAAAAAGCGTTCCTCCTTTCTTGTCTTGTTTCACTTGCAGGTTTCGAACGCTGTCATCGTAGCATTCACAGCAAATACTTGCCTAGTTCTCATTGGCCGGATTCGGTTCTCGGCCAGCCGATTTGCGAGGATTCGGCCGGTTGTTATTAACCTGGCGAGTTCGCAATCGCCTGCTAATTCGCCGAGTTCTCAGCCATATAGCGCGACCACTCGTTTCGTTCCTCCGTCTTACTCTCGCGGTATTGGCTCGGTGTCATGCCTGTCGCTTTCTTAAAAGCGGTGAAAAAATGGCTCTTCGTCTGAAAACCGGACTCTACTGCAATGTCGGCAACCTGCATCGTCGTCTGTTCCAGCAGCTCCTTCACCTTGCCGATCCGCTCATTCAGAATGAAATTCGACAGCGTCAAACCATATTGTTCGTGAAACAGGTGCCGAACGTATTTGGCGGACAACGCGATATGATCTGCAATTTCGTCCACCGACAGCATCGGGTCGTGAATATGGTAACGGACGAACTCGATAATTTCCTCGATCTGCTTTTCCTTGCGGTTGAAGCCCTTTCGGTCGCTTAGCAACTGGATGATCCGGCCGGTCTCTTCCTTTAGCCATTCGCAGACATCGGCAAGTGTGGCGAACTGCCTCAAGTGATGTTCGATTCCTTCAACACTCTGAACGGACGTCATTTTGCTGAACGATTTGACGATCGCAAACAGAAGCAGCTTCAGTTGGAATTGGCACTCGGTATATTTCATTGTCTGCAAGCATACGAACAACTCATCCAGCATCGCCAGCGCCTTCTCCTCTTTGCCGCTGCGAATCGTCTGGATCAGATTTTCATGCACGGCCTCCTCAATTGGAGCCTGCAGATCTGCATAGCGCTCAAAGTCCTGTTCGATGTAAATCTTGTCATCGCCGCTGACAAACTTGAACAAAGTCAGTTCATTTATATCGTCGTATACTTTGCGCAAATCATCGTGCACGCGGCGAGCTTCACTTTCCGCGATCGTGACGTTCAATTTGACGTAGCTGGCAACTTGCCGGCGCAGTTCCTTCAGCTCTTTTGTCAAATTGGCGTCAGGCGAGGAAGTGGCCGCGCCAACGATCAGAACGAGATGGTCCGAGCCGAAATCGACCACCTCTATCGGCCGTTCCGGCCGGCCCAGCAGCTCCTCCGCGATATTGCCGATTGCATACTTGAGCAGCTTGCGCGAGACAAAATCATACTGTTCGGACAGTTCATAATAGGAATCAATTTTGACGACGGCCAGCCGAAGCCATTCGTAGTCGAGCAGGCCGGATTCGCGGGCAATCGCCGCTCTGGCGCTGTCGGTCAGCCGGCCCTGCAGCAGCCACTGCCGCAAATATTCGGTCTTGATCAGCGGATAATGATCGCGAAGCATGACGACGCCCTTTTCAATGACGCCATAATCGTTCTCCCCCTTCACCCCCAGCTTACGCTGCAGCTGATCCGCTAGCCGCCGGAAAGGTCCGACGAAACGGCGTGAATTCCAATAGGCGATAAGGAGAAGCACCGCAAGCAGCAGCAATGAGTAGTTGATAATGACGGTTTTGAACGCATCGGCCTTTTCCCGGAATTGCTTCATCTCCGTGATGGAGACAATATTCCATCCCAACGATTCGAGACGGGCATAATTAACGAACGCTTCCCCTCCGGCACGGTTTAGCTCGAAGGATCCCCGCTCCAATCCCGTCCGGATGCTGCTGATGCTCTTCTCGAGCCGCTCATCCGATTCCCCCAGGATCAGCCTGCCCTGATCATCCACAATGGAGAACAGCGCATCCGCCCTTCCGCCGCCCGATATCAAATGCTTTTGCAGCTCCTTCTTGTTGAACAGGACGACAAGATACCCGTCGCGATTTTTTTGCACGGGAGTCGAAGGAAGCTGAAGCGCCAAATATGAGTTTCTTCCTATTTGGTGGTCGAAGTAGCGGAGGAAGGACCCTGGATTACGCTCGATCCGCTGCAGCATCGACCGATCGGCGAATTCCTCGAACGGGAGCAGTCCAACTTTGGAGTCGATGACCTCACGTTTGCGCATGTTAAATAAGTAAGCGGATTCAATAAAAGGCTCATTAGATAAATACTTCGTTAAAACCCGCATCGTACCGGCATTTTGCAGCAGATTTTCGGCGGAGGCATATAACCAGCTCTGAACGGTATGATCTTCGTACATGTTCAGGCTGTACCATTTCAGCTTGGCCAGCATAAACTCCGTCCGCTCTGCCATTTCATCGATGCGGTCTTGATTGAACGTTCCCACCTGAGTGTAAGCGAAGTGAGAAAATCGGTTAGCCAGGAACAACGAAAACGGAATAATCGTAATTGCGAAGAAAATGCCGCTGATCACAAATATGCGCCAAGATGTCGATCTGAACATAGCTGATAACCCCTTTCTCCCTTCGTCATTAAAGGTTCTCTTTTGACTGGTATGTTTTATCTTATAGCAGCCCCTTCCTGTTTGCCTAGTCCTCGTTTGTCCGTCAAGTTCTGATTTTGCGTTTCCGCCCCGTTCTGCATGTTCTTGATCCTTAGGAAGATGAAAATGATGTGCAATGAAAACTCACGGTCGGAAAAAGGTGTCACCCCTATCTACAAACGGTCTACAATTTTGGGCAAAACAAAAACACCATCCTCATGCGGATGGTGTTCATGATGGTGGAGGCGAGGGGTGTTTGTGCAAATTCACAATTCTTCGGAGCGTGATGATTCGAATATTTGGGGAGGTGGCTTAATGAGGAGCATACACTTGCATCTTAGTGGTATCAATTATGAGCCCAGCTGTCCGAATGAAATCGAGGAATTTTTGACCATCGTATATAATGAATCGAATTAACGCGATGACGGTACCAGGCATCACGAAATATGAGGACGTTATTAATACCAAAAATAAGGTATTAATAACGTCCTCATTTAATTTCACTAACACAAGTTACATACCAATAATTTGAGGTCGAGACTTGTACCGGCAACTGAAATGCCGGTTCACCCGCCATTACGGCCTTTCCTTCTTGCTTACTCACAATTATCCCTTCGTATGACTGCTCGCCGCCCATAGCCTTGAATTTGACCTTCTAGATCTTTATCATGATTTACCACATTTGCTGGGATGACAGGACTCTCCTTGGGTCACGTCAATCGACTTCCTCCCGAATCCAGCCCTCTTAACTTCCAGAATCCACCAGTGTAGTGCGGGATATTCTCTTTTTTTCGAAAGAGTTACCCGATATTGTCAGAAAACTTGATTTCAGCCGCCTGTTTCGGGATTTGACTTCAAGCCCCCGCTCTCATCCTTTCGGACCACATGCTGCCTGTCAGCTATGCACTTCCGTCACCTCGCTGTGTGCACGGGACGTCTTGCGCTTGGTAGCGTAACGACTAAGGGGCCCCGAGAGGCTCCTATTCAAAGAACACTTCAACTCCACAAATGATCTAAATCGACATTATTCTACAAGCTTATTTAGGAAGTATTACTCAAGAATGTTTCCTTATTTTTGGTGTAATTGTTACTATATTACTTTTCTTCTTCGCTGGTTTTATCTGGATATTCAATTTCACTTAGAGTGCTTTTATTTTCATATGTCGCAAAATAGATTTCACCTATGATGGCTAAGTTCCAAACATTCTTTTCCGTCTTTAAATTTAAAATCTCTGGTCTATTCTCATAGGGATTAACCACAGTTAAATAATATTTTCCGTTGTCGTACGATTTATCTTTTACTTGAATGTAGCCGGTTGTACTTTCTGGACCATTGCAACCTATAAGCACCATAAATATCAGAATCAAGGATAACACTTTCACCCTCATCCTAGACCTCCTTTAAGTTGTTATTCTTATTCATAATTATATACAGAAGGTGGGTGATATTACAACTTTATGAACCTGAATTGCTAGTTGTACTACAAAAACTGATTTCTTAGGAGGCTTCATATGAATCGCTTGAAAGTAATTTTATCATTTATTTTGATTTTCACATTAGGTTCTACTTTAGCTCATGCTGAAGAAAACGTGTTGTCTGAGGAACAATATGAGCAAATATTAATTGATGCAGGAATGCCCCAAGCTTTGATAGATAATATGGACTTCTACGATAAACAGTTTATTGTTGAGAACTCTTCCGGCTCTGATTTACAATTTGATGGTTACTCTGAAAGTGCTTATGCATATAATACTTTTGGAGAGTTAGCACCGGTTGTGACTCCCCCTCCAGGAGTAGTTACACCATTCGCGAATATTCCCTCAACAGATCTTGTGCTTACTATGTTTCACTTTGTGACCACTTACAATGGTGTACAACTACACGACATCTATGGGACTTTCGAATGGCTCGCAAATCCTCATCAATCAACTAGCATCTCGTATTATGGAATTCAGAATGATCACATTGGCATGGCAGTCCCTGCAGATTGGGAAATACAAGATGACAAGTATGCTTGCGCTACACAATATAAAAACATTGGAAATGGAAATGTATGGTCCGCTCCATCGTCTGCAGGGTGCAATGATGATGATGGATCCCCTGTTGAGGATGAGTTATATGGCTCCGCATGGGAATTCGGAGGAAACCTTACTGATATGCCTGCTACAAAATATAAAGGTACCGTAAAGTTTGCTTTGGAAAAGAAAGTGTCAACCGCAACTGAACGAGCAGTAATTAAGTACAGCCAATCCAAACCACTAGGTGGAGTGTTCTCTACATCTATATCATTCGGACCAGCTACTGTTAATTTCAACCCATCAATTGGCACTAATGATACTGCTTCGGCTGATATAAGTTGGTAATATCCATTGAAGTAGCATTAGTTCAATGAAATAGCGACAGTCTAGGAGTCTTTCTTGTTCCTGACTGTCGCCTTTTTTAATTTACATATCATTTCAATTTCAATTCAATTTTTCGGACAATAAGAATCTGTTTCAATTATAGCCAACTCACGATAACCAATAGAATATAGACATAATGTCTACAATTTCTTTTCACAAACCCGCAGCATAAAGCTCGTGTCTACATCCCGTCTACAATTTCCGCCCACAGAAAAACCCAGCCCTCTTGCGGACTGGGTTTTCATGGTGGAGGCGAGGGGATTTGAACCCCTGTCCGAAGATCACGCCACACGGCTTTCTACGGGTGTAGTCACGAATTTGATGTCACCTGAGCAGACGCTTCGTAACCAGCTTCCGTTCAGGTCAGCCTGATTGTCTTCTTCAGCACACCCCAGGCGGAGATGTGACAGCGTATCCCACTAAAGTTGGGCCCTCATCCCGGTACATGGGCGATACAGAGCGAGAGCACGTGTGCAGGTTATTAAGCTGCTACAGCGTAGTTTGTTTGTTGTTTGCCGTTTAATAGGCTTTAGCGTTGATGAAGCAGACGACTCCCTGCTACCCGCTGGCTCGCGCTCGTCCAATCCCCGTCGAATCCATAAACGCCCCCGATGCGGCATAAACGTCACCCTGCCAGCCACTTCGCATCAAGCGAATAACTAAACAGCCAACGATTAGCACAGATCACTGGGACTCCAGGATTAACGATGAGTCGACTACTACGAGTCGTTCATCATGTCTTGCAACTTGCCAGTCTTGCTCGTTGCTACAAACTTAGTATACCACGCATCCATACAGAATGCTCGGAATTGTTGCTGGCAACGCTGGTCTTAACAACCATGTAAAGCTGTTCATTTCTTACTGTTGAGTCAAGCGTACATTACTACCCGATCTCGAAGCGAGCTCATGCTTGCTTCCAGTAGTAATTCGGCTTAACGAGCCACCTTTTGCTTCTCCCTAAGCGCACGCTGGATGTCGCGCTGCGCATCGCGTTTGGCTGCGGTGTCGCGTTTGTCGAACTGCTTCTTGCCTTTGCCCAAGCCGATCAGCAGTTTGGCATAACCGTTCCGAACGTAGATCTTGAGCGGAACGATCGCATAACCGTCGCGTTTGACCAAGCCCAGCAGCTTGTGAATCTGCTCCTTGTGCAGCAGCAGCTTGCGAGCCCGAGTAGGATCAGTCGGATTATGCATATTGCCTTGCTCGAACGGACTGATATGCATATTGTGGATGAACATCTCGCCGTCTCGGATCGTCGCGAATGCATCTCCGATATTCGCCCTGCCGTTCCGGAGCGACTTGATCTCCGTGCCCATCAGCACCATGCCCGCTTCGAAAGTCTCCTCGATGAAGTAGTCATGGGATGCCTTCTTGTTCTGGGCAAGCACCTTGCCGTCGTTTTTCTTAGCGCCCATGCCATTCACCTCGTTTCGGTCAGCATCTCCAGCCATAGGCTTGCTGGTGTTTTTCATTGTAACAACTTTGTATAGGGAAATCAAGGATGCTGCGCCGTACCATTCGGCTTAAAAGATCTTCTACCGATGACGCCCTAGTGTTGCCGCATTCGAAACCCAACTCTAATGGACATCAGCGACGCTATTCTTCAAAAAATCGGCATTCCGAAAAGGTAACGGACATAGGAAACCTTATTGCAGCCCAGTCAGCCTCGTAAGCTCCATTTCGGCCAAATAACGTCGCTGATGTCGCTTAGAATTGCAAAACATCGAAATCAAGCTCATAGTGTAGCTGATGTCCGTTAGAACGTTCTTTCAACAAACGCAAATAAATCCAACCCCTACAACGAGAAAGACCGCCCTCAACCGGATGGTCAAGGACGGTCTCATCGGAATTAAGCTATTACAGCTTAACTACGTTTTCAGCTTGAGGACCGCGGTTGCCTTCAACTACGTTGAACTCAACGCGTTGGCCTTCTTCAAGAGTTTTGAAGCCTTCGCCAACGATTGCGGAGAAGTGTACGAAAACGTCGTTTCCGCCTTCAACTTCGATGAAGCCGAAACCTTTCTCAGCGTTGAACCATTTAACTGTACCTTGTTGCATGTGGAATTACCTCCAAAAAGTGTATTAATATGCGCCTGTTTCGTTATTAAACAAAAAATTCACACATTGGAAAGGGTTTCATGACTCTAATGACACCCTTTTCAATATGTGAATTCAGGTTCATATCATCGATTCGATTGCCTTTAGTTTATAATACCCGCCGCCAAAAAGCAAGCGACAAGTCTAAATATATTTTCCCAGTTCATCCAGCCGACAGCACGCTCCGGCATCACGGGCACTACGCCCCTCCAACACCGCGTAATTGCCCGTAATCCCGAGCATTACCGTCTTATTATATCCTCAGCTTCCTTACCTTATACAGGACTATTTGCGATTTTTGCGAACGAATGCAGCTGTCGCGTTGCCGCCGCTTTTCTTCCGTTTCCTTTTTGCCGGACTGCCTGCGCTCGGAGCAGCCTCGCTGCCATTCCCGCCAGCCTTCCCGGCGTTGAAAATGCCGCTCGTCGTCGTATTCTTGCGACGACCGCCGCCGCCGCCTCCGCCGCTCGGACCGCGGCCGTTACCTGCTCTGCCCTTGCCGCCTCCCG
>NZ_BDQX01000092.1 GCF_003112455.1 Paenibacillus agaridevorans
AATGGGGTGACACAGAAGGGCAGTGACGCGGGCTGATGGAATAGCCCGTCCAAGCAGTGAGGCTAGTCGGTAGGCAAATCCGCCGACTATTAGGCTGGGCTGTGATGGGGAGCGAAAATTGCAGTAGCGAAGGTCATGTACTCCGGCTGTCAAGA
>NZ_BDQX01000093.1 GCF_003112455.1 Paenibacillus agaridevorans
CCCAGCCTATACGGTAGATTATCATATTCAGGATTCGTACAGTATTCGCCATACTTCGGATTTATTTGGTTTAGATTTCTATCCGCTACACGGTCAGCCAGCGGATGACTTAAGTATTATAGGGAATATGCAAAAAACGATGACAGACAGTCTTGGCAAGATGGGACAATGGCCAGTCGTACAGGCGCATAACATTCGCAATTACGGCACATTAGATGCATTACGTGGACCGACAACAGAAGAAATGCGCAATATGACATGGCAGTATCTTGCAGAAGGTGCAAAAGGGATCTTATTCTATTCTTTATTCGATTTGAAGCGTGATGCGAGTGGCGCTAGCTACGAATCGTTGCTTGAAAATACGAAGCAAGTTGCTAAAGAAGTAGAATTGATGGCACCTGTTATCCTATCCGAAGAGGCTATCCCGGCAATTACACATTCAACAGCAGATGGTTTAAAAATGATGGTTAAAAGCTACAATGATCATGTGTATATATTTGCGGTAAACAACAGCGAAACAGCACAGCAAGTGACGTTTACGTCCGAGCAATTCGACAATGATGCAGTACGCGTATGGAACGAAAATCGTAATGTAACATGGGTAGATGGACAGTTTACAGATACTTTTGAACCACTGGCCGTTCATATTTATGAAATTGGAACGGGCGCGGGTATTGTGGAGCCAACGCTTGCTCAGTGGGCAAATGGAAGTGAATTATCTATTTCACAAGTTGCACAATCCAGTGTGCAATTAAGCTGGCCTGACGCTTGGAATGCGGAGAGCTATCGTATTTATAAAGATGGCGAACTAATCGAAGAAGTAACGGCAGAGACATCCACGTATCGCGTTGCAGAATTGAATTCCAATACGCAGTATACTTTTACAGTAAAAGCTGTTAATTCATTAGGTTATGAGAACGCTGGACTCGCAAAAGTTATTCGTACGACTTCTTATTCGGGAGGGAGTTATACGCCTGTTCTGCCCGATAATACGGATTTACAGCAGCTTAATGAAGAGGAAGTTGAAGCATCTGCAAGTCATTTCACGGACATCCAATCACATTGGGCACAAAGTGCGATAAAAAGATTGTATCGTGAGCAATTGATAAACGGGTACCCTGATGGTCAATTTAAGCCAGAACGTTTCGTTACTCGGGCTGAGTTTATTGTCATGCTTATGAATGTCCTGAAATTAGATGTATCGGTGAGTGAGTTGAATTTTACCGATGAACGGCAAATTGCGGAATGGGCAAGAACGGCGATTGGTAAAGCAATCAGTGCGGGTATTGTTTCGGGTTATCCTGATGGTAGCTTCCATCCGAATCAAACGATGACACGTGTGGAAATGATTGAGATTCTTGCGCGAGCGTTACAGTTGCAAGTAAATACGGAAACTGTTCTGCCGTTCGTAGATCTGGATCAAATTCCATCTTGGGCGATACAGGCCGTACAGTCTGTCTATCAACAAGGTTTGATTCAAGGTAAAACAGGTGGCTTTTTAGCGCCATTAGATACATTGACACGTGCAGAAGCGGCAGTGATTCTAACTCGTATTTTGGATTGGCAAAGTGAATAAATAAAGCTTTAGATACAAGTAGGTTGAAGGGGAGCGGATTAGGAAGTTGAACCGGGGGGACTCTCTGTGAAAAATAGAATGCCCGACCTTTCGGGAAGAAGCGGGCGGAGGCATCAAGCCTCCGCCATGATTTCGCCGGTGTGGCTTAAATCGTAGGCTGCAATCGCTCGAAGCTCTCGCTTGAAGCTGTCCGACCGGAGAATGCGGAGCACGGCTTCGATCCAGGGCCTATTATCTGGCCGCTTCAGCATGACCAGATCGTAACGCTCCTGAATGAGCGGGATGAAGCTGACGCCTTGTACGATGGAGGCGGCTTTGGCCGTTCCGACGCCGACGTCGGCTTCTCCGGAGGCGACCATAGCCGCCACGGACAGGTGATTCGTGAGCGTCTTCTCGTATCCCAGCAAGCCCTCCAGCGGGATGCGGTGCAGACGAAGCTGCTCGTCGAGCAGTACGCGGGCGCCGGCGCCCTGCTCCCGGTTCGCGATGCGCATGCCGGGACGAGCGAGGTCGGTCCAGCCTGTGATGACGTGCGGATTGCCCTCCGCGACGAACAGACCTGCGCTGCGGGTCAAAAGATTGACGACGAGATGCGGCATGCCGACGAGTATACGACGGATGTATGGCACGTTGTATTCGCCGCTGTCCCCGTCCAGCAGATGGGTACTGACAAGATCGGCTTCGCCCTTGTACATGCGGATCAGGCTGTCCATGCTGCCGATGTGCGACCGGAGCATCCGGTACTCAGGCATCTCAGTTTCCAGATGTCTGGCGAGAATGTCCAGACTGATGTCCTGTCCCGTAATAACAATGGAGCGGGGAAATGGCGGGGAGCTTGCAGCAGCGGTCGGAGCGATTTCTGCGGTCTTCACGTCCAAAGTTGCAGCATCCCGCTGGTCTTGCGCCGTTCCCTGGTCTAACCTTGCTGCGGCAAGCGACATTCCGGTTGATTCGGCGACTGTCCTGACATCGTGCAAGGCGTTACGTCGCCCAGAAGAAACCTCCGGGACCGTTCGGTTTCGACGCTTGTACGCCTCCAGGTCGGAGGCGTCCACCCTCATTTGTTTGCCGACGCGGTAGGAGGGCAGCTCTCCTTTTTTGATCAGGTCATAGACGGTCAGCTTGGAAATCTTGAGCAGCTTCGCGAGTTCGTCGGTAGTATAAGAGATGTCGGACGGTTGTGACATAGCATATGTTCCTCCCGCTAAATTAGGCCGTTAATCTATGAGTTCTATTGTAGCATAAGAGTTGGGAAGCGGCTCCTGTTCCGTACAAGAGCAAACTTGGTAATCTGAAGCGGGCGCTGGTCAAGATTTCTTGGGAGTGGCGCCACATACGATGGTGTGAGGAGGTGTGCAGCCCATGCCATGGTATCAGAAGGCGACGATGCTCATCGGTCAGCCTGTCGGGGTATCCTTGACGAATGGTCAAGGCGTACCCGGCATCTTATGCAGCTTGAACAACAACACGGTCATCCTGCAAGAATACATGTACCAGAACCAATATGCCGCTAAACAGTATCCATTCCATACTGTTCAAGACATCAACGGATTCCCGGGATGTTCGACGCGGCGGGACCGTTTTACTAGAGGGTTGATGACGTGGTAGAGTAACGTTTGGATAAAAAAGGGGGCGAAGGCTCCCTTTTTTTGATGCTCGCGGGAGCTTTGCGGGGCTGTAGCCCGAGAAAATCGGGTTGCAGTGTGCCGCAATAGCCGCGAACGGAGCAGGGGCAGGCGTCTTGTACCTAAGATACTCAAAAGGCATACCTTCGCTAGAGTGATATTACCTCACATGAAGGTTTACATCCAACCAAAAGCAGAATTATAATTATATCTAGACATAAATAGATATAATGAGATGGAAGGTGCTGGGTGAGTGTCGGAGAGAACCGTAAGGTTTCATGCGATAGGGTTATTAGCGTTAGCGGTCATGCTGATCATGGCTGGCTGCGCGACGGGCTCGAACAAAAAGCAGCAGAATGCTGCGGAAACGCCGGTCGAGCTGACGGTGTCTGCCGCTGCCAGTCTGACGGATGCCCTCGAACAATTAAAAAGCTTATATGAGTCCAAAGCCGAAGGCGACGTGAGGATTCTGTACAATTTCGGAGCTTCCGGCGCGCTGCAGACTCAGATCGAGGAAGGCGCCCCTGTTGATCTGTTTTTGTCGGCCGCTACGAAGAACATGAAAGCTCTGGTGGACGGCGGTTACATCGAAGAGGGACAGCAAAGCAACCTGCTTGGCAACGATCTCGTCGTTGTTGTACCAACAGACAGCAAGCTGGACCTTGCCGCCGTGCAGGACTTGCAGGGAGCTGACGTAAAACGAATCGCGATCGGCATTCCGGAGAGCGTCCCTGCGGGGAGCTACGCCAAAGAGGCACTCGAGCATGCGGCAATGTGGGATCCATTGCAAGGCGTAATAGTACAAGCCAAGGATGTTCGCCAAGTGCTGAGCTATGTGGAGACGGGCAATGCGGATGTCGGCTTCGTATACCGAACGGACGCGATGTCGTCGACCGCATCCAAGGTAGCCTTTGCCGTATCGCCGGACAGCTACACGCCGATTCGGTATCCGGTCGGCATCGTGAAGGCGACGGAGCATCCGGAGGAAGCGGCGGCGTTCCTTGAATTTCTGCAGAGCAAGGAAGCGTTGGACGTCTTCGTCCAATACGGCTTCTCCGTTCCGAATTCGTGATCAGCATCGACTGGCAGACATTCTGGCCGCCGATTCGGCTGTCCATCCAGGTCACGCTGCTGTCCAGCATCGTAGCTGCCGTGCTTGGCATCGCCGCGGCATGGTGGATGTCCCGCAGGAAATTCCGCGGACAAACGATGGTGGATACGGCGTTCCTGCTCCCGCTTGTTTTGCCGCCGACCGTTGTGGGCTTCCTGCTGCTTATGCTGCTCGGACGCAGAAGCTGGGTCGGTCAAACGATCGAATGGCTTTTCTCGTCGCCAGTTATATTTAGCGTGTGGGCGGCCGTCATCGCGGCTGTCGTCGTTGCCTTCCCGCTTGTCTACCAGACGATGAGGGTCGGCTTCGACTCCGTCGACCGCGAGCTGGAGGAGTCGGCGCGATCCATGGGAGCCAGCAACATGCAGGTGTTCCGCATGATTACGTTGCCGCTTGCCTGGCGCTCGCTAGTGACGGCCTATGTGCTCGGCTTCGCCCGCGGCCTGGGCGAGTTCGGCGCGACCCTGATGATTGCAGGCAACATACCCGGCAAAACCCAAACGGTGCCTACCGCGATCTATGTGGCGGTTGATGCCGGCCGCATGACGATGGCATGGGCCTGGACGATTGGCATCGTTATGATCTCGTTTCTAATGCTCCTATTGACGGGGCGATGGAAAGGAAGGCACTAGGCGGAAGCCCCTTGATCCAGTATGATAGAGTTTGATAACGAACAATGCGAGGATGAAAGGGGATAGTCTCTTGGCCACACGCAAAATCAAATTCGATCGTTTCCCGAACGGCAGCCAAAAAGCTGTCGTATTCAGTTTCGACGACGGACGCGAGCACGATCGTCGGTTAGTCGAGATGATGAATCGATACGGACTGAAAGGCACGTTCCATCTCAATTCCGGATTTTTTGGACGGGACGGGTACATCCAAGCGGAAGAGGTTCGGGCATTATTCGAAGGGCATGAAGTGTCCGCGCACACGGTGACGCATCCGTTCCTCGAGCAGTCGCCTTCGGATCAGGTGGCGGAGGAGATTTTGACGGACAGGGCGGCGCTTGAAGCGCTTGTCGGGTATCCGGTTCGGGGCATGAGCTACCCGTTCGGCACCTACAACGACAAGGTGGTGGAGATGCTGCCTGCTCTGGGCATCGAGAATGCGCGTACGGTGCAAAGCCACGGCGGTTTCCACATGCCAGCGGACCCATTGCGTTGGCACCCTACCTGCCATCACAAGACGATGGTGGAGAAAGCGGAGGAGTTCTTGGCTTTGCAGTCTCGCCACTCGCGTATGGAGCTGTTGTTTATTTGGGGGCATAGTTATGAGTTTGCCAATGACGACAATTGGGAGTTGGTCGACCGTGTCGGCGAGCTGCTGGGCGGCCGTGAAAATCTTTGGCATACCGCAATGTCGGAGCTGATCGCATACCAGAATGCCGTAAGCGCACTCCGTTTTTCTGTCGACAGGAGTCTTGTCCACAATCCGTCTGCTACCGATGTATGGATCGGCGTTGACGGGGAGTCGGCCATGGTGCCGGCGGGCAAGACGATTAAGTTGTAGTTGTTAAGTTTGCTGCCAGGCCATCTTCAACGTCGAAACGATCAAGAACCTCGCCGATCCCACGATCGACGAGGTTCTTCTCTTTTGTGCACGTGAATTTCCAGATAACCCTGTACAAAAAGTATATGGACTTCTTGGTGGCGTCGGCCGATCTGAAAAAAGTGTTGTTCGGCAATGATTTCGACTAAACGAAAGTGGAGACCCGGATTGCATAAAGATTCCAATAACCATCATGCATCGCTAGTGATAGAAAGTAATGAAATGAAACAACTATTAAATAATATTTAACTCGCAACGATTTAATACTAGGCTATTATAAGAAATACCCAATGAAACCATTGGAGGTCTAAGTTTCTGCTGCATCAACTCTCTGGTGAAAACGCTTACTAGTCTGCGAAAAACCTCTCGCGCGTGTAAAAACGATTTGTCGGATCTATGCGAGTTGAACAATGACATAAAAGGGGGAAAAGCATTGAGATTTTAATGGAAGTGGGATAGCAAACATAATTTCTGATGTTGGAGAGTGCTTCTATCATTGAAAGTGGAGGGAAAGGCATGAGACATCGATCAAGGAAATGGCTGTCAATAGCTGTTATTTTCACTATGCTGTTTACAAGCATCCCTGGATTTGTCGCGGCTGCAACAGAATCAGCGGCTTCTTCGAGTTTTACGGATATTTCGGATCATTGGGCTTTACCGGAAATTGACAATTGGTCTGAAAAGGGACTTGTAAGCGGATATAATGACCATACTTTTAAACCGAACTCTTCAATTACAAGGGCAGAATTTGTTGTCATGGTCAGCAGAGTGTTCGGATATCAAGCTCAATCTTCCGTACATTTCACAGACGTGAACTCGACCGATTGGTACTATAACGAACTGACCAAGGCGGTCGCTGCAGGTATTGTCAGCGGTTATGACAACTATACATTCAGGCCTAACGCATCTATTACTCGGCAAGAGGCGTCAGTCATTATCGCCAGGGCTTTTGATTTGGCTGCCAATGACCCCCATTTCGCTTCGCGTTTCAGCGACAGCGATCGAATCGCCGCTTGGGGCAAGAGCGCGATTAGCGCTTTGGCTGAAGGCGGCTATGTATCCGGTCGAGGAAATGGCAATTTCGATCCCGCAGCCAGCATTACGAGAGCGGAGACAGTAAAGATGCTAAGTAATGTAGCGGGAGAAGTGTTTAATTCCTCTAATACGTATACAGGTCAGATTGCATCCAACCTGGTCGTCAATACAAAGGGAGTAACCCTGAAGGATATGACAATCCACGGGCATTTGTATATTGCGCCCGGCGTGGGTGAGGGCGATGTATATCTGGACAACGTAACGGTTCTCGGCAAGACGATTGTTCGAGGCGGGGGCGAGAACAGTATCATTATTAACAATTCATTGCTAGCAGGAACGCTTGTGGTTATCAAGATGGACGGCAAAGTCAGAATCGTCGCGAAAGGCGATACCGACATTCCTAACGTTCAATTGCATTCAGGGGTAAAGCTTCAAGACGACAGATTAACAGGCATGGGGTTTGGCAAAGTACAGATTTTGCAAATGATTGGCGCAGGTCAAGTAATTAAGCTCGATGGCGACTTCGAGCAAGTATCCGTTGAAACGTCGGGAGTTAACGTTCGCGTGTTAAACGGTTCTGTTGCGACCTTTGATGTAAAAAAAGGCGCAGCGGGTTCCACTATTAGCGTAGAAGACAAAGCAAATATTTCTCAATTCACGATCGAATCGGGAATTGTTGTAAATGGATCAGGCAAAATCAAGTCGGCTACTATTAAGGCAAATGGCGTAACCATGGAGATAAAACCTGACCACTTGACGGTTGCTTCCGGAGTAACGGTGGATATTCCCGGCGGAAACAATCCAGGCAGCGGAACGACAACAACGCCGCCGACAGCGACAACGCCGCCGACAGCGACAGTGGCGCCGACAGCGACAGTGACGCCGACAGCGACAGTGACGCCAACAGCGACAGTGACGCCGACAGCGACAGTGACGCCGACACCGACAGCGATACCGACAACCGCAGCTGAAATCGCGGCTGCGATCCATACGATTGATGCGCCGGCGAAAAACGCAACAACGTTAACGCTGCCGACGGTGCCGGCAGGATTTACTGTAGCTATTAAAACGTCCAGCAACGCAAGCGTGATTGCGCTTGATGGTACTATCGTGCCGCCTGCCGCGAACACGACCATCAATCTGGTGTTGGAAGTGACGAGAACTTCCGACCAATCGAAAGCAAGCACTGCAACCATCCCGGTAGCCGTACCGGCCAAATCAAGCGAGAATACAGCCATTCAATTGACGCAAGAAGCTTATAATTACATTAGCGAAATTACCGATAGTTCAATCCGTATTACATCGGGAGACACCTTTATCTACACGGTCGATACAGCAGAAGGAGCAGGACGTACGACGCTTACAATCAAAACGGTAGCCGACTTGCTTACCCAAATAACATCCAAAACAGATGTATCGCAGACTTATACCGTCAGAGGGGCAAGCGGAACGAAACAAATGTCGTCGCCACTCGCGCAAGGCGACATCTTAACGGTCACCTCGGGGCACGATTCTCGTGATTATACGATTAACATTGTCAAAGGCGCTTTAAGAGGCGACATTCAGTTCGTGACGGACACCATTACCGCGAATACGCAATCCGACGTGGTCCTGAATTTCTACGCGGGAATGAGAAGCCCGGCAACCGAAGTGGTGCTTAAAGTGCCTAAAGGAATCCATGCCACGATGGACAATACGCTGGTCAATGTCATCGGCAGAGGCAATGTTAAGCTATCGGGCCTCGCTACACAGTCTATTGGCAGAGTAGGCGCAGGATACAGGTTCCAGCAAGTGGGCACCGCGACGATAGCTGACCATGCAGACGGAAGCCAGACGATTACGTTCAAGGGCCTTGACTTCAGACCGGCGAATGGTCCCGATCTTCAAATTACTTTCCAAGGCGTAAACGTAAATGCGGGCAGCTATGAATTCGAAGCCTCCTACAAGACATCCGAGCCGGAAGCCTTGACGAGTCCGTGGGGCGGAACAAGCTTAAATGCCGTGACCACCGTAAGCGACTTCAATCGAGTATTGGATAAGAGTCTGACCTACAAAGAGACGTCGGGCACGTATACGAAGGTTGAATTCAAGTGGACGGCTCCCAAGAACGCGACGTCCGTCAAGCTGATGGTATCGTCGAACAAAGGCGCTACTTGGACCGACAGCGGCATATCTGTCGGCGCGGCAAGCACAGAAGCGGAGATCGCCAACCTGACGCCGAATACGGAGTATCACTTTAAATTGGTCGTTACAGGTGGGGAGAATGCAGGTGAATCCAACCTGGCTAAATTCTACTCCGGCAGATTCAATGCAAAGCTGATGGGCGCTACCGGTGCGGGCGGAAACTCCGACGATACGGATGCGATTAACAATGCCATTAAATATCTGAATTCGCTCGGCGGCGGTACGCTGCTCTTCGAGAACGGCAGATTTAATGTCCGGACCGTGCATCTGCAAAGCAACGTATATCTGTATATTCATCAAGACGCGACAATCGCCGCGTTAAGAGGCGGCGACGCGCCGGAAACGACGTATTTCTCCGACCGCGGTTACCGTTCGGGCACATCCGCCACTTCGACCGGACCGTACAGAGATCCGGAGAACTACTTGACGAAGCAGGATGTGGGTCATCACTATTTTAGAAACAGCATGTTCTTCGGCGAAAGAATAGATAACGTCAAAATTATCGGAAACGGAACCATAACGGGTAACGGCAATCTGGTGACCAGCGACGGAGTTATGAACAACGATCCGGACAATCGCACGGATAAGATGGTAACCTTGAAGCTGAGCACCAACTTTGAATTCGGTGGTTTGGACAACGGACTTGACCTGTGGTATGAGGAAACCAATTCACCAACGACCGACGAACCCTATTACATCGCAAGCATTGATCCGGACGGAAGCAATGAAGTGAAGCAGAGAGATATCAGCAACATGCTGAAAGTCGATCGCGCTGGACATTTCGCATTGCTCGCCACTGGCACGGATTACATCAACACACATGATTTTTATTACGATAAAGGCAGCGGCGGCGGCGCCAGAGACATCTTTGACTATATGCAGAGCGGCCATGTTTGGGCAAAAAATATCTATGCCAAAGGCGTGTCCGACGATATCGTCAAGCTCGGCAGCGACTCATCGCTTGGTTTTACGCGGCCGGTAAGAGAATTCTATGTACGCAATATTATCGGCGACACCAACTGCAATCTGTTCCAGATCGGCAGTGAGACCGTCGACGACATCAAAGACGTCTATGTGGACAATATCTACGTGCTGGCGGGCAACAAGGCGGGCTTCTCGATATCCACAAACGACGGCGCGCATGTCGAAAACGTCTATCTGAACCATGGGCAGACAGGTCCAATTCATCATGTCTCGGAAATGAGACGTACGCGTGCGCCGTTCTTTATCTCCATCTCCAACCGGGGACGCGTCATCGGCGGCGATGCCACCAGAATGAAATTTATGGAAAACGGAATTGAAAGAGATGAGTTATTAAGCACGAACGTTAATATCGGACGCGTAAGAAATATTTACATCAAAGATGTCAACATTGAAGAAGTGTATCAAGGCAGCCAATACGGCAATCCGGCCAATAGATGGGTAGCTTACAACAATCAGGCGAAAGCAACGCCGATTATTGCAGGCTATAAGGTTGGCCAAGGCGGGCCGGTACTGCCGGACGGTCGCAACATCGGCTATATCGAGAATTTGCAATTCGAGAATGTCGACGTACTCGTCAAAGGCGGCAACAAATTCGCCGATTCGGAAATTAGTCCGCCGGAGCTGGGCGTTGGCAAATACAATGTTGCGGATATCGGAGAGCAGCCGTCCTACGGCTTCTGGGCGAGACATGTCCAAGGTTTGTCGTTCAAGGACGTAACCGTCAACTTCGAACGCAACGACGATCGTTACGCGATCGTACTGGATGATGTTCACGGCGCGACGATCGACAATATGACGATGGTAAAAGGCACGGGCAACCGGAACCTTCTTCAATTGAGAAATGCCAGCGACGTTACGGTCAAAAATTCTTCGTATTATGTCCATTCTTGGGGGAATCAGTTGACATCGCTGCCGAATATGTCGAATGTCGCCGTAACGGCGAAGCAGACGTACCCGCATCCGATGAGCGACGCGGTAGAACTGAAGCAAGCAGGCAATCATATCGAGAACCTGAATAATGAAGCAGGCACGATTGCTGTCGCGTTCGGCACTACGATTGAGCAACTTCGTGGGAGTATCGCCGCAGTTGACGATTCCACTCAAAGCTATGCCATTACAGACGAGGAAGGCCAGTCCAAAACAACGGCCAATCTCGTTAGCGGAGATAAACTGATCGTCACCTCGGAGAGCGGCGCTGCGACCAAGTCATTTACGATAAACGTAGCGAAGAGCAACAATGTGAATCTGACCTTGCTGTCGCAGAGCGGCAAAATTATCGGATTAAACAACACGGCACGCACCTTGAATGCCTTGACCGGCGCAACGGCAAGCGAACTGCTCGCCAAGCTTGCATCCGAAGACGGCTCCGCGCAAAGTTATCAAGTATGGCGCGGAAGCGATCAGGTTGCGGTTGGAGCGGTGCTGGCAAATGGCGACATTCTACGGGTAACGGCGGAAAACGGCAGCACTTCGGTCGACTATACGATTCATGTCGGCGAGGATATTCGAATTAAGGTGAAGGCGAACCATCCGAATATTTCCGGCATCGGCTCCGATTCGATACGAGTACTCCATGGCGCGACGGTGGCTCAGCTGCTGTCCCAGATCGAACCGCTGATTGCGGAGAATACGCTGCAATTTGCAGTGACGGACAGCGCTCATGCGCCGAAGCCGTCCGGCCAGCTTTCGCAGGGCGACTGGTTGATCGTCTCCTCGGGCGGAACAAGCATGTCGTATCTGATCCTCACGGCGAGTGCGGGCGCGGCATCGATCAAAATCGAAGGCGAAACGGCCACATACGTGATATCCGGCGCGGCTATTACGACCAAGACGAACAGCGAAGCCACGGCTAGCGGCGGAGCGAACCGTGAATTTAACGGCGGTACGGTAGGAGATTATATCGACTATTCCATCCCGAACGTTCCGGCGGGCAAATACACCTTGAAGTATACCTACAAGAGCAATAATGCGGCCAACGTCGGACGCGGTACGGTTCAGGTATCGGTCAACGGCGTCGACGTGGGCGGTCCGATTGACGAGTACGGACCATCGGGTTACCATACCGTCGACATTAGCAATGTACACATTCAAACGACGGGAGACCTAATCGTTCGTTCCACCATTATCGGCAAAAATTCGTCCAGCTCCGTGTACACGATCATTGTGGACAGCATCGAGCTGATTGGAGACAAAAGTTCGAACACGAACATCAAATCGGCATCCGGCGCATTTGCCATCGACAACGACAGCAAAGTGATTGCCGTCAGCGGTTTCGTGACCGTGCCGGACTTGCGAAATGCGATTTCGTCAACCGATGGCTCCACCCAGACATATGCGGTCACAAATGAAGCAGGGGCAGCCAAAACAACCGGTCCGCTGCTTGCAACGGACAAATTGACGGTCACGTCGGCGGATGCCCGGTATACGGCGGAATACACCTTTGAAGGGATCGCTGCGCTGAGCAAAAACACAACGATTGAAGCCAAATCGGCTCAAATCGCGATCGCCGGCATAAATTCAGAAACGAATCAAGTGAACGTATACAACGGCGCGACGGTCGCTCAATTGCTTGCTTCAATTGAAGCAAAAGATAAAACCGAGCAAACTTACCGGGTGACGGATGTTGTGGAAGCACCAAAGGGCAGCGGAGACACTCTCATTACCGGTGACCGGCTGTTCGTGACTGCAGCGGACGGCGTGACAACGCTGCAGTATACGATCGATGCATCCATCGTGGCCGAGCTCGGTCTGGTCGTGAAGGAAGGCAGCATGCTCATAAGAGGAACAGAGAAGTATCGCGTCGGCGAAGGAGACGAGACCCATTTGATTTTGGAACCTGGCATCAAAGTGTCCGATCTGCGGAACGAGATGTTAAGCGCCAACGTAATCGCAGTCGATTACAACGTTTACAAGGCGGATGGTGTTACGCAAGCAAATGCCGCGGATTTGATCTACGACGGGTATGTCGTCAAGTTTTTTAACAGCAGCAATCCGGGCCAGGAAATCGTCATGAAGGCATCGGTATTCATGGACTTCAAATTTGCGTTCCAACGAACAAACGGACTTAACGCCAATGTAACCTTCTCCGCAAACTCAGGCGCCGCTTCATCCGACGATACGTTCTACGCAGGATCGCCGAGGGCGAATTACGTTCAAACATCCAACGGCGCTGCCGCCTTAAACGGCTGGGTTGCAATTGAAACCAATGTCGCTATCGCGGGAACGTACAAGATCGATGTTGTATACAAACATGGTACCAGAGGCGACACGATGCTGTATTTAAATGATGTTGCAGAGGAGAACAAAATCGGGGAACGGCTGGCGACTGGAGCGCTGAGCAACCCGGTATATTACAACAATCTCATCGATAGTAACGGAAATGTAACGACCGCTCATAAGTTCAGCATGACAACGATGGATACGAGGAGCTTCGAGCAAGGGAGACAAAAGTTCATCTTTACCATTTTGTCGAATGGAAGCAATCACCAGCTGGTGCTGGAATCGGTGCAACTGAGATTCGTGGAATAGAACTATGAAAGACACCATGTAACGAAAGAGCTAAACTTCGGAAGCAAGGCAACCGTCATGAACGGGACCTTGCTTCCAAGGCTAGCTCGTTTCGGTTGTTAGAGAAAATAATGTAAATGGAGGTAATATAAGTGAATAGAAAGGTGTTGCTTGCGAAATGTAAGTCTGCATGGATTGCCATCCTGATTTTCGCTCTCGTATTTGGAGGTGTTTTTACCGGGCCATTCGCGGGAATCGAAAAAGCGGAAGCGTCGAACAGCAAATACAATAACGAAAAAGTGAGCGGGATATTAGGCTGGCATGCGACACCGTACGGCGGAAGCTTTACCGAGGCGCACATGCTCGCGAATTCGGACTGGATCGCCGCAAACTTCCTGCAATATGGATATGAATATATATGCGTGGACGGTTGGGTGGGGGATTCGACTGCCCATAACGAAAACGGCTATATTACCAAATACAAAAACAACTGGGTGAATGATTGGAAATATTGGGCGGATTATCTGCATGCCAAAGGTCTGAAGCTGGGGATATATTATAATCCTTCCTGGCTGCACCAGGATTTGGTGAAGGACGACACTTTGAAAGTAGTCGGAACAAATATTCCGTTAAGAAGCTTGATTATTGACAATCCGACATATATGCATCAAACCAGATACATGGTCAATCCTGACGCCGAGGGATCTAAAGAATACGTTCAAGGCATGATTAAATATTATATTAACCAAGGCGTGGATTTGCTCAAAATCGACTTTTTGCGATACTACGAAAATGTATACGGGCATGCAGCGGTTAAAAAATTATACGATTGGATGTTCGAAGCGGCGGGCGACGATCTTATTTTGTATTACGCCAACACCAACAATGTTAATCATGCTGCGGATGAGGTGGCTACGGCAAACCTGCTGAGAGCAAGCGAGGACTGGAGAACCGATGCAGCCCAACCGGGAGTATGGTTCCATACCAGCAACCGAAACAAAGGCCAAACGAGAACGAACACGTGGCCGCCGGCCTATAATCTCTTTGACGGATTTATTTCGTTCGCCGATTTGTCCGGAGAGGGGAAAGTTGCCATTGATGGCGATTTCTCCGTGCTTAGCTCCGGCGGCAATGCGAGCACCGACGCAGAAAAGAAAACGAGAATCAGCTTGATCGCGATGGCGGGAAGCAGCATTAATATTGGCGACAGATATAATGAAATGGGCAGAAACGGCTTCTATTATACCAACTGGGAAATACTCGACTTGAATAAACGCGGATTTTATGCCAAGCCGTTATCCCAGGACAATAAAAATCCACTGAGTCAAATCTGGAAGGGGCAGCTTCCCGATCAAACCTGGGTAGTCGCGTTATTCAACCGGGAAGATACCCCTCAAACCAGATCGATTGATTTCTCGGCGGACCTGGGGCTTACCGGGCAATATTTGGTCAGCGATATGTGGTCTCACGAAACGCTTGGCACAATGTCGTCATACAGCGAGAGCATTGCTCCTCATAGCACCAGAATGTTGAAAATATCCAAATTGACAATGGAGCCTTACGGCGCTTATTTCTCCGGATCGCAACAGGTCGAGTTGAAAGCGCTTCATCCACAGGCTGAAATTCGGTATACAACCGACGGCAGCGAACCGTCTGCTGACTCGACGCTATATACAGCGCCGTTCACTGTTAGCCAAACGACCACAGTCCGGGCCAAGATAGTGAACGGAGACGGCCAAGGATACGATGCTTCGGCCATGTTTATTCAAACAAGCGCCGATCCGATTGATGACATTGCGGCCTTATTGACCGTAATCACGGCACCGTCGCCAGACGATACCCAAATCATAATGCCGGAAGTGACGGGAGGCTACAGCATAGGCATTTTCAGCTCCAGCGATGAATCCGTAATCAACAGAGACGGGGGGATTACCCAACCGGCTACGGATAAGACGGTCAATCTCGTTCTTCAAGTCAGAAGAACTGCGGACGGAGCCGCGAAAAATACGGCGGCCATCCCTGTGAAAGTGCCGGGCGCAAGCAGCGGTCCTGGCGGTCCCGATCCAAGAGAAGGCATTGTGTACCCCGGTTCAACGGCACAATTTACGGTCATTCCCGGCGGGCCGGGAACGAGCAGAGCTGCAGGGGGGAATTCGATAACAAATCAATACTTGCAATTTGCGTCCGCGCCGAAAGTAAATGATTGGATCGAATTTACATTAAACGTACCTGAGGCGGGCGAATACAAAGTCGAATTCAGTTACAAAACGAACAATAACAGAGGGATCACCCAGCTTTATGTGGACGGTATTCAACAAGGTCCTCCAGTGGACGAATACAAAGCGACGCAGGAATTCCTGGTCGCCGATCTGGGGAACGTGACCTTCACCGAGGCAGGCAATCATACATTCAGATTTGTCGTAACGGGGAAAACCGCCGCAAGCTCCAACTACAATTTGACATTCGACTATATCAAATTAATCAAGCTGGTAGCGGATGAGGATTCAGATCCCGAGACGATTGCGAACGGCATCACGTCGATACCTGCGCCAGCAAAAGGCGCAACGCAGTTAACGTTGCCGAGCGTTCCGCATGGATACACGATTTCTATTCAACAAACACTGAATCCGGCAGTCATCACTGCCAATGGCGTTATCATACCGCCCGATGCGGAAACAACCGTTAATCTCGTTCTCGAGGTTACCCGCAACTCGGATGGATTGTCGGCCACAACGGATGAAATTCCGGTTGTGGTGCCGGCCAAACCGATAGGCAGTTCCAACACGAATATTAAATTAAAGGGCTCGCATCCTTTTGTGTTATCGGTCAATACGTCGAACAGCACCATTTCGGTATTGGGCGGCGCCACGGCGGCGGATATCGCGGGACAGTTGGAATCGACGGACAACTCCGTTCAGAGTTATGCCGTCATGAGTACGTCGGGCAGCCGGGATTCCAAAACGCCGGTTGTCAAAAAAACGGGCGCTCATCTGGCATCGGGAGACAAAGTGATCGTCACGGCGGAAGACGGATTAGCGACAAAAAGTTATACCGTCACCGTTGCGATCCCGAGAAAAACGGAAATGCCTTATCAAGTGAACGTGGTTGCCGAGAGTTTGCATATTCCATGGGCCTTCGACATGGCGCCGGACAGAACGTTGTATTTCACCGAAAGAAACGGCAAGGTGCGGCTAATGCGCAACGATGTGGTGGCTTCGCAGCCTGTTATTGATTTGTCGGCCAACCTGTTCCTCAAAGGGGAAAGCGGCTTGTTGGGCTTGGTGCTCGACCCCGACTTTGCAACCAATCGGTATATGTATGTGTACCAGTCTTACATCAAAGCGGGCACGAATGCGGCGAATCGGGTATTGCGCCTTAAGCTTTCCGCGGACGGCAACACGGCAACAGTAGACAGAACGCTACTGGACGATATTCCGGCGACGGCCACGAACGGCAACGGAAATCATAGCGGAGGGCGGATCAAGATCGGTCCGGACGGCCACTTGTACGTGACGACAGGCGAAACTTACGTATCGTCCAAGGCGCAGGATTTAAAAGATTTGGGTGGCAAAATATTGCGGATGGCATTGGACGGCAGCGTGCCGGCCGACAATCCGTTTATCGAAAATTCGTCAGTCAATCCGTACGTCTACTCGTACGGGCACAGAAATCCTCAAGGATTGGCCTGGCAGAGCGGAACGAACGTATTGTACAGCACCGAGCATGGCGATGCCGGCCACGAGGAAGTCAACATCATCGTGCCGGGAGGCAACTACGGCTGGCCGATCGTAGAAGGCGATATGGAAATCGAAGTAAACGGCGTAACGCTTAGAGCGCCCCTTCTTCATACCGGAACAGATCGGTTGGCGCCGTCGGGAATCGCTTTTATCAAGAAAGGTCCGTGGGCAGGCAAATTGTTTGTCACCAATTTGCGCGGCTCGCAGCTAATTCTGTTGTCGTTCGAAGACGGAAGAATTATCGAAGAGGCGTTTTTCAACAGCGATTACGGGCGGATCAGAGACGTGTTCGAGGACATGGACGGCAATATTTACATCTCGTCGAGCAATCATTCCGATCCGAACAAAGACCGGATCGTCAAGCTGACTCCGAAGTCGGCCGGACAGAGCTCCGACACGGATATCCAGCTGAAAGCTTCGGGTCATCCCAACCTGACGGACGTTGACGGCGCGTCGCTAACGATTCATGCCATCTTCGGCACAACGGTAGCGGAGCTGCTTGCGCAAATCGAATCGTCGGATGGATCTGTTCAGACGTACGCTGTAACGGACTCAAGCGATGCAGCGAAAGAAAACGGCGCGCTGGTCACCGGAGACAAGCTGGTCGTGACGGCGGAAGACGGAACAACGAAAGCAATCTATGTCGTTTCCGTTGCGGAGCATGTGCCGACGGCGGCAGACATCGCGGCGACTGTTACGGCGCTTGCTGCGCCGGCGAAAGACGCGGCTGCGCTCGTATTGCCAATGATGCCATCAGGCTACACAGTAGCGATCAAGACATCAAGCCGTACCGATATTATCGCGTTAGACGGGAAAATCACTCCCCCAAGCGCAGACACAACAGTGACGATTGTATTGGAAGTAACGAGAACGAGCGACAACAGCAAGGCTAGCACCGCATCTCTTACGGTCGCGGTACCGGCCAAGAGCGTCCCTCAGCCACCGGACGATTCGGGTCCGCCGCTCGGCAACCCGGGCAATACGAACGTGCCGCCCGTTTCCGGCAACGGCGACAAGGATTCCTACCGCGTTAGCTTGCAGGAATTAAGCGCCCATGCGGCAGACGGCAAAGTGACCGTTCAGGCGGCGGGCGATGTGAAGCGAATCGTATTGCCTGCCGACGCGGCCGAATCGCTTGGCTCGCATACGCTCGCGATTGAGACGGAGACGGTATCCTTCGAATTGCCTGCCGAAGTGATCAAACAGCTGCAAGCCCTGGCCGCAGCGAAAGGGCTGTCCGACAGCGAAATTGTGCTCCATTTCAATCCGCTGGCGGCAGCGGCGAAGAGACGAATTGTCGCAACGGGAGCGAGCGCGAGCCATGCGCAGCTTAACGTTGTCGGAGAAGTATACGAATTGAGCCTGGCGGTTGTTGACAAGGACGGCAAGTCATCTTTGTTAACAAGTTTTAATCAGCCGATTACGCTTCGATTGAAAGTGAAAGGCGCGTTAAATCCGGGCTTGACGGGAATCTATTATATCGGCGACAACGGCACGCTGGAATATGTCGGAGGAACACTTATTGACGGAGAGATGGTCGCCGAGATTTGGCATTTCAGCAAATACGCGATACTGGAGTATAAAAAGACGTTTACGGATCTGGGCGCAAAGCATTGGGCGTTCCAGCCGATTCAAGAGCTGGCGGCCAAACAGATCGTGAACGGTACGAGCGTATGGACGTTCGAGCCGGAAAGGGCGATTACGCGTGCCGAATTTGCGGCGCTGCTGGCAAATGCGTTAAAGCTGACGGAGGCAGCGAAGATCTCGTTCACGGACGTCAAGGCAACGGACTGGTACGCGCAACCGATCGCATTGGCGGTGCAAGCTGGCATCGTGAGGGGCAAGAGCGGTTCGATCTTCGATCCGAAGGGGGCCATTACCCGCGAAGAAATGGTTGTTATGTTAATGAGAGCTTATGAAGCGATAAACGGCGCGAAGCTTGGCAGCTATACGCAATCGAAGTTTGGCGACGCAAGCCAGGTGGCGTCTTGGGCGGCGGATTACGTGAACGCGGCTGCAGAATTGGGACTGGTCAAAGGCCGCGTGGCGGGTCAATTCGCGCCGAAAGGCATCACGACGCGCGCCGAAGCCGCGCAAATTATTTACAATCTGCTAAACAAGTCGTTCGAAATAGTTTGACGGATAGAGCAGGCTTCCTCTCGGGGCCTGCTCTCTTATTTAACAATAAAAAGTGATAATAATATCAAACAAGTACATAACAATATTGGATTCATCCGATAGAGCAGGCGCGATAAAATGGGGACATAAGAAGAAAATGTTACAGAATGGGGAGGGACACCATGAGTAAGTATGATTCCAGCGCAATTCGACAATTAGGGGCATTCAAAAAAATGAAGTCACGCATTAATTGGACGCCTTATATTCTAATTGCACCTGCAATTTTACTCATTACAGGGTTTTTATTTTATCCGGTTGCCAATGTGTTCTATTACAGCTTGCAGAAATTCAATCCGGCAAAAGCTTACGAAAACGGTTACATTGGTTTTGAAAATTTCAAAACGATCTTCACCAATGACGACTTGTTTCTTACGAGTTTGATGGTGACCTTCAAATGGGTAACCAGCGAAGTAGTTTTACAACTGATTTTTGGACTCGGTATAGCGCTGATGCTTAATCAAGCTTTTAGATTCCGTGGCGTGTTCAGAGCAGCGGCGATTATACCATGGGCGATATCTGGCGTTGTAACATCGACGGTTTGGGGATTGCTGTTTAATGAACAAATGGGCATCATTAACGATCTACTGATGAAAGTAGGTATGATCGATCGTAAAATCGCCTGGCTGGCAGAACTGAACACCGTATTTCCATCCATCGTCACGGCCGAGTTGTGGAGAGGAATTCCGTTTTTCACCATTGCGATCCTGGCTGCGCTGCAGACGATTCCCAACGATTTATATGAATCAGCTGTAGTAGATGGGGCGGGGCGCTGGAAGTCGTTTGTTCACATTACGCTGCCGTTCCTGAAAAATACGATCGTGTTTACAACCTTGTTAAGGGCGGTATGGGAGTTTAATAACGTCGATCTGATATTCGTTATGACTAATGGTACGGGCGGGCCGGTCGATATGACCACAACGCTTCCCATGTATATAGTTAAACAGGCCATCTATGCGCAAGACTTCGGATACGGTTCAGCTTTAACAGTAGTCGGCTTCTTCATATTATTGCTATTTGCAGTATTGTATTTGAAACTGAGCCGATTCGGAAAGGAGCTGTAACGATGAAAAATACGCTAACCGTGAGACGATCAGTCGTAAAGCTGTTAGATAAATCACTTATGTTGTATATACCGTTGTTTCTCGCGATGGCGTTTACGCTATTCCCGTTATATTGGGTTATTGTGACGGCGTTCAAACGAGAGGGCGATATCGCGAAACTCCCGATTCAATATTTGCCTAGTCCGGCCACTTTCGAAAATTTCAGAATAGCTTGGAACGTTTCAGGATTTTCAAAGTTTTTCGTTAATAGTCTGTATGTCTCGGGGGTAACGGTTGTCGTCGTATTAATTACTTCGATTCTAGTGGGTTATGCCATTAGCCGATTTAACTTCGCGGGAAAAAATTTGTTTATGCTTATGCTGTTATGTACGCAATTTATACCCGGGGCCATGCTTCTCATCCCACTGTTCGAAACCTTTAGAAACTTGAATCTGAGCAACAATTTATTCGCTCTGATCATCATCTACAGCACGTTTCAGCTCCCGTTCAATGCTATTCTTATGAGCGGATTCATTACCAATATCCCCGAACAGCTTGAGGAAGCTGCCATGGTAGATGGGTGCAGCCGATTGAAAGCGATCTATTTAATCATATTTCCGCTTCTGCTGCCGGGGATCGTGGCTACAATGGTCTATACTTTCATAGGTGCGTGGAACGAATTTCTTTTCGGGCTTATGTTGATAAGCAAAACCTCTCTCTTTACATTGCCGGTTGGCTTGCGGTCCATGCAAGGCACTTACGATATCCAATACGGCGCGTTGGCTGCCGGGAGCGTCATCACAGTATTGCCGGTCATTATTTTGTTCGCATATGTGCAAAAGTTTTTGGTGCAAGGCATGAGTGCAGGGGCAGTAAAGGGTTAATTGGAAGTAACTGTATTTTGCTATTATCCATACGAGTATTTATTCGTTTATGGATTTAGTATACACTCAAAAGGAGCTGTTATAAATGTACAAGAAGGGTCTAACAGTAATGATGGCAATCGGTCTGGCATTTACTTTGACACTTGCCGGCTGCAGCGGTGGGCAGAACGGTTCAAGCACAACAGAACCGTCAAAAGCGCCAGAGAAACAATCTGAAGCAACGTCAAAGCCGCAAGAGAATGTGACGCTGACATTCTGGGATGAAAATCCGGGTCCGAACCGCACGCCGTTCTACGAAGAACTGATCAAACGCTTCGAAGATCAAAATCCGCACATCAAGGTGGAGTATGTCGGCATTCCTGCCAGCAGCAACAAACAGAAATATGACGTTGCTATTGCTGCCAACGATACGCCGGACGTTGCAGGCATCAACATGGTATGGCTGTCCGATTTCGTGGCGAAAGGCGCTGTCGCGGAACTTGATCCGTACTTCGACGCATGGAGCGAGAAAGATAAAATTTCTGCGAACATGATTGATTTTGATCGCGGTTTGTCGGCAGACGGCAAGCTCTATTATCTGCCGCATACGATGTTCCTGGATATTCTATGGTACAGAACGGATTGGGTAAAGGATGCCGGATTGAACGCGCCGGACACATGGGACGACTTCTTTAAGAACATTGAGCAATTAACAGATATCCCGAACAATCGTTACGGCTTCAGTATTCGCGGCGGCGGCGGAAGCATCAATCAGCTTACTTCCATGATTTATGCTTATTCCGGTATTGGCGAATATTTTACGGCAGACGGCAAAGCTACAGTAAACGATCCGAAAGTTGTTGAGTTTCTGAATAAATACGTTGCTCTTTATAAAAAGAATACTCCGGTCAGCGACGTTACAAATGGCAACAAAGAAATGAATGCCAACTTCGATACTTCGACAACCGCAATGATTCAACATAACTTTGGTTCATACAACGATCACGTAACGAATTTGGGCACGGACAAGTTCGCAGGTCTGATTCCGCCTAAATCCGACAATGGCAAACGGGTTGTCGTTCCGGTTGCAAACGGTCTGGTTCTGTTCAAAGATTCGAAACACCCGGAAGAAGCCTGGAAATTCCTCAGCTTCCTGATGTCTGCTGAAAGCCAGACGTACTGGAATGAAAATATTGCTCAAATGCCAACAAACACAGTTTCCCTTCAAAGCGATTATGTAAAGAACACGCAGCATATTCAACAAGGCGCTCAAGTGCTGGAAGACCCAGATACGATTTCATTGAAGCTGCCTTTCTATCTTCCTGATTATACCAAAATTACGACACAACAACTTGAGCCGGACTTTCAGAAGGTGCTTACTGACAAAATGACGGTTGAAAGTTTCGTTAAAGGATGGGCGGATTCAATGGAACAGGCGCAAGCGGAATATATAGCAGCAATGAAAAAGTAATCCTATAAGTAGAGACTCAGATTACGCAAGAGGTGAGCGAACTTTCGCTCTCCTCTTATTGTCTCAAACGGGGGGATGAGATGCCTGGATTTCATTCAATAAAATCGACTATAATATGGCTGTTTATCCCGATTATCATCCTTTTTGTGCTCATAACCGGATGGATCTCGATCAGATTGGCTTCGCAGCAAATTCAGTCCAATACCATTACAAGCATTAATGATACCATCGCGCAAACCAAAGATCTTATAAACGATAAGCTGACTATATTTGTTGTTGAGCTTATTGCATTGGAGAATAATTCGCAATGGCTATCTATTATGAGAGGGTCGGACAACCCTGAAAGAGATTTGGATCCGCAGGATTATATTTTTATCGATAAATCTTTGGAAGCTTACTTTGATCGCTATTCGATGCTCGATTCGGTGTTGTTTTATTATAATCAGGGCCGAATCTCTTGGTACAAACGAGACTCCCGCAACTCCAACGCTCATATTACACTGGAAAACTACGCGGAAAAACTGGATAGTTCGCGCCTTTCCATCATCAAGTGGCTTAATATTCATGATGAAAAAGAGTTGAATGCACCAAAGGTTGTTAGCGCTTACAAAATGTTTGGGAAAGACCGTTACAATACCAAGGGGATGTTGCTATTTAATATCAAAAGCAAGTTCTTCAGCGATATTCTCAATAATGCGAAAATCAGCACCAACGGTTATTTGACGATCGTCAGCAATGACGGCATGATGCGCTTCAAAAATGTAGAGAAGCGCTATGAAATAAAGGAAGAGTTGCTGCAAAATGAACTGATGCAGACGGAGGAAAGCGCGGGTCAACTAATTATGACTAGCAATCAGGATGAAAATATGCTCGTTTTTTATGATACATTGCCTATTAATAAATGGAAGATTGCTGCGGTCTTACCGGAAAGAGAAGTTTTGGAGAGAGTGAATTCCATCAAATATGTCATGATGATTGTAATGTTGTTGGTGATCATCGCGGCTGTATTTCTTTCCAATGTTATTGCCAATATTATTACGAAGCCGCTCATCAACTTGACCCGCAAAGTGAACCGGATCGAGGAGGGCAATTTGGATATTCCGTTTAAGACGAGCGTGTCCAATGAAATAGGCGTCTTGAGCAGGGGGATTCAGGATATGATGCACCGAATCAGGGATCTTCTGAAAGAAGTGGAAAATGAACAGGAAAAAAAGAGAGCCGCAGAACTTGCAGTTCTTCAATCTCAAATCAAACCGCATTTTTTGTATAACACGCTGTATTCGATAAGACAGCTTTATGAAATGGGAGATACAAAAGAAGCTGGAGAAATGGTGACGGCGTTATCCCAATTTTTTCGAATCAGCATCAACAAAGGAAGCGAAATTATTACAATCGCTCAGGAAATCGAACATATTAAAAATTATTTATATATTCAACATTTGAGATACAGGGAAGATTTTATTTACGAAATCGATATCGACCCGGATATTTCAGAATGTCATATCGTGAAACTTACGTTGCAGCCACTAGTTGAAAACGCCATCTATCACGGCATTAAGCAACATAGGGGCCAAGGTTTAATTGCGATAAGAGGTTATGCGGATGGTAGGGATATCATCATGATGGTTGAAGATAACGGAGTAGGCATGTCTGAAGAAGATTTGGCTTCGATGAACCAAAGCCTGAAATCGAGTGATCCGGGCAATGATATGATCGGTTTCGGTACTCATAACGTGAACAAGCGATTGCAATTAAACTATGGTTTGTCCTACGGTCTTACTTATCATGCCAACACTGGGGGCGGTGTCACGGTCACCGTAAAAATTCGGAGCTGATGGACAGCATTGTGAAGGGGTGCTCTCATGTATAAAGTTGTAGTTGTGGATGACGACAGTATTATTCTGAAAGGACTAACCCGAAATATCCCTTGGCGGCAGCATGGATTTGAACTTGTCGGTTCGGCCCGGGATGGAGAAGAGGCATTGGAGATTATTCCTGAGAAGCAACCGCATGTCATCGTTACGGATATACGTATGCCGTTTATGGACGGTTTTGGGCTAACAGAGGCTGTCAAAGAAAAATACCCGGACATTAAAGTTATTATGTTAACTAGCTTTGACGATTTTGAATTGGCCAAGAAGGCTTTACAGCTTAAAGTATTTGATTATTTGTTAAAACCGGTGGATAATCAGTCTCTTTTGTCGGCCGCGGAACGCGCGATCAAGGAGTTGGAATACGAACGGGAAATGAAACGAAAAGTAATTGAAGGCATGCCGTTGCTGCGTCAGCGTTTTTTGGAGCAATTGATTAAGGGGAATATGTCGGGGGAGGAAATTCGCACCAATAGCGAGTTTCTGAATATTTCTTTGCCGGAAGCCCAATATGCGGTATTGTTGTTGAAAGCGGACGACTACAGCTATCCCGAGTATCAGAACCGTTTTGGTAAAGAAATGTTGAAATATTGTATCCTGAACGCAGCAGAGGAAATTATGCGGGATGAATATGGCGGAATCGTATTCGATTCGCAAGATGATGAAATCGTTATCATCTATTTTGAAACGGAAGAGGAAGACCTGATTCAGCAGAAAATGATTCAAATTGCTGAAAATATGCGTCAAAAAATAGAGAAATATCTGAAAACGACAGTGTCCATTGGCATCGGCTTTATTTACGATAGCTGCCGCGATATTTCGTTGTCCTATCGGGATGCCAAGTCGACGTTTGAATTTCGGCATATGATTGGCAAGAACCGAGTGCTAATCAGTGGCGATACCGGTCTGCCTCCATCCAGTTTTGCAAAAATCAAGCTGCATGGACTGGAAAAAGAGTTTGCCATGAACGTGAAATTGGGCCTGGAGAATAAAGCCTTCTCCATTTTGGACGAAATCGAGCAAATGCTTTTGGAGATGAAATATGTAACGTTATCGCAACTGCGTTTGATCGGCGTGGAAATTACTCTTCCCCTGTTCAAAGAGTTCGAGGAGTGGATAAGCGACAGCGAAATGCTGGTGACGGAGTCCGGCGAAGTAACGGATTTCTACCTGTTTAATCAAAATGTGGAACGGTATCAAACCAATGATGAGTTGTTTTCGGCTCTTCGTCGGTTAACCAAACACTTTGTCGATATCGCAAATCATCAACGCGAACGTCAGATGAAAAGCAATATTCATACCGCTATGGATTACATGGAAAAAAACTTTATGGTGGAGGGGCTTTCCCTACTCGATGTCGCAGGATACGTTCATATCAGCCCTACTTATTTGAGCATTCTATTTAAGAAGGAAAAAAATATTACATTTAGCGATTATCTGCTGCAATTGCGCATGAAGTCGGCAATGGAACTGCTGCGCATAACGGATTTGAAAACCTATGAAGTAGCGGATAAGGTCGGTTACAGCAACCCGCAATATTTTAGCCAGTGTTTTAAGAAATATACCGGGTTTTCGCCGACCGATTACAAGAATAGCGCGACGTAAAGCAGCTACACAGCGTAATCGTCGTATCACCTGCATTGACGCAAGCACCGACCGCTGCTCTCCAAGCATGCCGCTACTTTTGCAGCTTCGCCAAATATTCGTCCAGCAGCTCGAAGGTATCGGCGAAGCCGACTTTCACGTTTTCCTTAAACGATTCGAAAAACTGGATTTCCGCTTTTGTCGTCTCGAAAGCTTTGCCGTGCATCGTCAGCTCCGTCATGTCGCCATCTTCGCGGAACGTGAGCGTGTTCAGGATGCGCAGCGGCCACATCTGGCTAAAAGGAGCGCGCAGCGTGTTGCCTTCCTCGTCGGAGAAGGCGTTTGTGTATACGAATTTCTCGTTTGGCGCGATTTCGACGTACTCCAGCAGGCTCCACATGATCTGGCCTTCGGGACTCGATTGGCTGTAATGCACCTTGCCGCCCGGCCTGACGTCCTCGCTCACGATCGTCATGACGAAGCCGCGGGGGCCTTTCCAGTGCTGCATATGCTCCGGTTTCGTGATAACCTCGAACAGCAGCGCAAGCGGAACCTGAAAGGAACGTTTGACCGTAATGCCGTGGTCTTTGCCTTTGCCGGCTTTCCCTATTAATTTTCTCACAACAATCCCTCCCGTTAACCTGAACGTTATGTTTCGACTATACCGCATGGGGGCACCTGTTATCCTATCCGAAGAAGCTATGCCGGCAATTACACATTCAACAGCAGATAGTTTAAGAATGATGGTTAAAAGCTACAATGATCATGTGTATATATTTGCGGTAAACAACAGCGAAACAACACAGCAAGTGACGTTTACGTCCGAGCAGTTCGACAATGATGCAGTCGTGTATGGAACGAAAATCGTAATGAAGAGGAAGTGCCTTTAAACGAGCATTTACCCATGATCAAAGAGATAGAGTATTAAGCGGAATTTCAAACGCTCGTTTAATCACTAAACCGGCAGCAAGTTTCGTTTCGTCCGGTTTGTTATACAGGTATGTCATTTGTACGTTATTAACCGTTACCGGCAGTTGATGCATGACTCTGGCCTTGATGTCGCTGAACATCTCGGGGCTGATCGATTGAATGACAAGGCCAGTCATTAGCAAGCTGTCCGGATTAATAAATGTAATAATGTTGGAAAGGGCTACCGAGATGCCATCGACAATTTTTTCATACAAGCTAAGGAACTTGGCATCTCCTGTTTTTATGCCTTCCGCAAACTCATCCAGCGTACATTTGATAGACACACCCAGCCCGCTGCTGGAAGCAAGCGTCGTTAAGCATCCGGATCTGCCGCAATGGCAAGGATAAGCGTCTTCCCCATAGAACCCTTTATAATGCCCGAATTCCCCTGCGACAAAGTTGGAACCCGCTATAATTTGTTTATCAACGACAATAGCGCCGCCGGTACCATAATCGAACTTAATCGTGATATTGTTATTCGATTCTTTTAAGCACCCATTCATGTTTTCGTAAACGGAAAGAAGATTAACATCATTTTCAATGTGCACAGGAATATGATATTTGTCTTCGAGCAGCTGACTGAGCCGCAGACGATGAAAACCTATGCCGGGCGTCCGGAGAACGATCCCATGCTGAGAATCCACCAGGCCCTGTATACTGATGCCAATGCCTTTTATTTTGGAAGCGTTGGGCACTTGACTAATCAGCTCGTCAATGACTTCATGGAGCAGTTTTAGCAGCACATCAACGGAGCCATATTTGTTAATCGTGCGTTCGGCCGATGCGACGGCATCTTGACGCAGGTTGTACACTTTCCCGCGAATATATTTACCGGCGAGCTCAAGCCCAATGGCATAAAAGCTGCCGCTGTTGATATGAAGGCCCACTCTTTTCCTTCCGCTTCCTGCTTCCAGATCCATGAGCTCGCCAGCCACGATTATTTTTTCCTCCAACAGGCGGTTAACGATATTAGTTACGGTTTGCCTGCTTAGTCCGGTCTTTTCTGAAAGCTCTACGCGAGAGATTGGCCCTTCGGAATAAATGAGAAAAAGAACCTTCTGCTGATTAATGGATTTTAGTAACATATGGCTAGTTTTTTTGACCGAATCTCCCACGATATGCATCCTCTTTCCGACAACATATTAGATATGAATCGAGATTCAAAACATTTGATAAATGATACACATACTTTGCTCTAAGTGTAGCATTAATACGAAGGGAATAAAAGTTGCAAGGCAGGCCGGAATGAGAAACTTTAACCCCGCAATACAAAAAAAGCTAAGGATTGTATTGACATTGTTTAAAAAATAGATATGATTAATTTGTAAACTGATTTGATTAAGTGTAGCAAATTGATGACTAGAGGAGCAAGTCATGGTATGGATGGGATGGATAATTGCAGCAGCGGCGATAGCGGTCCTTACTTACATATGCTGGCTGCATGCAGTTAGGTTGAAACCTGGCAAAGCAGATGCGCTTATTGTACTTGGCTATGTATCCAAAGACGGCCGAATACATCCTTTGCTTAAGGAAAGACTGGATGAGGCTTACAAACTTTTTCGGCAATTTGGGCACAAATACATCATTGTATCGGGGGGAGCAGTTGGTTCACGACATTCGGAAGCGGATCTGATGAAAAATTATCTGGTTGAGAGAGGCGTTCCGGCAAAAAGAGTATTGAAAGAAGATAAATCATTGAATACGGTTCAGAATTTAATGTATAGCAAGCAATTATTGGAGCAGCAACATCTGGAATCCTTTATCATTATAACGAATTCATTCCATATTCGACGGACAAAGTATATTATGCATCGTCTTGGGATGAAAGGCGGTTTCAGTGCTAATCGAAGCTTTAGAAGCATTGCGATATTTCAGTTGAAATTAACCTTTTTGGAAATTCGGGCTTTCAGGTTAACTCTCCCGATTATTAAAAGGGCCATTAATGATTTTCAAAACAATTGATAAGTTTGCTGGCATGCCTTATTAAATAATCAATATGCAAACGCTTACACATCATTTTGGAGGTGAGGCTTAAGGGATCAAAGCCATTATTTATTTACAAAGTATTCACCTTGATTTGATTGATAATTAACAAAACATAGTTATCCTTGAATAGTTAATCCAATTTATTTATTAATTAAGAGGGGGAACAAAAATGTTTAATGGAAAAAGGAATCGATTAATGAGTACGGGTGCTGCGGCAGTATTATCTCTAACGATGCTCGCCGCATGCTCAGGAAACAACGGACCTAGTCCAAGTGCGACTCCTGCTGGCTCCGATAAGCCGAGTGCGCCTGCAGAAGCAGAGGTTTATGAGAACGGATTGTCAAAGACTGAGAAAGTAACGCTAAAGGTAGGCTTCTTTGTTGGAGGTTATGGCCGAGAATGGTTCGATTATGCAGTTGATTCGTTCACAGCCAAATATCCGAACGTCAAAGTAGACATCACGGCTTCAGCCGATATGAAGACGATTCTTTCTACCAAAATCTCTGCAGGCAATGATAATGACATGTTTGACCTATTCAATACGGAGCCTTCCGGAGGCATTATTGGGCTCGCCGAAGCCGGTAAGCTTGAACCAATGGATGACATTTGGGATTTCCCTCTTCCAGACGTACCGGACAAAAAGGTCAAGGATCTTATGATGCCCGGCATGTACGAGTCAACGCCGCTGATCAACGGGAAAAGATATGAATTTACGACGGCGAGCAGCTTTGGCGGGTTGTTCTTTAACAAAAAGCTATTCGAAGAGCATGGCTGGAACCAAAATCCGAACACATGGGAAGAATTTAAAGCGCTGCTAGCAGACATTAAAGCGGACGGCATTGCTCCAATTACGTTCCCTGGCATTCATCCAAGCTACCATAACTGGGCTTTCGGAACAGCCAAGAACTTTGAGCTGGCTGATATCAATGGCCATGTCGAAGAGTTTATCGATAATTATAGAACTTATGGTCTGCCTCAATACACAAATCCAGAGACGGTTGAAACCTGGACGCGCTTCTATGAGCTTGGCAAACTAGGCTATTTTGCAGAAGGACTTCCGGCATTGAACCATACGCAATCGCAAATGCAGGTTATTCAAGGGCAAGCAGCAATGGTATCTACGGGGACTCATGTCGAGAATGAGATGAAAGAAGCAACGCCTGCGGATTTCGATTGGGGCTACATGGCTGTTCCTTTCAGAGACAACACCGATCAAAAGCTTTGGATTCGTAGCGGAACATCAAACTTCAACTATATTTGGGCCGCTAAGCCGGAGTTGAACAAAAAGTGGGCTAAAGAATTGATCGCATGGCTCGTTACGCTTGATAATCAACAATTTGCTGCCGAAAAAGCAGGCGCTTTGCCAATGCGCAAGGATTTGACGGATGATCCTGCCAAAGCGGCTAACCTTTCCAGCTCTGCCCAATCCGTTCTGAAGTACATTGCGGATAATGATGCCCAAACTTTTAAAGCAAGCCGGTCTATCAACATTTCCGATCCGAATCTTGCTCAAGCGGAAAAATTAATGAATGAGAATATCGCTAAATTTGCTATGGGCATGCAGGATCCGAAACCGATTCTGGAGCAAGCTGAAGAACTGCTGAAGAAAGCTCTAGAGGCTGAAAAGAAAAATTAAGACGTGATGGAGCGGGGAGGATTCCTCTCCGCTTCTCTATTGCAGCCTCAGGGTCTTATAGGCTTCGCGCTGAACATGACTTATAAACGTCTAGTAAGATAGGAGTTGACCTCACGTGTCTGATTCAACCGCTGTGAAGACTGCAAGCAAGCTGGGTCTAGATAAAGCGAATACGCAGAAGTGGATATTTCTGTTCATTGCCATTGTGCCTCCCTTTGGCGGCTATTTGCTTTTTACGTTGTTTCCGAACATTCTGTCTGTCTATTATGCGATGCTCAATTGGGACGGGTTTACGGATGCAAAATTTGTCGGTCTGTCCAATTTCATCACCGCATTCCAAGATAAATATGTTTGGCGCGCGCTTACCCATAACTTGATTTTTATGATAACAGTGCCTTTCTTCGTTATTATCATCTCTTTGCTTCTTGCCTACCTGATTACAAATAAAACGTATAAAGAAAATAAATTTTTGAAGGTGCTGTTTTTTTTCCCGAACGTTTTATCGACGGTCGTAGTCGCTCTCCTCTGGGCCTTCATTTATGACGGATCGTATGGTTTGCTGAACGGCCTTCTAAAATTCATCGGCATTGATATCGGGAATTTCTATTGGCTGGGCAATGAAAGCACGGCGCTTGCATCCATTATCCCGGCATGGGTTTGGGGAGGCGTCGGCTTGTACGCCATAATCTTTGCCAATGCGATGCTGGCGATTCCAAAGTCTTTGTACGAGGCGGCGATACTTGAAGGAGCCGGCCATATGACGCGTTTGTTTAAAATTACGATGCCGCTCGTTACGCCAATTATCCGAGTCAGCGCTTTGTTCCTCGTTGTCGGCACCATGAAGGGCTTCGAGATCATCCTCATTATGACGAATGGGGGGCCATTTGGTTCGACGGACGTAATCGGCCTCTATATGTTTAACTTAGCCTTTGGCGTAGAGTATCGGAATTACGGCTACGCTTCCGCAGTCGGTATGATTCTGTTCGTTATATTAGTAACAGCCAAGCTGTTAATCGATAAATTTGTGCCGAACAAAGGCTACGAGTATTAGTTTCCATATGAAGGTTCGGAGGGATCTATTTGAAGGAAAAACGAACGTTAATGGACATTGTGTGGCGTGTGGTGCTTTATGCCTGGGCGCTAACCATTTTATTTCCTTTAGTCTGGGTTATTTATGAATCGTTAAAAAGCAATCCGGAATTTTTTCAAGATATATGGGCGCTGCCTTCTGAATTTAGGTGGCAGAACTATTCGAAGGCTTGGAATCAATACGGTTTTGGCCAATCACTCTTAAATACGCTCTATTATGTTGGCGGAAGTCTGGTGCTGGGACTTTTCTTTACGACCATTAACGCTTATGCGCTTACTCGAATGACATTCAAAGGAAGAAAGCTGATTTGGGGCTTGATTATGTTATCCCTGTTCCTGCCTGGCATCAATGCGCTTGTGCCTCAGTATGTCATTATGAGGGAACTGGATTTGACCAATAGCTTAACGGGATTAATACTGTTGTCCAGTTTGGGTGAAAGCGTGTTCTACCTGATGTTGCTCGGAGGATTTATGAGTTCTCTGCCTGTGGAGCTTGAGGAGAGCGCAACGATGGATGGCGCGACATTATTCCAAAAGTTTTGGCGCGTTATTGTTCCGTTGTCTACACCGGGAATTGTAACTGTCGGCGTATTCAAGTTCCTGGGCTTCTATAACAATTTCTTGGCGCCGTTCATCTATTTGAGCGATCCAAAGAAATATCCCATTGCGGTACAAATGTATTCTGCCAATAAACAAATGGAATTTACTGCAGATTGGGTAACCTTGTTTGCCGGTGTAACCATTGCAATGGTGCCGTCCATTATTATTTATATTCTATTCCAGAGACTACTTATGGAAGGTGCGACGATGGGCGCGGTGAAGGGATGAATGTCATGCATCAGGTACAAGCGAAGTATAAACTGATTGCACTGGATCTGGACGGGACTCTCCTGACAGATCGGGAGCAAATAACGGATGAGACTAAAAAATGGATTCAATATGCCGTAGACAACGGAGTGAAAGTCATATTTTCTACCGGAAGAGGCTTGCAAACCGCGAAGGGCATCTGGGATGAGCTTGGTCTCGACTCCCCAATGGTGCTGCTCAACGGCGCAGAGATATGGGAAGGGCCGGGCAGGCTTTATAAACGCATCTTTATTCCTCGGGAAACGATTCGCCGCATTCACGCAATTGCTGCCGAACGAGGCGATTGGTATTGGGGCTATAGTGTAGAAAGCCTGACAGGCGCCAAGGACTGGACGCCGGAGATGTTCGAGCGGGATTGGATGAAATTCGGCATCGGCTGTCAAGACCATAAGAAGCTTGCGGGACTAAAGGAAGAGATGCTCAGTTGGGGATCGCTTGAGATTACCCACTCTGCCCCTGTCAATATGGAGATTTCAGTGCAAGGCATAACAAAGGAAAGCGGAGTACGCCAAGTATGTCAGATGCTGGGCTTGTCTATGTCCGATGTCATCGCCATGGGGGACAGTCATAATGACGCGAAACTGCTTAAGGCGGCAGGTCTCGGTGTGGCGATGGCCAACGGAGAAGAGCATATCAAATCCATAGCGGACGTAATCACGGCTACCAACAACGAGGATGGCGTTGCTCAGGCGATTCGGAAGTATTTATTCCAAATCGAGTAAACGTGGCAAATGTACGCATGTAGAGACAGAGGGGAGAACTTACAGATGAATGTTCAATCGAAAGAGATAAATTTAGATCAACTGGGCGACCCGATATACCAGGAGACAATGGAAGGCGAACAGTTGAGATGGCATTCTCCGCTCGAAGCGCCTTTTCATATCGCGGGCTTCCCTTGGCTTGCGCAGGATGGGATTTACAGACGTCTGCCCCTCGCTTCCGGGGCTGTCTTGCCGCCTGCGGTTGATACGCTTGCTTATTGTACGGCAGGCGGGCAAATTCGCTTTCGCACCAATTCTTCGAGGCTGGTCATAAGGGTGCGTCTTGCCGGACCGTCCAATATGTATCATATGGCGCCTACAGGGCAATGCGGAGTTGACTGCTATCTTGGAGAACCGGGAGAGCAGAGTTTTATCACCGCGGCTAAATTCAAGCCAACGGAAAGTGAATATGAATCAAAGCTTTATCGGTGGGATACAAAAAAAGAGGTGGCCGTCACCTTAAACTTACCGCTCTACCAAGGGGTAGAAGAGGTGTGGATAGGGGTGGATCATGATGCTGACATAAGCGATGC
>NZ_BDQX01000094.1 GCF_003112455.1 Paenibacillus agaridevorans
CCTGCCGCAATATAGTGGATTACTCCGCTATAAATGGTCATCGAGTGCTGGCCCGGCATAATATGGTGGATTTCTCTACTATAATCGGCCGCCCGACGCCAGCCCGACGCGATATAGTGGATTTCTCCGCTACAATTGGTCATCGAGTGCTAGCCCGGCATCATATAGCGGATTTCTCCACTATAATCGACGACCCGACGCCGGACTGACGCAATATAGTGGATACTCCGCTATAAATGGTCACCGAGTGCTAGTCTGGCATAATATGGCGGATTTCTCCACTATATTCGGCCACCCGGTCCTAACAAGTGTTGTATGGGGAGAGCAAATGTTGCTGAAAAGCGTCAAATGGTGGCAGGACCACGTGAGAGTAGGATAGTTAAGTAACTGAGTGGTTGCATCTATATAGGAACGGTGGGAGATGCTGTTTTGACAGTCTGAGGCGAATAAGAAACACCGTGCCCCATTAGGACACGGTGTGGCGGAGTCATATGTGTGAAGGGGATAGAGGTACCAATCGTACCGCTCAGCCCACTTCATGCTGCTTGGCTTAGTATGCCGTCCAACCGGCGTCTGCCGTCACGACCGTGCCATTGACGAAGCTGGAGTCGTCGGATGCGAGGAACAGAGCTACTTTGGCAATCTCCTCTGGAGTTCCTGTACGAGGGTTGATGCCCATGCCTGCCATGGCACGACCCATGCCGAATTCGTTCGGCGCATTGATGGATGTGCCGATGTTCGTCGCAACGCCGCCCGGAGCAATGGCGTTACAACGAATGCCTTTGACCGAGTACTGGTAGCCGACGTTTTTCGTCAAGCCGACCACGGCATGCTTCGCGGCGGTATAAGCCGCGCCGGCTCTCGAGCCGAACAGACCGCCCGCGGATGCAATATTGACGATGACGCCGGATTCCTTCTCCAGGAAAATCGGCAGCGACTTGCGGATCGTGCGCATAGGTCCGGTTGTATTCACCGCGAAGACGCGTTCCCACAGCTCATCCGTCAAATCGCCGACAGGCACGAAGTTATCCATAATACCTGCGTTATTGATCAGAATATCAAGCGTACCGTATTCGTTGACCGCGGAATCGATGAGGTTTTGAACGTCTTCTTCTTTGGCTACATTGGAGGCGACTGCGACGGCCGTGCCGCCTTGCGCAGTGATTTCCTCGACGACTTTGCCTGCTCCTTCGACATTAAGGTCGGAGACGACGACTTTGGCGCCTTCGGCCGCGAAAAGAAGCGCGATTTCCTTGCCCATGCCGGATGCCGCGCCTGTGACGACGGCTACTTTATTTTGAAGCTTCATAAGTGGTTCCTCCTCGAATTTTGGTTAGTATGCGCTGTTGCTAGTGACTGATACGTAGGAGAAAATAATTATTCAACAGCTGTACAATAAAGCACATCTGTTGAGGTTATTATACTATAATGAATTTGGGGCAAACCATATATAAACCGCTTTCATTTGTTCGATAATAGACAATGCGATGGGAATTGTTGAATACTTTTTGAAGGAAAATAAGGGAGGATGCGGCATATGGGGAAAACCAAGGTCGATCGCCGCGTCTTGCGGAGCAAGCTGGCGCTGAAGGAGGCGCTGCTGTCGCTGATGGCGGGCAAAAGCTTTTCTCAAGTGTCCATCACGGAAATCATGGAGACGGCGAATTACAACCGGGGGACGTTCTACACGCATTACGAGAACAAGGAAGCACTGTTGGACGAGGTGCTGGGCGAGCTGATCGAAGAGCTGATTGCCGCGTTCCGCGCGCCGTACGATCAGGTGGAGCTGTTTAAGGTGGAGGAGATGCCGGCAACCGCGGTAAAGCTGTTTGAGCATATTTATAGCCGACGGGAGGCTTATACGGTCCTGTTCCAGAGCGACGTGCTGCCCATGGTCAAAGAAAAGATGTTCTCGGCAGTAAAGAGGATATCGAACGAGGACTTGGAGCACGAGACGACGGATCCGATCAATCGGGAGCTGATGCAGGCGTATTCCATGAACGCTCTTATGGGACTCGTCTTTCACTGGATCGAGGGCGGATTCCAATACGAACCGGCTTATATGCAGGAGCAGCTGGTGCTTATCCTGAATTACCGGCCCGGGGCGGCAAGAACGCATGTGAGGAAGTAAAGAGAAGCTAAACTTTGATGACTGTGCTTCACACGGGGCTGCTTGATCTGCTATTCTGGAGAAAGCCGTTATGTGACTAGACTAACTGTAGAATAGGAAGCGAAACCGTATGTATTGTGTATGCAAACCGGATATTGAAAAAGCCTTGGAACGATTCGTCGACGAATACGAAGATGCGCCGGATGTGGTGGACCTGAAGGAAACGCAATTCGCGGATTGGGATCCGCCGAGAAAATGCGACTTCTGCGAGGACGCAGCGGAGTTCTTGGTCGTCTAAGACGGACCTGTTGATTGGCGAGCCGTGCTGCGCCGGATGTGCCGAGCGTTGGACGGTTCGCCTTGCGGCGGCCCGGATATAAGAGGGTAGAAAAAATTTTCCGAATATCTGATAATAATTATCATTATTGGTTAATATATAAGGGAGCAAGCAAAAGGACAGCCGGTGGCTCGGCTGCCCAAGTGGTGCTAATTACACTTTAGGTTCGAACGTTTTGCAATCCGTTTCTCCCGAGTTGCTCGCCTTTTTGCCATGGTGGCTGACAACATAGATAGAGGAAGCATTGCACTTGTTGCCTGCCGCCCAGTACTTGCAGGAATTCACTTCGCACAGAACATCTTGAGCCATGATTTCTCTCCTCCTTGGCAATAGGATGGTCTAACGGTGTACCTCCATATACCTCGAACAGCCCGATTTGAATCTCTTTTTGAGAAAATCGGGCGACTTTGCGTTCCCGGAGCTTGAAGACGCTGTCGCGAAAGGGCGGCTGGTCGACTTCGAACCGTTAGTTCGACTACAATAGCTTTAATAAACAAAGGCGAGGGCCGTCCGTGCATGTCCGCGATCGCGGCGCCGGTCCCTTGGTTCACGAAGGAGCTTGCACAGCGATGCAGATACAACTAATAACGGTAGGCAAATTAAAGGAAAAATACTGGAACGACGCGGTAGCCGAATACTCGAAGCGTCTGGGCGCTTACGCTAAGCTGGATCTACGCGAGGTGCCGGACGAGAAGGCGCCGGAGAACATGAGCGCCGCCGAGGCAGAGCAGGTGAAGGAGCGGGAGGGCGAGCGCATCCTGGCGGCTATCAAGCCCGATACGCATGTCATCGCGCTCGCTATTGAGGGAGAGACATGGTCGAGCGAGCAGCTCGCCGCCCACCTGGACAAGCAGGCCATCTACGGCGGTGGATCCGTCGCCTTCGTTATCGGCGGGTCGCTAGGGTTGTCTCGCGCCGTACTGGCTCGGGCGGACAAGAAGTTGTCTTTTGGGCGGATGACTTATCCTCATCAGATGATGAAGGTTCTTGTGTTGGAGCAGGTTTATAGGGCGTTTAAGATTAATCGGGGGGAACCCTACCATAAGTGACGGCGAAAAATCGGGGTAGAAAGTTCGGTTCGCCATACATTCACCCTGTTCTCAAGCAGCTAATTCATCGATAATCTCTTTAGTAGAGTAACGGTTCAGTTTAGAAATATCGATCTAAGTATCAGTAGTATCAATGGACGTTTCTTATAAAAGGGGGAATTTAATGACAAGTTTTATTTGGGGACGTTCCCCTCAGGAAGCATACGAAAATCCATATGAATATGAGGCTCAAGATCAGTTTGCTAGAGAAGCGGAAGTATTAGTTAGTGAACTTTTTGAATTCCTAATGAAGAAGAATGGCAAATATCCACGGGATGATCGATCATCTGAGAAGGCAGTATGGATGCTCTTTGTCGATGGAGTAGAGACAATAAAAGATTGCCTTGAGTTAGTTAATTCTAGACGTCATAGGCTAGCCTGTAGGTTATTTAGAGATGTCATCGAAACAATTGATCTAGCTACTTATTTCTCCAGTTCGGATAAGGATAAAGATAGCCACTTGAATAATTGGTATAATAATAAGGTAATACCAAATAGAGTTTTTCGAAATTTTATTGCTAATACAGCAGGCGAAAGCATTTCTAGGGCATATAGGAATATTTATTCCGATTTATCAAGACTAAATCATAGAACGTATAGATCTTTGGCATATTCATATTTGCTAAGAAAACAAGAGTTTCTTGTATATGAAGGTGAATACAAGAACAGACAATTAACGTTGCCTCAACCAGTTGCAATGTGTTATGCACTGCTTGCTGATGTAATTCTTAAGTACTCTGATCGGATGCTTGAATGTAGTTTAATTACTTTTGACGAGGTGTCGTGCATATGGAGTAAGGCATTAGAAAACGAAATTGTTCCACGTCGATTCATGACAAGGGATGACTATAAGAGAATGTTTGAAAATAATCCAGGAAGAAACTAACTTCACATAATATAATAATTCATGTACTTGACTCATCATCTGAGAGTATCAGAGAGGGTAGAATGTTATAGAGCAGGAGGTTTCTTATTTCGTTACATAATTGCCTTCAAGCATTTATGATTTTGGCATTGAAAGGGAGTAATTCACTGTCTGTAATGAAACCAGATCACGCTAATAAGTGGCTTGAGGCATACAGAAAAGGCAGTAGGTATCCTAAGGCGAAGATGGATAACTTTACAAATCTTTTTGAAAAAATTCAATCTGATGTGATGAAGCAATTTACACATAGCCAAATCTTTGTTTCGACAAAGCAAATAAATACATCAATCAATGAATTAAACGAATTAAGAAATAAGTTTATACACTTTATGCCGTTGGGTTGGTCACTTAATATCACGGGATTACCATCATTAGGACTAGATATTGTTGAAGTATTGAAATTTTTGGTACATGAGTCGGGTAACATTTACTTCTATGAAGAAGGACATAAAGAGCATATAGAGCAATTAATCGAGGAATTATTTTGTAAGTTAACTCAAATGAAGTGCAAATATATTGTCTAACACCGCACTTCACGCATCGGGCGTGTGTACCCTAGGCCTGATAAAAGTCGACAGGCATTTGAAGAGGCATTTCAGCAGATGGAAATAGATTCAGCCGCACACACCCGACTATCGGCAGGCGTTAGTAATACAGTAACGTTATCCGAAACAGCTGAAAAACACTATAAAACATACACGTTTATTATTATTGTTAATCAATGGAGTGATAATTATGGGCAGTGCAATATGTTATTGGTGTGGTAAGGAGACTACTTCAATGGAGCATGTTCCACCTAAATGCCTGTTTCCCGAGGAGAAAGACGTGAAAGATGTATTAAATAAATCATTTAGAAATAATTTGATAACTGTCCCTTCTTGTGATGAACATAACATGAATAAGTCTAACTTAGATGAATATTTGATGGCCAACTTAAGTGGCAAAGTAGGTAATAATTTTGTGGCTTATGTTCATACCGCAACGAAAGTCAGTCGTAGTAGATTTCGTAATCCCAAAATAATAAAGATTGAAAAAGAAACTAGTTTCAAACTGAAAAACAAAGAATTTCCTGTTCTTTGGATAACCGTTGATACTAATAAGTTAAGACATTCATTCGAGGCCATTACACGAGCATTATATTTTTACGAATATAAAGAAGTTTTTAAAGGCAGTTGTTTTGTTGTCTCAACAATTTTTAATCACGAAGATGATCCTAAAGGAACAGAATTTAACAAAAGATCATCCGATCTCTTAGTGTTAGAACAAAAGCATTGGAATACTAAATTACAAGGAAGCAATCCTGATATTTTTACATACCAATTCAGTGAAATTGACGGATTCAAATGCCAAACGCTAGCGATGACTTTTTATGAGGGAACTAAAGTCTTTGTAATATTAAATGGCATGACAGAGGCTGAGATAAAGGAAGCTAAACCAAAACTCGCATTTCTCACTGATGCTATATTTGGAGACTTGAATTAATTTACGTGGAAGAACATTCAAGAAGCCAGCAGAATCGGATAAGTCGAACATCGTGCAACGAATTTCGTTTTCTCGCTAGGCAACTTCTGCGTCGATAAGAAGCTCACCTTCGGCCGCGTGGCATACCCGTATCAGTTGATGCGGGTGTTGCTGTTGATGGAACGGTTTTCGGGTGATTAGATTAATTGGGGAGCCGTACCATAAGTGACGGCGAAAAACTTGTGATGTCAAGAAGGGCCGATAGAACTGTAAAAGCGGTGGAGGAAGGTGCTATAGAAAGATAATCACCCCACTAAGGATGAATTGTTTACGACAAAGCTTTCCATTTCAATGGTATAATTGTGGTATGTCGAGAACATTGCTTCTGGAGATGAAGGTTTGCGGAGCCTAACGATTCCTTGGTACTTCAGGAGCAATTGGCAGAGACACAGAGTCGGGAGGACAACACTGCGAACCTATCCGCATTGCCTGCTTCTGGTCGGTAGGGCGTCGTGAATAAATTTAAGATATAGATATTAGGGGGGGAGAGTTTTTGATTAATAATGAAAAAATAGAGAGGCTTTCACTATTTAAAGATGTTGTTGAAATAGCTAAACAAAAGGGAATTGATGTAAGATTTTCAAATTCAGAAGAAATTAATACTTCTAGTGATTTAGGTACTTCAAGTTATGATCCCCAAAAAAAGATTATACAAATTGATATTCACTCTTCTGCAATCAATAGAGAAGAAGTGTATATTCATGAATTGCTTCATGCGAAATCATATTTAGTGGGATATCCTTACATTCAGAGCTACAATATGATACAAATGAATTCTTATATGCATAAAGTAATTGGATCAATCAATAATAGCTTTCATCATTATATTATGGTTTATCCCGAAATGAAACGTATGGGATACAGTCAATATGATATTGATAAACAATTCATTGATAATATCGTGGAAAACTGTGACAAAACATTTGTGGGTACCGAAAAATTAGCTCATGCAGCAAATCTGTTAGAATTATATTTGAGAAGTCCCGAATCAATCGAAAAGTTAGAGGAAAAAATTCAAAGGCACCAAGCAGACGAATATCAGTTGTTTATAGAAATGAAAAATAGTATTTTGCAAGTTTCCACTCCTTTAGAAATGAGACGGGCATATGCAAAAGTGTTAATGAAACTTAATGAATTTGTATTTAAGATTACAAAAGAATCTTTATACTTAAACATTATAATTTTAGTGAGTCCTATTTTTCCTGATTCATACTATGAGGAGCCGGCATCAAACTCATTATATACTTTAAAACTCAATGGCTATCCTCATGTATTTGTGCTTGATAAGGACTCCAATCAATGCTGCTACTTTTTAAGTAATAGTGGTAAGGATTTAGATAAGAGTTATGTAGATAATATTTTACAACAATTTAAATTAAGTGACTTCATAAAAATGCTGGGTTAACAAAATCGTTGAAAGGATTTATAAAGAAGTCCTCCAGCGATCACAATTTTGGAAATAATGTACTGAGCCATCGGCAAGCCAAAAATATACCTTTTAGAGAAGTTAAAAAACGCTATAAGAGGGGATAATATTGAGTGATGTTGTTAAAAACCAGCATTATATACCACAGAGTGTATTAAAACATTTTGCTTTTAACGAAAAGGTTTTTGAGGTGTTGTTGGAAGAAAACAAAGGTCCTTATCCGACTCACTACAGAAATTCTATGTCTGAGCGGTTTACATACGAACATCCAGATTTGGCTCGAAATCAGTTAGAGAAGTTTTTTCAGGAAGTAGAAAGTGATTACGGTCCTGCGATTATCGAGGCTTTGCGTTTAGTTACTTTGTACGAAAGCGGCGAGGGAACGATTCATTCAATTAAAAAGCATGTTCAATCATATCTAAATGCCATTGTAATATATTATTATCGGAGCGGGGCATTACTACATGAATTTGCTTATGAAACTTCGAGAAAAGAAGCCCGTATTTCGATGCTGCTTAATAAATTAACGAAGACAGAGTACATCAATGATTTGGGGAATTCGATTAAAGATTATTACAATTTTGCGATTCTGAAGAGTGATAAAGGGCATTTTTTGCTTAGCGACCAGTATATATCAACTGCTGCATTACGGATTAAAAGTAGGTTCGGCAACATCAGCAATAGGCACTTAGGTTTGAAGGATGTCATGATTTTAGTGCCTTTTTCCAGTCAATACTACATTGTTTTATATCATGGTCGAAAACCTGAGTTTATTCATCCAGACACTTTGAGCATACTTAATGCGGAAGAAGTGAGTTTAATAAATAAGATTATCATCAACAATTCCTATAAAAAATGCGTTAGTCGAGAAAAATCTCCATTGCTTGAAGCAATGCCTCATTTTGAATGGAGTTCTCCTTCTGCTGTTTACGTAGGATATGATTCAGGCAGAGTAGGTGGATCGACACTGAAAAAGGAAATTTTCTTTTATGAACAGGACAAAAGAGTTTGGGAGCTATTTACTACTGATCCGACTCATTTCAGAAAATATAATGAATTAGGACGTAACGATGGTTGTGGCTGCGCGAGTGGGAAGAAATTTAAGAGTTGCTGCTACGAGGATTTTGAGGAAGTTAAGCGAATTTGGCGTACAATTAGTGATAAACATCTTGCTACAAAGGTTGGGGTTCATCCTGAGGCACAAGTGGAGGAAAGCATTTTTTCATTCTAATGAGGACTCTAGAGTTATTTGCTCCATCACAGCTTCCCACACGTTGCTTCACCAAGCCAAACAGGAGAACGTCCATCACAGGCGTTCTCCCATCGATTCCAGCTAGTTCTCCTCATTTATTCTATTCATTTGTTCAGCCAATCTGGTTTTAATTGCTTCAAACTCTGGTGTGTTTATAATTGCTTCCAACTGCGTTTCATGCATCCTGATATCGGTCGTGACTTCTGATCGCTAGGTAGGCTCCCCACACATAAGAAGCCCAAGCTTGACCATTTTTTCGAAGTCAGGTACCGTATTCACTTGTGCTCTTCCCGACTGGAGATGCTGTAAAAACTGATCAATGCCAACGGCGACAGCTTCCTTAATCGATTCCTAGAAAGCCGCTCCGTTATGACTATGCTTCATCCGCTCCATCACAGCACATAACACGCTCCACCAAGCCAACAAAGGAGAACGTCCATCACGGCGTTCTCCTCTTCGTTACGCATGATCTTCCATTGCCTCTTTTGCCACCTGCTGCGCGTAGGCTTCACCCAAGCCGATGGACTCGTAATACTCCCGTGTCACAGTTTCCATGAGCTCGATCACAGCATCATGCTGCTCCATCGGGACAAACTGTAGAATCGCTGCTGTGATGGCCCGTTCTCGCGCAGCCTCACGTAGCTTAATCTCCTCCAGCCCATAATGCGTATAGCCGCCTGTACTACCATTGGTGAGCTTGTGTTTCATCTCCATAGCCTTAATGGCGGTGGCAGGGCTAATCACTTCCATCTTGCTCAAGGTGTCGAAGCCCTTTTGAACGGCCGCATCATGCCGGATCGCCATGCAACTCGCGCTCAGGCTGCCATCATGATCAAGCGGATGCTGCAGCATGCAGAGTGGATCAATCCATAGTCATACAGCCGCAGAAGATCTAAATATAATTAAAAAGCCTCCAGCACCACTCATTCAGAGTGTATTGCTAGAGGCTTTTGCCTATTAATATTCATATAGATAATCGTCTTAATCTGCAGGTGAGTGTAACGAAACCATTCCCCGTCAGGAGACCAGCCAGGTGTAATCATATCCTCTCAGTATCCTGCAAAACCGGCGTTCTAGGCGTCTTATACACTTTCGTTGAGCAGCTCTATTCACTAAAAACTCACTCGTTCGATCGCTTTCGGTTAGACCCCCTAAATCCGGAGACATGCTAATGCTTGCTTAGGTAGTCGTAGTATTGCGT
>NZ_BDQX01000095.1 GCF_003112455.1 Paenibacillus agaridevorans
CCCTCCTCGTATAGTATTTCTTGAACATTGTTTTGAGCCATTTTCCAGCTCCCGAGGGAGCTGGGGGCGAACCTCTCAATTTCCAGTAAATTTGCACGTTGAAATCTGAATGAGGGACTGGACTTTCCG
>NZ_BDQX01000096.1 GCF_003112455.1 Paenibacillus agaridevorans
CGATCTCCTCGTCGCTGAAGAGGACGAATTTACTTCTCTCGTACTCATAGCCTTTAACGATATCAGCCTGATCGACCTGGACGTCGCATCGTGAGCAGTATTTATTATGCGATATTGGAGTGCTACAGTCTTTGTGTAGTGTTCGAAAATGGATGTCGTTGTCAGATGTAGCGGAATGCATTTTGACGGGAATATGGACCAATCCAAAGCTGATCGCACCTTTCCATACTGTGTGCATGTGTAATTCCTCCCAGCTGTCGTTGCCTTATGTTGTGCTTTTTTAGGAGGTATTAAACATATTGGAGCGTATAAAGGTGATGGATTAATTACGTTTTATTAATTCGTCTGAGTTGTTTTTAACATTTCCAACAGCTGAGCTGACTGGATAGGCTTCCAATTCTTCATCCGGATACGGTTGCATCAGTTCAGTGAGGTCGGCGGTGGGCGTTTCTTTATTCAGCCAGGTTGCTTCTGCGCGGTGGGGCAGAATGACAGGCATTCGGTCGTGAATGTTGGCCATCAGTTTGTTTGGAGTCGTAGTGATAATTGTGCAAGTGCTGACCTTGTTTCCCTCTGGCGATATCCATGTTTCATAAAGACCAGCAAAACTGAAGAGTTCAACGTCCTTGAGTACGATCCGATACGGCTGCTTACTTCCGTCCGGACGTCGCTGCCACTCATAAAAACCGTCTGCAGGGATCAAGCAGCGTTTGCGTTGAAAAGCTGTTCTGAATGCCGGCTTGTCCACAACAGTTTCTGCGCGTGCATTGATCATCTTAAAGCCTTCTTTTTCTGTCTTAGACCAAGTCGGTACTAATCCCCATTTGAGCTGTCCGATCTGGTTCTTTGAGCCATCGTTTATGACAGCTAAAACCATTTGAGTCGGCGCGATGTTATAACGCGGCGCAAACGGCTCCGGTAGATTTTCAATCAAGTAATGATCCATCAATTCTTCAATAGACACCACCAACGTATACCTTCCACACATGAAAATGGCCCCCAGTCGTATATCCATATGGCTATTTTAACCATAATAATTCCTTCGGATGCCCCTGTATATATTTACCCTTGCATAAAGAACGTATGTTCGGTATATAATATAAGAACAAACGTTCGAAAGGTCGGGATATAGGGTGGATAAATATATTGGGCATCGAGTCGAAATTATTTATCTCAATAGGCAGCAGAAGTTCAGTCAGCGGACAATCCGATTAGTCAGCGTTAAAGTAAAAATGGTTTTTGCATTTGATGAATTAAGCGGGAAGCCAAGGTCATTTAGTATTGATCGCATCATGGCCGTCAAACGGGTAAACAGATATGTCTCGTGAACGTTCCATATTGTTGGTCGACGGACAATCCTTTTATGCTTCAGTCGAAAAAGCTGCTTACCCTGAGTATAAGGATAAGCCGGTAGCTGTAGCCGACCCGGAGCGCCGTAGCGGGATTATATTAGCAGCATGCCCAATTGCTAAAGCTCAGGGCGTAACAACGGCGAGCAGGGTGTTCG
>NZ_BDQX01000097.1:0-6594 GCF_003112455.1 Paenibacillus agaridevorans
AGCCTGCGACCTACAGCGGCGGCGCAGGCAAGCTCCAGCACGTTCCAAAGCTTGTCGTCCGAAGCGTCCGGCTCCATCAACAACAAGTTGTCGCGAATACTGGCACTAAAGAGAAAGGGCTCTTGCGACACATAGCTGACGGAACGCCGCAATGACAGCAAATTATCATCCGTCAGCGGCTTCCCGTCCAGCCGCACCGCCCCCCTCTCCGGGCGGTTTAGCCCCATGAGCACGTCGACCATCGTCGTTTTGCCTGCGCCCGAAGGACCAACGATAGCTGTCATGCCCTGCGCCGGAATGACGATGTCCACATTTCGCAGCGCAAACGTTTCTTTACGAAGGTCGTAACGAAACCAGACTCCGTTCAGCTCTATTGCCTCATTCAGCCTGATGGGACGTACATTGCTAAAGCTCTCGATTTGCAATTCCCGCGAACGCTCGCATTCGTTCTGAAGCTCCACCAGCGCTTCGAATGACGGAATCATGTTCGACAGGTTCTCCAATCGGGATTGCATGCGGACAACGACTGGCCACAACCGCGAAAACAACAACACGACAAGAAGCAGCTGGGCGGGCTGCGACTGGAACAAGTGGACAAGAAGATAAACCGCGCCGGCGAGCAGCACCGAGGACACGACGCTATAAAGCATCTGCGAGTTCGTCTTAAGCCGCGTAAATGCCACTGCGTTATCTTCAGCTTGACGACATACGTCGCCCATCCAGTCCGCATGCGCCTGCTCCAGCGTATTGCTTTTGATATCCTTGATTCCGTTCAGATGATCCGTAATACCGGCGACGTACACCCTCGACAGCTGTAAATTTCGCTCCCCGAACTCCTCCGATCTTCGCGTAAAATAACGCGAGCAGACCAGCAAAACCAGGCCCGCGGTCAGGATGCCCGCCGTTAGCCACGGAGAAAGCAGAAACGCAAGAACGATTTTAACCGCAGCAAAGATTAGCGAAGACGCGAATTGAAAATAAGCGCTTAAGCCGTTTTTTACCTGGGCGATCTCCGTCGTCATGATTTTGACGATGTCCGACTTCCGGTGCCGAATAAAGAAATCCCAGTTTGCACGAAGCAGCCCCTTGTAAGTATCTTCCCGGAGCTTGCGAACGAAGCCCTGCTGTATTTTTTTGTTCAGTATCGTCTGATGACGGTTGAATAGACTTTGGCAGACGGTGATCAATACATAAATCGCAAGAATAAGCGACAAGCTTTGCGTCCTGGGCACATCCTCGAACCATTGGAACAGCCATCCAACATATGGCATGCTGCCTGAATCGAATTCGACAAGCCCTGTAATGGCGATCAGCGGAAGAATGAGCAGAAGTCCTATCGATTGCAGCAGGCCGACTAGCAGCAGCGCGACCGAATTGAGCCAAAGCACAGGCCCCGCATAACGATAGACTTGCCTTGCAAAACCGAAAATATGGCTCATAGGCGAAGACAATCGATAACGGGGGAGTTTACAACTCGCGCAGCACCGCCGCTCATGACGCGTTCTCCCGCTTTATAATGAGATTTTCGAGCACTAGCTGGACAAGTGCCGGCGCAGAGTATTGATCCCGCTGCCTGCCTAGCAGCATCATGTCCGTCCGGTTTGCCAATCCCGCGATTGTCCGGAAATGCCACTCCAGCAAGCCCATAGGTTCGATCAGAGAGCGATGGAAGGTGTGGAGAGCAAGTGTGCGCAGTCGCTCCGCTCCTTCTATAGGAACAAGCTCAGTGGCGTCTTCCCGCTTCGCCAGCTCGAATATGCCGGCAAGAGGTATCGGGGCATGGCTAAACCTCGCAACCGGAACGGCATATTTCGTACGAATCTCTTCCGTCAATTCGCTCGAATGCGCCTGCCGCTCGTAGACGACACGAAGTCCCTCCCGGCTGACCCCTAATTCGCTCAGGCTCTCCTGCCACAGCTTCTGCTCGGGGAGCGCCGGCCAGACGATCGCCAGCTCATTATCCGTGTCCGACAGAACGACGGGAATAATGTCATCACTGACAAACGAGAACCCCTGATCTAGCAAAGCCTTCGTCAGCGTCGACTTGCCTGCGCCTGAACTGCCGACAATCGCATACGCCAGGCCGTTTTTGGCGATCGCGCTGCCGTGCAACGGGAGAATATTTCGCTGCAGCAGCAGAATCGCCATGCAATAACCGTCGAGAAACAGGCGAATACGCTCCAAGTGCGCGCCTTCTTCGGGGCTAACGATGACCCGGGTACCCGCTTCCACCGAATAGACGGCCGTCTGCCCAATCCGAAACAGCACTTTGTCATCCAGTACGACGAACGCGTCGTCCGGATTAGATACCTCCTCCCATAGAGCGGTCAAATCTCCCCATTCGACCCAAACATCGGTGTTATGAGATCGTTCCTCCGCCGGCTTGGCGCCTAGAAACGGGATTTCTGTGGCAATATGTAATCCGAAAGCTTTATAGGTGTATCCCTTCCACTGCTCGATCATGGCAGGCCTCCGATTTTCCTCTGTAATTGTTCATTATTAAGAATTGCAAAATGCATCTATCTGTTCGAATAAGCCCAAACCCCTTACAGATAGGGATAAGGACTTATCGAATCATATGGCCTTTACGTCTGTCCTAGCTGCCGAAGCCGATGCTCGACGATCCCGAGCCTGAGCCTGAACCGGAGCCCGATCCGGAGCCGCCTTTCCCTTTGCCTTTTCCTTTTCCCGTCGCAGTCATCTTAATGTCGAGTGTTTCCAACTTTGGCGTTACCCACTGTTTTTTCCCCAAACACAACACCTCCACTCGGGTATGAGATGCTAAACCAGGTGAACCGACTGCGCCGACCTTTTACGGCGAAGCGCGTTTCGTTACGAGAAACATAGAGAAAGTATGGCAAGATGATATACTTTCCTATATTTCAAGAACACAACGATAGCCTGTAAAAAGAATCCTATTCTGCGTGGTTGTTCTTAATTAAGAACAACTCTACCTCATCTTACTGCCATCTTTACAAATTGTCAATCATGGATTGAAGGCGCCTCTCCTTCACTTCTTGCAATAAAAAACGACGATGCAAGAGGGCAGTCTAGCTTCCCTTTCATCGCCGCTTGGCCAATCTTTCCAGACATTATAAATCATCTTGCCCCATGAAGTGCGTCCAATCCAGCCTGCTCGTCCGGCAAAAAGAACACCTGCTTGCCTTGGTTCGATTCGTAGATGAAGTCCTTCAAGCTCTTGCTGTCGTATCCGCCATATTCGCCGATAATGGCAAGCTTGACTCCGTAATTGACATATTTCTGGAGAATGTCGCCCGCCAGCTTCGTCTTCAGCTCAAAAAAGTGTTCGCTCACGGCCTCCTTGCGGATCAAAAGCTTGTTGCAGCCGTCAGTTTCGTAGCTCACTGTAGCCATCAAGTCCAGCGCGTCCTGCACGTCACTCACGATTACTCCTTCACTCTCGATAATCGCGACGCGGGAATCTCCCCGCACATCCAATCGTATGTTCATTTTGCCCCTCCTTTGTTTTCGCTCTCCGGCAGCAGACGCAACTCTTGTTTACCATGGATATGCGCCACGCCCTCCTTACATAGTCCATATGGCTCCCAGCGGCAGTCCGAACATAATGTCCGGATATCGTCCGGCCCCACGTTGCTTGCCACCCTGGACAACACGCCGCGCCAACTGGAGCGGCTGCCGATCGCAAGCCCCACCTGCGCCAAAATATCGTAATCCTTGCGGTACACGGAATCATTGCAGCAATGGGAATGCTGGTCGCTCGGGAACGCCCGGCATATATCGTCGGGACCTTCGATCACTTCAATCACGGTCTCCGGATGGAGCCGCAGCGTCTCATAAATCTCGGTCATGTTGGCGCAGAACCCGTCCGAATACCCTTTGCCCCGATAACCAAGTAGGCAGAGCAAATGATGACCCCTTAACGCGATCGCACTCATGCCGGCACCCCCTTCTCCTTCAGAAGCTGTCAAATAAAATACCAGGCTTCGGCCAAAACTAAAAAGTCTGCCGAGCGAGTCACCACCAGCAGTCGATTGATCAAAATATAGCAGAGGGAGCCGCATCCCGCAATACAAAAACCGAACTTAGGCCGTTTTACTTACTATTGTTGAGAAACATTATATTTTATAGTAAACTGATAAATAAGTAATGTTACTACAACACAACAAGGAGGCTTATCCAATGACTATAGAAAAAAAAATGGAGATCGGCATCAGCACGTTCCTGGAAGCAACAAATGGCCCGGATAGCCATGCCGAACGGCTGCGCAACGCAGTGGAGGAAATCGTGCTTGCCGATCAGGTCGGTCTCGACGTATACGGCATAGGCGAACATCATAGATCCGATTATGCAGCCTCTGCCCCCGCCGTCACGTTGGCGGCAGCTGCCGCTGCGACCAAGCATATCCGCCTGACAAGCGCTGTCACCGTCCTCTCCTCGGACGACCCCGTGCGGGTCTATCAAGACTTCGCCACGCTTGACAGCTTGTCGAACGGCAGAGCCGAAATTATGGCGGGCCGCGGTTCATTTATCGAGTCGTTCCCTCTCTTTGGATACAGCTTGGACGACTACGACTCCTTGTTCGAAGAGAACCTGGAGCTGCTGCTCGCGATTCGCAAGTCCGAAAAGGTAAGCTGGCGCGGAGGCCACCGTCCCGCATTTGACAACCTGGGCATCTATCCGCGAGCCGTCCAGGATCCGCTTCCCGTCTGGATCGCCACCGGCGGCAGCCCGGAATCTGCCGTGCGCGCGGGCATGCTGGGGCTGCCGGTCGTCTTCGCCATTATCGGCGGTATGCCGGAGCGCTTCGCTCCGCTTGTTGATCTGTATAAGCGCGCCGCCATACAGGCCGGACATGATCCGCGCAAGCTGCAGATCGCGTCGCATTCCCATGGCTTTATTGGCGATACGACAGACGGGGCGGCCGACCTGTACTACCCTCCCACACAAGCGCAGATGAATAAACTTGGACGCGAGCGCGGCTGGCCGGCTTATGACCGATCGGCGTTTGATGCCGCTCGTACGCTGCGCGGAGCGCTGTATGTCGGCGATCCTGAATTCGTGGCCGAAAAAATCGTCTTGCTTCGCAAGAACCTAGGTCTCACCCGGTTCTTCCTTCACCTCGACGTGGGAGTGATGCCGCATCGTGAGATTCTTCACTCCATTGAGCTGCTTGGCACCAAGGTAGCACCCATCGTTCATAAGGAGCTGGCTCGCATCGAAGGGTAATCTTCGTTGCATACGCCATCGAAGGATCGGCCATGAGCAGGGCCAACACGCCGTTGGCCGTCCCCGACTACAAGACAAGCCTCCAATTCTGCGGACTTTTGCAGAATCGGAGGCTTTGTTTGCGATTATGGCACATAACGCCGGTGGCATCTTGTCCAGCTTGGCTATCGCCTATTCGTCGACAAGCTCATAGCTGACAAACGCAAAACGGGTACTGTCCGGGGACCAAGAGTTGACGTTGATCGTTCCCTGTCCGCCAAAGAGCTCCGCCAGCACGCGATAGGGTCCGCCTTCGCTGGACATGGCGCGCAGCTCCACGTGTTTGTTCGCGGGATGGTCGCCGGGGTCCACATCTCCCTTGCGGTAGGCAATGTAGACGACCGTATCTCCGTCCGGCGATACATGCGGGAACCAACTGTTGCTCTCGTCGAACGTCATCTGCGTTTGCTCGGAACCGTCGGACCTCATGCGCCAGATTTGCATCAGACCGCTGCGAACGGAGTTAAACCAGATGTGTCGGCCGTCCGGCGAATATTCCGGCCCGTCGTTTAATCCCGGCGAGTCGGTCAATTGCTTCTCTTGACCGCCCAATACCGGAATGGTGTAGATATCGTACTGCCCGTTTCGCTCGGCACAGTAGGCCAGCGTGCTTCCGTCCGGCGACCAGCCATGCAGATAGCTTGGCCCCTCCTCTGTCACCATGACCGGCTCTCCTCCTGCCAAAGTAAATACGTAGACGCGGGACTTCCCGTCCTCCGCCGTATGGTGGCTGACCGCGATCTCCGTATGATCCGGAGAGAGCACGTGATCGTTATTGCACCGGTTGGCGAAGCCGGACGGTATCTCTTCGCTGACGCCCGTCTCCAGATCGAAGGCATAAAGCTTCCCTCCGCTGTTATAGATCAGCTTTCCTTCTCTCGTCCAATTCGGCGCCTCAATGCGCCTATCGAACGTGGCCAGCACGGTACGCTGCCCGGTATGCACATCCAATGTCTCTAGATAACTTCTGACCTTCCTCATTTTCGCCCAGTCCCTTCCCTTGGCCTTGACCTTGCCGATATGCTTGCTACAAAGTTAAACGCTTTTCCCGTGCTTCCGTTGCGGAAAAAGCCGCCTTTCCCCCGGGAGCGGCACCCCTTGTCCAGACGATTCCACCAACGGTCAGCATAGCGAAGCCGGCCGCAAGGAATACGCCTCCCGGACTCCAGTATGCCGCTGCCGCGGCGCCGATGAAGGGAGCGATCAGCATGGAGCTCGTCTGAACGGCTGATGCCAGCGACGACATGGGAGCGATGGTGTCCTCCGTCGTCTCCGTCTGCATGAGATAGCCGAACGGAACGGCGGCTTGCGCTCCGCAGTAGCCGATGAGCGCGGCCCCCAGCAGCC
>NZ_BDQX01000097.1:6781-37669 GCF_003112455.1 Paenibacillus agaridevorans
CGGCGGCGATTGCCCCCGCGACGCTTCCGGCGCCCACGCAGCCGATCAGCAGCGCGAAGCCTTCCTCCCGCAGACCGGCGTCCTTCGCAAGCACGGCGAACAGATTGTCGTACACGAAGATGAGCGCATACGTCAGCCCCATATAGACCATGCCGGCCCGGAGCAGCGGTCTTCCCTTCATATGCGCTATCGCTTGACGCAGAGCCCCGCCTCTGCCGCGTTCCGCCCTTCGCGCTTCCGTTCCCCACCGCGGCAATCCTGCAAGCATGGCGGCAGATAAAGCATACAAGGAGGCGCCTATAACGAACGGCGCGGCTTGCCCCAGCCACAGCGCGGATATCCCGCCCAGCATCGGTCCGACGATCTTGGTCAAATTCGCCGAAATGCCGCTAAGCGAAGTCGCCTGCGCCAGCCGTTCGGCTCCTACCAGCCCTTTCACGGCTTGCTGCCGGACGGGATCGAAGACGGAGCTGACGCTCATCTTGAGGAACACTAGCGCAAGCAATACGGGCAGCGAATCGGCCCATACCATCGCGAATACGATGACGGCGCGCAGCACGTCGCATAGGATCAGTATCGTTTTGCCGCGGAATCTTCGAACCCTGACGCTGGCCCATGGGCCGATGACGACCCACGGAAGCCCGACGCATGCCGAGTAGAGCGCCATCTCCGCGGGGCCGTGCCCCCATGCATACACGATCAGCGTACTGATCGCGACAAAATCCAGCCAATTCGCCAAGTCGGACAGGGTTTGGCCCGTCCATAACCTGCGAAACCCTCGTTCTCTCAACGGCTGCCAAATACGTGCGGCTCCCGGAGCGGAAACTTTCATGACGAAATTCCTCCATCCATATCGTTTCCACTACCGTAACCGTCTATTGTCAGAAGGAGATCAGAGGACCGCCTCTTCGTCAAAAAATTCGCCCAACTGGCGCCTCATCTCGTCTTGGAACTCGTCGAGCCCAATCGAGCGTATGAGCCGCTGCCAATCCCCCTCGAAACGACGGCGCACTCCGTCCCAGCCTCTCTGTCTGGCGAATTCTAGAATCGTGTGCAGCCCGTGCAGAAGGTGTAGGACGAATTGCGACTGTCCCAGCACGGCTACGCCTTGTTCCATGTTTGCCAGGCCGCCGGCGGGATCGGAAGAATAGACGAACAGTCCTTTGAGCAAAAGAAACTGCCCTTCCTCCCGTCTGTACGGGTACCTGCGCAGCTCCTCCTCGGCCTGTTGAAGAGCAAGCCGGCAATCCTCATCCCCTTCCGCATGCAGAGCGTGCGCCAACCTCAGATTGGCATAATAGGGAAACAATCCTTCCCAGCCGCGCTCTCGCGCCTCCGAGATCCGGTTCTCCAGACGCAGCAGCGCCTCCTCGTATTCCTCCCATTCCAGCAGCAGATGAATGATCGTCATCGTCTCCAACTCGTTCTGCCATACCGGCGGCAGCGTTCGATCACGCAGCGCCGCTTCGATGAAGGGACGATTGCCCCCGGGATCGAGGTATTGATACAGATACAGAAGCAGGAACGCCCGATCCTTCAGCGAAGCGGCCTCGGGATCCACAGCGAACCGGACATCGCCCTCCATCGCGCGGATCAGCAAGCCGAAGCCGGGGTCTACGTCGAAGCCGAACATCTCCCTGTTCTTGTATAGCGCAAGCAGCGCGTCCCCGCGACCATATCGCAGGTAAGTATCGGCGACGCCGCGCATGTCTTCGTTGAATGCGGGAAGCCCCAGCAGCGGATTGGCCGATGCCTCCCGCTTCTTGTAGACGAACTTGTAACCCACGCTGCGCACCGTCTCGATGCCGAGCTCCGTCTCCCAGAGTGCAAGCTTCTTCCGCAGCCTGTAAATATGGTCGTCGACCGTTCGGTCCACGGGCGCTTCCATCGTCCACACCGCGTCCAGCAGCTGTTCGCGGCTGAAAGACCGGCTTTCGTGGCGGCATAGGAAGTCCAGCAGCGCGAACTCCTTGGGCAGCAGCGCCACGCTTCTTCCGCGGAAGGACGCTTCCAGCTTGTCTCGATCTAATTGCAACGGTTGCCGCACGGGTCCCATGGAACGCCCTCCTTCTTGCGCAGATAAGTACATCCATTATAGAAAAGGGGCACCCGGGGAGCAACCGCTCCGGTTCTCCTTTCTAACGGACAGGTGAGACGCTAATCCTCGATTATAACGTGTTTCTGAAATCTAACAGACACACGCGACGCTATTCGCACCGTCTGAGCAGCTTTCCTCCATATTGGGGACAAATAGAGGCGCTCCTGTCCGTTAGAATTTGATTATGGAGATAAACAAGCAAATAGCGACGCTCTTGTCCGTTAGATTCTCAACCGGTCCCTTCGTCAGGTATAGCTCTCCTTTCCGTTCGCAATCCCCATCTGACACGTTGCAGTTGCATCATTTCCCAAGCAATAAAAAGAAGCGCACCGCCCGACACGGATACGCTTCTTCTATATGAGGTTTCCCGTCCACGGGGATGGTTTCGATTACTTGGCCGCGTACATGGCTTTCTTTAATTCTTGATTACGCTCGGCGAAAACATCGTTATGGGAAGACACCATGCCGTAGGCATTGGCTTCCGGCGTGATGAACTGCTTTGCCTTGTTGACGGCATTGGCCGCATCGTGGAACGCTCCCGCGATCAGGTGAAGCTTGCCGTCGTGCGCCAGGATGTCGCCCGCGGCATATAGACCCGGCACGGACGTTTCGCTGGAAGAGGAACCCGCGATGCCCCACGCCTCGTGCATCTTGATTTTCACTTCGCTCTTCTCCAGCAGGTCGGAGTCGCGCTCGAAGCCGTGGTTGATAATGACCTCGTCGACCGCGAGCTCCATCTCGGAGCCGTCTTCGTGGTTGTTGATCATGACCGAGCCTATGGCTTCCTGACCCGGCACCGCGATCAGCTTGCCGATCGACGAGTTGAGCAGAACCTCGGCAGAGCTTCTCTTGAGCTTCGACACTTCCGCCTCATGGCCCTTCAGAACTTCCTTCCGGTACGTCAAATACACCTTCTTGGCGATCGGCTCCAGCTCGTTGGCCCAATCGATCGCCGCGTTTCCGCCGCCGGAGATAAGAACAACCTTGTCTCTAAACCGTCCGAGCGACTTGACCGTGTAATGCAGATTGGTGACCTCGAAGCGGTCCGCGCCTTCGATATCCAGCTTAGTCGGCTTAAGGATGCCGCCCCCCACAGCCAGAATGACAGTTCGCGAATAGTGCTCGGCGCCGGAGGAAGTATGCAGAACGAACAGTTCTTCTTCGTTCTTGCTGATGGTCGTTACTTTCTCCCCGGTTACGACTGCCGGCGAGAACGTCAGGCCTTGCTGGACGAGCTGGTCAATCAGCTGCTCGCCGGTAACAGGCGTCAGACCGCCGATGTCCCAGATCATTTTCTCCGGGTAGACATGAACCTTGCCGCCCAGGAATGGCTGGAACTCGATAATTTTCACTTTCATCTCGCGCAGTCCCGCGTAGAACGAGGCATACAAGCCGGCCGGCCCGCCGCCGATCACGGTTACGTCGTATACCGCTTCTGCATCTATTGTCATTGGGCATAACTCCTTAATTAGGATTTCTCTTAAAGGAATCGTACCACAAATATATGAGAATGAAAATCATTACTGAACTTTGGACACAAAAAAGCCGGAAATCGTCCGAGACGACTCCGGCTGCTTCGTGCACCATGTATGTGCTGTTGGCTCTTCTCTAATGGGGATCTCCCTTAGCTAACTGATCCTGGGCGAGGCGTATAAGCTCTTTCACCATGGAGCCCCCGATCCGCCCGCCGATATGTCCGGCTTCCTCGGTCGTCAAATTTCCGTTGCCGTTCGGCTTGAGCGGGACGCCTAGCTCCTTGGCCACCTCGAACTTCACGTTGTCCGGCCGATTCGGGTCCACCTGGTAGCCTTCCCGCTTCATCACTTCCGCCTTGAACACCGCCATTCCTTGCTCGGCTCCGGGCACGGCATACTTTCTTCTTCTCGCCATTGTTCATCGCTCCTTCGCTGGGTACTGTCGATTAGCTATAACATGCCCAGAAAGCGATAAATTAAGCGTTGGCTGTACATTCGAAAAATTAGTACACTTTGATCTCCAGAAGCTCATACCGAATAATGCCCACCGGCGCGTTGACGTTGATGATATCGCCGACCTTCTTGCCCATCAGCTCTTGTCCCAGCGGACTTTCGTACGAAATTTTGTTGTCCGCGACATCCGCTTCCGCAGGCCCCACCACTTGGTAATCAATCTTCTCGTTGAATTCGATATCGTTTAACGTAACGATCGAACCTACGCCGACTTTATCCAGCGCGATGCTTCCCGCATCGACTACCCGCGCAATTTTCAGCATTCTCTCGAGCTGCAGGATGCGCGTCTCCATAAACGCCTGATCGTCCTTGGCGGAATGGTACTCGCTGTTCTCCTTCAGATCGCCGTAGCTGATGGCTACCTTTAGACGCTGTGCCAGTTCCTTGCGTTTGACCGTCTTAAGCTCCTCTAGCTCGTCTTCAATCTTCTTTAAGCCTTCCGCCGTCAGAATCAATTCTTCTTTGCTCATTGCCGCGATCTCCTCTTTCTGCTCTATAATCACGCCTGACTAGCCGGCTGTGTCCTCTCTGTACTGCTTTACAAACTGCTCCCGGCCATTTCGGCCGACGCACTCCTAGTAGTGTACCACATTTCTACTTGGGTGCGGTTATGCTCGCTCGCTTTCTGGTGCTGACCCTAACCCAGTTTCTTGTCTTGGGTATTATAATCGCAAAGTTCTTAACCTTTCTCAGGTCGATAAAAACATTTTGCCCTCTAGACATCGGGAGCTAATTGTTTTACGATGCTGTGTAGAGACGAAGAACGTCCCGTACCAGCCTTAGACGGCTTACGGGGCGTTTTTTTATTTTCCACGGGAGGCGGTGCGCCTATGAATTTCGACCAAGCACATACACAATTTGTCAAGCAGCACCTGTCGGCTAGGTCCGGCGAAAGACGTGACAGACTAGAAAGGGGGCATCGGCATGCCGAGACCTTGTTTCTGCGTCAAATTTGGTGGCTGCTTCGCGGCCATTTCGAACATCTGCATCCTGAGTACGAGGTTCCGGATTGGCGAGGGCGATCCTATTTTGCCGATTTTGCCTGGCTGCCCGGCTTCATCAAACTAATCATTGAAATTAAGGGATACGCCACCCATGTCCAAGATATGGACCGGAGGAAATTCTGCAACGAACTGAATCGCGAAACGTTCTTAAGAGCCATGGGCTATCAGGTTATCTCGTTCTCATACGACGATGTGGAGCAGCGGCCGGACTTATGCCTGACTTTGCTGCGTTTGCTTATCGGCCAATATGAGACGGGACAAGTCCCGGTCTCCCGAACGCTGCTGGCCGAGAAGGAGGTCCTACGATTGGCTATGCAGTCGTCGGCACCAATCAGGCTTATTGATGTCGCTCGACACTTTGACATCGATAACAAGTCGGCGATGCGAATGCTGCGAAGTCTTTCAGCCGACGGCTGGCTGATCCCAGCGTATAGCGGAGCTAAGCAGCGAATCGTTCGATATGAGCTTGCGCCTCATGCTGTAAATTATTTTTTGTAAGCGCGCGGCTGGTGTATGTGTGCCCCAATTTGGGCTTACTGAGGGACTTGGGGAGGTAATTGAGAAGCTAATTGGGATGGTGCTTGGATTGGTGCTTGGATTGGTGCTTGGATTGGTGCTTGGATTGGTGCTTGGGTTGGTGCTTTGGGAGATGAGATGTAAATTACAAATGTACGGTTCCGCTTCCGGCCGCGCTCGTTTAACGGTTAACACGAGGAAATAGGAGGATTTTCTCCCTCTAATTCGCCAGATTTCGTAATATTTTGTAGTTTAAAAGGATTTCCTCCCATTAATCAACATCTTTCAACTCACATTTGGTCTATTCGCCGTATTTATAGGGAGGTTTTCCTATTAATTACTTTAATCAGAATTATGAATCAGTATTTAGAGGGCGTTTTTCCCATTAAACCATAATGATTGGCCGCTTCGGAAACGAGGTTATATGATTCTTCAGACGTCAGACCGCTGGCCACGAATAACGAGTTCATCTGAGGGTATTATGGGGACCTTCATCATGTAATAGCAGTGCATACCCAACTGCTCTTTCTATGCCTAGCGCCTAGCCAACTAGTTGTCATCCTTGAAGTAAAATATTGTTACGAGCTCTTACATGGGTCAGCAGGTATGATGCAATATTATGAAATGTTGTGGAATATCACCAAGTAGTGCAATAAACGAATTTCATTGTTTCCCACATAACTTTGTATTACTTCATAATACGAACTATTTTTGTTGATGATTTAAGGACACATGGGGCTTCCCGATGAATTTCGGATGAATATGCCGAGTATTACAAAGAGCCTCCTAATATGACCAAGTGTTATCCCGTAACACTAAATCGTTATGATTATACAAGGTTTTTAGTGTTACTAAGTACTGCAATAGGGTGCGTTGAGGCGCGAAGCAATGTGAAGCAAGGCTGCGCAAGCGAAGCTATGTGAAGCTATATGAAGCTATCCAAGCTATGCAAGCTATGCAAGCTACGCAATGCAATGCAAGACTATGCGAAGCAAGCTATACGAAGCAATGCAAGGCTATGCGATGCAAGCTATGCAAGCTATACAAAGCAGTGCAAAGCTATGCGATGCAAGCTATGCGAAGCTATGCAAGCTACGCGAAGCAATGCAAGGCTATGCGAATGTTTCGAGCTGCTGGCTTCTGCTTGCTCCATTGTTTCTCAGAGTCCGTACGGGCAGGGTGACCTTCTCTCTACCGCCCCTCGCTCCCGATTCACTACGTCCCGTTTTCCAGCACAGGCGAGTCAAATTTCTTCTGCCGACCCTATCCTAAGGTGGATCGAGTTGTTCAATAAGTCCCCAAAATAAAAAGGTCGGACGAGAAAACGCAAGGTTTTTCGTCCAACCTTTTTGTGCATCAGCTTTTGCAGGAATGCATCGAGGCGGAGGCCCGCCAAGCGCTACCGCTCTCCTTCAGCTCCAAGCCTCGACATCTTCCTCATCTACTTCTTCTTCCGCCGCATTAGCCGACAATTCATCGACTTCGTCGTCTACTGCACTTGCAGCTGCCGGCGATTCATCCGCTGCCGACGCGGCAGCCAACTGACGCGCTGCGATAAAGGCGGCCTGAATGGCCTCGTCGCTGGCACCCGACATTGCCAGGTACCGCATAATTGCAGCTTCGCCGGAATCAGACTCCATCGGCCATCGTATACCATCTGCCTGTTCGCCGGCGCTTGGCGCTGCCCGCTTCTGCGCCTCATCTACCGCGCCTTCATCCATCATTGCACGCGCCGTCGATGTTTCCCGCCATGCCGCGTTATGCCGGGTATCATGTGCCGCCCCTGACTCCAAGCCTTGCAATCCCTTCCGTTCCACAGGGACGCAGGTCTGCAGATTGCGAACGCCGTTCGCTGCGACCTCCCTCTCTACCAGATAACGCAGCGAGTCCATCAGATTGCTCTGCGCGTTGATCCATGCCATGACGAATGCATTTTCGTTTTTGCGCGTCTTCAAGCTAATATTGTCGCCCGGCTGCTTGGTCTTTTTCATCATGTTGCACCTGCCTGTCCCCTATGTTGGCGTCGCCCGCCTTCCTCCCCGCCTATGCCGGCTGGACCATCTTCTGCTTAAGCGCCTCGTAGATCTTGCCCCGGACAAAAGCGTCGAGACCCATCGCGTTCATTTTGACCGCGTAGTCGGATGGCACGTACAGCAGCAGAATTTCCCGTTCGTCGCACAGCTCCTTCAGATACGGATACAGCACGGTCCGCATCAATATGCTGCCGCCGCCGTAGACGCAGATCAGATCAACCTCGTTGCGCGCCTTGGTCAGCTGGCGTTTTGCCTGCTGCACGATTTGTTTCACCTGGCTCTCCAGCGACCGCTTCAGCGTGTTCAAGGCTCTTGCATGGTACTTATGCTTCGGATTTTTGAGCACGTCGCTGAAAAATTGACGCGGACTATCGGGCAGATGGATCTGCCGGTTAAACTCCGGCAGCGCCTCCTCGATGGCATATCCGGCGCCGTGATGGCTGCCATGCACGAATTGACGAAGGAACTTGTTCCCTTCGGTGATGGGGTATTCCGTGGATCCGTCCCCGATATCGATGTGCAGTATTTTTTTGTCCTTGAAGTAGCTCCCGTTAAACTTGTTTTCCATCCCGTACGATTCCGAGAAGTGGTCAAACAGTTCTCCCTGCCGCCAATTCCCCTCCGCATCCTTCTGCAGCGTAAAGATGACCGGCGTCGCCTCCGGCACCACCTTTACAAACGGGAAACTTAGCTTGACCGATACGCGGTGAGTGCCGAGATGCACCGTTACATGATGGACCCCCGACATGAACCGCCGCTCGAATCTCGCCGCAGACTCATCCGTATGCTGCGTCACCGGCAGCGCCGTCGCCATATCGACCTCCACCTCAAGAGGCTCCATAATGGAGCCGCTCTCCTCATAAGCCTTTTGCACGGCAACCGCGGCGATTTGAGCGAGCGTATTGACAATGGGCAGGTCCATGTCGCTTTTCATATCGATGCCGATCTGAATATTGTCGATCACCTCGCCGCTCTCCAGCGCAAACTTGCCGATATAATACATGCCGGGCCTGACGGCCGGCGAATCGATCGTCACCACAAGCTGCTCCTGCAGCCCCTTCACGAAGCTCTCCGGCGCCTGCTCCTCCCGCCATGGCAGCCCGTCCACTCTGCAATTGACGTTCGGCTGCATGATCAAGCGCCCGTCCACGATCAGATCATGCTCGCTGTTCCCATTATCGTTGCCTACGAAGAAATGATAGTTCATGACCGTTTTCCTCCTCAGGAATAAATATCGCGCCCGTTTGGCGCTTCCGCGTACAGTTGTCCATTGGCCTGGCTGCCGCCGTTCGGCAATCCTTAGTCATACTTTGCCATACTGAGCCCTGGCCTTACATCTAGCGGAGGTCATGTAGGTCCATTAATGTTTTTTCATGAAAAAATGTCGATACAGAACGTTTGTAGGAAGGATTTCTCCTATCGGCGGTTTCTGCAAGGCCGCACTTGCTTCGCAGGCCCTATCCGTTCGGACGAGCACCTGACCAGGGGCCTAAGACAGTCGAATCCGGCTGTCCTAATGTGGCAGCTCTCTCAGAGCAACTACACCATTTGACGCCTGCTCCAGTCGTACTCGATCATGTCCAGCATCACTTCCACCCTTTCCTATCATTGAAAAAAAGCCCCCTCCCTCCGAGCAGCTCGGAGAGAGAAGGGGCATCAGGACGCCTGTCGCATCCAGCGTCATTCGTTTATGATATTCGCGTCGGGCGACTTATCGGCTACTAGATTGAGCTTTATGCCATGCTCGAGATACGCCTTCAATCCCGACAATACGAACGTAAAGCCTTGCGTAGCATCCATCGCCTGCTCCAGCAGCTCGTCCGCCGTCCCTTCGAAACCGTCGTTGACGATCGTGACAAACGTCTCGTTCTCGCCCCGCGCAACGAACGTCCACTCCACGCGGGTTCCCCAATCGATGACGATGCGGCTGTTCTGCTCAACGGCAAGGACGTCGATATCCGCCCCTACGCCATACATCTCCCAATCCCAGCGCACTTTGGCGCCGCTCTCCAGCTTGCCGCTGCCTTTCGTGAACCAGAACTTGGTCGTCACTTCGGGATCGACGAAAGCCCGAAACACCTCTTGCACAGGTCTGCGAATCAACATCTCCGCGCGAACGACGGGCGGCTTACCAAGCGTATTCGACATGCTGCTTCCTCCTTGGACAAGACGAGAATATAATCATTGCCTAGATGATATCATAACCGCTCCCCGCGCCAAAAGAGTTTTCCTCATCGCATTCACGCCTAAAGCGGGACCAGCTTGTCGGCGCCCTCCGCATAACGATAAGTACGCATCGTTTGAGGCGATTCCTCGCCCCCAGACAAAGACAATCCGAATAATCCCGTCGTCGGGTCGTAAGACACCGTAACCCCTGTACCCGCTCCTAGCAGCTCGCGAATGCCGGCATAATACAGCTCGTTGTTCCGTTCCTTGAACACATAGATCTGGTTGCCCCTGCCGGACACCGCGATCAGTTCCTCGACGCCGTCGCCGTCCAGATCGCGCTCGTGCATGGCGGGATAGTGGAAGGTGAGGAATGTCTCCAGGCCGTCTTCCTTCTTCCGCAGGTACCACGTCGTTATACCGATGCCGTCGATATGACCTTGCGCCGATATTTTCAGCATATCCTGGCCAAACAACCGCACCGTCTCATGATTGAAGCCGAAGGAATGTCCCATCCCCCAGGAATAGATACGCTCCGGTCCCGTGAACGCGTCGTACGTGAAGCCAAAATATTCCTCATCGGCCGGCAGCTCGGGAAGCCGCAACTCGGCACTATTTATCGTATACCTCAACAAGGTCCCGACTCCATCCCATGGCTTGCTGTCCAGCAGCGTAATGTCGTCATAGGTTAACGTCTCGATCACGTTTCTCCCCGGACTGCCAATGGGGTGCGCACTATTGCCGAGTCCCGGCAGCAGCTCCGGTGAACTCGACATAATGGCATCGCCTCTCTCAAGCCGTTCGCCCTCCAGCAATCCGTACGCGACAGCGATCTCACCCCCGGACGTCCTTATCTTGCGCTCTCCCAAAAAACCAGCCGAAGCAGTCCGCGGGTCTTTCATTTCGCCAGCCCGCCAGCCGCCATCTTGCAACGTCGAGACCAGAAACAACGCGGCTGCCCCTATCGCTGCGGCGGCCATCGCCCTCCGCAGCAGTTGCCTGATGCCGCCGGCTCCCTTTCCCTTGTACGCAGACGCCCCATCCGCACTCCGAAGCACCGTACGTTTCATCTCCTCCGTAAATCCCTCTCCAGCCATCCTTGCCAATCCCTGCCGCCTCGCGGTATCGTACCAATCCGGCTTCCGTTCATTCACCTTTCATCCCTCCTCTTCCGCTTTTGCCGCCATCGAGTACTTGTCTTCGCTTCCACGTAGGGCATCGTCGTCATGCCGTCCCCTCCTTCAGTGCCTTCTCCACCGCCTTGCGGGCCCGGCTTAGCCGAGACTTAACGGTGCCTTCCGATACGTCCAGCAGCTTCGCCATCTCCGCCATCGGGAGACCATGCTCCAGATCAAGAACCAGCGCCTCGCGCAACTTGACGGACAACCCCATAATGATGGTCCAAAGATCCCTCTCCCCCTGCTTGTCCAGATAAGCCGATTCTGCCGATGCGCCTTCTCCTCCGGGATGCACCCGCTCAAACAGCAGAATGCGCCGAAGATAGGCAGACTTCCGTTCGTTGATGGCAAGGTTGCGGGTGATCGACAGCAGCCAGGTTTTCATGGATGATTGTCCCCGAAAAGAATGGAACTTCTGGTAGGCGCGAATGAACACCTCCTGAGAGATGTCGCAAGCCAGCTCGCGATTGCGCGTCATCGCGTACGCATACCGCCATACCTCGTCGCCGTATTCGTCCATGAGCCGACCCAAGTCCAACTTGTCGATTGACTCGATATGGGCCATATACCGGAGATCCATGTTCATACTCGCCCCCTCTACTCTATTAGACAAGAGAATGCCTCTCCCGGTTCCCCTCGCGACAAAATAATTGGCGAGAAATGACTAAAACAATCCCAATTATGGAAAACTCCATATACTTCGACTTCCAGACCCGGCAAAGGAGGCCTCCATGCTATCATCCGTCATTTCTTATTTCCCCACATGGGATGTATGGCTCCAGGCCGCCATCGCGTGCCTCGTACCTATCGTGGCCAGTTTCGTATACAAGAAAACTTACTCTCTTGCAGGCAAAGGACGAAATCCCAACACCGCAGAGAACAAAAAGGATCCCGATCCCCCCGCACCCAATAACTCGCCATTTAGCGGAGACTACGCAACCGATCTCGCTACTATTCGCGAGCGTATCGGCGGCAACAGCGATCTATGTTCTCGAGAGTTTCGAATGGCGAAGCTGAACGTCCGTGCAACGCTGTTCTTTGTGACTGGCATGCAGAACGACCGGGTGCTCGACCTTCAGTTGATGGAGTTTCTTATGTTCGAAGCCGGCGCGGACGTGTATGCCGAACCGGAGCGGCTGCATGATCAACTTCCCTTTAATAATCTCTTCGAAGCCCCTAGCCTCGACAGCTTCAATCGATCGGTGCTGTTCGGATATACCGGACTGCTGATCGAGGGTCAGCCGAGCGGCTTGCTGATCGAATGCCCGGACGGAGCCAATCGCGCAGTTCAGGAGCCCTTGTCCGAGGGGCTGTTGCGGGGGCCCCGGCTTAGCTTCACCGAGATGCTGAGCGTGAATACGTCGATGCTGCGTCGGCAAGGCCTCAGCGAACAGTTAGAAATCAAGACCTTTCAGGTAGGCACCCGGCTGCAGAAGGATCTCGCCCTGGCCTACATCAAGGATATCGTCAATCCGGACCTGCTGGAGGAGGTTAAGGCCCGCATTCAGAAAATGGACTTCGACTTTATCGCGGAATCGGGTTATATCGAGGAGCTGATCGAGGATAACTACCTAAGTCCCTTCCAACAGCTCCAGAATACCGAACGGCCTGACCGGGTTATCGCCGCCATGCTGGAGGGACGGATCGCGATACTGCTGGACGGAACGCCGTTCGTCCTCATCGCGCCCGCTACGTTTAGCATGCTGCTGCAGTCTCCAGAGGACTACTACGAGCGCTGGCTGCCCAGCTCGCTGCTGCGAATGCTGCGTTTTGCCGCCGCGTTTATGGCGCTGATGGCCCCGTCGCTCTACATCTCGTTTATCTCGTTCCACCCGGGCCTGATCCCCACGGAGCTGGCATTGTCCATCATCGAGGCGCGGCAGGGAGTACCCTTCCCGTCTCTAATCGAAGTGCTTATCCTGGAAGTCTCCATCGAGATTCTTCGGGAAGCCGGCATCCGATTGCCCAAACCCGTCGGCCCGGCGATGGGCATCGTCGGCGGTCTTATTATCGGAGACGCGGCCGTGCAAGCAGGCCTCGTCAGCCCGTTCCTGGTCATTGTCGTAGCCGTCACGGCCATCTCATCCTTCTCCATTCCGAGCTACAGCGCAGGCATAACGCTGCGGCTGCTGCGTTTCGTCGGTATGATATTTGCGGCGTTTCTGGGCATGTTCGGTACGATTCTGTTCTTCCTGCTGCTCTGCAGTCATCTGACGAAATTAAAAAGCTTCGGCGTTCCTTATCTGACTCCGGTATCGCCATTCCGGCCCCGGGACTGGAAGGATCTCTTCTTCCGCGCGCCGCGCGCCTTGATGAAGCGAAGACCGGCCATGATGAAGACGCAAGACGATAAACGCAAATCGTAACTCTGGGAGGAGGTCTCTACTTGTTCATTCGCACCGACGATCGAATCACCACCTCGCAAGCTATTGTCTTCATGACGAACACTATATTGGGCGCAGGCATATTGACCATGCCGCGAAACGTCACGCAAGCGACCAAGACGCCGGATGCATGGGTGGCCGTTCTCTTGGGAGGGATCATCGTCATTCCCGTCATTCTGCTTATGGTCAAGCTGTCTCAACAGTTCCCCGGACAGACGATCTTCCAGTACGCCAACCGAATCGTAGGCAGGCTGCCCGGCAAAGCGTTCTGCCTGCTTCTCGTCTGCTACTTCCTGATTATTGCCGGCTTCGAAATCCGTTCACTGGCCGAGGTCACGCTGTTTTTCCTGCTTGAAGGAACACCTATTTGGGCAGTCGTGCTGCCCTTTATCTGGGTAGGCGCCTATCTGGTCAGCGGGGGTATCAATGCCATTGCGAGGGTGTATCAGATCGTCTTCCCCATCTCTATGTTCGTATTGCTCATTTCCTTTGCGGTCAGTTCTCGCGTGTTCGACATCGATAATCTGCGTCCGGTTCTCGGAGACGGTTTTATTCCCGTCCTTGCAGGCTTGAGGGCAACTATTCCGGTCTTTGTGGGCTACGAAGTCATTCTAACGCTGGTCGCCTTCATGGAGAATCCGCGTCAAGCCGCCAAAGCTATGATCGGGGGTCTTGCCATTCTGCTTGCCGTCTATCTGATAACCGTGATCTTTGTAGTAGGCGGCATATCCATCGATTCTGCCATGACCAGCACCTGGCCGACCCTCGATCTCATTCGCAGCTTCGAGATAAGCGGATTTTTCGTGGAACGGCTGGAATTTCCGTTAATGGTTATCTGGCTTATGCAGATGTTCTGCAGTTTCTGCAGTTTCTTTTTCCAGTCTTCCCTGGGCGTAGCCCAAATTTTTAATCTGTCCTACCAACCGGTCATCTTTGCCATGGTTCCGATCATCCTGTTGTCCACCATGGTCCCCAAAAGTCTGCAAGACCTGTTGCTCCTTGGGGATATGATCGGCATGATGAACATCAGCTTGTTCCTTCTGCTGGTGCTGCTCACGGTGGTCTGGCTGATTCGCACGAAGGGAATGAAACAGCATGTCTAGCCCGCGCAAGCTTGTCCTCCTAACTTTGTTTCTCTCCGCCATTCTTGTCATGCCGACCGGATGCTGGAGCAGCAAGGAAATCGAGGATGTGGCCCTGTTTACCGGCATTGCCTTGGACAAGGGACAACCCGCGCCGATCGAAAAAGAATTCGAATCCAAGGGCGCAACCTATTCGAAACGGAATAAAGTAATGGCTACCCTTCAGTTGGTGCCCTTCAAATCCCAAAAAAAACAGGGCAAAAAACAGAACGACCAGAAATCCACTTTTCTGAATATATCAGGAAGCGGAGACTCTATCCTGGAGATTCTTCGACAATTTTCCATTCGTTTGGACCGGCCCCTTATGGGACATCATCTCAAGGTAATCATCATCTCCGTCGATTTGCTGCGCAAACAATCGATCGAGCAGTTGACGGATTTCTTGCTGCGCGATAACGAAATTCGTCCCAGCACTCTAGTTTATGTAAGCCAAGGACCAGCGAGGGAAACCTTAATGTCCAAGAAGCTAAATGAAGTTCCTTCGTTCCATCTTTCCAAAGCAGTGAGAAATCGGTCGAGGACCAGCAAAGTACTGAAACCGATCACATTGAGCCGATTGGATTCGCTGACACACTCCAAAAAAAGCTTCGTCCTGCAGACGCTCGTAACAGGCGGCGGCGAACTGGAGCTGTCTGGTGCTAGCATAATTAACGGCTCCACCGGGCAATGGATCGGTTCCTTAAATCAAGAGAACACAGAATGTCTGGCCTGGCTGTCCGGCGATCGTAATGCGGGAGTGATTAAGACCGATGATTGGAACGGAGAGACGATTACTTACGAAATAAAGTCCTTGCGCAGCAAGATCACGCCTCAAGTAAAAGGAGACCAAATTTCATTTCAGGTCGAAATCCATACGCTAGGGCGACTCATCGAGACATGGGACGAGCAGTCTCATCCGACAACGAATGATTACGCAAACGCGCTCGACAAGCGGCTCGAGGACAAACTCGCTGCAATGATGGAGGAGCTGATGGTTAAGCTGCAATCGAAATACAAAAGCGACGTTGCCGGCTTCGGTCGAAGATTGGCGATCGAGAATCCCGCCGCATGGAAGAAAGTCAAAGAGGATTGGGACAACGTGTTCAGCCGTTCGGAGATCACGTTCGCCATTAAGGTAAGGATCAACGATTTCGGTTCTTTTACAGAGGATTGACAGGATGCTGCGACCCTCTGTTCCTCTTCGCCCCCCTCCCTGTTGCCCCTCTCTCAAATATTGATATAATGACAGAAAATACAGGTAAGGAGGTAGGTAATACCTTGTTTCGGGTTCTGTGGAGAAATTCGATTTTTAGCAAACTGCTCCTTATATTCCTGCTTATACTCATTCCGTTGTTCTCGCTTGGGATCGTGTTGTACAACTGGGGCATCGGAGCGGTCAAGACTCAACTTTCCGGTACGATTCGCGTTTCTCTCGAATCGGTGCTCGACAACTTCGATCAGGACGTTCAGCGAACGCAGGCCCTTTTGTTCGAAATGCTGATGGGCGATGAGGAATTGGCTATGCTATCACTGTTTCCCCAATCTACGGCTCAATATTCGGAGTACGAGAAATTCCAAATGATTGGACGGTTGAAAAAGCAGCTTCTCGCCCTCAAAAACAGTAATCGTTATATCTCGGACGTCCGCATTCACATTCCCTTGCTTGGCCGAACGTTGTCCTCGTCGGCTTGGCCGGAGAACTTCCGCCAGCAAGAGTACGATGCTTTCCTCGGCCACGACGATCGGTCGCGAATGTTCTACTTTGACAATCGCCCCTATGTCGTCTTGAAGGCGCTTAACCGGCAGACGGACAATATCCGTCCGTACTTCATGATCGTCGTCGAGTTCTCTGAGAAGGAGCTGCGGGATTCTCTGCTCCCTCTCCTGCAGTACAAGAATAGCGGCATTTTTCTTCGCGACTCGTCATCCCATTTCTTCTTAAGCGCCAAGAGCTCCGATATAGATAGTACGGTCGAAGAAACCCTTCGCAACCAAAAAAGCCTTCTGGATGGAGAGTCCGATATTCACGTTGCGGGCAGCGAATACCAGACGTTTCAGGTCCGTTCCTCCTCCCTTGGACTGGAGGCCATACAATATGTGAGAAATTCGGAGCTTTTAAAAACAATCCAAATTTATCATATCTGGATTTGGTGTTATTCCATTGTCGGCATCCTGATTCTTTTTCTGTTCTCGCTATATGCTTATCGGTACATTCACCAGCCGCTCGTAAAGATGGTACGGTCCTTCTCCCGAATAGAGAACGGCGACTTCGACGTCTTTATCAAGCACCATCGCAAAGACGAGTTTCAATATTTATTTACGCAGTTCAACGACATGGTCAAAAACCTGAATACGCTCATTGACCAGTCGTATCGGCAAAAGCTGCTCGTTCAAAACGCGGAGCTTAAGCAGCTCCAGTCGCAAATCAACCCTCATTTTCTATATAACAGCTTGTTTATTCTAAATACGATGACTCGAACAGGCGACTATGATAATCTCGAGTATTTTACCATTCAACTCGGCGAGTATTTCCGATTTATGACGAAGAGCAATCGTAACGAAATCCCGCTCTCAGAAGAAATTCGTCATGCGCGCACTTACGCTGACATCCAGAGCTTACGCTTCGGCAACCGGATCAAGGTCGATTTTGACGAACTCCCCCCGGATTATGCACACATCAGCGTTCCAAGGCTGATCGTGCAACCCGTTATCGAGAATGCGTTCATTCACGGGCTTGAAGAAATGCCCGATAAAGGCTGGATATCCATTACCTTTGAGGAATCAGACGATCGTCTAGCCATCGTTGTAGAAGACAACGGACAGTCACTGTTGGACCAGCAACTGCTCGGCGTGCAAGCTATGCTGGCAGGTGAAGCCGAACCCGTGGAGGAAGTCGGGCTGCTAAACATTCACCGAAGGCTGCAGCTCAAGTTTGGCCAGCGGGGGGAGCTTAGTCTTTCCCGCAGTCCGCATGGCGGCTTGAAGGCCGTTATACTCATACCCATTAATACGACTACGGGGGGAACGGAATCATGATACGTTTATTAATCGTAGATGACGAACCGATTATCGCGGATGGCTTGTTCGAAACGTTGCTGCATTTAACCCACCTTGAATTGGATCTTTATAAAGCTTATTCCGGAATGGATGCACTGCGCCAATTAAAAAATAACAGGTTTGATATCGTCCTTTCCGACATCCGTATGCCAGGCATGAACGGCCTGGAACTACTTCGGCATATTCGGTCGACCTGGGCGGATTGCAGGGTTGTCTTCCTGACCGGCTTCAACGATTTTGACTATGTGTACGAGGCCATTCAGAATCAAGGCGTGCATTACTTGTTGAAAACTGAAGGCTATCCAAAGGTCATCTCCGTCGTCGAAAGCGTCATTGATGATATTCGGACATCGAGGCAATGGAGCGAATTGGTCTCCGGAGTGAACGAGCGGATGGAAGCGGCCAATCAGGTGCTGCAGAAGGAATACCTTCTCCATCTATTAAACGGGGCTTCGACTGCGGACCGCGAGGAGCAATTCGAACAATTAAAGCTCCCCTTGGATCCAACGCTATCGATACTGCTCATGGTAGGCAGGATCACGACCGTTCGGTCCGATGGGCCAACGTATACGGAGCGAACCCGAGTAGACTATTCAATTCAGCTCATAGTCGAACGCCACCTCTCTCCCGCCATGAGAATTAAATGCGCGATCGATGACCGCGGTCGATTGGTCTGTTTTTTGCAGCCACTAGCCTCATCCATCGAACCTGATACATTGGAACAAGCATTTGCCAATGTTTTAATGTTCGCGACGAGTATGCTGGACGTTATTCAGCAATCGATCCAACTATCGGTCCAGGTTCCGATCTCCTTTGCCATCAGTAATCGGCATACCTCATGGGAGGAATCAGGCAGAACCTTCGCCCGGCTGCAATATGCGCTGGATTATCAGTCCTCCATCGATTCCGAGACGATCGTAACGGTCGGGGAGTCCGACGAAGATGACGAACACCGAACCGACGATGAAGAGATTCGTCTCCTCCTGAACAAAATCGGCATGCTGGACGCCCTCTTGGATGATGGGAGAGTGGATGACCTGCTCCCCTTGCTCGGGCAAGCGAAAACGCTCCTCTCCCGGTTGACGTCAGGCGATACGGGCGTAGGAATGGAAATTCATTATCGGATCGCGGTTTCCCTTTTGTCTTATATCAATCGTAGCGGAATCGCCAGCCGTCATGAGGACGAGATCGACTTATCCAAGCTGTTGCGTGCAGACCATCCGGATTCTTTGCCTTTTGCTATTGATTACGCTATCGGCTTGATTCCATTGCTGCTGGAGCTGAGGCAGAGTGAACGTAATCGAAAAGCCACCAAGGTCATCGACCGGATCAAAGATTACATCGCGGACAACCTGGCCGGAGACGTCTCCCTGACTCGATTGGCGGACATCGTATACTTTAACCCCGCATACCTGTCCCGGCTGTTCAAAAAAACGACGGGAATGACAATTATCGATTACATCCACGAGATCCGCATGAAGGAAGCGCTCTCATTGCTGGAAAACAGCGATATGAAAATTCAGGACATCTCGGAGGCGGTTGGTTTTACCTCTGCCACGAACTTCACGAGATTTTTCCGGAAATATACCCGATCAACGCCTAACGAGTATCGCGACCTCATCCGCGTGAAAAAGTCAAAATTGGATTAGTTCCCTCCTCCGGAGGTGCGATTTTGAATATTGTGAGCACATGAAAGGATGCCTTATCCTTAATACAGAGGCAGCGCGCGCCTACTAGTTATCAGTTCGGGGGATAGAGAATGACTAACATTTTTGCAAAGAACAGAATGATAACGTTCGCAAGTCTCGCCTTATCCATATCGCTCGTTTTTGTATCCGCTTGCAGCAACGGCAATAACAGTACTAGCGGCAATGGTGGCGCATTGAAAGCAAGCTCTTCCGCGGATTCTCCTTCTTCGTCGCCCGCTTCCGTCGAAGCCAATCCGTTCGAGAAATACGAACCGGCTATCGAGATCACGACTGTCAGAAGCACGAGCGCCCGCTTCAAGTTCTTGGACGGGGAATCACTCGACAATAATGCTTGGACGAGAGCTTACGAGAACGAACTCGGAATTAAAGTAAAGAATGTCTGGACCACTGACGAAGCTCAGTATCAGAATAAAATGAACGTGACGATTGCTTCCGGCGACTTGCCTGACCTCATGTTCGTCTCGCCCGCGCAATTCCAGCAGTTGCTCGAGAGCGATCAAATCGAGGATCTGACGACCGCCTATGACCAATATGCTTCCCCTTTCCTTAGAAAAATTATGGAGCAAGATGCAAACGGACTGATGAAAAAGGCGGCAACCGTCGATGGCAAAATGATGGGAATCACGGGCTTTGGCAGCATAGAGCAAGGGACGCCGGTAATCTGGTTGCGAACGGATTGGCTGGAGCAAGCGGATCTGCCTGAGCCAACAAGCTTCGATGACATCTTAAACATCGCGGAAGCCTTTAAAAAGAACCATTCCGGGGCTTATGGCATCGGGCTTAACAAGGATCTGTTCGGCGGCTTGGCAACCATCGAAGGAATCGCCAACGCCTATCACGCTTATCCCAAGATCTGGTTGAAGGACGATTCCGGCAAACTGGTATATGGCAGTGTTCAGCCTGAAATGAAGCAAACACTCGCTACCCTTCAGGATATGTATAAACGCGGTCTAATCGATAAGGAATTCGGTGTCAAAGACGGCAACAAAATCGCCGAAGACATCATGAATAACAAGATCGGCTTGATTTACGCCAATTTCTGGCATCCGCTGTGGCCTTTACAGGAAGCCATGAACATGAACTCGGCGGACGGCATGACGTGGAAGCCGTACCCTGTTTTGTCCGCGGACGATCAAGTCGCTTCTCCGTCTACCACTATTCCGGTGACCGGATATTACGTCATCAAAAAAGGATATAAACATCCGGAAGCCGCAATTAAATTAGCAAATCTGCAGCTAAAGAACGCTTGGAGCGACGAGGCTCAAGCCGAGCTCTACAATACGGATAAAGACCAAACGCCGTTCTACTTGTATCCAACCATCAGCATGGAACCGCCAAGCAAAAACCTGGAGGCCGGAATCGCCGTTACGGAAGCTTACCAGGCCAAGGATTTCTCCAAGCTGAATGAAGAACAGAAGGGCTATTACGACAACGTCTTGGCTTATCTGGATAACAATGACATCAAAAGCTTCGGCAACGCCTTGATCTTCGGGCCAGGCGGCTCCGAGATGGAAGTGCTGAAGAAATACGTCGAAGAAAATAGAATGAAAATCGGAGAATTTTACGGCGCACCCGTACCGACGCAGCAGATGAAGCAAGCGACGCTCGACAAACTTGAATTGGAAACGTTTACTAAAATTATCGTAGGAGAAAGCCCCATAGACGAATTCGATAGTTTCGTTGAGAAGTGGCACAAGCTCGGCGGGGATGAGATTACAAACGAGATCAACGAGTGGAATGCCGCTCAATAACTTAACGATAATGAGAAGTGGGGAAGCCGTGGTCATCGCGGCGATCCCCATCTCGTTGACTGACATCGCTAGGAGGAATGCGACATGAAAGGCTTATTTCGCCGCGAGTTGCCTTTCCACATCATGGTCTGGCCAGGCTTGCTGGCAGTTCTTATCTTCAGTTATGTGCCCATGGCGGGCGTCGTGATCGCGTTCCAGAAGTTTATTCCGGCCAAGGGGGTCTTTGATTCCCAGTGGATCGGCTTTGATAATTTTCGTTTTCTATTTCAGCAGCCAGATTTTACGCAGATCCTCCGAAACACGCTCGTCATCGCCATCGCGAAAATCGTCGCTGGATTGATCGCCTCAATTGGCTTCGCGCTTTTGCTAAACGAATTAGGCAAAGCTTTCTTTAAGAGAACAATCCAGACGCTTGTCTACTTGCCTCATTTTTTATCGTGGATCATTCTGGGCGGCGTTCTGATAGATATATTATCTCCTTCGGAGGGGATCGTCAGTTGGGCGCTTGGTTTTCTCGGTATCAACTCCCCCTTCTTCCTGGGCAGTTCCTCGTGGTTTCCTTTCACACTGGTCTTGTCCGATGTCTGGAAGGAGTTCGGCTTCGGAGCAATCGTTTATTTGGCAGCTCTGACCTCTATCGATCCGACCCATTACGAAGCGGCGGTCATCGATGGAGCCAACCGCTGGCGCCAAACCTGGCACGTCACTCTTCCGGGAATCGCCCCGATCGTCGTGCTGATGGTAACCTTGAGCCTAGGGAATGTTCTCAACGCGGGATTCGATCAAGTCTTTATCCTGCTCAGCCCAAGCGTAATGGACACCGGGGATATTATCGACACTTGGGTATACCGTATGGGACTCGTCAACGCCCAATACGGTCTGGCGACCGCGGTCGGCTTGTTCAAGTCGGTAATCTCCAGCATCCTAATCATTACATCATTCGTCATGGCGTCGAAATTCGCCAATTACCGGGTTTTCTAAGGGGGAATGCAAATGACGCGCTTGTCGTTTGGAAGAAAGTTTTTTTTGACATTTGACTACATTCTCTTATCGATTCTGGCCTTTCTCTGCCTGTTGCCGCTTGTCAACGTTCTGGCGATCTCCTTCAGCTCCAGCACGGCGGCGACCGCCAACATCGTAAAATTCTGGCCGGTCGACTTTAACTTGAAGTCCTACACTTATGCCTTGAGCAAACCGGAGTTCTCCGACGCTTATTGGGTAACAATTAAGCGAGTATTAATCGGGACTCCGATCAACGTTATTTTAACTATGCTCGTTGCCTATCCGCTGTCCAAGGATGATCGTCTGTTTCGGTGGCGCAAATATTACTCCTGGGTATTCATTTTCACGATGCTGTTCAACGGCGGGCTCATTCCGTGGTACATGACCATCAAAACGCTTGGACTGATCGATACATTCTGGGCGCTCGTCCTGCCAGGAGCGGTACCTGTGTTCAGCGTCATCCTACTGCTCAATTTCTTCCGCGGCATTCCGAAGGAGATCGAGGAAGCGGCGCTGATCGACGGTTGCACCCATTGGAGGATTTTATGGCGGATATTCCTCCCCTTATCCGCTCCGGCTATCGCTACGATTACGCTATTTGCGCTCGTCGGGCATTGGAACTCTTGGTTCGACGGCTTGATCCTCATGAACAAGACCGAGCATTATCCTCTGCAAAGCTACTTGCAAACACTGGTCATTAGCTTCGATCTTAAAATTATGAATGTTAAGGAAGCGGAGCTGCTATCCCAGATTAACAACCGGACGCTGAAGGCCTCGCAAATATTCCTCGCGGCCCTCCCGATTATGCTTACCTATCCGTTCTTGCAGAAGTATTTCATGAAAGGGATCGTAATGGGGAGCGTGAAAGGATAATACATTAGATTCAGAGTCCCAAACACCCCCGGTACTGTAAAGAGCCCGCTACCGCTTGTCGGAGTGGGGCTCTTTCTTCGTTTTAGAGATGTTTAAAAACTTCGGGAGCTACCTCTACTTCATGACTGATCTTTTGGACCATGGGATTTACGAGACAACCTTCAGCGCTGCAGCCCATCCGCTTTATCTCAATAAACATTATAACGTTATATTGTAATTTGCGATTTTTATGCTATTCTATGGTTAGGGTTGTTAGCTTGGAATAGACTATTGCCTATGCGGGAATGCAGTGAGCAGAACGCGGGCAACGGAAATGTGGTGAAAACATGCAAGAGCAGGAACGTTACATCTTGCGCGATTTGCGACTCTTGGATGGACAGCCGGTAGATATCGCTATACAGGACGGGCGTATTGCGGGTGTGTGGACGGCCGATGCTGCGATACAGGACAGGCAAATTGCGGGTGTGTGGACGTCCGGGCAAGCTGCCAAGCAATGGGAGGATGCCGCCTCCATCGACTGCTCCGGGCAATACGTGTCCAGCGGGTGGATCGACATGCACGTGCATGCGTTCCCCGAGCTTGATCCATACGGCGACGAGATCGACGCCATCGGCGTGGAGCAAGGCGTGGCGACGATCGTCGACGCGGGCAGCTGCGGCGCGGACCGGATCGGCGAGCTGCTTGCGAACGGGCAAAAAGCACGAACGAATCTGCTCGCTTTTCTCAACATCGCTCATATCGGCTTGCATCGCATCGATGAGCTGTCGGACCTCGCATGGATCGACGGGAGCAAGTTGCGTAAAGCGTTAGAGGCCCATCAGAGCTCTATCGTTGGACTCAAAGCGCGCATTAGCAAAAGCGTCGTAAAAGACAGCGGCATTGAGCCGCTCCGTCTGGCACGCCGATTCTCCGAGGAAACCGGGTTGCCGCTTATGGTGCATATCGGCTCCGGGCCTCCAGCCATCGAGGATGTCGTCCGGTTGCTGGCGGACAGGGACATCATTACGCATTATTTAAATGGCAAGGCGAACAATCTGTTCAATGGCGAAGGCAGGCCGCTGCAAGTGCTGGCAGACGCCTTGGCGCGCGGAGTTCGGTTGGACGTCGGGCATGGCACGGCCAGCTTCTCGTTCCGGGTTGCGGACACTGCCAAGCGGCATGGCATCCCGCTGCACACGATCAGCTCCGACATTTACCGCGGCAACCGGAAGAACGGACCCGTGTATAGCTTGGCTAACGTGATGACGAAGTTCCTGCATCTGGGATACACGCTGGAAGAAGTCGTCGCGGCAGTCACGTCGAACGCGGCAGAGTGGCTCGGCAAGCCTGAGCTTGGACGAATCGTTGCCGGCGACACCGCCAATCTGACGTTGTTCGAGGTGCGGCAAGAGCGTACGGAGCTGGTCGATTCGGAAGGTGAACGGCGAATTGCGGATCAACTTATACAAGCCAAAGGAGTTGTGGTGGATGGCAAGTTCATTAAATGCGAAGTACGGCCTTAAGAGGGTTATTAACGCCAGCGGACGAATGAGTATTCTGGGCGTGTCCGCTCCGACGGACACCGTCATGGACGCCATGAAGCATGGCGGGCAAAACTACGTCGAGATCGCCGATCTCGTCGACAAGGCCGGCGACTATATCGCCCGCATTTTGGGCTCGGAAGCGGCCGTCGTCGTGAACTCGGCTTCGAGCGGCATCGCCTTGTCCGTCGCGGCCATCGTGTCGGGCGGCAACAAGCGAGCCAGCTTGCGCCTGCATATGGAGCCGATCGCGAAAAACGAGATCATCATGCTCAAAGGCCACAACGTGCAATACGGCGCGCCGGTCGACACGATGGTATACCTGGGCGGCGGCAAAGTCGTCGAGGTCGGCTACGCCAACGAAGGCAAAGCCGAGCATATTGAAGACGCAATCGGCCAGAACACGGCGGCTATCCTTTACGTAAAATCGCATCATACCGTGCAGAAAAATATGATCTCCGTCGAAGAAGCCTGGGAAGTCGCTCAGCGCAACGGCGTGCCTCTTATCGTGGACGCAGCAGCAGAGGAAGACTTGCAGAAGTATGTGATGGTGTCGGATCTCGCCATTTACAGCGGCTCCAAAGCAATTGAAGGCCCGACCTCCGGCATCGTGGGCGGCAAGCGCCAGTACATCGAATCCGTGAAGACGCAACTGCATGGCATCGGCCGCAGCATGAAGGTCGGCAAAGAAACGACATTTGGCCTGCTGCAAGCCTTGGACGAGTACAGCGTAAAAGAAGATAAAAGCGAGCAGGAGAAGGAATCGCTGAACCTGCTTATGGGGCTGAACGAGCTAAACGGCGTCAACGTTACGGTCGTGCAGGACGAGGCCGGACGAGCGATCTTCCGCGCTCGCATCGCAATCGACGCGTCAGTGTCGGGCACGACAGCCAAAGCAGTGGTTGATGGCCTGCAAAACGGCGATATCGCCATCTATACCCGCGACTACGGCGTGCGCCAAGGCTACTTCGACATCGATCCTCGCCCGCTCATGGGCGACGACATGGAAGTTATCGCGACGCGGGTTCGCGAGCTGGTGACTGGTTAGGGTCCCAACGCCGCTATCCAATGAGGCGGACAGGATGACACGAGGGTACTTTAGAAACGCATACGTATGCTTGTATCGACCATAGCCTGCAATGCGCCGTATGAGCTCCAATACCCACAAACACATCTGCTTCAAGAGGAGCCACATGCGGTGCGTGACGATTGTACTCGCTTTTTCATACTCATGCGGCACTCTGAGCCTCGGATGCGGCGATTGTACTCGCTTTTTCATACTCATGCGGCACTCCGAGCCTCGGATGTGGCGGTTGTGCTCGCTTTTTCATACTCGCGAGGCACTCCGAGCCTCGGATGCGGCGATTGTACTCGCTTTTTCATACTCGCGAGGCACTCCGAGCATCGGATGCGACGATTGTACTCGCTTTTTCATACTCACGAGGCACTCCGAGCATCGGATGCGGTGATTGTACTCGCTTTTTCATACTCACGAGGCACTCCGAGCCTCGAATGCGGCGATTGTACTCGCTTTTTCATACTCATGCGGCACTCCGAGCCTCGGATGTGGCGGTTGTACCGGCACACGCTCGCCAAGCATAATCATGACAGCCGATGTTTCGGCGAATACTTGAATATCGGGAGGATACCAACATGACAACCATCGCAAAACGATTCTACAAAGGGCGCGTGGCCCTCAACGTGCTGACAAACAGCATCGACAACGCTAAAGAAATTTTCGACGCAGCCGAAGGCTACGTGCTCGTCGGCGTATTGTCCAAGAACTACCCTACGGTCGCCGAAGGCGTAGCCGCCATGAAAGCCTACGGCGAAGCCATCGAAGACGCCGTCTCCATCGGACTCGGCGCGGGCGATAACCGCCAAGCGGCTGTTGTGGCCGAGATCGCCAGGCACTACGGCGGCACGCACATCAACCAAGTGTTCCCGGCTGTCGGCGCCACCCGGGCGAATCTGGGCGAGAGGGACAGCTGGATCAACAGCCTCGTGTCGCCAACGGGCAAAGTCGGATACGTCAACATATCCACGGGTCCCGTAAGCGCAGCGCAGGACGAGCTTGCCATCGTGCCGGTAAAGACGGCAATCGCGCTGGTTCGCGACATGGGCGGCAACGCGCTCAAGTTTTTCCCGATGAACGGACTTAACGCCGAAGACGAACTCCGCGCCGTTGCGGCGGCTTGCGCCGAGGCCGGTTTAGCGCTTGAGCCGACAGGCGGCATCGACAAGGAGAACTTCGAAGCCATCCTTCGCATTTGTCTGGAAGCCGGCGTGCAGCAGGTCATCCCTCACGTTTATTCGTCGATCATCGATAAAGCCACTGGCGCAACTATCGTAGAAGACGTGCGCGAGCTTCTCGCCATAACCAAACGTCTGGTAGACGAACATGCCTAAGCGGATCGCGGCATTTGGGGAAGTCATGATGCGCCTGCAGGTGCCGGGCTACGAGCTGCTGTCGCAGTCGAACACCTTGCAATACTCGTTCTCCGGCACCGGCGTTAACGTCTCCGCCGCGCTGACCCGCTTCGGGCACACGGGATATCTCGTCTCCACCCTGCCGGATCACTCCGTCGGCGACGCGGCAATCGCGTACTTGCGGAAGCTGGGCATTACGGCGTCGTTTATCAGGCGCGACGGCAAATATGTCGGCATGTACTTTCTGGAGAACGGCTTCGGCGCAAGAGCGAGCCGGGTAACGTACACAAACCGTCTGGAGAGCAGCTTCAACACGGCGGCGGCGGACGCATACGACTTCGCGGCGATTGCCCAAGAAATCGACGTCGTCCACTTCTGCGGCATTACACTGGCCATGAACGATACCGTACGCAGCCAGATGAAGGCGTTCGCTCAAGCCGTCAAGTCCGCTGGCGGCACGGTCGTCTTCGACTGCAACTACCGTCCGAGCCTGTGGGGCGAAGGAGCTTATGAGAAGGCGCGGCCTTACTACGAGGATATGCTGGGACTGGCGGACATCGTTATGATGAACGAGAAGGATGCGTTGCTGACGCTGGGCATGTCGACCGACAAGCAATCGCGCCGCGAACAGCTCGTAGATTTAATCCCCGCAGTTGCGGTAAAATATAACATACGCGCAATCGCGGGCACGCATCGCTCCATTAACGGCGACAATACGCATGCGCTGCAGGGCTTCTTGTACAAGGACGGCCGCTTTGCTTTCGCGGAGCCGCTCTCGTTTGCGGTCCATGACCGGATCGGCGCGGGCGACGCGTATACGAGCGGCATTATCCATGGCGAGACCGCCGGCTGGGCGCCCGAGGAGACCGTGGCGTTCGCTGCGGCGGCTGGCATGCTCGCCCACACGATCGTGGGCGATACGCCGATGTCTTCCGAGAGCGATATTCGCAAAGCGATGGCGGCAACCGTCAGCGACGTAGAAAGGTAGTGCAACCCACCGTGAACTTATCCAGGAAATCGAAACCGTTGTATATGCAGATTAAGAGCATCGTGAAAGACCGGATTTTGCACGGGGTATATCCCTTGGGCAGCATCATTCCTTCCGAGCCCCAGCTCGAGAGCGAATTCGGCGTCAGCAAAATCACTGTCCGCAACGCCATCAGCGAGCTCGTGCAGGAAGGTTATCTGGAGAAGGGCAGCGGCAAAGGCACGAAAGTAATCCGCAATACGTCCACGTCGAAGCTGTCCAAGCAGAAACGGTTTACCGAGGTGCTCGTCGAAGGCGGTCATCGCATCCGCAAGGAGCTGCTCATCGCCGAAGTTGTCGTCAACGAGCCCGGCACCTTGCCGCATGCCCTGTTCGGCGACCAAGCTTACCGCATCGAACGGCTGTACCATCTGAACGACGAACCTTACATTTACTATATGCATTACCTCACCATGCGGGCGGGGGGCATCGAGCTCTCCGATCTCACTTCGCAGTCGCTGTACGATATGCTCGAGGAGCATGAAGTCGCTCCGGAGAAGTTCCGCGACGAGTTCGCGGTGACGCTCGCCCCCGCTCACGTCGAGCAGAGACTGGGCGTTGCTGCGGGCACTCCGCTGCTTAAGCGCTCCCGCTACTCCTACGACGGGGCAGGCCATTTGATCGAATATAGCGAAGGGCTGTACCACACGGCATTGCATAGCTATGTGGTGAACTATGATGTTTGAGGGCTGAAAATTAAAACCTATTCTCAATTATCCTTTTTAATAGATGATGGACAGGTCTACCTTTCCTATCTATTGAAAAGGATATTTTTGTGTTCAGGCGATTAGTTAATGAATTGATGTTTTTATTTATTTATTTTTCTATAAACGAGATGTAAGTTTGTTTATGCTTGTGATGTGTTAAGGAACGAAACGAGATAGAGTGTGATTTAATCTTAAATGGAAGGAGCTTATGAGGTTTTAAGATGACTTCAGACAACTAAGGAGAGTGAAAAAATGAGCCTAACCAGAATTGTAAGCGCTATACTTATGCCTATTCTCATGTTCAGCTTGCTGGTGACACCTTTTCCTGCAAAAGCAGAAGCCGCTGCCGGCGTACAGTTGACGTTTGATCTTGGCGCCCAGGGACAGACGATCACCAATAAATTCAATCAACTGAATATGTGGGATAAGGATGCTTATTGGACAAGCATGGCAGATAATCAGGAAACGGATTATTTTGCAACGAAGTACCCGTTTGTTAAAACGATGAAGCTGATGCAAGCGACGGGCGGCTGTTATGTTGGATTTGATCGCTGCACGACGAATCGTGATTTATTCGTCGATCCCTCGGATCGGTCGAATTTGACTGACTACAAATTTGATACGCTTATTCACGCAACCCGCAATATTGTTAATCAAGGGCTGACGCCTTATATCGTTACAGGAAATGTACCGATCAAATACAGTTCTAATCCTGTATTAGGCGTATTCGAGCTAAACGTCAGTCCTCCGGATGATTATAATGTCTACTACGATTATATGTTAGCAATGGCAGATGCATTAGTGGATGAATTTGGCGTAAATGAGATGAAGAGCTGGAAGTGGGGCGTCCTCACGGAGTTTGAAAATGGAGATATGTTCAAAGCCGGGAGCGTAAATGCTCAGCAGACAAAAGAGGCCTATCTCAAGCTTTATGATTATACGGTCGATGCTCTCCAAGAAGCCATTGGCGCGGACAACCTGATCGTTGGAGCACATGCGATGGCGGTCTCTGCCGGGTTATGGAGTCATCTGGAATTTATTGACCATGTGGCGAAGGGCGTCAATAAGAAAACGGGAGAAATAGGCACGCAACTAAATTTTATTACCGGGTCCTATTACGATGAACAGCCTGGAGAGCCCAATCCCAGCTACAAATCGCTTAAGGATACCTTAAACTCTCTCCGCGCACGAGCTGTTGAAAACGGGCTAATGAATCTGGAAATCGGTATCGACGAGGGGCGTATTCTGGCAGGAATGGACGGGGTGGCGCTTGCCCCGCGTGCGGTTGGCCACAGCTTCCAGGCAGCAGCGGACGCTAGACTATTCCGCCAATTGCATGATTGGAATATCGATTTTTTCTCCTTGTGGTCGTTGACGACAGACGGCATTTGGAGCGGTGTTGATTCAGTAAGCACCAATATTTTCAATCTCTCCTATCGCATGGTCGGAGACCAACAAATTACTCCGCAGGTTGCGGGATCGCCCAATGATCCGGGTAATGAGATTGGAGGCATCGGAGGGTATAACGAAGCGGAGAACAAGCTTCATCTTATGGTCTACAATTATAATGCGGATATTGAAGCCACAATGGGAGAGGCGCCTACGCTTGTCGTGGAGAACATCGCTCCAGTAGAAGGCAATACTGTCACCATAAAGCAATGGTACGTCGATGACGACAACGCCAATTTCTGGCCGACGTGGTGGGAGGACCAGGCAGCACAGGGCATTTACGAGAATTCGATCCCGTATTGGTCCAGATATTCTGCCGAGGTTATGTTCACGCTCTATAATCAGGCGGATAAAGACTATTGGTATTCCAGAGAAGAGGCCTATAAAAATCTGGCTGAGCTGAAATCTACAACGAGTACGGCTGTTATCAACAACGGCAAGCTCATTCTGGAGCCCTCGCTCGGCCATCACGGAGTCGTATTTTATGAGATCACGAATGCCGATCCTACCTCTGCGCCGAAAGTCGCCATCGATGATTTGGACGATTGGAGCAAGGCCGACACCTACAGCGATACTTTGATGATTGATAAGAGCAATGCTGCGTTGCTCGGAGATCCAAGTCGAGTCATGCGCAAGGGCGCTTCCTATGATGCATCCGAAAAGGACTATATGACTTACTACTATCCCGGAATCGTCAGCCTGGGCCTTACGGCCTTGTACGCTACTACGGCTGAAAGCATTGGCGATTTCAAGTTTTATACCTCGGCGGATGGGTTATCATGGGAGAAGCAGTATGGCTGGACCACTGAGGACAGCTTGATTAATGAAGACCTGTGGACAAAACGCGAATATAATCTTCCGTCCGTGCCGGCGGG